>NZ_JBHRXX010000005.1:0-378810 GCF_042648585.1 Hydrogenophaga luteola | reverse complement strand
TGCTCGGAGAAACCCAGCGTGTCCTGGTCCAGGTCGGAGGCGGCGATGGTGCCGTTGCGCGGCGTGTCCTCGGGCGTGATGACCTCGTAGCGGCCGTCGGCGCTGTTCCAGTCCGGGTCGTTGACATCGCCGGGCACGGGCGGGTCGTTGAGCGGCGTGACGGTCACGAGCACGGTGACGTTGACGCTGCCGCCGTTGCCGTCGGAGACGGTGACGACGAAGGAGTCGTCGCCGGTGAAGTTCTCGTCGGGCGTGTAGGTCCAGGCGCCGGTGTCGGGGTCGAGCGTGAGGCTGCCGTGGGCAGGGCCGGTCTGCTCGGAGAAACCCAGCGTGTCCTGGTCCAGGTCGGAGGCGGCGATGGTGCCGTTGCGCGGCGTGTCCTCGGGCGTGATGACCTCGTAGCGGCCGTCGGTGGCGTTCCAGTCCGGGTCGTTGGGATTCCCGGGTGTGGGTGCGTCGTTGACGCCGTGGATGGTGACGGTGATCTGGTGCTGCGTGCCGTCGGCGGTGCGCACGATGAACACTTCGTCGAGCGAGTCGCCAGCCGCGAGGTACTGCACCAGCGCGTTGTCGACGGTGTAGGTCCATTGGCCGTCGCTGGTCAGACTGAGGCTGCCCAGCGTGCCCGGGTTGGAGGTGATGTCCGAGGAATTGGTGAGGAAATACGCCTGTCCTGCGTTGGCGTCGCTGACCGTCAGCGTCCCGGTGTCGCTCAACGTCGGGCTGGTGGCGTCCTCCGTGACGCTGCCGGCATCGTCTCCGCCGACCACCGCAGGCGTGTTGCCCGGGTCGGTGACGTTGAGGAATACCACGGCGGGAGCCGACTCGTCGGCACCGTCGCTGATCACGTAGCTGAAGCTGTCGCCGACGCTGTCGTCGGTGGCGGGCAGGTAAGCCAGATTGCCGTCGGCCTGGAGGTAGAGGGTGCCGTGGGCCAGCGGGACTTCCATCCAGCCGCTGGCGGCAGGGTAGTCGACCGCGTTGCTGTTGGCGGTGAACAGCATCCCGTTGACTTTGGTGACCGTCAGGGTGTCGTTCTCGATGTCGGCGTCCGTGCCATCGGTGCTGTCGGTGTCGGTGATCAGATTGACGCCGGTCAGCGCGGTGTTGCTCACCGTGTTGTAGGTGTTGTCGGCCGCCGAAGGTGCGTCGTTGACGGGGGCGATGTTCAGCGTCACCAGGGCCGTCGAAGTGGCGGTGCCGTCGCTCATCGTGTAGACGAAGCTGGCGCTGCCGGTCAGGTTGCTGCTGGGCGTGAAGCTGATCGTGCCGTCCCCGTTGAGGGTGACCACGCCGCCGATGGCGTTGGAAACGCCCACGATGCTCAGGCCGGTGTTGTCGACATCCGTGTCATTGGCCAGCAAGTCCGCCGTCGAAATGTGCACCGGTGTGTCCTCGGTTCCCGAGACGGTGTCGTTCGTGGCATCGGGGTGGTCGTTGGCCCCGTGGAGGTTGATGGTGAGTGTGGCGATGTCCTCGCCGCCGCCGGTGTTGCGGATGCGGTACTGGAAGCTGTCCTGCAGCGTGTCGCCGGTGTTGAGCGCCTCCACCTCGGGGTGGGCATCGTTCGGCGTGTAGGTGTAGGTGCCGTTGGACCACAGTCGCAAGGTGCCGAAGTCGCCGGTCAGGTCGGTGTAGCTGCCTGCGCCGATGGCGGACTCGCTGGCCGAGGCATCGGGGCGGCCCGCCACAACACTCAGCGAACCCGATGGCGTGGTGTCGTTGGTCAGCACCGTGCCGGAAGCGTTGCTGCCGCCGGTGTTGGCGGCGCCGCCCGCTTCGGTGGCGTTGCCGCTGTCGTTGACTGCATTCGGATCGGTGCTGGCCGAGCCGGTGACCGTGATGGAGAGCGTGGCCACGCTGGCGACGCCTGCATCGTCGCGCATGGTGTACTGGAAGCTGTCCACACCGGTGGCGCCCGGGGCCAGTGCGTCGTTGTTCGCAAACGGGGTGTAGACGTAGCCGCCGTCGGCGTTGAGCAACAGGGTGCCGTAGCGACCGGTGAGCGTGGTGCCCGCTGCCGCACTGAAGTTGAAGTTGCCCGAAGGTGTTCCCGTCAACTGCTGGCTCAGCTGCAGCACCAGCTGGCCCGATCCGTTCACGGTGACACCGGTCACGCGTGTGCCATCCGCAATGCCGGTACCGCTGATCGACATGCCGGCCTGGATGGTGCCTTCCGTCTGAGTGACCGTGACGGTCGATGTCACCACCGTGGTGCTGCCGCCGACCTCGGCGGTCCGGGTGTTGCCGCCCGAAGTGACGGTGGCATTGCCCGACGTGGCAAACGCCACTTGCGAACCGCTGTTCAGCGTGTAGTTGGTGGGCGTACCACTGAGGTTGAGGCTGTAGGAGCCGTCGGGCAGCTTGGTGTTGCTGGTCACCATCACCGGACTGCCGCCTGCGGTCAGCAGGGTGTAGTTGCCACCGGTCTGGATGTAGACGTAGTGCGAGGTGCCCACGTTCTGCAGCGTCGACGCGGTTGGCGAGAAGGTCAGGTTGGTGGTCGCGCCGCCCATGAAGTGGGTGACGTAGGTGCCGGCAGCGAACAGGCCGTCGATCTCGGCGGTTTCTCCGTATCGATCGGGGTCGGTGTCGTTGGCGAGCACATTTCCCTCGGCGGTTCGGCCCAGCGGATCCGACGAGGTGTACTGGGTGCTGTCGCTCAACAGCGACTCTTTGGCGGTGTCGGTGTCGTTGGCCGCGGTGGGGGCGTCGTTGGAGCCTTCGATGCGCACGGTCAGGGTCGCGGTGGCGGTGGCGCCTTCGGCGTCGGTGATCTGGTAGGTGAAGGTGTCGGTGAGCGTGTTGGTGCTCAGGCGCAGCGCGTTGACGGCGGTGCTGCTGTTGTCGACCTCGTACCTGTAGCTGCCGTCTGCCGCAATGTAGAGCGTGCCGTAGCTGCCGGTGACGGAGGTGCCGCCGGAGGTGCCGGCACCGCTGGTGCCCGCGGTCACGCTTTGCGTGCCCGACGTTCCGGTGATGGACTGCACACTCAGGGCAGCATTGCCGGTGTCGTTGCCCAGGACATTGCCAGTGGCGTTTCTGCCGGCGTCCGAAAAGCCGGTTTCGATGGCGGACAGGGCTCCGGGGGAGTCGCTGGTGTCGGCGTATGCCGTGGGGGCTTCGTATCCAACCAGCAAGTCGTTGAGGGCGTTGTCCACCGGGTCGCTGCTGGTGCCGTTGTCGGAGCCTGTGACAAAGACCGCGTTGACCTGCAGCAGATAGGCCGTCTCGCCGGCGTCGCCGGTGCCGATCAGTCCGTCGGCTCCGGTGGCGTAGAAATAGATGCCATCGACCGTGTTGCCGGTCTTGAACAGACGGCTGGCCACTCCATAGATGGACTGCGGAGCACCATTGCCGTCGAGGTAGGTCAGGTATCCGGTGACGTTGTTGCCGCTGAAATACGGATCTGACGGATTGGATGAGACGAACTGGAAGTTGCTGCCCACCAGAGGCGCGATGTTGTTGAGCGACTGGGCCTCTTCCGACATCGACGACGGGGTGCCCTGGAAGACGGCCGCGAAAGTGAGCGAAGCCGCTTCCACTTCCACCGATCTGCCGTCGATGAGCAGCGTGGAACCGTCGTCCTCGGCGGCGATGCGGGTCGCCTGCTCTTCGGTCAGGGTGCGTCCGAGCAGCGTCAGCGCGAAGCGCTCACCTTCGTCGCCCGCAGTGTCGGCTCCGCTGTTGAGCTGGTGGTCGATGGCGTGGCCCATTTCTTCCAGCAGCACGCGCGAGACCGTGCTGGCCTCGGTCTGCACGGCCAGCCAGTCGGCGTTGAGGTAGATCACACCTTCAGAATCGGCGGTCGGCGGCGCATAGGCCCCGATCAGTCCGTTCATCGACTGGTGATCGAGCAACACCACGGTCACCGGGGCACCGCCGCTGTGCAGGTGATCCAGCAAGTCATCTGCCTGGGCGGTCCATGACTGGGACGGGGCTTCCTGGCCCCCGTTGAACAGGGTGAACAGCTGCGCAGGAGCGGCGCTGTCCTGGGCGAAGGTGGCCAGTGTGCTGTCGGCCTGCGCCATGGCTTCGGTCAGGATCGGCGGCAGGGTGGCTGTGTTCACCGGTGCGAAGTTCAGCGAGGGGTCTTCAGCGACCGCCACCGGGGTCTCGGGCAGTGCCGTGGCCTCCTGCACTTGAGCATCAGGCTGGGCCGTTGACGTTTCATCCGCTGTGTCTTCCGGCTCGCCCGACGCTTCGGCTTCCTTGGCGTCCTCAGGCTCTTTGGATTCCTGCGGCTCGGCAGTCTGTGCGCCCGTCTGTGGCGTTTCCGCAGGCGGTGTGCTGGCTGCGGTTTCGGTGGACGGCTGGGACGGAGGCTCGCTGGCTGGGGACGTCGGCGCGTCGGAAGACAGCGCGGCCACCTCGAGCGCGGCGGCACCGTCGAACATGAAGCGCTGTTCCAGCGCCATCGGTTGCGGGCGTCTGGAGACCAGGCCCTTCGGTCGAGGACCGGCAGGTGTTGCGGAAGACTCGGAAAGGGCTTTCTGGCTTGTCATGGCAGATGTTTGTCGTTGTTGTTGTTTTCGGAGTTCACTGGGCCGGGGTGGCCGCGATCACCCGGCCACTCATGCCGGCGATCAGTTCCGGGAAGCGGCCGTCGATCGCGGCCGCCACCTTCACCGACTGGCTGACCGGGTCCACACGGGCTCCAATGCGGGTGAAACGGGCTGGATAGGTCTTGCGCGTCTCGTCGATTTGCACAGACAGGACTCCGCCGGGTTTGAGCCAGCTCAGCCAGTGCGACGGAACGAGAAATTCCAGTTCCAGCACACTGTCGTCGATGATGTCCAGCAGCGCCTGGCCAGGCTGCACATACTGCTGTTCGCGGACCTTCTGCTCCGCGATCCGTCCGCTGAAAGGTGCGTTTACGCTGCATTTGCCGAGCACCGCCTGATTTGCCCCCAGCTCGGCGCGGGCCTTGGCGCGGCCCGAGCGCGCCAGCTCCACCTCCAGCTGGCCACCAGCGTTGAGCTCAAAGAGCCGCTCGTGGGTCTTGAGCGACTGCTCGGCGCCGTCGAGTTCGGCGCGTGCCTTGGCCAACTGGGCCTGCTGCAGCGAGCAGTCGAAGCTCACCAGCAGCTGGCCGGTCTTGAAAGACCCGCCTTCGCCCACCGGCATTCGCTGGACCTTGGCGCCGATTTCGGCGGCCACCGTGGTGTAGCGCCGGGGCATGAGCTGAGCCCGGATCTCCCGCTCGCCACTGGGCTTGGCCGGCGCCACCGCCGAGGCCACCGGAGCTGGTGTTGTCGGTGCAGGGGGGGCCGCCAGGGCCGTCCCCAGACCCAGGCAGAGCAGGGGCAGCGTCCAGCAGTGCGATGGCTTCATGGCGCGGTCCTGGGCAGGTCGTTGCTCATTCGCAGCCACAGCGGGTCGAAACCGGTCTGGCCCTTGATCTGCTCGGTCAGGGCCTGCAGGCTGAGCTCGTCGGTGCTGCCGATGCGGGGCTCCAGGCCCAGCTGGGCCAGCAGCCGGTTCTCAGCCGCCTGCACCTGGGCCAGGGCCTGGTAGCGCCGCAGCAGACTGAGGATGGCGGCGGTGTCGTTGCTCACGCGCTCCAGCTTGCTGCTGGCCTGCACCGCCTCGCGGGTGCGCATCAGCTCGCTGATGCGCCGGTCGGTTTCGTGTACCTCTACGGCACGTGCGAACTGGCTGCGTGCGTTGAGGAACTGCAGGCGCACCAGGTGCAGCTGTGTCAGCACCGCCATCTGCGTGGCCATGCGGCGCTGGTCGGCCAGCTTCACCCCCGCCTCGGCCAGCTTCACCTGGGCCGGACCGGTCAGCAGGTTCATGAAGTTGAACGACAGCTGCAGGCCGGCCTCGCGCCAGCTGTTGTTGATAAGGTATTTGTCGGAGTCGTAGTTGAAGCCGTAGTTGAAGCTCAGGTTGGGGAACATGCGCAGCATGGCCTTGCGCGTCTCCTCCTGTGCCACGCGGGCGTTGTAGTGCTGCTCGCGCAAATCGGCGTTCTGGCGCAAGGCGACGGCCTCAAGCTCCTCCACCGGCACGGATACCACGCGGGTGGCGGTGTCTGCCAGCGCCGATTCGGCGATCGGGATCGGCTGGTTCAGCGGGGCGTTGATCAGGGACGCCAGGTCCACCTGGGCCGAGAGCAGTTCCTGGTTGATCGATTCCAGCAGGCGCAGGTTTTCCAGCAGCTGGCGCTGGTAGCGCAGCGCGTCCACCGGGTTTCGCGTGCGCTCCTGCTCCAACTTGCGCGAGTCGGCCAGCGCCTCTTCAGCTACGCGGATCGTGCTGGACACATCGTCCCGGAGCTTCTGGGCGCTGGCGGCGCGCCAGTAGGCAATGCGCACGTCCTGCATCAGCAGGTGCATGGCGCGGCGGCGCTTCTCGGCGGCGATGTACACCCGGTTGGTCTGTTGTCGGGCGTTGTAGTAGCCCACGCCGAAGTCCAGCAGGCTGGCGGTCACGCCCAGGTCGCTCATGTGGTGCGAGCGGTCCTGCGAGATGAAACCATTGCTGGAGATGTCGCCCGTCTCGGGGTCCAGGCTCTGGCTGATGCGGTCGTTGCTGCGCGACTGCGCCGACAGTCGGGCCGCCAGTGTCGGCAGCATGTCGTAGCGCGTCACGTCCAGCTGCCGCAGGGCCACGGCCTCTTCCATTAGCTTGGCGCGCCGGTCCAGGTTGTACTTCAGCGCCCGCGCCATTGCCTCTTCCAAGCGGAGGGGTGTCACGATGGGTTCGACGTCCCGGGTCATGGCCGACCGGTCCGCCAGGCTGGTGCTGACGACGTCGGCATCGGTCATGGCCGGCGGGATGAGCTGGGCACAGGCGGTCAGGCCCAGGACGGCCGAAACGATCAGTCCGGTCCGCAGGGCGGGGGGGAGTTTGTTGTTGTGTGTGGCCATGGAAACATCGGTGGTGAAGGTGGACCACAGACCGGTGACTGCATGGCGGCGTATTGCTTGCGGGGGCAGGCGCCGGATCGGTGGCATTCGCTGGCTTCGCAGACCAGCGTTTCTTCAGTATCGGCAAGCCCTTTTCCGACTAAAGGTCGAATCAGCGGCTTATTCGTGATGTATTTCCCGCGCACGGACAAACAAAAACCCCCTTGAAGCTTGAACTTCAAGGGGGTTCTTTATTTGGTGGCGATAGGTGGACTTGAACCACCGACATCAGCATTATGAATGCTGCGCTCTAACCAACTGAGCTATATCGCCGAAGCCCAGCATTATAAGCCCATTTTTTCGAAGCGCTCAAGCCCCCTTGCGCGACAGCGGGGCTAATTCTTCGCGGATCAGCCGTCCGATGAGCTGGTCCAGAGTCGCCACCGAGTAGTTCTTCACATCGTGCACCGTCTCGCGGCCCGGTCCACTGGCCGGGTCGTCGGCGCGGTCGTAGGTCAGGAACACAAAGCGGCCGCCGGTGTACTGGGCAATCTGGCGCTGGATGAATTCGCCCTGCGGGTCCAGGCCGCTGGCGCCGACGCTGAACACCTTGATGCCCTTGCCCAGCGCCACCTGCATCGCCGCGTCGTAGCGCGGCCGGTCGGGGCCGAGCTGGGGCGGCGCGTCCGCCAGCAGCACCACCATGCGGGTGGCGCCGTCGCCGCGCCAGCTCAGGCGGTGCACCGTCTCGTGCAGCGCCTCGCTCATGGCCTCGGGGGTGTCGCCGCCGCCATCGGCCTGCAGCTGGTTGAGCACCTTCTGGAAGGCGCCGAGGTCGTCGGTGAAGTCGTGGCTGCGCAGCACGAAGGGGTCGGTGGTGTCGCGGTAGGCGACCAGGCCGAAGCACAGGTCGGGGCGGCTGGGCAGGCGCGCGGCGTCCGCGGCGATGCTGTGCAGGCTGCTCTTGAGCTTCTGGATCTCGTCGGCCATCGAACCGGTGGCGTCGATCAGGAACACCAGGTCCAGGCGCGCGCGCTGGGGCGCGACAGCGCCGTCCAGCTGCAGCTCCAGTGCGTCCTTCTGGCCGCGGCGCATCAGGCCTTGGGCGGTCTGGTCGCCGTGGCTGGCCGTCACCTCGTACAGCTTCGATGCGCCGGCGTCGAAAGAGCGGGGATGGAGCCAGACGCGACCGGCGCTGTCGGTGCGTGCGCGCATTGAGGCACCGTTGGGCGAGCGCACCAGCACCTGGGCATCGGGCACGCCACGGCCGGTGCGATCCCGCACCGTGAGCAGGTGGCGCTCGCTGATGTCCCTCGCCTGGTGGGGTACTGGCGTGCGGGCGCGGAAAGCCAGGTACTCGGCGAAGTCGGCGTTGTCGTCGACCATGCCCGCGGTTACCACCGGACGGGCTCCGTGGTTGCCACCGATGGCCGGAGCGGGGGCCGGCGCGACCGCCATGGCCTCCGGCGCGGCCTCCATGGCCAGTGCCGCCGCGGGCGACGCCGCCTTCGCCGCTGCATCGCGCGAGACGCCCGGGGCGCGGGAGCGCGGCAGGGCCTTGCCGATGGATACCGCAGGCTCGGCGACCTTGGGACGGCCGGGCACCTCGTGGGTGCGGATCGGGCGTCGGCAATGGTTGGCGCTGGGCGGCGTGAAGTCGGGCTGGGCGGCCACCGAGGCGGCTGGGGCCACCGCTGGCGTGGGCTGCGCGGCGGTGACGGGTGCGCCGGAGAGCAGCCACTGGCTGGCCAGCAGCGCGGTCAGCAGGCGGGACAGCCGGGGATTCGAAAGAGGCATCGTGAACTCCGTTGGGGTGGTGATGCCACTGAAACGAACCGGCGGGCCGGACGGGGTTGAACCCCGTGAAAAAAAGTTCAGAGCGGCAGGCGGTATTCGCCGGCTTCGCCCAGCACCGGACTCTTGTGACGCAGGACGATGGTCAGTTCACGGGCCTGCGGGTTGTAGGCAAACGGCTGCCGGGTGAACACGTCGCGCATGCCGGGCGGCGCATCTGCCACAAAGGCCGCGAGCGCCTGGCCGGCGAGCCCTCGGCGTCGGGCTTCCAAGGACAACCGGGTGGCCGCCGCCAGGTTGCGCACATCGGCGATGCGGATGCCATAGGGTTCGTAGATGTCGGCCGGAAGGGGTGTGTTGTCTAGGAAGTGGCGGCCGACGGGATTGGGTAGAAGTCCGTAGCACATGATGGCTCCCTTACCTAGCGAAGCGCAGGGGCTCGCACCGGGCATCGGCGTTGTTGCTGACTGAGCCATCGTCGTCGCTTGGGACGCCATGAGCATTCGCTGGCGTGCGACTCCAAACTGGATCGCCAAGCGGTTGAGGGTGTCTTCGCGATGCATCAATCGAAGGAGGGCGGTTGTGACCCAGCCGAGAACGCCAGGACGATCCAACTGCTTGCGCAATTCCCCGAAATCGAACGAAGAGGCATACGTTGCCCACTCCGCGTCCATGGCCTTGAAACCCCTGGCAGGCATGCTGTCCACCGCGTCCAGCAGGTGTCGCAGACGCTGGGCGCTGGCCTCGTCCGATGCCGGGGATGACGCCAAGGCGAGTTGCAGGGCGAGCAGGTTCTGGCTCACTCCGCGCACGGAGACCATGGCCTCTATCAAGGTGTCGTCGGCCGACTGCAGGTTGTCCCCGATGGCGCTCTCAAACGCCGACACCGCATCGTCGGTACGACCTTGTCGCCACAGGGCCAGGGCGTGCGCGCTCTGCCACAGGTTCAACGTCCACAAGGGGCGGAGCGGAGGCGATAGGTCCCCAAGGCGGTAGCCAAAGCTGCGCGGGCCAGCGGCGGCAATGGCCTTCGACCTTGCGAGCAGCGTCTGGTCGGGAACGGCTTGCGCGAGTGCCAGCCACTCCCGCTCCGTCCACCCCGGCGACACCTGGGCCTGTTCCAGTGCAGGAGGCAGGGAAAGCGCGGCCTGTCCCTGGTTGCAGCGTTCCACACCCGCTTGCTTCTCAGCCTCTTTGTCTTTCCGCAGCTGGAGAACAGGGTGGACACACCGGCCGTATTGCGCGGAGTCCAGCGCCACCGGTGCGAACAACCCTTCCACCCGGTACGCGTTGTCGGTCGAGGTCGGCAGCGCCTTGGCGAGTGCCTCGTAGCCCTGCGCCTGCGGCGACAGCGGAGGCGACACCAACCAGTACGCGGTGTGCAGCAGCGCGAACAGGCCGGCGAGCGACAACGCCAGCAGCGTCGTCGCCCAGACCACCATGAGTCCTGCCAACCACATACCGGTCGCTTCAGGGGCTTGTTCGATCTGTGTTGATCAGCCGTGCTTGAACACCGCCTTGCGCTTGTTCACGAACGCGTCCATGCCTTCCTTCTGGTCCTCGGTGGCGAACAGGGCGTGGAACATGCGGCGCTCGAACATCACGCCGTCGGCCAGGCCACCTTCGAAGGCGCGGTTGACGCATTCCTTGGCCGCCATCACGCTGGGCAGCGAGAACTCGCAGATCTGCAGCGCGGCGCCCAGGGCTTCGTCCATCAGCTTGTCCAGGGGCACCACGCGGCTGACCAGGCCGGCGCGCTCGGCTTCGGTGGCGTCCATCATGCGGCCGGTGAGCGCCATGTCCATGGCCTTGCTCTTGCCCACCGCGCGCGGCAGGCGCTGGGTGCCGCCGGCGCCGGGGATGATGCCCAGCTTGATCTCGGGTTGGCCGAACTTCGCGTTGTCGGCGGCGATGATGAAGTCGCACATCATGGCCAGCTCGCAGCCGCCGCCCAGGGCGAAGCCGCTGACGGCGGCGATGACCGGCTTGCGCACGCTGCGGATGGTTTCCCAGTTGCGGGTGATGTAGTCGCCCTTGTAGACGTCGGCGAAGCTGTACTTGGCCATGGCGCCGATGTCGGCGCCGGCCGCGAAGGCCTTTTCGCTGCCGGTCACGATCATGCAGCCGATGGCGTCGTCGGCGTCGAAGGCCTTGAGCGCGGCGCCCAGCTCGTTCATCAGCTGGTCGTTCAGCGCGTTGAGCTGCTTGGGGCGGTTGAGCGTCACGATGCCGACACGGCCCTCGGTGCGCACGGTGATCAGTTCGGGGGTGGCGTTTTCGCTCATGGTGTGTCCTCGGGTGGTGGGGGATGATTGACGTGAACGTCAACTATAGCCGTGCCCACTGGCGGCGCGGCACCCAAGGGAAAACATTAACCGACCGATGGGTCGGTTAATGACAGAATGATCCATTCAAGAACGACAGGAGACAGACTTTCATGAGTGCCGCCCCAGAAGACAGCAGCGTTCTCTATATAGAACGTGGCGCCGTGGCCCTGGTCACGCTCAACCGCCCCGACTCCCTCAACAGCTTCACGCGCCAGATGCACCGCGACCTCTGGGCGGCGCTGGACCGCGCGGAGGCCAACCCGGCGGTGCGGGCGCTGGTGATCACCGGCGCCGGCCGCGGCTTCTGCGCCGGTGCCGACCTGTCGGAGTTCGACTTCGAGCCCGGCCCGGACCTGGTCCAACGCGCCGACCCCGGCCCGGTGATCGACCAGGCCTTCAACCCGACCGCGCGGCGCATCCAGTCGCTGCGCGTGCCGGTGATCGCCGCGGTCAACGGCGTGGCGGCAGGCGCGGGCGCCTCGCTGGCGATGACCTGCGACATCGCCATTGCGGCGCCGGGCGCGAGTTTCATCCAGGCTTTCAGCAAGATTGGCCTGATTCCCGACGCGGGCGGCAGCTGGTTCCTGGTGGAACGCCTGGGTCTGGCCCGTGCCATGGCGCTGGCGATGACGGGCGACAAGCTGCCCGCGGCGCAGGCGAAAGAGTGGGGAATGATCTGGGATGTGCAGGACGACCCGCTGGCCGCCGCACTGGCCCTGGCCGAGAAACTGGCCGTGTTGCCCACCAAAGCGCTGGTGGCCACCCGCGCGCTGCTGCGCGACGCCTCAACCCGCACGCTGAACGAACAGCTGGATGCCGAGCGCGACACCCAGTCTGCGCTGGGCAAGACCCACGACTACATCGAAGGCGTGATGGCGTTCCGCCAGAAGCGCGCGCCGCAGTTCAGGGGGGAATGATGACTCCACAGGAACGGGCTTCCAAGGTCGGCGAGACCATGTTCGCTGTGGACGTTGCCAGCAAGGAAACCATGGGCATGGAGCTTCTCTCCGTCGAGCCCGGCCGGGCCGTGCTGCGCATGGCCGTCCAGCCGCGTCACCTCAACGGCCACCAGATCTGCCACGGCGGATTCATCTTCACTCTGGCCGACTCCACCTTCGCCTTCGCCTGCAACAGCCACAACAAAAATGCCGTTGCCGCGGGCTGCAGTATCGAGTTCCTCAAGCCGGCGTACGCGGGCGACGTGCTGACCTGCGAGGGCTTGGAGCAGACCCTGCAGGGCCGGCATGGCATCTACGACATGAAGGTCACCAACCAGAAGGGCGAGGTGGTGGCCATGTTCCGCGGCAAGAGCGCGGTGATCCCCGGCCAGGTGTTCCCTGAGGAGGCAGGCGCATGAACCACTTTCCGCTCGAACCCATTGAAAGGGCCAGCACAGATGAGCTGCGCGCGCTGCAGCTCAAGCGCCTGCAGGCCACGCTGCGCCACGCCTACCAGAACTCGCCGGTCTACCGCCGCAAGTTCGATGAAGCGGGTGTGCACCCGGACGACTGCAAAAGCCTGAGCGACCTCGCGAAGTTTCCCTTCACCACCAAGAAGGACCTGCGCGACAGCTATCCCTTCGGCATGTTCGCCGTACCGAGAGAGAAGTGCGCGCGCATCCACGCCAGCAGCGGCACCACCGGCAAGCCGACCGTGGTCGGCTACACGCTCAAAGACATCGACACCTGGGCCACGGTGGTGGCGCGCAGCATCCGCGCCAGCGGCGCGCGGCCGGGCGACATGGTGCATGTGAGCTACGGCTACGGCCTGTTCACCGGCGGTCTGGGCGCGCACTATGGCGCCGAGAAGCTGGGCCTGACCGTGGTGCCCTTCGGCGGCGGCCAGACCGAGCGCCAGGTGCAGCTGATCCAGGACTTCCGGCCCGACATCATCATGGTCACGCCCAGCTACATGCTGGCCATCGCCGATGAGTTCCAGCGCCAGGGCCTGGACCCGCGCGAGAGCAGCCTGCGCATCGGCATCTTCGGCGCCGAACCCTGGACCAACGACATGCGCGTGGCCATCGAGGCGCGCATGAACATCGACGCGGTCGACATCTACGGCCTGTCCGAGGTGATGGGGCCGGGCGTGGCCAACGAGTGCGTCGAGACCAAGGACGGCCCGACCATCTGGGAAGACCACTTCTACCCCGAGATCATCAACCCCGACACCGGCGAACCCGTGGCCGATGGCGAGATGGGCGAGCTGGTGTTCACCAGCCTGACCAAGGAGGCGCTGCCCATCATCCGCTACCGCACGCGCGACCTCACGCGCCTGCTGCCGGGCACGGCGCGCACCATGCGCCGCATGGAGAAGATCACCGGCCGCAGCGACGACATGATGATCGTGCGCGGCGTCAACGTGTTCCCGACCCAGATTGAGGAGCTGATCCTCAAGCGCCCGGAGTTGACCGCGCATTACCAGTGCGTGCTCACGCGTGAGAACCACATGGACTGCCTGACGGTGGCGGTGGAGACGCGGCCGGGGCTGTCCCCGGACAGCATCGAGGCGCGCGCCGCGGCCGAGCTGCTGCGCCACGAGATCAAGGTCTACATCGGCTCCAGCGTCGAGGTGTCGCTGCAGCCCGAAGGCGGTGTTGAGCGCAGCCAGGGCAAGGCCAAGCGGGTGGTCGACCGGCGACCCAGGTGATGTTTGCGGCGTACCCGTGAGATTTGTCAGCTTTCCGTAAGTAATTCTTTGGACTACAGGTTAAACCCCGCTATCCGATTGGGAGCACGGTGGCTACAGTGTTTGCCATCTGTTGGGGTTTCATGGACAAGAACACACTGCTCGTCAAGACCGACAAAGGCCGGGATGCGATGGCTCGCCGGGCGCCGGAGCTCGGACCCCGCCTGCGGTCCATGCTGATCCTGGTGGACGGCAAGCGCAACGCCGCCGAACTCGACACGCTCGGGGCAGGGCTGGGCGGTGGTGCCGCCTTGCTGGAGCAGCTGCTGGCCCAGGGCTGGATCGCGCCCCATGATCCCAACGGTCCCTCTTTCCAGAACACGGCGCCGCTGGCCGATGGCCAGCCCCCCGTGGCGCCTGCGCCGGCCCCCGCCGAGGTCCCCACTCCTCCCGCCGCGCCGCCAGCGCCTGTCGCCGCCCCGCCGTCTGCGGCGCCGGTGCTGCCCTTTGTCGACGCCCGTCGCCTGGTGGTGCGTTTCATCAACGACGCCGCCGGCCCCATGGGCGAGCTGACGGCGATCAAGGTCGAGTCCTGCAAGACGGCGTCCGAGCTGCAGGCCCTGTTGCCCCGCGTGCGCGAAGCACTGCAGAACTACCGCGGTGCGGCCACGGTGCAGCGTTTCGACCAGGAGATCGTGCCGCAACTGCCGCGCCACTGAGGCGGCCGGGCGCTGCTCAGCCGGTGGTTCCGCGGGTCAGCCAGTGGCCCAGGCGGGTGGCGTCGTCGACTGTCAGTCGCACCGCGGTGTCGTCGGCGGGCCAGGTCAGCGGGCAGCGCAGCAGCCGCCCGTCGCGCGCGACCAGAGCGGTGAGCGCGCTGCGGGTGCCGCGCAGGGCCGCCACCTCGTCGAGTTTGCGCACGCGCCAGGCCTCGGGCGGTTGACCGCGTTTGGCCGGGGCGAACTCCACGCCCAGCCACTCGTCACCCGCTGCCAGACCGGCCGCCTCGCCTGCCCCGCCGCGCAGCACGTTCTTGACCGTCAGGGCGCCGCCGTCGGTTGCGACGCGCAGGCCCAGCGTTTGCGCCAGCGGCGCCTTGTCGCGGTGCACCTTGGCGCCGGCCGCCGCCAGCAGGTCCAGCACCGGCAGGTCGGCCGTGCCGTGTACCCAATCGGCCAGTTCGGCGGCAAAGCTGCGCTTGCCGAGCTGGCGCAACACCGTGGACAGGTCGGACTCGCGCATCGGCCCGCCCTGGGTGCGATGCCACAGTGCGCGCATCACCTCGTCCAGCGAGCCGCGGCCTTCGGCGCGCAGCGTGAGATCCAGGCACATCGCCACCAGCGCGCCCTTGGTGTAGTAGCTGATGGTGGCATTCGGCGTGTTCTCGCCGACGCGGTAGTAGCGCGTCCAGGCGTCGAAGCTGGCCTGGGCCACGCTCTGCACGCGCTGGCCGGGGCTTTGCTGCACCTGGTTGATGGTCTTGGTGACCAGGTTCAGGTAGGTCGCGTCGTCGATCAGGCCGGCGCGGCGCAGGAACAGGTCGTCGTAGTAGCTGGTGAAGCCTTCGAAGAACCACAGCAGCTCGGTGTGGTTCTCGCGCGTGTAGTCGTAGCGCTTGAACTCGGCCGGGCGCAGGCGCTTGACGTTCCAGGTGTGGAAGTACTCGTGGCTGATCAGGCCCAGCAGCGTGGTGTAGCCGTCGGTCGCCTTGAGCGCGGCGGGTTTGTCGTCCTTGGCGCGTGTCTTCGGGAGATCCGTGCGCTGCGCGATCAGGGCTGTCGAGTTGCGGTGTTCCAGCCCGCCGTAGCCCTCGCCGCTGGCGTGCAGCATGAACACGTAGCGCTCGTAGGGCGGCTGACCGTCGCCGTGCCAGAAGCGGATCTGCGCCTCGCAGATGCGGCGTGTGTCGTCCAGCAGGCGCTGGCCGTCGAACCAGCCGCCCGCGCCGCTGACCACGAAGCGGTGCGGTACGCCGCAGGCACTGAACTCGCCGCTCCAGAACGTGCCCATCTCCACCGGGCAGTCGGCGAGTTCGTCGTAGTTCTGGGCCAGGTAGGTGCCGAAGCCCTGCTCGTTGGCTTTCACCGGGCTCAGGCCGGTGGCGACCTGCCAGCCGGCGGGCGTGTCGCCCGGCGCGATCTCCAGCGTGTGCGGCTCGTCCTCGCGGCCGGCGACCATGAGGCACAGGCTGGTGGCGTTGAAGAAACCGCGCGTGGCGTCCAGGAAGGCGGTGCGCACCGAGGCGTCGAAGGCGTAGACCTCCCAGCGCAGGCTGAGCGTGCGCTGGCCGTCGTTGTCCACCTGCCAGCGGTGCTTGTCGAGCTGCTTCACCGTCAGCGCCTCGCCGCCCTGCATCGCCCTCAGGTGCTGCAGGTGCTGCGAGAACTCGCGCACCAGATAGCTGCCGGGAATCCACACCGGCAGCGTGAGCTTCTGCGATTTCGCCGGGCGGGTGATGTCGAGGGTGACCGCGAACAGGTGGGCGCGGTGGTTCAGCGGCTCGACGCGGTAGTGCAGGCCAGGGGGTGTGGTTTTGTTGCGGCTCACAGGGCTCCCGCGCCGATGAAGCAGCTCAGCGCTGCGATGGAAGAAAGGCGGAAGCGCAGCGTGAGCCAGACCTCCAGGCCGGCGCGGCGGTAAAGCGTGCGGTCGGCCAGGTAGCAGATGATCAGCATGAAGCCCAGCCAGGCCAGGCCCGCGAAGGCGGGCATCAGCAGCCCTGGCCAGGCCAGCAGCGAGGGAACGATGCCCCATAGGAGGTGGTTGCGCTGGTGGTGCGGGGTGTGCGGCAGCCCACGTTCATGGCGGCCACCGAGCCAGCCGATGCCCCAGTGGATGCCGCCCAGGAAGGAGATGATCAGCGCCGCGTAGCCGGTCATCGCGATGGCGACCCAGGGCTGCAGGGCCACGTCCACCAGCCACAGCAGCGCGGCGAGCATCACGAAGGGAATCAGGCCGGCCTGGCCCAGGGTGCGGGCCAGCGCCGCGTCGTCGGGGTCGTGCAAAGGCAGGGTCATCGGCGAGGCGGCGTCTTCTTCGTGGAGGGTTTTACTTGGCTTCGGCCAGCAGCTTCTCGACGCGGTCGGCGCCGATGGCACCCGGCACGCGGGCGCCGTTGGCAAAAATCAGGGTTGGCGTGCCGGTGATGCGGTTCTTCTTGCCGAACTCCAGGTTGCGGGCCAGGGCGGCGGTGTCGCAGCTGGCGGGTGCTGGCGTCACGTCCTTGACCATCCAGTCCAGGAAGGCCTTGCCCTTGTCCTTGGCGCACCAGATGTTGCGCGATTTGTCGGCCGAGTCCTGGCTCAGGATCGGGTAGAGGAAGACGTGCACGGTGACGTTGTCGATCTTGGTCAGGTCGCGTTCGAAGCGCTTGCAGTAGCCGCAGTTGGGGTCTTCGAACACCGCGACCTTGCGCTTGCCGTCGCCGCGCACGATGGTGAAGGCGTCCTTGAGCGGCAGGTCCTTGAAGCTGATCTCGGTCAGCTTGGCCTGGCGCTTTTCGGTCAGGTCTTCCTGGGCGCGCACGTCGATCAGGTTGCCCTGGATGAGGAAATTGCCCTGGGCGTCGGTGTAGAAGATCTCGCTCTGGTTGACGCGCACCTCGTACAGACCTTCCATCGGCGTCTTGCTGATCTCGTCAATGGGCGGCAGCTTGGGCAGCCGCTCGGTCAGGTTCTTGCGGATGGTGGCTTCCTGCGCGAAGCTGCCCAGGCTGGCGAAGGCCAGGGCGAGCGCGATGGCCGAAGTGGTGAGAAGTTTCATGGGTCCGCCTGTGGCGTGAAGAAGGTTGATCGAAGGCCGGCGGCGGTTCAGGCCGTCTGGCCCATGGCCTTGCGGGCCAGCCAGTGTTTCAGCGGTCCGAGACGGTCGACGCCGCTCATGCCCCAGTTGCGCAGCGCCTGCACGCGGGTGTCGGTCTGTCCGAACAGCCCGAACAGGCCGTCGGTCAGCCAGCCCATGGCACCCACCTCGGCCTGCCGCGCGCGTTCGTAGCGGCGCAGCAGCTTGAGGTCGCCCAGCTCGCGCCAGAACTCGCGCTCGTGGACCACTCGCGCCAGTTCCGCCGCGTCGGCTAGGCCGACGTTCAGGCCCTGACCGGCCAGCGGGTGCATGGCGTGGGCCGCGTCACCGGCCAGCGCCACGCTGCCCTGGGCCGTCTGCGCGATCCAGCGCCGAGCGCGGGACAGTTCCAGTGGCCAGGCCTGGGCAGGTCCCTGCAGCTGCATGCCGCCCAGCGTCGAACCGCACCGCTCCTGTACCGCCTGCGCCAGCGCCTGGGGATCGGCGGCCAGCCATTCTTCGGATTGCTGAGCAGGGACAGACCAGACCAGGGCCACGGAGTTCCCCTGCGCGCCGTCCAGCGGCAGCAGGGCGAGGATTTCTCCACGCGCAAACCACTGGCGCGCGACGCCGCCGTGGGCTTGTTCGGTGGTGAAGCGGGCGGCCACCGCCTTGTGGGGGTAGGGCCGGACGTCGAATTCCAGGCCCAGTTCCTCGCGGGTGGCGCTGCGTTTGCCCTCGCAGACCACGGTCAGCGCCGCCGGCACGGGTTCGGCCACGCGCTCGATGCCGCCCTGGAAGCCGATGGCGTCGGCCAGGCGCTTTTCCAGCGCCGGCACGTCGACGATCCAGGTCAGGGCGTCGACGCCCTGGTCGGACGCGGAAAAGCTCAGGTCGCCGCCATCGTCGCCGTGCACCTCCATGCGGGTGACCGGCGTCACGGCCGCAGGCGCTGCGTCGCCGTCTTCGGGCCAGGCGCGCAGCGACTGCAGCAGGGCGCGGGCGCTGGTGTTGAGGGCGTAGGCCCGAACGTCGAGCGCGGCGGCCGGTGCACGGGGGGCCGAGACCAGGGCCACTTTCAGTCGCTCGCGCGCCAGCAGCAGGGCCAGGGTCTGCCCGACCACGCCGGCGCCACGGATGCACACATCAAAACGCCGCGCGGCGGCCGGGGACGGGGAGGGGAGAGCCATCCGGGGATTTTAGGAGCAGGCCACAATCCGGGCATGAACATGCCCACCGAGTCCCCTGTGACCGCCGCCGATGTGCAGGCCCGCATTGCCCAGCTCTGGATCTACCCAGTCAAGTCCTGCGCCGGCGTGCCGCTGGAGCAGGCGGTGCTCACACCGACCGGCCTCGAATGGGACCGGGCCTGGATGGTGGTGGACGCGCAGGGCGAGTTCGTGACCCAGCGCGAGCTGCCGCGCATGGCGCTGATCCAGCCCGCCTTCAAGCTCGACCAGTTGGTGCTGCGCGCGCCGGGCATGCTGGCGCTGCACCTCTCGCTGGACGGCGTCGAGTCGCCGCGCCGGGTGCGCGTGTGGGACGACGAGGTCGACGCCTGGGACATGGGCGACCTGGCGGCGCAGTGGTTCTCCGACTTCCTCGGGCCGGACGCGCCCGAGGACCTGAAGAAGCTGCGGCTGGTGCGCTTCGACCCGGAGGTCCGGCGCCTCTGCAGCCTGAAATGGACCGCCGGCCGCGAGTCGGTGACCCAGTTTGCCGACGGTTTTGGCGTGCTGGTGGCCAGCACCGCATCGATGGACGAACTGAATGCGCGGTTGGTGAAGGCGGGCGAGGCGCCGGTGGACCTGCGGCGTTTCCGGCCCAACATCGTGCTGTCGGAAGTGGAGCCGCACGACGAGGACCGCATTGCCGGGTGGCGCGTGCAGACCGAGGGCGGCGTGGCCGCGCTGGAGAACGTCAAGCCCTGTGCGCGCTGCCCGATCCCGAACATCGACCCGGCCACCGCCACCTCGACCCCCGCGGTCAGCGACGCGCTGCAGACCTACCGGCAGGACCCGCGGCTGAACGGTGCCATCACCTTCGGCATGAACGCCATCGTGCTGGCGGGGGACGGCCTGGTGCTGAAGGTCGGGCAGGCCGTGGGCGCAGACTGGGCGTTCGACTGAACCCAGCCTCAGGCCACCGGGTTGTCGGGCCACCGCAGCGCCACGCCCTGCGCCGCCAGGGCATCCAGATCCTCCGGACGGTCAACGTCGGTGACGTAGGCCCGAAGGTCCGTCTCCCAGCGGTGCACCCGTTCCGGGTGGCGGGCCGCCCACTGCTGGCCCGACAGGTCGGGGCCGCCCGACAGCAATTCGTGCCGGACCGATGCGTCCAGCAGCACCGGGTTGCCCGGCTGCCCGTGCACCCAGGGGCGCACGAAGACGGTGCCGGCGGGGCGCTGCTGCCAGGCCGCGACGAGGGCGGCGATCTCGGATGGCCCGACCAGCGGCAGGTCGGCCAGGGACACCAGCACCGCGTCCAGCCCCGCGTGCAGTGCGGCCAGGCCCTGGTGCAGTGAGTGGCTCTGCGGTGCCTCCGGGTCAGGGTTGACCACGCGCTTCACCGGCAGTCCGTCCAGCGCGGCGGCCACCTGCTCGCGGTAGTGGCCCAGCACCACGACGACCGGTGCCAGACCCGCGCCCAGCAGCGCCTGCGCCTGCCGCTGCACGATGGGCTGGCCCTCGCGTTCCAGCAGGCACTTGGGCCGGTGGCCCATGCGCGAGGCCGACCCCGCCGCCAGCAGCACGGCGCCGATGCGCGGGGGCGGTGGGACGTGCGGCATGGGGGGCTTTGCAGGGATGGCCATGGGCGGCCAGATTACCCGTTTCAGGCCCGTCGCTTACACTTTCGGGTTGATTTTTCGAGGTATTCCATGAGTCTCCAATGCGGCATCGTCGGCCTGCCCAACGTCGGCAAGTCCACCCTTTTCAACGCCCTGACCAAGGCCGGCATCGCCGCTGAAAACTACCCCTTCTGCACCATCGAGCCCAACACCGGCGTGGTGGAGGTGCCCGATCCGCGCCTGGCCCAGCTGGCCGAGATCGTCAAGCCCGAGCGCGTCGTGCCGGCCATCGTGGAGTTCGTGGACATCGCCGGCCTGGTGGCCGGTGCCAGCACCGGTGAAGGTCTGGGCAACAAGTTCCTGGCCCACATCCGCGAGACCGACGCCATCGTCAACGTGGTGCGCTGCTTCGAAGACCCGAACGTGATCCACGTCGCCAACAAGGTCGACCCGATCGCCGACATCGAGGTCATCCAGACCGAGCTGTGCCTGGCCGACCTGGCTTCGGTGGAGAAGGCCATCCATCGCGTGAACAAGGTGGCGCGCGCGGGCGACAAGGACGCCATCAAGCAGCTGGCCATACTGGAAAAGTGCCAGACCGCGCTCAACGACACCCAGCCGGTGCGCACCATCGACTTCAGCAAGGAAGAGCGCGCCCAGCTCAAGCAGTTCTTCCTGATCACCGCCAAGCCGGCCATGTTCGTGGCCAACGTGTCGGAAGACGGCTTCGAGAACAACCCCTTCCTGGACCGCCTCAAGGCCTTTGCTGAGAAGCAGAACGCGCCCGTGGTCGCCATCTGCGCCAAGATCGAGGCCGAACTCTCCGAGATGGACGACGCCGACCGGCTGGAATTCCTCAAGGAACTGGGCCAGGACGAGCCGGGCCTGAACCGCCTGATCCGCGCCGCCTACAAGCTGCTGGGTCTGCAGACCTACTTCACCGCCGGCGTGAAGGAAGTCCGCGCCTGGACCATCCACGTCGGCGACACCGGCCCGCAGGCGGCCGGTGTGATCCACACCGACTTCGAGAAGGGCTACATCCGCGCCCAGACCATCTCCTTCGACGACTTCATCGCCTTCAAGGGCGAGCAGGGTGCCAAGGACGCCGGCAAGATGCGCGCGGAAGGCAAGGACTACGTCGTCAAGGACGGCGACGTGATGAACTTCCTGTTCTCGTCGTAGCAAAGACCTGCCCGATGCCCGACGGCCCCGCGCGGGCTGGCCGGTCGCCCGTGTTTCCATGCCACCAACCCAGGGAGAGTCCACATGAAAAAACTGCTTTCGTTCGCCGCTGTCCTTCTCGTCGCCGTGCTGGGCACCGGCTGTGCGACCAAGACGAAGATGGCCTTCGAGGACGACGGTGAAAAGCTGTCCGACAAGAGCAAACCGGTGCTGCTGATGACCGCGACCATCAAAAACAGCTACAAGCCGGCGTACCAGCCCAAGGTGCTGGTGCTGCATGTGGAGAGACCGGGGGCGACCGATGCCAAGGACCGTCTGAACTTCGTCATGGACGACAAGGCCAAGAACGAGTCGGACGATGCGGCCAAGGGCAGCCAATATTTCATCCGCATGGAGCTGGAGCCCGGCAGCTACGACATCAAGGGGATGACCAGCATGGCCCGGTCGTTCCCGGTGATCTCGTCCTTTTTTACGCCCATGCATGCGCTGCTGGAAGTCAAGGGCAGTGGCGTGATCTACCTGGGTCATGTGGAAGCTACCGTGCGCGAGCGGCAGGGCAACGAGTTCAAGGCGGGGCCCTCCATCCCGCTGCTGGATCAGGCGCTATCCGGCGCGTCGGGCGGGACATTCGACGTCACCATCACCGATGCCTTGGCCACCGACGAGGCGCTGTTCAAGAGCCGGTTTCCGGCGCTCAAGGATGCTGTGATCACCAAACAGATTCTTCCTCCCTTCGACCGCGCCAAAGCCCAGGACTGGTGGGAGAAGAACTGATCGATGCAGCCCATCGCACGCGTCCTTTCATGACCGACTCGACCGACCAGACGGGCCTGCGCCTCGCCAAACGCCTGGCGTCGCAGCTGCCCTGCTCGCGCGCCGACGCCGAGCGCTACATCGCTGGCGGTTGGGTGCGTGTGGATGGTGTGGTGGTCGAGGAGCCGATGGAGCGGGTGCGCGACGACCAGGTCGTCACCCTCGATCCGAAGGCGAAGCTCGAATCGCTGGCCTCGGTGACGCTGATCTGGCACAAGCCAGCGGGGCATGCCCTGCCCGAGGCACAGTTTCTTCCCGATGACATCGCCGCAAGCTGGTTCACCCCGGAGCTGCGTTTTGCCGGCGACCGTTCGGGCGTGCGCCCGCTCAAGGCGCACCGCCACAAGCTGCTGGCCGTGGCGCCGCTGGGCGAGCTGTCCAGTGGCCTGATGGTGTTCACCCAGAACCCGGGTGTGGCGCGCAAGATGACCGAGGACGCGACCCAGCTGGAGCACGAGTGGCTGGCCGAGGTGGCGGCCGATCCGGCGCTGGAGGAGGTGGCTCGGCGCGATGAGGTGCTCAGGTCGCTGGGCAAACCTGCGTTCTTCGACGGCTGGGCGGTGCCGACGGCGCGCGCCAGCTGGCAGAGCGAACTGCGCCTGCGGCTGGCGATCAAGGGCAATATGCCGGGCCAGGTCGCGCACCTGTGCGAGCGCGCGGGCGTGAAGCTGACCGCGCTGCGGCGTCTGCGGCTGGGGCGCATTGCCCTGGCTGGGTTGCCGGTGGGGCAGTGGCGCTACCTACTGGGTTACGAACGCTTCTGAGGCGCCACTGTCGCGTCAGCTGACCGAGCAGGTGAAGCTGCTGGCCTTGTTGGTGTCGCCGCTGCCCTTGTATTTCGGAAAGCTGGGGTAGGGACACAGCGGGCGCTCGAACGTGCCGGCTTCTGACGTGCCGGTGGCCACCAGATGGTCCGGTGCGATGCCTTTTTCCACCCAGGCCACCAGAGCGGTGATGAGGTCGGCCTTGGCCGCTCCCGGGCCTGTCAGGTCGTGCCCCACACCCGGCGAGGTGACAAAACGCGCGAAGCGGTCGAACTTGGCGCTGCCGCTGCTCTGGCGCACCTGGTCCAGATAGGACGCGGTGCGGTACACCGAGACACAGGTGTCGGCCAGGCCGTACCAGACCAGCAGTTTGCCGCGCTGGGCGAAGCGGCCCAGGTCGGTCGAAGGCTCCATGGTGCGGGACAGTTCCTGCCACTTTGCGCTCATGCTCAGCGGGTCGTGGTTCATGGAGTCGGCGGTTTCAGAGCCTGTCAGGGCCTGGATGACCGAGGTGGGGGCGATGTAGCTGAAGCCTTTGCGCAGGAAGTCGCCGTCGTACTCGAAACCGAACGCGTAGACCTGCCAGTCCCCGGTGGCGGCGCCGCCGCGACCGTAGCGTTCATAGCCGGTCATGCCGTTGGCCAAGGGCAGAGGCACGCTCTTGTCGGCGTAGTTCAGCCGGATGGCCTCGATCTGGCCCGAGGTGAGGCAGCTGTCGTCCTGGATGCCGGCGACGTCGTCCGCGCACTTGAGGTCGGTGGGCACGTAGGTGCAGGCCTCGACGTTGCCGATGATGCCGTCGGCCAGTCCGTCCAGCGTGTCGCAAGCCGCGATCTCGGCTCGGGCGTACAGCGCCGACTTGGCGGGGCTGATCCAGTTGGCCTGCGCGGGCACGGCGGCATTCACGCTGCCGTCCGCGTTGCGGCCGTAGATCCAGCGGTTGAAGTCACCCATGTTGACCTGATGGGCCTGCTGGCTGATGGCGGGCGACATGGCCAGCACGCCGTCGTAGTCGTTGGGGTAGCGGTCGGCCGCGATCAGGCCCGAGCGGCCACCGTTGGAGTGGCCCACCATGTAGCGCCGCGTGGGGGCCTTGCCGTAGAACTGGGTGGCGATGTGCGTGCCCACCTGCAGCACCAGGTGGTTGGCTTCCTGCGCGTGGTTCTGAAGGGCCACCGGGTCAGTGCCCCAGGAAAAGTCCTCCGTCTGATGGCCCGAATCGGAGCTGATGCGCACGAATGGCAGCGCCGCATCCGTCTGCACGTACTTCACGTGCCAGGGGTCGTCCGTGGGGATGAAGCCGTCGAAGCCACCTCCGCCCAGCGTCATGGTCTTGCCGTTCCAGTCCTTGCCCTCCGGCAGCTCCACGGCCCAGTGGATGGTGGAGCCGGGGCCGGACACGATGGTGCCGCGCACGATGCAGGCCCTGGGCAGGGTGATGGCCTCGCCGGTGCCGTAGTGCGATTCGTTCACGGTCTGGGCTTTTCGCAGTTCGGTGCGCTCGAAGCGGGCGTTGACCGGCAGCTTGCTCGGCACATAAGAGGCACACGCCTGGGCCAGCGGACGCGATGCGGGTGGTGGCGCCGCGTCGCTGCCGCCGCAGGCGGCCAGCAGCAGACCGCCCAGGAGCAGGCTGGTCAGGGTCAGGACACGGCGCCCTTGCGGCGCCACCGGGGTTATGCTGAATGAATGTTTCATCCTCGTGCTTCCTTGCAGATTGGGGATCACTCGCGCACGGCCGGGACGGCCCGGGCGGTTGCCACGGTGCGACGGGCGAGGCCCATGCTAGGAATCGGGTTTCCCGACGTCTTGTACGCCGCGGGGAACTGCGGGTAATCACCGATGCCGGACGGACACGCCATTGCCGGGGTGGTTTACCTGGGCCACGACTGGCTGATGTACGCCGACCCCGAGCTGCGCTTCAACCTGTCCCAGAACGTCGCGCCCGCGCTGGTGTGGAGTTCCTGGCCGGGGCCGGCCACGCTCACCTTGCGCAACGGCGATGAGGTCCGCGCACCGCTGTTCATGCATGCGGGCGGCGCCTGGAGTGGCATGGCCCGGCCCCGTGCGATGGCCTTTCTGTATGCCGATCCCTTGTCCGCTGCGGGCGCCGGCCTGCAACGGCTTGCGCAAGCCGGCGTGGCGCCGTGGCCCGATGCGGGTCTGATGGAGCGCCACGGAATGGATCTGCCGGCGCTGTGCACCGGCAGGATGTCTGCCGACCAGGTCGGACGCTGTGTGGGGGAGGTGCTGGCTGAGGTGCTGGCGCAGTCGGGGGCTGCGCTGCTGGATGTCCGGCTGACCGGTTTGCGTGAGCGCCTGCACAGCCGGGGTGAGGGGCGTGCGGACCCTGCCGCCGTGGCCGCGGAACTGGGGCTGTCGGCCGAGCACGTGCGCAAGCTGTTCCGCCAGCAGGTGGGCATGACGCTGTCGAGCTACCAGTCGTGGGTCCGGCTCTACCAGGTGGCCGTCGGCGCCTGCGAAGCACAGCAGCGTGGCGAGGCGCACAGTGCCACCGAGCTGGTCGGTGCCGGAGGCTTCTACGATGCTTCGCACGCGTCCCGGGCAATTCGCCGCTACTTCGATCTGTTGCCGACCGAGATGCTGGCGCCCAGGGCCTTTGTGGATTGCCGTCAGGCTGGACGCGGCTGAGCCTTGGCCGCGCGCTGGCTGACGCCGATCGCCAGCAGCATCAGCGCCAGCCCGACCCAGTGCAGTCGCAGCATGTGGCCTTGCGCAATCAGCGCGCCGCCCAGCGCAGCCCCCAGTCCCTGACCGGCGTACATGGCCGAGGTGTTGAGCGCCACGGACGCCGGCGCCAGCACCGGTGAGAGCTGCACCAGTCGCGCCTGCTGGGCCGAGTTGCCGGCGAAGCAGCCGAGCGCCCAGGGCACCATCACCAGTGCCTGAGCGACCAGTCCCGCCTGGCCGGCGGGCCAGAGCGCCAGGCTGATGGCCATCAGAGAGAGCGCCACCAGCGCGGCCCGTGAGGCGCCCAGACGGTCGACCCAGCGCGTGAGCAAGACATTACCGGCCAGGCCGAAGGCGCCGAACCAGAGGAACAACAGCGACAGCGTGGTCGCGCCAGCCGCGAGGGTTTGCTGCAGGTAGGGTGCGAAATAGGAGAACAGTGTGAACTGGCCAAAGGCGGACAGCAGGGTGACGCCGAGCGCCAGCATCAGCGGTGCCGACCCCAACGTCTGTCCCCAGGCGGCCCGCGACAGGGCCGCCGGCCGTACGCCGTCGGGCATGGCGCGCCAGACCCAGGCGGCGCTGACCACGGCCAGCACCGCGACCAGCGCGAATGCCCAGCGCCAGCCCAGTACGCCGCCAATCCAGGCCGACAGCGGCATGCCCAGCACCGACGCCACCGACCAGCCCAGGAACACGAACGAAATGGCGCGTCCGCGCTGCGACTCGGGCACCAGCAGGCCGATGCAGGCAGCCGCCTGCGGGGTGAAGACGGCCGGCGCGACCACGGCCAGCACGCGCAGCGGCAGCAGCGTCAGGTAGCTGGGGGCGAGGGCGCTGATGCCCATCAGCAGCGCGTACCAGAGCAGGGTCAGGGTGAGCAGGCGGCGCCGGTCCCAGCCGGCGACCAGGGTGGCGAACAACGGCGCGCCCAGGCCCATCATGATGGCTGCGGCGGTGATCAGCTGGCCGGCCTGGGGGATCGACACGCTCAGCGATTGGCTGATGTCGGTCAGGGTGCCCGGCACCGACATCACGCCGGTGCCGATCACGAAGTTGCCGGTCATCAGCGCCCAGAGGGCAGACGACGGGCGCGTACGGGGAGACGGGTTGGACATGGGGGCAGTATCGCGGGCGGTCCGGGGTGTCCGTCAGAACGACAGTCCCCCAGGGAACACCCACAAAAGCAGGGCCGTCAGCACGATGTAGCGCAGCAGCTTGCCCAGGGCCATCCAGGCCACGCAGGGCCAGAACGGAAAACGGAGCCAGCCCGCCACCGCACACAATGGGTCGCCGATCACCGGCAGCCAGGACATCACGCAGGCCTTGGGACCGAAACGCTGCAGCCAGTCCAGCGCGTGCAGCTCAGTGGGCTTGTGGCGGGCCCGGTCGATCATGCGGTGGGCGCCGGCGCCGATGAACCAGTTCAGTGCGCCGCCCAGGGTGTTGCCAAGGGTGGCGATCGCGACCGCGGGCCAGAACAGCTCGGGGTTGAGCTTGAGCAGCCCGAACAGGGCGGCCTCCGACCCCACCGGAATCAACGTGGCCGACACAAAGGACACGATGAAGAGGGTGCTCAGACCCGCTTCGGGCATGGACAGCCATTGCAGCACGGAGGTCAGCCAGTCGGGCATGTGCAGGGTGTGGGTATCAAGGTGCAACCGGTGGTCGGGATATCGTCTGCTGAAAAAACAGGCAGATACAATGCGCATCCCCTTCGCGCGGGCGACGCCGCCTTCGCCGCGACACCCACCCTCCAGACCATTCTCCCATCGCCATGCAACTGGGTCCGTACACCCTGCAGAATGCCCTGTTCGTTGCGCCCATGGCGGGGGTGACGGACCGGCCGTTCCGCAAGCTGTGCAAGCGGTTGGGCGCGGGGTATGCGGTCAGCGAGATGGTGACCAGCCGGCCCGATCTGCAGGACAGCCTCAAGACCTCGCGCCGCGCCGACCACAGCGGCGAACCAGGGCCCATCGCGGTGCAGATCGCCGGCACCGACGCGCAGATGATGGCTGACGCCGCGCGCTACAACATCGACCGCGGCGCGCAGATCATCGACATCAACATGGGCTGCCCGGCCAAGAAGGTCTGCAACAAGTGGGCCGGCTCGGCCCTGATGCAGGACGAGGCGCTGGCGCTGCAGATCGTCGAGGCGGTGGTCGAAGCGGCTGCGCCGCAGGGCGTGCCGGTCACGCTCAAGATGCGCACCGGCTGGTGCGCCAACGTGAAGAACGCGCCGGTGATTGCGAAGGCCGCCGAAGCCGCCGGCGTGCAGATGCTGACCGTGCATGGCCGAACCCGCGAGCAGGGCTACAAAGGCTTTGCCGAGCACGACACCGTGGCCGCGATCAAGCGCGCCGTGCGCATTCCCGTGGTCGCCAACGGCGACATCGACAGCCCGCACAAGGCGGCCGAGGTGCTGCGCCACACCGGTGCCGACGCGATCATGATCGGGCGCGCCGCGCAGGGCCGGCCCTGGATCTTCCGCGAGATCGCGCACTTCCTGGCGACCGGCCAGGAGCTGCCCGCGCCCGACCTGATGGAGGTCAAGTCGTGGCTGCTCGATCACCTGGAAGATCACTACAGCCTGTACGGCGAATACACCGGCGTGCGCAGCGCGCGCAAGCACCTGGGCTGGTATGCCCAGGCGCTGCCCCTGCCCGTGGGCGAGGCAGGGACGTTCCGCCAGCGCGTCAATGCGCTCACGACCGCCCAGGCGCAGCTGGACTGCGTGCGCGACAGCCTCGACGCATGGGCCGCCGCAGACCGACAAGAAGACAACCCGACCCGAGAAGACTGGAAACTGGCAGCATGAGCAACCACAACCTGCACGACTGTGTGCGTGCCAGCATCGAAAGCTATTTCCGTGACCTCAACGGCACCGACCCGGCCGGCCTGCACGACATGCTGGTCAAGGCGGTGGAGAAGCCCCTGCTTGAAGTCGTGATGCAGCAGTCGCAGAACAACCAGTCGCGCGCCGCGCAATGGCTGGGGCTCAATCGCAACACGCTGCGCAAGAAGCTGCTCGAACACAAACTTATCGACTGAGCGCTGCCAGTCCCCGCACCCGAATTTCAAACCTCCCCAGAGCACATCCCATGCGCGCACTTCTCTCCGTCTCCGACAAGACCGGCATCGTCGAATTCGCACAGGCCCTGCACAGCCTCGGCGTGACGCTTCTTTCCACTGGCGGCACCGCCAAGCTGCTGGCCGACAAGGGCCTGCCGGTCACCGAAGTGGCCGAGGTCACGAACTTCCCTGAGATGCTGGATGGCCGCGTCAAGACCCTGCACCCCAAGGTGCATGGCGGCCTGCTGGCCCGCCGCGAGTTGCCCGAGCACATGGCAGCGCTGAAGGAGTACGGCATCGAGACCATCGACCTGCTGGTGGTCAACCTCTACCCGTTTGAAGCCACCGTGGCCAAGGCCGGCTGCACGCTGGCCGACGCGATCGAGAACATCGACATCGGCGGCCCGGCCATGGTGCGCAGCGCGGCCAAGAACTGGAAGGACGTGGGCGTGGTCACCGACGCCGGCCAGTACCAGGCCGTGATCGCCGAACTCAAGGCCGCCGGCAAGCTCTCCGACAAGCTGCGCTTCGCGCTGTCGGTCGCCGCCTTCAACCGCATTGCCCAGTACGACGGTGCCATCAGCGACTACCTGTCGTCGGTGACGTTCGAAGAAGAGAAGCTGAGCGAAAGCTACGTGCCGGCGCGCAGTCTGTTTCCCGGTCAGTCCAACGGACAATTCATCAAGGTGCAGGACCTGCGCTACGGCGAGAACAGCCACCAGCAGGCCGCGCTCTACCGCGACCTGTATCCCGCCCCCGGCTCGCTGGTCACCGGTGTGCAGCTGCAAGGCAAGGAACTGTCCTACAACAACATCGCCGACGCCGACGCGGCCTGGGAATGCGTCAAGAGCTTCGAGGCGCCGGCCTGCGTGATCGTCAAGCACGCCAACCCCTGCGGCGTGGCCATCGGCAAGGACGCGCATGAGGCGTATGCCAAGGCCTTCCAGACCGACCCGACCAGCGCCTTCGGCGGCATCATCGCCTTCAACCGCACGGTGGACAAGGCGGCGGCCGAGGCCGTGGTCAAGCAGTTCGTCGAGGTGCTGATGGCGCCCGACTTCACCGCCGAGGCGCTGGAGATCTTCAAGCCCAAGGTCAATGTGCGCCTGATGAAGATCGCGCTGCCCAAGGGCGGCGCCAGCGCCTGGGACCAGGGCCGCAACGCCATGGACGCCAAGCGCGTGGGGTCGGGTCTGCTGCTGCAGACGGCCGACAACCACGAACTGGCGCTGGCCGACCTCAAGGTGGTCACCGTCAAGCAGCCGACGCAGGAAGAACTTCAGGACCTGCTGTTCGCCTGGAAGGTGGCGAAGTACGTCAAGTCCAACGCCATCGTGTTCTGCAAGAACGGCATGACCATGGGCGTGGGTGCTGGCCAGATGAGCCGCCTCGACTCGGCCCGCATCGCCAGCATCAAGGCCGAGGCCGCCAAGCTGTCGCTGCAAGGCACGGTCGTGGCGAGCGACGCCTTCTTCCCCTTCCGTGACGGTCTGGACGTGGTGGTGGACGCGGGGGCAACCTGCGTGGCCCAGCCCGGTGGCTCGATGCGCGATCAGGAGGTGATCGACGCCGCGAACGAGCGTGGTGTGGCGATGGTGTTCACGGGCGTGCGCCACTTCCGCCACTGAGACACGCTCCCGACTGTACGCAAAAGGGCTCTTCGGAGCCCTTTTGCGTTGTTAAGAGCGAGATAAGTTGCAGCAGATACAAACGCGGCACCCGTCGTGACGGGGTGTTGAGCGCCGGACCGGCCCTGCCCCGTGACCCACAAGGCCTGCCATGCGTTCTGCTTCTTCCTTCGCTCCTTCCGATTCGTTCAACCGTTCGTTCGGCTTCCTGGCCATGGCGTTGTGTGTGGCCGGTGCGGTGATTGCGCAGACCCGTCACGCGGTCATTGGCTGGAGCGTGGCCGCGGTGGCCGCTGCCTTGTGCATGGGGGCTCTGGCCCTGTGGGCGCCGCGCAAGCTGACACCCCTCAGCAAGGCCTGGATGGGACTGGGCAGGCTGATGGGCCGGGTGGTCAATCCGCTCGTGTTCGGCCTCATGTTTTTCCTTCTCATCACGCCCGTGGGCTGGGTGATGCGCCTGCGGGGGCGGGACGCGCTGAAGCTGCGTCTGGACCCTTCCGCGCACTCGTACTGGGTGGACCGGCGGCCGCCGGGTCCCCGCCCCGAGTCGTTCAAACATCAGTTCTGAGGTCGGACATGCTGGAGATCGTCAAGGAGTTGTGGGCGTTCCTGCGCTCGCGCAAAAAGGTGTGGCTCGCACCCATCATCGTGATCGTGGTGTTGCTGGGGCTGCTGCTGATCGCCGCAGAGACCTCGGTCATCGCGCCCCTGATCTACACGCTGTTCTGAGCGATGAACATCATCGGAATCTCCGCCTACTACCACGACTCGGCGGCCTGTCTGGTGCAGGACGGACGCATCGTGGCAGCGGCCCAGGAAGAGCGGTTCACCCGCAAAAAGCACGACGCCGGCTTTCCACTGCGGGCCATCCGGTACTGCCTGGCCGAAGCGTCGCTCAAGGCCGCCGACATCGACCATGTGGTGTTCTATGACAAGCCCTTCCTGAAGTTCGAACGCCTGCTGGAAACCTATCTGGCGTTTGCTCCCAGGGGCTTCCAGAGTTTTGCCACGTCGCTGCCGGTGTGGATCAAGGACAAGCTGTTCCAGAAGAGCATTCTGGTGCGCGAACTCCAGGAACAGCTGGACCCAGGTGTCGACTGGTCGGCGAGGCTGCTGTTCTCCGAGCACCACCACAGCCACGCGGCTTCGGCATTCTTCCCCTCGCCGTTCGAGGAGGCTGCGGTGCTCACCATGGACGGCGTGGGCGAGTGGACCACCACCTCGCTGGCGATCGGCAAGGGCAAAAGCCTGGAGATCCACCGCGAGATCCACTTTCCCCATTCGCTGGGACTGCTGTACTCGGCCTTCACCCACTACACCGGCTTCAAGGTCAACTCCGGCGAATACAAGGTCATGGGTCTGGCGCCCTATGGCGAGCCGCGTTTCGCCGACAAGATCAAGGAACACCTGATCGACCTGCGAGAAGACGGCTCGTTCCGGCTGAACATGGCCTATTTCGACTACTGCACCGGCCTGACCATGACCAACAGCCGCTTCGACGAGCTGTTCGGTGGGCCGGCGCGCAAGGCAGAGGCCCAGCTCACGCAGCGCGAGATGGACCTGGCGGCCTCGGTCCAGGCGGTCACCGAAGAAGTGGTGATCAAGCTGGCGAAGGGCATTCGCAAGAGCACCGGGCAGCGCAACCTGTGCCTGGCCGGTGGCGTGGCGCTCAACTGCGTGGCCAATGGCAAGCTGTTGCGCGAGCGGGTCTTCGAACACATCTGGGTGCAGCCCGCATCGGGCGATGCGGGTGGCGCGATCGGCGCGGCCCTGGGCGCTCACCACATCCTGCTGGGCCAACCCAGGTCCGTGGGCCGGGGCGACACCATGAGCGGGTCGTACCTGGGCCCGTCGTTTGCGCAGGACGACATCGAGTCCCGCCTGCGCCAGGCAGGGGCGGTCTTCACCACGCTGGACGACGACGCCCTGATCGACGCCACCGCCGACGCGCTGGCCCGCGGCTGCGCTGTGGGCTGGCACCAGGGCCGCATGGAGTTCGGCCCCCGGGCGCTGGGTGGCCGTTCGATCCTGGCCGACCCCCGCTCACCCTCGGTCCAGAAGCAGCTCAATCTGAAGGTGAAGTACCGGGAGTCCTTCCGGCCGTTTGCACCCAGCGTGCTGCGCGAGGACGTGCAGGACTGGTTCGACATCGACGTGGACAGCCCCTACATGCTGATGGTGGCCGACGTGGCCAAGGAGCGGCAGTCGCTGATGACCGAAGAGCAGCAGCGGCTGTTCGGCATCGACAAGCTCAATATCCCGCGCTCGTCGATTCCCGCGATCACGCACGTGGATTACTCCGCGCGCATCCAGACGGTTCACGCTGACACGAATCCGCGCTACCACCGGCTGATTTCTCGGTTCAAGGATTTGACCGGCTGCCCGGTGCTGGTGAACACCTCGTTCAACGTCCGTGGCGAACCGATCGTCTGCACACCCGAAGACGCCTTCCACTGCCTGATGGGCACCGGCATCGAGTTTCTGGCCGTGGGCAACTGCGTGATGCGAAAGGAAGACCAGAACCCCGCGCTGCTGAGGGACTACCGCAATGCCTACGAACTCGACTGAAACCTTGTCCTTGGGCAAGCGCCTGGTGTTCTACCTGGTGCTGCTGAGTCCTTTGCTGGCCATCGTCGGCGGGGGGCTGTACCTCGTGCTGGGCACGTCCCTGATCCAGGATGTGTACCTGGCGTCGTGGCGCAACCTGGAAACACCTTGCATGCGGTGGACTGATGAGGGGTATGGCTACAAGGCCAAGCCGGGGCCTTGCGTTCTGAACAATCTGGAATACCAGACGGTGATGACGTTCGACGAAGAGGGCTTTCGCAACGCAGACACCCGGGCACCCGCCGATGTGGTGCTGATCGGGGACTCGCACACCCAGGGCTTTGGCGTCAACGACTCGGAGACCTTCGCGGAAGTCCTCCGGACCCGATACCACTTCCGCACCAGAAACCTCGGCATTTCCTCGTACGCCACCCTGCGCGAGTTGGAGTCGCTCAAGGCCTACTCGGATGGAGCGAAGGTGGTGGTCCTTCAGTTCTGCAACAACGACGCGGACGAGAACAAGCGGGCGGTGGAGAGCACGCGGGACGAATTCCTGCGCCAGGTCCACTCGCGCTGGCTGCACATGCAGGCCCGCTACCACGACAACAAGGCGCGCGGCCCCATCGCTCCGGTGCTGGACTTGGCGCATGCGATCTACAAGGGCGACTACAAGAGCAAGGCACGGTTCGAGGCGCGCAGTCTGGCGCGCAACATGCCCTGGGAAGCGGACAACTTCGCCAAGGTCGTCGCGCGCTACCGCCCAGTGCTCGAAGGCAAGAAGCTCATCGTGTTCGAGTCCAGCGGCTACGGCTTCAACCACCCTCGCTTCAAGAGCACATTCGAAGCGGCCCTGTCACAGCAGGTTCCCGGTCTGGACGTGGTGGTGCTGGACAGCCAGGCCCTGCTGAAGCGCTCGGACTACTACCGCATCGACGACCACCTCAACCCTCAGGGGCATGAGCACTTGGCGCAGATCCTCTCGCCTCTGATCGCCGACGGCCTCAAGTCCCCCGCGCCCTGAGGCGGCCGCAGGCGGACAGCGGGGCCGTTACCGGAGTAAGGCGAACACCTTGCGCGCCGCCGCGACCGTGGCCGCGATGTCGTCCGCAGTGTGCGCCGCGCTCACAAAGCCGGCTTCGTACAGGGCCGGCGCGATGTACACGCCGCGGTCCAGCAGACCATGGAACAGCTGGTTGAACTTCGCACCCTCGGTCTGCATCACGGTCGCGTAGTTCTGGGGGAGCTCGGGCATCAGGAAGAAGCCGAACATGCCGCCCTGGCAGTCCACACTGAACGGCACACCTTCGGCATCGGCGGCTGCCTTCAGGCCGTCGACCAGCGAGCGCGTGGTGGCCGACAGGGCCTCGAAGAAGCCTGGCTTCTGGATTTCTTTCAGCGTGGCCAGACCGCAGGCCGTGGCCACCGGGTTGCCCGACAGCGTGCCGGCCTGGTAGACCCCGCCCAGCGGAGCGAGGTGTTCCATCACCGCGCGCTTGCCGCCGAACGCTGCCAGTGGCATGCCGCCACCGATCACCTTGCCCATCACCGTCATGTCGGGTTCAAAGCCGGGAATCAGCGACGCATAGTGGCCTTGCGCGCTGCCCAGACCGACGCGGAAGCCCGTCATCACCTCGTCGAACACGAAGAGCGCGCCGTGCTGAGTGCACAGTTCGCGGATGCGCTTGACGAAGGGCACGCTGGCGCGCACGAAGTTCATGTTCCCAGCGATCGGCTCGATGATCACGCAGGCGATGTCGGCACCGTGCTCGGCGAACGCGGCTTCGATCTGTGCCACATTGTTGTATTCGAGGACCAGGGTGTGCTGCACCACCTCGGGCGGCACCCCGGCGCTGGTGGGGTTGCCGAAGGTGGCCAGGCCCGAACCGGCCTTGACCAGCAGGGCGTCGGCATGGCCGTGGTAGCAGCCTTCGAACTTGATGATGGTCTTGCGGCCGGTGGCGCCACGCGCCAGGCGGATCGTGCTCATGCCAGCTTCGGTGCCCGAGCTCACCAGGCGCACCATCTCCAGGCTGGGCACCAGCTTGACGATCTCTTCGGCCAGCTCGACTTCGCGCTCGGTGGGTGCGCCGAAGGAGAAGCCTTCCATGGCGGCCTTCTGCACCGCTTCCAGCACAGCGGGGTGGCCATGGCCCAGGATCATCGGGCCCCAGGAGCCGATGTAGTCGATGTATTTCTTGCTGTTGGCGTCCCAGAAGTAGGCACCCTGGGCGCGCTGCACGAAACGCGGCGTGCCACCGACCGCGCGGAAGGCGCGCACCGGGGAGTTCACGCCGCCGGGGATCAGTTGCTTGGCGCGTTCGAAAAGGTCAAGGTTGCGGTCGCTCATGGGTGGTTCGTTCAGTGCTTGGTGGTGTCCAGGGGAAAGTCGTCGGCGTCCAGCTGGCTGTCCGGCGAAGGTGTTTCGCTGGCGGCGCCTTCCTGGGCTTCGTCGCCTTCGTCTTCATGTGCCCAGAACAGCCGGTCGGGAACGGCGTGACCCATGCCAGGCTGGAAACCGGCGTCCAGACACTGGTCCAGATAGGTCAGCGCCTCGGCGCAGGCCGATTGCAGGTCGGCGCCAGCGGCGATCAGGGCACACAGTGCGGCGGACAGCGTGTCACCCGCGCCGCCGAAGGTGGCTTCGAAGCGTTCGTAGCGGGCAGTGGCCAGCACGGCTTCTGGGCTGGCCAGGTGGCTCTCGAGGTACTGGTCGGCCGCGTTGAATCCGGTCACCAGGGTGTAGGGCACACCATGCACTGCCGCCGCCCGGGCCACCTCGCGGGCGTTGGGCGGACGGTCGCCCTCCCACTCGGGCAGCAGCCAGCGGCAGAGGGTGCTGTGGTTGCCGACCAGCACGGTGGTCTGTGGCAGCAGCAGCTCGACACAGGCGTCGAGGTAGGTCTCGATGGCAAGCTCGTCCCACCAGGACAGGTCCGGCATGTAGGTGACTACCGGGACATCGGCGTAGTCGGTGGTGATGCCGGCGATCGCGCTGAGGTTCTCCGGGTTGCCGACAAAACCGACCTTGAAGGCCTTGACCGGCATGTCCTCCAGAGCGCAGCGGGCCTGGTCGGTGACCGCCTCTTCATCGAAAGCGAAGTGGTCGTGGATCTCCGAGGTGTCCCGGACATAGGTGCCCGTCACCACAGCCAGCACATGGGCGGATGCGCTGGACATGGCTGTCAGGTCCGCCGCCAGCCCACCGGCTCCGCTGGGGTCGTTGGCGTTGAAGACCATGACGCATGGCAGCGAAGTTTCACCAGGCTCCACTGCACTGGCAGGCAGGGGAGGGTCGGGGTGTTGGGGCATTGTGGACGCAGCGTGTTACGCGTAGATCGGTATCAGGCGCCTTGGGGATTTCCACCAGCGCGAGCTCAGCGGCGGCCCTCCGTGGCTCGATACAATGGCCGGATTCTATGACAATGCCTTCGCTGACATGACCGAAACCAAGACTTGGATGTGCCTGATCTGCGGGTGGATTTATGACGAGGCCGCAGGCTCGCCCGAGCACGGTATTGCACCGGGAACCGCGTGGGCGGATGTGCCGATGAACTGGACATGCCCTGAGTGCGGTGCCCGCAAGGAAGATTTCGAGATGGTCCAGATCTGACGCGCCATCGCCGCGGCGTATGCTGCGGGCTGGCACCCCGTCACCTTCCCTCCACACCGTACAGGAGCGACCAGCAGTGAATCCGACGCCCACATTCAAAGTTCTGGTGGTGGACGACAGCAACACCATTCGTCGCAGTGCAGAAATCTTTCTCAAGCAGGGCGGGCACGAGGTGCTGCTCGCGGAGGATGGTTTTGATGCGCTGGCCAAGATCAACGACTACCTGCCCGATATCGTGTTCTGCGACATCTTGATGCCGCGGCTGGATGGGTACCAGACTTGCGCAATCATCAAGCGCAACGCCCGATTCGCCAACATTCCGGTCGTGATGCTGTCGTCCAAAGATGGCGTGTTCGACAAGGCGCGCGGCCGCATGGTCGGCTCGCAGGAATACCTCACCAAACCATTTACCAAAGACCAACTGCTGCAGGCCGTGCAGCAATTTGGCGCCCAACTCACCGGAGCCGCATGATGCCGATTCAAAAGATTCTCGTTGTGGACGATTCCAAGACAGAGCTCATGGTTCTGTCCGATCTGTTGGTGAAAAATGGCTACAAGGTGCGAACCGCTGAGAATGCGGAAGAGGCCTTTCGTCGGCTCGGGGAGGAAAAGCCGGAATTGATCCTGATGGACGTGGTGATGCCCGGTCAGAATGGATTTCAGCTGACGCGGGCCATCACCCGCGACCCCCAATATTCCGATATCCCCATCATCATGTGCACCAGCAAAAACCAAGAGACGGACCGCGTCTGGGGAATGCGCCAGGGTGCACGCGACTACGTGACCAAGCCCGTCAACGCAGAAGAACTGATCTCCAAGATCCGTGCTCTCGGTTGACGCGGCAACCGGGTGAACGACTGAACGCATGGCCAACCGTCAATCCCTCAAAGACCTTCAGGTGCGCCTCGCGGAGCGCCTGACCGCGGCCAGAACCGAGGGAGCCTCGGCCTCCTGGCTTGCTTTGGAGGCCGGCGGCGGGCGTTTCCTGGTGCCGCTGGTTCAGTCGGGCGAGATTTTTCCTTGGACCAGTCTGCAGACCGTCCCGTACACCAAGCGGTGGTACGCGGGGGTGGCCAGTCTCCGGGGCGGTTTGCACGGTGTGGTTGATCTGGCGCTGCTGTCAGGGCGGCTCGCTGTGGCTTCTGCCGCCAGGGTGTCTGATCGCGTGACGTCGGAGTCGCGCCTCGTCAGCCTGCATTCCGCGCTGGGTGTGAATGCCGTGCTGTGGATCGACCGCCTGCTGGGGCTGCGCAACCCCTCCATGTTTGCGGCAGTGATGGAGCGGGATGCTCAGGCGCCTGCCTGGTTTGCTCGCCGGTTCACCGACAAGGATGGTCAGGAGTGGCAGGAGCTGAACCTTCAGGCGCTGTCCCATGACCCGGAGTTTCTCGCCATCGCGGCCTGATGTGCATCGCCATGCGGTGCACGGGTGGCAGGTCGTCATCAATAACGTGTGAGCGGATCCCGTTGGATCCCGTCTTTTCTGTTGGAAGGTTGTTTCATGGCCATGCTTGATCGAATCCAGGGGATGTTCCGCAAGAACGGGGCCGACGATCCCGATCTGAGCGACCTCGCCGAACAGGATGTGGCCCGCATCGCTGCCGAGCGGCTCGCGGAGTCGCGCAACGATGCAGATTTTGCGGAGAGCCGCCTGAGCACCGACGGCCCGGATCCGGCCGACCTGGAGCTTGGGGTGCTCAGCCTGCCGGTGCTCGGCCGGCGAAGTGCGGAGCAGCATCGCCGCACCTTGGGTACCTTGCTGTTGTTTGCGGTGGTGCTGCTGACGGCGGTGGTGTTCTTCGTGCTGAACAAGACCGAGAAAGTGGGTCAGCAGGTGGCCGCCAGCGGTCAGGCGCTCATGCAGTCGCAGCGGCTGGCCAAGAGTGTGTCCCAGGCCCTGATTGGCAACCCGGCGGCTTTTGCCGAGGTGAAGGACAGTGCCGACGTGCTGTCTCGCAACGTGCGTGGCTTCAAGCAGGGTGATGACGCTCTGGGGCTGAGCCCTCTGGGTCCCGAGTTTGAGGGGCTGCTGGGTGAGTTGCTGCCCAAGGTGGATTCCGCCGAGCGCAATGCTGGCGTGGTGCTGTCGCAGCAGAAGATCCTGACCCAGGTGGGTGACGCGCTTCGCTCCATCAACCGCCAGTCGTCCGACCTTCTGGAAATTGCTGAAACGGTGTCTTCGCTGAAGCTGCAACTTGGCGCCGCCCCGACCGAAATCTCTGCGGCGGGCCAGTTGGTGATGCTGACGCAGCGCATCGGCAAATCGGCGAACGAGTTCCTGACCATGGAAGGCGTAAGTCCCGAGGCCGTGTTCCTGCTGGGCAAGGACTTGAACACTTTCAAGGAAATCGCCGAGGGCTTGCTCAACGGCAGCGCCGAGCTGCGCCTGAAATCCACCACCGATCCCCAGATCCGCGAGCGGCTGGAAGCCTTGCTGAAGCTGTACGAGCAGACCCGCACCGACGCAGGCGCCATCCTGGGCAACCTGCAAGGCCTGGTGGCTGCACGTGAAGCGCAGGCCGGCGTGATCGGCGACAGCGAGCCGCTGCGCACGGGGCTGGAAACCCTGCAAAGCCAGCTGTCCGCCGCTTCCGGTCTGGGCGGGGGTGAGCTGTTCGCCATGGTGGCGTCGGCTCTTTTTGCTCTGGCCTGCGGCGCGGCACTGGCGTATGTCCAGCTGCTTGAAAGCCGCCAGCGCCAGCTGATCGCCGAAAGCCAGCGTGTGGCTGCAGAAGCCCAACAGCAGGATGCCAAGCGCGTCAACGATGCCAACCAGGCCGCCATTCTGCGGCTGATGAACGAACTGCAGACGGTGGCCGAAGGCGACCTGACGCAGGAGGCCACGGTGACGGAAGACATCACCGGCGCCATCGCCGACTCGGTGAACTACACGGTGGAAGAACTGCGCTCGCTGGTGGGCAACGTGCAGGCCACGGCTACCCGGGTGGCGCAGACCACGTCGGCGGTGGAAAGCACTTCGACCGAGCTGCTGGCGGCGTCCACCGAACAGCTGCGCGAGATCCGTGAGACCGGTCAGTCGGTGCTGGACATGGCGCAGCGCATCAACGACGTGTCCGGCCAGGCGCAGGAATCGGCCCGTGTGGCCCGCTCGTCGCTGCAAGCCGCCGAGTCCGGTCTGCAGGCTGTGCAGGACGCCATCGGCGGCATGAACGCCATCCGCGACCAGATCCAGGAAACCTCCAAGCGCATCAAACGACTGGGTGAGTCGTCGCAGGAGATTGGTGAAATCACCGAGCTGATTTCCGACATTACCGAGCAGACCAACGTGCTGGCCCTGAACGCCGCCATCCAGGCCGCATCGGCCGGTGAAGCCGGTCGCGGCTTCTCGGTGGTGGCGGAAGAAGTGCAGCGTCTGGCCGAACGCTCCGCGGATGCCACCCGCCAGATTGCTGCGCTGGTGAAGGCGATTCAGACCGACACGCAGGACGCAGTGGCCGCCATGGAGCGCTCCACGCAGGGTGTGGTGGAAGGAGCCAAGCTGTCCGACAACGCCGGTACTGCCCTGTCCGAGATCGACCGCGTTTCGCGCCGTCTGGCCGAGCTGATTGAGCAGATCTCCACCGCCACGCTCCGCGAAGCCGAATCTGCCAACGAAGTGGCCGGCAACATCCAGCACATCTTCGCGGTGACCGAGCAGACCGGTGAAGGTACGCGTTCGACCGCTGCGCAGGTGCGTGAGCTGTCCTCCATGGCCGAGGAACTGAGGCAATCGGTGGCCCGATTCAAGATCGCCTGATCGGCCGTCAGGCCCGACCCATCATGCTCGATACCCAAGATCACGCCCCGACCGATACGCCTCTCAACGACCTGGGGCCGCTGGCCTGGGTGTTCGAGGAGTTGCGCAAGTCACTGGAGGGCGCCAACAAGGCCATCCGGCGATTCATCCGGGAGTCCGAGCAGGCGCGCCACAGCGACCTGGAAGCGGTCGACCCCGGGTCCTTGCGCGTGGCCCGGCAGCAGCTCCACCAGGCGGTGGGTGCGCTGGAGGTGGTGGGTCTCGCGGCGCCAGCTCAGGTGCTGCGGGGCATGGAGGCGGCTGTCCAGCGGTTCGTGCAGCGCCCGCTCAGTTGCACCGATGAGGCAGCAGGGAAGGTCGAGCGCGCGAGCTTCGCCCTGATCGAGTACCTTGAGGCGGTGCTGAACGGCAAGCCGGTGCCGCCGGTGGCGCTGTTCAGCCAGTACCGCGAGGTGCAGGAACTGGCCGGTGCCGAGCGCGTCCATCCGGCCGACCTGTGGTCGTTTGACCGGCGCGGCGTGGAAGTACCTGCGCCCGCCGGGGTGCCGCCGATGAAGGTGGACCCGCAGGTGCGCTCGCTGTTCGACCGGCTCGTGCTGCTGGTGGTCAAGACCAACAGCCGCGCGGCCTCGACACAACTCTCTCGCATGTGTGCCAGTCTGGCCGTTGGTGCTCAGCAGCCTCGTGCGATCACCTTCTGGAGAGCGGCTGCGGCCTACTTCGAGGGTTTGTCACAGAACCTTATCGCCCCGGATGTCTACGCGAAGAGGGCGGCCTCCCGCATCCTGCTGCAACTGGCCGGTCTGGTGCAGGGCGGTGCGCGCGCCGATGTGTCCGAGACGCTGCTGCACGACCTTTTGTTCTTCTGTGCCCAGGCGCGTCCTGTGCCCGGCACACCCGCACCCCACCTCGAAGCGGTGCGCGCCGCGTTCGGTCTGAGCGATGCCGCACCGGTGGACTACAACCAGGCCACGCTGGGGCGTTTCGATCCCGCGTTGCTGGTGCAGGCCCGCAAGCGGATCAACGCGGGCAAGGAGTCCTGGTCGCTGCTGGCGGGCGGTGATCTGAGTCGTGCGCGGTCGGTGCTCGACCAGTACACCCTGATCGGCGAGTCGCTGCTCAAGCTGCATCCGGCCAGCACCGGTCTGGCCCGTTCGCTCGTCAAGGCTGCCGAGCACGTGGCGCGTTCCCCCGGGAACGTCAAGCCCGAGCTGTCGATGGAGGTCGCGACCACCACCCTGTATCTGGAAGCGGCGTTCGACGACTTCGATCCCAACGATGCGGCCCTGACCGACCGCACCCAGCTGTTGGCCGATCGTCTGGAGAAGGTGTTGGCGGGTGAGCCCGCTCAGCCACTCGAGCCGTGGATGGAGCAGCTCTACCGTCGCGTCAGTGATCGCCAGACGCTGGGCAGCGTGGTCGGCGAACTCAAGGTGGCTCTGGGCGAGGCGGAAAAGTCGCTGGACCAGTTCTTCCGGGCACCGAAAGAAAAGGCGGGCCTGCACGTGGCGGTGTCCCAGCTGGTGCAAATGCGCGGCGTGCTCTCGGTGCTGGGGCTTGAACAGGCGGTGCAGACCGTCACCCGCATGCGTGCGACCGTCGAGCAGATCCTGGACACCGAAATCGACGAGGACATGGCCCGAGAGGCTGGGACCTTCCAGCAGCTGGGCAACAACCTCAGTGCCTTGAGCTTCCTCGTGGACATGCTGAACTACCAGCCAGCGCTGGCGAAGAAGCTGTTCGTGTTCGATGACGAGGCGGGCGAGCTCCGGCCGCTCATGGGACGAATGGCACCGGAAGTGTCGGTGGCCCTCCCTTCCCAGCACGCGGCCGAGGCGCTGAGCCAGGACGTCCAGCGCGTGGTCGAAGGCGCCCAGAACAATGTGGACCTGGCCGAGCTGAGCGAGCAGCTCGGCTCTCTGGCCGACCAGGCATCGCTGGCCGAACAGGAAGGTGTGGCACGTGCCGCCCGTGAGGCGGCGCAGGCCGTGGTAGGCAACGACGCAGCCGCTGGTGCCCAGGCACTGGTGGGACTGGCTCAGTCGGGTGTACCGGCGGCGCCTGTGGAGCAGGCGGTCCCAGCCAGCACGCCGCTCGATGACGATGGCGAAGACGATCTGCGCGACATCTTCCTGGAGGAAGGTCGTGAAGTGGTGGGTAACGGACTGGCCGCGCTCAAGGCGCTGCGCCACGAGCCCGGTCAACTGGAGCAGCTGACGATCCTGCGCCGTGCATTTCACACCCTCAAGGGCAGCTCCCGCATGGTCGGGTTGGGTGAGTTCGGTGAGGCTGCCTGGGCGATGGAACAGGTTCTCAACTCTGTGTTGGCCGAGCAGCGACCTGCCGAACCGGCGCTGCTGTCGCTGGCGCAGGAGGCGATGACCGAGCTGGGCCGCTGGGTAGAAGACATTGACCAGAACCAGGACGCGCACTGGAAGGCACAGCCCTTCCGCAACAGCGCCCAGGCCTGGCGCGATCGACGCGAACACCTGCCGTTGGCTGGCACCGGGGCAGAGTCCGCGGTGGAGGCTGTCGAGGTGGTGGAACTGACCGAGCCGGCGACCGAAGAGCCGGTGACGTCGATCGAGGTTGAAGCGCAAGACGCGCCTGCGGTGGACATGGCCGCGCCAGCGCCTAGCGACGCCCAGGTGATGGAGTTTGATCTTCCTGGGTCGGTGCCGTCGGAGCATGCACCTCTCACCGATTCGGTCGAATTCGTGGCGAGCACCGACGAGACGGCGCCGCCTGCGCAGACGGACCCCGCGGACGAGAACCCGTCCATCTTCGACGAGATCTCGCTCGATCTGGAAGCGGAACTTCCCCAGGCGCAGGATTTGCAGGACTCCATGCCTGCCGCGCTGTTCAATCCAGCCGAACCGGACAGTGTGCAGGTGATGGAGCCCGACGCTGTGGCGACGCCGGAGCCGGCGCTGATTGACGAGCCCATGAGCGTTTCGGAGCCGGCCCAGGACGACGAGGCGCCGGTCGCTCAGGCAGTGGACGCGGCAGAGGTTGACGCGCCTTCCGATGCTGTGGCGGACGAGATGCTCGACGAGCAGACCCGTGCCATCGGGCCGCTGCGGATCGGCATCCGCCTCTACAACGTCTATCTCAACGAGGCCGACGAATGGTCACGTCGGCTTGGCGTGGCGTTGTCCGAGTGGTCGCTGGAGCGGCACGAACATCTGCCCGATCAGGCCGAGGCGCTGGCCCATTCGCTGGCCGGAAGCTCGGCGACGGTCGGCTTCCAGCCGCTGTCGGACATTGCACGCGCGTTGGAGCACGCACTGGCGCTGGTCGGCTCGCACCAGCGCGCGGGCCAGCCGGCGACCGATGCACAGGCGCAGCTCTTCGTGGCCGCCGCCGAGGACATCCGCCGTCTGCTGCACCAGTTTGCAGCTGGTTTCTACAAGGAACCCAATCCCGAGCTGCTGTCGGGCCTGGAGGCCTTGTTGCACCTGCCCACGCCGACCGAGTCGGACGCCATCAGCGAGCCCGCGACCGATGAGTCGTCACTGGACGCTGATGCGAACACGCCATGGGATGCGTCCTCAGTGGATGCCGAGACCCCGGTCGAAACCGTGGAGCCTGCCGCGGTGGTGGAGGTTGAGCCACTGCACGCAGAGCCCGAGGTCTTTGACGCCGAGCCGCTCGTTCTGGCGGACGACGACACGGTGCTGTCGCCCTTATCAGAAATGGACGAGCCCAGGGGGCCTGTTCAGGACATCGACGACGACATCGACGAGATGGACACAATCGATGTCGACCTGTTCCCGATCTTCTCCGACGAAGCACAGGAGTTGCTGCCTTTGCTGGGCGGCGCCCTGCGCCAGTGGATTGCACGACCGGACAACGGCAGTGCCCGTGCCGAGGTGCTTCGCAACCTGCACACGCTCAAGGGCAGCGCCCGGCTGGCGGGCGCCTTGCGCCTGGGCGAGATGGCGCACCGGATGGAAACCTCGGTCGAACGCCTGGGCACCGACACCCCGCAGACCGGGGAGCTGGAGCCCCTGCAGTCCGCCTACGATGCCCTGTGCGCCCGCTTCGATCTGCTCCGCAGCACCGATCCCGCCTCTCATGGCGTGGTGCAGACCGCGCCGGAACACGCCACCGAGCCACCGCTGTCGATCACGGTCGTGGACGAGGTCGCGGAGGGCTCTGGAGGCGCCGTGGCCTCGCCGGAAGTGGCCGCCCCGGTGCCCGTATCTCAAAGCGCTGGCCTGAGCGGTCTGTCCCTCCAGCAGGCGCCGGTACCAGTGCCGCAGCGTGCAGGAGCCGCCGTCCGGGTGCGCCCCGAGCTGCTGGACCGGCTGATGAACCAGACCGGTGAGGTCATGATCACGCGCTCGCGGATGGAGTCTCAGCTGGTGACCCTGCGCGGCTCACTCAAGGATCTGACGGGTAACCTGGACCGTCTGCGCCACCAGCTGCGAGACATTGAGCTGCAGGCCGAAACACAGATGCAGTCGCGCCTGGCGCAGGCGCGCGATGCCGAACTCGCGTTCGACCCGCTCGAGTTTGATCGTTTCACGCGCGTCCAGGAACTGACCCGCATGATGGCGGAGTCGGTGAACGACGTGGCCACGGTGCAGCGCAACCTGCAGCGGGCGGTCGAAGCGACCGAGGACGGGCTGGTCGCGCAGGGGCGCCAGACCCGCGAGTTGCAGCGCGACCTGTTGCGCACCCGCATGGTGGAGTTCGAAGGCATTTCCGAGCGCCTGTACCGCGTGGTGCGGCAGGCCTCGAAGGAGACCGGCAAGCAGGTGCGGCTGGACATCACGGGCGGTCACATTGAAATGGATCGTGGCGTGCTGGACCGGATGACGGCGGCGTTCGAGCACCTGCTGCGCAACAGCGTGGTGCATGGCATCGAGTCACCCGAGCGCCGGCTTGAAAAGGGCAAGCCCGCCGAGGGTCACATCGAGATCCGGCTGGCCCAGGAGCTCAACGACGTCTCGGTGACGTTCGAGGACGACGGCGCGGGTATCGATCTGGCGCGTCTGCGCGAAAAGGCCTTGGCCCAGGGGCTGGTGCCCGCAGACGCGGTGCTGTCGGATGATGAAGCGGCGCAACTGATCTACACCCCCGGCCTGAGCACGGCTGCCGAGGTGTCCTCTCTGGCGGGGCGCGGTGTCGGCATGGATGTGGTCCGTAACGACGTGGTGGCGCTCGGTGGTCGCATCGAGACCCATTCGCAGGCCGGTCAGGGCACCAGCTTCAAGCTCGTGCTGCCGCTGACCACCGCTGTGACGCAGGTGGTGATGCTGCGCGCTGGTGAGCTGACGGTCGGTGTGCCGTCGACGCAGGTCGAACTGGTTCGCCGCGTCAGCGCTGCCGAGCTGGAGCAGGCTTACGCAAGGAAGACCCTCACGGTGGGCGGTGAGGAAGTGCCGTTCTACTGGGCGGGGGCCTTGCTCCAGTCGACACCGAAGTCTCTGGAAACACAGACCCGCACGCTGCCAGTGGTGATTTTCCGAAGCGCGGCGCAGCGCGTGGCGATGCACGTGGACGAGGTTCTGGGCAACCAGGAAGTCGTGGTGAAGAACCTCGGACCTCAGCTGTCGCGCCTGCCCGGTCTGGCCGGCATGTCGGTGTTGGCGTCTGGCGCGGTGGCGCTGATCTACAACCCGGTGGCGCTGGCCACGGTGTACGGTGACCAGGTGCAACCCTGGATCGAGGGCCGGCTGCACCGCGACGCCGCGTCTTCCGAGGGCACCCCCGAACTGCAGGTCGAGGCGGCTGTCAGCGCCGTGCCGCTGGTGCTGGTGGTCGACGACTCGATCACGGTGCGCCGCGTGACGCAGCGCCTGCTGCAGCGCGAAGGCTACCGCGTGACGCTGGCCGCCGACGGGCTGCAGGCACTGGAGCGCCTGCAGCAGGAGCGCCCGACCGTGGTGCTGTCGGACATCGAGATGCCGCGCATGGACGGCTTCGACCTCGTGCGCAACATCCGCAACGATCCGCGCCTGTCCGACCTGCCGGTGATCATGATCACATCGCGCATCGCGGAAAAGCACCGTGAGCACGCCCGCGAGCTGGGCGTGGACCACTACCTGGGCAAGCCCTACTCGGAAGACGAGCTGCTGGCCCTGGTGGCGAACTACGCACAGGCTGCTGCCAACGCCTGATCAACGGGCGGTTGGCGGCCTGACGGCCCGGGTCAGCGCTTGACCACCGCATAGCGTTCCAGCGTGCGCTCGCGGGCAATGGCGTGGTCGACGATCGGGTTCGGGTAGTTCTGGCCCAGGCGCACGTCCGCCGCCACCAGTTCCAGTTCAGGCGCCTTCCAGGGGGCGTGGATCGCCGCGTCCGAGAGCCCGGCCAGCTGGGGCAGATACCGGCGGATGAATTTGCCCTGCGGATCGAATTTTTCGCTCTGCGTTACCGGGTTGAAGATGCGGAACCAGGGCTGGGCGTCGCAACCGGTGGAGGCCGCCCACTGCCAGCCGCCGTTGTTGGCGGCCAGGTCGAAGTCGATCAGCTTCTCCGCGAAATACCGTTCACCCCAGCGCCAGTCGATGCCCAGATCCTTCACCAGGAAGCTGGCCACCACCATGCGCAGCCGGTTGTGCATGTAACCGGTCTGGTTGATCTGGGCCATGGCCGCGTCCACTAGCGGGTAACCGGTGCGGCCCTCGCACCAGGCCGTGAACAGCGACTGTGCGTGTTTGCCATGTTCGAAGCGCACCTTGTCGTACTCGGGGCGGAAGGCGTTGCCGACCACGTGCGGAAAGTTGGCCAGGATCTGGTGGTAGAAGTCGCGCCAGATCAGCTCCGACAGCCAGGTGCTGGCCCCCTTCATGTCCTGCAGGTGCATCTGCCAGGCCAGCGAGGCCAGCTGGCGCGCGGACACGGTGCCGAAGCGCAGGTGCACGCTCAGGTAGCTCGGGCCCTTGATCGCTGGAAAGTCGCGCGCTGTGTCGTAGCGCTCGATGCGGTCCATGAAATCTGCCAGCAGGGTCTGGGCGCCGCTGGCGCCGGTGGGCATGGGCAGCTTCGACAGATTGGTGGTTTCGAAGTCCAGATCGGAGAGGCGCGGCATCGGCCCATCCATCGCCTCGGGCAGGGGCGCGAAGGCTGTTGAGTACTTGTCGACCGGGTAGGCCTTGAGGAAAAACGGTTCGATCTTGCGCAGCCAGGCGTTCTTGTACGGCGTGAACACGCCGAAGGGTTGGCCGGCCTGGGTCAGCACCTCGCGACGCTCGAAGATCACATGGTCCTTGTGGCTGTGCAGCATGACGCCAGCGTGCGCCAGCGCACCCAGCACCTGGGCATCGCGGGCCAGCGCCGCGGGCTCGTCGTCGTGGTTCGTGAACACCGCCTGCACGTGCAGCTGCCGGGCCAGCCGCGGGATGTCCTCGCGCGCCGCGGCGTGCCGCACGATGAGGCCGGTGCGCTCGCGACCGTGCCGGGCGCCCAGGGCGCGCAGCTCGGCATCGAGTTCGAGCACGCTGGCGTGGATGAACTCCACCCGTCGGTCGGCGCGGGGCAGCGGGTCGAGGATCTCGGTGTCGAACACGAACACGCACCAGACCTGGCGGCAGTGCTTGAGCGCATGGTGGAGTGCGGCATTGTCCTGCACCCGCAGGTCGCGCCGGAACCACATCAGTCCTCTGTCGTAGCGTGTCATCGGGTGCTGCCAGGTGGGGGCGGGGCGGGCACGGGCCGCCGCTTAAAATTGCGCCATGTCTGCGGATTCTGCCCCGATCAATCTCACCAATCACTTCCTGATTGCAATGCCCGGGCTGAACGACGAGCTGTTCGGCCGCAGCGTGGTGTTCATGTGCGAACACAGCGAGCGTGGCGCGCTCGGACTCGTGATCAACAAGCCTTCCGACATCCTGCTGCCTGGCCTTTTCGCCAAAGTCGATCTGGTGCTGGGACGCGACGATCTGCGCGACCAGCCGGTGTTCCAGGGCGGTCCGGTGCAGACCGAGCGCGGCTTCGTGCTGCACGAGGCCATTGATGCGGGCGAGGGCGAGTCGGTCTACGCGTCCACGCTGTCGATTCCCGGCGGGCTGGAGATGACGACCTCGCGCGATGTGCTCGAAGCCATCGCCTCCGGCGCGGGACCGCGCAAGGTGTTGGTCTCGCTCGGCTATGCGTCCTGGGGCGAAGGGCAGCTCGAATCCGAAATCACCGAGAACAGCTGGCTCACGGTGGCCGCCGACCCGGCACTGATCTTCGACACGCCGGTGGAGCAACGCTACGAAAAGGCGATGGGCCTGCTGGGTCTGGCGCCCTGGATGCTGTCCCCCGATGCCGGGCACGCCTGACGCCATGGACGTGCCGGCCGCCTGCCAGACCTTTCTGGCCTTTGACTTCGGACTCAAGCGCACCGGTGTGGCCAGCGGCAACCGCCTGACCCGCACCGCCACGCCCCAGGCCACCATTGCAGCCGAAGGCGACGCGCGCTTCGTGAAAGTCGCCGAGCGCATCAAGGAGTGGCAGCCCGACGCCCTCGTCGTCGGCGTGCCCTTCCACCCCGACGGGGCGCCCCACGAGAACACCTTGCGCGCACAGAAGTTCGCGCGCCGCCTGCGCGGCCGCCACGGCCTCCCGGTGTACGAGGTCGACGAGCGCTACTCGACCACCGAGGCCCACGCACTGGGGGCCAAGGACGCCGATGCGGCCAGCGCCTGCATCATCCTGGAACAGTTTCTGAGGAGCCTGCCGTGACCCAAAACATCCAGCTCGACGCCGAGCTGCTCTATGCCGAGCTGCGCGAAGGCGTCCGGGCGCTGATCGCTGCCACCCCGCAACCTGCGGTGCTGGCCGGCATCACCTCGGGCGGTGCCTGGCTGGCCGAGCGCCTGCAGCGCGACCTGCAACTGCCTGGCGACGCCGGCGTGATCTCCTCGTCCATGCACCGAGACGACTTCGCGCAGCGCGGCCTGTCGATATCGGCCCAGACCGTACTGCCCTATGAGGTGGACGGTGCGAACGTGGTGCTGATCGACGACGTGCTCTACACCGGTCGCACCCTGCGTGCGGTGATCAACGAGCTGTTCGACTATGGCCGCCCCGCAAGTGTGCAGCTGGCGGTGCTGGTCGATCGCGGCGGCCGCGAGCTGCCCATCCAGGCCAATGTCTGTGCCGCCACCATGACCCTGCCCGCCAACCAGTTGCTGGAACTGGCGCGCGACGACGAGGGGCGCTTCCGATTCGTGCTGGAAACCAAGGAAAACTGACGTGCCACGCAACCCCCAGCTGAACAAGAACGGCGAGCTGATCCACCTGCTCTCGACCGAAGGCCTTTCGCGCGACATCCTCACGCACATCCTCGACACCGCGTCCAGCTTCGTGAGCGTGAGCGACCGCGAGGTCAAGAAGGTGCCGCTGCTGCGCGGCAAGAGCGTGTTCAACCTGTTCTTTGAGAACAGCACGCGCACCCGCACCACCTTCGACATCGCGGCCACGCGCCTGTCGGCCGACGTGTACACGCTGGACATCGCGCGCAGCTCCACCGCCAAGGGCGAATCGCTGCTGGACACGATTGCCAACCTGTCCGCCATGGCAGCCGACATCTTCGTGGTGCGGCACAGCGAATCGGGTGCGCCCTACCTGATCTCGCAGCACGTGGCGCCGCATGTCCACGTGGTCAACGCCGGGGACGGCCGCCACGCGCACCCCACGCAGGGTCTGCTGGATATGTACACCATCCGGCACTACAAGAAGGACTTCACCAACCTGTCGGTGGCCATCGTCGGCGACGTGCTGCACTCGCGCGTGGCACGTTCCGACATCCACGCCCTGACCACGCTGGGCTGCCCCGACGTGCGCGTGGTCGGCCCGCGCACCCTGGTGCCCAGCGACCTGTCGCAACTGGGCGTGCGCGTCTGCCACACGCTCGAAGAAGGCATCAAGGACTGCGACGTGGTCATCACCCTGCGCCTGCAGAACGAGCGCATGAGCGGCGCGCTGCTGCCGTCGAGCCAGGAGTATTTCAAAAGCTTCGGCCTGACCACCGAGCGCCTGCGCTGGGCCAAGCCCGACGCCATCGTCATGCACCCGGGACCGATCAACCGCGGCGTCGAGATCGAGTCCGCCGTGGTCGACGGGCCGCAGAGCGTGATCCTGCCGCAGGTCACCTTCGGCATCGCCGTGCGCATGGCCGTGCTGGGCATCGTGGCCGGGAACGAGGCATGAGCTCCAGGAAAGAGGCCGCTGCGCGTGCGCTCTGGAGCCCCGCGGTGCGCGGGCTGCGCGCCTATGTGCCCGGCGAACAGCCCCAGGGCACGGGCTGGATCAAGCTCAACACCAACGAGTGCCCGTACCCGCCTTCGCCGCGCGTGCTCGACGCGGTGCGCGAGGCGGCCGACGAACGGCTGCGCCTCTACCCGGACCCCACTGCGCTGGCCTTGCGCCAGACCATTGCCAAGCGCTTCGGACTCACGCCCGAGCAGGTGTTCGTCGGCAATGGTTCCGACGAAGTGCTGGCCCACGCGTTCTGCGCCCTGCTGCGCCACGGCCGGCCGGTGCTGTTCCCGGACGTCAGCTACTCGTTCTACCCGGTGTACTGCGCGCTCTACGGCATCGAGCCGCAGCCGGTGCCGCTGGACGAGTCGTTTCGCGTGCGCGTGGCCGACTACCGGCGCGGCAACGGCGGCATCGTGCTGCCCAACCCCAATGCGCCGACGGGCATCGCGTTGTCCCTGGCCGAACTGACCCAGCTGCTCGAAGGCAACCCGGGCTCGGTGGTGGTGATCGACGAAGCCTACGTGGATTTCGGCGCGGAGAGCGCTGTGGCACTGATCGGGCGTTTCCCACAGCTGCTGGTGGTGCGCACGCTGTCCAAGTCGGCCGCGCTGGCCGGGCTGCGGGTCGGTTTCGCCATGGGGCACGCCTCGCTGATCGAAGCGCTGCATGTGGTCAAAGACAGCTTCAACTCCTACCCGCTGGACCGCCTCGCCTTGGCCGGCGCGCAGGCGGCCATCGAGGACGACGAGCACCTGCAGGCGCTGTCGGCGCGCATCGCCACCAGCCGCCAGTGGCTGGTGCAGCAGCTTGACGGCATGGGTTTTCATTGCCTGCCGTCGAGCGCCAACTTCCTGTTCGTGCGCCACGCCAGCGCGCGCGCGGCCGAACTGTTCAGCGCCCTGCGCGAGCGGCGCATCCTCGTGCGCCACTTCAAACAGCCCCGCATCGACAACCACCTGCGCATCACCATCGGCACCCAGGCCGAGTGCGAAGCCCTGGTCGATGCGCTGCGGCACATCCTGTCCACGTCCTCTTCCGCCGGGGCACCGATCTCCGCACCGATAGGCACACCATGAAGATCCTGATCCAGAACGGCCGCGTCATGGACCCGGCCACCGGCCGCGACGAGCTGGCCGACATCGCGATTGCGGCGGGCCGCATCATCGCCATCGGCAAGGTCGCGCCCGACTTCCACCCCAACCGCAGCATCGACGCCTCGGGGCTGGTGGTCGCCCCGGGCCTGGTCGATTTGTCGGTGCGCCTGCGCGAACCGGGCCAGGAACATGCGGCCATGCTGGAGAGCGAAATGGCTGCGGCCGTGGCTGGCGGCGTCACGTCGCTGGTCTGCCCGCCCGACACCGAACCGGTGCTGGACGAGCCGGGCCTGGTGGACATGCTCAAGTTCCGCGCCGAGAAGCTGCACCAGTCGCGCGTGTTCCCGCTGGGCGCGCTCACGCGCGGCCTCAAGGGCGAGGTGCTGACCGAGATGGCCGAGCTCACCGAGTCTGGCTGCATCGGCTTCGGCCAGGCCGAGGTGCCCATCGTCAACTCGCAGGTGCTGCAGCGCGCGCTGCAGTACGCCGCCACCTTCGGCTACACCGTGTGGCTGCGCCCGCAGGATTTCTGGCTCGGCAAGGGTGTGGCCGCCAGTGGGCCGCTCGCCACCCGCATGGGCCTGGCCGGGGTGCCGGCCGCGGCCGAAACCATTGCGCTGCACACCCTGTTCGAGCTGCTGCGCGGCGTGCACGGCGCGGCCAAGGCGGCGGGCGAGAAGGGCGTGCACGTGCACCTGTGCCGTATCAGCAGCGCCGCGGGCCTGGATCTGGTGCGTCAGGCCAAGGCCGAGGGCCTGCCGGTGAGCTGCGACGTGAGCGTGCACAACCTGCACCTGACCGACGTGGACATCGGCTTCTACGACAGCCGCATGCGCCTGCAGCCGCCGCTGCGCCAACAGCGAGACCGCGAGGCCCTGCGCGCGGGGCTGGCCGACGGCACCATCGACGCCCTGGTGTCCGACCACAACCCGGTGGACGCCGACGCCAAGGTGCTGCCCTTCGCCGAAGCCGAGCCCGGTGCCACTGCGGTAGAGCTGCTGCTGGGCCTGGCCGCCAAATGGGCGCAGCAGGACGGTCTGGGCCTGATGCAGGCGCTGACCGTGCTCACCAGCGGCCCGCAGGCCGTGCTGGGCGGCGCACTGGGCACGCTGCAGCACAGCGTGGGCCAGATCAGCGTCGGTGGTTCGGCCGACCTCTGCCTGTTCGACCCCAACGCCAGCTGGGCGGTGGACCCGGCGGCCCTGCGCAGCCAGGGCAAGCACACGCCGTTCGAAGGCCACGAGATGCCGGTGCGCGTGCGCGCCACCCTGGTGGCCGGCCAGGTCGCCTACGAGACGGCGCGGGCCGCGGCGTGAGCGGCCGGCGACGTTCGGCCCTGGCCGCGGGGTGGCGCATCGTGCGCGCCCTGGGCCATGTGCTGCACGGCCTGTGGATCATCCGCAGCGAGTTCGGCAAGCTCACGCCCGACGCCACCGACCTGCTGGTGCGCGAGTGGACCCGCCAGATGCTGGGCATCCTGGGCGTCACGCTGCAGGTGCGCGGCACGCCGCCGGCGCACGGCCCGCTGCTGGTGGTGGCCAACCACATCTCCTGGCTCGACATCCTGGTCATGAACGCGGCGCGACCATCGCACTTCGTGTCCAAGGCCGACGTCAAGGCCTGGCCCGTGATCGGTGCGCTGGTCACCGGCGTGGGCACGCTCTACATCGAACGCGAGAGCCGGCGCGATGCCATGCGCGTGGTGCACAAGATGGCAGAGCATCTGCGCGGGGGCGACATCCTCGCGGTGTTTCCCGAAGGCACCACCGGTGATGGCCAGACCCTGCTGCCCTTCCACGCCAACCTGATCCAGGCCGCGATCGCGGCCGAAGCGCCGGTGCTGCCGGTGGGGCTGAGCTATGTCGATCCGGTGCACGGGCAGCGCCACGACGCACCGCTGTTCATCGGCGACACCACACTGCTGCAATCGCTGTGGAACACCCTGCGCGCCACCGATGTGGTGGCGGTGGTGCACTACGGCGAGCCGCAGCGCGCCCAGGGCCGCGACCGCCGCACCTGGGCGCAAGACCTTCGCGAAGCAGTGGTGACGCTGCGCGAAGGTTGACGCAGCTCACTTCGCTTTGGCGCGCGCCAGCATCAGCTCGGTGTTGGTCTTGCGGTCGGCGTTGACCCTCTGCACCGCCGGGCGCTCGCCAATGCGCTTGAGGTAGTCGCGCACCGGCAGGTCCGCCAGCACGTCCTTGCCGTAGATGATCTTGCTGGCGCCGCTGACCAGGGGCAGGTGCACCGCGGCGCCCACGTCGGCCAGCGTGAACTCGGCGCCGCCGATGAAGGACGGGAAGCTCGCCAGCTTGGCGAACGCGGCCACGTTCTTTTCCAGCTGCTGGGCCGTCTTCTCCTTGGCTGCGTCGCTGATCTTGCCGCCGAAGAAGGCCTCGGGGTAGAGGTTGCGCGCCACCAGCTCCAGGTGCAGCTCGATGAAGCGCAGCAGCTCGCGCGCCTTGGCGGCCGCAAACGGGTCGGCCGGCAGCAGCGGGTGCTGCGGGTACTTCGCTTCCAGGTACTCGAGGATCACGGTCGACTCGCACAGCGGACCTTCGTCGGTCTTCAGGTAGGGCACCTTGCCCAGCGGGCTGGCGGACAGATCGGTCTGGCCGACCCAGACCAGTTCCTCCTGGAACGGGACGCCTTTTTCGAGCAAGGCGAGCTTGACCTTGTTGTAGTAGTTGCTGGCCGAAAAGCCGCAGAGGGTGAGCATGGGGTGTCTCCTTCGACGTTGTACGAACACCGGCATCGTAGGGGCCGTGGGTCCGGGGACGCGTCACCCACCGGACCGCGCTGTTAACATCGCGCGATGTCTTTCCTGCGCCTGCGTCGCCGTTTTGCCGCCTGGCTGGCCATTGTGGCCATGCTGCTGGGCGCGCTCGCGCCGACCGTCGCGCAGGCCCGGATGGGGAGCGGTGACCGCGCCGACTGGCTGGAAATCTGCACCACGACCGGCATGGTCTGGGTCCAGGCCGACACCGGCGAGCTGGCGCAGAAGATCGATGGCCAGCCCGCTGGCGCCGATGTCAGCCCGCACTGCCCCTGGTGCACCCTGCACGGCGGTGTCAGCGGCCTGCCACCGGTGGAGGCCATCGCCGTGTTGCCGGCTCCGCTGGCCGAACAGCCTCCGGCGTTCTACCGCGCGCCCCTGACCGACACGGTCTGGGTGACCGCCCGTTCCCGGGCGCCTCCCCTGAGCCTCTGAAAAACCGCGCCGTGGCGTGTTCCCGCTGGAATGCGCCTGTGTTGTCCGTTTTCAGGGGGCTCCATGCCTCACGCACCTTCTTCATCGCGTTCCCTTGTGCCCCTGCCGGGGCGTCGCCAGAGCCTGTTGTGGCTCGCGGCCAGTGCCGCCGGGCTGCTGTCGGGCTGTGACCGACTGTCTCCCTTCGGTCAGCCGGCGGCGCCTGCCTTCAAGGGCATCGACATCACTGGGGCCGACTACGCCCATGGCTTCTCGCTGACCGACTTCAACGGGCAGGCGCGAACCCTGGCCGACTTCAAGGGCCGGGTGGTGATGCTGTACTTTGGCTTCGTGCAGTGTCCCGACGTCTGCCCGACGGCGCTGACGCGCGCCGCCACGGTGATGGAGCGGCTGGGCCCCCGGGCCGGCGATCTGCAGGTGATTTTCGTGACCGTGGACCCGGAGCGCGACACGCCCGAGCTGCTGCGCGACTACATGGCCGCCTTTCACCCCAGTTTCCTGGCACTGACCGGCAGCGCGGAGCAGATCGCACAGACCGCGCAGGACTTCCGCGTCTTCTACAAGAAGGTGCCCACCGGCAGCAGCTACACCATGGACCACACGGCGCTGAGCTACCTGATCGACCGCCAGGGCCGCATTCGCGTGGCGCTGCGGCACGAACAGACCGCCGACGACTACACCGCCGACGTGCGCGCGCTGCTCGATGCGCCCGCGTCCTGATTTCATTGTTCAACCCCGAGTTTTCAACCCCAAGGAGTCCCCATGAAACACCTCTTCAGCACCGCCCTCATCGCCGCGTCGGCCAGCGCCTTCGCCCAGTCCTCGGTCGAGATCAAGGACCCCTGGGTCCGCGCCACCGTGGCCCAGCAGAAGGCCACCGGCGCCTTCATGCAGCTGACCGCCAAGGCCGACAGCAAACTGGTCGAAGCCAAGTCGCCGGTGGCCGGCGTGGTCGAGATCCATGAGATGGCCATGGACAACAACGTGATGAAGATGCGCCAGATCCCCGGTCTGGTGCTGCCGGCCGGCAAGGCGGTGGAGCTCAAGCCCGGCGGTTATCACGTGATGCTGCTGGACCTGAAGGCCCAGGTGAAGGAGGGCGATGTGGTGCCGGTCACGCTGGTGTTCGAGGGCAAGGACGGCAAGCGCGAAACCGTCGAGATCAAGGCCCCAGCCAAGCCGCTGGCGGCCATGCCCGCCATGGCCAGCAAGCCCGCGCCGGCCGCCGAGCACAAGCACTGATGTCCTGAGTCGCGCGCCCGATGACCCTCCTGTCCTGGCATCACCTGGCCCGACGACTGTCGGGCTGGCTGCTGGCCGCCCTGCTGCTGGCCACGCTGGCGCCTGCGATCTCGCGCGCGCTGGCGGCCGAGCCGCCGCAGGACGGACAGGACTGGGTCGAGCTCTGCACCGCGCAGGGCATGCAGTGGGTGCTGGCGAGTGAACCGAACGGCGACCCGGCGGCCGGCCCGGACAGCAACGGACGCCCGGGCGCGCTCGATCTTTGCGGCCATTGCACGCTCGCCGCCGAGCGCTTTGCGCCCCTGCTGCCGAGCTGGCCCGTGCTGGCCGCGGTGGTGGCGAGCTGGCCCACCCCTTTCTTTTTCTCCACCGACCTCCGGTCCGCCGAGGCGCCCCGCGCCGCCGCGCGCGGTCCCCCGCTTCGGGGCTGATTCAACGGCGGGCCATGGCCCGCCTTCGTGGGCCCGTGTGCGTCGATGCACCAGGCCGCTTGACGTCTGTCCCTGGAGTCAATATGTCGAACCCCGTTGAACAACCGGTGCACCTGTGCGCCGGTCAAGTCCCCCTTTTCAAGGCCGGTGACACCGGTGCCCTGTGGCGCGTGCTCGAAGGCACGGTGCGCCTGGACCGCGAGAGCGGTCCGTCCCGTCAGCCGGTGCTGATCGCCCTGCCGGGCGACCTGGTGGGCATCGAGTCGCTGTGCGACCAGCCCTACCAGTTCACCGCCATCGCCTTCACCGACTGCAGGTTGGCGCCGGTGCCGGTGACCAACGAGACCGAGCGTAAGGCCCTGCTGCGCGAGGCCTTGTTCCAGCAGCAGATGCGCACCCAGGACATGGCCACGCTGCGCACCGGCAACGTGCTGTCGCGGCTGGCCTGCCTGCTCCAACTGCTCGGCCTGTCCTGGCAAGGCGCGCAGGCGGCGGACGGATCCAGCGCGGACGCGCTGCGCTCGGCCCTGCCAGCCCTGCGCGAGCTGGCCCAGATGGTCGACGCCAAGGCCGAAACCGTCTGCCGCGGTCTGGCCCAGCTGCTGCCGCCGCGCCGCCGCAAGAGCGGCCCGGCCCGCGTCCACCCGCTGTCCCCGGTCGCACCGACCGGCTTCGCGCCCTGGGTGTCGCCGCCCATGGCGACCGGCACCCAGTCATGAACCTTCAGGAGACTCCCATTAAACCCACCACCGCCCCGACCCTGGGCAAGTTCCACATGCTGGCCTGGCGCTGGCATTTCTACGCCGGCCTTTACGTCGTGCCCTTCCTCACCATGCTGGCCATCACCGGCCTGGTGATGGTGTTCTTCACCGGCTTCCAGCACCGCCTGGGCATGAACATCGACCTGCAGCCGCAGGCGAGCACCGCCCCTGTCGGCGCGATGGCGCAGGCGGTACTGGCCCAGCGGCCCGGCGCACAGCTCAGGGAATACGTCGCGCCGAAATCCGACACGCGACCGGCCTGGTTCGTGGTGAAGGCGGAGGGGCGCGACGAGGCAGTGGCCGTCAACCCGTACACCGCCGAGCTGCTGCGCACGGTGGACAAGGAGCACACCGTGTTCGCCTGGGCCGAAAAGATCCACGGCACGCTGCTGATCGGCGACCTGGGCGACCGGCTGATCGAGATTGCGGCCGGCCTGGGCATCGTGCTCATCGTCACCGGCATCTACATGGCCTGGCCGCGTGGCGGGCAAAGCTGGGCCCGGGTGCTGGTGCCAGACCTGTCGGTCAAAGGGCGCAATGCCTGGAAGTTGCTGCACGTGAGCGTGGCCTTCTGGATCGGTCTGGTGCTGGCTTTCTTCCTGCTGACCGGGCTGGCCTGGGCGGGCATCTGGGGCAGCAAATTCGTGCAGCCCTGGGGCAGTTTCCCCGCCGCGAAGTGGGACGACGTGCCGAAGTCGGAAATGACCCATGCCGCTCTCGCCACCCCGGGCCTGAAGGAAGTGCCCTGGGGGCTGGAGCAGACGCCGATGCCGGTTTCGGGCTCGACCGCCGGCAAGCCCGGTGTTCCGGCGGGCCAGCCGGTCAACCTCGACACCGTCGACGCCTACGCGCGTTCCATCGGTTTCAGCGGCCAGTTCCACATCGCCGTGCCGCAGGACGAGACCGGCGTCTACAGCATCAGCGCCGACAGCATGAGCGGCGACCTGAGCAACCCGACTGGCGACCGCTTCGTGCACCTCGATCAGTACACCGGCCGCGTGCTGGCCGAGGCCTCGTTCGCCGACTATTCGCCCATGGCCAAGCTGATGGCGGTCGGCATCGCGCTGCACCAGGGCGACCTGGGGCTGTGGAGCGCCTGGGCCAACGTGGTGTTCTGTCTGGCCGTGGTGTTCCTGTGCGTCAGCGGTATCGTGATGTGGTGGAAGCGCCGGCCCGCGAACGCAGGGCGCCTCGTCGCACCGCGCGCACCCGCCGACGCCGCGCTCTGGAAGACCGGCGCGGTGGTGATGCTGGCGGTGGCGCTGGCGTTTCCGCTCTCGGGCGCGGTGCTGGTGGCGGTGCTGCTGCTGGACAGCCTGCTGATTTCGCGCATCCCGGCGCTCAGGCAGCGCCTGAACTGAGCGGGTCCAGGCCGGTTCAGTCCAGCGCGCCGCCCACGCGCTGCAGATCGCCCCGGCCGCGCCACTGCAGCGCTGTGGCCAGCAGGCTGCGCACGGCGTGCACCTGGGTGTCGAGCGGGAGCGCGAAGGCTTCTGGGCGCTCCGCGACCTGCTCGGGCAGCCAGGGCAGGTGCACGAAACCGGCCTGCACGCTGCGCCGCAGCCGCAGCGCGTGCATCAGGCCAAAGAACAGGTGGTTGCAGACGAAGCTGCCGGCGCTCAGCGACTCGGCCGCGGGCACGCCGTCGGCCTGCAGCGCCGCCACCAGGGCCTTGACCGGCAGCCGGCTGAAATAGGCCGCCGGTGCACCGGGCACCACTGGGCGGTCCATGGGCTGCGCGCCCGCATTGTCCGGGATGCGCGCGTCGTCGCGGTTGACGGCGATGCGCTCCACGGTCACGCCTGGGCGCCCGCCCGCCTGGCCCAGGCTGAGCACCAGGGCCGGTCGCTCGGCCGCCAGCGACTGCTCCAGCATGTCGATGGCCTGGCCGAACACGCAGGGCAGCACCAGGCCGGTCACCGCCCAGCCGCCGATGTGCTGGCCGTGCAGGGATTGCGCCACGAGTGCGCTGGGGTTGAGGTGTTCGCCGCCGAACGGCTCGAAGCCGGTGAGCAGGATGGACGGTGGGGTCCGGGCACCCGCCACCGGAGCCTCAGCGCAGGTGCACGCCCGGCGCCGGCGGCGTGGTCGCCGTGGCGCCACGCTCGAAGGTGACGACGTGGTCGACCTCGGCGCGGATGCCGATCCACTCGCCCACCGCGTGGTTGTGGTGCGAGGGCACGTGCGTCATCAGCGTCTCACCGCTGGACAGGCGCAGCGTGTAGAGGAACTCCGAGCCGCGGAACGCCTTGCGCACGATCTGTGCCTTCACCGGTGCGGCGTCGTCGTGCACGATGTCGTCGGCGCGCAGCAGCACGTCGCACAGCCCGGCCTCGTAGGCCGTGGGCAGCGGGCATTCTTCGACGTCCAGCAGCGCACCCATGGGTGTCTGCACGACCACCTCGCCCGCCACCTGCTGGATCTGCGCCGGCGCGAACACGCCGTGGCCGATGAACTCGGCCACGAAGCGCGTGGCCGGCCGGTGGTAGAGCGCGTAGGCGTCGTCCCACTGGTGCAGGTGACCCTGGTGCATGACGCCGATCAGGTCGCCGATGGCGAAGGCTTCGAGCTGGTCGTGGGTGACGAAGAGGGCGGTGGCGCCAGCGGCTTTCAGAATGCCGCGCACCTCGTGCGCCAGCCGCTCGCGCAGATCGACGTCGAGGTTGGAGAAGGGCTCGTCCAGCAGCAGCAGCCGGGGCCGCGGCGCCAGGGCGCGGGCCAGCGCCACGCGCTGCTGCTGGCCGCCGGAGAGCTCGTGCGGATAGCGCGCCTGCATGCCGTCCAGGCCCACCAGCGCCAGCACCTCGGCCACGCGCTGCTCGCGTTCGGCGCGCGGCAGCTTGGCGATGCCGAAGGCCACGTTGCGGCCGACATCGAGGTGGGGGAACAGCGCGTAGTCCTGGAACACCATGCCGATGCGCCGCCGCTCGGCGGGCACATGCAGCGAACCGTCGCTGACGGTTTCGCGCTCCAGCGTGATGCTGCCGGCGTGGGCCCGCTCAAGGCCGGCCACCGCGCGCAGCAGGGTGGTCTTGCCGCAGCCCGAGGGGCCGATCAGCACGCCGATGTCACCGGCCCGCAGGCCCAGGGACACGCCGTCCACCGCAGGGTGGGACGAGCCGGGGTAGCGGACGCTGAGCTGGCTGACCTGAAGGAACATGGTGGCTCATTGTAGATAACTACAATTCTCATTTGTGTTGTCCCGCATATCCTCCACCGTTGGTCTGTTGCTGCTCGCCCTGGCGCTGACCCTGCCGGTGCTGGCGCTGCTGGCGTCCTGGTCCCAGTTCGACGCAGCGGCGCGCGAGGTGCTCGCGGAAATGTCGCGCACCGTGCTGCCGGACTACACCTTCACTTCGCTGGTGCTGTGCCTGAGCGTGGCGCTCGGTGTCGCGGTGGTGGGCATGGCCACCGCCAGCGCGGTCACCCTGTTCGACTTCCCCGGGCGGCGCGTGTTCGAGTGGGCGCTGTTGCTGCCGCTGGCCATGCCGGCCTATGTGGTGGCCTACGCCTACACCGACTTCCTGCAGTTCAGCGGTCCGCTCCAGGTCTGGATGCGCGAGAGCTTCGGCCTGCGCGGGCGGGTGTTTCCCGAAATCCGCAACACGCCGGGCGCGGTCTGGGTCTTCACTTTCTCGCTCTACCCCTATGTCTATCTGCTGGCGCGCACCGCGCTGACCGAGCGTGCGGCGCAGCTGATGGAGGCGGCCCGCCTGCTGGGCGCGCCGCTGTCGCGCCGCATCCGCGAGGTGGCGCTGCCGCTGGCGCGCCCGGCGGTGGCGGCCGGCGTGGCATTGGCGCTGATGGAAACGCTGGCGGACTACGGTGTGGCCAGCTACTTCGGCATCCAGACCTTCACCGCCGGCATCTACAAGGCCTGGCTGGCCATGGACATGCCGCTGGCGGCGGCGCAGCTGGCCACCATGCTGCTGGCGCTGGTGGCACTGCTGCTGTGGCTGGAGCGCCGGGCCCAGCAGCGCATGCGCTTTGCTTCGCTGCGCGGGCAGCGCGCCGGCAGTGCCGATGCCCAGCCGGTGCGGCTGTCGGCCGGGCGCTCGGTGCTGGCCTGGCTGGCCTGCGCGCTGCCCATCCTGTTCGGCTTCGTGCTGCCGGTGCTGTTCATGCTGCGCCCGCTGATCGGCGGCTGGGAAGAACTGCCCTGGACCTCGTTCGTGCAGTGGGCGGGCAACAGCGTGCGCCTGGCCACCATCAGCGCGGCGGCGGCCACGGCGCTGGCCCTGGTGCTGGCTTTCGCCGTGCGCACCCGGCCCGGTGCGCTCACCCGGGGGGTGGTGCAACTGGCGGGGCTGGGGTATGCCGTGCCCGGCGCGGTGATCGTGGTCGGCCTGCTGCTGCCGGTGGGCTGGGCGCAGAAGGCCTTTCCCGACGGCAGCATCGGTTATTGGGTGACCGCGACCGTGCTGGGCATTGTCTGGGCCTACCTGGTGCGTTTCACCGCGGTGGCGCTGCAGTCGGTGCAGAGTGGCTACGCACGCGTGCCGGCCAGCCTGGACGACTCGGCCCGCATGCTGGGCACCACCGGCGCTGCGCTGGCGCTGCGGGTGCACTGGCCGCTGCTGCGTCGCACGACCGCCGCTGCCGCGCTGCTGGTGTTTGTGGACGTGATGAAGGAGCTGCCGGCCACCCTGGTGCTGCGGCCTTTCAACAGCGACACCCTGGCGGTGGTGGCCTACCAGCTGGCACGCGACGAGCGTCTGGGTGAGGCCGCGCTGCCGGCCCTGACGCTGGTGCTGGTGGGTCTGGTGCCGGTGATCATGCTGTCGCGCACGCTGCGCCAGCGGTGACTGGTACACCTGCTGGACATGGGGCACACCCCCCCTGTGTTGGGTCCTTCCATGCCTGTTCGTCTGCGGGTCATTCGCGGCGCGTAGCCGGACTGTTTCATGTCCGCGCCAGGGGGTAGGCGAAGAGCCACTGCCGCGGGTGGCGGCTGAAAAGCCCACGGTCGCTAGTTGGAATCCGACCGGGTAGCGAGATTTTTGGATGCGCGAGTGGGAGAGGAGTACCCAACACTCATGGCTTGTATCGGTCGATGGCTATCAAGGCCGATTTGCAAAAGCTGTAAATGGAGACGCTCGCCTTCCAAGGCTTGCCGTGTTCCTTGCCCCTGAGATGGCAGCTCGGGTCCAAGTAGCCATAGAAATGGCCCAATGGGGTTCTAAAGAGCTCAACACTCGTTGCATGTACGACCTTGTTGCACGCCTCGCGCAACGTCAGCTCGCTGAAGCACTCGTTTCCCCCCACGTCGCGAACCAGAGTGCCACATGCATTGAGGTTCTCCCCGTCCCACTCGGCTTTTGGTACGAGGTCGCTGAGCATGCGAAGTCCGATTGCAACTGCGGCAATCCGTCGCCTTATGGAGGCGGTTTCAGCCTCGTCCAGGCCAACGGCTTCAATCACTCCGGGAGCTTCTCCGGCGACTTTTCGGGCAGTGGTTTCGCTGGCCATGAACGTTGCCAGCAGGATATGGATGTCTTCCCGCAAGGCTGCCTGGGTAGGGGTGAGGGCGTGTTTCATAGTCGTTCCAGCAGGGGAGATATTGCGGGTCGAACTGAAACGATAGCTGCTTTCCGTTTGGGTTCCTGTGATGCATGCACCAGAGTTGAATGGCATCACCTGTCCAAAAAAGAAAGCCTGGACTGTCCGGACTGAATGAACATCCCTGGACGTATCATTTGCCTCAAAAACACGTGCCCCCAGAAGGCCAATCTATGCCCCCAAAAATGCCACTGTTGGTTGCTGGTCTCACTACCTCAAGGGCTACGCCAGAGAGAAAAACAAAAAAAGCCGGAAGGCTTTGAACCGTTCCGGCTTTCGGTGTGGTACCACCAACAGGAATCGAACCTGTATCTAGCGCTTAGGAGGCGCTCGTTCTATCCATTGAACTATGGCGGCTTGAGAGAGCCCGCATTGTATGTGCGGCGCCCGTGCGCGATCAGTCGTAGCGGTGGGTGAAGATCAGGTCGATCGCGTTCTCGGTGCCGGCGCGGGCGCGCAGGGTCAGTCGGCGCGAGAGGTCGTACAAGATGGAGACCGTGCTCATGGCACCGGCCAGGCTTTGTTCGTAGCTCAGGTAGAGGTCGCTGGACAGGCGCTTGCCCAGCGTGAGGGCCGCCCCGGTGGTGGTGCCGTCGGCGCTGGTGCCCGAGCCCGAGAAGCCGATTTCGTCGATGCCCAGCGTGCGCGCCAGCGCGCCATCCAGCGGCTCGCCGCCGCTTGAGAGCAGGCGCCTCGCGGCCTGCTGCAGCACGAAGGCCTGGGCACCCGCGGCCGAGGCCGGACGGCCGAGCACCAGCCAGGCCAGCTTGTCGCCGTCGGGCAGGTCCGGGTCGGCGAACAGGGCCACGCGCGGGGCCTGGGCATTGCCGCTGAGCTGCACGCCCACGCGCTGGTTGGTGTTCTCCGGCAGCACGCGCACGGCGCGGATGTCCAGCGCCGGGTCGTCGTAGGGGCCGGTGAAGCGCAACACACCGGACTCGATGCGCAGCTTCTGGTCGTAGGCGCGGTAGGTGCCGTTGACGGTGCGCACCTCACCCAGCACGCGCGGCGTCGGCAGTGCGGGCGTGGCGCGCAGGCTGAGCTGCCCCTCCAGCCGCGCCTCCAGGCCCTGGCCGCGCACCTCGAACTGCGGCCCCAGATCGAGCGTGACGGATACATCCGGCTGCACGCGCTGGCCGGTGCCAGCGGGCACGGGCAGGTCGCGCGTGCTGCGCACCACCACGTCGTCGCCCAGGCTGGGCGTGCTCTCGTCGGGCAGGATGAACAGGGCCGAGTCGGCCTTGAGCTGGCCGCGCAGCTGCAGCAGGCGGCCATCCAGGGTGGCACTGGCATCGCCCGAGAGCGTCAGGCGCCGGTCGGGCCGGTTGGAGATGCGCAGGCGCTGCGCCTTGGCCTGCAGCTCGATGTAGGGCTGGCGCAGCAGGCTACCCGGCACGCTGCGCCACTCGGCCTGGCCGCTGGCTTCCAGTGTGCCGCCGGTGGTCGCGCCGCCCGGGCCCTGCAGGCTGAAGCGGTCGACGCGGATGCGCTCGCCGTCGAGGGTGGCGCGCAACTGCCCGTTGGTGAAGGCGATGCCGTCGACGATGGAGCGCAGCGCCAGCTCGTCGGCCTGCAGGTTGCCGCTCCATGCCGGCGATCCGCGCGTGCCGCTCAGGCGGGCGTCCGCGCTGAGCGTGCCCTGCATGCGCCAGCCGGGTGGCGCCAGCAGCGACCACACACCGACCTGCGGCAACCGCACCTGGGCCGACCCGCTGAGCGGCGCGCTGGCGGGCCACCAGCGTTCGAGCGGGTCGGTGCCGTCGCCGGTGCCGCTGCCGAGCATGCTGGCCAGATCGGCGCTGGCCTGGCCCAGGCGTTCGGTGTCCCAGCGCAGCAGCGCCTGCAGCTTGCGGTCCTGCACGCTCAGGCTCAGGCGCGCGTCCCGCACACCGGCCGACAGAGAGCCTTCCGGGCCGCCGTTCCAGCGCAGGTCGCCGCTGCGCCGCTGCAGGCTGGCGGTCAGGGTGAACGGGTCGGTGACGTTCGCTGGCAGGCGCAGGTCCCACTCGCCATCGAGCACCAGGTCGCCACCGAGGCCGTTCGATGCCAGCGGGGATGGCGCCTGCTGCCCGAAAGCCGCGAGCGCCTCCAGCCAGGGCAGCGACAGGCCCTGCAGCCGGCCCCGGGTGTCCAGCGTCTGCGCCTGCCAGACCAGGCGCTGCCAGTCCAGAGTGAGCGGGGTGTCGGGCGCGGCCGTGGTGCCCGGCAGGGGGCTCAGCGCCAGTGATCCGGTGCCCGCGTCCAAGGACAGTCCTGTGGTCGGGTCGCTGGTCCATCCCAGCCGCAGGGGGGTGGTGCTGGCCAGCCGCCACCCGGGTGCCCGGGCCGACGCCGCCTCAGGGCTCAGGCGCAGTTGCAGGCGGGACAGGTCGAGCCGGCCGCTGGCGGTGGTGATGCCCAGCTGGCCGCCAGCGTCCAGGCCCAGCCGCCAGCCGGAGGTGGTGGCGTTGCCAGCTGCGCTGAGCGCCAGGGCGTCCAGCGGGCCGGTGGCGCTCAGCGCCACGTCGTCGATGCGCAGCGGTGCGGCACCGTCGCCGCCCTGCCAGCCGAGGCTGGGCAGGTTCAGCGTGGCCTGCAGCCGGGGTGGAGCCACCGTGGCAGGCGCTGACGCCGATGCGGACACCGTTGCCGGTGCCGGCCAGCCCAGCGCGGCCAGCCCACCGGTCCACTGCACCCTGGCGTTGGCGCCGTTGTCGACGCGCAGCTGGTCCAGCGAGGCCAGCGCGTCGCGCGCCGACGCGCTCCACACCGGCAGGTTGCGCAGACCGCGCACCCAGTCGAGCAGGCGGGGCGTGTTGTCCAGCTGCGCGCGCAGCTCGCCCTGTCCGCTGCCGTGGGCGGCCTGGCCATCCCATTCCAGCCGCGCGCCGGGCAGGTCCAGACCCCAGCGGCCCTGCAGGCTGCGCTGCGCCGGCTCCAGCCGGCCCTGGCCCTGCAGCCGCGCGCCCACCGCGCCCAGCTGCGCCTGCAGGTCGATGGCGCCGGCCGGTGCGGGGGATGGTGCGGTGCGTGCGCTGGCCGTGCCGTCGAGCACGCCGGGCGGCAGCGTGCTCCAGAGCCGCGTGGCCTGCACGCCTTGGACCTGGAGTGCGCCTTGCCAGTCGGTGATGGCCGATGCGCCCTGGCCGCTGCCAAGCGTGAACGAGGCCTGTCCCTGCAGCGTGCCGCCGCCCAGCCGCGCCTGCAGTCCACGAACGGTCCAGCGCTCGCCGCGCTGCAGCACCTCGGCCTGCAATTGCTGCAGCGGCAGGCCGCGCTGGTCGGCGGGCTGCTCGCGCGCGTTGTCCAGCTGCACCCGGGCGCGCCAGCCGTCGCCTTCGGGCTGCGCCTGCAACTGCCCGCTCAGCGCCGTGACCGGCGCGTTCGGCCAGAGCATCGCGAGGTTGAGCGCACGCGCGGTCATGTCGGCGCTGTACAGGGGCTGGTCGGCCCAGGGCAGCACACGGGCGGTGAGCGACAGGTTGGTGGCGTCCGGGCCAGCGGCGCCGTCGGCGGGCCGTGCCTGGGCGCTGATGTCGAGCGCGGCGCCGGCACCGGCCAGCGTGCCGTTCACCCGGGCCTGGGCCTGCAGCGGCAGGGCGGCGCCTTCGGGCACGCGGCCCTGCACCTCGCCCTGCAGCGCCAGTTCGAGGGGCAGCGGCGCCTGTGCGCCCAGGTTGAGTTGTCCGCGGTAGCGCCCGTCGGCCCATTGCAGCGAATCGAGGCGCAGGCGGTGCGCGGCGCTCACACCTGCAACCTCGGGCAGAGCGGGTTCATCCGTGGGCGTGGACAGCGCGGCGTAGCGGTAGTGACCGGCGATGTCCGTGGCACTCAGCGTCTGCCGGCCCGTGAGATCAATACGTTCCAGCGAAAAGCTCAGGCTCAGCGGCAGGGGCAGGCTCAGGTCCGCCAGCGGCTCGCTCGGCGTGGAGGGGCGTTGGTCGTCCACCCGCAGGCTGCGGATGGCCAGCGAAGGAATGTGCAGACCCCGGCCGCGCAGCGCGCCGGTCCAGAGCGCGTCGTCCCACTGCAGCACCACGCCATCCGCCAGCACCGTGAGGCCGTCCTGCGACCAGCGCAGCGTGCCGATGCGCCCGCCGCCGCGCAGGCTGCCGTCGACGTTTTCGGTGTGCAGGCGGCCTGGTGATGCACTTGCCTGCTGGGTCCAGCGTTCGGCCCAGCCCAGGGCCTGGGCGAGCGAACCGGGCGTGCCGGCCCAGAGCCAGAGCGAGACCAGCGCTGCCAGCAGCACGCCCAGTGCGCCGCCCGCCAGCCACAGCCCGGTTCGAAGCGCGCGCATCAGAAGCTGAACCCCACGTTGAGGTGGACGCGCAGGCGCTTGGGCGTCACGCCATAGGCCAGGTCCAGCTGCAGCGGCCCCACCGGGCTGTTGTAGCGCAGCCCGGCGCCCACGCCGATCCTGGGGCTGGTGTGCGAGGGCTGGTTGGTCACGATGCCCGCGTCGGCAAACAGCACGCTTTCCCAGTCGGTGCGCACGCCGCCGCGCCAGATCGGGCGCTGCCACTCAAAGCTCGCCACCGCCATGTAGCGCCCCGGCGCGACGCTGCCATCGGCCTGCGGCACACCGATGTCGCGCAGCCCGTAGCCGCGCACCGTGTTGTCGCCGCCGGTGAGGAACAGCTGCGTGTCGGGGATGCGGGCCGTGGTGTCGGCCAGCAGCGCGCCACCTTGCAGCCGCAGCGCCAACCGCCCGTTGCGGCTGGGTTGCGGGCCGCTGGCGGGCTCGCGCGGTTCTTCTGTACCGAGGCTGGGCAGGCGGTCCAGCGGCCAATACGCCAGCCAGCGCGTCTGCGTGCTCAGAAACGGCTTGCGTTCGCTGCCCAGCGTGGTGCCGGCGCCCAGCGTCAGACCCAGGCCGTAGCCGCTCTGAGGGAACGGCAGTTGGTCGAAGCGGCGCCAGGTCCAGCCGTAGTTGACCGAGACAGCGGCCTCGTTGCCGTCCGACGAGAGGCTGGCCAGCGCGGTGTTCACCGTCCGCGCACGGTCGTACTGCACGAAGTAGCGCCGGTCCATGCGCTGGCTGTTCTGCGCCTTGCCCAGGCTCAGCCGCAGGCTGGAGACGGTGCTGTCGCCGTCGATCTGCCGCGCCAGGCGCCCGCCCGTGAGCCAGTGCCAGCCATCGTCCTCCACGGGCGCGCTCCAGTCCGTGGACAGCAGCTGGTCGTTGCGTTCCAGCTGCAGCTTGCTGCGCGCCTGCCAGCCCAGAAGGGGCATGCGCAGGTGCTGGTGTTCGGCCGAGAGGCGCGGGCCGTTGTTGGTGCTGCCGCCGACGCCGAGCACCACCTTCTTCAGCGGCGCTTCTCGCACCTGAACCACCACGGGCGCCGGGGTGCTGGCTTCGCTGGAAGCGTCCAGGTCCACATAGGCGAACACCGAGCTGTAGTAGCCGGTGTCGGCGATGTGCTGTTGCGCGTCCTGCAGCCGCGACAGGCTGTAGTCGGCGCCCGGTCGCAGACCGGCCAGCCGCACCAGGCGCTCGACCGTGCGCGGGTCGTAACGCTCGGCGCCCTCCACCCGCACCTCGCCGATCTGCACCGGCGCGCCGGAGTCGAGTTCGATGTGCCAGTGCGCGGCGTGGCCGGTGGCGTCGATGTCGCTGAGGCTGTTGGCGATGCGCGCGCGGGGGTATCGCTCGGCGGTAAGCAGGCGCAGGGCGTCGGACTTGGTGCGGTCCCAGGCCGCCTGCGAGAAGGGCAGTCCCACCGCCTGCTGGCTTCGGCGGCGCACGGTCTCGCGCTGGTCCTCTGCTGCGGCGTGGCGGGCAATGTCGCCGCTGAAGTAGACCGCCGAGGACGCCACCTGGGTGGCCGGGCCGGGCTCGATGCGGATCAGCACCTCGCCCAGCGCCGGGCTGCCCGGCTGGCGGGTGACTTCCACATCCGGCGAAAAGAAACCCTGCGTGCCCAGCAGCTGCCGCAGGTTGTCGGGCGCCGCGAGCAGCAGCCGGTCGAGTTCACCGCTGTCCAGGTCCGGCAGGTGGCGGTAGCGCTGCAGCTCGATGTGGCGCGACAGGAAGGCCTGCAGGTCTGGCGGCGCCTGCAGCGTGATCGCAAAACGTTCGGGTGCGGTGCTGCTGGCGCTGGCCTCCGCCGGGTCGCCGGGCTCAGGCTCCGCCGCCTGCAGCGGCAGGCCCAGGAGCAGCAGCGACAACAGACAAAAAAGCCGTGTGGAAGCCACACGGCGCCGGGAGGTGAGGGTCATGCAGGCTTATTTCGAGAGCATTCTCATCGTGTCTTCCAGCCCCTTGAGGGTCAGCGGGAACATGCGCTGGCCCACGAGTTGCTGGACGATGCTGATGCTCTGTCGATACTGCCACACGCCCTGAGGTTCCGGGTTGATCCAGGCAAATTTCGGGAACGCGTGTGTGAGCCGTTGTAACCACTCCGCACCCGCTTCCTCGTTGTTGTATTCCACGCTGCCGCCGGGCTGCAGGATCTCGTAGGGACTCATGGTGGCGTCGCCCACGAAGATCAGTTTGTAGTCCTTGTTGTACTTGCGGATGATGTCCCAGGTCGGGAACTTCTCGGCGTAGCGGCGCTTGTTGTTCTTCCACATGTAGTCGTAGACGCAGTTGTGGAAGTAATAGAACTCGAGGTGCTTGAACTCGGCCTTGACGGCGGAAAACAGCTCCTCGACACGCTGGATGTGTTCGTCCATGGTGCCGCCCACGTCCATCAGTAGCAGCACCTTCACGTTGTTGTGCCGCTCCGGGATCATCTTGATGTCCAGCCAGCCGGCGTTCGCGGCGGTGGCGCGGATGGTGTCGGGCAGGTCCAGCTCCAGGTCGTGACCCTCGCGCGCGAACTTGCGCAGGCGCCGCAGCGCGACCTTGATGTTGCGCGTGCCCAGTTCCTGCGTGTCGTCGTAGTCGCGGTAGGCGCGCTGGTCCCAGACCTTCACCGCCGACTTGTTGCCGCCCTTCCCGCCGATGCGGATGCCCTGCGGGTTGTGGCCACCGTGGCCGAATGGCGAGGTGCCGCCGGTGCCGATCCACTTGCTGCCGCCCTCGTGGCGCTCCTTCTGTTCTTCCAGACGCTTCTTCAGCGTCTCCATCAGCTCGTCCCAGTCCATCTTGGGCGCGTTGGCTTTCTGCTCGTCGGAGAGGATGCGCTCCATCTCCTGGCGCAGCCAGTCGGCGGGTATCGGCTTGGTGAAGTCCGCGATCATCTCCACACCCTTGAAGTAGGCGGCGAAGGCGCGGTCGAACTTGTCGAAGTGCTTCTCGTCCTTGACCAGCGCGGTGCGGGCCAGGAAATAGAAGTCGTCCATCGTGCAGGCGTCCGGGTTGGTCGGCCCGACCACGTCCGCCTTCAGCGCCTCGAGCAGCGTCAGGTACTCCTTGACTGAGACCGGCAGCTTGGCCGAACGAAGGGTGTAGAAGAAGTCGATCAGCATGACGGACCTCCGTCGATGAGCAGGGGGCTCACCGGTTCCTCTGGTTCATGAACACCAGTTTTTCGAACAGCGTGGTGTCCTGCTCGTTCTTGAGCAAGGCGCCCACCAGTGGCGGGATCGACACCTTGTTGTCGGCGCTCTGCAGCGCTTCGAGCGGAATGTCCTCGGCCATCAGCAGCTTGAGCCAGTCGAGCAGCTCGCTGGTGGACGGCTTCTTCTTCAGGCCGGGCAGGTTGCGCACGTCGTAGAAGGTCTTCATCGCTGCGGTCAGCAGCTCGTCTTTGAGCTTGGGGAAGTGCACGTCCACGATCTTCTTCATCGTGTCGGCATCCGGGAACTTGATGTAGTGGAAGAAGCAGCGGCGCAGGAAGGCGTCGGGCAGCTCTTTCTCGTTGTTGGAGGTGATGAACACCAGCGGCCGGTGCTTGGCCTTGATGAGTTCGCGCGTCTCGTAGCAGTAGAACTCCATGCGGTCGAGTTCGCGCAGCAGGTCGTTCGGGAACTCGATGTCGGCCTTGTCGATTTCATCGATCAGCAGGGCGACCGGCCGGTCGGCGGTGAAGGCCTGCCAGAGCACGCCCTGCACGATGTAGTTGCGGATGTCTTTTACGCGCTCGGCGCTGTCGGCGGTGTTGAGCTGGCTGTCGCGCAGGCGATTTACCGCGTCGTACTCGTACAGGCCCTGCTGCGCCTTGGTGGTGCTTTTGATGTGCCACTGCAGCAGCGGCATGCCCAGCGCCTGAGCCACTTCCTCGGCCAGCATGGTCTTGCCGGTGCCCGGCTCGCCTTTGACAAGCAGTGGGCGCTTGAGTGTGATGGCGGCGTTGACGGCCAGCATCAGATCTTGCGTGGCGACGTAGTTTTCAGAGCCTTGGAACTTCATGGCGGGGTGCGAAAAGGGCGGTGGACGGGCCTGTGGGTCAGGGTTATCAATAAGCGGTTATTGATGATCGAGTCTATATAATCGTCTGTTGATTTTTATCAATCGTTCACTTCATTGTGCTTGCAAAATGACCCATCCGCTGCTTACGTTCGCCCGTACCGTTGTCGCCGCTGCGACCCTGATTGCAGCGTCTTCGGCTGCCCAGGCACAGGGCGTGACCGGCTCGGCCGAGGCCGGCCAGAAGAAAGCTGAAATGTGCATCGGCTGCCATGGCATCGCCGGATACCAGAACAGCTTCCCCGAGATCCACAAGGTGCCCAAGATCTCGGGCCAGTCCGACAAATACATCGTCTCCGCGCTGACCGCCTACAAGAAGGGCGACCGCAAGCACCCGTCCATGCGCGGCATCGCCGGTTCGCTGTCTGAACAGGACATGGCCGATCTGGCCGCGTTCTACTCGGCGCAAGCCGGTGCCGCGCCCGCGGAAACCCCCAAGGCTGCGAGCGCTTCGGCCGCCGCTTTGATCCAGAAAGGTGCATGTGCTTCCTGCCACGGCGCCAACTTCGCCAAGCCCATTGATCCGAGCTACCCCAAGATCGCTGGCCAACACTCGGACTACCTCTACGTTGCGCTCAAGTCCTACACGGTCGAAGGCAACAACGTGGTCGGCCGCTCCAACGGCGTGATGGCCGGCATCGCCAAGCAGTTCAAGCCCGCCGAGATGCGCGAAATCGCCAAGTACCTGGGCTCGCTGGACGGCGACCTGCAGACGGTGCCGCAGTCGCGCTTCCGCTGATCGAAAGGCCACCCACGAAAAAGCCGCTCAGTGAGCGGCTTTTTTGTTTCAGTCCTGTGTGGAGCGGCGCCGCACCTGGTCGATGTAGGCTTGGCCGTCGGGTGGGCGGCCCGAGCGCTGGCTTTCCCAGATCATGCGACCCAGGCACTCCATCACCTCGTGGTGCGCGGCGTGCAGATCGCCGCGGCGCGCGGTCAGCAGCTCCACCGCCTGGCGGATGCCGGGGGGCTGGTCGATGCTGCACTGTTCGCTGATCGACAGGTGCATGGAGAGGTGCAGAAAAGGGTTCTCCTGCCCGCCATCGCCGGGGGTGCCCATCTGCGCCAGTGCCGCATCGACGTCTGACAGGGTGGCGTGGTACTCCGGGTGCTCGGCGATCCACTGGCCGGCCAACATCTCGATGGCCTCCATGGCCTCGCCGGACTGTTGCTTGGTGTGCACGGCACAGAAGAAGCGCCGGACATCGGCTTGGGACGGGCTGAACATGGATGCATTATCCTGCATGTTTTTCCAGGAGACACACCATGCCACAGGCATTCATCTGCGACGCGATTCGCACCCCCTTCGGCCGCTACGGTGGCGCCCTGTCGTCCGTGCGCACCGATGACCTTGGCGCCGTTCCGCTCAGAGCGCTGATGGCGCGAAATCCTTCAGTGGACTGGGCTGCCGTCACCGACGTGCTGTTCGGATGCGCCAACCAGGCCGGGGAAGACAACCGCAATGTCGCCCACATGAGCAGCCTGCTGGCCGGCCTGCCGCTGGAAGTACCCGGTGCCACCATCAACCGCCTGTGCGGCTCTGGCTTGGATGCGGTGGGCACGGCCGCTCGCGCCATCAGGGCCGGTGAAGCGGGTCTGATGATTGCAGGCGGTGTCGAGAGCATGAGCCGCGCGCCGTTTGTCATGCCCAAGGCCGAGAGCGCCTTCAGCCGCAGCAACGCTGTCTACGACACCACCATCGGCTGGCGCTTCGTCAACAAGCTGATGAAGGAGAAGTACGGCGTGGACTCCATGCCCGAGACGGCCGAAAACGTAGCGACCGATTTCAAGATCGAGCGCGAGGCACAAGACCGCATGGCCCTGGCCAGCCAGATGCGCGCGGTGGCGGCGATCAAGGCCGGCCACCTGGCGCGCGAGATTTGCCCGGTGAGCATCCCGCAGAAGAAGGGCGACCCGGTGGTGGTCGATACCGACGAACACCCGCGCGAGACCAGCCTGGAAGCGCTGGCCAAACTCAAGGGCGTGGTGCGGCCTGATGGCACGGTGACCGCTGGCAACGCCAGCGGCGTGAACGACGGTGCCTGCGCGCTGCTGCTGGCCAACGAAGCCATCGCCGCGAAGAACGGCCTGACACCCAGGGCCCGCATCGTCGGCATGGCCACGGCCGGCGTGGCTCCGCGCATCATGGGCATCGGCCCGGCGCCAGCGACGCAGAAGTTGCTGGCCCAGACCGGGCTGACGCTGGAGCAGATCGACGTGATCGAACTCAACGAGGCCTTTGCGGCACAGGGCCTGGCCGTGCTGCGCATGCTGGGCCTCAAGGACGACGACGAGCGCGTGAACGCCTGGGGCGGCGCGATAGCGCTGGGTCATCCGCTGGGTGCCAGCGGCGCTCGGCTGGCCACCACGGCGGTCAACCGCCTGCATGCCACCGGAGGCCGCTACGCTCTGTGCACCATGTGCATCGGTGTAGGGCAGGGCATTGCGCTGATCGTTGAGCGCGTGTGAGCGCGCTGCCGCTGATCACCGACCCGTTCTTCTACGCGGTCTCGATCCCGGCGGTGCTGCTGCTGGGCGTGAGCAAGAGCGGCTTCGGCGCGGGCTTCGGTTCGTTGGCCGTGCCCATGATGGCGCTGGCGGTCACGGTGCCGCAGGCCGCCGCGATCCTGATGCCGGTGTTGCTGGTGATGGACCTGCTGGGCATGGCAGCCTTCCGCAAAGACGTGGACCGGGCGCTGCTGAAGTTCCTCCTGCCGTTCGGTCTGGCTGGCATCGCACTGGGCACCTTGCTGTTCCGCGTCCTGGACGCACGGGTGGTCGCGGGCGTGGTGGGACTCGTGACGCTGCTGTTCCTTGCGCAGCGCCTGCTGTTTCCGCCACGCGCCGACAGCCCGCCACCGCCGAAGTGGCTGGGCGCCCTCCTCACGGCCACTTCGGGTTTCACCAGCTTCATTGCGCACGCCGGCGGGCCACCGATCAACGCCTACGTGATTCCGCTGAAGCTCCGGCCGGTGTTGTTCACGGGCACCATGGCCTTCTTCTTTTTCTTCATCAACCTGTCCAAGTGGGTGCCCTATGCCTGGTTGGGCCTGCTGGACTGGCGCAACATGGCCACCTCGCTGGCGCTGCTGCCGTTCGCGCCGGTGGGCGTGTGGGTGGGGGTGCGCATTGCGCATCGCATCAACCAGGTCCTGTTCTACCGGATGGTCTATGCGGGCATGTTCCTGACTGCTGTGAAGCTGCTTTGGGATGCGCGCCCGTTAACATAGCCGGCGTTCCATGCGCCCGAGGAGGTCCGTATGCCGGTGGTGGTGATCGCAAATCCGAAGGGGGGGGTGGGCAAGTCCACCCTGTCGACCAACGTGGCCGGCTACCTGGCCAGCCGAGGTCACGCCGTGATGCTGGGCGACGCCGATCGGCAGCAGTCCTCGGCGCTCTGGCTGGGCCTGCGGCCCGCCGCCGCCCGCCCGATCCGCAGCTGGGACGTCTCGGGCGACCACGTGGGCAAGCCTCCCAAGGGGACGACCCACGTGGTGCTGGACACGCCCGCCGGCCTGCACGGCTCGCTCGCCAAGGACGCGCTGCGGCACGCCGACAAGGTGCTGGTGCCGCTGCAGCCGAGCATCTTCGATATCTATGCCACGCGCGCGTTTCTTGACGAACTGGCTCAGTCCAAGCACGCAGGGCATCTACAGGTGGGCATCGTCGGCATGCGGGTCGATGCCCGCACCATTGCAGCCGACAAGCTGCACGAGTTCGTCGACGGGCTGGGCCTGCCGGTGCTGGGCTACCTGCGCGACACGCAGAACTACATCCACTTGGCCGCGCGTGGACTCACGCTGTTCGACGTGGCGCCCGGCCGCGTGGAGAAAGACCTGGAACAGTGGCGCGGTATCTGCGAGTGGCTGGACCGCTGAACCTGATCCTGCGCTGTCGCGGTGCCGACAGTGCCTTGTAGGGCTGTGGCCCTAGAGTCGGTCGCATGAGAAGCTTTGACACCCTCGACGAACTTGCGGCCTGTGTGGGTCAGGAAGTGGCCATCAGCGACTGGGTCACCGTGACCCAGGAGCAGGTCAACCGCTTCGCCGACGCGACTGGTGACCACCAGTGGATCCATGTGGACGTGGAGCGTGCCCGCGCGGGGCCCTTCGGTGCACCGATCGCGCACGGCTTCCTCACCCTGTCGTTGCTGCCCGTGTTTTTCGACTCGGCGTTCGAAATCAAGCAGGGCGGCATGGGGGTGAATTACGGCCTGAACAAGGTGCGCTTCACCTCGCCCGTGCCGGTGGGCAGTCGCCTGCGGGCGCGCATGACACTTCTGTCGGCTGCGCCAATCGAAGGCAATGGCCTGCAGATGGCCTGGTCGGTGGCCATCGAGCGCGAAGGTGCCGAGAAGCCGGTGTGTGTGGCTGAGGCCCTGGTGCGGCGCTATCCCTGAGCTTCGTTCAGCGGATGCGCCCCAGCTGACGGGCATCGACCCAGCCCTCGAACACCGCCAGCAGGGCGTTGATCCGCTCGGCCGCTATCGTCTGGCTGGTGGCCTGAGAAATGAGCTGGTAGGCATCGTTGCGCAGCAGCCAGAGATCCTGCACGGTCTGCGTTTGCTCAATCTTGTGCCGCAAGCGGTGCACGGAGATGCCGTCGCAGTCGGCCACGGTCTGCAGCAGGGCAGACCGGATGACCTGAAGATCTTTCAGGCTCGGCACGGCCTTGGCCCCTTTGCCGGGTGCGGCCTTGCCTTTGAAGAGCCTGGTCAGCGTCGCGATCAAAAAAACCTCCGGGCTGCCCGCAAGGGCAGGACGTCTACACAAAACAGGAAGGTGGTTCGAGCCGCATGATGCAGGGCTTGAACCGATCCGCGTATTGTGGGTGCCCGCAACTCCCAAATGTGGGGTGCGTCCCTCAGCGAAGAAGTGATATACGTCACGGTTTTGTCGCTCCGAAACCCTGTTGGCGCCACGCTTCGTAAACAAGTACCGCCACGGCGTTGGAAAGATTGAGGCTGCGTTGGCCTTCCAGCATTGGAAGCCGCAACTGACGTTCTGCGGCGAACTGCTCGCGCACGCTGACCGACAGCCCCTCGGTCTCGCAGCCGAAGACCAGCCAGTCGCCAGGCATGAAGCGCTGGGCGTAGGCCTGTCCTTGACCTCGGGTGGTGAGGGCGAACATGCGCTCGCGGACAGGTTGGGCGGTGTCGAGGAACTGCGTCCAGCCGGGGTGGCGCTGGACATTGGCGTATTCGTGATAGTCCAGTCCGGCTCGGCGCATCTGCTTGTCGTCCATCGAGAAACCCAGGGGCTCGATCAGGTGCAGATGGCATCCCGTGTTGGCGCACAGGCGGATCACATTCCCCGTGTTGGGCGGGATCTGCGGTGTGACCAGAACGACGTGGAACATGGGGCGAGCCGCTGCCTTCAACACTGTGGCCGGTGGGCCGGCCTTGTCTTCCACCCCTTTGGTGGGCGCGATCATAAGCGCATATGGAGCGGTGTCATCGACCGGCGCCCCCGTCTTGTGTTTCCTGTGGCGTACGCGCCAAGACAAGGGCCCGAACCTCGGTGGCGCCGGCCTGGCAAAGCGCCAGCCCTGCGTGATGCAAGGTCGCGCCGGTGGTGCGCACGTCGTCAACAAGGACCACGCGTCTGCCTGCCAGCCTCGACACCACAAGAGGGTGGGCCACAAATGCGCCCCGCAAATTGATCAGTCTCTGCGCGCGCGTGAGGCGGTGCTGGTCCGGCGTATCACCCAGGCGCACCAAGGACTCCGCCATGGTTTGGAGACCGGTTTTCCGGCCAATGGCTCGGCACAGCTCCCAGGCCTGGTTGTAACCCCGCTCGGCCAGTCGCGTCGGCGTCACGGGTACCGGCACCAGCCACATGTCGGGCTCGAGGAAGCTCTGCCTGGAGGCGGCTTGCACCATCAGGTCCCCAAGCGGGCCGGCCCAGCCCGGTTCATTGCGAAACTTGAATCGGCCAATCAACCCGTCCCACGGGAACAGGTAGTCCACGGCGGCCAAGCACTTCTGCACGGGTGATGAGTCCGTCGCCGTCAGGCATTCGCCGCACAGCCCCGCATCTTCAGGCATCGGCCGAGCGCAGCGCTGGCAGCGACCGAGGGGCGGCGCATGGCGCTGTCGACACGCTGGACAGACGGGCGCGGCCGGCCAGCTGCCACAGACCTGGCAGATGGAAGGCAGCCCGGTCATCCGGTGCAGCAAAGCGGTCAAAGCTCCCATGCGGCCAATATACTGGCGCGCCCCCGCCAGCCCGCCATCACCCCTGTCAACCGACCTCCGTGACCAACCCGACCGAAGAATTGCCTGTGCCCGGGCTTGATCCCGTCGCAGCGCGGCGCTGGCTGCTGCGCTCGCATGCGGCCAGCCCCTGGCTGCACGAGGAGGTGGCTCGGCGCATGATCGACCGCCTTCAGTGGTTCCGGGAGCAGCCGGCCAGCTGGTTGCACTGGGAGCCATTGGTGGGGGGGCTGGAGGCACATCGCGAGCTTGCGGCGCGACTGCCGGGCGCCCGATGCCTGGTGTCCGCAGAGGACCCGCGCGTGCTCAGGCGCTTGGAGGGCGACGCAGGTCGGTCGCTGCGGTCGATCCTGGGCTGGGGCAAGTCCAGCACGCCCGGTGTCGCCACAGCAGACACCCGGGTGGCGATGTTGTGGGCCAATATGGTGCTGCACCAGGAATCCCGGCCCCAGGCTCTGCTGCGTCGCTGGCACGGGCACATCGATGTCGGCGGATTTCTGATGTTTTCCTGCCTGGGGCCCGACAGCCTGAGTGAGCTGCGGGGCGTTTACCAGAGGCAGGGCTGGCCATCACCCGCCCACAGCTTCACCGATATGCACGACTGGGGCGACATGCTGGTGCAAGCTGGCTTTGCCGAGCCCGTGATGGACATGGAGCGCATCACGCTGACCTACAGCAGCGCGGCGGCCATGCTGGACGAACTGCGCAGCTTTGGTCGCAACCTGGGCGCGGCCCGGTTTCCGGCGTTGCGGGGGCGTGGTTGGCGCGCGCGCATCGAGTCCGCCATCGAGCAGCACGGGCCGCGCGACGGGCAGGGGCGCCTGACCTTGGGGTTCGAAATCAACTACGGGCACGCGTTCAAGTCGGCACCCAGGCCCAGGGCTGGTGAGAGCCAGTCGGTCTCGGTGGACGAGATGCGCGCCATGCTGCGAAAACGGCGCAACTGATCGGCTGCGAAGGGGCGTCCCGGAAGCCTTGCAGCGGGCGGCAGGCTGTTTCTGGTCGCTACAATTGACATAAATCAAACTCTGCACGCCGATTTTTCGGCAGGCGTGATCCCCTGTCGGACGCTCCCGGCGAATCCGGTTGTGTCGGAGACACAACATGTATTGCCTTGCAAGCGTCACCTCGGATGGGACTCACTGGGTGCTGAGGCGCAACTGTTCGGTCACGCCAAGGCAACTGGGGGCGATGTACGCGCTGTTGAGCGCACTGTCCCTGGTGGTGGCTGGGTTCTTCTGGACCCATGGCGCATGGATGGTGTTGCCGTTCTCCGTGGTGGAGTTGGTGGCGGTCGGCGCGGCGTTTCTGGTCTACGCCCGGCATGCGACCGACGGTGAGCACATCTGTGTGTGCCGTGGTCGGCTGGTGGTGGAGCTGGAGGACGCCGGCCGGTTGTCGCGCATCGAGTTTGCGGGCCATGCCATTCGCGTGGAAGCCCCGTCCGGTCAGCGTTCGCTGGTGTCGGTGTGGGGCGGAGGGCGTTCGGCAGAGGTCGGACGGTATGTGAGGGCCGATTTGCGGCCGGTGCTGGCCCAGGAAATCAGGCGGGCGCTGAGGGAGCCATGAGGCTGGTGTGGGTATTCCCTGAGAGGGCGTTCAGGGTGTTTTTGGTCTAATTGGATTGATATAAATCAATACTTATATTTGAGGCGTTCAACGTGAGTACGACAAGACAGATGGGTGATTTCCTGCGCCAGCGTTCCGCTGGCCTGCGTGCGACGACTTCTGCCTGGATTCTGGGCTCCTCGGTCTGGCTGGCCGAAGCGGCCCATGCGGTGAACGACCTGCCCGGTGGTCCGGCGGTCAACCAGCTCAACTTTGCTCCTCCCGCCACCAAAATCGCGGAAGAGCAGCACTGGCTGCACTGGTTCATGATGGCCATCTGCTCGGTCATCTTTGTGGTGGTGTTCGGGGTGATGTTCTATTCCATCCTCAAGCACCGCAAGTCGGTCGGCCACAAGGCACAGGAACTGCCCGAGCCCATCTGGGTGGAGTTGGGCTGGACCATCGTGCCGCTGCTGATCGTGATCGGCATGGCACTGCCGGCGACCAAGGTGCTGGTGGCCCAGAAGGACACCACCAACAGCGACCTGACCATCAAGGTCACGGGCATGCAGTGGAAATGGGGCTACGACTACATCAAGGGTGAAGGCGAGGGCATTGGATTCCTGTCTACCCTGGACAACAGCCACCGCGAGATGTCCAACAGCGGCAAGCCGCCCGCTACGGATGACTATCTGTTGAAGGTGGACAACCCGCTCGTGGTGCCGGTGGGCAAGAAGGTCCGCATCATCACCACGGCCAACGACGTGATCCACGCCTTCATGGTGCCGGCCTTCGGCATCAAGCAGGACGCCATCCCGGGCTTCGTGCGCGACACCTGGTTCCGCGCCGAAAAAACCGGCGACTTCTATGGCCAGTGCGCCGAACTGTGCGGCAAGGAGCACGCCTACATGCCGATCCACGTCAAAGTGGTGACCGCCGAGGAATACACGAAGTGGGTCGAGGGCGAGAAGAAGAAGATGGCCGCTGCCGCGGACGATCCGTCCAAGGTCTGGAACCTGGCCGACCTGGTCAAGCGCGGCGAGTCGGTCTATGCAGCCAACTGCGCGGCCTGCCACCAGGCCAATGGCAAGGGCGCCGGTCCGATCAAGGCGCTGGACGCCTCCCCCATCGTGCTGGACGCCGACAAGTCCAAGCAGATCGCTGTCCTGCTCAACGGTGCCAACAACGGTGCCATGCCGGCCTGGAAGCAGCTGTCCGACACCGAGATCGCTGCCGTGATCACCTACACCAAGAACAGCTGGTCCAACAAGACCGAGCAGATCGTGCAGCCCGCCGACATCGTCGCGGCCCGCAAGTGACGCGGACCCAGAACAGATTGAAATTCTCAAGGACTAGAACATGAGTGCAGTACTGGATCCCCACGACGCTCACGCGCACGACCACGATCACCACGCGCCCGCCGGCTGGCGCCGCTGGGTCTACGCGACCAACCACAAGGACATCGGCACCCTGTACCTGCTGTTTGCCTTCACCATGCTGATGGTGGGGGGCGTGCTGGCCCTGCTGATCCGCGCCGAACTGTTCCAGCCCGGCCTGCAGCTGGTCAATCCCGAGCTGTTCAACCAGCTCACCACCATGCATGGCCTGATCATGGTGTTCGGCGCCATCATGCCGGCCTTCGTGGGCTTCGCGAACTGGATGATCCCGCTGCAGATCGGCGCGTCAGACATGGCGTTCGCGCGCATGAACAACTTCAGCTTCTGGCTGATGATCCCGGCCGCCATCATGCTGGTGGCCTCGTTCTTCATGCCCGGTGGTGCACCTGCGGCCGGCTGGACGCTTTACGCGCCGCTCACCCTGCAAATGGGTCCTTCGATGGACGCCGGCATCTTCGCCATGCACATCCTGGGCGCCTCGTCCATCATGGGCTCGATCAACATCATCGTGACCATCCTCAACATGCGCGCCCCTGGCATGACGCTGATGAAGATGCCGATGTTCTGCTGGACCTGGCTGATCACCGCCTACCTGCTGATCGCCGTGATGCCCGTGCTGGCCGGCGCCATCACCATGACGCTGACCGACCGCCACTTCGGCACCAGCTTCTTCAACCCTGCCGGCGGTGGTGACCCGGTGATGTACCAACACATCTTCTGGTTCTTCGGCCACCCCGAGGTTTACATCATGATCCTGCCGGCCTTCGGCATCGTGAGCCAGGTCGTGCCTGCCTTCGCGCGCAAGAAGCTGTTCGGCTACGCCTCCATGGTCTACGCCACCGGCTCCATCGCCATCCTGTCCTTCGTCGTGTGGGCGCACCACATGTTCACCACCGGCATGCCGGTGACGGGCCAGCTGTTCTTCATGTACAGCACCATGCTGATTGCCGTGCCCACGGGCGTGAAGATCTTCAACTGGATCGCGACCATGTGGAAGGGCTCGATGACCTTCGAGACGCCCATGCTGTGGGCTGTGGGCTTCATCTTTGTGTTCACCATCGGTGGCTTCACCGGTCTGATCCTGTCCATGGCGCCGATCGACATCAACTTCCAGGACACCTATTACGTGGTGGCCCACTTCCACTATGTGCTGGTGGCCGGCTCGCTGTTCGCTATGTTCTCCGGCATTTATTACTGGCTGCCCAAGTGGACCGGTGTGATGTACAGCGAAGGCCGCGGCAAGCTGCACTTCTGGTGGTCGATGATCTCCTTCAACATCACCTTCTTCCCGATGCACTTCCTGGGTCTGGCCGGTATGCCGCGTCGCTACGCCGATTACCCCATGCAGTTCGCCGACTTCAACGCCATCGCCTCTGTGGGTGCCTTCGCCTTCGGTCTGGCGCAGGTGTACTTCTTCCTGTTCGTGATCGTCCCCGCGATGCGTGGCGTTGGCCCCAAGGCGGTTCAGAAACCCTGGGATGGCGCCGAAGGCCTTGAGTGGGAAGTGCCGTCCCCGGCGCCTTTCCACACCTTTGAAAATCCGCCGAAGCTGGACGCCACCGCCACCAAGGTGATTGGCTGAGCCTGTCCATGACCTCGAACGAACAGAAAAAACAGAACCAGCGCCTGGGCCTCATCCTGGCCTCGGTGGCGCTGGTGTTCTTCCTGGGCTTCGTCGGCAAGATCGTGCTGCTGGGCGGCTGAGCTGTTCCGGGAGAGCATTCGATGGGTCTGAAGCAAGAAAACCTGAAGATGGTGGGCAAGCTCGGCGTGATCACGCTGGGCATGTTCGCCTTCGGGTATGCGCTGGTGCCGCTGTACAAGGCCATCTGTGAAGCTACGGGGATCAACGTCCTCGCCTTGACGGAGCGGACGGTGCCCGGTGCCCAGCCCAAGGTGCTCAATACCCAGGTCGACCGGTCGCGCACCATCACGGTGGAATTTGATGTCAACGCGCGCGGGCCCTGGCACTTCAAGCCGGCCGTCCGGACATTGCAGGTACATCCGGGTGAGCTGACCACGGTGCTCTACGAGTTCCAGAACATCCAGAACCGCACGATGGCGGCGCAGGCGATTCCCAGTTATGCGCCGACGCAGGCGGCCTCCCATTTCAACAAGCTCGAGTGTTTCTGCTTCACGCAGTACACCCTCGCGCCCGGTGAAAAGAAAGAATGGCCGGTGGCCTTCGTGATCGATCCAAAGCTGCCCAAGGACGTCACGACGATCACCTTGTCCTACACGTTCTTCGAGGTGGGCGGCAAGGTGCCCGCGGCGCCGCAAGGCATGGTCGGTCGAGGGCCGGCGCCCGCCGCAGTGACCAGCCAGGGGGCTGTGTGAACGCACCACCGGTCCACCAACGCAAAGGTTCGATCATGGGCACCGTCAAGGCGGTGCTCTGGGGGTTCCTCGGTGTCCGCCGCCAGGCCGACTACCAGCGCGACATCGACCGCCTCAACCCGATCCACCTGATGGTGGTGGGGGTGGTGATGGCCCTGGCGTTTGTCGGCCTCCTGATCCTGATCGTGAACTGGGTGGCTGGCTGAATCAGTCATCCGAATCAAACAGTTTTATTCATTCATACCGCGAAAGCATTGAGGAGCGAGCATGTCAGCAGCAACCCACGGCACGACGCCTTATTACTTCGTCCCAGGACCCTCCCGTCACCCGGTGATGGCGGCTGTTGGCCTGTTCTTCGTGATCCTCGGTGCAGGTCAGTGGATCAACGGAGCCGCCTGGGGCATGTATTCGCTGGCTTTTGGTCTGGCCTTCTGGCTGGTGGTGCTGTTCCAGTGGTTCCGTGATGCGGTAACCGAGAGCGAAGGTGGCCTGTACGGCCGGAAGATCGACCTCTCCTACCGCTGGAGCATGAGCTGGTTCATCTTCTCGGAAGTGATGTTCTTCGGTGCGTTCTTCACCGCGCTGTGGTGGGCCCGCACCCACTCGGTGCCGGCGCTGGGCAACATCGAGAACGCCCTGCTGTGGCCCGATTTCACCTCGGTCTGGCCCAGCCGCCAGGTCGGTGCCACCGCCTCGCCGGCCGACATCGTCGAGCCGTTCCAGACCATGGGACCGTTCTGGCTGCCTACGATCAACACCGCGCTGCTGCTGACCTCTGGCGTGACGCTGACCATCGCCCACCACGCGTTGCAGGCCGGCAACCGCGGCAAGACCATCGCCTTCATGTGGATGACGGTGATTCTGGGCCTGGTGTTCCTGTTTGTTCAGGGTTACGAGTACGCCCACGCCTATGGCGACCTGAACCTCAAGCTGTCGTCGGGCATCTTCGGTTCGACCTTTTTCATGCTGACCGGCTTCCACGGCTTTCACGTCTTCGTGGGCATGCTGATGCTGTTGTTCATCACCCTGCGCCTGCAGAAGGGCCATTTCACCGCCCAGAAGCACTTTGGTTTCGAGGGTGCGGCCTGGTACTGGCACTTCGTGGACGTGGTCTGGCTGGGTCTCTACATCCTCGTGTACTGGATGTGATTCGTTGGCGGTAGTGCCGCCTGCCCCAAAAAACGGCGCCAGATGGCGCCGTTTTTTTGAACCCGGTGCACCGGTCTTCAGCCTCGAAGCGGCAGGCCGGTGGGTTGGATCCATCCCATCCAGTAGCTGAGCAACACCACGACAAACAGCAGGATGGAAAAGCCGACGCGGAAGGCCAGGGCTTTGGCCATGGGGTTTTTGCGGTGGTTTCCGGCGTCGTCGTCCTGGGCGCCTCCGCCGCGCATCATGAACACCAGCGCCGCCGCCAGGCTGCCGAGGATGGCCACAAACGCCACAATCACGAGATAGGTCATGCGGGGATTATCCGCCGCTACCAGTTTTCATCGCCTTCCATGACACCTCGTACCCGCTTCTGGACCGTGACCATTGCCGCCGCTGGCACGGTTGGGCTGACTGCGTCGCTGGGTGTCTGGCAACTCTCTCGTGCAGCCCAGAAGCAGGCTCTGGAGACGGGCATCGCCGAGCGGGGCGCGATGGCGGCGCTGGACGGTGCCGCGGTGCTCTCAGCCAACGGGGTTGTCGAGCCGCTGCTGCACCGCATGGTCCGCCTAAAGGGGCAATGGGTGCCGGAGGCCAGCGTGTTTCTGGACAACCGGCCCATGGCCGGGCGCAGCGGCTTCATCCTGGTCACGCCGCTCAGACTCTCGGGCGACGGGCGCGCGCTGCTGGTGCAGCGCGGCTGGGTGCCCCGCAACTTCCAGGACCGGTCTCAGGTGCCCGATGTCCCCACCCCTTCCGACGAGGTGGAGGTCACCGGACGCCTGGCCCCACCACCCAGCCGGCTGTTCGAGCTGGGCGCAGCGGAGCAGGGGCGCATCCGGCAAAATCTCGACACCGAGTCGCTGGCCAGGGACACCGGGCTGGCGCTGCTGCCGATGTCGGTGTTGCAGACCGGCGCCTCGCCCGAAGGCCTGCTCAGGGAGTGGCCGCGTTTCGAATCTGCTGCTCACAAGCACCACGCCTACGCCGCCCAGTGGTTCGCCATGAGTGCGGTCGCCGCCGGGCTGTACGCCTGGTTCCAACTGATTTCTCCCCGTCGCCGACGCACGCTTCATGGCCAAGACCCCCGATGAACCCCTGACCCTGACGGTGCACAGCCTGCCCAAGGCCGATGCGCCGGACACCAGCGCCTCCACCCGGGCCGGGCGCTGGAAAATGCTGCTGCTCCTGCTGGTGTGCGCCTCGCCGGTGATCGCGTCGTACTTCACCTACTACGTGATCCGGCCCGAAGGTCGTCGCAACTACGGCGAACTGATCGACCCGCAGCGCCCGCTGCCCGATCTGGTGGGCACCGACGCCAGCGGCCGGCCTGTGCCGCTGCCTCAGCTGAAGAACCAGTGGCTGTTCATCAGCGTCGCCGATTCCGCCTGCGACGACGCCTGCCAGAAACACCTGTTCCTGCAGCGGCAGTTGCGCGAGACCCTGGGCAAGGACAAGGACCGGCTCGACTGGGTGTGGCTGCGCACCGGCTCGCCCGAACTGTCCGAACCTCTGAAGCAGGCGACGGCAGCGGCGACTGTGCTGCACGTGGACGCGGCCGCGCTGGCGACCTGGCTGCAGCCCGCAGCGGGCCAGCGCCTGGAAGACCACCTGTATGTGGTCGATCCCATCGGCAACTGGATGATGCGCTTCCCGGCGCAGGCCGATCCGAAGCAGGTCAAGCGCGACCTCGACCGCCTGCTGCGGGCTTCGGCGTTCTGGGACAAGGCAGGACGCTGACATGGGCGAGCTGTACGACCTATCGCCCGCGCTGCGGCTGATGCTCTTGGGGATAGTGATCGCCCTGGGGCCGCTGGCCTGGGTGTGGCTGCGCCACCGCGGTGCCAGCAGCGCCCAGCGCCTGCGCGCGCTGACGCTGCTCACCCTGTTCCTGACCTTTGACCTGGTACTGTTCGGCGCCTTCACGCGGCTGACCGACTCTGGCCTGGGCTGCCCCGACTGGCCGGGCTGTTACGGCAGCGCCAGTCCGGTGGGGGCGCATGCCTCGATCTCGGCGGCGCAGCAGGCCATGCCCACCGGGCCGGTCACGCACAGCAAGGCCTGGGTGGAAATGATCCACCGCTACCTCGCCACCGCGGTCGGGGTGCTGATCCTGGTGCTCGCGGTGACCAGCTGGATCGAGCGCCGGCGCCTGAGCATTTCCCCGGCCTGGGCCTGGCTGACCCTGTTCTGGGTCTGTCTGCAAGGCGCCTTCGGCGCGCTGACCGTCACCATGAAGCTGTTTCCGGCCATCGTCACCCTGCACCTGCTCGGTGGCATGGTGCTGCTGGCCCTGCTGAGGGCCCAGTCGGTGGCCTACGACCTGGGCGTGCAGGGGCATGCGCCGCTGGTGCTGGGCCGGTCGGCACGCTGGGCCCTGCTGCTGGTGTATGCGCTGCTGTGGCTGCAGATCGCGCTGGGCGGCTGGGTCAGCACCAACTACGCGGTGCTGGCCTGCGACACCTTCCCCACCTGCCAGGGCGGCTGGTGGCCACCGATGAACCTGAGCGAAGGCTTCACGGTCTGGCGCGAACTGGGCATGAACGCGGATGGCCAGCCCATCACCTTCGCAGCGCTGACCGGCATCCACTACGTGCACCGCCTGTGCGCCTACCTCGTGCTTGCTGCCCTTGTGGGGCTGGCCTGGCAACTCTGGTCCCGGCCAGGCGCGCGCTCGTCGGCGCGCTGGCTGCTCGCGCTGGCGGGTCTGCAGCTGGCGACTGGTCTGAGCAATGTGGTGCTGGACTGGCCGCTGCTGGCGGCCGTCGGCCACACCGGTGGCGCGGCCGCACTGGTGGTCGTGATGACCGGGCTGCTGGCCGGCACCCGCACCGCACCTTCTTCCGTGGGCGCCCCCGCGCTCACCGTTCCCCGCACCTCCCCATGAGCACCGCGCCCACTTCCCTGGCCCCGACCATGCCCTCGGTCTGGCGCCAATACCACGCGCTGACCAAGCCGCGCGTCATCCAGCTGATCGTCTTCTGCGCCCTCATCGGCATGGTGCTCGCCGTGCCCGGGCTGCCCAGCTGGGCCCAGGTGCAGACGGCCGCGCTGGCCTGCCTGGGCATCTGGCTGGTGGCCGGCGCCGCCGCGGCCTTCAACTGCGTGGTCGAACAGCAGATCGACGCCAAGATGCGCCGCACCGCCTGGCGACCCACCGCCAAGGGGGAGCTGGGCAATGTGCAGACGCTGACGTTCTCGGCCGTGCTGTGTGCGCTCGGTTCGGCCATCCTGTACCTGTGGGTCAACCCGCTGACCATGTGGCTGACCTTCGCCACGTTTGTGGGCTACGCGGTGATCTACACCGTCATCCTCAAGCCGCTGACGCCACAGAACATCGTGATCGGCGGTGGATCGGGGGCAATGCCGCCGGTGCTGGGCTGGGCAGCGATGACCGGTGTGGTCGCACCCGAGGCGCTGATCCTGTTCCTGATCATCTTCCTCTGGACCCCGCCGCACTTCTGGGCGCTGGCGCTCTACCGGGTGGAGGACTACCGCAAGTCCGGCCTTCCCATGCTGCCGGTGACGCACGGATCGGAGTTCACACGGCTGCAGATCCTGCTCTACACCTTCGTGCTGTTCGCCGCCTGCCTGATGCCTTTCATCATGCGCATGAGTGGCTGGTTCTATCTCGCGGTGGCGGTGGCGCTGAGCATCGGCTTCTGCGGCTATGCCTGGGCGCTGTGGCGCAACTATTCGGACGCGCTGGCCCGCAAGACCTTCCGCTTCTCGCTCTGGCACCTGTCGCTGCTCTTCGCCGCGATGCTGATCGACCATTACGTTTAGAACACCCCTGCCGCGCTTAGCGCGACCCCCTCAAGGGGGTGGCATCTGCGGCCCGGCGAGGCCGGTTCCGCGATGCCTTTGAACTCTGGAGCCCTTCTCATGAACCGTCGCTATCTGGTCTCCCTGGTCTTATGCAGCGCCTTGCTGGCCGCCTGTTCCGACAAGCCTGCGGATGCCACCGCTACCGGCTTCTCGGGCATCGACATCACGGGTGCGGACTACGCCACTGGCTTCTCGCTGACCGACCACAACGGCCAGGCGCGCACGCTGGCGGACTTCAAGGGCAAGGTGGTGGTGATCTTCTTTGGCTACACCCAGTGCCCGGACGTGTGCCCGACCTCCATGAGCGAAATGGCACAGGCCAAGCAGCTGCTGGGGGCGGACGGGGACAAACTGCAGGGTCTGTTCGTCAGCGTCGACCCGGAACGGGACACGCCGACGGTGATGAAGGAGTACATGGCCAGCTTCGACCCTACGTTCCTCGCGCTCTACGCGCAGGCGGACAAGCTGCCCGAGGTCGCCAAGAGCTTCCGCATCTATTACAAGAAGGTCGACGGCAAGACGCCCACCAGCTACACCATGGACCACTCGGCGGGCAGCTATGTCTACGACACCCAGGGTCGCCTGCGGCTGTACCACCGCTATGGCAGCGGCGCGCCGGCGCTTGCCGGCGACCTGAAGAAGCTGCTGGCTGAGGCCGGGGTCTGATCAGTCGACCTGGGCGCCGCTGAGCCTGACCATGCGCTCGTACTTGCTGCGCTCTTTCTGCAGGAAGGCTTCGAACGCCTGAGGCGTGCTGGGCGCCGGTTCGGCCAGCAGGCGCGCGAACTGGCCTTTGACTTCGGGTGTGCCGAGCGCGGCGGTGAACGCGCTGTTGAGCTTGCGCACGGTCTCGGCCGGCGTGCCCGCCGGCGTGATCAGGCCCCACCAGGTGTCTACTTCAAAGCCGGGCAGGGTCTCGGCCATCGGCGGCACCTCCGGCAGCATGGCGCTGCGCTGTGCCGTGGTCACCGCCAGCGCTCGCAGCTTGCCGGCGCGGATGTTGGCGGCGGCGGTGGCGAGGTTGTCGATGTTGAAATCCACCTGTCCCGACAGCAGTGCCAGCTGCGCCGGGTTGCCCCCGTTGTAGGGAATATGGACCACGAAGATGCCGGCCTGGTTCTTCAGCAGCTCGCCCGCCAGGTGACCGGCGCTGCCGTTGCCACCGGACCCGTAGTTGAGCTTGCCGGGGTTGGCCTTGGCGTAGCGGATGAGGTCGGACAGGGTGCGGATGTTCAGCCGCTGCGCCGTGTCAGCATTCATCACCAGCACATTGGGCACGCGCAGCATCTGCGTGACCGGGGCGAAGTCCTTGGCTGGGTCGTAGGGCAGCTTGCTGAACAGCCAGGGGTTGATGCCGTGCGAGGCGGTGGTGGCGATGCCCAGGGTGTGGCCGTCCGGCGCGGCCCGGGCCACGGCGCTGACGCCGATGTTGCCGCCGGCACCGGGCCGGTTCTCCACGATCACCGTGCCCAGCGAATCCTTGACTGCCTCCGCCAGGATTCGCGCGGTCACGTCGATCGGGCCGCCGGCGCCGAACGGCACGATGATGCGGGTGGGCTTGTCGGCCTGCGCCATCGACAGCGCAGGGAACGCGAGGGCCGCGGTGGCGGCGAGTGCCATGACGTGGCGGCGGGTGCTCACAGCTTGTCCTTGGCGCTGGTGAACGAGTCGGCATAGAACGCTTCTTCGGGCAGGCCGGCGGCCAGGTAGTCGCGCTTGGCCGACTCCACCACGATCGGCGCGCCGCAGGCGTACACCTCGTGGCCCGAGAGGTCGGGCGTGTCCTCCAGCACCGCGCGGTGCACGAAGCCGGTGCGCCCGGTCCAGTCGTCCTCGGGCAGCGCATCGGAGATCACCGGCACGTAGTGCAGGTTCGGCATGGAGGCCAGCTGCTCCTCGATCCAGGCCGACTGGTAGAGGTCGGCCGGACGACGGCCACCCCAGTAGAGCGTGGCCGGCCGTGTGATGCCCTTGTGGCGCATGTGTTCGATGATGGCCTTGATGGGCGCGAAGCCAGTGCCCGAGGCCAGCAGCACCATAGGTTTGTCGCTGTCCTCACGCAGATAGAAGCCGCCGTAGGGCCCTTCGACGCGCAGGATGTCCTTTTCCTTCATGGTACCGAACACATGGTCGGTGAACTTGCCGCCGGGCATGTGGCGAATGTGCAGCTCCACCTGCGGACCGGCGGCCTGGGTGTGCGGCGCATTGGCCATCGAGTAGCTGCGGCGATCGCCGTCGCGCAGCAGGAACTCGACGTACTGGCCCGCGTGGTACTGAAAGGTGTCGGCCGCCGGCAGCTGCAGCTTCATCACGATCACGTCGTGCGAGGCACGCTCCAGGCTGATGACGCGCACCGGCATCTTCTTGATCGGGAACGCACCGGCCTCGGTGACCTGGCGCGACTCGAGCACCACGTCGCTTTGCGCCACGCCGCAGCAGGTGAGGATGTAGCCCGAAGCTTCTTCTTCCGCGCTCAGGGCCTTGGCCTGGTGCGCGCCGTGGGTCACGCTGCCGCTGACGAGCTTGCACTTGCAGGAGCCGCAGGCGCCGTCCTTGCAGCCATAGGGCAGGCCGATGCCCTGGCGGATGCCGGCCGCAAGAATGGCTTCGCCGGACTCGGCGCTGAACTGTCGGCCGCTGGGCTGGACGGTGATGCTGAAGGTCATGGTGAACAGGCTACAGTGGTTGGGATGAACGGGCGCTGAACCGCGGGCGCCCCCGCAGGCAACCCGGCATTTTCCCAAATTCGAATCCATGACATTTCTTGGTGCCCTTCCAGCCCGCTTCCGCCGCGAACGGGTGCTCATCATCGGCTGCGGCGACGTGGGCCAGCGCGCTGCGCGCGAGCTCGGTGGCGGGCGGCGCGTCCGTCTGCTGGCGCTGACCTCGAACCCCGACAATGCCGCCGCCTTGCGAGGCCAGGGCATCACGCCGCTGATCGGCAACCTGGACAGGCCGGCCGACCTGCAGCGGCTGGCCGGCTTGGCCACCCGCGTGCTCCACCTGGCGCCACCGCCGTCCGAAGGACAGGCCGACGCGAGAACCCGGTCCCTGGTGCGGACACTGGCGCGGCGGTCTCCGCCGAGCGCCGTGGTCTATGGCTCTACGACCGGGGTGTATGGCAACTGCGAGGGGCGCTGGGTGGACGAGTCGGCGCCCATCCAGCCGCTGACCCCGCGCGCCTGGCGCCGGGTCGACGCGGAGGCCTCGGTGCACTGGCTGGCGCGCGCCCTGGGCGTGCGCACCAGCGTCCTGCGCATTCCGGGCATCTACGCGCCCGACCGGGCGGGCGGCACGCCGCAGGAGCGCCTGCGCCGCGGCACACCGGTGCTGCGGCCCGAGGACGACGTCTACACCAACCACATCCACGCCGACGACCTGGCGCGCGCCTGCGTGCTGGCGCTCTGGCGCGGCAAACCCCGGCGCACCATCAACGTGGTGGACGATACCGAGTTGAAGATGGGCGACTACTTCGACTTCGCGGCCGACCTATACGGCCTGCCCCGGCCGCCGCGCGTCGCGCGCGATACCGCGGGCGACCAGTTGCCGATGGTGCTGCTGAGTTTCATGAGCGAGTCGCGCCGCCTGCACAACCGGCGCATGAAGACCGAGCTGGGTCTGCGGCTGCGCTACCCCACGGTGGCGCAGGGCCTGCGCATCAGAGCCCTGCCGGGGTGATCAGCGCGGGCCCATGGTCCAGAGCAGCCACAGGGTGTAGACGACGTAGACCGTCAGCAGGCCGCCGGCTTCCCACCGGTTGATGCGGCCGGGTCGTCGCCAGCCACGGCCCATTTGCCACAGCAGCACCGTGAGCCCGGCCATCACCGGCAGGTCGCGCGTGAGCGCGGCCGATTCCACGTCCATGGGCGCGATGGTGCCGGCCAGACCCACCACCGCCAGCGTGTTGAACAGGCCCGAGCCCAGGACGTTGCCCAGGGCGATGTCGTCTTCTCCCTTGCGCGCGGCGGCCACGCAGGACGCCAGTTCGGGCAGCGAGGTGCCGATGGCCACCACGGTCAGGCCGATCACCAGGTCGCTGATGCCCAGGTCCTGGGCGATCTCCACCGCCCCCCAGACCAGCAGGCGCGAACTGCCCACCAGCACCACCAGGCCCAGCACCAGCCACAGCAGGGCGCGCGGCAGGGGCTGGGCACCCGCCTTCAGTTCGGTGGCGGTTTCCTGGCCCAGTGCGTCATCGCCGTGGTTCAGGGCTTCGCGGATGGACCATGCCATCAGCAACGTGAATGCCGCCAGGAGCACCAGCGCATCGACGCGCGAGAGGGTCAGGTCCCAGACCAGCAGGGCCGAGAGCGCGGTCACCGCCATCAGCAGGGGAAGTTCCTTGCGCACCACCACCGACCTCACCTGGATCGGCGCGATCAGTGCGGTCACGCCCAGGATCAGCCCCATGTTGACGATGTTCGATCCCCAGGCGTTGCCCAGTGCCAGCGCCGGGTTGCCCTGCGTGGCTGCAATGGCCGACACCACCAGTTCCGGTGCCGAGGTGCCGAAACCCACGATGACCATGCCCACCAGCAGGGGGGGCACCGCGAAGTGCTGCGCGGTGGCGGAAGCGCCCTCGACGAAGCGGTCGGCGCTCCAGATCAGCAAGAGCAGGCCGGCGATCACGGCGGCAACGGGCAGCAGCATGGGCATGGTGTGGGGTGTTGGACAATGCCCATTGTCTCAGCGCCTTCCGCACCCACCGACCCGATGTCGCACGACCTGAACCCACGGCCTTCTCACCAGCGCGACTTCTGGGGTTCGCCCTGGCGCGCCCGTCTGGGGCTGACCGCGCTGGCGGTGGCGTTCATGCTGCTGATGCTCTGGCTGTGGCGCCCCTGGCTGCTGCTGCCCGGCACCCAGCCGCTGGTGATGACGGGGGGCGACCCGTATCTGCGGGCGCTGATGCGCACAATCTCTGCCAGCGAGTCCAATGTCATGCGTCCCTACAACGTGCTGTACGGCGGCGACTACGTGGGCTCCCTGGAGCGGCATCCCAACCGCTGCGAGTCGATCGGCCAGGGGCCGAATCGGGGCAACTGCTCCACCGCGGCGGGCCGCTACCAGCTGCTCTACAGCACCTGGCTGGAGCTGGCCGCGCGTTACCACCCGGAGCGCACCGACGATGCGCTGGATGCCACCGGTCTGAGCTTTGCACCCGTGTACCAGGACGTGGTCGTGCACGCCTGGCTGCAAGAAGGGCGCTGGGGCAATGTCTCGGCCCAGCTGCGCCAGGGGCGTATCCAGCCGGTGCTGCGCCGCCTTTCGGGCACCTGGACCAGCCTGGGCTACGGCATAGAGAACAACAGCATGTCCCGCGAACTGCCGCGGGTGTACCGGCAGATGCTGGAGGACGAGCTGGCCAACGCCGAGGAGCCGGCAGAAAGCACCAAAACAAAAAGCCGCCCGGCAAGTGCGGGGCGGCCCTGAAACAGTCGGCCGCCCAGCACGTGCTGCGCGGCCCTGAAAGCTGGTGCCCGGGGTCGGACTCGAACCGACACACCATCTCTGGCGGGGGATTTTGAATCCCCTGCGTCTACCGATTTCGCCACCCGGGCGGGTGCCATGGAAAGCCTGAAATTATGGCACAGTGGGGTGCATGAACTACCCGACCATTGAAGACGCCATCGGCCGCACGCCGCTGGTCGCGCTGCAGCGCATCGGCTCGGAGGTGCTCCGGGCACGGGGCAACGTGATCCTGGGCAAGCTCGAAGGCAACAACCCGGCCGGCTCGGTGAAGGACCGGCCTGCGCTGTCGATGATCAAGCGCGCCGAGGAACGAGGCGACATCCGGCCCGGCGACACGCTGATCGAGGCCACCTCGGGCAACACCGGCATCGCGCTGGCCATGGCGGCGGCCATCAAGGGCTACCGCATGGTGCTGATCATGCCGGAGGACCTGTCCATTGAACGCGCCCAGACCATGAAGGCGTTCGGGGCCGAACTCATCCTCACGCCCAAGAGCGGGGGCATGGAATACGCGCGCGACCTTGCCGACAAGATGGAGAAGGAGGGCAAGGGCCGTGTGCTCGACCAGTTCGCCAACGCCGACAACCCGCGCATCCACTACGAGACCACGGGCCCCGAGCTGTGGGAGCAGACCGGCGGGCGCATCACCCACTTCGTCAGCGCCATGGGCACCACCGGCACCATCACCGGTGTCTCGCGCTTCATGAAGGAAAAAAATCCGGCCATCCGCATCATCGGCGCCCAGCCCAGCGAGGGCTCGCGCATTCCCGGCATTCGCAAGTGGCCGCAGGAGTACCTTCCCAAGATCTACGACCCGTCGGGCGTGGACGAGCTGGTCCTGGTGGGGCAGTCGGACGCCGAGGAGATGTGCCGCCGCCTGGCGCGTGAAGAGGGCATCTTTGCGGGCATCTCGGCTGCCGGTGCCTGCTGGGTGGCGCAGCAGATCGCAGCCCAGGTGGAGAACGCCACCATCGCTTTCATCGTCTGCGACCGTGGCGACCGCTACCTCTCGACCGGCGTGTTCCCGGCCTGAGGCCCTGTCCGACATGACCGCCGACTACCGGTTCTGTCCCTGCTGTGCCGCGCCGCTGGCACTGACTGCGGCGCAGGAAGACGGCGGGCTGAAGGAGCGCCTGCGCTGTACGGCCTGCGACTTCACCCACTGGAACAACCCGACGCCTGTGCTGGCTGCCATCGTGCAGGTGGGCGACAAGGTGCTGCTGGCCCGCAACGCCGCCTGGCAGCACCGCATGTTCGCGCTGATCACCGGCTTCATGGAGGCGGGCGAAACGCCGGAAGAGGGCATCCGGCGCGAGATAGCCGAAGAAACGGGGCTGACCGTGACAGCCTTGAAGCTGATCGGCGTGCACGATTTCCAGCGCATGAATCAAGTGATCATCACTTACCACGCGCTCGCTGAAGGGCAGATCGTGCTGTCCCCGGAGCTGGCCGAGTACAAGCTGCTCGCGCCTGAACAGGTCCGTTGCTGGCCGGCTGGCACGGGCTTCGCCCTGGCCGACTGGCTGCGCTCGATCGGCATCGAACCCCAGTTCATGGAGGTTCCGGCAGCGTGACTTATTTTCGTACAAATTGATACATTTTTTGATCTCTGTCACCCTTCCTGTTTAAAATTCGCTCTCCGAGGATCCCTTCATGAACGCCACCAAAGAACTCGACGCCCGCGGCCTGAACTGCCCGCTGCCCATCCTGAAGGCCAAGAAGGCCCTGGCGGACATGACCAGTGGCCAGACACTCAAGGTGATCGCCACCGACGCCGGATCGGTCCGCGACTTCCAGGCCTTTGCAAAGCAGACGGGCAACGAGCTCGTGGAACAGCAGACGGAAGGCTCCGACTTCATCACGGTGCTCAAACGCCGCTGATCTGGGCCCACCATGGTTGCGGCATGCCGCAATCGCCGGCCCGACGACCATGGAAATCCTGCTCCTCGACCCCCTTGTTCCTGAAGCCCTGTCCTGGCTGCAGGAGCGCCACGCCGTGACGCTGGCCCCGGAGCTGGCAGACGACCCCACGGCGCTGCGCAAGCAGGTCTACAAGACCAAGGCACTGGTGTTGCCTTCTCATGTGGTCGTCTCACGGGAGTTTCTCGATTTCGCACCCCTCATGAAGGTGGTGGCGCGCATGCAGATCTCCAGCGAAAACACCGACCTGGAGGCCTGCGCGCAGCGCAACATCCGGGTGATCCAGGCGCGCAGCGCCACGGTGCGCTCGAACGCGGAGTACCTGCTCTATGGCCTGCTCATGCTCTACCGGCGTGGCATGGTCAGTGCCCTCCTGGGGCGCAAGCTGGCGCAGGTGCGCATGGGCCGGGAGCTCTATGGCAGCACCGTGGGTCTGCTGGGCCTGGCCCCTGTGGCCCACACCCTGGCACCCATGCTCAAGGGACTGGGCGTGCGCCTGCTCGGCTACGACCCGGCGGTGCACCAGGCCGCACCGATCTGGAACAAGCTGGGCATCGAATACATCCCGGTCAACGAGCTGCTGGCGCGCAGCGACGCCGTGTCGCTGCAGATGGTCTACGCCTCCCGGTTCAAGGGCTGGATCAACGAACGCCTGCTCAACCACTGCAAGCCTGGTCAGCTGTGGGTGGGGCTGAGCCGCAGTTCGCTGTTCGAACCCGAGGCGCTGGCGCTGGCGCTGACGGACGGCCGGATCGACGCCTGCCTGCTGGACGGGGCGCACCCCCAGTTCGCCGGGCCCGGCACCCCGCTGCACAACATCCCCAACCTGCACCTCACGCCCCGGCTGGGGTCGCACACCCGCGAAGCCAAGCTGCGCGCCAGCTGGTACGTGGCCCACCGCATCCACGAAACCCTGTCGCCAGCGGTGGGGCGGGGCCAGGCCCAGGTCAGCGACTTCTCCGTGCTTGACAGCCTCGACAGCTCGCAGGACCCGGAGTGGCCGCCGGTCGACTCGGGCTCCCAGTGGGCCGAGATCTCCCGGGGCGAGGAGAGACCGGGCTGAAACCCGGTCGCCGGAGCGTCAGAGCCGCGCCAGCTGCTCGCGCACCTTGGTCAGCGTGGCGCCGAAGTCGGCCACGCGCTTCTTCTCCTGCTCGATCACGGCCGGCGGCGCCTTGGCCACGAAGGCTTCGTTGGACAGCTTGGCGTTCGCCTTGGCGATTTCACCCTCCAGTCGTGCGGCCTCCTTGGTCAGGCGGGCCTTTTCGGCGGCCACGTCGATTTCCATGAACAGGCACAGGCGGGCTTCACCGACCACGGCCACCGGCGCGGCCTGGGCGGCGGCGGCCCAGCTGGCCTCGTCATCGAACACCTTGACCTCGGCCAGTTTGGCCAGACCCTGCAGAACCGCCGCGTTGGCGCGCATGAAGTCCGCATCGCCGACCACGAACATCGGCAGGCGGGTGGCCGGCGAGACGTTGAGCTCGCCGCGCAGCGTGCGGCAGGCGTCGACCACGCTCTTGAGCTTGGCGACCTGGGCTTCGGCGGCTTCGTCGATGCGCTCGGGCTGGCTGACCGGGTAGGCGGCCACGCTCACCGATTCACCAGCACGGCCCGCCACAGGCGCGACCTTCTGCCACAACTCTTCGGTGATGAAGGGAATCACCGGGTGGGCCAGGCGCAGGATGGTTTCCAGTGTGCGGATCAGCGTACGGCGGGTGGCGCGCTGCTGCGCCTCGTTGCCGGTGTTGATCTGCACCTTGGCGATTTCCAGGTACCAGTCGCAGAACTCGTTCCAGACGAAGTCGTAGATGGCGTTGGCGACGTTGTCCAGCCGGTATTCGGCAAAGCCCTGGGCCACTTCGGCTTCGACGCGCTGCAGGCGCGAGACGATCCAGCGGTCGGCTTGCGAGAAGCTCATGTAGCCGTGCGCCTTGCCGCCGACTTCGCAGTCGGCCTTGGTGTGTTCCATCAGGCCGCAGTCCTGGCCTTCGCAGTTCATCAGCGTGAAGCGGGTGGCGTTCCAAAGCTTGTTGCAGAAGTTGCGGTAGCCCTCGCAGCGCTTGGAGTCGAAGTTGATGCTGCGGCCCAGAGAGGCCAGCGCGGCAAAGGTGAAGCGCAGGGCGTCGGCGCCATAGGCCGGAATGCCGTCCGGGAACTCCTTTTCGGTCTGCTTGCGCACCTTGGGTGCGGTCTCAGGCTTGCGCAGGCCGGTGGTGCGCTTCTCCAGCAGGGGCGTGAGCGAGATGCCGTCGATCAGGTCCACCGGGTCGAGCACGTTGCCTTCCGACTTGCTCATCTTCTGGCCCTGGGCGTCGCGCACCAGACCGTGGATGTAGACGTCCTTGAAGGGCACGCGGCCGGTGAAGTGCGTGGTCATCATGATCATCCGGGCGACCCAGAAGAAGATGATGTCGTAACCGGTTACCAGCACGCTGCTGGGCAAATACAGGCTGTAGTCGTCGGTGGCAGCGTCGGTCTGGTTCGGCCAGCCCATGGTGCTGAACGGCACAAGGGCCGAGGAGTACCAGGTGTCCAGCACATCGGGGTCGCGCGTGAGCGTCTTGCCGGCGCCGGCCAGGGCCTGTGCCTCGGCTTCGTTGCGCGCCACATAGACCTGACCCTGCTCGTCGTACCAGGCGGGGATCTGATGGCCCCACCAGAGCTGGCGCGAGATGCACCAGTCCTGGATGTTGTTCATCCACTGGTTGTAGGTGTTGACCCAGTTCTCGGGCACGAACCTGACCTGACCGCTGGCCACAGCGTCGATGGCCTTCTGGGCGATGCTCTTGCCGGTCGTGTCCTGGTCGCTGACCTTGCTCATGGCCACGAACCACTGGTCGGTCAGCATGGGCTCGACCACCTGGCCGGTGCGCGCGCAGCGCGGCACCATCAGCTTGTGCTTCTTCACCTCGACCAGAAGCCCTTCGGCCTCCAGTTGCGCGACGATCTGCTTGCGCGCGACGAATCGGTCCAGGCCCACGTAGGTCGCAGGAATGTCCGCCGCTTCGTCGGCCGACACCTTGGCTTCCAGGCTGAAGATGGTGAGCATCGGCAGGCCGTGGCGCTGGCCGACCTGGTAGTCGTTCGGATCGTGGGCCGGGGTGACCTTGACCACGCCGGTGCCGAAGGCCTTGTCCACGTAGGCGTCGGCGATCACCGGCACCAGGCGGCCGGTGATGGGCAGCTTGACCTGCTTGCCGATCAGGTGGGTGTAGCGCTCGTCTTCCGGGTGCACCATCACAGCGGTGTCGCCCAGCATGGTTTCGGGCCGGGTGGTGGCCACCACCAGCGATTCGTCGGAGCCGTCAATGGGGTAGCGGATGTGCCAGAGCGAACCGTCTTCCTCTTCGCTCTCCACCTCCAGGTCGGACACGGCCGACATCAGCACGGGGTCCCAGTTCACCAGCCGCTTGCCGCGGTAGATCAGGCCCTGCTCGTACAGCTTCACGAAGGTGTCAGTCACCACGGTCGAGAGCTTCTCGTCCATGGTGAAGTACTCGCGGCTCCAGTCCACGGAATCGCCCATGCGGCGCATCTGCGTGGTGATGGTGTTGCCCGACTGCTCCTTCCACTCCCAGACCTTGGCGACGAAGTTCTTGCGGCCCATGTCGTGGCGGCTGATGCCCTTTTCCTGCAACTGGCGCTCCACCACGATCTGCGTGGCGATGCCGGCGTGGTCGGTGCCGGGAATCCAGGCGGTGTTGAAGCCGCTCATTCGGTGGTAGCGCGTGAGCGAGTCCATGATGGTCTGGTTGAACGCGTGACCCATGTGCAGCGTGCCGGTCACGTTGGGCGGCGGCAGCTGAATGGCGAAGTTCCTGCCCGCTGCGGCGGCCTCGGCGCTGGGAGCCGAGGTGCCGCGGAAGCCGGCGACGCCGTAGCCACGCTTTTCCCACTCGGGGCCCCAGTGGGCTTCGAGCGCGGCCGGCTCGAAAGACTTGGACAGGCTGTTCAGACCGGGTTGCTGCAGGGTGTCGGGAGCGTCGGACATGGGGTGGGGCGCAGAAAGTGCAACGGCGCCCCGCAGGGCGCCGTCGGGTGGGTGTTCGGGAAGCCCCCGATTTTATTCGAGGGTGTCCTGCGCGGCGGCGACGCAGTCGGCCAGCACCTGCGCGCTGCCGATCTGGTTGGCCAGCAGCAGGACCAGGCGGGCGTTGAGCAGTTCCGACTGCTCGCGCGAGAGGCCCTGGTGGGCGTCGAGCAGGCGCTCGTAGAAGCCGTCGGCGTCCTGGAAGTTCGGGGCGGTGTTCATGTGGTTCTCCAAGGGGTGTCAGCGCAGGCCGAGCGAACGTTCAAGGGCGGCGACCAGGCGGCCGTCGATGTGGTCGCCGGTGGCAGCGAGGTAGCCGTCGGGCCGCACCAGGGCCCAGCCCGGCCCCGCCAACTGGCAGGCCGACCTCAGGTGACCCTCGGGGTCGTGCAGGTGTTCGGTCGCCTGGGCGCGATCGCGGCCGGCCGGCACCTGCACGGCGCGCAGCGGGGCACCGGCGGTCAGTGTTTTCAGGCGCTGCAGGTCGGCGCGGCCCAGCGGGCCGAAGGCCAGCAGCAGCAGATCGCCGCCGGCCCAGTTCAGCAGGTCGTTGACGCAGCCTGCCGAGCCGTTGGCCCAGCGCAGCGCCACGTTCTGCACCGACTGTCCGGCCGCCGAGCCCTCGGCGTAGCTGCAGGCGCGCGAGCGGCTGTAGGGGTTGGCGACCGCCATGCGGCCGGTGTTCATGAGCGTGCGCGCGAACGGGTGTTTTTTCGCCAGGCCGATGGCGGCGTGGCGGAACAGCCGCTCCACGCCGTCGGCCGGACGAAGGAAGCGCGCGGTGCGGTTGGTCACCAGCACGTTCTGCTGCGCCGCCTCCAGGCGTTCGTCGCCGTAGCTCTCCAGCAGCGCGGGGTGGGCGCGGCCGCGCCACACCGCGGCGAGCTTCCAGGCCAGGTTGTCGGCATCGGCCACGCCGGTGTTGCCGCCGCGCGCGCCAAAGGGGCTGACGACCTTGGCCGAGTCGCCCATGAAAAACACGCGGCCTTCGCGCATGCGGTGCACGCACTCGCTGCGGTAGGCGTACGGGCCGACCCAGACGATCTCCACTTCGGTGTCGGGCCCGAACTGGCGCGCCAGGCGCTCGCGCACCACGTCTTCGCGGCTCACGTAAGCCGGGTCGCTGTCGGGTGCCATCTGGTAGTCGATGCGCCACACGTCGTCGGCCATCAGGTGCTGCCAGACCGCGCGGTTCTCATTGAACGGTGCCTCGACCCAGGTGTGGCGTTCAATGGGCGGGCGCTTCGTGAAGCGCACGTCGGCGATGCACCAGCGGTCATCGCCGCGCTTGCTGGTGAACGGCACCTGCAGCCACTGGCGCAGCGGACTGTGCGAACCGGTGGCGTCGATGACGTGATCGGCTTCGATGGTGTACGGGCCGGCGGGCGTTTCGACGGTTAGGGTGGCGAAGTCGGCGTTCTGTTCGAAGTCGGTCAGGCGGTTCTGCCAGCGCAACTCGACATGGCCAAGTTCGGCGATGCGCTCGACCAGGAAGCCCTCGATGTAGAACTGCTGGATGTTGATGAAGGGCGGCTGTTGAGAGAGGTTGTAGCCGCCCTGCTGGCGCAGGTCGAAGCTGTAGACCTCGTCCTCGCCGGCGAAGGTGCGGCCGACGCTCCACTGGATGCCCTTGGCGGCGATGCGGTCATAGATGCCGAGGCGCTGGAAGATTTCGAGCGATTTCTGGGTGTAGCAGATGCCGCGGGAGGAGGCGCCCTTGACACCGACGGTGTTGTCTTCGTCGAGCAGGATGGCGGGGGTGCCGAGCTTGGCGAGCGAGCAGGCGAGGGTGAGGCCGGTGATGCCACCGCCGACGATGACGATGGGGTGGCGTCTGGGTGTGGTTTCGCCGAGTTCGGGTGGGGGGACGAACGGGTATTCTGGCAGCTGGTAGCCGCTGCCCTGGGTGAATTCGTAGTTGTTGGTGTGGGCGGTTTGTTTGTAGCTGTTGTCGTTCATCGGCTGTCTCCGTGTGCTCTGACGGTTGTTCTCATCTACCTCGCGGGCTCGGAAGCGACGGGTGCACTGTTCCGCTCATGTCCCCCGGCCCGGCGCAGCCGCTGGCGGGGGACATGAGCGGAGCCGGTCACCCCAACCGTCACCACACGGACCCACGCAAAAAGCAATCAAGAGGCGGGAGGCACAAACTCCGGCCGGTCATTCGTCTGCGGCTTCAACGGCGCCGCAGCCTGACCCGAAGCCCGCTCCTTGCGCCACTGCTCCTTGCGCACATTCCACTCCGCCAGCCGCGCATGCGCCGTCTTGCTCTCCTGCAGCATCTCGAACTCGTCCGCCAGCTGCGCCGTCAGCTCCAGCCGGATGCCGTTCGGATCGAAGAAATAGATGCTCTTGAAAATATGGTGATCGGTGACACCCAGCACCTCGATCCCGTGCGCCTGCAAGCGGGCCTTGGTGTTCTCCAGCTCCTGCACCGTGTTCACCCGGAAGCTGATGTGGTTCACCCACTTCGGCGTGTTCGGCGAAGGTTCGGCCGCCACGTCGTCGCCCAAGTCGAAGAAGGCGATGAACGAGCCGTCCTGCAGACGGAAGAAGAAGTGCGTGTACGGGCAGTACTCGCCCGTGCTGGGCACGTAGTCGCTCTGGATGATGTGGTACAGCGGCAGGCCCAGGATGTCCTCATAGAAGTGGCGCGTCTCTTCGGCGTCGCGCGCCCGGTAGGCGTAGTGGTGCAGCTGCTGGACTGCGGCGGGCGGGGGCAGATTGGCGTTCATGCGGTCTCCTGATGTGTGATGTTGTTTCGCAATGTTGAATGCATTTAACAAAACGAAATCTTATCGGGCATTCGACACCGGGTCAGTGTGAGGGTTTTCCTGAGGGGTGTCGATCCAGTTGAGAGTGGTTATCAACGGCTCCCTCTGAATAGCTTTGAACAATTCGTCACATAGCCTGCGGCAATTTGACGGACGGAGGGGGGCGGCGTACGGTCTGCCTGTCACAGACCTCCCCGCCAGCTGGCGGGCAGGCTGGGCGCTTCCTCAACCCACGAGACAAGGAGATACCCATGGCCGCATTGAAAGGCTCGAAAACCGAGCAGTGCCTGAAGGACGCCTTCGCCGGCGAATCCCAGGCCAACCGCCGCTACCTGTACTTCGCAAACAAGGCCGACGTGGAAGGCCAGAACGATGTGGCGGCCCTGTTCCGCTCCACCGCCGAAGGCGAGACCGGCCACGCCCACGGCCACCTGGAGTTCCTGGAGCAGTCGGGTGACCCGGCCACCGGCCTGCCGATCGGCAGCACCCGCCAGAACCTGGCCTCCGCCGTCGCGGGCGAAACCCACGAGTACACCGACATGTACCCGGGCATGGCCAAGACCGCGCGCGAAGAAGGCTTCGACGAGATCGCCGACTGGTTCGAAACCCTGGCCAAGGCCGAGCGCTCGCACGCGAATCGCTACCAAAAGGCCCTGAACGAGCTGGTGGACTGATCCCACTCTCTGCGCGCCGCACCCGCGGCGCGTTTTTGAAAGCGCTTTTTGCGAGCGCTTTCAAAAACCCACGAGCCAACCCGCACAGACGAGGACAAGAGACATGGCCACCGAAGGCAACCTGCAGGCGCCGACGCGCCATCCGCTGGACTGGAAGAACCCCGACTTCTATGACGAAGAGAAGTGCTTCCACGAGCTGGAGCGCATCTTCGACATCTGCCACGGCTGCCGCCGCTGCGTGAGCCTGTGTGGCTCGTTCCCGACCCTGTTCGACCTGGTGGACGAAGGCCCGAGCGGCGAGGTCGACGGCGTGCAGAAGGCCGACTACTGGAAGGTGGTGGACCAGTGCTACATGTGCGACCTCTGCTACATGACCAAGTGCCCCTACACGCCACCGCACGAGTGGAACCTGGACTTCCCGCACACCATGCTGCGCGCCAAGGCGATCAAGTTCAAGAAGGGTGAGGTCAAGACCAGCGAGAAGCTGCTGGCCTCCACCGACGTGCACGGCCAGTTCGCCGGCATTCCCATCGTGGTCCAGACGGTCAACGCGGTGAACCGGACGAAGTTCGCCCGCGGCGTGATGGAAAACGTGATGGGCGTGGACAAGAACGCCTGGCTGCCCGATCTGGCGACCCAACGCTTCCGCTGGGCCGCGCCCGACGCCAAGGCCGCCAAGGTTGTCGACGGCGAGAAGACGCCGGGCAAGGTGGCCATCTTCTCCACCTGCTACATCAACTACAACGAACCCGGCATCGGCCTGGACCTGCTCAAGATCCTCGACCACAACGACATCCCCTACACGATCGTCGAGAAGGAAAAATGCTGCGGCATGCCCAAGCTGGAGCTGGGCGACCTGGACTCGGTGCAGGCCAGCAAGGAGGCCAACGTCCCGGTGCTGGCGAAGTACGCGCGCGACGGGTTTGCCATCCTCGCCGCCGTGCCCAGCTGCGCGCTGATGTTCAAGCAGGAGATCCCGCTCATGTTCCCCGACGACGCCGACACGCAGCTCGTCAAGGAACACATGTGGGACCCGTTCGAGTACCTGATGGCGCGCAAGCGCGACGGCCTGCTCAAGACCGAATTCCCCCAGAAACTGGGCAACATCAGCTACCAGATCCCCTGCCACGGCCGGGTGCAGAACATCGGCAAGAAGACCGAAGAGATGCTCAAGATGGTCCCGGAGACCACGGTGAACACCATCGAGCGCTGCTCGGGCCACGCCGGCACCTTCGGTGTCAAGAAGGGCACGCACCAGCAGGCCATGAAGATCGGCAAACCGGTGTTCAAGGCCATGGCGACCATGAAGGACGGCGCCAAGCCCGACTACATCAGCTCCGACTGCCCGCTGGGCGGCCACCACATCGCACAGGGTTTTGAAGTGAACGGCCACGGGGCGCCCGAGCTGCAGCATCCGCTCAGCCTGGTCGCCAAAGCCTACGGACTCAAGTAAGCGAGAACACCATGCAACTCACCGGACACATCACCCCCGACAGCCTCATGAGCCTGGAGGCCTACAGCAAGTGGCGCAAGGTTCACAAGGGCGAGGTGATCGCGCACCGCAAGCTGCGCAGCGTGCAGCTGGGCGAGCACCTGAACCTGCAGTTCGAGAGCGAGACCACCATCCGCTACCAGATCCAGGAGATGCTGCGCATCGAGAAGATCTTCGAGGAAGAGGGCATCCAGCAGGAGATCGAGGCCTACGCGCCGCTGGTGCCCGAAGGCAGCAACTGGAAGGCGACGATGATGATCGAGTACATCGACGTCAACGAGCGCAAGCGCGAACTCGCGCGCCTGATCGGCGTGGAAGACCGCATGTTCGTCGAGGTCGAAGGCTACGAACGTGTCTACGCCATCGCCGACGAAGACCTGGACCGCGAGAACGAACAGAAGACCAGCGCGGTGCACTTCGTGCGTTTCGAGTTCACACCCGCCATGCGCGCGGCCATCAAGGCCGGCGCTGCCGTCAAGCTCGGCTGCGACCACACGCACTACCCCGCGCACCTGCAGATTCCGGCCGAGACGCTGGCGAGTCTGGCGGGGGATCTGAAGTAAGTCTCAGGCGCGGGGCCAGCGCGACCAGTCCGGATCGCGGGGTGCCTGCAGTGCCAGCGTGGCGCCGCTGACCGGGTGATGCAGCGCCAAGTGGCTCGCATGCAGCCACAGCCGCTGCACCCCGAGAAACGCCGCCACCGCCCGGTTCAACGGCCCCTTGCCGTGCGTCGCGTCGCCGATGATCGGGTGGGCGATGTGCTTCATGTGGCGCCGCAGCTGGTGGCGGCGGCCGGTCAGGGGTTGCAGCTCGACCAGGGCGCAGCGTGTGGCCGGGAAACTGCCCTGCGGCATCGGCAACTCGTAGCGCTCCTGCGTCACAAACCGGGTCTGCGCGTCCTGCACCTCTTCGCGTTCGACGCGCATGTCGTCGGGCATGCGCTTGAGCGGATAGTCGATCAGGCCGGCGTCGGCGGGCCAGCCGCGCACGATGGCGTGGTAGGTCTTGCGCATGCCATCACCCGATTCGAAGGCACGGCCGAGCAGGCTGGCGGTTGCCGCGTCCAATGCGAACAGCAGCACGCCGCTGGTGCCCTTGTCGAGCCGGTGCACCGGCCAGACCGGCTGGCCGATCTGGTCGCGCAGCAGTTGTACTGCAAAGCGCGTCTCGCCGGCGTCCAGCCCGGTGCGGTGCACCAGCAGGCCGGGCGGTTTGTCGATGGCGATCAGGTGGTCGTCCCGGTGCAGGATGCGCAGCATGGGGCGATTGTCCGGTGACTGATGTGTCCGGATGCCACGGGTACACTCGGTTTTTCCTGTTTTTTCCCCTGGAACCGCCATGTTTCGACGCGTCCCGACCCTTGCCGCGCTGGCCTTTTCGCTGTTGCTGGCCGCCTGTGGCAAGCAGGGGGTGGAGCTGGGCGAAGGAGGCTCCGTCGTCAAGGGTTCGGCAGGCCCGGACGGCGCGCACAACGCCGCCACGGAACTGAGGACCTGCACGGCGCCGGTTGCGGTGGTGGCGCTGATGGAGAACCCCAACGGGTATGTCGGCATCGGCCGCGGCGGCCTGCCCGATTCGCCCCTGCCGCTGGTGCGCGTCATGATGCAGCAGAGCGGGTGCTTCCGCATCGTCGACCGCCACTCGGGCCTGAACGCCACGGTCAAGGAGCAGGACCTCAAGGAGTCCGGCGTGCTGCGCCAGGACGACACCACGGTCAAGAAGGGCCGCGGCATCGTTGCGCAGTACACCCTGGTGCCCAGCCTGACGTTTTCCGAGCAGGACGCGGGCCGCCAGATCGGCGGCATCCTGGCGCAGATTCCGGGGCTGAACGTGATCGCCGGTGCGGCCGAGAACGTCAAGCTCAAGGAAGCTCAAGTTGTGCTGCTGCTGACCGACAACGAAACCACGGAGCAACTTTCTGCTGCCACCGGCGCCGCACGCAGCACCGATCTGGGCATTGGTGGCCTGGCCATCGGCAAGGCCGGCGGCGCGGGCGGTCTGGGCTGGAGCAACACCAACGAGGCCAAGGTGATCGCAGCGGCCTTCCTGGACGCGCACAACCACCTGGTCGATGAGGTGCAGCGTCTGGTCGAGAAGCCGCTGCCCGAACCCGTGCCCACCAAGAAGAAGGCTGGCTGAGCCACCATGCTGTTTGTCATTTCCCCCGCCAAGGCGCTCGACTACGAGACGCCGGCCCACGTCAAGACCTTCACGCAACCGCTGTTCGTGGAGCAGGCAAGCGAGCTGATCGACGTGCTGCGCGAGAAGTCGCCGCAGCAGGTGGCCGAGCTGATGGACCTGTCGGACCAGCTCGCAGGCCTGAACGCCGCGCGCTACCAGGCCTGGTCGCCCAAGTTCACCGCCAAGAACTCCAAGCAGGCCGTGCTGGCCTTCGATGGCGACGTGTACGGCGGGCTGGATGCGAAGACGCTGAACGAGGACGAGCTGGACTGGCTGCAGCAGCACCTGTGCATCCTCAGTGGCCTGTACGGCGTGCTGCGCCCGCTGGACCGCATGCAGCCCTATCGGCTGGAGATGGGTACGCGGCTCAAGACCGACAAGGGCAGCAACCTCTACCGCTTCTGGGGCAGCCAGATTGCCGACTACCTCAATAGCCGCGCCCGCGCCGACAAGAGCCCGGTGCTGGTCAACCTCGCGAGCGAGGAGTACTTCAAGGCGGTGGACCTCAAGGCACTGCAGCCGCGCGTGGTGAATTGCGTGTTCGAAGAGAAGAAGGGCGCGAACTACAAGATCGTGAGCTTCTTTGCCAAGCGCGCGCGCGGCCTGATGGTGCGCTACGCGCTGCAGCACCGGGCGTCCACACCCGAGCAGCTCAAGGGCTTCGATCTGGAGGGCTACCGTTTTGCGCCCGCCGCCAGCGAGCCCGACCGTTTCGTGTTCCGGCGCGACCAGGGCGCCTGACCGCCGAGAGAGGAGACGACCATGACCCAGACCGTCACCCCCGAACTGCGCCAGTGGATCATCGAGCAGTCCACGGCGGGTTGCATGCCCGAGGCGGTGCTCGACGCCATGGTCAAGGCCGGCTGGCAGGCGGATGTGGCCGAGGCTGCGCTGGAGCAGACCCTGCGTGACCACCTGCAGAAGCTCGGTGCCGGCCGCGCCGCCGCGCCCGCCCCGGGCCAGGCCCCAGCCCAGCAACCGGCCCAGGCCACGGCCCGCGAGATGGCCACGGTGCGCGTGCCCGACATCGCGCTCAGCGGGTCGCCGCGCCGGCTGGACGCGGGCGACCGCATGGTCGACGTGATCATCTCGGTGACGCAGCCGCGGGTGGTGGTGCTCGGCGGCCTGCTCAGCCACGAGGAATGCGACGGCCTGATCGAGGCCTCCCGGCCGCGCCTGGCGCGTTCGCTCACCGTGCAGACCGCCACCGGCGGCGAGGAGCTCAACCCCGACCGCACCAGCAACGGCATGTTCTTCAACCGCGGCGAAAGCGAGCTGGTCAAGCGCATCGAGGCGCGCATCGCACGCCTGGTGAACTGGCCGGTGGAGAACGGCGAAGGCATCCAGGTGCTCAACTACAAGGTGGGTGCGGAATACAAGCCGCACTACGACTACTTCGACCCCAACGAACCGGGTACGCCGACCATCCTCAAGCGCGGCGGCCAGCGCGTCGGCACGGTGGTCATGTACCTCAACGAACCGCCGCGCGGCGGCGGCACCACCTTCCCGGACATCGGTCTGGAGGTGGCGCCGGTGCGCGGCAATGCGGTGTTTTTTTCCTACAACCGGCCGCACCCCGGCACCATGACCCTGCACGGCGGCGCGCCGGTGCTCGAAGGTGAAAAATGGGTGGCGACCAAATGGATGCGCGAACGGGTATTCGAATGACGCCAGACCAATCTCCCCTGGGCAAGACCACCGACTACGTCGACCAGTACGACCCGTCCCTGCTGTTCCCGCTGCCGCGCGAGCCCAAGCGTGTCGAAATCGGCATCACCGGCAGCGTGCCCTTCCTGGGCGCCGACCTCTGGACCGCCTTCGAGCTGAGCTGGCTGAACATGAAGGGCAAGCCGCAGGTGGCCATCGCCCACATCACGATTCCCTGCGAGAGCACGCACATTGTCGAGAGCAAGTCGCTCAAGCTCTACCTCAACAGCTTCAACAACACGCGCGTGGACAGTGCGGACGCGGTGCGCGACCGCATCCGCGACGACATCAGCCGAGCCATTTGGGGCGGGGAGGCGGTGAAGTCGGTGGCCGGCGTGCGGCTGCTGCTGCCGCCGCTGTTCGAGTGCGAGCCGGTGAAGGAGCTCGAAGGCGTCTCGATCGACCGCCTGGATGTCGAGTGCGACACCTACCAGCCTGCGCCGCAGCTCCTGAGCGCGGCGCTGGACGAGAAGCCGGTGGACGAGGTGCTGGTCAGCGACCTGCTGCGCAGCAACTGCCCGGTGACCGGCCAGCCCGACTGGGGCAGCGTGCAGATCCGCTACAGCGGTCCACAGATCGACCAGGCCGGGCTGCTGCAGTACATCGTGAGCCTGCGCAACCACAACGAATTCCACGAACAGTGCGTCGAGCGCATCTACATGGACATCATGGCGCGCTGCAAGCCGGCCAAGCTGATGGTCTATGCGCGCTACACGCGCCGCGGCGGGCTGGACATCAACCCCTGGCGCAGCAGCCACCCGCAGCTGCCGCCGGCCAACACGCGTACTGCGCGGCAGTGATCAGAGCATCTTCTGGATCAGCGCGCCCTTGAACAGCACCGGTCCGGTCGGTCCGGTCTCGCTGGGCACGCCGCCCTTGGGCTCCAGGCTGATCGCCAGCGCGGGCACCTCGCGCACATCGCCTTCGCCCGCCGCAAGTTGCAGCAGCTTCTCCTGGCTCAGCACGCCCAGCGAACGCGGCTTGCTGCCCGGCGGCAGGGCCCAGAGCTGCAGCGACTTGTCGGCCGCTTCCTGGTAGCCGCCCACGCGCTGCAGCGTCAGCTTGCGGTTCTTCGGGTCGAAGGTCACCAACATCGAGGCGCTGGCCTGCTCGTCGTTGAGCACAGCCACGTATTCGATCTGCGGCTGGTTGCCCAGCTTCGCCTGCAGTTCGTCGATCTGTGCCCCGAGCCGGTCGCGCAGGCCCACGGTGGTGACCACGGCCAGCACGGTGGCCAGCGCGCCGGCACCGGCCGCGCCGCGCCAGAGCGCCAGGCTGCGCCACCAGCCGGTGGGGGGCGGCGGCGCTGGTGCCGCGCGGGCCGCGGCCATGGCGGCCTGCTCGCGCTCGGCCTCGATCAGGTTGTGGATGCGCGTCCAGACCACGGGCGAGGGCGTCACCGCGGGCTCCAGCTCGGTCATGCTGGCGACGCGGCTCTGCCAGACCAGGGCCGCCGCGCGCACCGGCGCACGCTCGCGCGCCAGGGTTTCGAAGCGGCGGCGCGCGCCGCCGCGCAGGGTGCCGATGGCGTAGGCCGCGGCCAGTCGGTCCAGCAGCTCGGGGTGTCGGTGGATGTCCATGGCGTTCCTCAGGCAAACCTTGCCATGCACACACGCAGCTGGTCCAGCCCGCGGCGGATCCAGGTCTTGACGGTGCCCAGCGGCAGCCTGAGCTGTTCGGCCAGCTCGCCATGGCTGAGGTCGCGCAGGTAGGCCAGGCTCACCACCTCGCGCTGCTTGTTCTCCAGCCGCGTCAGGCACTGGTGCAATGCCCAGGCCTGCTGGCTGGCCAGGCTGGTGTGCATCGGGTCGGGCGTGTCGCCTTCGAGCCGGTCGGCCATGCCGTCGTCGTCGATGTCGTCGCTCAGGTGCTCGCGCTCGGCCTTGCGCCGGCGCAGCAGGTCCAGCGCGCGGCTGCGCACGATCAGGCCCATCCAGGCCATGGGCGGGCTGAGTGAGGCGCGGTAGTCGGGGGCGGTGCGCCAGACCTGCAGAAAGGTTTCCTGCAGCGCGTCCTCGGCCCACTCGTGGCGCTCCAGCACCCGCAGCGCCAGGCCGTAGAGCTTGCCGCTGGTGAGGTCGTAGAGCGACTTGAGCGCGGCCTCGTCGCGCTGCGCCACGCGGTCGAGCAGCGCCATCAGGGTCTGGTCGGTGTCCATGCGGTGGGCGGGTCTCAGTAGGTGCTGCCGGAGTCGAACTGCACCCGGCGCGCCTTGCGCGGCTGAACCAGGGTCGGCACGTTCACCGTGGTGACCGGCTGCACCTGCAGCGCAACGCTGGCCTGGTCGACCAGCTGGTCCGGGTGCCAGACCCGCAGCTGCATCGCGCCCTCGGGCACCTGGGGCAGGGTGGCGGTGCCATCGGCGGATGTCTTGGCGGCCCAGGGCGTGGACGCCACGTAGACAAAGCCGCGCATGGAGCCGTGCAGGTGACAGCCGAGCTGGATCGGCCCGGCCTTCTCCATCGCGACTTCGCTGCTGGGAGGCGTCTGCCCCTGCACACGTCCCGCCAGCCGGAATTCAAAGGCGGTGGTGCCCGCGGCCAGCAGACTGGGCGTGCCGCCCTTGACGTGGTGGTCCCAGCGGTCGAGGTTGGAGAAGCGGATCTTCGAGCCGACCGGCACCACGCTCAGCATGGGGTCGAACTGCATCTTTTCCTGCGTCACCGTCTGGCTGACCGGCTGCGCCGCCGGCACCGGCTGGCCGGCGGCCGGCTCCAGCACCACCACTGCGTCGGGCAGCGGCTTGCCGTCTCGGGCGAGCACGGTGACCTGCACGGTGGCGGCCTGTGCCGCAGAAAGGCCGGCCAGCAGGCAGGCGGCCAGAAGGGGGGCGTGGCGCATGGGGTCTCCTTGTTATCGGACGTTGATCACGTCGCGGTGCATCGGGGCCAGCAGCGCGAGCAGCTGATTCTGCCGGGCAAACGGAATCCCGCGGGCGTCCATGCTCATTTGCAGCACCTCAACCAGCGCGTTGAAGTCGGCGCGGGTCACGTCCATGTTGCTGTGGGCTTCTTTCATGTTGGGGCCGTTGTAGACGCAGGGGCCGCCCGAGAGCTGACAGATCTGGTCGGTCAGCTGCTTGGCGAGGTTGGCGCCGTTGGCTTCCTTGAAGGCCTCGGCCAGGCGCGCGTCGGCCTTGAGGCGGTTGACGAAGTCGTTCATCAGGGTGCGCAGGCCGGTCTGGCCGCCCAAGGCGTCGTACAGGCCGGGGGCCGGGGCCACCGGGTAGGCCGATGCGGCCGAGGGCGCCAGGGGTTTGTCCATGGACTGGGCGCTGGCCGGGGCGCCGATCAGGGTCAGCAGCGACAGGGCGGAGAGGGTGATGAGCTGTTTCATGGTGGTGGTGTGTGTGGAGGGGGAGTTCAGAACGCGAACTGGGCGGAGAGGTAGGTGCCGGTCTGCTTCTTGCCTTTCGTGGTGGCCGGCACGACGGTGCCCAGGTCCACATAGGCCAGGGTGAGCGAGACGTTCTTGCTCGGTGCCCAGGCGATGAAGATGTCCTTCCAGTCGCCGGCGCGCAGGCCGTCGCCCAGGCCGGCGGCGGCGCCGGCCTTGTTCAGCTTGTCGGGCATGGCCCGGTACTCGAAGCCGACCGCCAGGTTCTTGCGCAGCAGGTAGGCGACCGAGAGTTCGGGCATCAGCTCATAGCCGTTGTCGGCACCGCCGAGCGTGGCGCCGTGACCGAGCAGGCCGCCCTGGTTGGCCTTGGTGGCGCGCAGCGTGCCGTTGACGAGCAGGCCCTGGGCCAGGAACAGCTTGGTGGCGCTCACATAGAGATCCGTGCCCGAGCGCTTGGCGCCCAGGGCCGACAGCGTGGCGTCCAGCCCGGTCGAGCCCAGGCGCTTGGCCATCACGCCGACCGCGATTTGCGGCATCAGGGAGTCGCTGTCGAGGATGGCATCGCCCGCCACGCGGAACTTGGCGCCGACGATGTCCTGTTTCAGTTTCAGGCCGGGCAGGCCCAGCAGGGTGCCGGTGATGCCGGTGTCGAAGTCCTGCCGGGCCACGGACAGTTCGACCCGGTCGTTGATGCCGACCGCGGCGCCGAAGGCGTTGAGCTTGTAGTCCTGCGTGCGCGCATGGCTGAGATGGGTCGAAAAGCCGGTCTGGCCTTCGCTCGCCTGGCTGCCGATCACGGCCCAGGGCGAGAGGCCGCCGCCGGCCGCGCCGTCGATGGTGCTCACGCCGCCGGTCAGCAGCAGCTTGCCAGTGTCGGCTTGGGCGGGTGCGTGGGCCAACAGGGCAGCGGTGGCGCCCAGGGCGAGCAGGTGGCGGGCGGGGTGCCGGCGCAGTGGGGAGTGGAAGGTGTGGGGCATGGTGGGGTGTGTGGGTTGGGGAAGGGTGCCGGTTGCTGAGCAGACCCGACCCACTCTTTACGCGGCCGGCGGGCCAACGGATTCAGGCACGGCATGTCCACAAAAAAATTGTGGGTTTCTGAATCCGTCGGGGGACCGGCCTGCGTATCAGAACCGTCGGTGCTGATTTCTCGACCGGCGCTGTTTCCCTCACCCACCACACAAGGACCCCACCATGTCGAACATCATCCTTCCCGCTTCCGAACTCGTCGGCCCGCCCGCCTCGCGCCGCAACTTCATGCGCCGCGGCGGCGCGCTCTCGGCCGTGGCCGTGGCCCTGCTGGCCGGCAAGGACGCCCTGGCCCAGGGCATGTCCGCCGATGTGTCCAAGGACGTGTCCATCCTCAACGTGGCGCTTGGGCTGGAGCACGAGGCCATCAACGCCTACCAGCTGGGCGCCGGCAGCGGCCTGCTGCAGAAGGGTGTGCTGGATGTGGCCGTGAGCTTCCAGGGCCACCACAAGGCGCACCGCGACGCGCTGATCGCCACCATCCAGAAGCTGGGCGGCACGCCGGTGGCCGAGAAGAAACTGGACGACTACGCCAAGGCGCTCAAGGCCGACACGCTGCGCAACCAGGCCGACGTGCTGGACCTGGCCGCGCGGCTGGAGCTGGGCGCCACCAACGCCTACCTCGGCGTCATCCCCTCGCTGGGCAGCAAGGACCTGGCCAAGGTGGCGGCGCGCCTGGCGGCCGACGAGACCATGCACTTCACCGTGCTGACCAACGCCCTGGGCCGTCCGCTGCCCGGTGGCGCCCTGAGCTTCGGCGCCTGATGGCCATGTCGTTGCGCCGCGCCGCACTCGCGCTGGGTCTGCTGGCCGCTGCGCTGCCGGCGGCCCAGGCCCAGTCGGGCGATGTGGCGCGTGGCCGCGGGCTGTTCGAGTCGCGCTGCGGCGGCTGCCACAGCCTGGACGAGAACCGCGTCGGGCCCGCGCTGGGCAATGTGGTGGGCCGCGCGGCGGGAAAGAAGGCGGACTTTGCCTACTCCGCCGCGCTGGCCGCCGCCACCCATGTCTGGACACCCGAGAAGCTGCAGGCCTGGCTGACCGACCCCGAGGCCCTGGTGCCCGGCCAGGCCATGGGCTACCGGCTGTCCGAAGCGGCCGACCGGCGCGACGTCGTCGCCTTCCTGCAATCCCTCGCCACGGGCCAGCCGGTCCGCTGAGTTCCGTTCACCCACCTATATAGATACACACAGGAGCTGTTCCATGTTCTCCCGCTTCACCACCACCGCGCTGGGCGGCGCCGCCGTCCTCGCGCTCTCCGCCTGCGCCAGCGGCCCCACCATGGCCCCGTTCTCGCAGGCCGATCTGCCGGCCGCGGTGCAGGTGCCCGCCGGCCACCGCGTGGCCTTCGAGACCGCTGCCGCCGGCGACATCACCTACCAGTGCCAGGCCAAGAAGGACATGGCCGGGCAGTACGAGTGGGTGTTCATGAGCCCCGACGCCGGCCTCAAGGGCCGCAAGGGCGAGCGCCTGGGCAAGTACTACGGCCCGCCCGCCACCTGGGACTTCAACGACGGCTCCAAGGTGAGTGGCGCGCAACTGGCGGTGGCGCCCAACGGCAGCGGCAACATCCCGCTGCAGCTGGTCAAGGCCAACCCGGCCATGGGCAGCGGCATGGCCCAGGGCGTGAGCCACATCCAGCGCGTGGCCACCAAGGGCGGCGTGGCCCCGGCGGCACCCTGCGACGCGGCCACCATGGGCAGCAAGCGCGTGGTGACCTACACGGCCGACTACATCTTCTGGAAGCCGGCCTGAGCCGGCGTCAGATCGAGCGGCAGTAGGCTTCGAGCAGGTTGACCGCGTTGACGCCGACCTCGTCCACCGCGTAGCCACCTTCGAAGGTGAACACGGTGGGCAGGCTGGCGGCGGCGAGCAGGCGGCCGACGGTGTCGTAGTCGCTGCTCTCCAGCGTGAAGCCGGAGATCGGGTCGCCCTTGAAGGTGTCCATGCCCATTGGCACGACCAGGGCGTCGGCGCCGAAGTCCTCCACCGCCTCGATGGCGGTGTCCAGCGCGGCGCACCAAGCGGAAAAGCCGGTGCCGCGCGGCAGCGGGATGTTGAGGTTGAAGCCTTCGCCGGCTCCCGCGCCGCGTTCGCTGGCGTGGCCCAGGAAGAACGGGTACTCGGTCGCCGGGTCGCCGTGGATCGAGACGGTCATCACGTCGGCGCGCTCGTAGAAGATGGTCTGCGTGCCGTTGCCGTGGTGGTAGTCGATGTCCAGCACCGCGACCTTGGCATGGCCCAGGTCACGCAGCGCCTGCGCGGCGATGGCGCCGTTGTTCAGGAAGCAGTAGCCGCCGAAGAAGTCCGGTCCCGCGTGGTGGCCCGGCGGACGCGTCAGCGCAAACGCCGCGCGGGCGCCACCGTGCACCTCGCGCGCCGCCGCCAGCGCACAGGCCGCGCCGGACCGCGCGGCGGTCCAGGTGCCGGCCATCAGCGGCGAGCCCGAATCGAACGAGAACAGGCCCAGCCGCGCCGCAAAGTTCTGCGGCAGCACATCGGTGCGGAAGGCGTCTTGGTTGCCCAGTGGCCAGACCGAGGGCAGAGCGTCGCGCTGCGCGTTCGCCGGGTCCATCGCGACCCATTCGTCCCAGGCGCCGGCCAGGAACTGGGTGTAGCGCGCGTCGTGCACACGGGCAATGGCGGCGTCCAGGTCGGTGTCGCCCACCTCGGGCAGGAACAGCCCGCCCTGCGAGCGCCGCTGCAGCTCGGCCAGCACGTAGTCCAGCCGTGCGGGCACTTCGTGGCAGGGCACCATGCGGCCACGGAACATCTCTTCGCGCCCCTGGTGCAGAGCGTGGTGGGGGTTGTGGAAGGTCTTCATGCGGAGCAGTGTCTCATCTGGGCGGCGCCGAGCCAAGGGGCGCGGCGCGGGCCATTCGCGATGGCTGCGGGCAAGGCCGAAAAAGCCCGCTACGATGGCCTGCGCGGCCATTGACGGCCGCGTGTCCGATCCACCCGAGAGTTCCCGTCCAGCGATGAATGCCCCCATCCGAGCGCTCACGCGCACCGAACAGACCCTCGGCCTCGTCGGCTGGCTGGCCCTGTGTTTTCTCACCGCCGGGGCGGGTGCGGTGGCGTCGGCCAATGCACAGTCCTTCTACGCCGCGCTGGTGCAGCCGTCGTGGTCGCCGCCGGGCTGGCTGTTCGGCCCGGTGTGGACGGTCCTGTTCACCCTGATGGCGGTGGCCGCCTGGCTGGTCTGGCGCGCGGCGGTGCGGCCTTCGGACCGGAACCGGGCGCTGGTCCTGTTTGTGGTCCAGCTCGTGGCCAACGCGCTGTGGAGCTGGCTCTTTTTTGCATGGCAGAAGGGCGGCTGGGCTTTTGCCGAGGTCGTCGTGTTCTGGCTGCTGATCGCGGCCACCTGCGTCGCCTTCTGGCGCGTCCGCCCGCTGGCAGGTTTGCTGCTGCTGCCCTACCTGGCCTGGGTGGCGTTTGCCGCGTACCTGAACTGGGTGCTGTGGCAGGCCAACCCCGCCATCCTGGGCTGAACCGCACGCGCGCCGCCCGTCTGTCCATCGTTTCACTTGCTGGAGGAAACCACCATGTCGTCCGGAAAAATCCTCGTCGCCCAGGGCGGCGGCCCCACCGCCGTCATCAACCAGTCCCTCGTGGGCGTGGCGCTGGAGGCGCGGCGCTTCCAGAACGTGCAGCGCATCTACGGCGCGCGCCACGGCGTGCGCGGCATCGTGGACGAGAACTTCGTCGACCTCACGCAGGAGACCAGCCACAACCTCGAAGCCGTGGCGCGCACGCCGGCTTCGGCGCTGGGTTCCACGCGCGACAAGCCCGACCTCAAGTACTGCCAGGAGATCTTCAAGGTGCTCAGGGCGCACGAGATCGAGCACTTCTTCTACATCGGTGGCAACGACTCGTCGGACACGGTGCGCATCGTCAGCGAAGAGGCGCGCAAGGCCGGCTACCCGCTGCGGTCCATCCACATCCCCAAGACCATCGACAACGACCTGGTGGGCAACGACCACACGCCGGGCTTTCCGTCGGCGGCGCGCTTCGTGGCGCAGGCCTTCGCCGGGGCGAACCTGGACAACGCGGCCCTGCCGGGCGTGTACGTGGGCGTGGTGATGGGCAGGCACGCGGGCTTCCTCACGGCGGCGTCGGCGCTGGGCAAGAAGTTTCCGGACGACGGCCCGCACCTGATCTACGTGCCCGAGCGGGTGTTCGAGATCCCGAAATTCCTGGCCGACGTGAAAACCATGTACGACCGTTACGGCCGCTGCGTGATCGCGGTCAGCGAGGGCATCCACGACGCCTCGGGCCAGCCCATCATCACCCAACTGGCCAAGGACGTGGAGAAGGACGCGCACGGCAACGTGCAGCTCAGCGGCACCGGCGCGCTGGCCGACCTGCTGTGCGAGGAGATCAAGGCCAAGCTGGGCATCAAGCGCGTGCGCGGCGACACCTTCGGCTACCTGCAGCGCAGCTTCATCGGCTGCGTGAGCGACGTGGACCAGCGCGAGGCGCGCGAGGTGGGCGAGAAGGCGGTGCAGTTCGCCATGTGGGGCCAGGTGGATGGCTCGGTGGCGATCAAGCGCACCGGCTTCTACTCGGCCGACTACGAACTGCTGCCGCTGGTGGCCGTGGCTGGCAAGACACGCACCATGGAGGACGAGTTCATCGCGCCCAGCGGCACCGACGTGACCGACGCCTTCCGGCTCTACCTGCGGCCGCTGCTGGGCTCGGACATGCCCGATGCCTTCCGCCTGCGCTACAACCCGGTGGCCAAGGTTCTGCGTCCCTGAGCGGTGCTGACCTGGGTCAAGGCGGCGGGCGGCCACTGCGGCGACACTGTGCGCCCCCCTGACGACCGACCAATGCCGATGACCGCCGTTGCCCGATCCACCGCCATGCCCGCTGCCGCCGCAGTCCCCTCCCGCCACCGGCCGCACGAAGACGTGCAGGCCCTGCTCACCGGCACCCTGTTCGTCGGTCTGGGCGTGGTGCTGTTCGGCCACGTCGGCCTGCTCAGCGGCGGCACGGCCGGGCTGGCTTTTCTGCTGCACTACGCCACCGGCGTGAGCTTCAGCCTCTGGTTCTTCCTCATCAACTTGCCGTTCTACTGGCTGGCCTGGCGCCGCATGGGCGCGCCGTTCGCGCTCAAGACCTTCGCCGCGGTGGGCCTGCTCTCGCTCTGGGCTTTCCTGATCCCGCGCTGGATCTCCATCGGCGCGCTGGCCCCCGGCTTCGCCGCGGTGGCGGGTGGGCTGCTGGTGGGCGCGGGCATGCTGATGCTGTTCCGCCACCGGGCCAGCCTGGGTGGTTTCAACGTGCTGGTGCTGTACCTGCAGGAGCGCTTCGGCTGGCGCGCCGGCCACATCCAGATGGGGCTGGACTGCGCCATCGTGCTGACCGCGTTCGCGCTGCGCGAGCCGGTACAGATCGCCTGGTCGGTGCTGGGCGCGGTGGTGCTGAACATGACGCTGGCGATCAACCACCGGCCGGGCCGGTACATGAATGTATGAAGAGGCCCCCCCTGCGCCGCTTCGCGGCTTCCCCCCGGAGGGGGGACGCACCCTGTGGCCCGGCGAAGCCGGTTCCACGGGTGCCTTGGTCCTTGTTCGCGCCGCTGCTTCTGGTGTTCGGCGCATCGCTGGTGCTCGCGCAGTCTCCTGCTTCTTCGGGTTTCCGTCCTAGGTTTGGCGAGGCCTACGAGGCCAGGGTGACGCGGGTGCCGGATGGGGACACCTTGTGGGTGAAGCCGCTGGCGGGTGGGACCTACCGCAAGCTTCGGCTGGATGGGGTGGATGCGCCGGAGATCTGTCAGGACGGGGGCGTGGCGGCGCGGGAAGCGCTGACCACCCGTTTGCTGGAGCAGACGGTGACGGTGACCGAGCGGCGCCGCGACGACTATGGGCGGGCGCTGGTGCGGCTGAAGCACCGGGGTGAGGACGTGGCGGGCTGGCTGGTGCGCGAGGGCTGGGCCTGGTCGTACCGCTGGCGGCACAGCGACGGACCGTTTGCCATTGAGGAGGTGCTGGCCCGCAAGGACCGCAAAGGCATCTTCGCGTCGGCGGGTGCCGAGAATCCGAGGGACTTCCGCAAGCGCCACGGGCCCTGCCCGATGCCGCCGCGAGCCGAAGCGAAGGCTCAACCAGCGCGTTGAGCGCAGACCGCGCAGTGCGGCTGGCGCGGCAGGGCGATGGTGTTGAAGGCCAGATCGCGGCCGTCGATCATCAGCAACTGCCCGGTCAGGCGCGAGCCCAGGCCGCTGAGGATCTTGAGTGCCTCGGCCGCCTGCATGGTGCCCACGATGCCCACCAGCGGCGCGAACACGCCCATGGTGGCGCAGCGGGTTTCTTCCACACCGGCGTCTTCGGGGAACACGCAGGCGTAACACGGCGAGGCGGCGTCGCGCGGGTCGTACACCGCCAGCTGCCCGTCCATGCGGATGGCGGCGCCCGAGACCAGCGGCACGCCGTGGCGCACGCAGGCGCGGTTGACCATGTGGCGGGTGACGAAGTTGTCGCAGCAGTCGATCACCACATCGATCTCGGGCAGCAACTGGTCCAGCAGCGAATCGTCGGCGCGCTGCACCAGGGCCGTGACCTGCGGGTCGGGGTTGATGGCGGCGATGGCATGGCGCACCGACTCGGCCTTGGGTGTGCCCAGGCGTTCGAGGTTGTGAGCGATCTGGCGCTGCAGGTTGGTCGCGTCGACGGCGTCGTGGTCGACCACTGTGATGCGCCCGACCCCGGCGCTGCCCAGGTAGAGCGCCACCGGCGACCCCAGGCCGCCGGCACCGATCACCAAGGCGTGCGACGCCAGCAGCTTCTCCTGGCCTTCGATGCCGAGTTCGTTGAGCAGGATGTGGCGCGAGTAGCGCAGGAGCTGCTGGTCGTCCAAGATCGCGCCACCGACCCGTTCACCGGGCCGGGGATCAGTTCTCTTTCTTCTCTTCCGGACGCTCGGTCAGGGTCTTGCTGACCAGCACCGGACGGCCCTTGAGCTTGTTGAGCGCCTGCTGCAGCTGGAAGTCTTTGTCGCTGCCGAATTCCGGCACCAGGCGCTGGCCCGGGTTCTTCTTGGACTCTTCTTCCAGACGCTTGCGGGCTTCTTCGCGCTCCTGGTCGCGCTGCTGCTCGGCCGCGCGCTGGGCGTCGGTCATGCGCTCGCCGGCCTTGGCCTCTTCGCCATTGGTCAGATGCTTGGTCAGGTCGGCCTCGCGGGTGCGCAGGGCGGCGAACAGATTGCCTTCGGGCGTCTCGTCGACCATCACGTCGGGCACGATGCCCTTGGCCTGGATCGACTTGCCGGCTGGCGTGTAGTAGCGCGCGGTGGTGAGCTTCAGGCCCGTGTCTGGGCCCAGCGGGCGCACGGTCTGCACCGAGCCCTTGCCGAAGGTCTGGCTGCCCAGGATGGTGCCGCGCTTGTGGTCCTGCAGCGCGCCAGCCACGATCTCGCTGGCCGAGGCCGAGCCTTCGTTGACCAGTACCACCAGCGGCACAGTCTTGAGGGCGCCGTTGGTCGCCTTGGTCAGACGGGCGATCGGGTCCGGACCGCCGCGGCGCAGGTAGTGCTGCGGGTTGGCGGTGTAGGTGAACTTGCTGTCGGCCAGCTGGCCGTTGGTCGAGACGACCGTGACGTTCTCGGGCAGGAAGGCCGCCGACAGGGCCACTGCGGCGTCCAGCAGGCCTCCCGGGTCGTTGCGCAGGTCCAGCACCAGGCCCTTGAGCGGACCGGCCTTGTACAGCTCCTCGACCTTGCGGGCGAAGTCGTCGACGGTGCGGTCCTGGAACTGCGAGACACGCACCCAGGCGTAGCCGGGTTCGACCAGCTTGCTCTTGACGCTCTGGGTCTTGATCTCTTCGCGCGTGATCGTGACCGGGAAGCTGCGGTTCTCGTCCTTGCGGAAGATCGTCAACAGCACCTTGGTGCGCGGCTCGCCGCGCATGAGCTTGACGGCGTCGTTGATCGACAGGCCCTTGACGGCGGTGTCGTCGATCTTGGTGATCAGGTCGCCGGACTTGAGGCCGGCGCGGAAGGCGGGCGAGTCCTCAATCGGCGAGACCACTTTGACCACGCCGTCTTCCATGGTGATTTCGATGCCCACGCCGACAAACCGGCCGCTGGTGCCTTCGCGGAATTCCTTGAAGGACTTCTTGTCGAAATACTGGGAGTGCGGGTCCAGGCTGGACACCATGCCCGAAATCGCCTCGGAGATCAGCTTCTTTTCGTCGACCGGCTCGACATAGTCGCTCTTGACCATGCCAAACACGGCGGCGAGCTGCTGCAGCTCCTCCAGTGGCAGGGGGGCGAGCGAGCCGCGCGCCACCGCCTGAAGCTGCACCGTGGTCAGCGCACCGGCCACGGCGCCTGCCGCCACCCAGCCGACGATTTTCAGCTTCTGATTCACTTGCTTGCCCATCCATTCACCCCGAAAAAAACGCCGGCCCGGGCGGTTGCGCCTCGGGCCTGCGAACCAATATACACCTAGGAGTCAAGCCTTGTGATTCGGTTCCGTCCGGGCGGCTCAGCGTTTGCCCTGAGCGGCCACGGCGGCGGCGGCCTTGGCGGCTGCTTCGGCGTCGCCCAGGTAGTAGCTCTTGATGGGCTTGAGGTCGGCGTCGAGTTCGTAGACCAGCGGGATGCCGTTGGGGATGTTCACGCCCACGATGTCGGCGTCGCCGATGTTGTCCAGGTACTTGACCAGGGCGCGGATCGAGTTGCCGTGGGCGGCGATCACGATGCGCTGGCCGGCCTTGATGGCGGGCGCCAGCGAGTCGTTCCAGCAGGGCAGTACGCGGGCGACGGTGTCCTTCAGGCATTCCGTCAGGGGCACGGCGTCGGCCGGCAGCTTGGCGTAGCGCAGGTCCTGGCGCTGGCCGCGCGGGTCGTTGGCCTCCAGGGCCGGCGGCGGCGTGTCGTAGCTGCGGCGCCAGATCAGCACTTGCTCGTCGCCGTACTGCTTGGCCATGTCGGCCTTGTTCAGGCCCTGCAGGCCACCGTAGTGGCGCTCGTTCAGGCGCCAGTCCTTGACCACCGGCAGCCAGCTGCGGTCCATCTCATCCAGGCAGTAGTTCAGCGTGTGGATGGCGCGCTTGAGCACCGAGGTGTAGGCGATGTCGAACTCGTAACCCTCGGCCTTGAGCAGCTTGCCGGCGGACATGGCCTGGGAGACGCCGGTGGGGGTCAGCTCCACGTCGGTCCAGCCGGTGAAGCGGTTTTCGAGGTTCCAGGTGGATTCGCCGTGGCGGATCAGGACGAGCTTGTACATGGGCGTGAAGGCGTTGGGGGCAGGAAAAAGGGGCATGGGGGCTGGCCGGACCGCGCCGGACAGCCCCACATTCTAAAATCCCGGGCTTGTCTGACCTGAAAGGTGCTTCGTGAGTTTTTTTCTCGACAACTGGATGCTGTTTGCCATCGCCCTGGCCTCGGGCGGCATGTTGATGTTTCCCGCCCTCACATCGGGCGGCGGTGCGGCGGGCCTGACCCCCACCGAAGTGGTGCAGCTGATCAACCGTGAGAAAGCCGCGGTGGTGGATGTGTGTGGGCCCGACGAGTTCGCCGCCGGACACGTCACCGGCGCCAAGAATGTGCCGCTGCCCGAGCTGGAGGCCAAGCTGGGGGGCGTCGTGAAGAACAAGAGCCTGCCGCTGGTGCTGGTCTGTGCGTCCGGCATGCGCTCCAAACGTGCGGTGTCGATCGCCAAGAAGCTGGGTTACGAGAACGCCCATTCGCTGACCGGCGGCATGGGCGCCTGGCGCTCGGCCAACTTGCCGGTCGAGAAGGCCTGAAACGGAGCGTGCCATGGCCCATGTGAAGATCTATTCCAGCGACTACTGCCCGTACTGCTCGCGCGCCAAGGCGCTGCTGCAGCAGCGCGGCGTCACCGACTACGAGGAGATCGTGGTGGACGGACGGCCCGAGGTGCGTGCGCAGATGACGCAGCTCACCGGCCGCACCAGCGTGCCCCAGATCTTCATCGGCCAGACCCATGTGGGTGGCTGCGACGACCTGCACGCGCTGGACCGGCAGGGTGGTCTGGAGCCCTTGCTGAAGGCCTGAGCCGTTCCTGCGCTGCTGAGATAATCCCCGTCCGGCCCGCTTCGGGACCCCTCCCGGGCGGGCCCTGTTCATTCCCGAATCATCCGAAAGCTCTTATGGCCGACCAAGATCCCGTTTTCCAGATCCAGCGCGTCTACCTCAAGGAGGCGTCCCTGGAGCAGCCCAATTCCCCGGCCATCCTGCTGGAACAGGAGCAGCCCTCGGTCGACATCCAGCTGGGCGTGGAAGCCACCCCCGCCGCCGAAGGTGTGTACGAAGTGGCCGTGACCGCCACGGTGCAGACCAAGATCAAGGACAAGACCGTGTTCCTGGTCGAGGTCAAGCAGGCCGGCATCTTCGAGATCCGCAATCTGCCGGAGGACCAGATGGGTCCGATCATGGGCATCGCCTGCCCGCAGATCGTCTACCCCTACCTGCGTGGCAATGTGGCCGACCTGATCCAGCGCGCCGGCTTCCCGCCCGTGCACCTGGCCGAAATCAACTTCCAGGCGATGTACGAGCAGCAACAGGCGCAGGCCGCCGGCGCCGTCACGCAATAAGCCAGGCTTGATCCGCAGGCGATGAACATCGTCGTTCTCGGTGCCGGTGCCTGGGGCACAGCGCTGGCCATTGCGGCCGCCCGTCTGCCGGGCGATCCTCACAAGGTGACCCTCTGGGCGCGCGACGCAGCGCAGGTCGCGGCCATGCGCGCAGCGCGTCAAAACACCCGGTATCTGCCGGGCATTGCGTTGCCGGCCGCCTTGCTGCTCGCTGGCGATGAGTCGCCCTGGCCCGCGGCCGCTCTGGCCGACGCCGGTCTGGTGGTGGTGGCCACGCCGATGGCCGGACTGCGCGGCATGCTGGAGCGGCTGTCTGGCCACCCGTCGCCAGTGGCTTGGCTGTGCAAGGGCTTCGAGGCACCCAGGGAGGGCGATGGGGCGCCGGGCCTCCTCGGTCATGAGATCCAGGCCGCCGTGGCGCCCGGCTTGAAGACCGGCGTGCTCAGCGGCCCCAGTTTTGCGCAAGAAGTGGCGCGTGGCCAGCCGACAGCCCTGGTGGCGGCCAGCGCCCATGCCGAGGTCCGCGAGGCCCTGGTGACCGCGTTCCATGGTCCGTCGCTGCGCATCTATGCCAACGACGATGCGGTGGGGGTCGAAGTCGGCGGGGCCGTCAAAAACGTGCTGGCCATTGCCACCGGGCTGTGCGACGGCCTTGCGCTTGGGCTCAACGCCCGCGCGGCGCTGATCACGCGTGGGCTGGCCGAGATGACGCGTCTGGGGCTGGCGCTGGGCGCACGTGCGGACACCTTCATGGGGCTGTCCGGCCTTGGGGATCTGGTACTGACCGCGACCGGCGATCTGTCGCGCAATCGCAAGGTGGGCCAGCTCCTGGCGCAAGGGCTGAGCCTGCAACAGGCGGTGGATTCCCTGGGCCACGTCGCCGAAGGCGTCTACAGTGCCCGCACGGTGGTGCAGCGCGCGCGTCTGCTGGGCATCGACATGCCGATCAGCGAAGGCGTGGTGGCCCTGCTGGATGGCCGTCTGCAACCTGCGCAGGCCGTCGCGGCCCTGATGGGGCGCGACCCCAAGGAAGAAACCCTCTAGATTTCGAAGTTGTCGATGAGGCGGGTGCGTCCCAGTCGGGCGGCGCCCAGCACCACCATCGACTGCGGCGTCAGCGCGTCCTCCGCGCGGGGCGGCTGCAGGTCGGCGCGGCGCCGCACGGTCAGATAATCCGGTTGCCAGCCCCGCAGGGCCAGGGCCCGCATGGCTTGCGCCTCCAGTGCCTCGCGCTTCTCGGGCAGAGAGCCGGCGGCGGCCAGCGCGTCGCGTGCCAGTGCGCGCAGCGACATCGACAACTGCACCGCCTCGGCGCGTTCGGTCTCGCTCAGATAGCCATTGCGCGAGCTGAGCGCCAGGCCGTCGGCCGCCCGTTGCGTTTCACCGGCCAGGACCTGGATCGGCATGCAGAACTGCTGCACCATGCGCCGGATCACCATCTGCTGCTGGTAGTCCTTCTTGCCGAACAGGGCGTAGCGAGGCCCTTTGGCCTCAGAGAACACGCACTGGAACAGCTTCATCACCACGGTGCAGACGCCGATGAAGAAGCCAGGCCGGAAATGGCCTTCCAGAATGTCCGCCAGATCCGCAGGCGGCTGGATCTTGTAGCCCTGCGGTTCGGGGTACAGCTCTTTTTCGGGCGGCGCGAAGACGATGTCGCAGCCGGCCTGCTCCAGACGGGCGCAGTCGGCCTGCAGGGTGCGCGGGTAGGTGTCGAAGTCCTCGTGCGGCGCGAACTGCAGCCGGTTGACGAAGATGCTGGAGACCGTCACGTCGCCCAGCGGTTGTGCCTGGCGGACCAGGTCGAGGTGGCCATCGTGGAGGTTGCCCATGGTGGGCACGAAGGCGGGGGACCGGAAGGGGGCCAGCGCTTCGCGCAGGTCGGCAATGGTGTGGACGAGTTGCATGTGAGGAAGCGGATCTGTTCGGGTGGTGCCGCGGGAAGGGTTCACCAGGCGTGCAGCTGGTCGTCCGGGAAACTGCCGTCCTTCACGGCGGCGACGTAGGCGGCCATGGCATCGCGCACGCTGGCGGCGCCGTCCATGAAGTTGCGCACGAATTTGGGGTTCTTGCCCAGGTTGATGCCCAGCATGTCGTGCATCACCAGCACTTGGCCGGCCGTGCCCTTGCCGGCGCCAATGCCGATGGTGTGGCAGGTGGGCAGCGCGACCGTGATCTCGGCGGACAGGGCCGCCGGCACCATTTCCAGCACGAGCATGGTGGCGCCAGCGTCCTGCAGTTCCAGCGAGTGGGTGCGCAGGGTGCGTGCCGCGGCCTCGTCGCGCCCTTGCACACGGTAACCGCCCAGCGAGTGGACGGTCTGGGGCGTCAGGCCCAGGTGAGCGCAGACCGGAACGCCGCGTTCGACCAGAAAACGCACGGTGTCGGCGGTCCAGCCACCACCTTCGAGTTTGATCATGTGGGCGCCCGCATGCAGCAACTGCGCCGCGCTGCGCATGGCCTGTTCCTTTGACTCGTGGTAGCTGCCAAACGGCAGATCGCCGATGACCCAGGCGGTACCTTGCACACGCCGCAGGCCGCGCACCACGCTTTCGGTGTGGTACACCATGGTTTCCAGCGTAACGCCGGCCGTGCTCGACAGCCCCTGGCAGACCATGCCCAACGAGTCGCCGATCAGGATGCATTCCACGCCTGCTGCGTCAGCCACCGCCGCGAAGGTGGCGTCGTAGGCGGTGAGCATGGTGATTTTTTCGCCCCGATCACGCATTTCCTGGAGGCGGGGCAGGCTGACCGGCTTGCGCTGCGGCAGCGGGGATGCCGAGGGCAGGGTGCCGTAGGGTGTGCCGGTGGCAGGTGCTTGGGAGGCGGTCTGGCTCATGGTGATGTCCCCTCGGCGGGTGGTCGATTTGGGGCGGACTATAGTCCATCCCGCCCATTCGTTCCCGTTATGCTCCGCCCCATGAAACACCTCTCTGAATTCAATGCCTCGGACCTGGCCGAGCTGGCACGCAGCGACGTGGCGCGAGCGCTGGCCGAGGACGTCGGTGCGGGCGACCTGACCGCTGCGCTGGTCGATGCCACCCGCCCGGCGCGGGCCCGCATCCTGGCCCGTGAAGCGGCGGTGATCTGTGGCCGTCCCTGGGTGGAGGCGGCGGTGCTGGCCTGCGATCCGTCGGCGCGCCTGAGCTGGCAGGTGCAGGAAGGCGGGCGCTGTGGCGCCGACCAGGTGGTGCTGCACATCGAGGGCAATGCCCAGGCCCTGCTGACCGCTGAACGCACCGCGCTCAACTTCCTGCAACTGCTGTCCGGGGTGGCGACCAAGACGTCGGTGTTTGTCGATGCCGTAAAAGGCACGCGCGCGGCCATCGTCGACACCCGCAAGACCATCCCCGGCCTGCGCCTGGCGCAAAAGTACGCCGTGAAAACCGGTGGTGGTGTGAACCACCGCATCGGCCTGTACGACGCGGTGCTGATCAAGGAAAACCACATTGCAGCGGCGGGTGGCGTGGCTGCGGTGCTCAAGCGGGTGCAGGAAACAGCCCCTCAAGCGCGCTTCGTCGAGATCGAGGTTGAGACGCTGGTGCAGCTGGACGAGGCCCTGGCCTGCGGCGCGACCATGGTCTTGCTGGACAACATGGACATCCCGACGTTGCAGGAGGCGGTGCGCCGTAACGCCGGACGGGCCATCCTCGAGATTTCCGGCGGCGTGAACCTGGACACCGTGCGAGCTCTTGCTGAAACCGGCGTGGACCGTATCTCCATCGGGGCACTGACCAAGGACGTCAAGGCCACCGACTTTTCCATGCGCTTCGAAACCCTGTGAGCCCCACCATGACCGCCAACGCCATCATCGACGTCGAGTACGAACAGCCCGCCTGCCCGACGAGGCACGCCTGGGCAAGGGTGCCCGTCGAGCCCGGACCGAAGCAGCGTGCCGAACTCAAGGAACGCATCCGAGCGCTGCTGAAAGAGCGCAATGCGGTGATGGTCTCGCACTACTACGTGCACCCGGACCTGCAGGATCTCGCCGTCGAAACCGGGGGGATTGTCAGCGACTCGCTGGAGATGGCGCGTTTCGGACGTGACCACGCGGCGCAGACGCTGGTCGTGTCGGGGGTTCGTTTCATGGGTGAGACGGCCAAGATCCTCTCGCCCGATAAGACCGTGCTGATGCCCGATCTGGACGCCAATTGTTCGCTGGATTTGGGTTGCCCCATCGACGAGTTCAGCGCCTTCTGCGACCAGCATCCGGACCGCACGGTGGTGGTCTACGCCAACACCAGCGCCGCCGTGAAGGCCCGCTCGGACTGGCTCGTCACCTCCAGCTGCGCGCTGGACATCGTCCGGGCGCTCAAGGACAAAGGCCACAAGATCCTGTGGGCGCCCGACAAGCACCTGGGGGGGTACATCCAGCGCGAGACCGGGGCCGACATGCTGATGTGGACGGGGTCGTGCATCGTGCACGACGAGTTCAAGGCCTTCGAGCTCGAAGCGCTCAAGAAGGAGCACCCCAAGGCCCGTGTGCTGGTCCATCCCGAGAGTCCTGCCGAGGTGGTGAAGCTGGCCGATGCGGTGGGCTCGACCTCCGCGATCCTCAAGGCGGCGCGAGAGATGGAGGCGCGCGAGTTCATTGTTGCCACCGACAACGGCATGATGCACATGCTGCGCCAGCAAAACCCGGACAAGGTCTTCATCGAGGCCCCCACCGCCGGTAACAGTGCCACCTGCAAGAGCTGCGCGCACTGCCCCTGGATGGCCATGAACGGGCTGGCGGGCGTGGCCCGCGTGCTGGAGACGGGCGAGAATCAGATCCACGTCGACCCGGCGCTGATCCCGCGCGCGCGCCTGCCGATCGACCGCATGCTGGCCTTCACGGCCGCACACAAGGCCGGTCAGGACGCGGGTGCGCTGGTTCCCAACATCGGAGCCGCCTGATCGGGCGACCCTCCAGGCCAAAGAAAAAGCCCGCTGATCAGCGGGCTTTTTCTTTGGGGCAAGTCTGATCTTGGTCGATCAGGTCGGCACTTTCTTCAACATCTCCAGGCCCACCTTGCCTTCGGCGATCTCGCGCAGGGCGGTCACACCCGGCTTGTTCTTGCTTTCGATCTTCGGTGCATGCCCCTGGCTGAGCATGCGGGCGCGGTAGGTGGCAGCCAGTACCAGCTGAAAGCGGTTGGGAATCTTTTCCAGACAGTCTTCGACGGTGATGCGTGCCATGTGCGGGCCTCGGTAGGAAAGCGGGGTATCAGGAGATATTGAGCGCTTGGAAGGTGTCGCTGCGGGCGATGCGCTGGGCGGTGAACCGCAGGCGCTGCGCGTGGACGATGGCCTTGAGGTCGAACAAGGCGCGCTCAAACAACTCATTGATTATAACGAAATCGAATTCCTTGGCATGAGCCATCTCCTGGGCGGCATTCTTGAGTCGCACCTCAATCACGTCAGCGCTGTCTTCGGCGCGCCGCTCCAGCCGGGAGCGCAGTTCCTCCCAGCTGGGCGGCAGGATGAAGATGAGCACGGCGTTCGGAAAGATGCGCTTGACCTGGATGGCTCCCTGAAAGTCGATCTCCAGCACCACATCGGCCCCCTGGGCCATGCGCTGCTCGATCGCGTGCTTGGAGGTGCCGTAGCGGTTGCCATGCACGTGGGCCCATTCCAGGAACGCATCCTGTGCCACCATCTGGTCGAAGGTCTCGCGGCTGACGAAGTAGTACTCGCGACCATGCACCTCCTGGCCTCGTGGCGCGCGCGTGGTGTGCGAGATGGACGGCGAGACGCGCTGGTCCAGCTCCATCAGGGCCTTGACCAGGCTGGACTTGCCGGCCCCGCTGGGGGCCGCAACGACAAACAGGTTTCCCGGGTATTGCATCAGTTCATTCCAGGTTCTGGACCTGTTCACGCATCTGTTCGATCAGCACCTTCATGTCCACCGAAATGCGGGTGAGTTCGAGGCTGGAGGACTTGGAGCCCAGGGTGTTGGCTTCCCGGTGCAGTTCCTGGATCAGGAAGTCCAGCCGTTTTCCCACGTCGCCGCCTTTCTTGATGAGCCGCTCGATCTCCACCAGGTGGGAGTCCAGCCGCGTCAGTTCTTCGGCCACATCGATGCGGATGGCGAAGGCGGTGGCCTCCGCCAGGGCGCGCTCCTGCACCGTGTCGGTGGACAGGGGTGGCGTGCCGCCGGTGTTGCCGGCACCCAGCGCCTCGTTCCAGCGGTCGATGAAGCGCTGGCGCTGTTGTGCCACCAGTTCGGGGATCAGTGGTTGGGCTTCGCGGGCGAGCAAGCGCAACTGCTTCAGGCGGTCCAGCAGCATGTCCGCCAGCCGTTTGCCCTCGCGTTCACGCGCACCCACAAAGCTGTCCAGAACGGTCTGGGCGAGGGTGAGCAGGTGGTCGTGCAGCCCGCTGGGCAGGGCCTGCTGGCGGGAGGTCAGCTGGATGAGTTCGGCGACTGACAGGGGGGTGGCTTTGGGGTGCCAGGCGACGATGCTGTCCTGCAGGCCGACCAGACGCTGCAGTTCGGCGGGCGAGGGCGCACGCAGCCCGCCTTCCGCGCGGCCTTCGATCCAGGCGCGGATCTCGACCTTGCCGCGTTTGAGGCGCGCGCCGAGCAAGTCCCGCAGCGCGGGCTCGGTGCCACGCAACTCGTCGGACATCTTGAAGGCCAGATCCAGGAACCGACTGTTGACCGATCGAATCTCCATGCCCAGCACGGGCAGGGGGTCGCGTCCGGCCTCGTCCGCAGGCCCGGTGTACTGGGCTGTGGCATAGCCGGTCATGCTGTAAACTGCCATGAGACTGGGTCCGATCCGGTTGAATGGTCCACAACGAGGCGTTCCGGACTCCTCCCGAATTATGTCAAAGGTCAAACCAGCTTCCTTGCCACCGGACACGGTGATCGGTGGTTACCGGATCGTTCGCAAGCTGGCGGCGGGCGGTTTTGGCGTCGTTTACCTGGCTGTCGATACCGAAGGTCAGCAGGTGGCCGTCAAGGAATACCTGCCGTCGTCGCTGGCCACCCGCGCTCCGGGCGAACTGTTGCCGCAGGTCCAGCCCGAAAAGCTTTCCCTGTACCGCCTGGGCCTCAAGAGCTTCTTCGAGGAGGGCCGTGCGCTGGCCCAGATCTCCCACCAGTCGGTGGTGAGCGTGCTGAATTTCTTCCGCGAGAACGAGACCGTGTACATGGTCATGAACTACCTGGAGGGCTCGTCCCTGCAGGAGTTCATCATCACCGCGCGTGAACTGAAGAAGCAGAAGGTGTTCCGTGAGTCGACCATCCGCTCGCTGTACGACGAGGTGCTGCGCGGTCTGCGCATCGTGCACCAGCACAAGATGCTGCACCTGGACATCAAGCCGGCCAACATCTTCATCACCGACGACAACCGTGCGGTGCTGATCGACTTCGGCGCCGCACGCGAGGTGCTGAGCAAGGAAGGCAACTTCATCCGTCCGATGTACACGCCCGGCTTTGCCGCGCCCGAGATGTATCGCCGCGATTCGAGCATGGGTCCGTGGACCGACATTTACGCCATCGGCGCCTGCATCTACGCCAGCATGCAGGGCTATCCGCCCAACGATGCGCCGCAGCGGCTGGAGAAAGACCGCCTGTCGCTGGCGTTGTCCCGTCTGCGCGGTGTGTACTCCGACAACCTGATCGAGGTGGTCGAATGGTGCATGTCGCTTGATCCGCTGTCCCGCCCGCAATCGGTGTTCGCTCTGCAGAAGGAACTCAGCCGAGAGACCGAACGCAGCTACACCAAGCTGACAGTGGCCGAGAAGATGCGCCTGCAGTTCGACAACATCGTGTCTGACAACAAGAAGTCGACCCGCAAAACCACCGCTGGCGGAACCAAGTTCAAATGAAGTTTTCGGTCTACCAGATCAGCCGACAGGGTGGTCGGGAGCGCAACGAAGACCGGATGGGCTACGCCTACACGCGTGAGTCCGGCCTGTTTGTGCTGGCCGACGGCATGGGTGGGCATCCCGAAGGCGCCATGGCCGCCCAGCTGGCACTGCAGACGCTGTCGGCCTACTTCCAGAAAGCCGCCAACCCGACGGTTCGTGAGGTGCCGGAGTTCCTCTCCAGCGCGCTGATGGCGGCGCACCACCAGATCATCCGCTACGCCGCCGAAAAAGGCATGCTGGACACGCCGCGCACCACGCTGGTGGCAGCGGTGATGGAGCGTGGTTCCATGCACTGGGTGCACTGCGGCGACTCGCGGCTGTACCTGATCCGCAACGGTGAGTTGCTCACACGTACGCGCGACCACTCCTACATGGAGCAGCAGGCGCATCTGGGGCGGGCCACCTCGCACATCAACCGCAACATTCTCTTCACCTGCCTGGGATCGCCGGCCAAGCCGGTGTTCGACCTCTCCGGGCCGGTGCAGCTGCAGCAGGGCGACCGCGTGCTGCTGTGTTCCGACGGGCTCTGGGGCACGGTCAAGGACTTCGAGATCGCTGCCGAGATGGCGTCGCAGCCGCTGGAGCAGGCGGTGCCCGAACTGGTCGAGATGGCACTCAAGCGCGGCGGCCCGCGCTGTGACAACGTGACCGTGCTGGCGATGGAGTGGGAAACCCCGGACGAGTACCAGACCACGCGCATTTCCACCGAAGAGATCGAAGAGGGCGTCTTTGCGTCCACCATCCAGTCCGGTGTGCCCGATCCCACGATCGAGGACATGGACGACGAGGCGATCGAGCGTTCGATCGCCGAGATCAATGAAGCGATCCGGCGCACCGCCGAACGCAACTCCTGAGGTTTTCCCATGAGCATTTCCAGCCGGCCCGGACAGCGGGCCAATGATTCTTTGCGTCCGGTGCGCATCACCCGTGGCTACACCATGCACGCCGAAGGCTCGGTGCTGATCGAGTTCGGCCACACCAAGGTGCTGTGCACCGCGTCGGTGGAGGAAAAGGTGCCGCCGCACAAGAAGGGCAGCGGCGAAGGCTGGGTGACGGCCGAGTACGGCATGCTGCCGCGCGCCACCCACACCCGCAGCAGTCGCGAGGCTGCCAAGGGCAAGCAGAGCGGGCGCACGCAGGAGATCCAGCGCCTGATCGGCCGCTCGCTGCGCGCGGTGTTCGACCTCAAGGCACTGGGCGAGCGCACGATCTCGCTGGACTGCGACGTGCTGCAGGCCGACGGCGGCACGCGCACGGCCAGCATCACCGGTGCCTTTGTGGCCGCGCAGGACGCGGTGAACAAGCTGATCGCAGAGGGCAAGCTGGCCGCCTCGCCGATCAAGGACCATGTCGCCGCGATCTCGGTCGGCATTCTGGACGGCCAAGCGCTGCTGGACCTGGAGTACGTCGAAGACTCGGCCTGCGACACCGACATGAACGTAGTGATGACCGGTGCCGGCCATTACGTGGAGGTGCAGGGCACGGCCGAGGGCGCAGCCTTCACCCGCAGGGAAATGGACGCGCTGCTGGCGTTGGCCGACAAGGGCATCGGCGAGCTGATCGTGGCGCAGAAGAAGTCGCTCGGCGAATGAGACTGGTCCTCGCCTCCAACAACAAGGGCAAGCTGGCCGAGCTGCAGGCCCTGTTCGCGCCGCTGGGCGTGGAGCTGGTGCGCCAGGCCGATCTGGGTATTCCCGAGGCGCCCGAGCCCCACAGGACCTTCATCGAGAACGCACTGGCCAAGGCGCGCCACGCATCGCAGGTCAGTGGCCTGCCGGCGCTGGCCGACGATGCCGGCCTGTGCGTGGAGGCCTTCGGCGGCCTGCCCGGCGTCGACACGGCGTTTTACGCCACGCAGTTTGGCTACGAGAAGGGCGACGACAACAATGTGCGCGCGCTGCTGGAGCAGATGGATGGCATCACCGACCGCCGCGCCGCGCTGGTGAGCACGCTGGTGGCGTTGCGCAGTGCCGACGATCCGGAACCGCTGGTGGCCACGGGCCGTGCGGCGGGGCTGATCACGCAGGAACGCATCGGCGACCAGGGCTTTGGCTTCGATCCCGTGCTGCTGCTGCCCCCGTTCGGCAAGACCTTTGCCCAGCTGCCCGCCGAGGTGAAAAACGCCAACAGCCACCGTGGCAAGGCGGCCCAACAGATGCTCGCCCTCATGCGCGAGCGCTGGTTCACGCAGCCATGAGCGAGTCCCCGCACTGGAGCGACATCCGCCACTGGATGCGCCCCGGTACCCTGCAGCTGCAGGGCCTGCCGCCGCTGTCGCTCTACATTCACCTGCCGTGGTGTTTGAAGAAGTGCCCGTACTGCGACTTCAACTCCCACGAATGGAGCGCGACCTCGGCGCCGGGGCAGCCGTTGCCCGAGCAACCGTATCTGGACGCGCTGCGCGCCGACCTGCAGGCCGCGCTGCCGCTGATCTGGGGGCGCCCCATCCACACTGTGTTCATCGGTGGTGGCACGCCCAGTCTGTTCTCGCCCGAGGCCATCGACCGCCTGCTGGGCGACGTGCGGGCGCTGACGCGCCTGGACGCCGACGCCGAGATCACGCTCGAAGCCAACCCTGGCACGTTCGAGAAGGACCGCTTCACGGCCTTCCGGCAGGCCGGCGTGACGCGGCTGTCGATTGGTGTGCAGAGCTTCCACAACGAACACCTCAAGGCGCTGGGCCGGGTGCACGACCGGGCGCAGGCGCTGGCGGCGGTGGAGGAAGCAGCGGGCGCGTTCGACACCTTCAACCTGGACATCATGTACGCGCTGCCGGGCCAGACGCTGGCGCAGTGCGAGGACGACATCCGCACCGCGCTCGGCTTCAACCCGCCGCACATCTCGATCTACCACCTGACCATCGAACCCAACACGGTGTTCGCCAAGTTCCCGCCGGTGGTGCCCGAGGACGACGACGCCTACGCGATGCTCGACCGCATCACCGAGCTGACCGGTGAGGCCGGTCTGGAGCGCTACGAGGTCTCGGCCTATGCGCGGCGTGGCCACCGTTGCCGGCACAACCAGAACTACTGGCAGTTCGGCGACTACCTGGGCATCGGCGCTGGCGCCCATAGCAAGCTGAGTTTTGCGCACCGCGTGGTGCGCCAGGTGCGGGCGCGCGAGCCGCGTCTGTACATGGACAAGGCGCTGGCGGGCGACGCGGTGGTGGGCGTGGAGGAGGTTGCGCGGCGCGACCTGCCGTTCGAGTACATGCTCAATGCGCTGCGGCTGCGCGAGGGCTTCAGCCTGACGGACTTCAGCGCACGCACCGGTCTGCCGCTGTCCGCCATCGATGGCGCGCTGCGCGATGGGCTGGCCAAGGGCTGGCTGGCGCAGGACGGCGTGTGGGTGGCACCCACCATACGCGGCTTCGATTTCCTGAGCGACCTGCAGTCGCTGTTCCTGCCCGGCTGACTCCGGTTGAGTCAGGCTGTGGCGGGTTCGACGGCCGGGACGGTCGACGGGGCGCGCCGCAGCCGCATGCGGGCCGTGGTGCCCGCGCCCAGTTCGCTGGCCAGTTCGATGGTCCCGCCATGGATCTCGACGATTTCCTTGACCAGGTTCAGTCCCAGCCCGGTGCCAGGGATGTTGCCGGAGGTGTCGGCGCGGTAGAAGCGCTCGAAGGCGCGGGCCAGTTGTGCGGGGGTCATGCCGATGCCCTGGTCGCGCACCTCGATCACCACGGCTTCTTCGCCCTCGCGCCCATCCAGCTGAACCTGCAGCGACACCTCACCACCGGCGGGCGAGTACTTGAACGCGTTGCTCAGCAGGTTCGTCAGCGCCTGTTCGATCTTGCTGGCATCGGCCATCACATGCACCTCCGGGAGCGGGTCCACCGTGATCTGTCGCCCCAGCTCCTGATGCCCGATGCCATCGAGCGCGGCGTTCACGATGGCCGCCAGCGGCGTGGGGACGATGTGGAAGTCCTTGCCCTGGCGCGCCTCGATGCGCGAGAGGTCCAGCAGTTCCTGGATCAGGCTGTTCAGCAGGGTGCCCTGCCGGTGCACGGTTTGCAGCAGGTCCTTCTGTTTTTCTTCGCTGTACTTGCGATGGATCATCAGCTCGGTGAAACCCAGGATGCTGGCCAGTGGTGTGCGCAGCTCGTGCGCCGCCGTGGCAAGAAACTCGCTCTTCATGCGGTCGACCTCGAACTGGTGCGTCACGTCCCGGAAGTACACGAAGGTTTCGCCGCTGCCGCCGAGGTGACGCCGCACCTCGCGCTCCAGCACCTTGCGCGAGGGCCGCGCCAGCACCAGGGTGTGCCGCGAGCCGTTGCCGGCATCGCTGGCCACCGGCCCATAGCGCTCGGGGTCTTCGCACAGCTGTCGCATCCAGTCGTCGAAGCTGGACAGGGGCATCCAGGAAGACACCTCGCCCACCATGGCGCGCAACGCTGGGTTGCTGGTGATGAGCTCGCCCCGGGCATCGAACACGGCGAACCCGTCGGGGCTGAGGTCGAACGTGGCGTTCAGCCGCGCGGTGCGCTCGATCAGCCGCTGCTTGACCTCGACCTGGGCGGTGACGTCCTCGATCACGTTGATGTAGTGCGTGATCTCGCCTTTGCCGTCTCGCACGGGAGACACCGAGAGCTTGTTGTGGAACACGCTGCCGTCCTTGCGGTAGTTGCGCAGCGTGACCTTCATCTCGGCCCCGTTCTGCACCGTTCGTGCGAGCAGGGCGAGATCGTCCGGGTCGGTCAGCGGCCCTTCCAGCAGGCTGGCGTCCCGCCCAAGCACCTCGTGCGGCGCGTAGCCGGTGATTCGGGTGTACGCCGGGTTGATGTGCACGATGGGCTGCGGGTAGCGGCGGGCGTCGCTGACCGAGATGCCGTTGGGGGTGCAGTCGAGCACGCGACCGTACAGCGTCAGGTACTCCTCGGCCAGCTTCATGTCGGTGAGGTCGCGCACGATGCAGGTGTAGCGGATCTCCGGGTCGCCCGAGATTTCGCCCAGCAGTACCTCCACCGGGAACGAGGTGCCGCCGTGGCGCACGGCCTCCATCTCGACCCGGCCGATGCGGCTCTGCGTGCTGTGGATGAGCATGCCGTCGGCCATGGTCTGGCGCAGCCGGTCGGCGTCCATGCCCGGCAGCACCTCGGCCAGCGGACGCCCGATCAGGTCCTTCTCGTCCGATCCGAACATGCGCTCGGCGGCCGGGTTCGCGCCGACGATCTGCCCGTCGGAGCCGATGCCGACGATGGCGTCGGCGGCGGTGTCCAGCACCGCCTTCATGCGCGTGAGGCGCTGGCGGGTTTCGGCCATCCGGCGGGCCAGCTCCTGCGAAGACCAGTTCAGCGCGCGGCCGAGTTCGCGCACCTCCTGGCTGCCCCAGCGCAGCTGCAAGGTGTCGCCGGGCGACTCGGCCATGGTGCTGGCGTAGGCCGCCAGGGCGCGGATGGGCTGGACCGTGCGCCGCAGGAAAAGGGCGAAAGCGGCCAGCGCCAGCAGCCCGAGGATGAGGATACCGGTCGAGGTGATCACCCAGTTCTTGCGCGCGGCGGCCATGCGGGCCGCGAAGCTGAACTCCACCTCGACCCAGCCTTCGCGGACGAACTGCGGATAGTCCACCGGCTGACCCTCGCCGCCGCGGTTGGCGGTCAGCAGGCTGGCCACCGCGTGCAGGCGCTCCCCGGACAGTGCATGTCCACGTGCCGGTGCCGGCAGGGCCAGACCACTTCGGGACCGAATGGATACGATGTCGCCGCCCGCGCGCTGCTCCACCCGCATGGCCTCGTACCCGCCCGGCCGCATCACACGAACCGCCTGCACGCCGGGCAGGGCCACGACCTCCTGCAAGGCCTCGTCCAGGGCGCCGAAATCGTTGTCCGCCAGCGGCACGCTCGCGGCGTGTGCGGCCATCCTGGCCAGCGCCTGCGCCCACTGGATGCTCTCCCGTTCGGTCTGTTGCTGGACACTGGACAGCGACAGCGGCACCGTGATGGCCATGGCGGCCATGCACAGGCCGATGGCGATGCTCATCAGCTGTGTGCGCAGCGAGCGCATGGCCACCCATTGGCGGAACAGTTCGGGCATCGATTTCATCGGAAATCCGACGATCACCGTTGCGGGAGTCAGACCGTGCGACCCAACATGTCGTCCACAAGGTCGAGCAGCTTGAGCGGGCTGAACGCCTTGGTCAGGTAGGCATCGCTGCCGGCCTTGCGACCCTGTTCCTGGTCCTCCGCCTGGGCGCGCGCGGTCAGCAGGATGACCTTGGTCTGGCCTTTGAGCATCGGGTCGTTCTTGACCTTGGTGCAGACCTGGTAGCCGTCGAGTTCGCCGGGCATCATCACGTCCAGCAGCATCAGGTCGGGCCGGATGTCCTGGGCCAGACGCCAGCCGTCGCCGCCGTTGTCGGCCTCGTGGATTTCGGCGTCGTCCAGGTGCTGCAACGTGAGCCGGATCAGTTTGCGGATGTCGGGCTGGTCGTCGACGATGAGGATGCGGGCGGTCATGCGGGGCTCCTTCGGCGGGTGCGGGCCATCAGTTTCGACAGGTCTTCGGCGTAGATCTGGGCCTGCAGCATGTCGAGGTGGTGTGTGTTGCGCATCGGTGCGCCGGTGGGCAGTTCCAGCATCACCTGGAGCCCGTCGGCGTTGTCCTGCTCGATGCGAAGGCGGCCGCCGTGCAGCTGCAGGATGCGCTGGGTCAGGGGTAGGCCGATGAGCAGGGCGTCGGTGTCGCCGCCTTCTGCGCCCTTCGGGTCGGCCACAGGGCGGAAGACGGCCGCGGCGTGTCGCGACAGCGCGGCGGCCGAAAACACGCCCAGGTGGTGGATGCTCATCAGCAGGTGGTTGCCGGACGGCCGGAAGCCGATGCCGATGGCCACCGACTCCCTGCTCTGAACCCCCTGACGGGCCTGGGTCACCGCGTTGTGCAGGCACTCATACAGCGCCCGGCGCATCAGTCGCCGGCTGCCGTAGACCGGCGGCAGATCGTTGTGGTCGCCTTCGATCACGAAGGACACGCCCTGCTGGTCGGTCAGCGGCGTCAGTTCCTGCGCAATGCTGCGCACCAGCTCGGGCAGCAGCATCCGGTCTTCACCGATGAGCACGTCCTCTCCGAACACGTTGACCAGGTCGACCATGCGTTCCAGCCGCTCCTGCAGGTCGCGGACCGACTGCGCCAGCACCGGGTTCGATGAGGGTTCGAGCAGGCCCGTGACCTGCTGGATGGGGGGTAGCAGCTCTGCCTTTAGCAATTCCATGATCTGCTGCAGCGACAGGCGCTGCTCGGATTCGGTCTCCGGACCGGGAGCGGGCTTGAGCGGGTCCACCTCGGCCACAGCGACCGAGACCGGCACCAGACCAGCCACGGGCCGGGGGGCGCTGCGGCAGAGCAGCCGCGCGATGCCGTCGTCGGACATCGCCTCCACCCGCAGTTCCAGGCTGGCCCGCGCGCGGCCGCCGGCCACGTCCCGCACCAAGGCCTTGACGTCGGGGTCGCTGCCCAGCAGCAGGTGGGGGCGGCAGCGCATCGCCTTGGCCGCCTGGTTGGTGAACACCACCTGCCCTTCGGGGTTGAAGAGCAGCAACGGACTGGCCACGAAGTCCAGCAGGATCAGCAGCGGGTTGTTGGCGGCAGGAGTGGATGTGGCGTTCATGGCGAGTCCGAAGCTCCGGGAGCTGTGACTCCCGGGCATCCTCTTCAGACTGGCTATCGGCCGGGCGGCGGCAAAGTTGAGCGGTAGCGCTGGCAGAACTCGGTGGACCGGAAGTCGTGCAGGAACAGTGCGGCACCCTCCATCGGCAGGGTGAACAGGGGCGGGGAGGTGGTCTGGAGCGCTTCCAGAAACGCCCGGTTGTTGGCAACGATCTGGTTGGTGGCCAGCACCCAGGTGCGGCCCGAGGCGGGGTCCTGGCAGATCCGCCGCACCGTGGCACGGATGTTGTGGACCTCGTTGGCGGTGGGCTGGTAGACGAAGCTGGGCATGTCGCCCAGCCCCGTCCGCGGGGCGTAGAAGCTGTAGGCGGGGTAGGTCCAGCTGCTGAGCATGGCGTGGTCACCGGGCTGGCGGTGGTCGGCGATGTACTGCAAGGCGCCCCGAATGTCCTGGTAGTTGTGAGGGTGCCGGACGTAGTGCAGGCTCAGGCGCAGTGGCATCCACGAGACGCCAGCGGCCAGTCCCGCGGCCAGCCAGGGGGCTGCCCGCTGCAGGGGCAGCTCGTGCAGTTGCTGTACCAGCGCCGCCAGAGCGAGGAACACGAACGGCACCAGAAACAGGATCAGGCGGGCGCGGAACGGGTACAGGTGCAAAGAGGAAGCCCCCAGCACCGCCATCAGGGTGATGGCTCCCATGGCAGCGGCCCGCACCCGCTGGAACGCCAGTGCCACGCAGCCCAGCAGGGTGAGCGCCAGCAGGGCGTACACGGGGCCGCTGAACCAGCCGGGCAGCACCTCGCGGAACGCTGTGCCCATCTGCAGGAAGCCCAGGTACACCAGGCCCAGGGCCGCTTCCCGGTACCAGTGGAGGTCGGCCAGCGTGGCGGGTGGGATGGGGGCGAAACTGGTGGCCCAGAAGCCGGCGAGGTAGGCGTTCTGCGGCACTCCCCGGAGGGCCAGGAGGTAGTCGGCCAAGAAGCTGGCCAGCCAGACCAGGCCAACGAGATTCACCGAAAGCCAGGCTGCCCGTTCCCGCCGCCGGGCCATCTCCAGCCAGAGCGCGAGCCCGCTGCCGGCGAGCACGAAGTCGATGGGGTGGGAGAACCAGATGCCCACCGCACCCACCAGCGCGAGCCACAGCGCATCGCGCCGATGCTGTTCGGGCCTGAACCGCAGTGTCAGCCAAAGGATGAGCAGGGTGCAGAGCACGTCGCCCTGGTACTGCTTGAATTCGGTGCTGTAGTACACCAGCACTGGCGAGACGGCTACCAGCCCCACCAGGGTGGCGCGGGCTGCGAAGGACACAAAGCCCAGCCGGGCCACGGCCACCGCCAGCGGCAATGTGGCCAGGCCGCTGAGCAGGGACACCAGGCGCAGCGTCCATTCGTGGGAGCCCAGGAGGACGGTGACCAGCTTCACCAGCAGCAGGTAGCCGATCGGGGCCGCCTGGTTGTTGGCCAGTGGCTCAAATATCAGCTGTGCGAAGCCGTGATCGACAAACGCCGTGGCGAGCAGGGTTTCGTCGTGCCAGAACGAGCGGTTGACGACGAACTGCTGCAGCCGGAACAGTGCACCGGTGGCGACGATCAGCCAGAGCCACAGGGCGTTCGAACGCAGCAGGTCCCGCGCGGCGGGCAAGCGGTGTGTGGTCGCTGGAACTGTGGTGGCCATGGGTCCCCCGATTCGTCTGGTGTCGGGGCCGACGTCCGTCGCGCCAGCGGCGGCGGCGTGCTCCGCAGAGGCGGCACTATACGCACGAGAACTTAAGAGATCCTTGATTTTCTTAAGGAAAATCTGAATCCGGGGCGGCAGGCCGCGCCGCGCACTTCACGACCAACTCGGGGTGGCAAACCGCTCCACCAGAAAGTCCAACAGCGCGCGCACCGCGGGCGACAGGTGCTTGCGCGAAGGGTAGAGCGCGTGGATCGCCATATCCGGCGGCTGCCAGTCGGGCAGCACCGCCTGCAGGCGGCCATCGGCCAGGTGCGGGTTGGCCAGGTAGGTCGGTTGCAGCGCGACGCCGCCGCCCGCGAGCGCTGCTTGCAGCAAGGCGGTGGCTTCGTTGGCGCTGAGCTGGCTGCGCACCTGGATCTGACAACGCTCATCGCCGCGGCGCAGGAGCCAGGTGCTTTTGCCGAAGTTCGCAAAGCTCAGGCACCGGTGGTTTTCCAGGTCGGCCGGCTCCCTGGGCACGCCGTGCTCGGCCAGGTAGTCCGGGGACGCCACCAGCACCGAGGCGCAGGGTGCCAGCACCCGGCCGATCAGGCTCGGGTCGGGCTCGGCGCTGATGCGGATGGCCAGGTCGATGCGCGCCTCCACCAGGTTGAGCGCACCCTCGCTGGCGTTGAGGTCGATCTTGAGCTGGGGGTGGCTTTTGAGGAAATCGGCCAGCGCGGCCGCCAGCTGCGCGTAGGCGAAGGAGATGCTGCAGGTCACCCGCAGCTGACCGCGCAGGGCGGTGCCGTGGCGGCTGGTCTCCTGCTCCACATCCTCCATCAGCGCCAGCATCTGCTGGCTGCGGCGCAGGCAGCTTTCGCCCGCGTCGGTGAGCGTGACGCTGCGCGTGGTGCGCTGCAGAAGCCGGGCGCCCAGCCACTGCTCCAGCGCGCCGACGTAGCGCGTGACCATGGCGCGTGACATCTCCAACTGGTCGGCTGTGGCGCTGAAGCTGCCACTCTCGGCCACGGCCACGAACACCCGCATGGCGGTCAGTCGGTCCATGATTTGATCGATTGGTGAAACAGATATGGGCAAATTATGCGGTTTATATGTTCGTTTATTGAAACTACAGTCCGCTTCGGCACTGAAGAGTGTCACCGTCCCACACCCTCTCAGGAGCCTTTCATGATCCGCACCACCCTCGTCGCCGCCTCGCTGGCCATCGCCTTCACCACCGCCCAGGCGGCACAACCGCTGAGCGTCAAGGTCTACAACGCCGGCGGCAACAGCTTCAACGTCAACTCGACCCTGGTCTATGGCGAGAAGGAGGCCATGGTGATCGACGCCGGCTTCACCCGCGCCGACGCGCTGCGCATCGCTGCCAACGTGCTCGACAGCGGCAAGCAGCTCACCACCATCTACGTGAGCCAGGCCGACCCGGACTACTACTTCGGCGTCGAAACCCTCAAGGAGATCTTTCCCCAGGCCGACGTGGTGACCACGCCCGCGGTGCTGGAAAAGCTGAGCGCCAAGATGGCCGGCAAGGTGTCGTTCTGGGGCCCGAAGATGGGCGCCAACGCGCCGCGCAAGCCGGTGGTGCCGCGTGCGCTGGAAGGCAACAGCCTGAAGCTGGAAGGCCAGGTCATCGAGATCCGTGGCACGCAAGGCCCGCTGGCCCACCGCCCCTACGCCTGGATTCCGTCGATCCAGGCGGTGGTGGGCAACATTGGTGTCTTTGGCAGCATGCACGTCTGGACCGCCGACACGCAAAGCGCCGCCGAGCGCGCCGCCTGGGTGGCCCAGCTGGATGAGATGGCTGCGCTCAAGCCCGTGCTGGTGGTGCCCGGCCACATGAAGGCTGGCACGGCGGTGGACGCCAGCGCCATCACCTTCACCAGGGACTACCTGCAGACCTTCGAGAAGCACCTGGCCGCCAGCAAGGGCAGCGCCGAACTGATCGACGCGATGAAGAAGGCCTACCCGCAGCTGACCGACGGCGCCTTGTCGCTGGACATTGGCGCCAAGGTCAACAAGGGCGAGATGAAGTGGTGAGGATCTGAAGCATGCGCACCACCGTCACCTACCTGTTCGACCCGCTGTGCGGCTGGTGCTACGGCGCCTCGCCGGTGATCGGGGCGCTTGCGCAACACCGCGACATCCAGCTGGCGCTGGCTCCGACCGGCCTGTTTGCTGGCAGCGGACAGCGCATGGACGCGTCCTTTGCCGCGTTCGCCTGGGCCAATGACCAGCGCATCGCCAGCCTGACAGGGCAGCGCTTCACCGAGGCCTACCGCCAGAACGTGCTGGGGCGGCACGACGGCGCATTCGATTCGTCGGCCATGACATTGGCGCTCACAGCGGTCGCCGAGTCCGAGCCGGTGCGCGAGCTCGAGGTGCTCAGGGCGCTGCAGGAAGCACGCTACGTGGATGGCCTGGACACCGGCAGCGCCCAGGTGGTTGAAACAGTGTTGCGCCGGATGGGGCTGGAAGGTGTCGCCGACCAGGTGGCCGAGCCGGATCTCGCGCTGCGGGAGCGCAACGCGTCGCGGCTTCAGCACGCCCGGCGGCTGATGCGGTCGCTGGGCGCGCAAGGGGTTCCGGGGCTGGTGGTGCACGGCGCCACGGGCCAGCGCCTGCTGGGCGGCAACGCGTTGTATGGCGACGTCGAACAGCTGCTGCGGCAGATCCAGACGGATTGACGGGCGCCCGACCGCACAATGCCCCTTGAAAGGATTCCATGATGAACACCCTTCAAGACGTTCTGCTGCACTTGCGCGCCGGTCGCTGGACCGAGGCACACAACCTCGTCCAGCACGATAGCTCGCCCCTGGGCGCCTGGCTGCACGGCATCGTGCACATCGTGGAGGGAGATCTGGAGGACGCCGAGTACTGGTACGGCCAGGCCGGACGCCATTTCCGCAGCCGCGGCGCGCTGGACGAGGAGCTGGCGCGCTTCGAGGCGGCGCTGTTGCAGAACGGGGCAGCGCCCGCTTCAACACCGGGCCATGCCGGGGCCGTGGAGCGGTGACACGTGCCGCCGCCAGTGGTGGGTAGGGGGGTGGGTAGAAAGCAGAAACGGGCCGCGAGGGCCCGTTTTGCTTGGTGTCCTGGCGGAGACGGTGAGATTCGAACTCACGGACCCTTGCGGGTCGGCGGTTTTCAAGACCGCTGGATTAAACCACTCTCCCACGTCTCCGGGGTGGGCGGCATTGTAGCTGCCGGCGTGCTCAGGTCGAGGCGCTGGCCGGGGTCAGCATGCCGCGCTGCTCGATGAAGCGCACCACGTCCTGCACGCCGTCCAGGGTCTTGAGGTTGGTCATCACCCAGGGCTTGCGCGCGGTGTCCGGCCGCATGCGCGCGGTGTCCTGCTTCATCACCTCCAGGTCAGCCCCGACGTGGGGTGCCAGATCGGTCTTGTTGATGACGAAGAGGTCGCTTTTGGTGATGCCAGGACCGCCCTTGCGCGGGATCTTCTCGCCAGCGGCGACGTCGATCACATAGATCGTGAGGTCGCTCAGTTCGGGGCTGAAGGTGGCAGCGAGGTTGTCGCCGCCGGATTCCACGAACACGATGTCGGCGTTCGGGAACTCCCCCAGCATGCGGTCGATGGCCTCGAGGTTGATCGAGCAGTCTTCGCGGATGGCGGTGTGCGGGCAGCCGCCGGTTTCCACACCCATGATGCGTTCGGCCGGCAGCGCGCCACTGACGGTGAGCAGACGCTGGTCTTCCTTGGTGTAGATGTCGTTGGTGATGGCGACCAGGTCATAGCGCTCGCGCATGGTCTTGCACAGCATTTCAAGCAGCGTGGTCTTGCCGGAGCCAACCGGGCCGCCGATGCCCACGCGCAGTGGAGGCAGGGTCTTGGTGCGGTTCGGGATGTGGTGCAGGGCGGTCATCGTGTGCGTCGTCAGGATCGGAACAGGCGGGAGTACTGGGTTTCGTGGCGGGCGCTGAGGATGGCGAGCAGGGGCGTGAAGGCCTGGCGGTCGTCGTCGCCCAGCGACATCGCGTGGGCCACGGCTTCGGGGATGTCGGCCACCAGGCGCGCCAGCATGCGCTGGCCCGCGCTCTGGCCCAGCGGCACCGACTTGATGGCCGCCTGCACCATGTTCTCGGCCCAGCCGAAGGCGAAGCCGGCCAGGCTGTCGGCCAGGGCGGCGCCCGAAGCTGCGGCGGCGCAGGCCATGGCGACCGGGTAGGCGGGTGGCTGCAGGTCGGCGGCCTGCAGGCGCTGCAGCACATCGCCTCCGAGCGCACCGAGCGACTGCGCCCAGGCCTGCAGCGAGCGGCCCATCTGTTCGGTCTGCAGGCGGAACTCCTGCGTCTCGCGGGTGCTGAGCACCCATTCATTGAGCGCGCGGATGCGGGCCAGGTCATCGGCCCGCCAGGCGGGAATGGCCTGTGCCACCACCGCCAGGTCGCTGCGAGCGAGCGAGAGCTGCAACTGGTCGGTGAGCCAGCCGGCGGCGCTGGCCTCGTCGTGCACCAGCCCGGCGTCCACCGCCGCTTCCAGGCCTTCGGAATACGAGAAGCCGCCGACCGGCAGGGCCGGCGAGGCGAGCCAGAGCGTGTGCAGCAGGCCCGCCGCCACGCTGGCCGGTGCGTCAGCCGTGGTCGTGGGCATGCGCGGGGTGGTGGCCGTGACCATGGTCGTGTCCATGGTGATCGTGGCCATGGCTGTGGCCGTGGTCACCGCCCTGGTGGTGGCTGTGTCCATGGCCCGCTGCGTAGGCGCCGCCCTCGGGCTCGAAGGGTTCGCGCACTTCGGCCACGTTCAGGTGCATGGCGCGCAGCATGTCTGCCAGCACGTGGTCGGGCTCGATCTTCAGGTGGTCGGGCCGCAGCTCGATGGGCACATGGCGGTTGCCCAGGTGGTAGGCCGCGCGCATCAGGTCGAAGGCCGGGTCGTGGTCGTGACCGTGATGGTGATCGGTGCAGGCGGTGACCTTGAGCACCGGCTGCGGCGCCGCGATCACGCGCAGCAGCGAGCCATCTTGCGTGATCAGCACGTCACCGCCGCGCACCACGGTGCCGCGGGGCAGGAACACGCCGACACGGCGACCGTCCGAAGACTCGGCGTCGAAGCGGCTTTTCTGGCGCACATCCCAGTCCAGCGTGACGGTGGCGGCGCGGCGCACCAGCACCGCTGCCAGCCCCTGGCCCTGGGGGACGAGTTTGGAGACTTGAAGCATGGAACTTCCCTGTTTTGCTATCAAAACAGGAAGTATCGCTGCGCCATCGGAAGTTTGCTGGCGGGCTCGCAGGTCAGCAGCACGCCGTCGGCGCGCACGGTGTAGCGCTGCGGGTCGATCTCCATTACCGGCAGGTAGCTGTTGTGCACCATGCTGGCCTTGGTGACGCCACGGCAGCCCTGCACCGCCACGGTGGTCTTGGCCAGACCGTAGCGCTGCGCGACACCCGCTGCCTGCGCGGCCTGCGACACGAAGCTCAGGCTGCCTCTGGCGAGCGCGCTGCCCAGGGCGCCGAACTGCGGGCGGTAGTGCACCGGCTGCGGTGTGGGGATGGAGGCGTTTGGGTCGCCCATGGCGGCCAGGGCGATGCTGCCGCCCTTGAGCACCAGCGCCGGCTTGACGCCGAAGAAGGCGGGCTTCCAGATCACCAGGTCGGCCCACTTGCCGACTTCGAGCGAACCGACGATGTGCGACATGCCGTGCGCGATGGCCGGGTTGATGGTGTATTTGGCGATGTAGCGCTTGACGCGGAAGTTGTCGTTGCGGCTGCTGTCTTCGGGCAGCGTGCCGCGCTGGCTTTTCATCTTGTCGGCCGTCTGCCAGGTGCGGATCACCACCTCGCCCACGCGGCCCATGGCCTGGCTGTCGCTGCTCATGATGCTGATGGCGCCCATGTCGTGCAGCATGTCTTCGGCCGCGATGGTCTCGCGGCGGATGCGGCTCTCCGCAAAAGCCAGGTCCTCGGGGATGGAAGCGTCCAGGTGGTGGCAGACCATCAGCATGTCGACGTGTTCGTCGAGCGTGTTGACGGTGTAGGGCATGGTCGGATTGGTGGACGAGGGCAGGAAGTTGGCCTCGCCGACCACGCGGATGATGTCGGGCGCATGGCCGCCACCGGCGCCTTCGGTGTGGAAGGCGCAGAGCGTGCGGCCCTTGGTCGCGGCAATGGTGTCTTCCACGAAGCCCGATTCGTTGAGCGTGTCGGAGTGGATGGCGACCTGGGTGTCGGTTTCCTCGGCCACGTCCAGGCAGTTGCTGATGGCGCTGGGCGTGGTGCCCCAGTCTTCGTGCAGCTTCAGGCCGATCACGCCGGCGTCGATCTGTTCGCGCAGCGGCGCGGGCTGGCTGGCGTTGCCCTTGCCCAGGAAACCGATGTTCATGGGCAGGCCATCGGCCGCCTGCAGCATGCGCTCGATGTGCCAGGGGCCGGGCGTGCAGGTGGTGGCGAAGGTGCCGGTGGCCGGACCGGTGCCGCCGCCGAGCATGGTGGTCACGCCCGAGGCCAGCGCCTCGTCGATTTGCTGCGGGCAGATGAAGTGGATGTGGCTGTCGATGCCGCCGGCGGTGACGATGTTCCCCTCACAGCTGATGATCTCGGTGCCGGCACCGATCACGATGTCCACACCGGGTTGCGTGTCGGGGTTGCCGGCTTTGCCAATCGCCACGATGCGCCCGTCCTTCAGCCCGATGTCGGCCTTGACGATGCCCCAGTGGTCGACGATGAGCGCGTTGGTGAGCACCGTGTCCACGGCGCCTTCGGCACGCGTGCGCTGCGATTGCGCCATGCCGTCGCGGATGGTCTTGCCGCCGCCGAATTTCACTTCCTCACCGTAGCCGCCAGCAGCCAGGGTGAAGTCTTTTTCCACCTCGATCAGCAGACCGGTGTCTGCCAGGCGGACGCGGTCGCCGACGGTGGGGCCGAACATGTCGGCATAGGCGCGTTTGGGAATGCTGGCCATGGTCAGAGTTTTCCTTGGGTCAGGCCGCGAAAGCCGTACACGACGCGCTCGCCCGCGAAATCCACCAGCTCCACCGTGCGCTGCTGGCCGGGCTCGAAGCGCACGGCGGTGCCGCTGGCGATGTTCAGTCGCTTGCCTTGCGCGGCGGCGCGGTCGAACGAGAGTGCCGCATTGGTCTCGGCAAAGTGATAGTGCGAGCCGACCTGCACCGGCCGGTTGGCGGTGTTCTGCACCACCAGGGTCAGCGCGGCGCGGCCGGGGTTGAGGGCGTGTTCGCCGTCGTCGATCAGGTATTCGCCGGGAGTCATGGCGCGCTGCTCACAGTTGGGCGAACAGGTACAGGCCGGCGCCGCCGAGTGCAGCGCCCAGACCACCGAGGGCCACACCCCGGCGTTCGCTGAACAGGCGCCGGATGGCCAGGCCCACACCCAGGCCGCCAATGTGCAGGGCGGCGGTGGTCAGCAGAAATCCGGCGGCGTAGCCGGCAAAGCCGGTGTCAGGCGTTTCCGATCCGTGCGCGAGACCGTGCAGGGCAGACGCCATGGCGATCAGCCCCAGGCCCACGGCCGGCAGCAGAGGGCGGGTGGCGATGGCCAGCATCAGCCCGAACAGCACCACCGACAGCGCGACGCCATGCTCCAGATAGGGCAGGGAGGCGCCCATCATGCCGGCGAAGGCGCTGACCACCAGCGCCAGCAGGAAAGTGGCGGGGCCTTGCCAGGCTTTGCCCGCCGGCAGGGCCGACACCGACCACACACCCACGGCCACCATGGCCAGCAGGTGGTCCAGGCCGAAGGGATGGACCAGGCCTTCCATCAGGCTGTTGGTGCCGTGGCCGGTGTGGGCCTGTGCGGCGAGGGCGGTGGTGGCCAGTGCGGCGGTGAACAGGTATTTGGGGAGCCGTTTCATGGGTGCCTCTGCAGTGAATTCAGGGAATCGGAGTGTGAACGGTGACCAGCTTGGTACCGTCCGGGAAGGTGGCTTCGACCTGGATGTCGGGAATCATCTCGGGCACGCCCTCCATCACGTCCTCGCGCGTGAGCACGGTGCGGCCCTCGCTCATGAGCTGGGCCACGGTCTTGCCGTCGCGGGCGCCTTCCATCACCGCGGCGCTGATCAGGGCGACGGCTTCGGGGTAGTTGAGCTTGAGACCGCGGGCCTTGCGCCGCTCGGCCAGCAGGGCGGCGGTGAAGATCAGCAGCTTGTCTTTTTCGCGCGGAGTGAGTTCCATGGGAGGGAATGAGCAAGGCGTGTGCCGGGATGGTGGACCAGTATGCCGCCGGGCGCCGAGTTGCGTATCCGGCATCCGGCGTATGGCACGAAAGGTGCGAAAACCACAGTGTGAACACCCCTTCTGACCCCGCCACCGATCCGCTGGCCGGGCGACCCGAGCCGGTGCAGCGCATCATCAAGGTGCGCCGCGACTACAACAGCTGGGTCGGCCGCGAGACCATGGAGGACTACGCGCTGCGCTTTACGCCGCAGCGCTTTCGCCAGTGGAGCGAGTGGCGCGTGGCGAACACGGCGTTTGGCGCGGCCTCGTTCCTGATCCTGGAAGCGGTGGGCGCCACGCTGCTGGTGCAGTATGGCTTCGTCAACGCCTTCTGGGCCATCCTCGCCACCGGCCTGATCATCTTCCTGGCCGGCCTGCCGATCAGCGTCTACGCCGCGCGCTACGGCGTCGACATGGACCTGCTCACGCGCGGTGCGGGCTTCGGCTACATCGGCTCGACCATCACCTCGCTGATCTACGCCTCGTTCACCTTCATCTTCTTCGCCCTCGAAGCCGCGGTGATGGCCTATGCGCTGGACCTGGCGCTGGACATTCCACCGGCCTGGGGCTACCTGATCTGCGCGCTGGTGGTGATTCCGCTCGTGACCTACGGCGTGTCCATCATCAGCCGCTTCCAGGTCTGGACTCAGCCGCTGTGGCTGGTGATGATGGTCGTGCCCTTCGTGGCGGTCTGGACGCTCGATCCGGGTGCGTTTTCCAATGTGGTGCATTACGGTGGCGAAAGTGGTGCGGGCAGGGTATTTGATTGGCACCTATTTGGTGCGGCTCTGACCGTGGGCATCGCGCTCATCACGCAGATGGGCGAGCAGGCGGACTACCTGCGCTTCATGCCCGCGCGGCAGCCCGGCAAGGCTGCCCGCTGGTGGGCCGGTGTGCTGGCTGGCGGGCCGGGCTGGGTGGTGCTGGGCGTGCTCAAGATGCTGGGCGGTGCGCTGCTGGCGTATCTCGCGATCAGCCACATGGTGCCGACCGAGCGCGCGGTCGACCCGAACCAGATGTACCTGGCGGCCTACGAATACGTGTTCCCGAACTACGGCTGGGCGGTGGCGGCCACGGCACTGTTCGTGGTGATCTCTCAGCTCAAGATCAACGTCACCAACGCCTACGCCGGCTCGCTGGCCTGGAGCAACTTCTTCTCGCGTCTGACGCACAGCCACCCCGGCCGTGTGGTCTGGGTGGTGTTCAACACGCTGATCGCCTTCATGCTGATGGAGATGGAGGTGTTCCGCGCGCTGGGCGAGGTGCTCGGGCTCTACAGCAACATCGCCATCGCCTGGATCATGGCGGTGGTGGCCGACCTGGTCATCAACAAGCCCCTGGGCTGGAGCCCGAAGGGCATCGAGTTCAAGCGCGCCCATCTCTACGACATCAACCCGGTGGGCGTTGGCGCCATGGGACTGGCCTCGGTGCTGTCGATCGCGGCGCACATGGGCCTGATGGGCGCGGGCGCACAGGCCTTCTCGGCGGTGATCGCGATGGTGACGGCGCTGGTGACGGCGCCTTTCATTGCGTGGGCGACAAAGGGGCGCTATTACCTGGCACGCCAAGAAGAGACTGGCACTTACCAGCGCTTGTCCGTTCAACGGTGCTCGATTTGTGAACGTGATTACGAAGGCCCCGACATGGCCCACTGCCCCGCCTACCAGGGGCCGATCTGCTCGCTGTGCTGCACGCTGGACGCGCGCTGCGGCGACCTGTGCAAGCCGCACGCGCGGCTGTCGGTGCAGTGGCAGTCGGCGCTGCGCACGGTGCTGCCGCAGCGCGTCTGGCCCTATCTGGAGGCGGGTCTGGCCCACTACCTGCTGATCATGCTGGTGATAGCGCCGGTGCTGGCGGCGGTGCTGGGGTTGCTGTACCGGCAGCAGGTCGAAGGTCTGGGCCAGGGGGTTGCGGCGGTGGGCGACGTCGGCCTGCTGGACGCCGCGCTGCGCTCGGGCTTCCTGCGCGTCTACGCGGTGCTGCTGCTGATCGCGGCCACGGTGGCCTGGTGGCTGGTGCTGGCGCACAAGAGCCGCGAGGTGGCGCAGGAAGAGTCCAACCGGCAGACGCGGCTGCTGATGCAGGAGATCGAATCGCACCGCCGCACCGACGAGCAGCTGCAGCGCGCGCGCGAGATCGCCGACCAGGCCAACCAGGCCAAGAGCCGCTACATCAGCACCATCAGCCACGAGCTGCGCACGCCGCTCAACAGCATCCTGGGCTACGCGCAGCTGCTGCAGGAAGACCGCGAACTCGCGCCGCACCGCGCGCAGGCAATCCGCGTGATCCACCGCGGCGGCGAGCACCTGCTCTCGCTGATCGAGGGCACGCTGGACATCGCGCGCATCGAGTCGGGCAAGCTCAAGCTCGATGTCAAACCCATGGCCTTCGCCGACACGGTGCGCGAGGTGGCGAGCATGTTCGAGCTGCAGGCGGCGGCCAAGGGCCTGCGCTTCGTGTTCGAGCCGGGGCCCCGCCTGCCCGAGGCGGTGCGCGCCGACGAGAAGCGGCTGCGCCAGATCCTGATCAACCTGCTGGGCAACGCGGTGAAGTTCACGCGCGCGGGCGAGGTGCGGCTGACGGTGTCCCACGCGCGCGAGATGGCGGTGTTCGAGGTCAGCGACACCGGTCCTGGCATGACCACCGCCGAACTGGACCGCGTGTTCGAGCCCTTCGCGCGCGGCCAGCAGGCCGAGGGCGGTTCCGCGGCGGCGGGCGGCGGCACCGGTCTGGGTCTGACGATCGCCAAGATGCTGACCGACCTGATGGGCGGCGAGATGACCGTGCGCAGCGCGCCGGGCCAGGGCACGGTGTTCAGCGTGCGCCTGTTCCTGCCGGCGCTGCACGGCGCGGTCACGCGTCCGGCCGCGGTGGCGGCGCCGGTGACGGGCTACGAAGGCCCGCGCCGGCGCGTGCTGGTGGTGGACAACGAAGAGAGCGACCGCGAGCTGATCGCGCGCTGGCTGCAGCCGCTGGGCTTCGAGGTGCTGATGGCCACCAGTGGCCACGACGCGCTGGCCCTCCTCGACGGCGTGGCGCCAGGCAGCGAGCGGGCACCGCATGCGATCTTCATGGACCTGGCCATGCCCGGGATCGACGGCTGGGAGACGCTGCGCCGGCTGCGCGCCGCGGGCTGGTCGGCGGTGCCCATGGCCGTGGTATCGGCCAACGCCTTCGACAAGGGTCTTCAGGCCGACGCCGCCGACGGTCGCCCGGCCGACCAGGCCTTCTTCGTCAAACCGGTGCGGCGCGACGACCTCACGGGCTGGCTGCAGCAGCAGCTGGGCCTGCGCTGGGTGCACGCGCCGGTGGCTGCCGACGCCGTCACGCCCGCAGCGACCACACCGGCCGCAGTGGCGCCGCCACCCGCCGCACACGACTTCTCGCCCCTGCTGGAACTGGTGCGCCTGGGCTATGCCAAGGGTGTGATGCGCTGGCTCGACGACTGGGTGGCCGACCATCCGGACCAGGCGGCGTTCGCCGATGCGTTGCGCGCCCTGGCGCGCGAGTTCCGCTTCGAGGCCATCGAACAGCGCCTGCTGCCGCTGGGCGCGGGCCGACCTTCCACCGACCGCACCGCATGATGATCCGTTCGCCTGACCACCCCACCGCCGACACCCCGCTGGCCGCCGAACCCGGCGCGGTGGTGCTGATCGTCGACGACGTGCCCGACAACGTGGCGCCGCTGCACGACGCGCTGGACGACGCGGGCTACACGGTGCTGGTGGCGCTCGACGGCGAGGCCGCGATCCGCCGCGCGCGCCAGGCCCTGCCCGACGTGGTGCTGCTGGACGCGGTGATGCCGGGCCTCGATGGCTTCGAGGTCGCGCGCCAGCTCAAGGCCGACCCTTCGACGGCGCACATCCCCATCCTGTTCATGACCGGCCTGACCGAGACCGAGCACCTGGTGGCCGCGCTGGAGGCCGGCGGCGTCGACTACGTGACCAAACCGATCAAGCCGCGCGAGGTGATGGCGCGCATGGGCGTGCACCTGCGCCAGTCGCGCCAGTCGCGCCAGGGCGCGCTCGAACGCAGCCAGGCGCGCAACGCGCTCGACGCCTTCGGCTACGCCACCATCACCGTGCGCGCGCGCGACGGCCGCCTGATGTGGCAGACGCCGCTGGCGCGCGACCTGCTGCAGCGCTACTTCGGCACCGAAGCACCGGTCACACCCTCGCCGGTGTTGCAATGGCTGGAGCGCCTGCTGCCCGAGTTCGCGGAGCCACCCGCGCCAGGCCAGCCGGTGCGCGAGCCGCCGCGCCTGACCATCGACCACGGGCCGCGCCGCCTGAGCTTCCGGTTGCACCAGCAGATCGGCGACGAAGACGAGGCCCAGGGCGAACCCGGCGACTGGCTGATCGTGATGCAGGAGACCTCGGACGCGGCCGTGCTCGAAGCGCTGGCGCAGGCCTTCGGCCTGACGGCGCGCGAGGCCGAGGTGCTGTACTGGGTGGTCAAGGGAAAGATCAACCGCGACATCGGCGACATCCTCGGCTCCAGCCCGGCGACGGTGAAGAAGCATCTGGAGCGCATTCACGCCAAGCTGGGTGTGGAGACGCGCACTGCGGCGGCGGCGATGGCGATCAACCGCGTGCCCTTGCTCCAGCCGCGCGGGGGCTAGGCGACATCGGGCCTGCTCCGTCGCAGGGCGACGTGGCTCGCGGCCGTCGGGCTCTTAACAGTCGCCCAGGCGTCGCGCGCGCGTGATGCTCGACATCGGCGGCTGGTTGCCGCCTGACGCCGACTCTTCCAGGACATAGGCTTCCTCGCCGGACACTTCGAGGGTTTTCATGTAGCGCCGGTCCATGGCCAAAGCTTCGACTTTGCAGGTCGAGGCCTGGGTGTAGCGGTTGCCGCTGCGGCGGGTGTCTTCGTAGGTGCAGCCTATCTTGGTCATGGACTTCTGCCAGAAAGACATGGTCGAAACCGGATCGGTGCAGTTCCGGGATGTGATGTCTTTGTTCGCGCCGTCGATCACGAAACTGCGGCGAAATTCCCACAGCCCATGGCGCAACTTTGGCGCGTCTCCGGCAGCGGCGGCGCCGGCAACCCTGCCCGGCAGAACAGTGGCCTTGGCACCCTGATTCGAGTCGGGTGGCTTGTCGCTGTAGGTGACAGTGCCGTCAGGGCCGATCACCTTGTGAACCTGGGCCAGTGCGGCAGCCGGCCAGGCAAGGGCGATGCAAGACGCCACCAGTGCATTGGTGGGAAGCAATCTAGACAAAGTCATGTTTCACGCCGGTCCAAGCCGGAAGCTTTGTGGGAGACACGCTCTCCGAGGATGACCGCAGAAGCGGTTGCTGGACGATATTGTTATCCAGCCGACGTCACTGGCCCCGGCTGATGTCTCCGGTGCCAAATCGGAACGCCGTTCGAGCGCGGTAGGGCTGGCCCACCGCCACGCGCATAAGGGGAAACGCCGGGCAGTTCACCGCGTTGGGGTACTGCTGCGGTTCCAGGCACAGGCCCGCGCGCGGGCGGTGCACCACACCGCGTTTGCCGATGTCCGGCGCGGCGCCGGTGCCCAGCGCGCCCGCGGTGTAGACCTGCATCACGGGTTCGGTGGTCCACACATCGAGTGTTCGGCCCGAGACCGGGCTGTGGGCCTGGGCCACCCGTCGCAGACTGCCGGGGGTTGAGCCGGCGAGTTCATAGGCGTGGTCGATGTCCGGCAGCCCGCCCAGACGCCGGGGCTGGCGCAGGTCCAGCGCATGGCCGTCCAGCGGTGTGCGTTCGCCGTTGGCGACGTTGTCGGCGTCGGCGGCCAGAAGGCGATCGGCGAAAACCTGCAGCCGGTGCTCGTCAACGAGCGTGTCGCCCGGGCCGTCCAGGTTGAAGAAAATGTGTGGCGTGAAGCTCGCAGGGGACGCCGGGCTGGCGTTGCAGACCGCCACCGCCTCGTGTTCCACCACCAGGGTGTGCCCGTCGGTCAGGCGGTAGCTCAGCGTGAGGTCGAGGATGCCGGGGTGGCGGTCCACCGAGGGCTCGAAGCGCAGGCGCAGCGTGAGCGCGTCGGGCGTGTCCTGGTGGGCCGAGAACACGCGGTGGCGCGAGCCGTTGGGGCCCCCGTGGATGCTGTGCGAGCCGGCGTTCGGCTCCAGCGCATAGGCCGTGCCGTCCAGCGTGTAGCGCGCCTGCGCGATGCGGCCGGCGACGCGACCGATGAAGGCGCCCATGGAAGGCGCACCGGCCTGCAGCGCGGCCAGGCTGTCGTAGCCGAGGGCCACATCACCCAACACGCCGTCGCGATCCGGTACGAGGATCTGCAGCACCTTCGCGCCGAGGTTGCACACGGCCACTTCCATGCCATTCGCATGGCGCAGGCGGAAGAGGGCGACGGGTTCGCCGCCGACCTCGCCAAAGAAACGTTGCGGATTCAGGGGTATGTGCGCTGCCATCGAGGCAGTGTAGTCAGACCCGCGCGCCGACCTCGGCGCGTTCCCGCGTCCAGGCCCGCGCCTGCTCGCTCAGCGACAGGCCCAAGCCCGGCCGCGTGGGCACGAGCATGCGGCCGTTGGCGATCTCGATGCGCTCGTTGAACAGCGGCTCCAGCCATTCGAAGTGCTCCACCCAGGGCTCGGTCGGGTAGGCCGCGGCCAGGTGCACGTGCAGCTCCATCGCGAAGTGCGGCGCCAGCATCAGACCGGCGTGGTGGGCCAGCCCGGCGACCTTGAGGAAGGGCGTGATGCCGCCGACGCGCGGGCCGTCGGGCATCAGGTAGTCGGCCGCGCGGTGGCGGATCAGGTCCCAGTGCTCGCCCGCGCTGGTCAGCATCTCGCCGGTGGCGATGGGTGTGTCGAACTGCTGCGCCAGCGCGGCGTGGCCTTCATGGTCGTACGCGTCCAGTGGCTCCTCGATCCACACCAGGTTGAACCCCTCAAGCGCCCGGCACATGCGCTGCGCCGTCGGCCGGTCCCACTGCTGGTTGGCGTCCACCATCAGCGGCACGCCGTCGCCCAGGTGCTCGCGCACGGCCTGCACACGCTGCATGTCGATGCGGCCGTCGGGCTGGCCCACCTTGAGTTTGATGCCGCCGATGCCGCGCGCCACCGACGCTGCGGCGTTCATCTTGAGCTGGTCGATGGGCGTGTGCAGGAAGCCGCCCGAAGTGTTGTAGCAGCGCACCGACTCGCGGTGCGCGCCCAGCAGCTTGGCCAGCGACAGGTTCGCACGCCGCGCCTTCACGTCCCACAGCGCCACGTCAAACGCGCCGATGGCCTGGGTGGACAGGCCGCTGCGACCCACCGACGCGCCGGCCCAGCACAGCTTGTCCCACAGGCGCGCGATGTCGTTCGGGTCCTCGCCGATCAGGTTGGGTGCGATCTCCTGCGCATGCGCGAACTGCCCCGGCCCGCCGGCCCGCTTGCTGTAGCTCAGGCCCAGGCCTTCATGGCCTTGTTCGGTCTGCAGTTCGACGAACAGCATCGCGATTTCGGTCATGGGCTTCTGGCGCCCGGTCAGCACCTTTGCGTCGCTGATCGGGTTGGCCAGGGGCAGATAACACGAGGAGATGCGCATCCAGGCGATGCGGTCAGCGGGCGTGCTCATGCGGCTTGGGCTCCGGGGTCACTGCGGCTTGATGCCGGCGGTCTTGATCACCTTGACCCAGCGCTGCAGTTCGCTGGCGACAAAGTCCGTGTAGGGCTTGGAGCCCTGCACCGGCACCACGAAACCGTTGCTCTCCAGCTTCTGCTTGATGGCGGGCGAGGTCATGACTTCCTTGAACGCGGCTTCGAGCTTGGCGACGATGGGGGCGGGCGTGCCCCGGGCCACCGACATGCCGGACCAGGACAGGGCCTCGAAGCCGGGGTAGCCCGATTCGGCCACGGTCGGCACGTCCGGGTAGAGGCTGTTGCGCTGCAGGCTGGAGACCGCCAGCGGGCGCAACTTGCCGGCCTTGATGTGGGGCAGGGCCACGTCCTGGTTGATGAACATCATCGGGATCTCGTTGCCCAGGATCGCGGTCATCATCGGGCCGCCGCCGCGGTAGGGGATGCCGGTCATGAAGAGGCCGGCGGTCTGCTTGAACAGCTCCATGGCCATGTGGCCCGAGGCCGCGTGGGTGTAGCCGTAGTCGAGCTTGCCGGGGTTGGCCTTGGCCGCCTTCACCAGCTCGGCCAGGGTCTTGTACGGCTGGTTGGCGTTGACCACCAGCACGTTCGGCCCGCTGTGCACGTGGCTGATGTGGATGAAGTCCTTGATCGAGTCGTACTTGAGGTTGGGGTCCAGGCCGTGCGCCACGGCGTTCTGGCCGACGCCGGTCTGGATGATGGTGTAGCCATCGGCCGGAGCCCTGACACCGCGCTCGGTGCCGATGGTGCCGCCCGCGCCGCCCACGTTTTCGATCACCACCGGCTGGCCCAGCACCTTGGCCAGCGGGTCGGCCACCATGCGGCCCATCACGTCGGACGTGCCGCCCGGCGGGAAGGCCACGATGATCTTGATCGGTTTGTTCGGGTAGTCGCTCTGGGCGAACGCGCCCAGGGGCAGGGTCGCCAGGGTGGATGCGGCAATCAGGTGTCGGCGCTGGATCATGGTGGTGTCTCCGTGGTGGATGGAAAAAGGACCGGTCGTACTGCCGGCTATGAGGTGAAGAAAGTCAGGTGATAGGTGCGGGGTTGAAGAGGACGAGGTCGTTGTGCAGGCCCCATTTCTCGGCCCAGGTCTTCTCGCCGCTGGCGACGGCCAGCATGCGGTGGAACAGCTCCCAGCCCAGCTCGTCGATGCTCGCTTCGCCGCTGGCGATGCGGCCGGCGTTGACGTCCATCAGGTCGTGCCAGCGGCGGGCCAGGTCGTTGCGCGTGGCGACCTTGATGACCGGGCATTCGGCCAGGCCGTAGGGCGTTCCGCGGCCGGTGGTGAACACGTGCAGGTTCATGCCGGCGGCCAGCTGCAGCGTGCCGCAGATGAAGTCGCTGGCCGGCGTGGCGGCGAAGATCAGGCCCTTCTGCTTCACCTTCTCGCCGGGCGCAATCACGCCGTGGATCGGTCCGTTGCCGCTCTTGACGATGGAGCCCATGGCCTTCTCGACGATGTTCGACAGCCCGCCCTTCTTGTTGCCGGGCGTGGTGTTGGCGCTGCGGTCGGCCTGGCCGCGCGCGAGGTAGGCGTCGTACCAGCCGAGTTCGCGCACTATTGATTCGGCCACCTCGGGCGTCGCTGCGCGACGGGTGAGCTGGTCCACCGCGTCGCGCACCTCGGTGTTCTCGCTGAACATCACCGTGGCACCGGCGCGCACCAGCAGGTCGGTCGCAAAGCCCACGGCCGGGTTGGCGGTGACGCCGGAGAAGGCGTCGCTGCCGCCGCACTGCACACCCACCACCAGCTCGCTCACCGGGCAGGTGGTGCGCTGGCGCGCGTTCAGGCGTTCCAGGTGACCTTGGGCCTGCGTGAGGATCGAATCGATCATCGACATGAAGCCGACGTGTTTCTCGTCTTGTAGACACACAACGTCCGGGCCTTGTCGCTCGTCCGAAATCGGGATGGACCCCGGCGGCAACAAGCGCTCGGGCTGCAGCTTCTCGCAGCCCAGGCTGAGCACCATCACCTCGCCGCCGAAGTTGGGGTTGCTCGCGAGGTTGCGCACCGTGCGGATCGGGATGATGGCGTCGGGCGCGTCGATGGCCACGCCGCAGCCGTAGCTGTGCGTGAGACCCACCACGCCGTCCACGTTCGGGTACTTCGGCAGCAGGTCCTTTTTGATGCGTTCGACGGCGAATTCGAGCACCCCGGCCACGCACTGCACGGTGGTCGTCACCGCCAGCAGATTGCGTGTGCCCACGCTGCCGTCGGCGTTGCGGTAGCCCTGGAAGGTGTGGCCTTCCAGTGGCGGCAGATCGGCCGGCGGTTGCGGTGCGGGCAGGCCCTGCAGCGAACGCGCCGCGGGCATCACCAGCCGCTGTTCGTTCACCCAGCCCCCGGCGGGAATGTCCACTGCGGTGTGGCCGATGACCACGTTGTAGCGCCGCACGGCGGTGCCGGCGGGCAGGTCGGTCAGCGCCACCTTGTGGCCTTGCGGCACGGTCTGCACCAGCGTCGGTCCTCCGGGCAGGGCGGTGCCGGCGGGCAGGCCGCCGTCGTTGACCACCACCGCCACGTTGTCGGTCGGGTGGATGCGGATGGTGCGGGGGGTCACGGGGGCGTTCATCGGAAGTCTCTTCAGGAATCAGGCTGCGCGGGCGGGCAGGGGTTCGCCGGACAGGCCGGCGTGCAGGTTGGCCAGCACCAGGTCGGCCATGGCCTGACGGGTGTCGTGGGTGCCGCTGGCCATGTGCGGCGCCAGCACCACGTTCTCCATCGCCAGCAGTTCGGCGGGTACGCGGGGCTCTTCGTCGAACACGTCCAGCGCTGCGCCGCCGAGCTCGCCGCTCTGCAGGCAGGCGATCAGCGCGGCCTGGTCCACCACGCTGCCGCGCGCCACGTTGACCAGCAAGCCCTTGGGCCCGAGCGCGCACAGCACCTCGGCATTCACCAGATGCCGCGTGCCCGCGCCACCGGCCACGGTGAGCACCAGGAAGTCGGCCCACTGCGCCAGTGCCGGCAGCGAGGGTTCGAAGCGCCAGGGCGTACCGTCGGCCGCGCTCCGGTTGATGTAGGCAATGTCCATGTCAAAGCCGCTGGCGCGCCGCGCCACCGCCCGTCCGATGCGGCCCAGGCCCACGATGCCCAGGCGTTTGCCGCTCACGCGCGTGGTCAGCGGGTATCGGCCCTGAAGCCAGTCGCCGCGCCGCACGAAGCGGTCGGCCGCGGCGATGCGGCGCGCACCGTCGATCAGCAGGCCCATGGCCAGGTCGGCCACGCAATCGTTCAGCACATCGGGCGTGTAGCCCACTGGCAGGCCCTTCGCGCGGGCGGCGTCCAGCGGCAGTCGGTCCAGCCCCACGCCGAAGGACGACACCACCTTCAGCGCCGGCAACTGCGCCAGCCAGGCCGCCGGCACACCGACCGGTGCCGAGGTCACCACCGCCGTCACGCGGGCCGCGTCATCCGCGTTGGCCAGCGGTGCGGAAGCGGTCGTCGCCTGCGCGGTCAGCACCTCGTGCTGCGCGCGCAGGGCGGCCTCCAGCGCCGGCATCAGCGGGCCGATCTGCAGGACGGTGGAACGGGTGGCGGTCATGCGGTGGTCTGTGGAACAGAAAGGATCAGACGGCGCCGTGCGCCTCGACGTACAGCGCGTACAGCGAATGGCTGCTGGCCATGTAGAGTCGGTTGCCCTTGGGGCCGCCGAAGCAGAGGTTGGCGCAGCGCTCGGGCAGGCGGATGTGGGCCAGCGGCTTGCCGGCGGGGCTGAACACCCTCACGCCGTCCAGGTCTTCGGGCTTGCCCCTGAGCTCGTAGACTTGGCGGAGGTTCACATAGCTGGGCTCGGCGTTCAGCGCGCCGTTGCTGCCCCAGCCGCACCAGAGGTTGCCATCGCGGTCCACCTTGAAGCCGTCGAGCGCGCCGAAGTCGGCCGCGTCGATCAGCTTGGTCTTGTTGGCGACCGTGCCGTCGGCATTGACGTCGTAGGCCCAGATGCTGCGGTTGGGCGTGCCCTTCCACTCCACCACGTAGAGCTTCTTCTCGTCCGGGCTGAACGCCAGGCCGTTGGGGTTGACCAGGTCGGTGATGACGGCGGTCAGCTTGCCGTCGGTGGCGATGCGGTACACGTTGGTGGTGGCCTGCTCAGGCTTGGCCTTGAAGCCTTCCCACTCGCCGTTGATGCCGAACAGCGGGTCGGTGAACCAGATGCTGTCGTCGCTCTTGACCACCACGTCGTTGGGCGCGTTCAGGCGCTTGCCTTCGAAGCTGTCGGCCAGCACGGTGAGCTTGCCATCCTTCTCGGTACGGGTGACGCGGCGTGTGACCGAGTGCTCGCAGGTGATCAGCCGGCCCTGGCGGTCGCGGGTGTTGCCGTTGGCCCAGTTGGCCTTGTCGCGGAAGACGCTGAATGCGCCGGTCTTCTCGTCGAACTTCATGATCCGGTTGTTCGGGATGTCGCTGACCAGCAGGTACCCCGGCGCGCCATCAGCGCCCGGGAAGTAGGCCGGGCCTTCGGCCCAGCGCATGCCGGTCGCCACCTGTTCGACGGTGCTGCTGTAGATGCGGTACTTGGCGAACGATGGGTCCAGGATCTGCACCGACGGGTCGGGGTAGCGCTGTTGCGGCGTGAAGGCAAAGGCCTGTGCAAGGGCGGGCGCTCCGGTGGCCGCCAGGCCGGCGGCACTGGCGGCTTTCAGGAACTGGCGGCGGGTGTCGGTCTTGGTGTTGTGCATGTGTGTCTCCTCTTGTTCTTCGGGTGGGCCTTGCGTGCTCTCAGCGCACAAGGCAAGGGCGCTTGTTGTCGAACTTCCAGCCCGGGATCAGGTACTGCATCGCGATGGCGTCGTCGCGCGCGCCCAGGCCGTGCTGCAGGTAGAGCTGGTGTGCCTTCTCGACCTCGGCCATGTCGATCTCGATTCCGAGACCTGGCTTCTTGGGCACCTGCACATAGCCGCCTTCGATCTTCATCGGCTCCTTGGTCAGGCGCTGGCCGTCCTGCCAGATCCAGTGCGTGTCGATGGCGGTGACCTTGCCCGGCGCGGCCGCGCCCACGTGGGTGAACATGGCCAGCGAAATGTCGAAGTGGTTGTTGGAATGGCTGCCCCAGGTCAGGCCCCAGTCGCGGCAGGTCTGCGCCACGCGGACCGAGCCGGCCATGGTCCAGAAGTGCGGGTCGGCCAGCGGGATGTCCACGCTCTGCAGCGCCAGCGAATGCGCCATCTGGCGCCAGTCGGTGGCGACCATGTTGGTGGCCGTGGGCAGGCCGGTGGCGCGGCGGAACTCGGCCATCACCTCGCGGCCGCTGAAGCCCTCTTCGGCACCGCAGGGGTCTTCGGCGTAAGCCACCACGCCGCGCATCTTGTGGCCCAGGCGGATCGCGTCCTTCAGCAGCCAGCCGCCGTTGGGGTCCAGCGTCACGCGTGCCTCCGGGAAGCGCTCGTGCAAGGCGGTCACGGCCTCCACCTCTTCATCGCCGCTCAGCACGCCGCCCTTGAGCTTGAAGTCCTGAAAGCCGTAGCGCTTCTGGGCCGCTTCGGCCAGGCGCACGATGGCCTCGGGCGTCATCGCCGCTTCGTGGCGCAGGCGGCACCAGTCGTCGGCGTTGTCCGGCTCGCTGGCGTAGGGCAGATCGGTCTTGTTGCGGTCGCCGACGTAGAACAGATAGCCCAGCATCTGCACGGCATCGCGCTGCTGGCCTTCGCCCAGCAGGGCTGCGACCGGCACGCCCAGGTGCTGTCCCATCAGGTCCAGCAGGGCCGATTCCACAGCGGTGACCGCGTGGATGGTGGTGCGCAGGTCGAAGGTCTGCAGGCCGCGGCCGCCGCTGTCGCGGTCGGCGAACTTCACGCGCATGGCGTTCAGGATGGCCTGCAGGTTGCCGACGGTCTGGCCTTCGACCAGCGGCCGCGCGTCTTCCAGCGTCTGGCGGATCTTCTCGCCGCCCGGCACCTCGCCCAGGCCGGTGTGGCCCGCGTTGTCGGTGACGATGACGATGTTGCGCGTGAAGAAGGGCGCGTGCGCGCCCGAGAGGTTGAGCAGCATGCCGTCCCGGCCGGCGACCGGGACCACACGCATCGACTGGACGATTGGTGCGGTCATGGGACTCTCAATCAGCTTTGATGCCACGCGAGGTGATGAGCTTCTGCCAGCGCGAGAACTCGCTGGCCTGGAAGGCTGCGAACTGCTCGGGCGTGTTCAGCACGATCTCGAAGCCCAGCTCCAGCAGCTTGGGCTTGATGGCCGGGTCGTTGATCGAGGCCAGCACGGCCTCGTGCACGCGCTTCTTCACATCAGCGGGCAGGCCCTTGGGCGCGGCCACGGCCTGCCAGGACTGCACGTTGGCGTCCTTCACACCGCCTTCTTCCAGCGTGGGCACATCGGGCAGCAGCGGCGAGCGCTTGGCGCTGGTGATGGCCAGGGCGCGCAGCTTGCCGGCCTTGATCTGCGGCAGGGCGGTGTTGATGTTCATGAACGACGACTCCACCTGGTTGCCCAGCAGGTCGCTCATCACCGGGCCGCCGCCCTTGTAGGGGATGTGCACGCCGCTGGTGCCGGTCTGCTGCCAGAACAGCTCGGCCGTCAGGTGGTCGCTGGAGCCGTTGCCGGACGAGGCGAAGGTCATCTTGCCGGGGTTGGCCTTCTGGTAGGCGATCACGTCGGCCAGCGACTTGTGGGCCGAGGCGGCGGGCACCACCAGCACATTGGGCGCCTGCACGACCACGGTGATCGGGTCCAGGTCCTTGAGCGCGTCGTACTGCACCTTGATCAGGTGCGGCGCGATCACGAAGGGGCCGAGCGAGGCCACCAGCATCGTGTGGCCGTCGGCCGGTGCGCGGGCTACGAAGGTGGCGCCGATGGTGCCGGTGGCGCCGGCCTTGTTCTCGACGATCACGGTGGCGTTGCCGCCGAGCTTCTCGCCCATCTTGCCGGAGAGCTGGCGGGCGATCATGTCGGTGGAGCCGCCGGGCGGGAACGGCACGATCAGGGTGATGGGCTTGTCGGGCCAGGCGAAGGCGGGCAGGCTGGTGGCGGCGGCCACCAGCAGGGTGAGCAGGGACTTTTTCATGGCGGGTAACTTCGACGATTACTGTTCGAGGGTGATCTTTTCTTCGCGCACGACCTGCGCCATTTCGGGCAGTTCGGACTTGATCCAGGCGGCGAACTCGGCGCTGGTCATCGCGGACGGCTCCAGGCCCAGGGACTGCAGCTTTTCCTTCACATCGGGCAGGGCGGTGATGCGCTGCACCTCGGCGTGCACCAGATCCACCACGGCCTTGGGCGTGCCGGCCGGGGCCAGCAGACCCTGCCAGCTGCCGGTCAGGAAGTTGGGCGTGGTCTCGGCCACGGCGGGGGTGTCGGGCAGTTCGCTCCAGCGCTTGGCCGACGAGACCGCCAGCAGCTTGAGCTTGCCGGCCTTGACGTGCGGGTAGGTGGCGACCATGCCGTTGAAAGTGACGTCCATGTGGCCGCCGACGAGGTCGGTCATGGCCTGGGCGCCGCCCTTGTAGGGCACGTAGTTCCACTGGATGCCGTTGCGGCGCGCGAACTGCACACCGGCCAGGTGGGTGGCGCTGCCGATGCCTGCGGCGGCCGCGAAGTTCAGCTTGCCGGGGTTGGCCTTGGCGTACTTCACCAGCTCGGCGATGTTGTTGGCCGGCACCTTGGTGCTGACCACCAGCAGGTGGGGGGAATAGCCGACCATGGCGACTGGCACGAAGTCCTTCTGCACGTCGAACGGCAGCTTGTACAGCGCCGGGCTGATGGTGAGGTTGCCTACGTCCATCAACACGAAGGTGTAGCCGTCGGCCGGCGACTTGGCGACCAGGTCGGCGCCGATGTTGCCGGCGTTGCCGGCCTTGTTCTCCACCACCACGGGCTGGCCCAGCTTCTCGCTCATCTTCTGGCCGACCAGGCGGGCCAGCACGTCGGAGGTGCCGCTGGCCGGGAAGGGCACGACGATGCGGATGGGCTTGTTCGGGTAGGCCTGGGCCAGGGCGGCGGTGCTGCCCAGGGACACGGTGGCGGCCACAGCGGCCAGCAGGAAATGGCGCTTGTTCATGTTTGTCTCTCTACGTCGCGGTTGGTGTGGGGGGGTGAGGGGCGTCGAGGCCAGGGCAGGGGAGCCCGTCCAGGGCGCCGCGAACCGGCTTTGCCGGGCCGCCAGCGCCGCCCCCTGGGGGGTGACGCCGCAGGCGGCGCGGGGGGTACCTTTATTGCGGACCCAGCGCGTCGATCAGCGCCTTGAGTTCGTCCATCTCGCCGGGCTTGAGGTCCGACAGCGGGGCGCGCACCGGGCCGGCGTCGTGGCCGACCAGCCGGGCGCCCGCCTTGATGATGCTCACGCCATAGCCTTCGACGCGGTTGCGGATCTTCAGATAGGGCATGAAGAACTGCCTGAGCAGCTTGTGCTGCGTGGCCATGTCGTCGGTGCGCACGGCTTCGTAGAACTGCATGGCCGTCTTCGGGATGAAGTTGAAGACGGCGGACGAGTACACGGGGGTGCCCAGCGCCTTGTAGGCGGCGGCGTACACCTCGGCGGTGGGCAGGCCGCCCAGGTAGGCGAAGCGGTCGCCCATGCGCATGTAGATGGACGACATCAGCTCGATGTTGCCCATGCCGTCCTTGAAGCCGATCAGGTTCGGGCAGCGCTCGGCCAGGATGGCCAGCGACTCGGGCGTGAACTTGGTGCGGTCGCGGTTGTAGACGATGACGCCGAACTGCACGCTCTTGCAGACCTGCTCCACGTGGGCGATCAGGCCTTCCTGGCCGGCTTCGGTCAGGTAGTGGGGCAGCAGCAGGATGCCGTGGGCCCCCAGGCGCTCGGCTTCCTGGGCGTGGGCGATGGCGGTGCGGGTGGGGCCGCCGGCGCCCGCGATGATGGGCACCTTGCCGCGGCAGGTGTCCACCGCGGTTTTGATGATCTGGCCGTACTCCTCACCGTACAGCGAGAAGTACTCGCCCGTGCCCCCGGCCGCGAACAGCGCGCTGGCGCCGTAGGGGGCCAGCCACTCCAGGCGGGCGGCGTAGGACGCGGCATTGAAGTTGCCCTGGGCGTCGAAGTCCGTCACCGGGAAGGACAGCAGGCCGGAGGACATGACTTGTTTGAGGTCTTGGGGTGTGTATTGCATGGAGGTTCTGCCTGGGTGGTGGAGAAGGTGGTATCGGCGGTTTGGTTATAGGATGTCAGACAACTGGTGAGATTGTCGGAAATTGAAGAGGAGGGCGTCAAGGGTTTCCATGCACATATGTGGAAACCCCTTATCCCTCGTCAGAACCGTGGCTGGTGGCCGGTGAAGCCGGGGTCGTACTTGCGCATTTGCCCCAGGTCGTCCCGGTTGCGAATGCCCGTGCTCAGGTAGTTGTCATACAAGCGAGCCAAGGCCTCGCGGTCGATCTGCACGCCCAGGCCGGCGGATGAGGTCACGCGCAGGCCGCCGTCCTCGAACTTCAGGCGCCCACCCTGCACCACCTCGTCGTCCTGCCAGGGGTAGTGCGTGTCGCAGGCGTAGGACAGGTGCGGCACCGACGCGGCCAGGTGGGTCATGGCCATCAGGCTGATGCCCAGATGCGAGTTCGAGTGCATCGACAGGCCCAGGCCGAAGGTCTCGCACATCAGCGCCAGGCGCTGCGTGGCACGCAGGCCGCCCCAGTAGTGGTGGTCGCTCAGCACGATCTTCACCGGGCAGCCCATCTCGGCGTTGCGGCGGAACTCCTTCAGGTCGGTGACCACCATGTTGGTGGCCAGCGGCACGTCGCAGGCCGCGGCCAAGGCGGCCATGCCGTCCAGACCCGGAGCGGGGTCTTCGTAGTACTCCAGCACGCCGCGCAATTGCTCCACCACCTTCAGGCTGGTGGCCACGCTCCAGTTGGCGTTGGGGTCGATGCGCAGCGGCGCGCCGGGGAAGGCCTGGGCCAGCGCCAGCATCGCGGCCACTTCCTGGTCGGGCGGCAGGGCGCCGGCCTTGAGCTTGATGCTCTTGAAGCCGTACTGATCGATCATGCGGCGCGCCTGCGCCACCATCTGCTCGGGCGCGATGCCTTCGCCGAACGGGTCGGGTGGGTAGGGCTTGTCGATGTGCTCGGCGTACTTGAAGAACAGGTAGGCGCTGAACGGCACGGCCGGGCGCGCCGCGCCGCCCAGCAGGTCCACCACCGGTGCGTTCGCCAGCTGGCCCTGCAGGTCCATCATCGCCACCTCGAAGGCGCTGATCACCTTGGCCACGGTCTTGGACACGTGTGTGCCCGGCGCCAGCGAGACCTGCTGGCCCAGGAACTCCGAGGCGGACATCTGCTTCGGCGCCACCAGCGCGGCCACGCGGGTGTCCATCTCGTTCAATGCCCATGGCGAGAGGCCGGTCAGCGCGGGCGCCGCTTTCGCCAGTGCTTCCAGCATCGGCAGGTCGCCGTAGCTTTCGTTGATGCCGACCAGGCCCGAGTCGGTCTCGATCTCGATGATCGAGCGCAGGGCCCAGGGCTCGTGGATGCCGGCTGCGTTGAGCAGCGGCGGGTCGCGGAACGCAATCGGCGTCACGCGCACGTGGCGGATGGCGTGCGAGGTCATGCGGCGTTCCTCACAGCAGCAGGCCGGGCAGCCACAGCGACAGTGCGGGGATGTAGGTGACGGCGATCAGCACCAGCACCAGCGCGCCGAAGAAGGGCAGCAGGGCCTTGACCACCTGTTCCATCGGCAGCTTGGCCACGGCCGCGCCGACGAACAGCACGCCGCCCACCGGCGGGGTGATCAGGCCGATGCCCAGGTTCACCATCATGATCATCCCGAAGTGCACCGGGTCCACTCCGATGCTCTTGATGACGGGCAGCAGGATGGGCGTGAGGATCAGGATCAGCGGCGCCATGTCCATCAGCGTGCCCAGCGCCAGCAGCAGCAGGTTGATCATCGCCAGGATCACGTAGCGGTTGTCCGACAGCGTGGTCAGCGCGGTGGTGATCTGCAGCGGGATCTGCATCAGGGTCATGATGTAGCCAAAGCTGGCGGCAAACGCGATCAGGATCATCACGATCGACAGCGTCTTCACCGTGCGGTGCACCAGCTTCGGTGTCTCGGCCCACTTGTAGTCGCGGTAGATGAACATCGTGACGAAGAAGGCCCACAGCACCGCGATGGAGGCCGACTCGGTGGGTGTGAACACACCGGACAGGATGCCGCCGAGGATGATCACCATGGTCATCAGGCCCCACAGCGCGTCGGCGCAGATCTTCAGCGCCTGCTTCATCGGAATGACTTCGCCCTTGGGGTAGTTGCGCTTGCGGGCCATGAACAGGCACAGGATGGCCAGCGTCAGCCCCAGCAGCAGGCCTGGCAGCACACCGGCGATGAACAGCGCGGCGATGGACACCGTGCCGCCCGCCGCCAGCGAGTAGATGACGGCGTTGTGGCTGGGCGGGATCAGGATGGCCTGCACCGAACCCGAGACCGTGACGGCGGTGGCGAAGTCGCGCGGGTAGCCCTTCTTCTCCATCTCGGGAATCAGGACGGTGCCGACCGAGGCCGTGTCGGCCATCGACGAACCGGAGATGGCGCCGAAGAAGGTGGAGGCCAGGATGTTCACCAGCGACAGGCCACCGCGGATGAAGCCGACCAGCACGTTGGCGAACGCCACCAGGCGCCGCGCCATGCCGCCCTCGGCCATGATGGCGCCGGCCAGCACGAAGAACGGAATGGCGAGCAGCGAGAACTTGTTGACGCCGTTGGCAATCGCGATCATCACCGCGTCCAGCGGGATCTCGATCCACCAGGCGCCGATCAGCGCCGCGATGCCCATGGCGTAGGCCACGGGGGTGCCGATCAGGATCAGCACGAAGAAACTGCCGAGCAGGACCCAGGCTTCCATCACGCGGCTCCTTGAGCGGGTTCGTGGTCGTAGGTGACGACCGCGCGCTGACGCTGGTCACCTAGGAAGATGTGTTCGAGCACGAACAGCGCGGTGACGGCACCACCGATGGGCACCGGCAGGTAGGTGAAGCCGACCGGCATCCAGGGCAGTTCGGGGATCGACTGGCCCCAGGTGCCGATGCACAGCTGGATGCCGTACCAGAGCATGAACAGCGACACCGCCAGCATCAGGAGGTGCACCACGCCGCGCAGCGGGCGCTGCACCGACGACGGCAGGCGCTGCGTGACCATTTCGACGGCGATATGGCCGCCCGCGCGGTAGCTGCAGGCCGCGCCCAGAAAGGTGAACACCACCATCAGCAGGATGGAGATCGGCTCGGGCCACTGTGCGCCTGTGCCCAGCACATAGCGCGAAAAAATGCCCCAGGGAATGAAGAGCGACATGAAGAAGATGCACGCCCCGGCGATCCAGATGCAGGCCAGGTAGACCAGATCCAGAACGCGCGACACGGCATGTCCGCTGGAAGGGTGGTGACTCATGAGAGCCTCGGAGAGAGGAAGAGGGGGAGAGAGGGGGGAGAGAAAGAGAAGCAACGGTGGAGCGAACGTCCAGCACACACCGCGGAACCGGCTTCGCCGGGCCGCAGGTGTGGTCCCCCTGGGGGGAAGCCGCGAAGCGGCGCAGGGGGGTTACTTCACCTCTGAGATGCGCTTCATCAGGTCGGCGTGCTTGGCCCCGTACTTCTGGCGCACCGGCTCGGTGGCGTCGTAGAAGGGCTTGTTGTCGATGTTGATGAACTCGACACCAGCGGCCTTGAGCTTGGCCGTGTACTCCTCCACGCTCTTGTCCCAGAGCTGGCGCTGTTCCATCTGCGCCTCGCGTGCCAGCTTCTTGACCAGGGCCTGGTCGGCCGGGCTGAGCTTGTCCCAGGCCACCTTGGACATCACCAGGATCTCGGGAATGATCAGGTGGTTGGTCTGGCTGTAGTACTTGGCCGGGGTGGTGTAGTGGTTGGCGGTGAAGTAGCTCGGCGGGTTGTTTTCAGCGCCATCGATCACGCCGGTCTGCAGCGAGGTGAACACCTCGCCGTAGGCCATGGCGATGCCGTTGCCGCCCATGGCGTTCATGGTGTCCACGAACAGCGGGTTGCCCATCATGCGGACCTTCTGGCCCTTGAGGTCGGCGGGGGTGCGCACGGGCTTCTTGGTGTAGAGGCTGCGGGCACCGCCGTCCATCCAGCCCAGGCCCACCAGGCGCGCCGGGCTGGCCGTCACCTTGGCCAGCAGCTCGTCGCCAATCGGGCCGTCGATCACAGCGCGCATGTGCTTGATGTCGCGGAACACGAAGGGCATGTTGAACACGTCCACCTCGGGCACCACCGGGCCGATCACGCCCAGCGAGATGCGGGCCATCTGGATGGCGCCCAGCTGCACCTGCTCCACGGCCTCCTTTTCCTGGCCCAGCACGGCGCCGGGGAACATCTGCACCTTGATGCGGCCTTGCGTGGCGGCGTCGAGCTTCTTGCCCATGTTCTCCACGGCGACCACGGTGGGATAGCCGGCGGGGTGGGTGTCGTGCGACTTCAGCACGGTCTGGGCCTGTGCGGTCAGGGGCAGCAGGGCGGCCAGCACCATGCTGGCGATCAGTCGGCGTTGCAGTTTCATCAAAGTCTCCGTTGGTGTGGTTGGGTTGAGGTGAATAAAACCGTGCCGGCGCGTCGGCGGGTTCAGAGGACGCAGCGCGGCTCGTCCAGGCCCCTCACGCCCGGACGCAGTGCAAAGACGCCCCCGGCCAGCGGCTGATCGCTGAGATCTCCTCCGGGCCGGATGGACGTGACGAACAGGGTGTCGAGCCCGGCGCCGCCGAAGGCGCACATGGCGGGCTTCTTCACTGGCACGGGCAGCGAGCGGTCGAGCCGGCCGTCGGGTGTGAAGCGGTGCACCAGGCCGGCGTCGTTGCCGCAGATCCAGTAGCAGCCGTCCGCGTCCACCGCGGCGCCGTCGGGGCGGCCGGGCAGGGGCTTGAAGTCGATGAGCACTCGGCGGTCGTGCGGCGTGCCGGTGTCGGTGTCGTACTCGAAGGCCCAGACGGTCTGCACGTTGGGGTGCGAGTCCGAGAGGTACATCGTGCGGCCGTCGGGGCTGAAGGCCATGCCATTGGGGGTGATGAAGCCGTCCAGCAGTGTGCGCAGAGCGCCGCCGTCCAGCCCGTACAGCCGGCCCGCAGCGCGCGCCAGCGACATGTCCATTACCATGGTGCCGGCGCGCAGTCGCCCCTGACGATCACAGCGGCCGTCGTTGAAGCGCATGCCGGGCTCGGGCTGGTCGATGCGGGTGATCCAGTCGCAGTCCACCGTGCCGTCGGTTTGCGGCGTCAGGCGCGCGACGCCGGTCTCCATGGCCGCAATCCACTGACCATGGGCCAAGGCCTCGCTGCCGGCGGCCAGCGCGATGCAGCCGGTCTGCTCGGGTGTGGGCCAGTGCAGCGCGCGGCCGCTGGAGACGCTCCAGCACCACAGCGCCTTGCCCGGGATGTCCACCCACCACAGGCACTGGCGCGCGCTGTCCCAGACGGGGCTCTCGCCCACGCCGTTGCGTGCGTCCAGCAGCAGTTCGGCTTGATCGCTCATGGCGTGCACTCAGGCCTTCTTGAAAGGGTCCGCCTTGACGAAGCCACCGCCCTGGTAAATGGCGGCCGGGTCGTTCAGGTCCGGCGCAGGGGTGCGCGCGAACACGGCGTCGCGGAACACGTCCGAGCTGTCCTGCGGCACATAGCCGATGTGCTTCGCGCGGCTGTTGTCCCACCAGGTCACGGCGTTGTCCGACATGCCGAACACGATGCTGTGGCCCAGCACCGGGGTGGACAGGCAGGCGCTGATGAGGCGGTGCAGGTCGTCGAAGCTCAGCCAGGTGGCCAGCATGCGGCGGTCTTTGGGCTCGGGGAAGGAGGAGCCGATGCGCACGCAGGCGGTCTCGATGCCGTAGCGGTCGAAATAGAAGCGCGAGAAGTCCTCGCCAAAGGCCTTGCTCACGCCGTAGTAGCTGTCGGGCCGGGCCGGGTGGTCGGCGGTGATGGTCTCGCTCTGCTTGTAGAAGCCGGTCACGTGGTTGGAACTGGCGAACACCACGCGCTTGACGCCGTGTTTGCGGGCGGCTTCGTAGAGGTGGTACAGGCCCAGGATGTTGGCCTGCAGGATGGCTTCGAACGGCGCCTCCACCGAGATGCCGCCCAGGTGCACGATGGCGTCGCAGCCGGCCACGGCCGCATCCACCGCCGCCGCATCGGCCAGGTCGGCCAGAGCGATCTCTTCGCCGGCTTGCGCCTCGCCCAGGTTGGCCTTGTCAGACAACCTGAGCACCTCACAGTTGGCGAGCAGCCGGGAGCGCAGGGCGGTGCCCAGACCGCCGGCGGCGCCGGTCAGCAGGATGCGGTGGTAGGTTTTCCTAGGGTTTACCATGGTATTGGTTGCTTTTTCCGATTCGGTTGCACAGAACTGCAGGCCTTTGCTACAGTTCAACCGTGTTTGGAATGTCAGTTGTGTGTTGTCAGACAAGTGGGCGCCATTGTGAAAATCCCCGCCCCGGCTGTCAAGGAAAAAACCATGGACCCCGTGAAAACCCTAGATGAGGAGACCCCTGCTGGAGCCGCAGCCCCCGGGCGCATGCGCCGGCCGCGCGGCCTGGTGCCCGAAATCGTGGCGGCGCTGGAGGCGGACATCCGCGAGGGGCGGCTGGTCCCGGGCCAGAAGCTGCCCAGCGAGTCGGAGCTGGTGGGGCGCTTCGACGTCAGCCGCACCGTCGTGCGCGAGGCCATCTCGCGCCTGCAGGCCTCCGGTCTGGTCGAGACGCGCCACGGCATCGGCACCTTCGTGAACGAGCCCCGCGCGGTGGAGCCGACCTTCCGCATCGCCCCCGAAGATGTGGCGACCGTGGCCGACGTTGTCGAGTTGCTGGAGCTGCGGATCAGCCTGGAGAGCGAGGCGGCCGCGCTGGCGGCGCAGCGCCGCTCGCCCGAGAGCCTCTCGGCCATGGCGGCCGCGCTGGCCTCGTTCCATGTCGCCATTCACGCCGACTCCGACGCCGTGCCGTCCGACTTTCATTTCCATGTGGAGGTGGCGCGCGCCACCGGCAACCGCCACTTCGCCGAGCTGATGACCTACCTCGGCACCATGATTATTCCCCGCACCCGCCTCAACACGGCGGCCCGGGCGCCCGAGGGGCGACTGGCCTACCTGGAGCGCGTGCACCGTGAACACGAAGACATCCTGGATGCCATCCGGCGCCAGGAACCCGAGGCTGCGCGCGCCGCCATGCGCACCCACCTCTCCAACAGCCGCGAGCGCCTGCGCCGCGCCCAACCTGAAACTTGAGCATGAGTACCCTGCAATCCATCAACGCCCGCACGGGCGAGGCCCACGGCAAAACCTTTGCCGAATCCACCGCCGCCGACATCGACCGCGCCGCCACCGAGGCGCACGCCGCATTCGGCGACTGGGCCCGCAGCAGCGGCGACCAGCGTGCGGCCCTGCTGCGCGGCCTGGCCGATGGCCTCGAAGCCGAACGTGAAAAGCTCGTCGCCTGGGCCGACCTCGAAACCGCGCTCGGCCCGGTGCGCCTGAACGGCGAGCTGGACCGCACCACTTTCCAGCTGCGCCGCTTCGCCGACATCGCGCAGCGCGGCGTGCCGTTTGAAACGCTGGACGACCCGGCTGTGGCCGGTGGTCCGCCCGCGGGGCACCCGGCCATGGTGCGCCAGCGCATGCCGCTGGGCCCAGTGGCCATGTTCGCGGCCAGCAACTTCCCGTTCGCCTTCTCGGTGCTGGGCGGCGACACCGCCGCGGCCCTGGCCGCCGGCTGCCCGGTGGTGGTCAAGGCCCACCCCGGCCACCCGGGACTGTCGCAGCAGGTGTTCGCCATCATCCAGCGCGTGCTCAAGGCGCAGGGCCTGCCCGCCGGCCTGATCGGCCTGGTGCAGGGCGCCAGCATCGAGGTCGGTGTCGGCCTCATCCGCCACCCGCTGATCGCCGCCGGCGCCTTCACCGGCTCCACCCGCGGCGGTGCCGCGCTGCAGGCCGAAGCCAACGCCCGTCCGCGCCCCATCCCGTTCTACGGCGAGCTCGGCTCCATCAACCCGCTGATCGCGCTGCCGTCGGCCCTGGCCGCCAAGGGCGCAGAGCTGGCCACCACCCTGGCCGGCTCCATCACCCTGGGCTGTGGCCAGTTCTGTACCAACCCCGGCCTGCTGGTGCTGGTGGACGGCCCCGAGACCGATACGTTCATCCCGCAACTGATCGAAGCCCTGGCCAAGCAACAGCCGCACCCCATGCTGACCGCCGGCATGCGCAAGGCCTTCGACGCCGGCATCAGGGGCTTCATGGACGCGGGCGCGTTGTCGCTGCTGCAGGGCCAGGGCGTGGCCCCCGCACCCGGCCCGCAGCTGCTGCAGGTGAGCGCCCAGCGCTTCATCGAGCGCCACGAGCTGCGCGAAGAGGTGTTCGGCCCCAGCAGCCTGATCGTGCGCTGCGCCAGCCTGGGCGAGGTGAACGATGTGCTCGCCGCGGTCGGTGGCAGCCTGACGGTGACGGTCTGGGGGGCCGACGAGGACACGGCCGGCAACCGCGCCATCGTGCGCAGCGCCACGCAGATCGCCGGCCGCGTGCTGTTCGCGGGCGTGCCCACCGGCGTGGCCGTGACGGCCGCGCAGCAGCACGGCGGCCCCTGGCCGTCAAGCACCGCGCCCATGACCACCTCGGTCGGCGACGCGGCGCTGGAGCGCTTCCTGCGCCCGGTGTGCCTGCAGGACGCCCCGGCCTGGCTGCTGGCGCGCGGCGGCGTGCCGTGCTGAGCGGCTGCGTCAACAGCACCCACGCACCCGCCACCAGCGTCTTCAGCCGCCCGCGTTACCTCGTCCTGCTGGCCACGCTGTGCTGCCTGCTCTGGGGCAGCGCCTACCCGGCCATCAAGGGCGGCTACGCGCTGTTGGGCATCGCGCGCAGCGACACGGCGGCGCAGCTCGCGTTCGCGGGCTGGCGCTTCCTGCTCGCGGGTGCGCTGCTGCTGGCCATGGCGCGGCTGATGGGCAAATCCGTCTGGGCGCTGGCGCCGGTGCAGTGGGGCCAGCTGGGCCTGCTGGGGCTGGCGCAGACGGCGCTGCAGTATGTGTTCTTCTATGTCGGCCTGGCGAACACCACGGGCGTGAAGGCGTCCATCCTGAACGCCACCGGCACCTTCTTTTCCGTGCTGCTGGCGCACTTCCTTTACGCCAACGACCGGCTGAGCCGGCGCAAGGCGATGGGCTGCGCGGTCGGCTTCGTGGGTGTGATGGTGGTCAACCTGCGCGGCGCGCAAGGGCTGGACGCGGAGTTCACCTTGCTGGGCGAAGGCTTCATCGTCATCGCCGCCTTCGTGCTCTCGGCCGCCAGCATCTATGGCAAGCGCGTCTCGCAAAGCATCGACCCGATGGTGATGACCGGCTGGCAGCTGGGCATCGGCGGGCTGGTGCTGCTGCTCGGTGGCCTGGCCGGTGGCGGCGACATCCGCGGCTGGAGCGCCGGCTCGCTGGCCCTGCTGGGCTACATGGCGGTGCTGTCGGCGGTGGCGTTCGCGCTCTGGGCCGCGCTGCTCAAGCACAACCGCGTGGGCCAGGTGACGGTGTTCAACTTCCTCATCCCGGTGTTCGGCGCGCTGCTCTCGGCCCTGTTCCTGGGCGAGGCGGTGCTGGAGTGGCGCAACCTGGCCGCACTGGTGATGGTGTGCGGGGGGATCTGGCTGGTGACGACGGAAGCTCAGCCGCCCCGGCCCGTTTCTTCCAGCACATAGGCCACCAGCCGCTCCCCCGCCGGTCCCAGCCCGTCGACGGGCCGCAGCACTCCGAGTGGCTCGAAGGGAAGGTCCAGCGGCACCGGCAGCAGCTTCAGCTGACCGCGCTCCACCCACGGCCGCACCACGCTGTAGGGCACCAGCGCCAGCAGGGGCTGGGTGTCCAGCAGGGTCCAGGTCAGGGGCGAGATGCGGGTGACGATCTGGCAGGTGCGCGGGGCCCAGCCCTGCTGCTGCAGCAGCTGTTCGTAGCGATCGCGCGCGGCGCTGCCCATGGCGTTGGGCAGCCAGGAGGCTTGTTCCAGATCGGCCAGCGCCAGCCGCTTGCGCCGCGCCAGCGGGTGCTGCAGGCCGCAGGCCACCACGAAGCGGTCGTCCTGGCAAGGCTCGAAGCGCCAACCCTGCGGCACCACGGCGGGCTGTCGGCAGAACACCAGGTCGGCCGAACCGGTGTCGATGGAGGCCGACACCGCCAGGATGTCCACCTCGTTCACCAGCACCTGCACCTGCGGATGCGCGACCAGGAAACCCGGCAGTACCTGCGCCAGCAGACCGTTGGCACCGGCGGCGGTGGTGGCCACGCGCACCGTGCCCTGCTGGTGGTCGAGCCGGCTGGCCACCAGTTCGGCGCTTTCCTCCAGCCGACCCAGCATCTGGCGCACCAGCGGCAGCAGCTCGCGCGCCAGCGGCGTGGGTGTGACGCCGCGCGCGTGGCGCACGAACAGCGGCGCCTCCATCAGCCGTTCCAGGTCGGCCAGCAGCAGGGTGACGGCCGGCTGCGTCATGCCCATGGCCTGGGCCGCGCGGTTCACGTTGCCCAGCTCGGTCAGCCGGGCCAGGGCCTGCAGGTGGCGCACCCGCACCTTGGCCAGCAGGCGGTTGAGCACGACCGAGGAGCGCAGCGTCATGTGATTCGAATTTCTGATTGAAGGGACTGAAATTTTATTGGTTACTTATGGCCTGGCGCCCTAGCATCCGCCCTCATCACAACCACAACGGAGACACCGCATGCCTTCCACCTTCAACCGCCGCCAGGCCCTGCAGTGGCTGGGTGCCAGCGCCGCTGGCCTGGCGCTGCCCCTGCCCGCTGCTTTCGCACAGGCCTTTCCGAACAAGCCGGTGCGCGTGCTGGTGGGCGCGGCGCCGGGCGGCCCAGCCGATTTCATGGGCCGCACGTTCAGCGACGCGGCCACGCCTGCCCTGGGCCAGCCCTTCGTGGTGGACAACAAGGCCGGCGCGAGCGGCACCATCGCCGCGGGGATGGCGTCCAAGGCCCCGGCCGACGGCCACACCCTGCTGATCGGTGCGCCCGGCGCCATGGTGGTGGCACCCCACCTTTTCGCGAAACTCGACTACGACCCGGAAAAGGACTTCACCCCTGTGGCCATGCTGGGGGCGGGCGCCTTCGTGCTGGTGGCACACCCTTCCGTACCGGCGAACAACCTGGCCGAGTTCATCGCCCATGCCAAGGCCAAACCGGGCGCGCTCAACTACGGTTCGGGCGGCAATGGCTCCTCGGGCCAGCTGTGCGCCGAATCGTTTGCCGCGCGCGCCGGAGTGGACCTGACGCACGTGCCCTATAAGGGCGACGGCCCGGCGGTCAATGACCTGCTGGCCGGTCAGATCCAGCTCATGTTCACCGCGCCGAATGTGGCCATGCCCCACATCAAGTCCGGGCGGCTCAAGGCCATCGCGGTCACCTCGCACGAGCGCATGGGCGCGTTGCCCGAACTGCCATCGGTGCATGAGGCGTTGTCCGACTTCGAGTACCTGGGCTGGATCGTCCTGTTCGCACCTGCCGCCACGCCGGCACCGGTGATCGACGCGCTGGCCGCCTTCTGGACGCAGGCGCGCAGCCAGGCGGCCATCAGGGACAAGCTCGAAGGCCTGGGCATGTACCCGCCCACGCGCTACGCCAGCCGCGATGCGGTCGCCGGCCTGCTGCGCGCCGAAAAGACGCGCACCGCCCAGCTCGTCAGGAAGCTGGGCATCACCCCGACCTGACCCCCCCAAGGCTGAACGTCCCACCTTCATGAACGATTCCGTGATTTCCGACACACCCGCCGCCCTGCGGGTGGCGCACCTGCCCAGCGGCGTGGAACTGGCCCACGACGTGGCGGGGCATGGCCACCCGCTGGTGTTCATCCATGGCGTGATGGGCGACTGGCGTTCCTGGGACCCGCAGTGGTCGGCCTTTGCAGGACGCTACCGCTGCGTGCGTTACAGCCGCCGCTACAACCACCCCAACCGCAACACCATGGCCTCGCCGGACCACTCGGCGCTGCAGGAGGCCGAGGACCTGCTGGGTCTGCTGGACCACCTGGGCTGGGAGCGCGCCATCCTGGTCGGCAGCTCCTATGGTTCGTTCGTGGCGCTGGCGCTGGCCCTGCAGCACCCGCAGCGCTGCGCGGCGCTGGCGCTGTCCGAGCCGCCCATGATGAAGTACGCGCAGCGCAGCGCGGCAGGCCGGGAAGTCGAGGCAAGCTTTCGTGCCGAAGTCATCGAACCGGCCAACGCGGCCTTCCGCCGCGGCGATGACGAGGCCGGCGCACGAATCATGACCGGCGGCATCAACGGCCAGGGTGTGGCGACGCTCACGCCCGAGGCCATGCAGCGGCGGCTGCAGAACATCGGCGCCATGAAGACGTTGGCGCTCTCCAGCGACGAGTTTCCCTGGCTGCCGCCCGAGCGGCTGGCCGCGCTGCCCATGCCGGTGCTGCTGATGGCGGGCGAACGCACGCCGCCCATCCACGCCGAGATCTTCCGCAACGTCTGCGCCGCCATGCCGCAGGCCGAGCGGACGCTGATCGATGGTGCGGGGCACGGCACCTCGCGCGACAATCCGGCCGCCTTCAACGCCACCGTGCTCGACTTCCTGGACCGCCATGCCCACCAGCTCGCCCACACCCACCGCACCGCCCACGCCTGAGGCCCGCTTCGCCTGGGAAGCGCAGGTGGACATCGGTGAGCGCCAGAGCCTGGGCCACGGCCCGCTGGGCGAGCGCTTCATCGTGCCCATCCTCGGTGGCACGTTCGAAGGCCCGCGCTTGCGTGGCACCGTGCTGCCCGGCGGCGCCGACCGCCAGCTGCTGCGCGCCGACGGCATCAAGGAGCTGGACGCGCTGTACGAACTGCAGGCCGACGACGGCGCCGTCATCACCGTGCGCAACCGCGTGCTGATCGACGAGAGCACCATGCCCGGGCGCTACGCCCGCAGCGTGCTGCAGCTGAGCGCACCCGCGGGCCCGCACGACTGGCTCAACCGCCGCGTGTTCGTGGGCACCCTGCACAGCCTGCGACCGGCGCGCGCAGCGGTGTGCATCCGCGTGTACGAACTGGACTGACACCGCATACGCCACCCGGCGTACAGACGCTTTTCAGGGTCATCCCTAGCATCCGTCCGACACCACCGCAAAGCCCTTCGAGGCCTGGTCGGTGGCGAAAGTCAGACCCACCAACGGATGTTTTTGAACCCTGGAGAAGCGCCATGCAACAACGTCAGAACTCGCGTCGATTCACTCTCAAAGCCCTGACGGTCGCGACCGCCCTGGGCGCCTTTGGCCTCACCGCCCACGCCGCCGACACCATCAAGGTCGGCATCCTGCACAGCCTGTCCGGCACGATGGCGATCTCGGAAACCGTCCTCAAGGACGTGGCCCTGATGACCATCGACGAGATCAACGCCAAGGGTGGCGTGCTGGGCAAGAAGCTCGAACCCGTGGTGGTCGACCCGGCCTCCAACTGGCCGCTGTTCGCCGAGAAGGCCAAGCAGCTGATCGACCAGGACAAGGTGGCCGCCGTGTTCGGCTGCTGGACCTCGGTGTCGCGCAAGTCGGTGCTGCCGGTGTTTGAAGAAAAGAACAGCCTGCTGTTCTACCCGGTGCAGTACGAAGGCGAAGAGCTGAGCAAGAACGTGTTCTACACCGGCGCCGCGCCCAACCAGCAGGCCATTCCCGCCGTGGAATACCTGATGAGCAAGGACGGCGGCTCGGCCAAGCGCTGGGTGCTGCTGGGCACGGACTACGTGTATCCGCGCACCACCAACAAGATCCTGCGCGCCTTCCTGAAGTCCAAGGGCGTGAAGGACGAGGACATCATGGAGGAGTACACGCCCTTCGGTCACTCCGACTACCAGACCATCATTGCCAACATCAAGAAGTTCGCTTCTGCCGGCAAGAAGACGGCCGTGGTCTCCACCATCAACGGCGACTCCAACGTGCCGTTCTACAAGGAGCTGGGCAACGCCGGCCTGTCGGCCAAGGACGTGCCGGTGGTGGCCTTCTCCGTGGGTGAGGAAGAGCTGCGCGGCGTCGACACCAAGCCGCTGGTGGGCCACCTGGCCGCCTGGAACTACTTCATGAGCATCAAGAACCCGGCCAACGCCGAGTTCGTGAAGAAGTGGAGCGCCTACGCCAAGGCCAAGAACATCGCCGGCCACAAGGACAAGCCGCTGACCAACGACCCGATGGAAGCCACCTACATCGGCATCAACATGTGGGCCCAGGCCGTCGAGAAGGCCAAGTCCACCGACACCGACAAGGTCATCGCCGCCATGGCCGGCCAGACCTTCAAGGCGCCGGGCGGCTTCACCAGCACGATGGACAAGGAAAACCACCACCTGCACAAGCCGGTGTTCATCGGCGAAGTGAAGGCCGACGGCCAGTTCAACGTGGTGTGGAAGACCCCGGGTCCGGTCGTGGCCGACCCGTGGAGCGACTACATCCCCGAGAACAAGGGCAAGAAGAACGTCCCTGAGAAGAAGTAAGCGGGGGTCCTGATGCGCTGGCTGCGTTCCCTTCTCGTGTTGTTGTGCCTGATCGGCGCAGCCAGTGCACATGCCCTCACCCCGGCCGACGCCCTGGCGCTGGCCGTGGGTGACAGCGACGACCGCATCGCCGCCATCAACCGGCTGGCGGCCGAACCCGACGAGCGCACGCTCGCACTGCTGCAGGCGCTGGGCAACGGCGCCGTCAAGGTGCAGGGCGAGCAGGTGCTGCTGATCGCCGACGACGGCAGTGCCACCGATGCCGTGACCGGTGCCCCGGTCACCCTGGCCGACGAGGCCGAAGATTCCATGGTCAACAACCGGCTGCGCGGCGCACTGGAGGCTGCGCTGTCGGTGCGCGACCTGTTCGGCAGCGATGTGCCCGCCCAGCAGGCGGCCGCAGAACTGCTGCAGAAGAGCGCGTTCGAAGAGCCGGATGCGGCGCAACTGCCCCTGGTGGACAAGGCGCTGGCCAACACCGCACTCGATGCGAAGGCGCGCACCAGCCTGGAGCGGGCGCGCGCCGCCCTGCAACTGGCCAGCGACGACGAGGCGCAGCGTCTGGCCGCCGCGCAGGCGCTGGGTGGCATGGGCGACCCCGCGCTCAAGCCCCTGCTGGCCGCCCGCCTGGAGGCCGAGCAGAGCGCCACGGTCAAGACCGCTCTGGGTGACGCGATGTCCGCGCTGGACCGCTCGCTCGCCATCAGCAGCGGTCTCTCGCAGGCCTTCACCGGCATCAGCCTGGGCAGCATCCTGCTGCTGGCTGCTCTGGGCCTGGCCATCACCTACGGGCTGATGGGTGTGATCAACATGGCGCACGGCGAGCTGATCATGATCGGCGCCTACGCCACCTGGCTGGTGCAGGCCTTCTTCAAGAGCACGCTGCCCGATTACTTTGACTGGTACCTGCTGGCCGCCATGCCGGTGGCTTTCATCGCCTCGGCCCTGGTGGGCGCGGCGATGGAACGCAGCGTGATCCGTTTCCTCTACGGCCGTCCGCTGGAGACGCTGCTGGCCACCTGGGGCATCAGCCTGGTGCTGATGCAGGGCGTGCGCAGCCTCTTCGGCGCGCAGAACGTGGGCGTGGAAAACCCGAGCTGGATGAGCGGCAGCGTCACGCTGCTGGGCAACCTCACCTTGCCCTGGAATCGCATCCTCATCATCGCTTTCGCAGCGGCGGTGCTGATCGGTGTGACCCTGCTGATCTCGAAGACCCGCCTGGGCCTGTTTGTGCGCGGCGTGACGCAGAACCGTCCGATTGCCAGCTGCATGGGCGTGAACACCGCGCGCATCGACACCTACGCCTTCGCGCTGGGTTCGGGCATCGCCGGGCTGGCGGGCTGCGCGCTCAGCCAGATCGGCAACGTCGGCCCCGACTTGGGCCAGAGCTACATCGTCGACAGCTTCATGGTGGTGGTGCTGGGCGGTGTCGGCCAGCTCGCCGGCACGGTCTACGCCGCGCTGGGCCTGGGCCTGCTCAACAAGTTCCTCGAAGGCTGGGCCGGCGCCGTGCTGGCCAAGATCGCGGTGCTGGTCTTCATCATCGTCTTCATCCAGAAACGTCCGCAGGGCATCTTTGCATTCAAGGGTCGCGAGGCATGAACACCGCCGCCATCTCCCTCCCCACTCCCGGCCCGCTGCTCACGCGCGGTGCGTTCAGCGGCGTCATGGTCGCGCTGCTGGTGGTCTGTGCCCTGGCGCCGGTGCTCAACCTGCTGGTGCCGGCGGACAGCGTGTTCCACCTGTCGGACTACATGGTCGGCCTGCTGGGCAAGATCATGTGCTACGCCATCTGCGCGCTGGCCATGGACCTGATCTGGGGCTACACCGGCATCCTGTCGCTGGGCCACGGCCTGTTCTTCGCCCTTGGCGGCTATGTGATGGGCATGTACCTGATGCGCCAGATCGGCCGCGATGGCAACTACCAGAGCGACCTGCCGGACTTCATGGTCTTCCTGGACTGGAAGGAGCTGCCCTGGCACTGGGCGCTCTCCGACAGCTTCATCGCCACGCTGCTGCTGATCGTGCTGGTGCCTGGCCTGGTGGCCTTCGTGTTCGGCTACTTCGCCTTCCGCTCGCGCATCAAGGGCGTGTACTTCTCCATCATCACCCAGGCCCTGACCTTCGCCGCGCTGCTGCTGTTCTTCCGCAACGAGACCGGCATGGGCGGCAACAACGGCTTCACCGACTTCAAGCGCATCCTGGGCCTGCCGATTGCCACGCAGGAGATGCGGATGACGCTGTTCGTCATCACCGGCCTCACGCTGCTGGGCTTCTATGTGTTCGCGCGCTGGCTGGTGGCCAGCAAGTTCGGTCGTGTGTTGCAGGCCATTCGCGACGCCGAGAGTCGCGTCATGTTCTGCGGCTACAACCCGCTGCCCTACAAGCTCACCATCTGGACCATCTCGGCCGTGATGTGTGGCATCGCCGGTGCACTCTATGTGCCGCAGGTCGGCATCATCAACCCGGGCGAAATGAGCACCGCCGCGAGCATCGAGATCGCGGTGTGGACGGCGGTGGGCGGCCGCGCGACCCTGGTCGGGCCCATCGTCGGTGCCTTCATCGTCAACGGCGCCAAGAGCTGGCTCACGGTGACCTTTCCCGAGTTCTGGCTCTACTTCCTGGGCGTGCTGTTCATCGCGGTGACGCTGTGGATGCCGCAGGGCGTGGTGGGGCTGGTGAAGAAGTTCAAGAAGGGAGGCCAGGCATGACCCCCGACCTCATGGAAGCGGGTGCGCAGCGCTATGAAAAGGTCGCCGCTGCGGCACTGCAGGCCCAGACCGAATCGGGTGGCCGCAGCGCCGGTTACGGCCGCGTCGCCCGTGCGGGCGAGGTCGACACCACGCACGGCCGCATCCTCTACCTCGAAGACGTGCATGTGTCCTTCGACGGCTTCAAGGCCATCAACGGCCTGAACCTGGACATCGCGCCCGGCGAGCTGCGCTGCATCATCGGCCCCAACGGTGCGGGCAAGACCACGATGATGGACATCATCACCGGCAAGACCCGGCCCGACAGCGGCACGGTGTTCTTCGGCAGCACCATCGACCTGCTGCGCTACCGCGAACCCGAGATCGCCGCTTTGGGCATCGGCCGCAAGTTCCAGAAGCCCACGGTGTTTGAGCAACTCAGCGTGTTCGAGAACCTGGAGCTGGCGCTGGCCACCGACAAGCGCGTCGGCCACAGCATGGTGTTCTCTCTCACGGGTGAAGAGAAGGACCGTCTGGCCGAGGTGCTGAGCACCATCCACCTGGCCGACAGCGCGCGCCGCCAGGCCGGGCTGCTGAGCCATGGCCAGAAGCAGTGGCTGGAGATCGGCATGCTGCTGATGCAGGACCCCAAGCTGCTGCTGCTGGACGAGCCGGTGGCGGGCATGACGGACGAGGAAACCGCGCGCACGGCCGAGCTGTTCCTCTCGCTCAAGGGCAAACATTCGCTGATGGTGGTGGAGCACGACATGAGCTTCATCCGCGCGATCTCGGAGAAAGTCACGGTGCTGTGCGACGGCTCGGTGCTGGCCGAAGGCACGCTCGACGAGGTGCAGGCCGACGAGCGCGTGATCGAAGTCTATTTGGGCCGCTGAGGAACCCGCCATGAGCCTCCTGCAAGTCAAGGACGTCAACCAGTACTACGGCGGCAGCCACATCCTGCGCAACGTGAATCTCAGTGCCGAACTCGGCAAGGTGACCGTGGTGCTGGGGCGCAACGGCGTGGGCAAGACCACACTGCTCAAGTCGCTCATGGGCCTGGTGCCCATCAAGAGCGGCGGCATCACGTTCGACGGCAAGGCCATCGACAAGGCCACGCCCTACGAGCGCGCCCGCGCCGGCATTGGCTTCGTGCCGCAGGGGCGCGAGATCTTCGCCCGCCTGACGGTGCAGGAGAACCTGCAGATGGGCTTGGCCTACAAGCCTGGCGGCACCCCCATTCCGGCCGAGCTGTTCGAGCTGTTCCCGGTGCTCAAGCAGATGCTGGGCCGTCGCGGCGGCGACCTCTCGGGCGGTCAGCAGCAGCAGCTGGCGATTGCGCGCGCATTGGCCGCGGGCCCCAAGCTGCTGATCCTGGACGAGCCCACCGAAGGCATTCAGCCCAACATCATCAAGGACATCGGCAAGGTCATCCGCATGCTGGCCGACCGCGGCAACATGGCCATCGTGCTGGTCGAGCAGTACTACGACTTCGCCGAAGAACTGGCCGACCAGTACGTGGTGATGGAGCGCGGCGAGGTGATCGCGAGCGGTCCAGGGTCTGAGATGCAGGCGAAGAACATCCGCCAGCTGGTGGCGATCTGACCAGCGCGACGACGGTGCCGACCGTCAGTCGTTGCGCATGTGGTCGAGCAGGCCTTCCCGCTTGGGGGGCTTGTAGCCAGTGGGCAGCGCCATGGCCCCGGGGGCGGTGCCCGCTGCGGTGTTGTCACCCATGCGCGTGATGCTGGTGCTGGTCCGGTAGAGGGCCCGCATGGCATCCACCCGCTCATTGAGCGCCTCAAAGTCCGGGATGCGGGCTGAGTGGCGCAGCAGCACCTGGTGGGCGGATTCGATCAGCTTCGCGTTGAGGGTCGACTCACCTTCCTGGAGCAGGCGCATCACGGTGCCGCGCGGATCGCCCTTGATGCTGAGCGTCATGGCCTGTTCGGTGATTTTCAGCACCCGTGTGTGGCACTCGTGTGCGATGCGGGCGTAGTCTTCCTGCCCGGTCGCTGCGGCTGCCAGCAACTCCGACATGGCACGGCTGGTGCAGAAACGCATGTCCAGTTGCTCGACCGCGGCCCAGGCTTCCGCCACGGACAGTGGCAAGCCTCGGGTCGAAGCGCGGCCCATCAGGCCCAGCAGGTTGGTGGCCATCTCGAAGTCGAACTCCGGCGTGGCGCTCTGCTTCACCAGGTGCCGGATGTCGTCGATGACCCGGTTGTTCTGCTGGTGCAGCAGCGCCTCGATGGTTTTGACGAATTCCAGCAGACGGTATGGCCGCTCGGGCTCGAAGGATCGTTCCCGCAGGCGCTGCAGCTGTTCGACCACCCGGGCCATGCCCTTGCGGTCGCCCGCATCCAGGCGGGCGAAGGCCAGCAGGACCAGGGCCTGCGGGTCGTACATCTTGGAGTCGATGCCCAGCCGCGTCGCCCGGTCGAGCAGCGCGATGCCTTCCTCGCGGTCGCCGGCGTAGTAGGCCAGCATCCCGTGCTTGAGCAGCCGGCTGATGGAACCGGGGGTGAGCTGCGTGGCCATGCGGAATGTGGCCAGGGCATTCTCGAAGTTGCCCAGCTCGAACTGGGTGCGGCCCATCACGTCGTACGCGTCGGCATAGCCCGGGTCTTCCTGCAGCAGGCTCTCCAGCGTGGTGGCCGCCTTGGACGCGTGTCCGCTGCTCAGCTGGGTCCTTGCCACGCCGAGCTTGGCCCAGGGCAGGGCCTTGGCCTGGATCACGGCCTCGTACAGCTGTTGCGCCTCGGCGATGCGCCCGGTGCGCAGGAGCAGCTCCGCACCGATCCGGGCCGCGTACAGCCAGTAGGAGCCACGCGACTCGAAGCGCTCCAGACACAATGAGGCTGCCCGGTTGAAGTCCTGCTCATCGATGGCCGAGAAGATGGCCTGCAGTTCCCGCTTTCTCTGGCGGGCCTGCAGGATGCGTTCCGCCAGCCTGGCCCCGGTGTGGGGTTTCAGCAGGTACGCATCCAGGGCCGACTCTGCGGCCTCGGCGACCTTGGCGTAAGAAGCCTCGGCCGTGACCATGACAAACACGGTGTGGAACGGCAGCAACTGGTTGCGGCGCAGGTCGTCCAGCAGATCCTGACCCGATCCGGGTTCCTTGTCGAAGGTCTGCTCACAGATGATGACGTCGTACTGGGTGGCCTCCAGCTTGCGGCGTGCGTCGGACAGGCGGGAACATTGGGACACCTTGCCCAGACCCAGTTCCCGAAGCTGTGACACCAGAATCGAACGCGACTGCGGGTTGCCCTCGATGACCAGGGCATGTGATTCATGCAGTGCGTTGGGGGCGAAGGCCATGAGAGCGGACAGAGGCGGTCAACCACGAGGTGGTCGCTTGATGTCGGCTCATTGTGGACCGGCTCGGACGCCGCAAAGCGAAAAACAGATCAGGGAAATCCCGGCAGTTTCTTTCAGACGCGCCAGATTCGAGGCGCCACGCCGCTCAATCCCCAGGCCGCCGGGCGCAGCGCCGCCCAGACGCCCTGCAGGCAGGCCATCAGCGGCTCGACCAGCGGCGCCACAGCCCGCACCGCCAGCACCCGGTCGTTGGGGCAGGTGGCGCCCGCCACCACCTCGGCGGGGGCTTGCTGCAGGGCTTCGCGCGCCACCTCAAGCAGGCGCTCGCGCCGCTCGCGCGCCAGCGGGCCGCCGGTGGCGAACACCAGCGTGCCCAGGCAGCGGTGGCCGCCCAAGCCGAGGGGCGAATCCATCAGTCGCCGGTCGTGCGCGGCGATGCGCGCCTGCTCCAGCCAGCAACCGGGGATCTCCAGCCGCTGGTGGAAGTCGCCCTGCTCGTAGGGCTGGGCCGCACCGGGCAGGCCGAGCGCGGTGACATCCCAGGCCATCAGCTCGGCGTCCTCGGCCAGGGTCGCGCTCCAGCGGTTGTCGGCCCGGCAGCCGGGGTAGGCGATGGTCTCCAGCGGAAGCCACTCCAGCCGCGCGCCGGCGTCCAGCTGCAGCCGCACCTGTTGCGTGGCGAAGGCCTCGTCGCTGGCGTAGAAGCGGGTGGCGCCCGGGGTGCTGATCAGGGCATGGGCGCCCGCGCCCACCTTCACGCCAATGTCCAGCCGATCACCGCCGACCAGTCCACCCGGCGGGTGCACGATGACGTTGTGGCAGACCGCATTGCCCTCGGGGTAGAGGCTCTTGAAGATGCGCAGCGGGCCGTCGTGCGAGTGCTGCAGGACGGTGCGCTCACCTTGCCGTTGGTAGTCGAGGGAGAGACGGGCGTGCCAGGGCATCGGGCGAGTGTAGGCGGCGCCCGGTCAGCGCTGGGACCAGAAACTGCGGTGGGGTTCGACCATCTCGGCCTCCAGCGCCGGGATGGGACCGATGACCTCGATGGCCTTCTGCCCGCGCGCGATCACCTCGCGGCATGGGAGGGCGAGCGTGGGGTTCTCAGCGTGGTTGCCGGTGAGCGCGAGCAGGGCCTCTTCGCTCGCGCCATAGACGATGCGGCCGATGTTCGCCCAGTAAATGGTGCCGGCGCACATGGCGCAGGGCTCGAATGTGGTCACCAGGGTGCAGTTCCAGAGAAAGCCCGCCGGGTAGTTGAGCGAGGCCGCACGCGCCAGCGTGGCCTCGGCGTGCTGCACGGTGTCGATGTTGCCCTGCTCGGCCAGCACCGTCTCGCCGTCGGGCGCGACCAGCAGCGCACCGAAGGGGTGGCGGCCCATCTGCATCGCGCGCAGCGCCACATCGTTGGCACGGCGCAGGTGCCGCGCGATCTGGTCGCTGGTCATCAGCCCTGGCTTCCGCGGTGCGCCCAGCCGGTGGTGTGCTTCTCGATGAAGCTGAACAGCTCGTACATGACCATCGCCATGATGCCGACCACCAGCAAGCCGGAGAATGCCAGGCCCATCTGCATCGAGCTGCCGGCCGAGATCAGCAGGTAGCCTATGCCCTCGTTGGCGGCGGTCATCTCCGACACCGTGGTGCCCACGAAGGCGAGGGTGATCGCGACCTTGAGCGAGCCGTAGAAGTAGGGCATGGAGCGCGGCAGGCCCACCTTCATCAGCACGTCCCAGCGTTTGGCGCCCAGCACGCGCAGCACATCTTCCAGCTCGGGTTCCAACGTGGCCAGGCCGGTGGCGATGTTGACCATGATGGGGAAGAAGCTGATGAGAAAGGCCGTGAGGATGGCCGGGCCTGCGCCGATGCCGAACCACACCACGAGGATGGGCACGAAGGCCGCCTTGGGCAGGGCATTGAAGGCGGTCATGAGCGGGTAGACCGCGGCGTAGGCCAGGCGCGAACTTCCGATCAGGAAGCCCAGCAGCACGCCCACCACGATGGCGATGCCAAAGCCCGCCATCGTCACCCAGAAGGTGCGCCAGGCGTGGCCCAGGATGGTGGTCTTGTGCTCCAGCGTCTGTTCCCAGATGCGCGAGGGGCTGGGGAAGATGAACTCCGAGACACCGAAGCCGCTGCAGATCACTTCCCAGATCACGATGATCGCGATCAGCAGCAGCAGCGGCGACCAGCGCTCCATCTGTTTCTTGTTCATGCGATGGCTTTCACTGGTTGATGGTGGCGCCGGCCTTGCGCATGGCGCCGATGTGGCCGCGCAGCTCGTGCACGATGTCGGTGAACTCGGGCGTGTAGGTCACCTCCAGGTCGCGCGTGCGCGGGATCGGAATCTCGCGCTGCACCACGAAACGGCCGGGGCTCTTGCTCATGCAGTACACCGTGTCGGCCAGGAACACGCTTTCGCGCAGGTCGTGCGTGACCAGGATGACGTTGAACTTCTGTGCCTCCCACAGGTCGCGCAGCGTGCACCAGAGTTCCTCGCGGGTGAAGGCGTCGAGCGCGCCGAAGGGTTCGTCCAGCAGCAGCATCTTGGGCTCGTGGATCAGCGCGCGGCAGATGCTGGCGCGCTGCTGCATGCCACCCGAGAGCTCCCAGGGAAACTTCTTCTCCATGCCGCCCAGGCCCACGCTGGCCAGCAGCTTCTTGGCCCGCTCCTCGTACTCCTTGCGCCGGTCCTTGAACTGGCTGCGGTAGGGCTCGACGATTTCCAGCGGCAGCAGCACGTTGTCCAGCGTGGTGCGCCACGGCAGCAGCGACGGGGCCTGGAAGGCCATGCCGGAGATCTTCAGTGGCCCTGTCACCGGCTGACCGTCGATGGTGATCTTGCCCATGCTGGGCATCTTCAGCCCGGTCGTGAGCTTCATGAAGGTGGACTTTCCGCAGCCCGAAGGGCCGACGATGGCGATGAACTCGCCCTGCCGCACCTTCAGGTTGATGTCCTCGACCGCGAAGACGTTCTTCGCCAGCAGCTCATCGTTGTAGGCCAGCCAGACGCCGTCGAAGTCGACGAAGGCCTTGTCGGAGGATGCGGCGTCGGCCATCACTTCTTGGCCGGGGGCAGCACGTTGAGCTCGGCCGCCGAGGGAAGCATGGAGCCGTTCCACACCTGCGCCACGTCGACGCGGTTCTTGGTGCCGTAGGCGTCGGACACCTGCGAGGCCATCAGCGCCATGCGACCCGGCACGATCTGGCCGAAGCCTTCCTTGCGCGCGTCGGGGCTGGCCACCACCGCGTCCACAGCCATCTGCAGGCGGCGGGTTTCGAGCGCGACATTGATGATGCCGTCGCGCGCCTTCACGGTCTCGATGGCGGCGGCCGGGTTGGCCATGGCTTCCTTGGCGCCCTTGGCGAAGGCGGCCAGGAAGGCCTTGATGGCGGCCGGGTTCTCCTTGATCAGCTTGGGGCTGGCGATCACCACGTTGCCGTAGAGCTTCACGCCATGGTCGGCGTAGGGCAGGATGACCACGTCTTCGGCCTTCACCCCACGCGCTTCCAGGTTCAGCAGCGAGGTGAACGAGAAGCCGGTGATGGCGTCGATGTCGCCGCGCACCAGCATGGTCTCGCGCAGCGGCGGGTCCATCGAGGTCCAGGCCACGTTGCCGATGCCGTTGGCCTTCTGGAAGATCGGGAAGGCCTTGCGGCCGGCGTCGAACACCGGGGCGCCGAGCTTCTTGCCGTTGAGGTCGGCCGGCTTGGTGATGCCGCTCTTCTTGAGCGCGAGCACGGCGGCGGGCGTGTTGTTGTAGACCATCATCACGGCCACCGGCTTGTTCGGCGCGTCCGGGTTGTTGGCGTGGAATTCCATCAGGGCCGCCATGTCGGCGAAGCCCATGTCGTAGGTGCCGGAAGCCACGCGGGTGACCGTGCCGCCCGAGCCGTTGCCGGCGTCGATGGTGACGTTCAGGCCGGCGGCCTTGTAGTAGCCCTTGGCCTCCGACTGCAGGAACAGCGCGGCCGGGCCTTCGAAGCGCCAGTCCAGCTGGAACTTGATCGCGGTCTGGGCCGAGGCGCTGCCAAAGGCGGCAGCGGCGGCCAGGGCGGCGGTGAACTTGAGAAGGTGGCGTTTGTTCATGGCGAAGGTCTCCGTCGGGGTGGCGCGCAAGGATGCGGAAGGGTCTGACAGCGGGTCAGCAAGTTCGATGCCAGGCCCTGGCACGGCCTGCGCATTGAACACAGAAGGTGTATACAGATTTTTGGGGCTGCCGCCGGAGGCGTCATCCTGACTAACCCTGTGTTGGTGCGGCGTGCACGAAAAAGGGGCCTTGCGGCCCCTTTGGTTCAAAAGCAGGAAGTCAGTGGGCTTCCGCCTGTTTCGCTGCGTGGATGGCGGCGGCTTCGTCGGCCTTGCCGCCGTTGAAGAACAGGTTCAGCAGCACGGCGCTGATCGAGGCCAGCAGGATGCCCGATTCGATCAGCGGGTGGATGGCGTGCGGCATCCACTGCGAGTACTTGGGGGCGATCAGCGGGATCATGCCGACGCCGATGGAGATCGCCACGATCAGGGCATTGTTGCGCTGGGTCTTGAAGTCCACGCTGCCCAGGATGCGGATGCCGGTGGCCGCCACCATGCCGAACATCACCAGACCCGCACCGCCCAGCACCACAGTGGGCAGCGACTCCACCAGCGCCGCCATCTTGGGCAGCAGGCCCAGCACCAGCAGGATGACGCCGGCGGCCACACAGACAAAGCGGCTCTTGACGCCGGTGACCGCGACCAGACCCACGTTCTGCGAGAAGCTGGTGTAGGGGAAGGTGTTGAAGATGCCGCCGATGAGGGTGCCCAGGCCGTCGGTGCGCAGGCCGCGGGCCAGCGCCGGCTGGTCGATCTTGCGGTCCGTCATCTCGCCCAGTGCCAGGAACATGCCGGTGGATTCGATCATCACCACGATCATCACCAGCGTCATGGTCAGCACCATGACCGGGTCGAAGATGGGGATGCCGAAGTGGAAGGGAAGCACCACGTCCACCCACTTGGCCTGGCCGACCTTGTCGAAATGCATCATGCCCATCATCGTCGCCATGACACCGCCGACCACGATGCCGATCAGCACCGAGATGTTGGCGAGGAAGCCCTTGGCAAACCGGGCCACCAGCAGGATGGTGGCCAGCACCACGGCCGACACCGCGATGCCTGGCAGGGCAGCGTAGCGCGGGTTGGGTTCGGTGGGGGCCAGGGTCAGGCCCTGCGGCACAGGCGGGTAGCCGGGGGTGCCTGCGGCCGCGGCGCTGCGCAGCGTGCTCAGCCACTCGCTGTGCTCCGGCGGCACCACCGACGGTGCGGTGGGGCCTACCGGGTTGCCGAAGATCCAGTTGATGCCCACGCGCATCAGGTTGATGCCGATGACCGCGATGATGGTGCCGGTGACCACCGGCGGAAAGAAGCGCAGCAGGCGGCTGACCATGGGCGCGATCACGATGGAGATCACCCCCGCACCGATGATGGCGCCGAACAGCATGCGCGCCCCGTCGGTGCCCGGCGTGGTGTTGGCGATGGCCACCATGGGGCCGACGGCGGCGAAGGTCACGCCCATCATCACGGGCAACTTGATGCCGAACCACTGCGTGACACCCAGTGCCTGGATCAGCGTGGCGATGCCGCAGCAGAACAGGTCGGCCGAGATCAGCATGGCCACCTCCTGCGGACTGAGCTTGAGCGCCCGTCCCACGATCAGCGGGACCGCCACGGCGCCCGCGTACATCACCAGCACGTGTTGAAGGCCCAGCGCGGTCAGCTTGCTTCCGGGCAGTTGTTCGTCTACGGGATGAACCGTTGTGGACATGGCGTCTCCTTTTGCATGCAAAACTGTATACAAATTATGTGTACCCACATCTGGCGAAGACATCGGGGAAACCCTCGTGAGCGGCGCTGGCCGACGGGCGGTGTCCGGGGGCACGGGCACAAAAAAAGGGACGCTGTGGCGTCCCTTTGGGTGGAGCGGGGGACCCGCTCAGCCGCGCGGGCTGGCCGCCGCGGCCAGCGCCGTCATGTTGAGCACGCGGCGCACGGTGGCTGCGGGCGTCAGGATGTAGGCGGGGCGGGCCACGCCGGTCAGCACTGGGCCCACGGTCACGCCGCCGCTGGCGGTGGTCTTGAGCACGTTGTAGAGGATGTTGGCGGCATCCACGTTGGGGCAGACCAGTAGGTTGGCCGAGCCGCTGAGGGTGGAGTCACCCAGGTAGGCCTGGCGGATCTCGGGCTGCAGCGCGGCGTCGCCGTGCAGCTCGCCGTCGCATTCGATGCCCGGGTGCTGGGCCACAAAGAGGTCGCGCGCCGCGCGCATCTTCTTGGCCGACGCGCGCTTGCTGGAGCCAAAGCTGGAGTGCGAGAGGAAGGCCACCTTCGGCGGCAGACCGAAGCGCTGCACCTGCTGCGCCGCCATCCAGGCGATCTCGGCCAGCTGCTCGGCCGTGGGATCTTCGTTCACATAGGTGTCGGCGATGAACAGCGGGCCGCTGGCGGTCATCAGCGCGTTGACCGCAGCGTAGTTGTTCACGCCCGGCGCCTTGCCCAGGATGGCGTCGATGCGCTCCAGGTGCGTGGCATAGGTGCCGACCAGGCCGCAGATCAGCGCATCGGCGTCTCCCAGCGAGAGCATCAGCGAACCGATGATGGTGTTGGAGCGGCGCACCGCAGCCTTGGCCACCTCGGGCGTCGCGCCGTTGCGCTTCATCAGGCCGTGGTAGTGCTCCCAGTACTGGCGGAAGCGCGGGTCGCCTTCGGGGTTGACGTTCTCCACGTCCACGCCCAGGCGGATGCGCAGGCCCGCCTTCTGGATGCGCGCCTCGATCACGGCCGGACGGCCGATCAGGGTCGGCGTGGCCAGTCCGTCGTCGATCGCCATCTGAGCGGCGCGCAGCGCGCGCTCGTCCTCGCCGTCGGCGTAGGCCACGCGCTTCTTGTCCGCGGGCAGGGCCTTGGCGGCGTTGAAGATCGGGCGCATCAGGATGCCGGTCTGCGTCACGAAGCGCGAGAGCGACTGGCGGTAGGCGTCCATGTCGGTGATCGGGCGGGTCGCGACGCCGGAGTCGGCAGCGGCCTGGGCCACGGCCGGCGCGATCTTGAGGATCAGGCGCGTGTCGAAGGCCTTGGGGATGAGGTAGTCGGGGCCGAACACCAGTTCCTGTCCGGCGTAGGCGGCAGCGACCTCGTCGCTGGTCTCTGCCTTGGTCAGGTCGGCGATCTGGTGCACGCAGGCCATCTTCATCTCTTCCGTGATCTTGGTCGCGCCGCAATCGAGCGCGCCGCGGAAGATGTACGGGAAGCACAGCACGTTGTTGACCTGGTTCGGGTAGTCCGAACGGCCGGTGGCGATGATGCAGTCCGGCCGTGCGGCCTTGGCCACCTCGGGCCGGATCTCGGGCTCGGGGTTGGCCAGCGCCAGGATGATGGGCTGGCGCGCCATGCTCTTGACCATGTCGGCGTCGACCACACCGGCGGCCGAGCAACCCAGGAACACGTCGGCGCCGTTCATGGCGTCGGCCAGGGTGCGCGCCGACGAGGTGCGGCAGTAGCGCTGCTTCGACTCGTCGAGCTTGCCGGCCTTGGCGTCCTCGCGCTCGGTCTGGATCACGCCCTTGGAGTCGCAGACGAGGATGTTCTCGATGTTCACGCCCAGATTGACCATCAGGTCCAGGCAGGCGATGGCCGCCGCACCCGCACCGCTGACGGCGATCTTGACCTCGCCAATCTGCTTCTTCACCAGCTCCAGGCCGTTGATCAGCGCCGCGCTGGAAATGATGGCCGTGCCGTGCTGGTCGTCGTGGAAGACCGGGATCTTCATGCGGTCGCGCAGCTTGCGCTCGATGTAGAAGCACTCGGGCGCCTTGATGTCTTCCAGGTTCACACCGCCCAGCGTGGGCTCCAGCGCCGCGATGATGTCCACCAGCTTGTCCGGGTCGCGCTCGGCCAGCTCGATGTCGAACACGTCGATGCCGGCGAACTTCTTGAACAGGCAGCCCTTGCCTTCCATCACAGGCTTGCCGGCCAGCGGGCCGATGTCGCCCAGTCCCAGCACGGCCGTGCCGTTGGTGATCACGCCCACCAGGTTGCCGCGGCTGGTGTATTCGGCTGCCAGGGCCGGGTTCTCCTGAATGGCCAGACAGGGAAACGCCACGCCCGGCGAGTAGGCCAGCGACAGGTCGCGCTGGTTGGACAGCGGCTTGGTCGGGACGACGGCGATCTTGCCCTTGTTGGGCGAGCGGTGGTATTCGAGCGCGGCGTCGCGCAGGGCTTGTTCGGCGGGGGTCATGAGGTCTCCAAAGTGCGAACCGCCCGGCGGGGCGGGCGGTCATTGTGTCACGGGGTGGGGTACGCGTTTATGCGGACTTCAACAGGTCCAGCAAGGTGCGCGCGACCACCTTGGTGGCACGGCGCAGGTCTTCCAGCACCAGGTTCTCGTCGGCCCGTTTGGCATTCGACTCGCGCACCGTGCGCGGGCCGGCGCCATAGATCACGCCCGGAATGCCGTGCTCGCCGTAGATGCGCACGTCGGTGTAGAGCGGTGTGCCCACGGCGGGGATGGGTTCGCCGAACAGCTCGCTGCCGTGTTTTTGCAGGGCTTCGACCAGGGGCTTGTTGCCGGGCAGGGGCTTGAGTGCACGCGCCAGCAGGATGCGCTTGACGTCCACGCTGATGGCGCGTCCGCCCCGCGGCGGCTGGTAGCGGGCGGCGGCCTCGGCGATGGTGCGGCGCAGCGCGGCCTCGACCTCGGCCGGGTCTTCCTCGGGGATCATGCGGCGGTCGAGCTTGAGCACCACCTTGCCGGGGATCACGTTGGTGTTGGTGCCGCCCTGGATCAGGCCCACGTTGAGGTAGGGGTGGGTGATGCCTTCGACGCTAGAGCGCACCTTGAGGTACTCGGCGTTCAGCGCGTACAGCGCGTTGAGAATGTGCACCGCACCTTGCAGGGCGTCCGTCCCGCTGTCGGGAATGGCCGCGTGCGCCATGTCGCCGTGCACCGTGACCTCCAGCTGCAGGCAGCCGTTGTGCGCCACCACCACCTGGTAGCTGAAGCCGGCGGCGATCATCAGGTCGGGCTTGGTCAGGCATTTGTCCAGCAGCCACGCGGGGCCGACCTCGCCGCCGTATTCCTCGTCGTAGGTCACGTGCAGCTCCACGCCACCTTTGAGCGGTGTGCCCAGCGACTCCAGCGCGCGGATGGCAAAGGTGAAGTTGGCGATGTCGCACTTGCTCACCGCTGCGGCGCGGCCGTAGATCTTGCCGTCGGCGATCTCGCCTCCGTACGGGTCGTGGGTCCAGCCGTCGCCGGGCGGCACCACGTCGCCGTGGGCGTTGAGCGCGATGGTCGGGCCGCTGTCGCCGAAGCGGCGCCGCACGATCAGGTTGGTGATGGTCTCCAGCCCGGCGGCCTTCACGTCGGCCTCGGGCACGGCGTGCTTCTCGGCGGTCAGGCCCATTGCGGCCAATAACTCGGCGGTGCGCTCGGCATGCGGCGCGTTGTTGCCCGGGGGCGTGTCGGTGGGTACGCGGATGAGTTCCTGCAGGAACCGCACTTCTTCGTCGAAGTGGGCGTCGATCCAGGCGTCGAGTTGCTGTTGGGCGGTGGTCATGGCGGCTTTCAGTGGGATTCGGTGGTCAGTTGGTGCAGCACGTGGTCGAAGGCCTTGACGGCCAGGTCCATGTCGTCGGCGGTGCTGGATTCGAGCGGGTTGTGGCTGATGCCGCTGTTCTCGCCACGCACGAACAGCATGGCCTGCGGCATCACCTCGTGCAGCTTCATCGCGTCGTGCCCCGCGCCGCTGGGCATGCGGTGCAGCGGCACACCCAGCTCGGTGCAGGCCGCTTCCCAGCGCGCCTGCCATTCAGGGGCGCTGGGGGCCGCGGCAGCGCGCATGGTTTCCTCCAGCGTGTGGCGCAGACCACGGCGCTCACAGATCTCGTCGAGCTTGGCCAGCACATCCCGCGCCATCGCGTCGCGCTGCGCGTTGGTGGGGGCGCGCATGTCCAGGCTGAACTTGCAGGCACCGGGTACCACGTTGATGGACCCGTTGGGCACCTGCAGCATGCCGACGGTGGCGACGGAGTCGCCGTCCTGCGCGGCGCGCTGCTCGGCATACAGGATCAGTTCGGCCACCGCCGCGGCGGCGTCGCGGCGCCGGTCCATGGGCGTGGTGCCGGCGTGGCTGGCCATGCCGATGACCTCGCTCAGGTAGCGCACGCTGCCGTTGATGCTGGTGACGATGCCCAGCGGCAGGTTCAGTTCGTTAAGGACCGGCCCCTGCTCGATATGCACCTCGATGAAGCCCAGGTACTGCGCCGGGTCGCGCTGGAGCTTCGGGATGTCGTCGATGCACAGGCCGGCGTGCTGCATGGCCTCGCGCATGGTGACGCCATCGGCGTCCTTCTGGTCCAGCCAGGCCGGGTCGAAGTGGCCGGTGAGCGCGCCGGAGCCGAGGAAGGTGGCCTTGTAGCGCTGGCCTTCTTCTTCCGCGAAGCCCACGACCTCGATGCCGAAGGGCAGGCGTTGGCCGGCCGCGTGCAACTTCTGCACACAGGCCATGGGCACGAAGATGCCCAGGCGCCCGTCGTACTTGCCACCGTTGCGCACGGTGTCGTAGTGGCTGCCCGTCAACAGGTATTTGGCACCCGGTTTGGCGGCGTGATAGCGACCCACCACGTTGCCCACGGCGTCGATTTCGATTTCGTCGAAACCGCAGTCCTTCATCCAGTGGCTGATGCGCTGGGCGCAGGCGCGGTGTGCGTCGGTGAGATACGTGACGGTGAGCTGGCCTTTCTCGGCGTAGCCCGGATCGCTGTGCTGCGCCAGCTTTTCCTGCCAGTCCCACACCAGTTGTCCGTCCACCGGCTCGAAGCCGAACTTGTCGTTCAGCCGGATCTCGGCGATGCGGTGGATGTTGCGCAGGCATTCGGCGCGCTCGAAGTCCGGGTGGCCGTGCACGCGGCGCTCGAAGGCTTCGATGATCTGCGCCTTGGTGAGGCCCGTGCCGCGCGGGCCGCGCACCGCCAGGATGAAGGGAAAGCCGAAACGCGCGTTGTAGTCGGCGTTGAGCTGCTGGATGTGTGCAAACTCCTCGGGCGTGCAGTTCGTCAGGCCCGCCTTGGTCTGCTCGTTGGTGGATTCGGCTGTCAGCGTCTGGCTCACCATGGCCTTGCCGGCCAGTTCCGGGTGGGCGCGAATCAGGGCGAGCTGCGGCTCGACACCGGCTTCGTCCAGCACGCGCGTCATCGCGTGCTTGAGCTGCGCCAGCGATGCAAAAGGTCGCTGCGCCAGCGCGCGCTCGGCGATCCAGGGCGAGTGCTCGTACAGGCCGTCGAGCATCTGCAGCGCTTCGGACAGGGGCGCTGCGTTGAGTTGGTCCAGGGTCAGGGGCATGTCGGTGACCTCAGGCAGGGTTCAGCGGGTGGGTGGCCTTCCAGTGCCGCGCGATGTCCACGCGACGCGCCACCCAGACCTTGTCGTGCGACTGGATGTGGTCCAGGAAGCGCTGCAGCGCGGTGATGCGGCCGGGGCGGCCGAGCAGGCGGCAGTGCATACCGATGCTCATCATCTTCGGGCGGTCCAGGCCGTCGGGGTCGCCTTCGGCATACAGCGCGTCGAAGGTGTCCTTCATGTATTGGAAAAACGGGTCGGCGTGCGAGTAGCCCTGCGGCAGGGCAAAGCGCATGTCGTTGCAGTCCAGCGTGTAGGGCACGATGAGCTGGTGCGTGTCCGTGCCGTCGGTCTTGCGCACCTTCATCCAGAACGGCAGGTCTTCGCCGTAGTAGTCGCTGTCGTATTCGAAGCCGCCGAAGTCGGCCACCAGGCGGCGCGTGTTGGGGCTGTCGCGGCCGGTGTACCAGCCCAGCGGACGTTCGCCTGTCAGTTGCTCAATGATCGCCATCGCCTCGGCCATGTGGGCGCGCTCGGTGGCCTCGTCGATGTTCTGGTAGTGGATCCACTTGAGGCCGTGGCAGGCGATGTCGTAGCCCAGTTCCTGGAAGGCCGCGGTCAGTTCCGGGTACTTCTGCAGCGCGGTGGACACGCCGAACACGGTCAGCGGCAGCTGGCGTTTTTCGAATTCGCGCAGGATGCGCCAGACGCCCGCGCGCGAGCCGTACTCGTAGATGCCTTCCATGCTGATGTGGCGGGCCTCGAAGGCGGCGGGGTTGAACATTTCCGAGAGGAACTGTTCGCTGGCCTTGTCGCCGTGCAGCACGCTGTTCTCTCCGCCTTCTTCGTAGTTGAGGACGAACTGAACGGCGATGCGGGCGCCGCCAGGCCAGCGCGCGTGCGGCACGTCGCGGCCGTAGCCGATGAGGTCGCGCGGGTAGGGGGCGGTGCTGTCGTAGATCATGCGGGTGCTCAGGATGAAAGGGCGAGGGACAGGTCGTTGGTGGGCAGCTTGCGGTCGAAAGTCAGGCCTTCTTCCACGTGCAGCAGGTGTTCGTTCATCAGGCGCACAGCCAGTTCTTCGTCCCTGGCGGTGAGCGCCTTGACGATGTCGGCGTGCTCTTCGTTGGAGTGTTCGGCGGCGGCGGTGCTCTGGTACATCAGGGTGATCAGGGCGCAGCGCGAGATCAGGTCGCGCAGCAGCTCGGCCAGCACCTCGTTGCCCATCAGCTCGGCCATGCGCACATGGAAGTCCCCCAGCAGCTCGGTGCGGCCGGGCACGTCCTGGTTGTTCACCGCCTGCTTCTCCTGGGCCACGTGGTCGCGAAGGGCCTTGAGCTTGGCGGGGCTGACCTGTCGCACGAACGCCCGTGTCATTTCGACCTCCAGCATGCGGCGCACCGCGAACACCTGCTTGGCTTCCTCCACAGAAGGGGCGGCCACGAAGGCGCCGCGCGCGGGTTCGAGCCGGATCAGGCGGTTCTGCGAGAGCTGGAACAGCGCCTGGCGGACCAGGGTGCGCGAGACCCCGAAGTGGTCGGCCAGTTTCTGCTCGGCAAGCTTGGTGCCCGGGTGCAGGCGGTGCTCGACGATGGCCCGGGTCAGCGATTCGACAATCTGGCTGGTGCTGGAGGTTTCCATGGATTCATCATATCCAGAAAAACAAAAAGTGTATACACTTTTGGTCGACCGAACTTCATGAGGACTTCACCATGGGCCTGAGCACCCACGTTCTGGACACGATGCACGGCTGCCCCGCGGCGGGCATGGCTGTCGAGCTCTACACCACCGAGGGCGAACAGGCCGCGCTGGTCAAGCGCTTCACACTGAACCACGACGGCCGCAACCCGGACGGGCCGCTGTACGACAACACCAGCCTGAAGGTCGGCACCTACCGCCTGGTGTTCGATGTGAAAGGGTATTTCGCGGCGAAAGGAGTAGCGCTGCCCGAGCCCAACTTCCTGAACCGCGTGGCGCTGGACTTCGGCGTGGCCCACACCGACCAGCACTACCACGTGCCGCTCTTGGTGAGCCCCTGGAGTTATTCAACCTACCGGGGCAGCTGAGCTGCCCCGCGCCCCTGCGCGCCTGACGGCGCTTCCCCCCTGCTGCGCGGGGGGACGGCCCCTGTGGCCGGGCAAAGCCCGTTCCACGGGTCCCCTGGACACGGGCACTTGCGCCGGAGAGATGTCCGGAGTGCAATGAATCTATTCAAGGATGCGGTGGAACCGGCTTTGCCGGGCCACTCGCATCGCCCCCTGGGGGGTGACGCCGCAGGCGGCGCGGGGGGTATCACTTGTTCCGCTGCCCTTCGGTCAGCGTGTCCAGCTGGAACTGGCCGCTCTTGTCCCAGAGCCAGGTGTCGACGTAGTAGACACGGCCCATGAGGACCGGGGCGGGGTAGGGGGCTGCTTCCTGGATGGTGCGCTCGATCTCGGCTTTGGCGCCCGGATGGCTGGGCGGTCGCATCCAGTGCATGGTGACGATGTGGCCGCGGTGGTCCAGCTCCAGCTGCATGGTGCCCACGCCCTGCAGCAGTGGCGGCATCTTGCCCTTGAAGATGCGGTGGGCGTTCTTGTCATAGAGGTGGCGGGCGCCGTCACGGCGGTAGTCGCGCGGTGTGGCTGCATTCGACACGTAGGTGGGCGGGGGCTCAACGGCCACCGGTGCCTCGGATGGCGGTGCGGTGGTCTCCAGCGCGGGCTCGGCGGGCGGTGGCGTGGGCACCGGCGAGGCGCAGGCAGCGAGCAGGGCGACCAGGGCCAGGGCGGCCAGGCGGTGGGTGGCAATGAAACGGGCAGTTGGAGCGTGCATGGATGTCTCTCGGAGTCTTCGTGATCGGCGAAGTCGCCGCCAGGCAGGGCGCCATAGGGCTGGGGAGATGCAGTTTATGGTTCTTTGCCCACTTGCCCAAGCAAGAACCCGATGGATACTGCCAAGCGGTCGCCGCATCGGCGTATTTGGACGGATTTTTGGCATGCACGCCACACAGCACTCCGATCTTGCAACCCTGTTTGAACGCCTGGCGCAGGCACCGGCGGTGCTCGTGTCCGTGTCGCGCACCCAGGGCTCGGTGCCGCGGGAGGCCGGCACCTGGATGGCTGTCTGGCCCGGCGAGCAGATCGGCACCATCGGTGGTGGCCATCTGGAATGGGACGCGCTGAAGCAGGCCAGGGACGCGCTGGCCGCTGGCACATCAGCGCCCTGGACGCACCGGGTGGCGCTGGGTCCCAGCCTGGGGCAGTGCTGCGGCGGGGTGGTGGAGCTGCGCTTCGAGCCGGTCGCACAGACCGACGCGGGCGCCCTTCAGCAACGACTGGCGCCGGTGCTCACACCGGTCGCCCTGTTCGGTGGCGGACACGTCGGGCAGGCCATCGTGCGGGCGCTGGCGCCGCTGCCGTTCGCGGTGCACTGGATCGACAGCCGCGACGGCGTGTTCCCGGACCGCCTGCCATCGACGGTGTGTGCCGAACACTCCGAACCGGTGCAGGACGCGGTGCGCGACCTGCCGCCGGGTGCGCTGGTGCTGATCATGAGCTTCTCGCATGCGGAAGACCTGGACATCGTGGCGGCCTGCCTGCAGCGGCGCCGGGTCGTGGGCGACCTGCCGTTTCTGGGCCTGATCGGCAGCCAGACCAAATGGGCGACCTTCCGGCGCCGGCTGCTGGAGCGGGGCTTCACGGAGGATGAACTCGGGGGCATCACCTGCCCGATCGGACTGCCCGGCATCGGCGGCAAGGAGCCGGCGGTGATCGCGGCCTCAGTGGTTGCCCAGCTGCTGATCCAGCGCAGCGCCTGACGCTGCGCCACCGGTCGCCGCGCGGCCGGTTCTTCCCATCCATTGCGGGTAAACCCCAGTCATTTTGGCTGCGCGGCCTCTTGTTGTGTTCGATTTTTGTATACAAACTATGTGTTCGAAATCAGAATTCAACCAGGAGATGCCATGAAGCTGCGCGTGATCAACCCGAACACCACGCAGGCGATGACGGACACCATCGGCCAGGCCGCGCGCCGCGTGGCGGGGCCAGGCACGCTGATCGTGGCCAGCCAGCCCGCCAGCGGTCCGGTGTCGATCGAGAGCCATTTCGACGAGGCAGTGGCCGCCATCGGGGTCGCCGAGGAGGTGCTGGCTGGCGAGCGCGAGGGCACCGACGCCTACGTGATCGCCTGTTTCGGCGACCCGGGTCTGTGGTCGGCCCGCGAGCTGACCCGGGCACCCGTGATCGGCATTGCCGAAGCGGCCTTTCACATGGCCGCCCTGATCGCCACCCGCTTTTCCGTGGTCACCACGCTGGGCCGCACCTGCGTGATTGCCGAACACCTGCTGGCCCAGTACGGTTTCGAGCACCAGTGCCGCCGGGTGCGCGCCGCCGAGATTCCGGTGCTGGACCTGGAACACGACCCCGACGCGTCCCTGCGCAAGATCATCGAAGAGAGCCTGCGGGCCAAGGAAGAGGATGGGGTCGGCGCCATCGTCCTCGGCTGCGGCGGCATGGCCGACCTTACCGAAGAGATCTCGCGGGCCGTGGGCCTGCCCGTGGTCGAAGGCGTGACCGCGGCGGTCAAGCTGGCCGAATCACTGGTGCAACTGGGCTTGCACACCAGCAAGCACGGCGACCTGGATTTCCCCCGTCCCAAGGCCTTTGCAGGCCGTTTCAGTCACTTCAGCGCCTGAACGGCGCATCCTGCTTCCCACCCACAAGGAGACAACACCATGAGCGAAGCGCAAGAGAAAGTGGCCGGTGAAGAATCGCTGGCACCACAGGAAACCCGGATCATGGACCGCTGGTCCTACCTGCTGGCCTGGCTGGGTGGCTGTGTGTCCATCGGCACCTTTGCCATGGGCTCCAGCCTGGTCGGCCAGCTGAACATGCTGCAGGCGGTGGTGGCCATTGCCATCGGCTGTTTCGTCATCGGTGTGGCGCTGGCCATCAACGGCGCCGCGGGCCACAAGTACGGCATTCCCTTCATGGTGCAGGCGCGCACCGCCTTCGGCTTCTCGGGCACCCGCCTGCCCGGCCTGGTGCGTGCGGTGCCGGCGGTGGTGTGGTTCGGCTTCCAGAGCTGGATCGGTGCCGGCGCGCTGAACGCGGTGTCGGCCACGCTGCTGGGCTGGGACAACCTGGTGGCCTGGTTCGTCATCTTCCAGCTGCTGCAGATCGCGCTGTCGGTCTACGGCTTCAAGGGCATCAAGTGGCTGGAGAACGTGGGCAGTGTGTTCATCATCGCGTCGCTGATCTACATGTTCTATGCCGTGATCACCAAGTTCGGCGGCGCCATCAACGAGCGCATCACCAGCATCGAAGGCACTTGGGGCATGCCGTTCTGGGGCGCGACGATGCTGTTCCTGGGCATCTACAGCACGATGATGCTCAACGTCAGCGACTACTCGCGCGAACTGCACAAGAACGTGCGGCCCGGCCCGCTGACCACGATTTACGCCATGAGCATCCTGCCGGCCACCCTGTTCATGGGCCTGATCGGCCTGATGGTCTCGGGGGCCACTGGCACGGCCGATCCGATCAAGGTGTTCTCCAGTGCGGTCGACAACACCCCCCTGTTGGTTACCACGCTGCTGTTCATCGCCTTCGCCCAGGTCACCACCAACGTGCTCAACAACGTGGTGCCCCCGGCCTATGTGCTGATGGACCTGTTCCGCCTCTCGTTCCGCAAGTCGGCGGTGGTGGTCGGTCTGCTGGCCTTCTGCACCTTCCCGTGGGTGCTCGTGAAGGACGAATCCGCCTCGGGCCTGCAGATGTTCGTGCAGACCTATTCCGCCTTCCTGGGTCCGATCTTCGCGGTGCTGGTGGTGGATTACTACGTGCTGCGCGGCCGCCGCCTCGATCTGGCCAAGCTTTATGACGAGAACGGTCCGTACCGGGGCGTGAACTGGGCCGGCATGCTGGCCACGCTGGCCGGTGCGGCCGTGGCGCTGTCCTTCCCGTCCATCAGCTGGTACGCGAGCCTGTTGCCGGCCGGCGTGGTGTATTACCTTCTGATGAACCACTGGGCGCCGTGCCGCCGCTTCCTCGACGGCGAGCCGACCGTGGCGGCCCCGATGACCGCCAGCCGCCGGAGGGCCTGAGCCTAGAATCCGGGCATGCCCAGAAAACGCAGCAGCCCGGTGAACGCCCGCGCACCACAGGTGGGGCAGGAGGACGCGCTGGACACGACCGAGCGCGGCCCCACGGTCGAGAGCATCGCGCAGGATGTCGCCGCCGCCATCGTGGAAAAGCGCATCCCTCCGGGCACCTGGCTGCGCGAGGAGGCCCTCGGCCGGGTTTACGGGGTGAGCCGGACCAAGGTGCGCGCCGCGCTGCTCATGCTGGCCAAGGACAAGCTGGTCGAGACCATTCCCGACAAAGGCACCTACGTGTGCCAGCCGAGTGTGGAGGAGGCGCGCGAGGTGTTCTCGGCGCGCCGCCTCATCGAGGCGGAGATCGTGCGGCTGTTCGTGGCCCGTGCCCGGCCAGCGGATTTCGAGCAGCTGCGCCAGCACATCCGCATGGAGCGTTCCGCGCTCAAGGGGCCCTCGATCGGCGCCGTCCGGGAAAAGCTGCTCGGGGATTTCCACGTGGCACTGGCCGAGGCTGCCGGGCACCGCATCCTCACCGAGATCCTCACCGAGCTGGTGGCGCGCAGTTCCCTGATTGCCATGCTCTACCAGAGCAGCAACGACGCACACTGCTCGACCGACGAACACGAGCAGTTCCTGCGCATCTGCGAGACCGGCCACCCGGACTCGGCGGTGGCCAACATGATGGACCACCTGCAGCGTCTGGAGGCCAGCCTCGACCTGGGACAGGTGCGGGCCAACCGGCAGCTGGATCTGGTCAACGCGCTGATGATGTGACCCCGTCACGGGTGGCACGGCCCGTGCTTGCTGGAAGGGCACCACCTCGGGTAAACCCCGGATCATCTGTCTCCAAAAAGTGTATACACTTTCTCCATCCGGTCGCAGCGGAGCGGGTGCCTGGGCCACACAGCCCGGGGCACTCAATTACGCGGCCCTCAGTCGACTCAGAGCGCCCGCGGTGGTGAGTCGCAAACCCTGACGGATTCACCGTCCTTGTGTTGAGGTGCCATGGAAACCTATTTGCTCGACTGGGCCAATTTGCTGCTGCGCTGGTTGCACGTCATCGTCGCCATCGCCTGGATCGGCTCCTCCTTCTATTTCGTCTTCCTCGACAGCAGCCTCACGCCGCCCGAGGACGAACAGCTGAAGAAGGACGGCGTCGGCGGCGAACTCTGGGCGCTGCACGGCGGCGGTTTCTACCACCCGGTCAAGTTCAAGGCCGCACCGCCCAAACTGCCCGAGCACCTGCACTGGTTCTACTGGGAAAGCTATTCCACCTGGCTCTCGGGCTTTGCTCTGTTCCTGGTGTCCTACCTCTGGAGTCCCAGCGTCTACCTGATCGACCCGCGGGTCATGGAATGGTCGCCCGCCGGGGCGATTGCCGCCGCGCTGGCCTTTCTGGTGGTGTTCTGGTTTGCCTACGACGCGATCTGCCGCACCTTGGGGCAGACGAAGAACGGCGACACCAAGGTCGGCGCGTTGGTGCTGGTGCTGGTCTGCATCGCGGCCTACGCGGCCACGCAGATGTTCGCCGGCCGCGCGGCCTTCCTGCTCATGGGGGCGATGCTGGCCACGGCCATGAGCGCCAACGTGTTCTTCTGGATCATCCCCGGCCAGCGCACCATGGTGGCCGACATGAAGGCCGGCCGCCCGGTGGACCCGATCCACGGCATCCGCGGCAAGCAGCGCAGCGTGCACAACACCTACTTCACGCTGCCGGTGCTGTTCGCGATGCTGAGCAACCACTACAGCTTCACCTACGCCCACCCGCAGAACTGGCTGATCCTGATCGCTATCATGTTCGCGGGCGCCGCCATCCGCCAGTTCTTCGTCATGCGCCACGGCTACAAGCTGGGCCGCAACCCGCACCCCTGGAAGTACGCGGCTGTGGGCGTGGTCGTGCTGCTCGGCCTGATCGTCTGGCTCCGGCCCGCGCCCGCCGCGCCGGCCGCGGCGGCGCCGACCACCGTGGGGTACGCACAACTGCAGCCGGTGGTGGCGCAGCGCTGCGTGATGTGCCACGGCGAGGCCTTGCAGAGCAAGGGCGTGCGCCTGGACTCGGCAGAGGAGCTGAAGAAGAACGCCCAGATGGTCTACCAGCAGGTGGTGGTGCAGAAGCTCATGCCGATGAACAACGCCACCGGACTGACCGAAGAAGAGAGGGCCTTGTTCGCGCAGTGGTTCAACGGCGGGGCCAAGACGGACTGATCCGACGTTTGTCGCGCGGCTGCGCTACCCTCAGGGTTTTCCATCCAACGGGAGACCCCATGAAAACGCGCGCAGCCGTCGCCTGGAAGGCCGGCGAACCCCTGACCATTGAAACCGTCGATCTGCAGGGGCCTAAGTTCGGCGAGGTGCTGGTCGAGATCAAGGCCACCGGCATCTGCCACACCGACTACTACACGCTCTCGGGCGCCGACCCCGAGGGCCTGTTCCCGGCCATCCTCGGCCATGAGGGCGCGGGCATCGTGGTGGACGTCGGCCCCGGCGTGACCACGCTCAAGAAGGGCGACCACGTCATCCCGCTCTACACGCCCGAGTGCCGCCAGTGCAAGTTCTGCCTGAGCCGCAAGACCAACCTCTGCCAGCTCATCCGCGGCACGCAGGGCAAGGGCCTGATGCCCGACGCCACCAGCCGCTTCTCCATCGACGGAAAGCCCATCCTGCACTACATGGGCACGTCCACATTCGCCAACCACACCGTGGTGCCCGAGATTGCACTGGCCAAGATCCGCGAGGACGCACCCTTTGACAAGGTCTGCTACATCGGCTGCGGCGTCACCACCGGCATCGGCGCGGTGATCTTCACCGCCAAGGTGGAGGCGGGCGCCAACGTGGTGGTGTTTGGCCTGGGCGGCATCGGCCTGAACGTGATCCAGGGCGCGCGCATGGTGGGCGCCGACAAGATCATCGGCATCGACCTCAACCCCGAGCGCGAGGCCATGGCCCGGAAGTTCGGCATGACGCACTTCATCAATCCCAAGGACGTGGACAACGTGGTCGACGCCATCGTGCAGCTCACCGACGGCGGGGCCGACTACAGCTTCGAGTGCATCGGCAACACCAAAGTGATGCGCCAGGCGCTGGAGTGCACGCACAAGGGCTGGGGCCGCAGCATCATCATCGGCGTGGCCGAGGCCGGTGCGGAAATCTCCACCCGGCCGTTCCAGCTGGTCACCGGCCGCAAGTGGGAAGGCTCGGCCTTCGGCGGCGCGCGCGGCCGCACCGACGTGCCCAAGATCGTGGACTGGTACATGGACGGCAAGATCGACATCGACAGCCTCATCACCCACAAGCTCAAGCTCGAAGACATCAACGAAGGCTTCGCGCTGATGAAGCGCGGCGAGTCCATCCGTTCCGTCGTTGAGTTCTGACGTTGTCATGGCGCTGCCGCTGCTGAATGCCGACACCCGCGTGCGCGCCGGTGTGCTCGACGTGGCCTGCCACATGGCTGGCCCCGCCGACGGGCCGCCGGTGCTGCTGATGCACGGCTTCCCCTACGACATCCATGCGTATGTGGACATGGCGCCGATGCTAGCCCAGGGCGGCTGCCGGGTAGTGGTGCCCTACCTGCGGGGCTACGGCGGTACGCGCTTCCTCGACGCGGCCACGCCGCGCTCGGGCGAACAGGCGGTGCTGGGCGCCGACCTGCTGGCCCTGCTCGATGCGCTCTCCATCGAACGCGCCGTGCTCGCGGGTTACGACTGGGGCGGCCGTGCCGCCTGCGTTGTCGCGGCCCTGTGGCCACAACGCTGCGCCGGCCTGGTCACGGTCAACAGCTACAACCTGCAGAACATCGCCCGCGCCATGGTGCCGGACACGCCCGAGAACGAACAGCGCCTCTGGTACCAGTACCTGTTCCACAGCGAACGCGGCCGCGCAGCGCTGACGCAGGACCGCCGCGCGCTGTGCCGCCGGCTGTGGGAACTCTGGTCCCCCACCTGGGCGTTTGACGACGCGACCTTCGAACGCAGCGCCGCCGCTTTCGACAACCCCGACTTCGTCGATGTGGTCATCCATTCCTACCGCCACCGCTTCGGCCTGGTGCCGGGCGACCCGGCCGTGGCGGATGTCGAACGCCGCATCGCCGCCCAGCCGCCCATCACCGTGCCCACCATCAGCTTGGATGGCACGGCCGACGGCGTGCGCCCCTGGGAGCCCGCCGAAGCCAACGCTCACCGCTTCAGCGGCCCGCGCCAGCACCGCTTGCTGCCCGGCATCGGTCACAACCTGCCGCAGGAAGCGCCGCGCGCGTTTGCCGACGCGGTGCTCGAACTGGTCCGCCGCTGACCCCTTTCACCCACACGATCACCATGGCCCTCGAACGACTCGAACTGCTCAGCGAACACGGCTGCTTCGGCGGCGTGCAGCGCTTCTACAAACACTTCTCGGTCAACCAGATCGGCCTGCCGATGCGCTTCGCGCTGTTCCTGCCGCCTCAGGCGCAGGCCGGGCAGAAAGTGCCGCTGCTGACCTACCTGGCCGGACTGACCTGCACCGAAGAAACCGCCACCATGAAGGCCGGCGCCCAACGCCTGGCCTCCCAGCTGGGCCTGGCCCTGCTGTTCCCCGACACCAGCCCGCGCAGCAGCGGCATCGATGGCGAGGACCACCACTGGGACTTCGGTGTCGGCGCGGGCTTCTACCTCGACGCCACCGAACATCCTTGGGCTGGTCACTGGCAGATGGAAAGCTACCTGCTGCAGGACCTGATCCCCGGCGTGGTGGCCGAATTCGGCATCGACGGCGACCGGCTGGGCATCACCGGTCACTCCATGGGCGGGCACGGCGCGCTCACGCTGGCGCTGCGGCACCCCGGCGTGTTCCGCAGCCTCTCCGCCTTCGCGCCGATCTGCGCACCGACGAAGTGCCCCTGGGGCCACAAGGCCTTCATGGGCTATCTGGGGCAGGACGAAGCGACCTGGGCGGCGCACGACGCCAGCCTGCTGATGGCCGCGCAGACCAGCGCACCGTACCCCGGCGGCATCCTCATCGACCAGGGCCTGGCCGACAAATTCCTGGCCGAACAGCTGTACCCCGAGTCCTTTGAAGCCGCCTGTGCCCAGGTCGGCCAGCCGCTCACGCTGCGCCGCCACGCCGGCTACGACCACGGCTACTACTTCATCAGCAGCTTCATCGACGACCACCTGCGCCATCACGCGCAGGCGCTGGGTGCCGCTGACTGAGCGCCAGCGGCGCCATGCCGCTCAGGCCTGCCAGAGCACGGTCTTGCCGGAGTTCTCCCAGGCCTCGTAGTGTTTCGCGTACAGGTCTTCGATGCGGTTGCGCTTGACCTTGAAGGTGGGCGTGATCACGTCGTTGTCCACCGTCCAGGCGGTGGTGGTCACCACCAGGCACTGCAGCCGCTCGTGCGGGTCCAGCGTGGCGTTGATGGTCTTGATGTGGGCTGCCAGCGAGCTTTCCAGCGTGACCCGCCCCTCGGCGCTGGCCGATTGCGCGACGGCATCGGCATTGAGCATCGCGATGCCCAGAGGCTGGCCCAGGTTGGCGCCGGTGACCACGCAGGCCTCGATGGCCGGGTGCATCACCAGCTTGTCCTCGATGGGGGCTGGCGCCACGTACTTTCCCTTGCCGGTCTTGAACAGGTCTTTCACCCGGCCGGTGATGCGCAGCAGACCCTGCGCGTCGATGCTGCCCTTGTCGCCGGTCTTGAGCCAGCCGTCGGGGGTGAACACCTCGGCGGTCTTCTCGGGCTCCTTGTAGTAGCCCTGCATCAGCGCCTGGCTCTTCATCTGGATCTCGCCAGTCTCGGGGTCGATGCGCTGTTGCACGTCGGGGTAGGTCGGTCCCACCGTGCCGCGCTGGTTCTTGCCCGATTCGGTGATGTGCGAGAGCGCGAGGTTCTCGGTCATGCCGTAGCCCTCGTTGATCGCCAGGCCCAGCTGGCCATACCACTCCAGCAGCGCCAGCGGCATGGGCGCCGCGCCGCCCGCGGCGAAGCGGCACTGGTCCAGGCCCAGCGCCTTGCGGATCTTCTTGCGCACCAGGCCGCCGATGAGCGGGATGCCCAGCAGCCGGTTCAGCTTGGCGGGCGGCATCTTGTGGTGGATGCCCTGTTGGAACTTGACCCACAGCCGCGGCACCGAGAAGAACACCGTGGGACGCGCGCGCTGCAGGTCGGCGGCGAAGGTGTCCAGCGACTCGGCGAAGTACACGTGCATGGACGTGCGCAGCCAGCCGTGTTCCACCAGCATGCGCTCGACCACGTGCGCCAGCGGCAGGTAGGACAGCATGCGGTCCTCCTGGCTGAGCGGAATCCGGCCGAGGCCGCGGTCCAGCGCCCAGGCGAAGTTGCCGAAGGAATGCATCACGCCCTTTGGCAGGCCGGTGGTGCCCGAGGTGTAGATCAGCGTCGCCAGTTCGTCCTCGCCGCGGGTGGGGGACTCCTTCATCGGCCCGGTGCGCGCCACGATGGCGTCCCAGCCCTCGTAGGCGCGCTTCGCGTCGTCGGGCGACAGCGGGTAGCTCATGCAGGGCAGGCCGGCGGGCACGCCGGGCTTCATGTGCTCCCAGCCGTCGAGCTTGCCGACGAACAGGGCCTTGGACTCGCTGTGGGTCAGGATCTGGGTGATGGTTTCGGGCGCCAGTGTGGGGTACAGCGGCACCGAGACATACCCGGCCATCCAGATCGCCAGGTCGCTCATCATCCACCAGGCGCAATTCTTGGAAAGGATCGCCACCTTGCTGCCCGGCGCCCAGCCCTGGGCCTTCAGGTGAGCGGCCATGCGCCGGCTCTGGTCGGCCACCTGGGCCCAGGTGAAGTCCTGCACCGCCCCGGCGCCCATGGGCTGTGTCAGGGCCACCCGCGTCGGAGCGGTCTTTTCCCAGTGGTAAAGGCGTTGCAGGGCGAGGTAATCGGGCGAAATCTTGGTCATGCGCATCTCCAGGTGAACCCCGGAATCTACCGGGCCTGGTCGAAAGCCGGGCAGCGGGCTTTCCCGCGTGCTTTCTAGAGCTTGCGCTCCAGTTTTGGGGGAAGCCCTGACCTGGATCAAGCCGCCGGCAGGCGCGGGATACAGCGCTGGCAGACCTCGCGAGCCGCGGTCACGTAGCGCTGGCTGCGTTCCTGCGCACCCGCTTCGCCCAGCCGCGGCACGACCCAGCCGACATAGGTCGTGGCCCGCAGGGCCAGGAAGAGGTCGAGCGTGTCCAGGTCCAGGTGGCGCACCGCCTGGTAACCCCGCAGCAGTGCGTCCCGCAGCGCCGGGTAGGTGGGCGACCCGATGAACTTGAGCAGGGTGGTGGCCAGGTCGAAGGCGCGGTAGCCCCAGCCGCCATCGTCGAAGTCCAGCAGGCCGATGCGCTCGCCGTGCAGCAGCACGTTCTCGCGCACCAGATCGGCGTGGATCAGGCCGAAGTCGAGACGGTCCTGCATGCGGTCCAGATCGCGCCGCGCCGCGGACCGGAAGTGTTCGAACAGGCGCCTGTCGTCGGCGGACAGCGCCGGGTGCTCCCAGAAGCGCCCCCAGACCGGCGCCTCGCCCAGCAGGCCCTCGGCGTCCCAGCGCACGCGGGAAAAGCTGGCCGGTGGCACCCAGGCGTCCGAGGCGTCGTGCAGCTGTGCCATCTGACGTCCGAGCGCGTGGAAAAGACCGTCGATGTCGGGCGCCGGGTCTTCTTGCAGCGCGGCGCCGAGGGTCTGACCAGGCAGCCAGGTGAGCAGATCCACCTGGTGGCCGTTCACCTCTTCGAGCAGCCGGCCTGCCTGCGAGGACACGGGCCGGGGCACCAGCAGACCGGCCTGGGCCAGCGCCGCCATCCACTGCAGTTCGGATTCGAGTTCGACGCTGCTGCGGTAGCCCGGGCGCTTGATGCGCAGGGCGTAGTCAACGGAGGCGTCGCTCAACCGGTAGACCTGGTTCTCCCGGCCCGCGACGAACCGCAGACGCGCATGTCCGAGGCCCCACCGGGTGGCCGCGTTTGTAGCGAGATCCGTCATGACTGCGGCGCCAGCTGGGCCAGCACATCGTCCAGCGTCTGCACCAGCAGGTCCAGGTGTTCTTCCGAGAAGGTCATCGGCGGGCGGATTTTGAGGGTGTTCTTGTGTCGCCCCAGCTTGGACAGCAGCACGCCGCGCTCGCGCATCGCCTCCACCACCTGGTCAGCGAAGCCCGAAGCGGGCTCCATCGTGTGCCTGTCCTTGAGGAACTCGACGCCGAACACCATGCCGCTCTGGCGCACGTCGCCGATGACGCCGTACTTCCTGGCCAGATTCTTCAGCGCCTTCTCTGCCAGGGCTCCGATCTTCGCGGCATTGGCCTGCAGCTGGCGTTGCTCGATCTCCTCCAGCACCGCCATCGCTGCAGCGCAAGCCACTGGGTTGCCGCCAAAGGTGTTGAAGTAACGGTAGGAGTTGCGGAAGCGCTCCATCACCTCCGGCCGTGTGACCAGGCCCGCCACCGGGTAGCCGTTGCCCATGGGCTTGCCCATGGTCACCACGTCGGGGATCACGCCCTGCTTCTGGTGCGCCCAGAAATGGCTACCACTGCGCGCAAAGCCCGACTGCACCTCGTCGCAGATCAGGAAGCCGCCAGCCTGGCGGACCACCTGTTCGGTCGGCCGCAACCAGCCCGGGGCCTGGTCGGGGAAGCCTTCGTTCAGGAACAGCGGACACACGATCAGCGCAGCGAAGCCGATGCCCGAGCGCTCATGCTCGTCGATCTGCTCCTGCACCTTGGCGGCAAACCGCAGCCCCTGGGGGTCGTCGATGCGCAGGCTGTCGGGCGCCTCCACATGGCGCACGTACTGGTTGAGCCCGTATCCGTATTTGGGTGCGTTGCCAGTCGACAGCTGGCTGACCAGGCTGGTGTTGCCGTGGTAAGTGGCGTCGGTGGCGATCACGCCCCGCTTGCCGGTCATGGCTTCGGCTATGCGCAGCGCGATGTCGTTGGCCTCGGAGCCGGTGCAAGTGAGCAGGGCGTTGGAGAGCTCGCCACCGTACGTGGACGTCAGCTTCTCGACGTAGTTCACCAGGTTCTCGTGCAGGTAGCGGCTGTGCACGTTGAGCTGGGCGCTTTGCGAACAGATCGCCTCCACCACCCTCGGGTTGCAGTGCCCGACGTGGGGCACGTTGTTGTAGCAGTCCAGGTAGCGGCGGCCGTCCGCGTCCCAGAGCCACACGTCTTCGCCCTTCACGATGTGGACCGGTCGCTTGTAGAAGGTGGAGACGTTGGGGCCGAGCAGGGCCCGCCGTTTCTCCAGCAGTTCGGTTTCGTTCATTTCAGTTTTCCATCAAACAGCCAACCAGAAGAAACAAGTTCTGGCGCCTGCGGCGCCAGAACTTCACCGGAAAAGGCAGCCTGACCAGGCGATCCTCAGGAGATCACGTCCTGGATCAGTTCCTTGTTTTCCTTGTGGCGGATGATCGCGAAGAAGTAGCCCACCACCAGAACACCGAACGGCAGCAGCGCCATGAACCAGCCCAGACCGTTCATGGCCCAGGAGGTGGTGGTCGGGTCCAGGCCTTCGGCGACCGCACCCGTCAGCAGGCCGAAGCGCGCCATCAGCAGGTAGAGCCCGACCGACAGACCGATGGTGGCCAGCACCGGCGCAATCAGCGACTGGAAGATGTTCGCGTCGCCCGGCACACGACGGAACCAGGCGATCACCGCCAGACAGACCAGGATCTCGATCAGCAGGATCGACACCACCGCCAGACCGGAGAACCAGAAGAACATGTTGAGGATGGGATCCAGACCCGCCATCGCAAAGAGGGCAATGACGGCGGCGGTGATCACCGAGACGATGATCGAGCCGGCCGACGGTGCGCCGCGCTGGTTGACCTTGGCCATGGCCGCGGGCAGGGTGCCACCGCGGCCCAGGGCAAACAGGTAGCGCGCAGCGGAGTTCTGGAACGCCAGCATGGCGGCAAACAGACTCGAGAGCACCAGGCTCTTCATCAGCGCGGACAGCCAGTCACCCACATACTGGCCGGCCAGCGAGAACAGCACATTGGCGGGATTGACCAGGGGCGCGCCGTCGACCGACGACAGCTCGACCACGCGGTCCATCACCTTGCCTGCACCGAGGCCACTGACCACAGCGAACGAGGTGAAAGCGAACAGCACGGTGATCAGCACCACGGCGACGTAGGTGGCCAACGGCACGGTGCGCTTGGGGTCGATCGATTCTTCGCCGTAGATGGCGGTGGCTTCGAAGCCCACAAAAGAGGCGAAGGCGAAGGCCAGCGCGATGCCGGCGGAACCAGCCAGACCACCCGCCAGGATGTTGGCGGGGCTGAAGGACGCCGCAAAATTCCATCCCTCCGGGCCACCCTGCACGAAGATCGCCACCGCAGTGACCACCAGGCTCAGGAGCTCAAGCCCCATCAGCAGGCCCAGCACGTGCGCGCCCACGTCCACGCTGCGCAGCGACAGCCAGGTCACCGCGGCCCAGGCCACCAGAGACCATCCCCACCAGGGCAGCCCCCCGACCTGCTCGGCCATCAGGCCGCCGAAGAAGCCGAAGATCGACAGGTGGATGGCCAGGTAGGCCAGCAGGGACACGAAGGCCGAGCCCACGCCCAGGTGCAAGCCCATGCCGCGACCGATGTACGCGAAGAACGCGCCGGAGTTGGTCACCTGGTGGCTCATGGCGGCGTAGCCCACGCTGAACAGCAGCAGGATCAGGCCCGCCAGCAGGTAGGCGCCCGGCGCGGCCGCGCCGTTGCCGAGCAGGATGGCGGCGGGCAGTGCGCCGGTCATGCCCACCAGCGGCGAGGCGGCGGCGACCACGAAGAAGACGATGCCGATCACCCCCAGGCGGCCGGATCGCAGGGACTGATCGGCACCCGGGGCGGACCCGGACGGTGAATGTGAGGTAGAGGCGGTGTTCATGGCTTGTCCTGAAGGGTGGGTGGGAGAACGGGCTCAGAAGCCCTTGACCAGGCTGAGCACCAACCGGTTGTCACCAGCGCCCCCGAGCTGCTCTTTGCGGGTGGCGCCCGAGAACGTGGCGCCTACGGACAGGCCTTCGCCCAGGTCGCGGGTGACGCCCAGGCTGTAGTCACCGAAGTCCCCGGCGGTCTTGTTGCGCATGCCCAGCCCGGCCTGCAGCTTCCAGGCCTCGCCGAGGGGTTGCGTGTAGGCCAGGCTCAGGCGACCGAACTTCTCGATCACGCCGCTGACACCGCGTGCGTACTTGACGGTCACCGGCCCCCAGCTCAGGCTGGCATAGGCCTCGTTGCCGTTCCAGCCCCCGCCGCTGCTGGGGTAGATGAAGCTGATCAGCCCGATGTCGTAGGACAGCTGCTCGGTGATGGCGCCGCGGTGGCCGCCGTAGAGGTCGATCTCCAGTTTCGCGTCGCCAAAGCGGCCGGTGGAGTTCCAGTTGCCCAGGTAGAAGCCGTTGTCGAAACTGGTGTCGACGCCGCCCTGGAGCGCGGGGCGAACCTGTTTCCCTTTGGGGTTGTCCTGGTCCAGGCCGTTGGACTTGTACAAGGACACGACACCCAGGTTGTAGCTGGTGTCGGCCAGGACGATGCTGGGTGCGCTCAGGCATGCGGCGCAGCATGCCAGGAGGGTGAAGGCGCGTTTCATGTGGTCGTTCCTCGGTGTTGTGTTGGGCTGTTCCGTTCCGCTGGCCTGTGTTGCCAAGGGTGGACGGGATGCTAGGGACGGGCCGCCGAACGGGTTATCAAAACTGCGCACGATGTGGTCCGGGTTTCTCCCAATCGGGCCCTCTGCTGCTACGCTGCGTGCCATGAGCGACCCCACTGCCGAGGCCCCCGAAGACGCGGACGCGCCCGGCTGGGCCCAGTCCCTGCTGACCTTCGACATGGACGCCCACGCTGCGGCGCAGGGCGACTGGTCGCTGCATTACGAGCAGCTCTCCAGCGGGCGTTTCCGCGGCGAACTGTCCCTGGTGCAGCTGGTGGGCGTGCGCCTTACCGAAGAGAAGACCAGCCTCGCGCTGCGCCAGCGCGGCAGGCTGGGTGAGCAGGTCTACGGGTTCGCGATGTCGGTCGCGCCGACCGGGGATGTGTACTTCGACGGCCGCAAGGTCCACCCCGACGCCATCCTCTGCGGCAGCGGGCGCGAGATCGATTTCGTCACCCCGGCGCAGCACGACCTGATCGCGCTGACCGTGGAGCGCAGCCTGCTCAACCCCTTGTGGGAGCACATGTACCAGAAGCCGCTGGCCAGCTGGCTGGAGCGTCAGGTGGAGCTGCTGCCCACACCCGAGAGCGCCGCTGCGCTGCGCAGCAAGCACCAGCAGGCGCTGAAGGAGGCGCTGGCGCTGGCGCAGCACTTCACCGACCCGTCTGCGTTGAACCAGTTGCGCGACGACATCCTGATCGAGTGGATCGAGGCACTGCCGCCGAGTGTGGATATCTCGGACCTGGACTCGCTGGCGCGGCGCAAGCGCATGGTGGACAAGGCCTGCGAGCTGATGATGGCCAACCCGGACGAGCCGCCCTCGATCCTGGACGTGTGCAGCCGGGTGGGTGCGAGCCGGCGCAAGCTGAACTATTGCTTCCAGGACGTGCTGGGGATCTCACCGACGCAGTACCTGCGGGCGCTGCGGCTCAACGGCGTGCGGCGCGGTCTGCGCGAGGCGGAGCCCGGCGCGACGGTGCAGGACGTGGCGGCGCGCTGGGGGTTCTGGCACCTGGGGCAGTTTTCGCTGGACTACAAGAAGCACTTCTTCGAACTGCCGTCCGAGACCCTGAACCGAGCTCGGAAAGGACGTTCAGGGTAAACCCGCAAGTCGGTTTTGCGCATTTCCGATCACGCACGGCGGGGAGTGGCCGGCACAGTGCTCGGCATGAGTTCTTCCTACCCCCATCTCTCCCTGCACGTGGCCGGTCAATGGCTGTCCGCGGCCTCGGGCGGCGAGCGCCCGGTCATCAACCCTGCCGACGAATGTGTGCTCGCCACACTGCCGCTGGCCGGCCCGGCCGAGCTGGCTGCGGCCGCCGAGTCGGCCCGGCGCGGCTTCGAGCGTTGGCGTCGCGTGCGACCGCACGACCGCTACGTCATCCTGCGCCGCGCCGCCGAGCTGCTGCGTCAGCGTGCCGATGAGATCGCCACCGTGCTCACGCTGGAGCAGGGCAAGCCGCAGGCCGAGGCCAAGCGCGAAGTCGTGCTCTCGGCCGACATCATCGACTTCCAGGCCGAAGAGGCCAAGCGCCTGTATGGCCGGGCGGTGGCCCCGCGCGTGGACGGCATCCTCTCGCACACCGTCACCCGCGTGCCGGTGGGACCGGTGGCCGCCTTCACGCCCTGGAACTTTCCGGTCAACCTGCCCAGCCGCAAGCTCGGCAGCGCGCTGGCTGCGGGCTGCAGCGTGGTGCTCAAGCCGGCAGAAGAGACGCCGGGCAGCGCCATGCTGCTCGTGCGCTGCTTTCTGGACGCCGGTGTGCCACCCGACGCGATCAACATGGTGTGTGGCGACCCGGCCGAGGTCTCTTCCTTTCTGATCGAGCGGCCCGAGATCGCCAAGGTCTCGGTCACCGGTTCGGTGGCTGTGGGCAAGCTGCTGGGCGAGCAGGCTGCCCGTCACGTCAAGCGCTTCACCGGCGAGCTGGGCGGCCACGCGCCCGTCATCGTCGCCGAGGACATGTGCGAAGGCGCTGGCCTGGACTTTGTGCTCAAGCAGTCGGTCACCGCCAAGTACCGCAACGCCGGCCAGGTCTGCGCCTCGCCGATCCGCTTCTACGTGCCGCGCGCGCAGCTGGCCGTCTTCAGCGAACGCTTCTCCGCCGCCGCGCGGAAGCTTCAACTCGGTTCGGGCCTGGACGCTGCCACTCAGATGGGACCGCTTTCGCACGCGCGCCGCATCGACGACATGGAGCGCTTCGTGGACGACGCCGTGGGCCAGGGCGCGCGCCTGCTCACCGGTGGCCACCGCGTGCAGCGGTCCGGCTTTTTCTTCGAACCCACCGTCTTCGCCGAGGCGCCGGCCAGCACCCGCCTGATGCAGCAGGAGCCCTTCGGACCGATCGCTGTGATCCAGCCCTACGACACGCTGGACGCCGCCATCGAACAGGCCAACGCGCTGCCCTACGGTCTGGGCGCCTATGCCTTCACGCGCGACCTGCACACCGCCCACCGCCTGGGCGAAGGCATCGAGGCCGGCATGGTCGGCATCAACCACTTCGGCGTCTCGCAGCCCGAGCTGCCCTTCGGCGGCATCCGCGAAAGCGGCATCGGCCACGAACAGGGCCCCGAGGGCATCACGCACTACACCGAAATCAAAACCATCACCGTCGGCCAACCCTTCTGAACCCGGGAGCACATCACATGAGCAGCATCGACCAACTCAAAGCCGACAACGCCGAATTCCAGTGGCACCCCATGGCGCACCCGGCGGCCATGAAAAAGGCCAAGCCCGACATCGTCGCGCGCGGCGAGGGCTGCTGGATCTGGGACGTGGACGGCCACAAGCTGCTGGACGGAGTGGGCGGCCTGTGGGCCAGCAACCTGGGCCACAGCGCCACGGCGGTGCGCGACGCCATCGTCGCGCAGCTCGACGAACTGCCCTTCTACAACACCTTCCGCGGCACCTCGCACCCGCGCGCCATCGAGCTCTCGGCGCGGCTCGTGAAGCTGATGGAGCCCGACGGTGTGGCCAGCGTGATGTTCTCCAGCGGCGGATCGGACGCGGTGGAAACCGCGCTCAAGCTGGCCCGCCAGTACCACAAGCTGCGCGGCGAGAAGGATCGCTTCAAGTTCATCAGCCTGCGCCAGGGCTACCACGGCGTGCACTTCGGCGGCATGAGCGTCAATGGCAACACCAACTTCCGCCGCGCCTACGAGCCGCTGCTGCCCGGTTGCTTCCACATCGACACGCCCTGGCTCTACCGCAACCCCTACACGAACGACCCGCTGGAACTGGGCGAGATCTGCGCCGAGCTGCTGGAGCGCGAGATCGTGTTCCAGGGCCCGGACACCGTGGCCGCCTTCATCGCCGAGCCGGTGCAGGGCGCGGGCGGCGTGATCGTGCCACCGGCCAACTACTGGCCGCTTGTGCGCAAGATCTGTGACAAATACGGTGTGTTGCTGATCGCCGACGAGGTGGTCACCGGCTTCGGCCGCACCGGCCATCTGTTCGGCACCCGCCTGTGGGGCGTGACCGCCGACCTGTGGTGCCTGGCCAAGGGCATCAGCTCGGGCTATGTGCCGCTGGGCGCGACAGCGATCTCGGGCAAGGTCGCCCAGGTGTTCAACGACGACAAGACCGGCCAGGCCGCCGTGGGCCACGGCTATACGTACAGTGCCCACCCGGTGGCCGCCGCCGCGGCGCTGGCCACGCTGGACCAGATCGCTGCGCTGGACGTGCCGGGCAACGCCGGGCGCGTCGGCGCGGTGATGCAGGAGCGCCTGCGCAAGCTGGAGCAGACCTGCAGCTTCGTCGGCAACGTGCGCGGCGTCGGCCTGATGCTGGGCATCGAGATGGTGGACGACAAGGCAACGCGCGCGCCCATGCCGCGCAGCAGCGACATCCCGGCACGTGTGGCCAAGGAGGCCTACCAGCGCGGCCTGATGGTGCGAATCTCCGGCCCCAATCTCATCCTCTCGCCGCCTCTGGTGATCTCACTCGAAGAGGTGAACCACCTGTGCGACACGCTGGAGGCCGCATTCGCCGCTGTGGAGGCCAGCCTGTGAGCCCGACGAAGGCTGGTCGCCCGCCGGTCATCCTGCTGATCGGCACCGTCGACACCAAGAGCGACGAGATGGCCTACCTGCGCGAGTCGGTCGAGCATCTTGGTGGCCGCGCAGTGGTGATGGATGTGGGCGTGCTGGGCCGGGGCGGCTTCACGCCCGACATCCTCAACAGCGAGGTGGCCGCCGCCGCGGGGGTGACGTTGCAGCAGGTGATGGAAACGGGCGACGAGAACACCTCGATGAAGCTCATGGCCACCGGCGCGTCGCTGATCGCGACCCAGTGGTTCGTCGAGGGGCGCTTCGACGGCTTGCTGGCCCTGGGCGGCACCATGGGCACCGACCTGGCGCTGGACGTGGCCAACGCGCTGCCGCTGGGCTGCCCGAAGGTAGTGCTCTCCACCATCGCCTACTCGCCGCTGATCCCGCCCGACCGCATCCCGCCCGACCTCATCATGCGGCTGTGGGCCGGTGGCCTGTACGGGCTGAACCGGCTGTGCAAGGCGGCGCTGGGCCAAGCAGCGGGTGCGGTGGTGGGCGCCTGCCTGGCGCGCGCGGCCGAGGCCGACCCGCGCCCTGTGGTGGGCATGACCTCGCTGGGCAGCAGCGCGCTCTCCTATATGAAGAAGCTCAAGCCGGCGCTGGAGGCGCGCGGCTACGAGCTGGCGGTGTTCCACACCACCGGCATGGGCGGGCGTGCGTTCGAAGACCTGGCACGGCGCGGCTACTTCGCCTGCGTGATGGACTTCAGCCTGCAGGAACTGGTGAACGACCTGGCCGGCAGCTGCGTGAGCGCCGGCAGCGAGCGCCTGCTCGGCGCAGGCCTCGCAGGCGTACCGCAGATCGTGGCACCGGGCGCGACCGACATGGTCGACTTTCCGGCCTGGACGCGCTGCCCCTCACAGTTTGAAGGCCGCTCGGTGCACGAGCACAACCGCCTGATCGCCTCGGTCTGCATCGACCCCGAGATGCGCCGCCACGTGGCGCGCGCCATCGCGGACCGGCTGGAGCGGGCCACCGGTCCCACCTGCCTGCTGCTGCCCACGGGTGGCGTGGAGCAGTGGGACCGGCTTGGCGAACCGCTGCACGACCCCGAAGGTCTCAAGGCCTTCAGCGACGAAATGGTCCATGTCGTCTCGCCCGAAACCGTGTTCCAGCCGGTGCAAGCCCACATCAACGACGATGCCTTCGCACAGGCCGCCTTGGCCGTGTTCGACGCCTGGGTGGCCAATGGGCTGGTCGCTGCCAGTCCCATGAACAACCATTGAGCCCGGTCCAGGCATTCAGCGAACCCCTAGGCATGTTCCATACCCTTTTCAACTGGTTCAAGGCCCCCAATAAGACTGACCTGGCACCCACTGGCCTGCTCACCCGCCCACCTGAGCACGCGCCGCTCAGGCCTCTGCTGCTGCGCGTGTTCGACGTCACCGGACAGCTGCGCCTGGCCGCCGGTCGGGGTCTGGGCAGCCTGAACCTGGGATTGAAGGAAGGCGCCTCGCGTGCCACCCAGCTGGAGCAGATGCTGGTGAACACCGAAGGCCGCATTGACCGCAGCCGCGAGGTGGCGGCGCGCATTGAAGAGCGCTTGCTGGCCGACACCTCGGCTTCGGCTGGCAGATTGCGCGAGGGCCTGGCCTCCGGGGAGGCAGAGCTGGCGAGGGTGCGGGGCTCGACGCTGGAGGTCATCGACTCCATCGAGCAGGTGGCGCGTCAGATCAACATTGTTGCGCTCAACGCGTCCATCGAGGCGGCGCGCGCGGGTGAGCAAGGACGCGGTTTCGCCGTCGTTGCTTCCGAGGTGCGCATGCTGGCGCAGCGTGCACTGGAGGCTTCGGTCCAAGCCCGCGCCGGGCTGGACTTCAGCTCACTGCAGCAGCGCCTGGACGGTTTGAGCGACAGCACCTCGCAAGAGCTCGATGCGCTCGCCGGCACCATCAACCACGCCTTGGTGGAGTTGCGTGGCAACTTCGACACCATCGCCGCCGATCTGGACCAGGCCTCCCAGCACAACCGCGTGGTCGCCGAGACCCTGCCCGTGTTGACCCAGCGGCTGGAGACCGTGGACACCCGGCTGTCACAGGTGGAAGCGCTGGAAAAGGACGTGCGCGTCGCGCTGGACGCGACCACCGAGCCGGATGCAGCGTTGACCCAGACATTGAACCAGCGGCACCTCCTGCAGGCTGCGGGCAGTGACGCGGTGCAGCGCATTCGGGCGCGGGGCCGCCTGCGCGTGGCGGTGGAGCCGGGATTTGTCGGTCTTTCGTTCCGCCTGCGTGCCGGGGGCGCCTTGCAGGGTCTGGACGTTGAATACGCACAGGCCTTCGCGAGACACTTGGGCGTGCAGGTGGAGTTCGTCGAGACCGTCTGGGACCAGTGCCTGGGTTTGCCGTACTTTGGGCGCGACTTCCGCGAAGCCCCGGTGGATCTGGTGTGGTCTGCGTTGCCACCGGCGCCCGAATTCACCGGCCTGACTTTCAGCCAACCCTACACCCGCCACCCCATGGTGCTGGCCCGGCGGCGTAACGACACCCGCGTGACAGGCCTTCTCAGTCTGGAGGGCAAGGTGCTGGGTTGCGGCTACGACCCCGGCGCCTTCGAGGCGCTGCAGGCCGCAGGCGTGCGCTGGCAGGCCAACCGCGACCTGCCGGGTGCGTCCGTGCAACTGGGCAGCCTGATCGCCTATCCCGACCCCACGCGCATCTACGACGCGCTGGCCGATGCGCGGATCGACGCCTTCTTCGTGGAACGCCCCATCTTCCACTGGGCAGCCAGTGCGCCGGAAAGCCCGTGGTCTTCCCGTCTGCAGTTGGTGCCCAACGGCCTGATCGACGACGAGTTGCCCTACGTGGTGGGGGCGGCAGACACGCCAGAGGGCCACGCATTGATTGCCGAGGTGAACCACTTCCTGAGGGTCTTCTCCGGTACCACGCAACAAATCGCCATCGAATGTCGATGGCAAGGACTCAGTACATGACCGAAGCTTCCGCAAGCGCCCTGGTGCTCGACTTTGGCGGCGTCATCAGCCGCATGCTGTTCGAGACGCACGACTTGTCCGAGCAGGCCCTGGGCCTGCCGCCCGGCACCCTCACCTGGAGGGGGCCGTTCGACCCTTCGACCGATCCGCTCTGGCAGGACATGCAGGCCGACAAGCTGAGCGAACGCGACTACTGGATGGCCCGCACCCGCGAGGTGGGGCGCCTGGTGGGCGAGTACTGGGACCGCATGGAAACCTTCGTGCAGCGCGCACGCGGCGCCGACGTGGAGGCCGTGATCCGGCCCGAGGCGGTCTCGATCATCTGCGCGGCGAAAGCCGCCGGGAAGAAGCTGGCCATCCTCTCCAACGAGCTGGATCTCTTCTATGGCACCGACTTCCGCAGCCGCCTGCCGTTGCTGCAGCTGTTCGACGTGATTGTGGACGCCACCTACACCGGCATCCTCAAGCCCGACCCGCGCGCCTACGCCGCCGTGACCGAGGCACTGGGGCTGCCCGCTGGCGAATGTGTGTTCGTCGACGACCAGAAGCGCAACGCCGACGGCGGTGTGAAGGCCGGGATGCAGGTGGTGCACTTCGACGTGCTGCAGCCGGCGGCATCCTTTGAGAAGGCGCGGGAACTGTTGGGTCTGTAGGCGCTCTCTTCATGGCAACAACGCCTTGAAGAATATGAACCCCCTGAAGAACGCCCCCCGGCGCACGCTGCTGGCCGCGACCGGCGCGGGCGCCGTCCTGCTCACCCTCGGGGCCTGGCTGCGCCAGACACCGGACGCCCAGGCCCAAGCCATGCCCAGCACCCTGCCTCTCATGACCGGTCCCGCACCGGCCCTCTTCATCGGCCACGGCAGCCCGATGAACGCGATCCAGAGCAACCGTTTCACGCAGACCCTGACCCGGTGGGGTGAGGCGCTGGGCCGCCCCAAGGCCATCCTCATGGTGTCGGCCCACTGGCTGACCGAGCGCGACACACGGGTGTCCACGACCGAGAAGCCACCGATGATCTACGACTTCGGTGGCTTCCCGGCTCCGCTGTACGAGGTGCAGTACCCCGCGCCCGGCGCGCCGTCCGAGGCGCTCGGCGCCGCGGCGAGGCTGGCGCCCCGCCAGGTGATCCAGGACGCCCGGCGCGGACTGGACCATGGCACCTGGAGCGTACTCAAGCACCTGTACCCGGCGGCCGACGTGCCGGTGTTCCAGCTGTCCATCGACATCGCGCGCGATGGTGCGTACCACCTGGCGCTGGGCCGCGCGCTGTCGGCCTTGCGCGGTGAGGGCGTGATGATCGTGGGCAGCGGCAACGTGGTGCACAACCTGCGCATCCTCGACGAGACCGCGGGTGAAACCGAGCGCGCAAGCACCCCCTGGGCCCAGGCCTTCGACGACACCGTGAAGCAGGCGATGGACGCCGGGGATGCCCGGGCGCTGGCGGAATGGGCGTCCCTGACCGAAGGCGCCGCCACGGCTGTGCCGTTCCCCGACCACTACTTTCCGATGCTCTATGCCCTCGGTGCGGCGCAGGCGAACGAAAAGCCCCGCCACGTGTTCGAGGGCTTTCACGAAGGTACGCTCTCGATGCGCTGCGTGCAGTGGGGCTGATCCGCAGCGACCGCGCTATGCTGGCCGCATGACCTCCTCCATCGAACTCATCGAATTCACCACCGGCGGTGATCCCGCCGCCGAGCCAGTGGCCAGCATCGTGGTGCTGCACGGCCTGGGCGCCGACGGCCGCGACTTCGTGCCCGTGGCCCAGGCCATGGACCTCTCTGCCATCGGCCCGGTGCGCTTCGTGTTCCCCAGTGCACCGGTGCGGCCGGTGACGATCAACGGGGGCTATGAAATGCGCGCCTGGTACGACATCTATCCGCCCGGCAGCGATCCTTCCGTGCCCCGGCGCGAGGACGAACCCGGGCTGCGCGAGAGCCAGGCCATCGTGCAGCAGTTGCTGGACCGGGAGGCGCAGCGCGGCGTGCCACCGGGTCGCACCGTGCTCATGGGCTTCTCGCAGGGCTGCGCCATGACCCTGCTGGCCGGCCTGCGTGCTCCGCAGCAGCTGGCCGGGCTGGTGGCGCTCTCGGGCTACCTGCCGCTGGCGGCAAGCACGGCGGCGGAGGCCAGCGAGGCCAGCCGCGGTGTGCCGGTGTTCATGGCGCATGGCGATGCCGACGACATCGTGGTGCCGTCGCGCGGCGAGGCGGCGCGTGATGCCCTGGTCGACCTGGGCTGTCCGGTGGAATGGCAGATCTATCCCATGGGGCACGAGGTGTGCATGGACGAGGTGGCCGACCTCAACGCCTGGTTGCTGCGGCGGTTCGCGGGCCAGGCGTGATCGATGTTTGTTACGGATCAATTCAACTGCAACCAACTGACGCCGGAGCGCCGGTGACCTTTGGCAGCGCAACGGCTGGCGCTATGCTGGCAGCATGAACAGCCGTCGGAAGATTCAGCTGCGCGAAACCGTCACCGGCGACGACCCGTCGGCGGTGCCCTCCGCCACGCTGATCGTCCTGCACGGACTGGGGGCCGAGGGGCGCGACTTCGCGCCGCTGGTCAATGAGCTGGACCTGTCGTCCGCAGGGCCGGTGCGGTTCGTGTTCCCCAATGCGCCCCTGCGCACAGTGAACGTTGGCGGTGGCGAACCCATGCGCGCCTGGTACGACCCGCGCCCTGTGGCCGCCGAGACCGGTGCCGTGTCGACGCAGGACGAAGAGGGCCTGCGTGCGTCCTGCGAAATCGTGCAGGCGCTGATCGACCGGGAGGCGGCGCGCGGCATGCCCCCCGGCCATGTGGTGCTGCTGGGCTTTTCCCAGGGTGCGGTGATGACGCTGATGGCGGGACTGCGCGCACCCCAGCGCCTGGCCGGTCTGGTGGTGCTCTCGGGCTACCTGCCGCTGTCCATTGCCACCGAGGCCGAGGCCAGCGCCGCCAACCGCGACGTGCCCATCTTCATGGCGCACGGCCGGCAGGACCCGGTGGTGCTGCCCCAGCGCGCCGAGTCCTCGCGCGACAAGCTGCTGCGCATGGGCTACGACATCGCTTGGCACGACTACCCGATGGGGCACGAGGTCTGCCAGCAGGAGGTGCGCGACCTCAGCGGCTGGCTGTCGGTGCTGCTTGCGCCCTGGCATTGAGCGCGGCGGCGCTCAGCGCGCCGCGTTCACCAGGGCGTTGGTCAGGCGGCTGTGCCGATCCAGCTTCTTCAGGTGTCACCGCTCTGCGACGTAGTGCGACATGTGCGCACTCTCTCCGGGTGCCAGAAACCCCCGCACTTCCGCTTCGAGCGTGTGGTCGGCCACGGTGGCGCGGGCGCGCTGGTGCAGGTAGTCGGCCCACGAGGCGACGATGAAGCGCTCCACATAGCGCGAGGGTTCGCCCAGGTCCTTGTAGACGCGCCAGAAGGTGGCGCCATCGCGTCGGCGCGGCGCCTTCATGCGGCTGATGGTGTCCAGGAAAGCCTTGTCTTCGCCGACCCGGATGCGGTAACCCACTTCCACGGCCACCGGGCCTGCCTCCGGGTTGGGTTCGGCCTCGACAAACAGCTCGTCCCAAGGGGTGCCCTGTGTCACTTCGTGCGCTTCGCCCACGCGCAGCGGGAACGGGCGCGCCAGCAGCAGTCCCGCCGCCATCAGGCCCCCTGCGGCCACCAGGGCGGTTGTGAGGCCGGTGATGTCGGACAGCGCACCCCAGAAAGCCGAGCCGATGGCGAACGCACCGAGCGAAGCCACGATGTGCAGCGCCACGGCGCGTGAACGAACCCAGGCCGGTGCGCTGGCTTGCGTGGCAGTGTTGAAGGTGGACATGGCCGCCATCCAGGCCGCACCGCCCACAGCCATGGCGGCGTACACCAGCAGCGGCACCCGAACCCAGGCGGCCAGCAGCATGACGGTGGCGAACGCCACGCAGGCCACGGCGATGATGGCTTCGAGCCCGAAGCGGTTGCGCAGCCGGCCAATCACCAGGCCCGAGGCCACCGCCCCGGTGCCCATGCAGCCCATCAGCAGGCCGAAACCCTGCGCTCCGGTGCCGAGCTGGCGCTGCGCGATCACCGGCAGCAGTGCCCACAGGGCCGAGCCGGCGGCGCTGTAGGCCATCACGCGCACCAGTTGCGCCAGGATGATCCGCGAGTGCCAGGCGAAACGCAGACCGCTCAGCGTGCCGCCCCACAGTCGCTCGGCCGGCAGGCGCGACGGTGGGTGGGCCTTGGGCGGCCAGCGGCGGATCGATTCCCACATCACCACCGTGGTGAACACCGTCACCACGAACACCCAACCCGCACCAAGCATCGCAAACAGGAGGCCGGCCAGCGTGGGGCCGATGGCGCGTGCCGCGTTGTAGGCGATGCCGATGGCCGTGATCGCCTGCGGCCATTCGTCGCGCGGCACCGGGTCGATCACCGACGAGTTCCAGGCCGGTGTCAACACGGCCGTGCAGCAGCCGCACACGAACACCAGGAACAGCACCGAAGCCGGCCCGCCCCAGCCGCCGAGCACCAGCAAGGCCAGCAGCACGCAGGCCACCACCTGCGCAACCAGCGCGCCCGAGATCAGGCGGCGGCGGTCGGTGGTGTCGGCCAGTACCCCGGCTGGCAGCGCCAGCAGGAACATGGGAAGGAAGACGGCGGTCTGCACCAGTGCCGCCAGAAAGGACGAGCCGGTCAGCTGGACCATCAGCCAGGCCGCAGCCATGGTCTGCATGCCGCTGCCGATGAAGAAGACTGCGCCACACAGCCAGAGCCCGCGAAAAGCAGGTTGTCGCAGGGGGCTCCAGATGGAGTGGGAGGGGGTCATCGGGCCATTGTCCCGCAGGGGCTCAGACTCGCCGCGCGGCCTCGGTCAAAACCCTGGCCAGGCGGTTGTGCCGCTCCACCAGCGGCCCCAGGTCGACGGTCGCCAGCCGACGTTCCCGCACCACCACCCGGCCATTGACCACCGTGTACGCCGCCTGAGGGCTGGCACACAGCAGCAGGCTGGCCACCGGGTCGTGCACCGCGCCGCCCGCGAAGCCGAGTGTGCGCAAGTCGAACAGCGCGAAGTCTGCGCACATGCCCGGCGCCAGGTGGCCGATGTCGGCGCGGCCCAGCACCTGCGCCCCGCCGCGCGTGGCGACGTGCAGCGCGTCGCGCGCGGTCATCTCGGCCGGGCCGAGGTCGCAGCCGAAGAAGGTCTTGCCCTCGCGGGTCTCGGGGGCTGAGAGCGCGCGGCCCACGCGCGCCAGCAGCAGCGCCTGTCGCGCCTCGTTCACCATGTGGGCACCGTCGTTGCTGGCGCTGCCGTCCACGCCCAGACCCACCGGCACGCCGGCGTTGAGCATGCGGCGGATAGGGGCGATGCCGGAAGCCAGGCGCATGTTGCTGCAGGGGCAGTGCGCCACGCCGGTGCGGCTGGCGGCAAACAGCGAGATGCCCTCGTTGTCGAGCTTGACGCAGTGCGCGTGCCAGACGTCGTCGCCCAGCCAACCCAGTTCCTGCGCGTACTGTGCGGGCGTTCGGTTGAACTTTTCGCGGCTGTAGGCGATGTCGTGGTCGTTTTCGGCCAGGTGGGTGTGCAGGCGCACGCCCTGTCCCTTGAAGCTGCGCGCCAGTTCGGCGCTCTGCTTCATCAGCGCGGGGCTGACGGAGAAGGGCGAACACGGCGCCAGCGCGATCTGCACCATGGCGCCGTGTGACGCGTCGTGCCAGGCCTCGATCAGGCGCTGGCTGTCCTTCAGGATGGCGTCTTCTTTCTCCACGACCCGGTCCGGTGGCAGGCCGCCCTGCGACTGGCCCACGCTCATGCTGCCGCGCGTGGCGACGAAGCGCATGCCGATGCGCTGGGCGGCCTCGAGGCTGTCCTCCAGCCGCACGCCGTTGGGGTAGATGTAGAGGTGGTCGCTGCTGGTGGTGCAGCCGCTCATCAGCAGCTCGGCCATGGCGACTTGGGTCGAGACCTGCACCATCTCGGGTGTCAGGCCGGCCCAGATGGGATACAGCCCGCGCAGCCATGAAAACAGCTCCGCGTCCTGCACGCCGGGGATGGCGCGCGTGAGCGACTGGTACATGTGGTGGTGGGTGTTCACCAGACCGGGGGTGACCAGGTGGCCACGCGCGTCGATGGTCTCGTCCGCCGATTCGAGCAGGGCGCGCGGCAGTTCGGCGGTCGGGCCGAGCCACTCGATCACGTTGTCACGCACGAAAAGACTCGCGTCCTTCAGTTCGCGGCCCTGGGCCGGATCGGCGTGGTCGAAGGTGGCGATGCAGGTGGCGTTGTGGATCAGCAGGGTCTTCGGATTCATGTCACTTCAACCAGTAGTTCGGTTTGGAGAAAGTCTTCTTCAGGTGCTCGATGAAAAAGCGCACCTTGGCCGGCAGATGGCGCTGCTGCGGGTACACGGCCAGGATGTCGTAGGCGGGCAGGGCGAACTCGTCGAGCACGGTCACCAGCTCGCCACGCTGCAGCTGCGCCTGGATCTCCCAGGTGCTGCGCCAGCCCAGGCCCAGGCCCTCGCTGACCCAGCGGTGCAGCAGCTCGCCGTCGTTGCAGTCCAGGTTGCCCTCGGCACGCACCGTCACGGTCTTGCCGTCCTGCTGGAAGTACCAGCCGCGCTGCTGACCGCCCTGCAGGTTGAAGGCCAGGCAGTTGTGCTGTGCCAGGTCGTCCAGCGTTTGCGGCTCGCCGTGTTTGCGGAAGTAGGCCGGCGTGCCACAAACCACGCGCTGGTTGGTGGCGAGCTTGATGGCGACGAAGTTCGGGTCGATGGCGCCGCCGATGCGGATGCCCATGTCGTAGCCCTCGCGCACCAGGTCCACCACCCGGTCCGTCAGGTTGAACGACAGCTTGACGGCGGGGTGGGCCTTGAGGAAAGCGCTGGCATGCGGCGCCACATGCAGCCGCCCGAAGGCCGCGGGCGCGGACACGATGAGGTGGCCGCTGGCCTGGTGCTTCTGCGCCGCCACGCTGGCCTCGGCCTGTGCCCACTGCGCCAGCAGGGGCCGGCATTCGTCGAGGAAGCGCGCGCCCGCGTCGGTCAGCACCAGACGCCGGGTGGAACGGTGCATCAGCTGCGTGCCCAGACGCTTTTCCAGCGCGTCGATGCGCCGGCCCATCATCACCGGAGTAATGCCGGCGTGCAGCGCGGCCGCGGCCAGGCTGCCGTGCTCCATCACCTGCACGAAGGCTTCGATTTCCTTGTAGCGGTCCATGGCCGGATGTTATGCCTTTGATTGCGTACCGGAAGTATCGAATCAACTGACCGTCAGTGGCATTCACAAGACCGTATGGTGTCCATAGCATGGACCCCAGTTCACAAACCACTGGAGACAGGCATGGCCAAGATGAGAGCCGCGATGGCGGCGGTGCTGGTGATGGAGAAGGAAGGCATTGCCCAGGCCTTCGGTGTGCCGGGGGCAGCCATCAACCCGCTGTACGCCGCGCTGCGCGAGCGCGGCAGCATCACCCATGTGCTGGCCCGCCATGTGGAGGCCGCCTCGCACATGGCCGAGGGCTACACACGCGCCCGCGCCGGCAACATCGGCGTCTGCATCGGTACCAGCGGGCCGGCCGGCACCGACATGATCACCGGCCTGTATTCGGCCAGTGCCGATTCGATACCGATTCTCTGCATCACCGGGCAGGCGCCGCGCGCCCGGCTGTACAAGGAAGACTTCCAGGCGGTGGACATCGAAAGCATCGCCAAACCCGTGACCAAGTGGGCCGTGACGGTGCGCGAACCGGCCCTGATGCCGCGCGTGTTCCAGCAGGCCTTCCACCTCATGCGTTCCGGCCGACCCGGCCCGGTGCTGATCGACCTGCCGTTCGATGTGCAAATGGCCGAGATCGAGTTCGACATCGAGACCTACGAACCGCTGCCGGTCTACAAACCCGCGGCCACGCGCCGGCAGATCGAAAAGGCGCTGGACATGCTGGCCGCCTCGGAAAAACCGCTGATCGTGGCCGGTGGCGGCATCCTCAACGCCGACGCGGCCGATCTGCTGGTGCAGTTCGCGGAAGTCACCGGCGTGCCGGTGATCCCCACGCTCATGGGCTGGGGTTCCATCCCCGATGACCACCCGCTCATGGCCGGCATGGTGGGCCTGCAGACGAGTCACCGTTACGGCAACGCGACGATGCTGGCGAGCGACTTCGTGCTGGGCATTGGCAACCGCTGGGCCAACCGCCACACCGGCAGCGTCGAGACCTACACCAAAGGCCGGACCTTTGTGCACGTGGACATCGAGCCGACGCAGATCGGCCGGGTGTTCGAGCCCGACTTCGGCATCGTGTCCGACGCCAAGGCCGCGCTTGAACTGTTCGTGCAGGTGGCGCGCGAGCGCGTGGCCGCCAGGACCTGGCCGAGCTATGCCGACTGGGCCGAGCGCTGCGCCGAGCGCAAGCGCGTGATGTTGCGCAAGACGCACTTCGAGCAGATTCCGATGAAGCCGCACCGCGTCTACGAGGAGATGAACCAGGTCTTCGGCCGCGACACGGTGTACGTCAGCACCATCGGCCTGTCGCAGATCGCGGCGGCGCAGTTCCTGCACGTCTACGGCCCGCGCCAGTGGATCAACTGCGGCCAGGCGGGGCCGCTGGGCTGGACGCTGCCCGCCGCGCTGGGGGTGGTCGCAGCGGACCCAACGAAAAACGTGGTGGCGCTGTCGGGCGACTACGACTTCCAGTTCCTGATCGAGGAATTGGCCGTGGGCGCGCAGTTCCGCCTGCCCTATGTGCACGTGCTGGTGAACAACAGCTACCTGGGCCTGATCCGCCAGAGCCAGCGCGGCTTCGACATGGACTACTGCGTGCAGCTGGCCTTCGAGAACCAGAACGTGCCGGAAGAAGCGGGCGAGCTGCGCGGCTACGGTGTCGACCACGTGGCCGTGGTGGAAGGCCTGGGCTGCAAGGCCCTGCGCGTGACCGACCCCGAACAGCTGCAGGGCGCGCTGCGACAGGCGCAGCAACTGGCCGACGAGCACCGCGTTCCTGTCGTCGTGGAATGCATACTGGAGCGGGTCACCAACATCGCCATGGGCACCGAGATCGACAAGGTGGTCGAGTTCGAAGACATCGACTGCCGCGCCGCGCAGGGCCTTGAAACCGCAGGTCTCCTGGACTGAGCACAACAACAACGGAATACAACATGCCGCAATTCGCCGCCAACCTCTCCATGCTCTGGAACGAGCTGCCCTTCCTCGACCGCTTCGACGCGGCGGCGAAGGCCGGTTTCAAGGCCGTGGAGTTCCTGTTTCCCTACGACTTCCCCGCCGAAGACATCGCCGATCGCCTGCAGCGCAACGGCCTGCAGCTGGTGCTGCACAACCTGCCGCCGGGCGACTGGGCTGCGGGCGAGCGTGGCATGGCCTGCATCCCGGGCCGTGAAGACGAGTTCCGCGCCGGGGTGGCCAAGGCCGCCGAATACGCGCCGGTGATCGGTGTGCAGCGCTGGCACTGCATGGCAGGTCTCATGCCCGCGGGCGTGAGCGAGGCGCAGGCGCGCGCCACCTGGGTGTCCAACGTGCGCTTTGCCGCGGCCGCGGCGAAGCAGCTGGGCCTGCCGCTGCTGATCGAACCCATCAACAGCTTCGACATGCCGGGTTACTTCGTGAACCGCCCGCGCCAGGCGATCGCGTTGATGGACGAGGTGGGTGCGGACAACGTGTTCCTGCAGTACGACATCTACCACGCGCAGCGCATGGAAGGCGAGCTGTGCAACACCATCAAGGATTTGCTGCCGCGCATCGCGCACATGCAGCTGGCCGACACGCCCGGCCGCCATGAGCCGGGCACCGGCGAGATCCACCACCGCAACCTGTTCGACCACATCGACGCGTTGGGCTACGCCGGCTGGATCGGTTGCGAATACAAGCCGAAAGACGCCACGCCAGGCGGTACCGACCGGGGCCTGTCATGGGTCGCCGCGCACGGACAACAGCTTTGAACAAAACCCTCGAGGAGACAAGACACATGACCAAGAGCGGCAGCAAGGTCGGCTTCATCGGCCTGGGCATCATGGGCACGCCCATGGCGCTGAACCTCATCAAGGCCGGCCACACTCTGTTCGTGGCCAGCCGCAGCAAGATCCCGGCCGAACTCGCCGAGGCGGGTGCGACGGTCTGCACCAACGCCACCGAGGTGGCCAAGCGCGCCGACGTGATCATCACCATGGTGCCGGACACACCGCATGTGCAGGACGTTCTGTTCGGCGAGACCGGCGTGGCCAATGGCCTGAGCGCGGGCAAGACCGTGGTTGATATGAGCAGCATCAGCCCCATGGCGACCAAGCAGTTTGCGCAGCAGATCAACGCCCTGGGCTGCGACTACCTGGACGCACCGGTCAGCGGTGGCGAGGTGGGTGCCAAGGCCGGCAGCCTGACCATCATGGTCGGCGGGCCGGAGGCGGCGTTCGAGCGCGTGAAGCCGCTGTTCGAGGCCATGGGCAAGAACATCACCCTGGTGGGCGGCAACGGCGACGGCCAGACCACCAAGGTGGCCAACCAGATCATCGTGGCGCTCAACATCGAGGCGGTGGCCGAGGCCCTGCTGTTCGCCAGCAAGGCCGGCGCCGACCCCGCCAAGGTGCGCCAGGCGCTGATGGGCGGTTTCGCGGCCAGCCGCATCCTGGAAGTGCACGGCGAGCGCATGGTCAAACGGACGTTCAACCCGGGTTTCCGCATCGAGCTGCACCAGAAGGACCTGAACCTGGCGCTGCAGGGTGCGAAGGAACTGGGCGTGAGCCTGCCGAACACGGCCAGCGTGGCGCAGCTGATGCAGAGCTGTGCGGCGCACGGCATGGCGGGGCTGGACCATTCGGCGCTCTGTCGTTCGCTGGAGATCGCGTCGAACCATGAGATCGCCCAGGCCCCCGCCGCCTGAGACCCCGCTAGACTGCGGCGACCATGACACAGCCTAGCCTGAACGACCCCCGCGCGCTGCTGCGCTATCTGTACGACGTGGCGGTGCAACGCGCGCTGCCGCTGCACAACACCGCTGCCCACCTGCCGGCGCCGCCAAAGGGTCGCACCCTGGTGCTGGGCGCGGGCAAGGCAGGCGGGGCGATGGCGCACGCGGTCGAGGCCCTGTGGCCGCAGGACGCGCCGCTCACGGGTCTGGTGGTCACGCGCTACGGCCACACGCCGCCGCGAACGCAAGGTCTGGCGCAACGCATCGAGGTGGTGGAAGCGGCGCACCCGGTGCCCGACGCGGCCGGCCTCGACGCCGCACAGCGCATCCTCGCGCTGACGCGCGGCCTGACCGAGGACGACCTGGTGCTGTGCCTCATCTCGGGCGGCGGTTCGTCGTTGCTGACCCTGCCCTGCGAAGGCCTGACGCTGGCAGACAAGCAGCGCATCAACCGGCAGTTGCTGGAGAGCGGCGCCCACATCGGCGAAATGAACACCGTGCGCAAGCACCTCTCGCGCATCAAGGGCGGGCGCCTGGCGGCGGCCTGCGCGCCCGCGAGCGTGGTCACGCTGACCATCAGCGACGTGCCGGGCGACGACGTGAGCGTGATCGCCAGCGGCCCCACGGTGGCCGACGCGACGACCTGCGCCGACGCGCTGGACATCCTGCGGCGCTACGGCATCGAAGTCCCTGCGTCGGTGCGGCAACAACTGGAAGCCGGCGCGCTCGAAACCCCCAAGCCCGGCGACCCGCGGCTGGCGCGCTGCGAAACCCACCTGATCGCCACGCCGCAGCAGAGCCTGGACGCGGCGGCCGATGCGGCCCGCGCGCTGGGCCTGCGCACCTACGTGCTCAGTGACGAGATCGAAGGCGAGTCGCGCGAGGTCGGCAAGGTGCACGCGGCGCTGGCGCGCTCGACGGCGCTGGGCCGCAGCAGCTTCGAGGCACCCTGCGTCATCCTCAGCGGTGGCGAAACCACGGTGACGGTGCGCCCGCGCGCCGAAGGCCAGCCCAGAGGCCGGGGCGGGCGGGCCGGTGAGTTCTGCATGGGTCTGGCGCAGGCGCTGGGCGGGCAGGAGAACGTGTGGGCGCTGGCAGCCGACACCGACGGCATCGACGGCGTGGAGGACAACGCGGGCGCCCTGGTCGCGCCCGACACGCTGGCGCGCGCCGCAGCCCAGGGCCTGAAGCTGGCCGACCACCTGGCCCGCAACGACGCGGTCGGCTTTTTCGAACCGCTGGGCGATCTGGTGGTCACCGGCCCCACGCACACCAACGTCAACGACTTCCGCGCGCTGCTCGTGACCCGGTCGTAAGCCGATCGTGCACGTTTGTGCATGTTGTAATTCTTGTTTGTGCACGATATGATGCGCGCATGAATACGGACATCCCCCTGGCTCGCCGCGACCAGATTGCCGCACGGCTGGCCCAAGGCCAGTCCGTGGTGGCCGCCACTCTGGCGGCAGAATTCCAGGTCTCGGAAGACGCCATTCGCCGCGACCTGCGCGCGCTGGCCGGCGAGGGCCTGTGCCGCCGCGTCTACGGCGGCGCGCTGCCGCCGCTGCCCGGCGCCACCCCTATGGCGGTGCGCATGGACGAGCGGCGCGAGCGCAAGGCCGCGCTGGCGCGGGCGGCGGTCGCCATCATCGAACCCGGCGAATTCCTGTTCCTGGACAGCAGCAGCACCAACCTCGCGCTGGCCCAGTGCCTGCCGCCGGAGTACGCGCTCACCGTGGCCACCAACTCGGTGGACATCGCCGCCGCGCTGCTGCGCCGGCAGGACGTGCACCTCATCATGGTGGGCGGCGCGGTGGACCCGCTGGTGGGCGGCTGCATTGACGCCACCGCGGTGCTCGCCGTGGGGCAGATGAACATCCAGCGCTGCTTCCTGGGCACCTGCGGCGTGCTGGTGGACACGGGCATCTGCACCGTGGACGCGGCCGACGCCGCCTTCAAACGCGCACTGCGCGCGGCCAGCCAGCGCTGCGTGGCCATGGCGACCAACGACAAGCTTGGCCTGCTGCTGCCGCACCGCGTCACCCCCACCCGAGAGATCGACCATTTCGTGGTCGAACACGACGCCGACTTCGCCTTCCTGAAGGCACTGGCGAAGCAGGGCACGCAGGTCCTCAAAGCGGAACAAGCATGAACCCCCGCGCTCCACCGCTGCGCGGGTCGCTGCCCCCCGAGGGGGCTGATCCGGCTTGGGGCGGCCCGGCGCCGGATCGGCCGGCCGCCGACAGCCCCGCCACCCGCCTGGCCACGCGTCTGGCCTTCCTGGTCGCCGGCTTCGGGCTGGCCTGCTGGGCGCCGCTGGTGCCGTTCGCCAAGCAGCGCCTGGGGGTGGGCGATGGCGTCCTGGGCGCCTTGCTGCTGTGCCTGGGCGTCGGTTCGGTGGTGGCGATGCTGTGGGCCGGCTGGTTCAGCGCGCGCCACGGCAGCCGTCCGGTGGTGATTGCGGGCGGCCTGGGGGTGGCCCTGCTGCTGCCGCTGCTCGCCCTGGCGGACGCGCCGCTGACGCTCGGCCTGGCCCTGATGCTCTTCGGCGCGGCGCTCGGCTCGCTGGACGTGGCGATGAACGTGCACGCCCTGGCGGTCGAGCGCGACGCGGGCCGGCCGCTGATGTCGGGCTTCCATGCGCTGTTCAGCGTGGGCGGCCTGCTGGGCGCGGCGGCCATGACCGCGCTGCTCTCGGCAGGCTGGTCGCCGCTGGCGGGCACGCTGCTCGGCTCGGGGCTGATGCTGGCCGCGATGGCTCTGGTGGCGCCGCGCCTGCTGCGCGCCACGCCCGCCGCCGAAGCGCCGACGCTGGCCTGGCCGCGCGGTCCGGTGCTGCTGCTGGCGCTGCTGGCGGGCGTGTGCTTTCTCGTCGAAGGCGCGGTGCTCGACTGGAGCGCGCTGCTGCTGACCGAAGGCGGCCTTCTGGCCGCGGCGCAGGGTGGGCTGGGCTTCATGGTGTTTTCGGTGGCCATGACCGCCGGGCGTTTCGGCGGCGATGCGCTGTGCGCGCGCCTGGGCGACCGGGTGGTGCTGACGGCCGGTGGTCTGCTCGCGGTCGGCGGTTTCGTGCTGGTGCTGCTGGCGGCGTCGGCGGGGCCGGCGATGGCCGGCTTCTTCTGCATCGGTCTGGGCGCGTCCAACCTGGTGCCGGTGCTGTTCCGCCGCGCCGGTGCGCAGACCGTGATGGCGCCGGGTCTGGCGATCGCGGCCATCTCGACCACCGGTTACGCAGGCGTGCTGCTCGGCCCGGCCGCCATCGGCTTCGTGTCCCAGCTGGTGGGCCTGCCCATCGCCTTCGCCCTGCTGGCGGCCCTGCTCGCCCTGCTGCCACTGCTGGCCCACCGCGTGGTGGCGCGCCCCGCCTGAAAGATTCCTCATGAAACTGGCGCACATCGCCCTCTGGACGCGCGACCTCGGCGCCGCCGCCACCTTCTGGTAGTCATTTTTCGGTGCTGCGGTTGGCGAGCCCTACCGCAGCCGACGCCGAGCGCCCGGGCTGGGACCACCTGGCCCTTTCGCTGGACAGCGCCGAGGCGGTCGATGCCCTGGCGGCGCGGTGTCGCGATGCAGGCTGCCTCGTCTCCGGCCCACGCACCACGGGTGACGGCTTCTACGAAGCGGTGCTGGCCATGCCCGACGGCACGCGGGTCGAAGTCACGGCCTGAACCCTCTTCGCCATACGCATTGGGTCTCCCTGGCAGGACCTTGCCTCCGGACAAATGAGCGTTGTCCGCGGTGCTGTTTCAGGCTTACCGCCACCCGTTGTCCTTTGAGAATGGGTCCGCAGCTTCCGCTCAAGTGCGGGTGCCAGGAGCCGATACACAGAGACCCGACACCCTGTGAACGGGTGCGCCTACAACCCAGATGTTCCGGAGATGACCCCAATGAAAACTGCGCGGAAATGGTCGGTGATCAACAGGCTGTACGCCGTCTTCGCACTGACTGGTCTTTTGATCGCGGGACTGCTTGTCATGGGCTACAGCTTGCAGCTGCGCCATCAGAGCACCCTGGATTCCGTGATCGATGTGGAGTACAGCCGCATGCGTCAGGTCTCCGAGTGGCAACTGGTGGCCACCGGCACCACGGTCCGCATTGTGGCCCTCAACCGGGGCAGCGACCCGGGGCTGGCGGCCCTGTTCGGTCCTGAGATCGGACCCCGCATCAAGGTCATCGACAAGCACTTTGCCGACATCAAGCAGTGGGCCACAGAGCCGGAGCAGCTGGCGGTCATCGGCAGGATCGAAGCCACCAGCCCACCGATCATGGCTGCGCTGGGCAAGATCGCGAAGTTCCGCGAGGCCGGTGATGCGGACGCTGCACTCAAGACCTTCGAGCAGGAGTTCATGCCCCATGTAAATGATTATCACAAGGGCGTCGACGAGTTCGCGGAGCTTCAGGGCAAGCGGCTGAACGCCTCCATTCGTGAGCAACAGGCCCGCGAACAGACGCTTTTCTGGACTGGCAATGTGGTCGTGCTGGTTCTTGTGCTCCTGGCTGGCGTGCTCATGGTGCGTCTGGCGCAGCACATCAAGGCCCGCCTGCGGGAGTCTGTCGAGCAGGCCCATGCGGTCGCCGCGGGAGACCTCACGGTGAGATCCCGGTACCGCGGTGGCGACGAGTTCGGCGTGCTGATGCAGTCCATGGACGCGATGGCGGAGGGACTGGGCGCTGTGGTGCGCAACGTGCGCCAGGGCAGCGACCAGATTACGGGCGCATCCAGCGAAATCGCCCAAGGCAACCAGGACCTTTCAGAACGCACCGAGCGCCAGGCCAGCCATCTGCAGCAGACCTCCGGAACCATGGAGCAGCTGACCGATGCCGTGCGCCACACCGCCGACAACGCGCGTGAGGCATCCAGGCTGGCGACCGATGCCAGCGAGATCGCCCACCGTGGCGGCGAGGTGGTGGGGCGCGTGGTGGAGACCATGACGCAGATCCAGCAGTCGTCCGGGCGCATTGGCGAAATCACCGGGGTGATCGACAGCATCTCGTTCCAGACCAACATCCTGGCGCTCAATGCCGCTGTGGAAGCGGCGCGTGCGGGCGAACAGGGGCGTGGTTTTGCTGTGGTGGCAGCGGAGGTCCGCACCCTGGCCCAACGCTCCGCTTCGGCGGCCAGGGAGATCAAGGAGCTGATTGCCGACTCTTCCGACAAGGTGCGCGCTGGCGGAGAGCAGGTCAACGCAGCAGGGCAGACCATGTTCGAGCTGGTCTCTTCCGTGAAGAAGGTCACAGGCCTGATCGAAGACATCAGCCGATCGGCCGAGGAACAGCGCAACGGCATTTCTGAAGTGAGTCGGTCCGTGGCCGAAATCGACCAGTCCACGCAACAGAACGCCGCGTTGGTCGAGCAGGCGGCTGCCGCGGCGGGGGCGATGAGGGAACAGGCGCGCCATCTCGACCAGGTGGTCAAGACCTTCCGGATCTGACAGGTGTTGTCGGTGGTGCCCGAAGCCGACAGCTGATCCACAGGCCGACTGTTTGGCTCCGCGGGGCCGGTTACAAACCCGGCCGGCGAATCGTTTCTAATTACGCCCTGCCGCTGGCGAGCCCGCCAGCGCAGCGCCAGCCCCTCGCGGGCTGGCAACACCCCCTTCAGAATCGATTCACCACCGGCGCCTTCCGGGGCGCTGCGGACCCGTTTTGCGCAGTTCTTTTCACCACGCTGCTCCCTCTGCCCTGGCGCGCCAGCTGGCGCGTGCGCTGCCTGTGGGCGCGTCCCCCGACGCGCCGCGGCAGGACGTGGCCGAGCGCCTGGGTGGGTGGCTCAACGTGGCCGAGACCATCCAGCTGCACGCCGCACAGGCGGCGATCGAGGCGGCCGGCGCGGCGGCCTCCCGCCGCCCGCCCCGCACCGGGCCCGCGGCACTGCATGCCACGCTGAGTGCCGAGCTCGACCGTGTGCGCGCCGTGCTGACCCGCTCCATCACCACCGCGCCGGCCCACAAGCCCGATCCGAACGACCTCGACACCGAGTTCGCGCTGTTCCACCAGCGGCTGGGCGACCAGCAGCGCCGCATGGAGATGAGCATCGACGCGCTGCGCGAGCACGTGCGCCAGCAGCTGGCCCAGTCCACGCCGGCCATGGCGCAGCTGGCTGCCACCGACGCCGTGATGGACGGCTTTTTTGGCGGGCGCGAGCAGCGCCTGCTGTCCACCCTGCCGGCCTTTCTGAAAGCGCGCTTTGCGGCGCTGCGCCGCGAAGCGGCCGAGGCACGCGAACCAGACACCACCGACGACCTGCGCTGGCTGCAGACCTTCGCGGCCGAGTTCGAGCAGACCCTGCTCGCCGAACTCGACCTGCGCCTGCAGCCCGTGACCGGTCTGATCGAAGCCCTTGCCCATGAGCACTGAAACCTCCACTTCCCGTCCTTACCGCGCCCTGTCGTTTTTGGCCTTCATCGTGGGCCTGGCCGCCGTCGCCTGGGTGGCCAGCGGCTTCGTCGGCAGCAGCGCCTTCGCGCTGGGCATGACGCTGCTGATCGGCGCCGTCTACCTGGGCGGCACCTGGGAGCTGCGCCGCTTCGGCCAGACCACCGCCGCGCTGCACACCGCCATGGCCGGCGTGCCGCAGCCCCTGGCCCAGCTGGCCGACTGGCTGCCCAGCGTGCCCGCGCCGCTGCGCCACGCCGTGCGCCAGCGCATCGAAGGCGAACGCAGCGCCTTTCCGGGTCTGGCGCTCACGCCCTATCTCATCGGTCTGCTGGTCATGCTGGGCATGCTCGGCACCTTCCTGGGCATGGTGGTTACCTTCAAAGGCGCCGTGTTCGCGCTCGAAGGCTCGGCCGACCTGAACGCCATCCGCGCCGCGCTGGCCGCGCCCATCAAGGGCCTGGGCCTGTCTTTCGGCACCTCCGTGGCCGGTGTCGCCACCTCGGCCATGCTCGGCCTCATGGCCACGCTGGCGCGGCGCGAGCGCACCCAGGCCCTGCGCACGCTGGACGCTCTGGCCGCCACCACGCTGCGCCCCTTCTCGGCCGCGCACCAGCGCCAGCAGAGCTTCGAGGCCCTGCAGCGGCAGGCCGAGGCCCTGCCCGCCGCCGCGCAGCACCTGCAGACGCTCATCGAACAGGTCGAGCGTCGCAGCCAGCAACTGGACGAGGCGCTGCTCGCTCGCCAGGCCGAGTTCCAGCGCGAAGCCGCCGCCGCCTACACCGGGTTGGCGAAATCGGTGGAACAGTCGCTGCGCGAGAGCCTGGCCGCCAGCGCCCGAGCCGCCACCGAGAGCCTGCAGCCCGTGGTGCAGCAGGCCATGGCCGGGATCGCCGCCGAATCCAGCCGCCTGCACGAAGGGGTGAACGCGGCGGTGCGGGCCCAGCTCGAAGGCCTGTCGGCCCGCTTCAGCGCCACCACCGCCACCGTGGCCGACACCTGGACCCGCGCGCTGGACCGGCAGGAACAGGGCAGTCAGCAACTGCTGCAAGGCCTGGGCGAATCGCTCACCGCCTTCAACAGCGGTTTCGACCAGCGCGCCAGCCAGCTGTTGTCCAGCGTGCGGGCCGCGCAGACCGAGGCCCAGAGCCTGCGCGCCCAGGCCGAGCAGCAGCAGCGGGCCGCACTCACGGCCGCGCTGGAGCGCATGGCGCAAGACCTGCGCACCCAATGGCAGCAGGCCGGCGAACAGACCCTGGCGCAGCAGCGCGCCGTACTGCAGGCGCTGCAAGACACCGCCACCCAGCTCACGCAACACAGCAGCGAGCAGACCGGTCGCAGCCTGGACGGCGTGGCCCGCCTCATCGCCCAGACCGAGGCCCTGGTGGAAGCGCGCACCGCCAGCGAAGCCGCATGGACCACACAGCATGCGCAGCGCATGGACGAACTGGCCGCACTGTGGCGCAGCGAACTGTCCGCGCTGCACGAGGCCGAGCTGCAGCGCCAGCAGGTCCGGGCCGAACAGCAGGCCCAGGCCTTCAGCACCCTTGCTCGGCAGCTGCAGACCCTGCGGGACGATGAGGCCGCACGCGGCGACGCCGCCGTGCAGCGCCTGGCCGACCTGCAGGCGGCGCTGGCCACCCAGCTCGCCACCCTGGGCACGGCGCTGGAAGCGCCCATGGCCCGCCTGATGCAGACGGCGTCCGAAGCGCCCAAGGCCGCGGCCGAAGTCATTGCGCAACTGCGCGAACAGATGAGCCGCCTGGCCGAACGGGACAACGCCACGCTGGGCGAGCGCGCCGAACTGGTCGGCCAGATCGGCACCCTGCTGCAGCAGGTGCAGCAGACCACGGGCGAGCAGCGCGCCGCCATCGAACACCTGGTCGGCTCGGCCACCGGCGTGCTCGACCGCGTGGGCCAGCAGTTTGCCGACACCGTGGGCGCGCAGGCCGGCCGCGCCGAGGCCATGGCCGAACAGGCCGCCACCAGTGCGGCCCAGTTGGCCAGCCTGGGCGAGGCCTTCCAGCAGGGCACGCAGCAGCTGGCCGCCAGCCACGAGCAACTGGTGCAGAACCTGCAGAAGGTCGAGAGCGCCATCGGCCAGTCGCTGGCGCGCAGCGACGAGCAGCTCGCCTACTACGTGGCGCAGGCGCGCGAAGTCATCGACCTGTCCATCAGCGCGCAGCAGGGCATCGTGGAAGACCTGCGCAAGCTGCGCGGGCCGGTCGCCAAGGCCGCTGCAGGGGCCCTTGCATGAGTGCCTTCCACGACACCGCCGAGGAGCACCTGGCCGACGGCGACGACAGCGCCGAAATGACGGCGCCGGTCTGGGCCGTGTTCGGCGACCTCATGGCTGGCCTGGTCGGTGCCTTCGTGCTGGTCTTCATCGGCGTGCTGCTCACCCAGGTGGACCTGGTCAACAGCCTGCAGAGCGAAATCGCCAAACGCCAGCAGGAAGAGGCCCGCCGCATGGCCCTGGAAAAGGCGCTGGCCGTGCCGCTGGCCAGCGGCCGCGTCACGCTCAACAACGGCCGCATCGGCATCAGTGGCAGCGTGCTGTTCGACTTCAACTCCGACCAGCTGCGCCCCGAAGGCGAACAGCTGCTCAAGGCCCTGGTGCCGCCGCTGCAGGTCTATCTGGGCGAGCGCGACGAGATGCTCATGGTCAGCGGCTTCACCGACAACAAGACGGTGGTCAGGGGGCCCAGCCAGCGCTACGAGGACAACCTCGAACTCTCGGCCCAGCGTGCGCTCACCGTCACGCGGGCGCTGATCACCAGCGGCATGCCGCGCTCGCGCGTGTTTGCCGCCGCCTTCGGCGCCGAACAGCCCGTGGCCAGCAACGCCGACGAACAGGGCCGGGCGCTCAACCGCCGGGTGGAAATGGCCCCCGTGCCGCGCGCCAGCGCAGCAGCGGGCGACGCCGGAACTCCAGCCGCGCCCCGTCCCTGACCATGAAATCGTCCGCCGTGCGCCCCTCGCCCCTGGCCGAGCTCAACGCCCACATCGAGCGCGCGTCGGCCGCCGCGCGCGACGGGATGGCCGGCGGCGGTGGCCCCTGGCCCGAACTGCGCAGCGCGCAGCGCTTTCGCGAAACCTGGGAGCGCATCGGCGCCGAGGTGCAGGTGCAGCGTGCGCTGGACCGCGCTCCGCCCAACGCCGGCCCGCTCAACCCCCAGCGCCTGATGCTGGAGACCCTGGCCCGCATGGGCGATCTTTCACCGCACTACCTGCGCCGCTTCCTGACCCATACCGAGACCCTGCTCTGGCTGGAGCAGGCGCATGGCTTGCTCCGGTCGCCCACGGCGGGCAAGGGCGGGGCGGGCAAGCCAGCGAAAGCCGGCCGCAAGATGGCCTGAGCACCGCGCCCCAAGGCTTCAGGTCGGGGCTGGCTGCGCTGCGGTCGCTGGTACACCACCGAGGCATCCGATGCCGACCAGCGTGGCCTCGATGGCAGAGTCCAGCGGCGTGTGCGGTTCGTGGCCCAGAAAGGCCACCAGGCGGCTGTTGTCCATGCGCACTTCCTGCTGCCAGAGGTACCTCATTTCAAGCAGTTCCCTGAGCGTCGTCACGAACGGCGACAGCAGACGCACCATCCACCAGGGAAACGCCCTGAGCCGGGGTTCTCCAAAGCCGTGACGAACCATCACGCGCTGTATGGCCCGGCCGAACCCTCGACCGTCGGCATCCCAGTGGCCTGCCATGTGGAAGCTGGCGAACGCCGGCAGCTCGTGGCGCCGCCGGGCCAGTTCAACCATCGTCCGGGCCACGTCCGGCAGGAACGCGAACTGATGCCCCACGCCGGCACGGCCGGGCAGTTGCACCGTCCGTGCCACCGCTCCCGGCTTGACCATGCCTTGCGTGAACCAGCTGTTGCCGCACCGCGGCCCGAAGAAGTCGCCGGCGCGCACGACGATCACCCGGATGTCGCCCGCCTCGGCGGCCGCGGCCAGGCGCCGCTCCAGCTCCACGCGGATCGCCCCCTTGCGGGTGACAGGGCGCTGCGGCGAACGCTCTTCCAGCAGAGGGAAGGCATCCGGCCCGTAGTTGTAGACCGTACCTGGCAACACAACGGTGGCGCGGTGCGCGCGGGCCGCCGCAATCGTGTTGTCAATCATTGGCAGCACGAGTTCGGACCAGCGGCGATAGCCCGGTGGGTTGACGGCGTGCACGATCAGCGCACAACCGCGCGCCGCGGCCGACACAGCGGCGGCATCGAGTGCGTCGCCGGTGACCCATTCGATGCCACCCGGGTTCGCCGCGGTCGCTGCGGGACCGCGCTTGAGGCCACGGACGCGCCAGCCCGCGTCCAGCAGTTGGCGAGCCACCTCGCCGCCGATGCCTCCGGTGGCGCCCAACACCAGTGCGGTGGGTTGTTCCTTCATCTTCACTCTCCAGTGGGTTGCGATGAAGGGGATTGTTGGATGCGCCGGGTAAAAAGAAAATTGCCCAAAGCAGAACACCGGCTATACATTTACGTATGACTACATCCGTCGGCTGGGAGCTTTATCGCTCGTTTCTTTCGGTGCTGCAGGAGGGGTCCCTTTCTGGCGCTGCGCGTGCGCTGGGGCTCACACAACCCACCATCGGCCGCCACATCACCTTGCTTGAAGCGCACCTGGGTGTTGCGCTCTTCACGCGCTCGCAGGCCGGTCTCCTGCCCACCGAGGCCGCAGCGGCCCTGCGCGCCGATGCCGAGGCCATGCAGACCGCCGCGGCGGCGCTGGAGCGCACGGCGGGCGGGCTGGGCACGGACGTTCAGGGGGCCGTCCGCATTTCGGCGAGCGAGGTGGTCGGTGCCGAGGTGTTGCCGCCCATCCTGGCCGAACTGCGGGCGCGTCACCCCAAGCTCCAGCTGGAACTCGTGCTCAGCAACCGGTTGCAGGACGTGGTGCGGCGCGAGGTCGACATCGCGGTGCGCATGACGCCACCCCAGCAGGAGGTGTTGCTGGCCACGCGCGTCGGCGACGTGCCGCTCGGGCTGCACGCGCACCGTGCCTACCTCGACCGGCACGGGGTGCCCGGCAGCCTGGCCGATCTGAAACAGCACGCCCTGATCGGGTTCGATCAGGAGACGCCGTTCCTGCGGTCGGCACGCGCCGGCCTGTCGCTCTGGTCGCGCGAGCACTTTGCGCTTCGCTGCGACAGCGACCTGGCCCAGCTGGCCCTGCTGCGCAGCGGCGCGGGCATCGGCGTCTGTCAGCTGGCGCTGGCCCAACGCAGCCCGGACCTGGTCAGGCTGCTGCCCGACGCGTTCTCGTTCTCGCTGACCAGCTGGGTCGTGATGCACGAGGGCCTGAAAAGCAATCCGCGATGCAGGACCGTGTTCGACGCGTTGGTAGCGGGGCTGCGACGCTATGTGCACCAAGGCGCAGCGCCGGGCCATGATCGGCCATCGCTGCCCTGATGCCCCTGGGGCGTGGCGTGCGCGGCCAGTACCATCGCCCCCCATGACCGATGACACCCAGGACCCTGTCCACGAAGACCGCGTGTGGAGTGACGAGCGCTGGACGGCGCGCGTGATCAAGAACGAAGACGACGACGGCTGGGCCGTGGCCATGTTCCTCGAAGGCCAGGCCGAGCCTGCGCTGGTCGGCCCCTGGACCATGGGGCGCGACAAGAAGAACCCCAAGCCGCTGGACGTGAACGCCTTCAACACGCTGGTGAAGACGGCCAGCGAGTTCATCCGCCGTTCCGAGCAGCAGCGCCATGCCGAACTGAACAAGAGCGTGCATGTGACGGTGGATGGGCGGCGCCTGCGCGTGGCGCTGGCCATCGTGCCGGACGAGGAGGGGGCCACGGCCACGCTGCGCGCCACCAATGAATACGACGAGGAACTGGCCGTGGTGCCGGTGCCGCCGACCTTCCGGCTGAACGCGGCCAGTGCCGAGGCCTGGGTGGTGTCGGGCTTCGAGAAGCCGCGCCGATGAACACGGCTTGGGGCTGCTCTGCGTCAGAATGCGCGCCTCGTTCCAACTTCTGAATCCCTTGAACCGTCCCGACCACACCGTCGTCTGGCCCGAGCCGCCGTCCATCGTGGCCGCGCGCTCGAAGATCGCCATGCGCCTGTCGTGGATGACCTCGTTGCTGGGTCTGGCGCTGTTCGCAGTGGACCGGTTCATCGGCACGCCGGTGACGGCCGACAGCATGATGACCCTGGTGCTGGCGGTCATGGGGGCGCTGGCCTGGGTGCTGCTGAGGGTCCGTCGCTACAACAGCGTGGCCTGGCTGCTGGTGGTCTTCCTGTTCGGGATGGCGGCGTCGTCGACCTACTTTTACGGATCGGTGCGCACCATCAACATCGTGCTGATCCTGATGGGGCAGGTCGCGGCGGGCATTTTCCTGAGCCGGCGCGGGCTGCTCTGGACCACTGCAGCCGCGGTGGCGATGCTCGGTCTGCTGACCTGGGCCGATGCCACCGGTCTGCTGGCGGGACAGCCGAGCTTTGCCGTGAGCTGGCGCAACTGGCTGTCGCAGAGCGCGAGCCTGGTGGGGGTGGCTGCGATGATGTCCCTCAACCGCACGCAGGTGCGCCTGGCGCAGGAGCTGCACCTTCGGGAAGCCACGCAGCGCCTTCAGACCCAGCTGGACCGCGACCTGGGGCAGAGCCGGTTCTCGCGCCTGTTCCGGGCCAGCCCCACGCCCATCTTCGTGCAGTCCATGCGCAACGGCGCCATCCTGGATGCAAACTTGGCGTTTGAAAGTGTGCTGGGCTACACCCGCAAAGAGGTGCTGAGCCGGCGCGACGGGTTCCTCTGGCTGCACGACGAGGCCTATGCGGCGTTCTCGCAGGATCGCCGCGCCCACCAGCGCACCGGTTGGCACACCATCACCGGCATCGGGCGCAATGGTCAACAGATCCCCCTGCAGATCTGCAGCGAGCGGGACAATGATGCGGACGACGGCTTGCGCATCACGGTGCTGCGCGTGCCCGGTCACACGACCAGCGCGATGCCGACGGTGTACGCGCCGCTGGAAGGGGGCCAGGGTGCTTGACTCCCTGCCGCTCGAAGATCCGTCGGAGATCGAACGCAACCAGTACCGGCACGACAACCGCAGCCTGCGCTGGGTGCAGTTGTGCGTGGCGCTGCTGCTGGCGGGCATGGCCCTGGCGGACCACCTGCTGGCGCCGCCCGGCGAATCCCTGGCGCACATTTCCTGGTCGATGGCGGGGGTGGCGCTGCTCGCATACCTGCTGCTGAGATCGCATCGGCGCCGCTGGGAGAGCCCGCTGGTGGTGACGGGCATTCTGATGGTGGCCGCCTGGTCGGTGTACAGCTTCGGCTCGGTGCGGGCGGCGTCCGGGTTCGCGTTCCAGGGCGCGGTGGTCATGGCCGGTACCTACCTGAGCCTGCGCGCGCTGCTGGCCACCACGGTCGCCAGCGTGGTCATCCTGGGCGGACTGACCTGGGCCGAGACGGGCGGGCACCTGCCGCCCGCGAACATGGGGGCCGACTTGCGCTACTGGCTCACGGGCAGCGCCATCCTGCTGCTGATCGGCTTTCAGCTGCACCAGACACGGCGGTCGACCGACGAGGTCTACCGGCGGCGACTGAGCCAGATGGAGGACCGCCTGCGGCTGGAACACGAGCGCGACCGCTCCCTGCGCCGCTTCCGGCGCATCTTCCAGCTCAACCCCACGGCCCTGGTGGTGCAGGCGGCCAACACGCAGGCCGTGGTGGAAGTCAACCCGGCGTTCGAGCGCTGCTTCGGATACGCGGGTGCCGAGTTGGAGGGGCGGCGCGCGGAGGCCTTCTGGGCCGATGTGCAGCAGTGGCAGGAGCACCGCCGGGTGCTGTTTGAGAATGGTCACACCGGGTGGCAGCAGGCCTGGTGGCACCACGCCGATGGCCATGCGGTCGATGTGCTGGTGTGCAGCGAGCTGAATGAAGACCCAGCCGGTCTGCTGATCCTGACCACGGTGGTGAATCGGCTGGAAACGCGATGAATTGACGCCTGGGCGCCACGGCAGTGGTGCGTCTGGCCGTGCCGGGCGCATAATGCGAGTTGCTCAGGCGTTTGGCCTGGGCGTTCCAAGTGATCGGTCAGTTTCGCGTGCCACGGTGCACTTTCGGGTTTGTTGTGCTTTCGGGACCCCATCGCTTTTTGTGTATCTGCTTTCTTAGGAGTCCTCCATGGGCAACAAACTTTACGTGGGCAACCTGCCCTACAGCGTGCGCGATGACGACCTGCAACAGGCCTTCAGCGAATTCGGCTCTGTCAACAGCGCCAAGGTCATGATGGAGCGCGACACCGGCCGCTCCAAGGGTTTCGGCTTCGTCGAAATGGGCAACGATGCCGAGGCGCAAGCCGCCATCAACGGCATGAACGGCCAGTCCCTGGGTGGCCGCAGCGTCACCGTGAACGAAGCCCGTCCGATGGAACCCCGTCCCCCGCGCAGCGGTGGTTTCGGTGGCGACCGCGGCGGCTTCGGCGGCGGTGACCGTTCGGGTGGCGGCGGCTACGGCGGTGGCAACCGCTCCGGTGGCGGCGGCTACGGCCGCGGCGGCTACTGAGCCCTGCAAATAGGTTGACCCGGCTCCGCGCCGGGTCCAACAGAAAGCCCCGAGGCTCGCGCCGCGGGGCTTTTTTCATGGGCCGCCGCCGGGGCTGCCAAGCCGGTCTTTTCAGCGCCGGATGCGCTTGCCGGTCTTGAACACCCACCAGACCACGGCCAGGCAGGCGGCCATGAAGACCAGGGTCATGCCGGTGCTGACAGCGATGTGCACGTCGGCCTGGCCGTAGAAGGCCCAGCGCAGGCCGCTGATGAGGTAGACCACCGGATTGAACAGCGAGACGGTCTGCCAAGGCTCGGGCAGCATGTTGATGCTGTAGAACGCGCCACCCAGGAAGGTCAGCGGCGTGATGACCAGCAGCGGGATCACCTGCAGCTTCTGGAAGCTGTCGGCCCACAGGCCGATGATGAACCCGAACAGGCAGAACGACACCACCGTCAGCAGCAGGAAGCCGACCATCCACACCGGGTGGGCGATGTGGTAGGGCACGAAGAAGCGCGCGGTCAGCAGGATCAGGGTGCCCAGCAGCAGGCTCTTGCTGGCCGCGGCGCCCACGTAACCCAGCAGCACCTCGATCCAGTTGACCGGGGCCGACAGCAGCTCGTAGATGGTGCCCGACCACTTGGGCATGTAGATGCCGAACGATGCGTTGGAGATGCTCTCGCTCAGCAGCGAGAGCATGAGCAGGCCGGGGATGATGTAGGCGCCGTAGTCGACGCCGCTGATGTCGCCCATGCGCGAGCCGATGGCCGTGCCGAAGACGATGAAGTACAGCGATGTGGTGAGCACCGGCGCGATGATGCTCTGCGCCCAGGTGCGGAAGGCGCGGTTCATCTCGAACATGTAGATGGCGCGCACCGCATGGATGTTCAGACCCGTCATGTTCAGACCTCGGCTTTCTGGTCGTGGACGAGGCTGACGAAGATGTCTTCGAGCGAGCTTTCGCTGGTGCGCAGGTCCTTGTAGACGATGCCTTGTGCGGCCAGAGCGGCCAGCAGCTCGGCGATGCCGGTGTCGTCCTTCTGGGTGTCGAAGCCGTAGGTCAGCGTCAGGCCGTCGGCCGAGAGCTGCAGCGGCCAGCGCGCCAGCGCCCCGGGCACCTGCGCCAGCGGGTGCTGCAGTGTCAGCGCCAGTTCCTTGCGGCCCAGCTGGCGCATCAGCACGGCCTTGTCCTCCACCACGATCAGCTCGCCCTTGCGGATCACACCGATGCGGTCGGCCATGTCCTCGGCCTCCTCGATGTAGTGGGTGGTCAGGATGATGGTGGTGCCCGCGTCGCGCAGCTGGCGCACCAGGCGCCACATGTCGTGCCGCAGCTCCACGTCCACGCCCGCGCTGGGTTCGTCCAGGAACAGGATCTTGGGTTCGTGCGACAGCGCCTTGGCGATCAGCACGCGGCGCTTCATGCCGCCCGAGAGCGTCATGATCTTGTTGTCCTTCTTGTCCCAGAGCGAGAGGTCCTTGAGGATCTGCTCGATCAACGCAGGGTTGGGCGCCTTGCCAAACAGGCCGCGGCTGAAGCTGACCGTGGCCCAGACGGTTTCAAACGCGTCGGTGTGCAGCTCTTGCGGCACCAGGCCGATGGTGGCGCGGGCCTGGCGATAGTCGCGCACGGTGTCGAAGCCGTCGGCGGTGATGGTCCCCTCGGTGGCATTGCTCATGCCGCAGATGGTGCTGATGAGGGTGGTCTTGCCGGCGCCGTTGGGGCCGAGCAGCGCGAAGATCTCGCCACGGCGGATGTCCAGGGTGACGTTCTTCAGCGCCTGGAAGCCACCCGCGTAGGTCTTGCTTACGCCGCGCACGCTGACGATGGCGTCGGGCGGCAGGGAAACGGGGTTGAGGGTCATCCCGCCATTGTGGCCGGGGTCGCGTTTGGCTGCTCAGCGGCGGGCGTTGTCCCCGATTCCCTGGGCGAATCGCTGGAGCAGTTCCTCGGGCAGGTCGTGGCCCATGCCAGGGATGAAGTCGGCAGTGGCGTTGGCAATGCGCTGCGCCAGGTCCTCGCCGCAGGCCACGGGCACGAGCGGGTCGTCCACGCCATGGATCACCAGGGTCGGTGCCTGAATGTGAGGCAGCAGGGCCGAGCGGTCGCCGTCGGCCACCACCGCCAGCAACTGCCGGGCCGAACCCGACGGGTGCCAGGCGCGCTGCACCGATTCCAGCGCCCGCGCCCGCAGGTCCTGGTAGTCGCTCGGGTAGGTGGGGCTGCCGATGAGGTACAGCACCTGGATGATCCAGTCCACGGCGGCGTCGGTGCCCGGCTTCATGGGCCGCGACATGAGCGCGCGCCGCACCCGCCACGAGGGCTGGGGCAGGCGGCGCGAGCCGCTGCTGGTCATCATCAGCGTGAGGCTGGCGACCCGCTCGGGCGCCATGGCCGCCAGGTGCTGGGCGATCATGCCGCCCATCGACGCGCCGCAGACGTGGGCCTGTTCGATGTCCAGGGCGTCGAGCACGCCCAGCGCGTCGCGCGCCATGTCGGCCAGCGAGTAGGGGCTGTGCACCGGCAGGTGCATCGCGTAACGCAGCCCGGCCAGCGCCATGTTGGGCACACCGGCGGCGTCGAAGCCCTGGCTCAGGCCGATGTCGCGGTTGTCGAAGCGCACCACGCGAAAACCCTGCCGGACCAGCATCTGCACCATGGCCTGCGGCCAGGCGATGAGCTGCATGCCCAGGCCCATGATGAGCAGCACCACCGGACCATCGGCAGGGCCCTGGTCGTCGACCTCGATGCGGACGCCGTTGGCTTCGACCTTCATGCTCAGTACCAGCGGGTCAGCGCTTCGGGCTGGTGCGCCACCTTGAAGAACCAGCGCCGTGCGCCTTGAACGTCGAAGCGCTTCCAGTGGTCGGGGTCCTGGCGCAGGCGGTCGGCGATGGCGTACATCGCCATCGGGTTCATGCCCATGCCGATGTGGCTGGCGTGCACCTCGATGTTCTCGGTGTGGGCGTGGCGTACGGGGTTGATGCTGCACTGCCAGGCGACCACGCCGTCGGTCTTGCTGTAGATCGAGGTGGTGGGCACCGGCGGCGGCCTGCGCACCTGGGCCAGCAGCTCCTCGTCGTGCGGGTGCTGGCCGCTGACCAGCTGGTAGAAGCGCCAGGCGTTGGTGGCCTTGGGGTGGCCGGTGAAGGGCGTGCCCAGCGTGATCACGCAGCGCACCAGCTCGGGCAGTTCCTTGGCCATCTCGCGGGCGTAGATGCCGCCCAGGCTCCAGCCGACCAGGCTGATCTTGCCGCCGTGTTTCTGGTGCAGCGCCTCGATGCGGGCACGGCAAGCTTCGAGTACGCCGTCGCGCGGGCCGAGGTTGAAGCCCTGCTCCCAGCCGTAGGCGGCGTAGCGGTGCTGTTTCAGGAAGCGGCGCAGCGCCAGGGTGCTCATGTCGTTGGCGCCCAGACCCGGAAACACCAGCACCGCGTGACCGTCGCCCGAGGGCATGCGGGAGAGCCAGGGCGAGACGGCGGCCAGCGCCATGGCCTCCCACGGCGCGCGCGCCTCCAGCATCATCAGCCACAGGCCGGGCGGCACGGTGTGCAGTCCGGCCTCGGTGTCGTGATCCGGTGGTGGGGTGGTCTGGCGGCGGGGGCTGGGACTCATGCGTGCGCGGAAGCTGGGGAGCAGCGGACCATGTTAGCCAGCGCGGGCCCTTTTCTTTGGTGCGGCGGCCCTAGCCGGCGGTCGCTTGCGGGACACGGACGGGGCCTGGGGTGCGTCATCCGGCACGGTCACGGGCACAGGCAGCGCCCGCAGCTCCTCCATCGCAGCGTCCACCGCCCGCGCCAGGTCCTTCACATCGGGCAGGGCGGCGGCGTCGGCCATCAGGCCGAGGTCCATCGCGGCGTCGAAGCTCTGCACCGTGATGTTCAGCGCCAGGCCGTGCACCACGATGCTGGTCGGGTGGTTCGAGAGCACGCGCGCACCGGCCAGGTACAGCGGCACCTGCGGGCCCGGCACGTTGGAGATCACCACGTTGGCCACCTGCGGCAGCCGCTCGGCCACCTTGGCCTTGCCGTAGAGCGAGGCCGCGGCCTCGATCAGCCAGGGCACGCCGATGGACGGAAAGTCGGTGGGCAGGATGCTTTTCATGCGGCCCATGGTCGACTTCATCGCCCCGGTGGCCGCGCGGATGTGGGCCAGCCGCTTCGCGGGGTCGGCCAGGTGCGTGCCCAGACTGACCAGGCTCATCGAGGCCTGGTTGTCGGCGCGCGTGTCGCCGGCTTCGCGCAGCGAGATTGGCACCGCGGCCACCAGGCTCTTGCGCGGCAGCGCGCCGCGCTGCTGCAGGTAGGTTCGCAGCGCGGACGAACACAGCATGAGCACCCCATCGTTGAGCGTGGCCCCGTGCGCCCGCATCAGGGCCTTGAGTTCGGCCAGCGGCACGCTGGTGGCGGCGAAGGCCCGCGCGGGTGTGACGGTGGCGTTCATCGGGGTGTCGGGCGCCAGCTCGACGTTGCCCGAGCCTTGGCCCAGCAGGTTCTTTGCGCTGAGCGCGCTCCTGGCCGTACCGGCCACGGTGCCCAGCGTGGCCGGCAGATCACGCACCATGCGCGCCACCTGCAGCGCCTCGTGGCTCAGCGCGCCTCGCAGCATCTCCACCATGTCGAGCCGGAAGGTCCTGGTGCGGCGGGACGGGCGGATCTCCAGCTCACGCGGCTCGGGCGTCAGGTCGAACAGCACATTGGCCAGCGCCACCGCGGCCTGGCCATCGACCGCGGCGTGGTGCAGCTGGGTGTAGACGCCGACCTGCTTGCGGCCTTGCGCGCTGCGTGGCAGGCCCTCGATCACGTGCATCTTCCACAACGGCCGGTGGCGGTCCAGCAGCACCGGGTGCAGCAGCGAGACCTGCTCCTCCATCAGGCTGCGCGCGTCGCCCCGGGTGGCGCTGCCGCGCGGCAGCCGGATCTCGACGATGTGTTTGCTCAGGTCGGGTTCAGCGTCGACCCAGGCCGGGTTGGCCAGGTTCAGCGGCATCCACCACAGGCGGCGGCGCAGCACCGGCGCGGCGGGCAGGCGGGCCGCGATGCGTCGCCGCAGGTCGTTCACATACCGCCCGCGGTGGCCGGCCGGCAGCTCCAGCAGGTGCATGGCGCCGACGTGCATCGGCATCTCCGGCTTTTCGAGGTAGAGGAAGGTGGCGTCCAGTCCGGAGAGTTGTCTCATGCCCATGGGTGGCCTCATGTGGTCACGGGCCATTGTGGGTGCAGCCGCCCCGACTGACCATCCGTCGGTGCAGCGTCATATGACTGTGAATATGTACAGTATTTGTCCGACAATACACGTCCATGAGCGAGCACCTCATTCCCATCAGCGCCCTCAAAGGTCGTGGCCTGGCCTGGCGCCAGCCGCACCGTTTTGAACGCGACCAGCGCGCCGCGTTCGACGACGGCTGGGGCACGCTCGAAGAAGGTCTGGCCGAGCGGGAGGAGGCCGCTGCCCCGGCCACGCAGGTCACCTGGGAAGACTGCCGCAGCGCCATCACCCGCAACGAATCGCCCGACATCGGTTTCAACCTCGGCCTCAATCCCTACCGCGGCTGCGAGCATGGCTGCGTGTACTGCTACGCCCGGCCCAGCCACAGCTACCTCAACCTGTCGCCGGGGCTGGATTTCGAGACCCGGATCATTGCCAAGCGCGGCATCGCGGAGGTGCTGCGGCGCGAGCTGCTGAGCCCGCGCCATGTGCCCGAGATGATCGCCATCGGCACAGTGACCGACGCCTACCAGCCGCTGGAGCGCGAGCTGCGGCTCACGCGCGGCGTGCTGGAGGTGCTCTCTACCGCACGGCACCCGCTGGGCATGGTGACCAAGGGCAGCGGCGTCGAGCGCGACCTGGACCTGCTCGCGCCCATGGGGCGGGCCGGTCTCGCGGCCGTGTACGTGACGGTGACGACGCTGGATGCGAAGCTGGCCCGCGTGCTGGAGCCGCGCGCCGCCGCGCCGCACCGGCGGCTGCGCACCATCCGCACCCTGGCCGAGGCGGGCGTGCCCACGGGCGTGAGCGTCTCGCCGCAGATTCCCTTCCTCAACGACGACATGGAGCAGGTGCTGGAAGCGGCCTGGGAGGCCGGCGCGCGCAGGGCTTTCTACCAGGTGCTGCGCCTGCCCTGGGAGCTCTCGCCCATGTTCCGCCAGTGGCTGTACCAGCATTACCCCGAGCGCGCGGCGCGCGTGATGGGCCGGGTGCAGGACCTGCGCGGCGGCAAGGACTACGACGCCGACTTCGCCACCCGCATGAAGGGCCAGGGCATCTGGGCCGACCTGATCCGCCAGCGGTTTGTGAAGACCTGTGACCGCCTGGGGTTCAACCGCGAGCGCGAGCCGCTGGATACCTCGCGCTTCCGGCCCGCCGCGCTGCGTGGTCAGGGGGATCTGTTCTAGGCCTTGAGCAGATCGAGTGAATCCACCCGCCAGTGGTGCAGCGCCTCGTAGAAGCCTTCCCACACGCAGCCGTTGCAGCCACGGCCGCAGCAGCTGTCGGGCTCGGGCGGGGGCGGGCGCAGGGCGGTGTCCAGGTCGATGCCGCGTTCCCGCTGAGCCCGGCCGCGCAGGTGGGCGATGAGGGCACGGGCGGTGGCCAGGTCGCCCAGCGGCAGGAGGCCCGGGTCTTGCGGGGCGAAGCGGGGCTGTTCCTTGCCCTCGAACACGCCGCGCTCGGCGAACATCGCCGCCGGTCGCACCCACAGCCCGAAGCCGCCGTAGAGCGCGCGATACAGCGTCATGCCCTGCAGGGTTTCGCTGCAGCGCACGGTGTCGATCACGTCGTACCAGCCGCCCTTGTAATGGCGGTACAGGCCGGGTGAGGTGGCGTTCAGCGGGGGCAGGTCGTGGTCGGTCGGCGCGGTCATGCAGAAACAGAAAACGGAAGACGCTCAGTCGTCGGCGATCAGTCGGCCCATGCGGTGGGCCAGTTCCACCGCCGAGGCCACGCCGAGTTTTTCGAAGATGTTGGCGCGGTGGAACTCCACCGTGCGCTGGGCAATGCCCAGGTGGTCGGCGATGTTCTTGTTGTAGTGGCCCTGCAGCAGCTCATCGAGCACCTCGCGTTCGCGCGCGCTCAGCGCGGCCAGGGCTTGCTGGAAGCGCAGCTTCTCCCGCGCCTCGGTGTGCAGGCGCACGGCGGCCTCGCGCGCGGCCTCCACCTTGTCCACCAGCTGGTTGTTCTGGAACGGCTTTTCCAGGAAGTCCCAGGCGCCGTTCTTGACCGCGGCCACCGCCATGCCCACGTCGCCGTGGCCGGTGAGGAACAGCACCGGCCAGGGCCAGCGGGCGGCCTTGAGCTGCTCGAAGGTGGCCAGGCCCGAGAGCGGTTCCATGCGGATGTCCAGCAGCACCACGCTGCACGCCCGGGACAGATCGCCCAGCTCGCCGCGTTGCAGCGCCTGCACGAAGGCGTCGCCTCCGGTCCACACGCGCGTGGGCAGGCCGCGCGAATCGAGCAGCCAGGCCAGGCCGTCGCGGAAGTCCGCGTCGTCGTCCACGATGTGGACCGGCGGGTTCGGAGGGGTCAGGGATTCAAGGGCAGCCACAGCGTGAATTGTGCGCCGAGCAGGTCGGGGCAGTCGCCCAGGTCGATGTGGCCGTGGTGCGCTTCGGCGATGGAGCGGCAGATGGCCAGGCCCATGCCCATGCCGCCGGGTTTGTGGCTGGCGAAGGCGTCGAACACGGTGGTGCGCTGCTCGGCCGGCACGCCGGGGCCGCTGTCGCACACGCGCAGGCCGACGTGGCCGTCGCCGGTCACCAGGCCCACGCGCACGGTGGGCGGGGTGCGGCCGCTGCGCGCGGCCCACTCGCTGGCATTGAGCACCAGGTTGTGCAGCGCGTTTTCCAGCAGCAACGCGTCGGCCGGCACGGTGGGGCCCTCGCCGCCGGGCAGAGCCAGTTCCAGCCGCACGCCCTCGGGCAGCGGCACCGCCTGCGCCACGCGCGCAGCCCAGGGCGCCAGCGTCAGCGGCAGGCGCACGGTTTCCTGCCGGCGGGCCAGGGCGTTCACGCGCTGGATCACGCGGCCGGCCTTGTCGGCCATGCGCTCCATGCGCTCGACCACCGGCACGATCTCTTCGAGCGTGATGCGCTGCTCGCGCACCCGGTTGAGCAGGCCGGTGGCGAAGCTGCTGAGCGCGCCCAGCGGCTGGTTGAGTTCGTGCGCCAGTGTGGACGCCACCTCGCCCATGGCCACCAGGCGGCCCGAGGCTTCGAGCTGTTCCTGCTGGCGCGCGGCCAGGCGTTCGATGCGGCGGCGCTCGGTCACGTCCAGCACCGAGCCGACCCAGCCCACCACCTCGCCACTGGCCAGGCGCAAGGGCGCGCTGTGCGCCAGCACGTCCAGCCGCTGGCCGTCGCGGTGCTGGAGCTGCAGGGCCAGGGCCTCGGGCGCCTGCGCGGCGCGCTGCACCTGTTCGAACTCGTCGCCCTGTCCGGCGGGCCAATAGGGTGGCGGGTCGCTGCTGGTCATCAGCTCCTGCGGTGTCCAGCCCACGAGGCGGGCGAAGGCGGGGTTGACGTGCAGCAGGCGACCGCCGGTGTCCCAGGCGCGCAGGCCCAGGGTGACCGAGCGTTCCATGGCGGTGCGCAGCGCCAGCTGGGTCTGCAGCCGGGCCTCGGCGCGCTGGCGGCGGGCGCTGTCGCGCCACAGGGCCAGCAGCGCCAGCAGCATGCCCAGCAGGCACAGCAGGGCCACGGCGAAAAAGGCGCGTGGTGCCAGCGGTGGCGTGCTGTCGGTCAGCGCGACCTGCAGGCGCAGCTGCGCGCCCGGCAGCTGGATGGGGGCGGTGAAGTGCAGGCCATCGGCGGCGGCCGGCGCACGTTCGTCCGCCCGCGTGACCGTGTGGTCCTGCAGGAACCAGGCGGGCAGCACGTCGGCCAGCAACCGCTTCAGCGGCACCGCGGCCACCGCATCGCCGGTGAAGCGGCCCTGCTCGAAGTGCGGCACGGCAAGCCAGAGCCAGGCATCGCTGCCGTCCATCGTGGGGAAAGGTCCGGCGTAGGCCGGGCGCTGCAGGCCGCGGGTGGTGTCCAGCATGGTGGCCAGGGCGGCGGCGTGTTCGGGGGCCTGGGCCGCGGCCATCAGTTCGGCTGGCCAGCGACTGCGCTCGCCCGGCGCCGCGGCCGGCACCCAGCCGTGAAAGGCGATGCGGCCGGGGCTCTGCCACCAAGGGCCGTGGCGCGCAGCCACCGCCTGGTCGTCGCCCCCGTTCTGGTGGACTTGGGCCAGCGCGGCCAGATCGGTCTCCAGCCGACGGAAATGGAAGCGCAGGGTCTGGTCCAGCCACTCGGCGTCTGCTGTGCGGCGGCGGTCGGCCTCGCGCGCTTCTTCGCTGCGCAGGAACAGCCACAGCGCCAGCGCCGACGCGGCCACCAGCAGCAGCAGCGCCACCAGCCAGCCCATGGCGCGGCGCGTCAGGGCGGCGGTCTGGCGCGTGTCCAGATCGAGCGCGTCGAGGTCGGGGGCGGGCCGCGTGGGCGTGTCGGAAGCCATGGGCCCGCTAGCATAGCCAGCATGTCTGTCGAACGACCGTCGCCGCCCCAGCGCGCCATGCCGAGCATGCGCCGCCGGATGCTGCTGGGCGCGGCCTGTGCGGTGGTGGGCAGCGCCGCGCTGGCGGATGCGCAGCCGGTGCTGCTGCGCTTTTCGCACGTGGTGGCGCCGGACACACCCAAGGGCCAGATGGCGCTGCGTTTCCAGGCGCTGGTGCATGAGCGTGGTGGCGGGCGCATCCGCGTCGAGCTGTACCCGGACTCGCAACTCTGGGGCGACGACGACGAAATGGAGGCGCTGCGCCTGGGCGCGGTGGAGATGCTGGCGCCCTCGCTGTCCAAGTTCGGTATGGCGGGTGTGCCCGAGTTTGAGGTGTTCGACCTGCCCTACCTGTTCGCCGACCTGGCCCAGGTGCGGCGTGTGACGCAGGGGGCGGTGGGGCGCGGGCTGCTGGAGCGGCTGGCACGCCAGCAGATGCGGGGTCTGGGTTTTCTGGACAACGGCTTCAAGCAGATGAGCGCCCGGCGCGCGCTGCGCACGCCGGACTATTACCGCGGTCTGCGCGTGCGGGTGCAAGCCTCGCGGGTGCTGGGCGAGCAGATGCGCGCCCTGGGGGCGCAGCCGGTGGTGTTGCCGTTTGGCGAAACCCAGCGGGCGCTGGCCAGCGGTGTGGTGGACGCGGCGGAGAACCCGCTGTCGAACTTCCTCACGCAGGGCCTGGCCGCGCTGCAGCCGCACCTGACGCTGACGCAGCACGGCTATCTGGGCTACGCGTTGGTGACGCACCCGCGCTTCTGGGCCAGCCTGTCGCGGAACGACCGTGCGCTGGTGGACGAGGCGCTGGACGAGGCGCTGGCGCACGGCAACCGGCTGGCCGAGGCGCTGGACCGCCAGGCCATGGCGACCCTGCGCCAGACCCCCAGCCTGCAGGTGCACGCGCTGGGCGCGGCTGAGCGCGAGGCGCTGCGGCACCACCTGCGGCCGGTGGCGGACGGCTTCGGGCGCAGCGTGGGGGCAGGGCTCCTGCGCGACGTGCAGCGGGCCGTCGGGGCCGGTACGTAGTTCTACGACTGTTGAACGCCACAGTTGGCGCGCGGCGGGGGGCTGCGTATCGTCCCGCATCCCCAAAACAGCCCTCAGGAGACACGCCATGGCTGCAACCGCCGAGCGCAAACCGCTCTACAAATCCCTCTATGTCCAGGTTCTGGCCGCCGTCACCATCGGTGTGCTGCTGGGCCATTTCCACCCCGAACTCGGCGAGCAGATGAAGCCGCTGGGCGATGCCTTCATCAAGCTCATCAAGATGATCATCGCCCCCATCATCTTCTGCACCGTGGTGGTCGGCATCGCCGGCATGGAGGACATGAAGAAGGTCGGCAAGACCGGTGGCCTGGCCCTGCTGTATTTCGAGGTGGTGTCCACGCTGGCGCTGGTCATCGGCCTGCTGGTGGTCAACTTCGTGCAGCCCGGCAGCGGCATGCACGTGGACGCCGCCACGCTGGACACCAAGGCGATCGCCGCCTACACCGAGCCCGGCAAGATGAAGGGCACGGTCGACTTCCTGATGGGCGTGATCCCGACCTCGGTGGTGGACGCCTTCGCCAAGGGCGACATCCTGCAGGTGCTGCTGTTCTCTGTGCTGTTCGGTTTCGCGCTGCACAAGTTCGGCGGCCGCGGCACCCTGGTGTTCGACTTCATCGAGAAGTCGTCCCACGTACTGTTCGACATCGTCGGCATCATCATGAAGGTCGCGCCCATCGGTGCCTTCGGCGCCATGGCCTTCACCATCGGCAAGTACGGCATCGACTCGCTGTTCTCGCTGGGCAAGCTCATGGGCACCTTCTACCTGACCTGCCTGATCTTCGTGTTCGGCGTGCTGGGCCTGATCGCCCGCCTGCACGGCTTTTCCATCGTCCGGTTCATCAAGTACATCAAGGAAGAGCTGCTGATCGTGCTGGGCACATCGTCCAGCGAATCGGTGCTGCCGCGCATGATGGAGAAGATGGAGAACCTGGGCGCCCGCAAGTCGGTGGTCGGCCTGGTGATCCCCACCGGCTATTCCTTCAACCTCGACGGCACGTCCATCTACCTGACCATGGCCGCGGTGTTCATTGCCCAGGCGACCGACACGCCTATGACCCTGGTGCAGCAGCTGACCCTGCTGGCCGTGCTGCTGCTCACCTCCAAGGGCGCGGCCGGCATCACCGGCAGCGGCTTCATCGTGCTGGCGGCCACGCTCTCGGCCGTGGGCGGCGTGCCGGTGGCCGGCCTGGCGCTGATCCTGGGCATCGACCGCTTCATGAGCGAGGCTCGCGCCCTGACCAACCTGGTGGGCAACGGCGTGGCGACCCTGGTGGTGGCCAAGTGGACGGGCGACCTGGACATGCAGCGCCTGAACCAAGGCCTGGCGCACCCGAGCGCCCAGGAGGCCGACGAACCCGAGGCCATCCTGGATCAGCAGGTCGCGCGCATGGCAGTCGCCGACGGAAAGTCCTGACCGGCGGTGCCCTACGCCCACAAAAAAGCCGCTCGATGAGCGGCTTTTTTGCGCGAGGCGGTAGTGCAGGGGGTGCTTACAGTTTCAGCCCGGCGATGTAGCTGTCGAAGCGCCACTCGGAGAACTTGCTCCACAGCACCTGGTCGCGCTGGAAGGCGCGCATGTCCTGGTGGATCTTCTTGAACTCGGGCGACTTGGCCTCGTGCTCGGCAAACACTTCCATGCTGGCCTTGTAGCCCGCGTCCATGATGGACTTGTCGAAGGCGCGCAGCTTGGTGCCGGCGGCCACCAGGCGGCGCAGGGCGGCCGGGTTCTGGGCGTCGTACTTGGCGGTCATGTCGCGCGCGGCCACGGCGCCGGCGGCGCGCACGATGGCCTTGTTCTCGGCCGACAGCGCTTCGAAGGCCTTCTTGTTGATGAAGAACTCCAGCTCGGCGCCGCCTTCCCACCAGCCGGGGTAGTAGTAGTGCTTGGCGACCTTGTGGAAGCCGAGCTTTTCATCGTCGAACGGGCCGACGAATTCGGTCGCATCCAGCGTGCCCTTTTCCAGCGCCTGGTAGACCTCGCCGGCGGGCATGTTCTGCGCCACCACGCCCAGCTTGGTCATGGCTTCGCCGAACAGGCCGCCGCCCATGCGCATCTTCAGGCCCTTGAGGTCGGCGGCCGACTTGATCTCCTTGCGGTACCAGCCACCCATCTGGGTGCCGGTGTTGCCCGCGCTCATGGAGGCGATGTTGTACTGGGCGTAGAACTCGTCCATCAGCTTGCGGCCGTTGCCGTGTTCCATCCAGGCGTCCATGTGGCGCGCGGTCAGACCGAAGGGCACGGCACAGCCGAAGGCGAAGATGGGGTTCTTGCCGGTGAAGTAGTAGGACGCGGTCTGCGCCATCTCGATGGTGCTGTTCTGCAGCGCATCGACCACGCCGAAGGGGGGCACCAGCTCGCCCGCTGCGTGCACCGAGATTTCAAACTTGCCACCCGAGAGCGCCTTGACGGTTTCAGAGAACTTCTCGGCCGAGCCGTAGATGGTGGGCAGCGACTTGGGGAAGCTCGACGCCAGGCGCCAGCGCACGGCCGCCTGGGCGTGCACGGCGGGGGCCGCGCCGGCGGCGAGCACGCCAGCGATGCCGGCGTTTTTGATCAGGGAACGACGATCCATGGTTTTCTCCGGGATGAAAAATGCCGGTGCCCCGGGGCGTCTGGCGCCCCGGTCGCCCGGCGGTTGGCAAACCCGTGAACCTTACCAGAGCCTAGGGTTAACCCTTATCACCTACCGGAGGCCGGCATGGGGCACCGGCAGCGAGGGGTGCGGCAGTGCCGGTACCTGGGCCTGCGCTGCGGCGGACCGCCCTTCGACCCACGCCGCGCGCCAGGCGGGCAGGGTTTGCGACGGGTCCTCGCCCAGGCCCCGCACCACGCAGCCGCCGGCCGCCCCGGCCGCGGCCACCGCTTGCAGCTGCGCCGGTTCCAGGATGCCGCCGATGCCCACCACCGGCGCCGGTGCCATGTGGGCCCACCAGGCCAGGTTGTCCAGGCCTTGCGGCCGCCAGGGCATGTCCTTGGTGGTGGTGGGCCAGACCGGACCGCAGGCGATCAGGTCGGGCAGCAGGCTGGCCGCACGGCACAACTCCCAGAGGCTGTGTGAACTGAGACCCAGCTGCACGCCTCCGTCTCGCGCGCCCTGCAGCGCCGCATGGTCGGCGGGGGCGAGCGCCAGCAGGTCTTCCTGCCCCAGGTGCAGGGCGCGGGCGCCGGCCTGCAGCGCCGCGTGCCAGTGGTCGTTGATGACGAGCGTGACGCCGGCCACGTCGGCCGCGCGCTGGCTGCGGGCGATGGCGGCGCGCAACTGCGCGGCCCAGGCGCCGTCGTCCAGGTCCGCGGGCCTTTTCATGCGCAGCTGGATGGTGTCCACCGTGGGGGCCGCGCGCAGCACCATCTCCACCCGCTCGGCGCTGTCGACGATGGCGTAGACCCCGGGCTCGCGGCCGCGAGTGCACTCTGGCCAGCCGGTGGGCGCCTGCTCACCCACTGACAGCCGCGGCAGCAGGGACGCATCGGCGCCAAAGCCTTCCCGGGCCACCACCGGTCCGGCGCCACGCCCCACGGCGCGCGCGTGGCGCAGGGCGTGCGTGGTCGCCATCTTGGCCAGCACGGCGGCGTCGGCCGCCACGAAGCCCAGCGCCAGCGCCGCGGCCAGTGAGGTGGTGAACGTGCAGCCGGTGCCGTGGTGGTGGGGTGTGTCCACCCGCGGCAGCGTGAGCCAGCCGCGCGCGTGCGGCGTGTCGATCCAGTCGTGTGAGAGCGCAGGCGTGGCGGCGTCGCCGCCGGTGACCACCACCGCCTGCACGCCCTGCGCACGCAGCGCCGAGGCCATGGCCGGCACACCGCTGCCGCCGTCCGGGCCGAGCAGGCGCACTGCTTCGTGCTGGTTGGGCGTGACCACGGTCGCGCGGGGCAGCAGCTCCTCGCGGTAGACCCGCATCAGCGCCTCGTCCACGAAACCGGCGCCGGTGCTCGCACGCAGCACCGGGTCGATCACGAAGGCCAGCGGCGCGCGCAGGCGCAGCCGGTCCACCCAGTGCGCGACCACCTGCGCATTGGCCGCGCTGCCCAGCAGGCCGGTCTTGATGACGGTCGGCGGCAGGTCCTCGGCCAGTGCGGCCAGCTGGGCGTCCAGCAGGTCGGGCGGTACCGCGTCGATGCGGGTCACCGCGGTGGTGCTCTGCGCGGTGACGGCGGCGACCACGGGGCACAGGTGCACGCCGAAGGCGTCGGCCGCGCGCTGGTCGGCCGCCAGGCCCGCGCCGCCGCCGCTGTCGGTGCCGGCGATGCTCCAGAGGATGGGGAGCGTGTTCATGCGATCAGGAAGGGGTGTCCGCTGACGGGGGTCGAGGCCACGGCCATGTCCTGTGGCGCCATCACGCCAGCCTCGAAGGCAGCGCGGCCTGCCTCGATGGCCAGGCCAAAGGCGTGCGCCATGCGCACCGGGTCCACGGCCTGTGACACGGCGGAGTTCAGCAGCACGGCGTCAAAGCCCAGCTCCATGGCCTGCGCCGCGTGGCTGGGTGCGCCGATGCCGGCGTCCACCACCAGCGGCACACCCGGCAGGCGCGCGCGCAGCGTGCGCAGTGCGAACGGATTGATCAGGCCCTGGCCCGAGCCGATGGGCGCGCCCCAAGGCATCAGCACTTCGCAGCCCGCGTCCCGCAGGCGCTGGCAGGTCACCAGGTCGTCGGTGCAGTAGGGAAAGACCGCAAAGCCGTCCTTGATCAGCTGCGCCGCCGCCTCCACCGTGCCCCAGGGGTCGGGCTGCAGGGTGTGCTCGTCGCCCACCACTTCGAGCTTGATCCAGCGCGTGCCGTACAGCTCGCGCGCCATGTGGGCCAGGGTAATGGCCTCGCGCGCCGTGCGGCAGCCGGCGGTGTTGGGCAGCAGGCGCACGCCGCTGTCGACGATGCCCTGCACGAAGCCGTTGTCGCCGGCCGCTGCCAGGGTGCGGCGCAGGCCGACGGTGACCACCTGCGTGCCGCTGGCGGTGATCGCCTCGCGCAGCACCTGGGGCGAGGGGTAGCCCGCGCTGCCCAGGAAGAAGCGGCTGGACAGCTCGGTGCCATAGACGGTGAGGGTGGACATGGTTCAGGCTCCGTGAGAGACCGTGGGCGGGGTGGCCGGTGCGCACGCCAGCCGGTCCAGCGCCTGGACCAGCCGGTGGATGTGGTCTTCGGTGTGGGCGGCCGAGAGCGCGATGCGCAGCCGCGCCGTGCCCTCGGGCACGGTGGGCGGGCGGATGGCCGGCACCCAGATCCCTTGCTCGCGCAGGCCTTCCATGACGGCCAGTGCCTCGGCGTTGCCGCCGATCAGCAGCGGCTGGATGGGCGTGTCCGAGTGGCCGAGCCGCCAGCCGCTCTTCGCGAGCACCGGTTGCAGGCCCTCGCGCAGCTGGGCGATCCGGTGCTGCAGCTGCACCCGGCGGTCGTCGCCCTGCTCGATCAGTCGCAGGCTGCTGCGCAGCGCGCAGGCCAGCAGGGCCGGTGCGGCGGTGGCGAAGATGTAGCTGCGGGTCTTCTGCAGCAGCCACTCGACCAGGTCGTCGGGCCCGGCCACGAAGGCGCCGGCCACGCCCGCGGCCTTGCCCAGCGTGGCCATGTAGAGCACGCGGCGCGAGGCGCCGGCCCTGCCTCCGATGTCCGTGAGGCCCACGGCGGCCAGGCTGCCTCGCCCCTGCGGGCCGCAGACGCCGAAGCCGTGCGCGTCGTCCAGCAGCAGCAGCGCGTCGTGCCGTTCGCACAGGGCCAGCAGCGCGGGGATGTCGGCGACGTCACCGTCCATGCTGAACACCGCGTCGCTGATCACCAGCTTGCGCCGGGCTGGGCTGGCGGCGAGCTGCTGTTCAAGGTCCGCCAGGTCGGCGTGGGCGAAGCGGTGGATGCGGGCGCGAGAGAGCCGCGCGCCGTCGATCAGGCAGGCGTGGTTGAGCGCGTCGGAATAGATCGCGTCGCCGTCGCCCACCAGGGCCGGCACGATGCCGATGTTGGTGGCGTAGCCGGCGTAGAAGTACAGCGCGCGCGGCAGGCCCAAGAAGGCCGCCAGTTCATGCTCCAGCGCCTCGTTGGCGGTGCTGTGGCCGCTGACCAGGGGCGAGGCCCCGGCGCCCACACCGAAGCGGCGCGCGCCCTCGCAGGCGGCATCGGCCAGATCGGGATGGCCGGCCAGGGCCAGGTAGTCGTTGCTGCAGAAAGCCAGCATCTCGCGCCCGTCCACGCGCAGCACCGCGCCGCTGGGGGTGTCGCCCGCGGGCTCGACCGCGCGGCGGCGGCGGCGCAGGTGGGCCTCGTCCAGCGCCTGCAGGCGCTGCGGGATCTCGTCGAGCCAGGAGGTCGACGAAGGGGTGAACGGGGCGTTCGTGTCGTTGTTCATGGATAGGTGTCACTGTCCGGGGCGCCCGTGGAACCGGCTATGCCGGGCCACAGGGTGCGTCCCCCCGGGGGGAAGACGCGAAGCGGCGCAGGGGGGCACTGCTCATGGCAGTTCGATGGGCACCGCGCGGAAGTCGGGCGTGGTGCTGTGGGGAATGTCGGCCAGCAGCGGCGCACCCAGGCGCTGGCGCAGGAAGGCGATGTTCTCGTCGGCCGCGGCCATGCCGGGGTCGATGCGGTTGGCCACCCAGCCCGCCAGCGTGAGGCCGCGCGCGCGGATGGCTTCGGCGCTCAGCAGCGCGTGGTTCAGGCAGCCCAGGCGCAGCCCCACCACCAGCAGCACCGGCAGGCCCAGGGCCTGCGCCAGGTCGGCGCCGGTGTGTTCGGGTGTGAGCGGCACCAGGAAGCCGCCCGCGCCTTCCACCACCACCGCGTCGGCGCGCTGCGCCAGTGCGCGCTGGCAGGCCACCAGGTGGTGGATGTCGATGCGGGTGCCCGCTCGCTCGGCCGCCAGGTGCGGGGAGAGCGGGTCGGGCAGGCGCACCGGGTTGTCCAGCGCGGGTGGCACCCGCACGGAGGAGGCCGCACGCAGGGTCATGGCGTCCTCGCTGTCCCAGCCATCCGGCGTGGGCACCAGGCCGGCAGCCACGGGCTTCATGCCCACGACGCGCGGGTGGCGGCGCGCCAGCGCGTGCAGCAGCGCGCAGCTCACCAAGGTCTTGCCCACGCCGGTGTCGGTGCCGGTGACGAAGAAGGCGGTCATGGGGTTTCTTCCGAAAGCGTGGCCTCCAGCGCGGCCAGCGCACCGTGGGTCAGGTGCTGCATCGCCTCTTCGTCCAGCACATAGGGCGGCATGAAGTACAGCGTCTTGCCGATGGGTCGCAGCACCAGGCCGCGCGCCAGCGCATGGCCCTGGTAGCGGCGCGCGAAGTCGGGCAACGATGTCTCGATGTCCCAGGCCCAGATCATTCCCTGGCGCCGCGCGTGCTGCACGCGCGGGTGCGTGGTCAGCGGCGCCAGCAGCGCGTCCAGCGCCTGCGCGGTGTCGTGGTTGCGGGCCAGCGCGTTGGTCTGCTCGAACAGGTCCAGCGTGGTCAGCGCAGCGCGGCAGGCCAGCGGGTTGCCGGTGTAGGAGTGCGAATGCAGGAAGCCGCGCGCCACGTCGTCGTCGTAGAAGGCGGCGTAGACCGCGTCGGTGGTCAGCACCGCCGACAGCGGCAGCGTGCCGCCGGTCAGGCCCTTGGACAGGCACAAGAAGTCGGGCCGGATGCCGGCCTGTTCGTGCGCGAACAGGGTGCCGGTGCGGCCGAAGCCGGTGGCGATCTCGTCCACCACCAGGTGCACGCCGTAGCGGTCACACAGCGCGCGCGCCTGGCGCAGGTAGGCGGCGTCGTGCATGGCCATGCCGGCGGCGCACTGCACCAGCGGCTCCACGATCAGCGCGGCCGTGGTCTCGTGGTGTTGCGCGAGCCAGTCGGCCAGCGCAGCCGCAGCGGCGTCGGCCCCGATGCCGCGCCGGTCGGGGCTGGGCACGGTGGCGGCCAGCCGCACCAGCGGCGCGTAGGCCTCGCGGAACAGGGCGATGTCGGTCACGGCCAGCGCACCCACGGTCTCACCGTGGTAGCCCCCGGCCAGGCCGACGAAGCGGCTCTTGGCCGGGCGCCCGCTGTTGCGCCAGAAGTGGGCGCTCATCTTGAGCGCGATCTCGGTGGCCGAGGCGCCGTCGCTGGCGTAGAAGGCGTGGCCCAGGCCGGTCAGCGCCGACAGCCGCTCCGAGAGCTCCACCACCGGCGCGTGCGTGAAGCCGGCGAGCATCACATGGTCCAGCGTGGACATCTGGTCGGCCAGCGCGGCGCGCATGGCGGGGTGGCTGTGGCCGAACAGGTTGACCCACCAGGAGCTCACGGCGTCGAGGTAGCGGGTGCCGTCGGTGCCGTACAGCCACGGGCCTTCGGCGCGCGCGATGGCCACCGGCGGCAGGGCCTCGTGGCGCTTCATCTGCGTGCAGGGGTGCCACACGCTGCGCAGGCTGCGCTGCGCCAGGTCGGCGGTGTTCACTTCGCCTGTTCCTGTGTTTGCACCGGCACGTGGTCGCGCGAGCCGTTGGCGCGGTTGTGATCATCGACGAACACCAGCTTCGGCTTGTGCGTGGCCACCTGGTCCTCGTGCACCTGCGCGAAGGCCGCGATGATGAGCAGGTCGCCCGCCGAGGCGCGCCGCGCGGCCGAGCCGTTGACCGAAATCATGCCGCTGCCGCGCTCGCCCTTGATGGCGTAGGTGATGAAGCGTTCGCCGTTGTTGATGTTCCAGATGTGGATCTGTTCGTTCTCGGCGATGTCGGAGGCGTCCAGCAGGTCTTCGTCGATGGCGCAGGAGCCTTCGTAGTGCAGTTCGCACTGGGTCACGGCGACGCGGTGGATCTTGGACTTGAGCAGGGTGCGGAACATGGTGGGGTCTCCGGGTTCGGTGAGTGGGGTCAGCCGCCGACGATGGCCTGGAAGGTCAGCACGGTGTCGTTGGGCTGCAGGACGGTGTTGGCGCGTTGGTCGCGCGGCACGAAGGCGCCGTTGACGGCGGTCGCGATGGTATCGGGGTCCAGGCCCTGCTCGTCCAACAGCCGGGCCAGCGTCAGGCCCTCGGGGCACAGCAAGGTGAGGCCGTTGAAGTTCAGCATAGGTCGACGTGGGCAGAGGCTTGATCCAGAACAGTCGCAGAACGGGCTTCGCCCGGCCGCAGGCTGTGTCCCCCCTCCGGAACGGGAGGGGGGAAGCCGCGTAGCGGCGCAGCGGGGAGTCCCAGTGCAGCGAGCGCATCCTGCGCGAGCGCCGGCGCCAGCAGCCAGCCATGGCGGTACAGACCGTTGATGCGCAGCAGGCCGTCTTCGGTGTCGATGCGCGGTTCGTTGTCCGGCCGGGCCGGGCGCAGGTTGGTCTCCAGGTGCACGATGCGCGCCTCGGCCAGCTCGGGCATCACGCTCTGCGCGGCGGCCATCAGCTCGACCGCGCTGCGCAGGCTCACGGGAGAGCGGTCTTCGCTCTCGATCTCGCTGGCACCGATGACGATGTGGTCGCCCGGCCGCGGCACGATGTAGACGCGGTGGCGCGGGTGCAGCAGGCGCACCGGCCGGTGCAGGGGCACGCCGGGCGCCTGCAGCCAGACCACCTCGCCGCGCACGCCTCGCACCGGCAGGTCGGGCCGTGCGCCCGTGCCGCGCACGTCGATGGCGAGGTCGAAGCGCTGTTCGCTGCCATCGTCCAGCACGATGCGGCCCGGGGCGACCGATGCCACCGTGTGCTGCCAGCGCCAGCGCACGCGCGGCGCGGCTGCGCACAGCGCGGGCAGCACCTGCAGCGGCAGGATCTGTCCCTCGCCCGGCAGCAGCCAGGCGTGCAGGCGCGGGTCGATAGCGGGCTCCAGCGCGGCCAGTGCGGCGCGGTCCAGCCGCTGCGGGGTCTGTACCACGCCGGCCAGGTCGGGCGCCTGGGCCAGCCGGGCCAGCACGCGCTGGGCTGCGCCCAGGTCGCTGCCGTGCGCCACCAGCAGGCTGCCCAGGGTGCGGAACGTGTCTGGTTGGGACAGTTCATCGGTGATCTCGCGCCACAGCACCATCGAGCGCCAGCCCAGTGCTGCGATGGCGGGGCCGCTGTTGTCCAGCTCGGCCAGCGGGCTGAGCATGCCCGCCGCGGTGAAAGCCGCCGGCCCCCGGCCGTCGCTGCGGGCCTGCGGGCCATTGGCCGGATCGAACACCGTCACCTCGTGCGTGCCCGCCAGCTGCCAGGCGAGCAGCCGGCCCAGCAGGCCAGCGCCCGCGATACCGATGCGCGCCATGGCTCAGGCCTTGTTTTTCAAGGAGTCGACGGGCACGTAGAACTCGCCGCCCACTGCCTTGAACTCTTCGCTCTTGCGTGCCATGCCGTCGGCCAGGGCCTGCTCTTCGCTCAGGCCTTTCGCCGCGGCGTAGTCGCGCACGTCCTGCGTGATCTTCATGCTGCAGAACTTCGGCCCGCACATGGAGCAGAAATGCGCCTCCTTGCTGGAGTCCTTGGGCAGGGTTTCGTCGTGGTAGGCCTCGGCGGTCTGCGGGTCCAGGCCCAGGGCGAACTGGTCGCGCCAGCGGAACTCGAAACGCGCCTTGCTCATGGCGTCGTCGCGCGCGCGCTGGCCCGGGTGGCCCTTGGCCACGTCGGCCGCGTGGGCGGCGATCTTGTAGGCAATGATCCCCTGCTTCACGTCGTCGCGGTCGGGCAGGCCCAGGTGTTCCTTGGGCGTCACGTAGCACAGCATGGCGGTGCCCATCCAGCCGATCATGGCGGCGCCGATGGCGCTGGCAATGTGGTCGTAGCCCGGCGCGATGTCGATGGTCAGCGGTCCGAGCGTGTAGAACGGCGCTTCCTGGCAGTGCTTGATCTGCTCGTCCATGTTGGCCTGAATCATGTGCATGGGCACATGGCCGGGACCTTCGATCATGGTCTGCACATCGTGCTTCCAGGCGATCTGCGTCAGCTCGCCCAGCGTGCGCAGTTCGGCAAACTGAGCTTCATCGTTCGCGTCGGCGCCCGAGCCCGGGCGAAGGCCATCGCCCAGCGAGAAGGTCACGTCGTAGGCCTTCATGATTTCGCAGATCTCTTCGAAGTGCGTGTACAGGAAGTTCTCTTTGTGGTGGGTGATGCACCACTTGGCCAGGATGGAGCCGCCGCGCGAGACGATGCCGGTGCGGCGCTTCGTGGTGAGGTGGATGAAGGGCAGGCGCACGCCGGCGTGGATGGTGAAGTAGTCGATGCCCTGCTCGGCCTGCTCGATCAGCGTGTCGCGGAAGATGTCCCAGGTCAGGTCTTCGGCCACGCCGCCCACCTTCTCCAGCGCCTGGTAGATCGGCACCGTGCCAATGGGCACGGGCGAGTTGCGCACGATCCAGTCGCGCGTGGTGTGGATGTTCTTGCCGGTGGACAGGTCCATCACCGTGTCGCCGCCCCAGCGGATGGACCACACGAGCTTTTCAACCTCTTCCTCGATCGACGAGGTCACGGCCGAGTTGCCGATGTTGGCGTTGATCTTCACCAGGAAGTTGCGGCCGATGATCATCGGCTCGACCTCGGGGTGGTTGATGTTGGCGGGAATCACCGCGCGGCCGCGTGCCACCTCGTCGCGCACGAACTCCGGCGTGATCACGTCGGGAATGCGCGCACCCATGGGGTTGCCGCGCAGGCGCGCCTCGCGCTCGGCGTCGCCCAGGTATTCGCGCATCCACTCGCGCTTGCCGTTCTCGCGGATGGCGATGTACTCCATTTCGGGGGTGACGATGCCCTGGCGTGCGTAGTGCATCTGCGTCACATTGGCGCCAGCCTTGGCGCGCAGCGGCTGGCGCTGCAGGCCGGCGGCTTCGGCGCGCAGGGCCTCGATGCGTGCATCCGCAGTCTCACCGTGCTTGCCACCATCGTCCAGTGCCACGCGGGTGCGGCCCTCATAGGCCTCGGTATCGCCGCGCGCGGCCACCCATTCGCTGCGCACGGGCGCCAGACCACGGCGGATGTTGATGTCGGCGGCAGGGTCGGTGTAAGGGCCGGACGTGTCGTAGACCGTGACGGTCTCGCCGTTGGTCAGTGCGATCTCGCGCATGGGCACCTGCACGCCGGGCTGAGCGCCGGGCACATAGACCTTGCGCGACTGGGGGAAGGGCTCGCGCGTGAGCGTGAGCAGCTGCTGGAGCTTGTCGGGGGCGTTCATCGGGCGGTCTCCTGAGTGAAAAAGCTGTTGCGGAAACGAACAGCTCCGGAGGACCGCCTGGAGGGACCATGGGTGTGGACGGATGCATCCCGTCCATGGGTCCTTCAAGGCAACGCTCTTCTTTCGCCGGTACTAGCCGGATCAAGTTCACGGGTTCGGTGTGTCACACCATCTCAGCGCCGGGCCTTGTCAGGCCCGTGCACCCCGGAGCAGGCGCGCAGTGTAGCGTGGTTCTTTGCGGGGCGCCAAATGCCCCTCGCCGGTCAGGCCTGGTTGCGCCGTCTGCGCCGTACCTGCTTGATGGTCTCGAACCAGAGCACGCTCAGCAGGCCGAGCCCGCAGGCCGCCGCGAGTTCGTGCCAGGGCAGCGGCGCGAAGCGCAGCACCTCCACGGCCCAGGGCACGTACAGCGCCGCCAGCAGCAATGCCAGGGTCAGCACCACCACCAACCAGAGCGCACGGTTGGGCGTGCCCAGCGTGGCCCAGAATGGCTCGGTGGCAGACCGGTTGGACAGGATCAGCGCCAGGTTGCCGACCACCAGGGTGGCGAAGGCGAAAGCGCGGGCCTCTTGCTCAGGCAGACGGGGAGCCGCCCAGGCAAAGGCTCCCAGCACGGCCGTCAGCACACCCAGGCCCTGCAGCAACGCCAGCCACAGGGTCACACCCCCGAACAGCGGCGCGCTGGCGTCGCGCGGCGGACGCTGCATCAGGTCGCCTTCGGCGGGTTCGTTTTCAAACGCGACCGAGCAGGCGGGGTCGATGATGAGTTCGAGCAGCGCGATGTGCATCGGGAACAGCAGCGCCGGCCAGCCGAACAGCACCGGCAGCAGCGCCGTGCCGGCGATGGGCACGTGCACCGCCAGGATGTAGGACATGGCCTTGCGAAGGTTGTCGAAGATGCGCCGCCCCAGCCGCACCGCGCGCACGATGGCCGCGAAGTCGTCGTCCACCAGCACCAGCGAGGCCGCCTCGCGCGCCACGTCGGTGCCGCGCAGCCCCATGGCCACACCCACGTGCGCGGCGCGCAGCGCGGGCGCGTCGTTCACGCCGTCGCCGGTCATGGCCACGATGTCGCCGCGCGCCTTGAGCGCCTGCACGATGCGCAGCTTCTGCTCGGGCGCGATGCGGGCGCAGACGCTCACGTTGGCCATGCGCGCGCTCAGCGCGGCGTCGCTGAGCGTGGTCATTTCGTCGCCGGACAGCACCTCGGCCTGCGGACCTGCCAGGCCGGCCTGCTGTGCGATGGCCCGCGCCGTGGCCGGGTAGTCGCCGGTGATCATCACCACGCGGATGCCGGCGGCGCGGCACTCAGCGATGGCTGCCGGCACCTGCGGGCGCACCGGGTCGGCCAGGCCCAGCAGCCCGACGAAGCTGAAGTCGAAGTCGTGTTCGCCTGCCGGCCAGTCCTGGCCCTCGAACGTGCCGCTCGCCACACCGAGCACCCGCAACCCCTCGGCGGCCAGCCTGTCCACCACGCCCGCGATGTGGGCCCTCTGCGCATCGTCCAGGTGGCACAGGTCCATCACGGCCTCGGGCGCGCCCTTGGCCGCGACTGTCTGTGCCCCGCCGTCCGATGCCGCCCACACATGCGACATCGCGCGCAGCGCCGGGCTCAGCGCATAGGTCTGCACCAGCCGCCAGTCGCGGTGCAGGTGCTCGGTGTCGGTGAGGAAGCGCTCGCCCAGTTGGTGGAACGCCTTTTCCATCGGATCGAACGGGTCCACCACGCTGGCCAGGATCGAGAACTCGACCAGCGTGTGGAAGGCCTCGGGCAGGGGGGCACCGGCCAGGGCATCCAGCGCCAGCCGGTCCGGCAGGTCGACCCCGCCCGCGGCCAGGTGCGTCACCGTCATGCGGTTGCCGGTGAGGGTGCCGGTCTTGTCGCTGCAGAGCACCGTGGTCGCGCCCAGGGTCTCGATCGCATTGATGCGCCGGGTGAGCACGCCTTCCCTGGACAGGCGGCGGGCGCCCAGCGCCGGGAACACGGTCATCACCACCGGGTACTCCTCCGGCAGCATCGCCATGGCCAGGGCGATGCCGGCCAGCACCGCCTGCAGCCAGTCGCCGCGCACCAGGCCATGCACCACCATCAGCGCCATGCTCAGCACCAGCGCCAGCAGGGCGAGGTTGCGCACCAGGCGGGTGGTCTGCTTCTGCAGCGGAGAGGTCTCGTTGTCGACCTGGCCCAGTGCGGTGCCGATGCGGCCGATCTCGCTGCGCGCGCCGGTGGCGGTGGCGCGCGCCAGGGCATGGCCTTGCACGATCAGGGTGCCCGCGTAGACCATGGGCAGGTCTTCGCCACCGGGGCGCGGGCTGCCCGGGCCCTCGGCGGTGGCCGGTGCTGCCGACAGTTCGTCCGGCAAGGCAGGGCGCTTGCTCACCGGCACCGCTTCACCGGTCAGCAGCGATTCGTCGGCATGCAACCCATCGGCCGAGACCAGCAAGGCGTCGGCCGGCACCCGGTCGCCTTCGCTGAGCTGGAGCAGGTCACCGCGCACCACCTCGCTGCCCGCGATGCGCTGCGGCGTGCCGTCCCGCACCACCAGGGCGCGCGGGCTCGTCAGGTCGCGCAAGGCTTCGATGGCGCGCTCGGTCTTGCCCTCCTGGTACAGCGTGAGGCCCAGCGTGATCACCACGAAGGCCATCAGGGTGAGGCCTTCCCGCAGGTCGCCAAACACCATGTAGAGCGAGGCCGCCGCCAGCAGGAGCAGGAACATGGGCTCGCGCGCCGTGTCCAGCGCGATGGACAGCAGGCTGCGGCGCTGACCGCCGGGCAAAACATTGGGCCCGTCGGTCGCGAGTCGCTGCGCTGCTTCTGCAGTGGTCAGCCCGGTGTCGGTGCCGTGTGCGTTGTTGTCGCTGTTCAAGGGGGGCTCGCGAGGTTCCTGGCCGGCGGCAGCGCCAGCGCAGGGAATCTTGCGCCAGTGTGCACCCGGGTCCGTGCGCTGTCGAACATACGCAGGCGCTGCTTCCGCCTATCGTCGTTGTTCCGCAGCACCGAGAACCAGGACACCACCATGTACGGCTTTTCCACCACGATCCAGGGCACTTCGTTCGGCGAAGCGCTCGCCCACACCATTGAACTGCTCAAGGAAGAGGGCTTTGGCGTGCTCAGCGACATCGACATGCAGGCCACGATGAAGGCCAAGCTGGGCGTGGACATGTTGCGCTACCGCATCCTCGGCGCCTGCAACCCGCAGCTGGCGCACAAGGCCCTGCAGGCCGAGCCCGACATCGGCCTGCTGTTGCCCTGCAATGTGATCGTGCGCGAGATCGCAGACCACGAAGTGGTGGTCGGGTTTCTCGACCCCCAGGTCATGGTCGGCCTGGTGGGGGGTGCGGGGGTGAAGGCAGTGGCTGACGAGGCCGAACAGCGGCTGCGCCGCGTCTGCACCAACCTCAGCGGTCACACGGTGTCTGTCTGACGCCTCTTGCCGGGGTGCTGTTGCGTCCCGGCCTGGTGTTCCTGGGCTTGGATCTGCGGATGGCGCTGACGGGCTCAGTGCCCCGGCGCGGGCAGCACCGCTTCGCCCCGCACCGCCCGCGCCATCAGCGGCCACACGCTCTGGTGCGACTGGCGGAACCAGTCCAGGTGGCCGAGGTGGCGCAGGCCGTGGTCGCGTGGTCGCAGGCAGTGGGCCTGCCGCGGCGCGGCCGGCAGGGTGCGCAGCAGGTCGGCCACGGTGGCGACGTTGGCGATGTCATCGTCCTCGGCGTGCAGCACGGTCACCGGTGTGCGGACCTGGGCGTGGAAGTCCCGCTCGGGGTGGTGGCGCACGGCGTTGGTGGCGTAGCCGCCACGGGCACACCAGCGCGACCACTGCAGCGCCACGCCGGCCGGCAGGTTCTCGCCCAGGCCCAGCACCGCGGTGGTGCCGTAGCCGGTCAGGCGGGTGCCCAGCGGCAACACCAGCCGCATGCCGAAGTTGGCCTTCAGGCGGAAGCCGGGGCGCATGGCCTTGAACCAGCCGGTGGAGGCCGAGATGCCCACCAGCCGGGCGACGCGGTGGTGGTTGGGCAGCAGGCCGATCATCTGCCCGCCCGCGCTGTGGCCGACGATGACGGCTTGCGCCGCCCCGGTGCGCGCGAGCAGCCAGTCCAGCGCCGCAACCTGGTCCTGCTGGCCCCAGTCGGCCAGGGTGGCGCGGCAGTCCTTCAGCCGGCCGTGCAGCGACAGGCCGATGCCCCGGTAGTCGAACACCAGCACGTCGTGGCCCTGCGCCGCCAGCCAGCGCGCAAAGCGCAGGTAGAAGTGCTGGCGCACGCCGGTGGCTGGCGAGATGAGCACCGGCAGGCCGCCATCCGGGCCGCCGCTGCGGGCCATGAAGTGGCCGTGCAGACGCTGGCCGTCGGCGCAGGTGATGTGCACGGTTTCGTCGGGGGTCGGGTGCGGGGTGTTCATGGGGCGTCGGGCTCCTGGGTGTTCTGTTGCACGTGCTGCAGCCAGCGGGCCACGGTGGCCAGTTCGTCGGGGGTGAAACCGGCGGTCAGCCGGCGGTTGATGCGCTGAATGGCCGAGCGCAACAGCGGCAGCTGATCGCGCCCGGCCGGCAGCAGCCACACGCGCTGCGTGCGTGCGTCCTGCGGGCAGGCAGCGCGCTGTACCCAGCCCAGCGCCTCGGTGCGTTGCACCAGGCCGGTGGCGGCCGAGGGCGCGAGGTCCAGCGCCTGCGCGATCTCGCCCATGGTGCGGCCGTCGCTGTCCTGCAGCACGAACAGCAGACCGCCCTGCGCGGGCGACGGGGCATGGTCCTGTTCATGGGCCAGGCGCAGCTGTTCGGCGGCCACGAGCTGCTGCAGGCGGCGCTGCGCGGCGTTGAGCAGAAAGATGAGGCGGGGCGGTCGAGCGGGTGGCATGTGGTGTTCGATTTATTTCGCATGCGAAATATATCGGCATATCGAAACCGGCGCCAGACCGCCCTGTCGCCGGAGGGCTCGTTCAGTGCTTCGGGGGGGGCGCCAGCAGCGCCTGCTTGTCCTGCCAGACTTTGCGCACAAAGGGGTCGGCGATGGTGTAGACGCCGTGGCTGGGCCGGATGATGAGCTGGGCGCCGACCATCTTGTCGACGACCTTCTGCACCTGCGAGGCGTCCACCGCGCTGCCGATGCGCTCGCTGTAGAACGCCAGCGACTCGGCGCCGAACAGGCCCGAGATGCCCTGTTCGCCACCCGAGGCGATGCGCTCAAACACCGCCTTGCCCAGTTCGCCCAGGTCGTCGAAGGCCTTGAGGTCGGCGTCGGCCGCGGCGCCGGCCAGTGTGGCGCAGATGATGTGCCAGGCGGTGTCGGGGTCGGTGCCGCCCACCTGCTGCAGCTGGCGCAGGGCCTTGAGCAGTTCCTCCGGCCGGTGGCCCAGGGTCTGGAAGCCTTCCCAGGCGGCGTCCAGGCTGGGCAGGGTGAGGCCGGGCGCCGACGCGAGGCGGTCCAGCTGCCATTGCACGAAGTCCTTGCCGAGCACCTGGTAGGACGCCGAGAGCGCGCCCGCGAAGGGCTGCGCGCGCCGGCTCGTCATCTCGGCCAGCAGCGACTTGTGCGAGCCGGTGCCGATGAACAGGAAGCGACCGGGCGTGCCGGGTTTGGCGTTGACGGCGTCGCGCGCGGCCTTGAGCGCGTGCAGCAGGGCCTGGCCCTCGTCGGTGCCCAGGGTCTGTTGCACCTCGTCGATGATCAGCACCACGTTGGTCTTGGTCTTCGCGACCAGGGCTTCGAAGGCCTGGGCCAGCGTGCTGCCGCCAGGCTCGCCGATGCGGTCCAGCTCGATGTCCAGGCTGAGCCCGGCCGCGCCCAGGCGCAGGCCCCGCAGCCGCTTGAGCAGGGCCGAGCCCGGCGTCTGCAGCTGCAGCAGCGTCTGGCGCACCGCCTCGTTCACCAGGGCCGAAGGGCTCTTGGCCGGGTCGGCCCAGAGGTCCACGTAGATCACCAGCGCGCCGCGGGCCTCCAGCGCGGGAATCAGGTCCTGGCGCAGGAAGGTGGTCTTGCCCACCCGGCGGATGCCCGAGAGGAACACGCCCGAGCGCGTGCTTTCGTCCAGCGGGCCTGGGTTGAGCAGCTGCTCGGCCATTTGGCCGGCGTAGAGGTCGCGGTGGAAGAGACTGTCGGTGCTCATTGCCGGATATTAGCTGATTCAGATAATTATCTGAAGCGGATAAAACAAGATGAAAGATGGCCAATTGGGCGCAAACACTCTGTAACAATCCACGCCGCCCGACATGGGCACTTTCAAATGAATTAAAGGGGGGAGTGATGAAGAAGCTGTTGTGGCTGGCGGGTTTGCTCGGGCTGTTCTACGGCCATGCGTGGTGGACCCTGTCCGAGCAGCGTGCGCAGCGCTGGATCGAACAGCACGAACTGGCGGTGCTGGAGCAGAAGGAAGGTGTCTGCAAGGACTTCACCTTCGACACGGAGGTGAGCGTGCGCGCCGTGCATGCCAAGGGCGAATGGCAGCTCGATGGTGGGCGGGACCATGTGTGCGGCTACATCAGGAGCTCCAACGCGTTTGTGCGCGTGCTCAAGCCGCAGCTCAGCACACAGACCGAGGTGCTCAGCTTCGAGCGCGCAGGCTTTCCGTGGATGTCCGCCACGGCCAAGGTGCAGCAGACCACCACCTTCACCCTGGTCAATGGCCTGACCATGTCCGAGCAGGGCGAGGCCACCTACGTGCTGCGGCGGGGGCTCAGCGGCCTGCAGATCGCCGGTCTCACGCTGCGCAGCGAGGGCAACTTTCCGCGCTGACGCGGACCGCCGGTGGCGGGCGTCGGCCACAATGCAGCGCCTTCCAGGGAGGAGGGTGGGGAAATCAAGATGAGAAAACTGATGTGGGCCGGCGTGCTGGCGGCCGCTTTCTACGGGCACGGCTGGTATGTGTTTTCCGAACCGGCGGTGATGGGGTGGCTGCAGACGCAGCAGCGCAAGGAGCTGAACGCCGAAGACGGCTTCTGTGACAGCTACGCGTCCAACCTGCGTGTGTCCACGAGGAGCGAGTCGCCACGCGGGGCGGAGACACTCGAAGGCGGCAAGGCGGAGATGTGCGAGTACGTCAAGGACGCCGCGGCCGTCCTGCGCGCCACCCAGAGCTCGGTCAACATCGACACCGATCTGGTGAGCGTCGAGCGCTCGGGCTTCCCTTGGCTGGGCGCCACCGTCACCGTGCGGCAGACCTCGACGATGCGCATGCCGCGCATGCCCGCGATCACCGAGGTGGGGGAGTACACCTATGAGCTGACGCGCACGCTCAACGGGCGCCAGATCGTCTCCATCGACGGCTCCAGCACCATGGGCATGGCGCAGTGACCGCATGAAGATCGCTGTGGTCGGCGCGGGCGTCGGTGGGCTGGCACTGGCCTGCCTGGCGGCGCGCCAGGGACACGAGGTGTGCCTCTGGGAACGGTTTGAACAACCGCGCCCCGTGGGCTCGGGGCTGGTGATCCAGCCGGTCGGGCTGGCGGTGCTGGACCACATCGGGGTGGGGGCGCAGGCGCGTTCGCTGGGCGCCGCCATCACGCGCATGCAGGGGCACCTGGCCTCAGGCCGGGCCGTGCTGGATGTGTCGTACCGGTCGGGTTCGCCCGGGCTGGCGATGCACCGGGCCGCGCTGTTCGGTGTGCTGTGGCAAGCGGCGCAGGCCGCGGGCGCGCAGGTCCGCACCGGTTGCGAGGTGCACGAGGCACCGCTGGCACCGTCGGGGCGGCGGCGCCTGTGTCTGGCCGGAGGCGAGGTGGCGGACGAGGCCGATCTGGTGGTGGACGCCAGCGGCGCGGGTTCGCGGCTGACGCCGCTGAAGGCCCGTGCGCTGGCCTACGGCGCCATCTGGGGCACCGTGGCCTGGCCGGACGGCTCGGCACTGCCCACCCACGAACTGCGCCAGCGCTACCAGGCGGCCAGCCGCATGGTGGGCGTGCTGCCGATCGGGCGCATGCACGAGGGCGATGTACCTCGGGCGGCGGTGTTCTGGTCGATGCCGACGGCCGATCTGGACGGTTGGACCCGGACCCCGATCGAGGCCTGGCGCGAGCAGGCGCAGCAGCTCTGGCCCGAGATGGCGCCGTTCCTGGCCCAGATCAGCGCCACCGACCAGATGACCCCCGCGCGGTACGCCCACGGCACCCTGGGCCGGCCCCATGCGCCGGGGCTGGCCTTCATCGGTGACTCGGCCCACCGCGCCAGCCCGCAGCTGGGGCAGGGCGCGAACATGGCATTGCTCGACGCCTGGGCCCTGGCCACGGCCCTGCAGGAACTTCCGCTGGTGCAGGCACTGCCGCGCTATGCGGCGCTGCGCCGCTGGCATGTGCGGCTGTACCAGGGCATGAGTGCGGCGTTCACGCCCATGTACCAGTCGGGCAGCCGGGTGCTGCCGGTGCTGCGCGACCACGTGCTGGCGCCCGCCAGCCGCTGGCCGGGCGTCCCTTGGCTGTTGAGCGCACTGGTGTCGGGGAACCTGCTGCCGCCGCTGGCTCAGCGCGGCGGTGGGCTGAACGGGCCGAGCCAGGCCCGCAGGTAGGGCAGCAGCCGGTCCCTCATCGGCTGGTGCTGGTGCAGGGCACAGAAGTGCAGCGCCAGGGTCTGCAGCACCAGGGCCTGCACGCCCTCGACCAGCAGCTCGACCGGCACGTCCTTGCGGAATTCGCCGGTCGCCAGCCAGGGACCCCAGACCTGGCCCATGCGCTCGAAGGTGGTGGCGATGGGGCCGATCTCTTCCATCGCCGCGGCGCCCGAGCGGCGCAGGATCACGTCGAACACATAGCGTTCCGACGCCATCAGTTCCAGCAGTGGCAACAGATACTGGGCGAGTTCGTCGGCGTTCTGGGGTGGCGCGGCGGCGGCCTGGCGGTCGAGCTCGGCGTTGATGCGATCGCCGATGAGCAGGTCCATCAGCTCGTCCTTGTCGGCGAAATGCGCGAAGAAGGTGCCTTTGGCGACTCCCGCGCGCAGCACGACCTCCTCGATCCTCAGCGCCCCAAATCCCTTTTCGGTGATCAGGGCCTGGGCCACGTCGGTCAGGCGGGCCCGGGTTTCCAGGGTTCTTTGCTGCACGGCTTTTCGCATGCCGGCACTGTGCCGGACGTTTTGACCACAGTCAACTTTTAATTGACTATGGTCAATTTGTATGTTTGAATTTGACCGTGGTCATTTTCAAAGGAGTCATGCCATGTCCCGCATCCTGGTTCTCGACGGTCACCCGGCCGCGTCATCCCTGTGCCGCTCGCTCGCCCAGCGCTACGCCGACGCGGCACGCGAGGCCGGCCACGAGCTGCGCCTCGTCCATCTGCACGACCTGGATTTCGACCCCGATTTCGGACTGGCGGGCTACGAATCCACCAAGCCCCTGGAGCCGGCGCTGAAGGCGTTTTTGGACGACCTGGCGTGGTGCAGCCATTTCGTGCTGGTGACGCCGATGTGGTGGGGCGGCCTGCCGGCCAAGCTCAAGGGCCTCTTCGACCGCTCGCTGCTGCCCGGACAGGCCTTCGACACGCGCAACCCGAGCTGGACCGGCATGCCTCGGCCGCTGCTGACGGGGCGCAGCGCGCGGGTGGTGGTGACCTCCGACACGCCGTCGCTGTTCCTGCGCCTGCTCTACCGCAACGCGCTAATCTGGCAGCTGCGCGGGCAGATCCTGAACTTCGTCGGTTTCCGGCCCGCGCGCTTCACCCTGTTCGCGCCGGCCAGCCATCCGAAGCCTGGCCGGGTGCAGCGCTGGCTGGCGGCGGTGGGCCAGCTGGGCGCGCGCGCCGTCTGACCCGGGGTGTTGGTCTGTGCTCAGCGCTTGCGGACATTCTGGGTCGGCCCACCACCCGCCGCCCACTGAGCCGCGCTGCCCAGCAGGTGCTCACGGAACACCTGCGCAATCGGTGACAACTGCTTGGCGCGCGGGTGCACCAGGTGCCACTGCGAGCGGATGGGAAAGCCGCTGACCGGCAGCAGCACGAGGTCGCGGCCAATCTCCTCGGCCTTGAGCGCGTGGCGCGAGACGATGCCCACGCCCAGGTGGCCGGCTACGGCCTCCTTCAGCGCTTCGTTGCTGCCCAGTTCCAGCGTGAGCGCTGGTGCGAAGCCCGCAGCGGCCAGGTGGCGGTCGGTCGCCAGCCGGGTGCCCGAGCCGCGTTCGCGCAGGATGAAGCGCTCACCCGCCAACGCTGGCAGCGCCAGACGCTGGCGCTGCGCGAGCGGGTGGCTGGCGGAGGCGATCAGGTGCAGCGGGTTGTCCAGGAAGACCTGGTCCTGCAGGTCCATGTCGGCCGGCGGCTGGGACATGACGTAGAGGTCGTCGCGGTTCTCGCGCAGGCGCTGCACCACGCCGTCGCGGTTGAGCACCTCCAGCGCAATGTCGATGCTGGGGTGCTGCTCGCAGAAGCCGCCCAGCAGCCGCGGCACGAAGTACTTGGCGGTGCTGACCACAGCCACGCTCAGGCGCCCGCGGGTCAGGCCCTTCATGGCGCTCACCTGCTGACCGAAGCGCTCCCATTCGCCGGCGATGGCGCGTGCGGTCTGGGCCAGCTCGCGGCCGGCCTCGGTGAGAAAAACCTTGCGGCCGATCACCTCGTACAGCGGCAGGCCGACGGACTCGGTGACTTCGCGCAGCTGCATGGACGCGGTCGGCTGCGTCACGTGCAGCGCGCGCGCGGCGGCGCTGACGCTGCCGGTGTCGGCCAGCGCCAGGAACAGGCGCATCTGGCGGAAGGTGATATTCATAGATATTTATCTATGTTGTGGCGCACAAAAATCGATTTTACTTAATGCATGGGCGTCGCCACAATCCGCGGCCAACGGAGGAACTCCCCATGAACCTGCACAACCTGGTCGATCCGGCCATCCTGTTTTTTGTGGTCGGCGTGCTGGCCGGCCTGGTCCGTTCGAACCTGGAAATCCCGCCGGCCATTTCCCGCTTTCTCTCGATGTACCTGCTCATGGCGCTCGGCCTCAAGGGCGGGTTCGCGCTCGCGGCCTCGGGCCTGAACGCGCAGGTGGTGGCGGGGCTGGGCATCGCCGTGGTGCTGGCGGTGGTGGTGCCGCTGATCGGCTACACGCTGCTGCGGCGCTGGGTCTCGGGCTTCGACGCCGCCGCGCTGGCCGCGACCTACGGCTCGGTCAGCGCGGTGACCTTCATCACCGCCACCGGCCACCTGGACAAGATCGGCCTGCCCTACGGCGGGCACATGGCGGCGGCCATGGCGCTGATGGAGTCGCCCGCCATCGTGCTGGCGGTGCTGATGGCCAACCGCCTGCGCCAGCAGCAGACGGCGACCGCGGGGGGCGTGCTGGGCGGCGGCGCAGCGGTGCTGGCGGGGCCCCCGGCCGGCCCGTCCACCGACTGGCGCAAGCTGCTGCACGAGTCGTTCACCGACGGCTCGCAGCTGCTGCTGATCGGTGCCATGGTGGTGGGACTGATGACCGGCGAGGCCGGGCGCGAGGCCATGCAGCCCTTCTCGGGCGACCTGTTCAAGGGCATGCTGGCCTTCTTCCTGCTCGACATGGGCCTGATGGCCGCGCGCAACCTGCCGGGTCTGCGCGGGCGTTCGCCGGTGCTGCTGGCCTACGGCGTGCTGGCGCCGCTGCTGCACGCGTCGCTGGCCTGGGCGCTGGCGCGCACCGCCGGCCTGCCCGCGGGCGACACCGCGCTGCTGATGACGCTGGCGGCCAGTGCCTCCTACATCGCGGTGCCGGCGGTGGTGCGCTATGCGATACCGGAAGCCAACCCCTCGCTGTACTTCGGCCTCTCGCTGGGCCTGACCTTCCCGCTCAACCTGCTGCTGGGCATTCCGCTGTACACGCACCTGGCGATGACGCTGCCCTGATCAAAGGGGTGTGACGGTGCGGTGCCGTGGGGCCGGGCATGGCGTGTTGTCCTACACGCGCATGCGGCGGATTCTGATGGGGCTGGAAGGGGCCAAAAACCAGAATGGCTTCACTCGGCAGGGAAGAGGACCGACCCGCCAGAGTCCTTCCAACCACGCTCCACTGGAGCTTCGAGAAAAGGAACCACCCATGAACAAGCGCAACCTCCCCCGCATGCTGCTGTTGGCCGCCACGGTCAGCCTGGCATCTGCCGCCGGTGCCCAGACTGTCGACAACTGGACCAATGGCGACGGCTCGCTCGCCTGGCGCAATGGAACGAACGAGCTGTGCTGGCGCAACAGCAACTGGACGCCGGCCACCGCCCACCCGGACTGCGACGGTGCCATCAAGCCGCCGCCCCCGCCCGCCCCGGTGGCCCAGGCGCCTGCGCCGGCACCGGTGCCCATGCCAGCACCTGCGCCCGCGCCCGCTCCTGCGCCAGCCCCGGTGCAGGCAATGACGCTGCAAGCCGAGACCCTGTTCGATTTCGACAAGGCGGTGCTCAAGCCGGCCGGCAAGGCTGCGCTGGACGGCCTGGTGGCCGATCTGTCGAAGGTGAACGTCGAGACCATCATTGCCGTGGGGCACACCGACGCCACTGGCACCGAGGCCTACAACCAGTCGCTCTCGGTGCGCCGCGTCGGCGCGGTCAAGGCCTACCTGGTCAGCAAGGGCGTGCCCAGCGAGCAGATCAAGACCGAAGGCCGCGGCGAGTCGCAGCCGGTGGCGTCCAACCAGACCCGCGAGGGCCGCGCCCAGAACCGCCGTGTGGAGATCGAGGTGGTGGGCACGCAGAAGCCCTGAGGACGTTGGCCGGGGCCTGACCGTGTGGTCAGGCCTCGGCCCGCAGGGTGAAGCAGAAGCGCGCGCCCTGGCCGGGCGCCGCCTGCACCTTGATGCGGCCGCCGTGCCGGTCCACGATGCGGCGCACCGTGGCCAGGCCCACCCCGGTGCCCTGGAACTCGCTGGGGTGGTGCAGGCGCTGGAAGGGCTCGAACAGGTGGCCGGCCTTGGCCATGTCGAAGCCGGCGCCGTTGTCGCACACACAGAAGCCGGTCAGGCCATCGACCGTGTCCCGACAGAAGCGGATGCGCGCCTGGGGCGCTTTGGCGCTGTACTTCCAGGCGTTGTCCAGCAGGTTGACCAGCAGGGCTTCGGCCAGAGCCGCGTCGCAGTCGGCCTCCAGGCCGGCTTCCACCTCCACCACCACCTGGCGCGCCGGTTCGGCCGCGGCCAGCTCGGCCAGGCGCCGCGAGGCGATGGCCGACAGGTCGACGCGGGTGCGGTCCAGCGGCTGGTTGGTGTGTTGCGAGAGGGCCAGCAGACCCTCGATGAGTTCGCCCATGCGGCGCGTGCCGTCCTGGATGCGCTGCAGGTGCCGGCGTCCCTCGTCGCCCAGCAGACCGGCAAACTCGTCCAGCAGGATCTGCACGAAGCCGTTGACGGTGCGCAGGGGCGCACGCAGGTCGTGGGTGACGGCGGCGGTGAAGGCGTCGAGTTCCCGGTTGGCCGCGCTGAGCTCGGCCGTGCGTTCGATGACGCGCTGCTCCAGCTCGGTGTTGAGGCGGCGGATTTCCTGCGCCGCACGCTCGCGCTCGGTCAGGTCCTGCACATAGGACACGCGGCGCACGGGCCGCCCGTCGGCGTCGCGCAGCACCGTGAGGTCGATCAGCACCGGGAAAATGCGGCCGTCGCGCGTGATGTGCTCGGTTTCGAAGACGATGTGGTCGTCCACATACGCCCGGTCCAGGGCGACCTTGAGGCCGGGCATCGCGCGCTCGGGGTACAGGCTTGCGACCGGCAGGCCGGTCAGCTCCCGGGCGGTGTAGCCCCGCTGCTGCGCGAAGGCCGGATTGGCCGAAATGAGGGTCTCGGTCTGCACATCGGAGATCAGCAGCCCGACTTCGCTGTGTTCAAAGGCCTCGGCCCACAGGCGCAGACCGGCCTCGGCCTTGCGGCGTTCGGTCAGGTCCTGGAACGACACGAGCATGCCGTCGGGCAGGGCAATGCCGCCCGCCTCGACGATGCGGGAGCTGCCGTCAAAGCAGCGCAGCGCGTACTCGGAGGTCGGCAGCGCCATGGGCGTCTTGCCAATGTGTGGCAACGCGTTCTCCCAGCGTTCGCGGGCCGCCTCCCGGGCGGCTCCCTCCGGGAAGGCCTGCACGAACCACTGGTCCACATGGGGCACATGGCGGATGTCGTAACCCAGCAGCTGTGTGAAACGGGTGTTGAGCAGCAGCACCTCGCCGTCCGAAGCCACAAAGGCCATGGCCACCGGTGCGTGGTCGAACAGCATCTGGAAGCGTTCGCGGCTCTCGCCCAGTGCGTTCACCAGGCGGGCCATGGAACGGGCGAACACGGCGACCTCACCGCTGCCCGCCACCTCCGGCAGGCTCACCAGCGGGCGGTTCACGTCCAGGTCGGCCACCGCCTGGCTCAGTCGCTCCATGGGGCGCAGCTTGCGGCCCATGGCCCACCAGATGACCCAGGAAAACAGCAGGGCTGACAGCAGGCCCACGGCCAGCGCGCGCAGGCCCAGGCGCCGTGCGTCGGCGAAGGCGGTCGCTTCGTCCAGCCGCACAAGCACCGTCCAGCCCAGGCCGGGGTAGGGGTGGGTGCCCAGGGCCGGCGCGGCGGCGGTGAGGTAGCGCCGCCCATCGGGCCAGGTCTCGATGGCGGTGCCCACACGGCCTGCCTTCGAACCCTTGAACACCGCGAGCGACGACAGGTTGGTCGCGGAACGGGCGGGCAGGGTGGGGCTGCCCACGATGACTTCGCCGTCCCGGTTGACCAGCAGCATCTCCAGCTCCGGTACATCCAGCTGGTCCAGCAGCTGGTGGCGCAGCTGGTAGGCCCAGTCCAGGCTGAGGTGGGTGGCGAGCACGCCGATGAAATGGCCCTCCCGGTCGAGCAGGGGCATGGAAATGTCCATCAGCCGCAGCGGCAGCTCGTCCAGCACGGGTGGGGGCAGCAGCTTGCCCAGCAGCACCGCGTCGTGGATGTCTTCCTGGTGCAGCCGCTGCCGTCCGCCGAGGAACCACGAGCGCTGCGACACATCCGCGCCGTTGATGCGCGGTTCGGTGCTGGCCATGATGCGGCCCTGCGGGTCGGTGATGCCGATCCAGGCGTAGAAGGGGTAGATGGCCTTCTTGGTCAGCAGCAGCGCCTGCTTGTCCTGCGCGGCACGTTGCGGGTCGCGCAGTCGGTCCAGGCTGGCAATGAAACGCAGTTCGGTGGTGCGCGCGTGCATGTCCTGGTCGAGTTGCGAGGCCATGCGGGTGGCCAGGATGCGCTGCAGCCGGAACTGGTCGGCTTCGATCTGCTGCTGCACCAGGCGCATGGTCAGCAGCACATAGCCCGCCGCGCTGGCCACGGCCAGTCCGCCGATGAGCAGCACCAGCTGCAGCCGAACACTGTTGCGCAAACCAGAGGACACGATGAGGCGGTGGGGGCGGGGGAACCGCCGCTGTGATCGATGGAATTTGTAACTCGGGAGGGGCCGTTGTACAAGATCCTGCCCGGACCGCCCCGCATGCCCTTGTCAGAGTTGACGTTTTCTGACGAGCGTGGTCAGCGGGGCGTGGCCGCTTCCACCAGTTTCACCACCGCCCACAACACGCGGTTGGCGGGCGTGGGCACACCCAGCGCCTCGCCGCGCCGCACGACGTATCCGTTGAGGTGGTCGATCTCGCTGGGCTTGCCGCGCATCAGGTCCTGCGCGGTGGACGAGTACTGCGAGGGCATGGTCTCGGCGATGCGGCGCACGGCCAAGTCCACGTCGCCAGGCAGGGTCACGCCGTCGGCCGCGGCCACCGCGCGGCACTCGGCCACCACGTCGCGCATGGTGTCCTTCACCCCGGGCTGCTGCACCAGTTCGCCATAGGCGATGCGGCCCACGGCCGAGAGGGCGTTGTAGGCACAGTTGAGGATGAGCTTGACCCAGAGCGCGCCGCGCACGTTGTCGCTGATTTCGGTGGACACGCCTGCGGTGGCCAGCGCCTGTGCCACCCGTTCGCTGGCGGGTGAAGGTTCGATGACCAGTTCGCCGCGGCCGTGGTGCCGCAGGTGGCCGGGGCCGGCCATCTCGGTGGCCACATAGACCACGGCCGCCGCCACCTGCACGCCCGGCAGCACGGCGCGCAGGCGTTCGGCGTTGTCCACACCGTTCTGCAGGCACAGCACCAGGGCGCCGGGTTTCAGGTGCTCGCGCATCTGCGCCCCCGCGGTTTCCGTGTCGGGCGACTTGACCGCGAACAGCACCAGGTCGGCACCGGCCACGGCCGAGGCCTCGGTGCTGGCTTGTACCTTCACCGTTTCGTCAAAGGTGAGGGTCTGCATGCGCAGGCCCTTCGCTTCGAACACCTGCACGTGTTGTGGCCGGCCGATGAGGGTGACGCAGTGGCCGGCGCGCGCCAGCATGCCGCCGTAGTAGCAGCCGACGGCACCCGCACCGAGCACGGCGACCTGGAGCGGGGTGGCCGGCGTGGTCATGGTCAGATCGCGAGCAATTTGCAAATGGCGGCGATGTGCGCGGGTGTCGGCTTTTCGGCCGGCATTTCGTCCTCGGCCGCGCTGGCGTCTTCGTGTGCCTGGATCGCGGCGACCAGCGCGTACTGGTTGTCCCAGGTCAGGGTCTTGCCCTCGGGGCACATGTCGCGCAGGGTGCCGAACCAGTAGTAGCCGTCCTTGCCGCCGAACAGCTGGTCGATGCCGGCGGCGTCGCCGGACTTGAGGCCGGCGCCGCTGAGGATGAGCTTGAGCTTGTGGTGGGAGACGGCGTAGTGCATGAAAGTGGCCAGGAAAAGGGGGAGGGCCGGGATTGTACGGAGGGCTGCCGGGTGGACGGCTGGCATCGGCCTTGCTACAACGGAAACGGGTGTCGGCAGCGGCCACCCGCCGCTGCCGCCGGTTCGCCCACCACGGGCTTTCACCACAGGACCTGTTCATGTCCGCAGACGCATCCCTGCCTTCCGGCGAGGCCCCGGCCTCGCCCCAGACGCCGCACCCTCGCCACATCCGCCTGACCTCGCACTCGGGCGGCTTCGGGGCTTTGCCCATCGTCTGGGGCGCGGCCACCGCGCGCGAGCGAGGGCCGGTGGTGGGCACCACCACCAACCGCGCGCACCGCAACGTCATCGGCACCCACAGCGGCAGCTACAGCGTCTACCGCGCGCTGGCGGTGGCGGCCGGCGCGCTCAAGCGCGAGCACAAGGCCGACCTGACCAACACCGCCCCCACCGACGTGATCGGCCCTTACCCGCAGTGGGCTGATCCGACCAAGATCGTCAGCCTGGACCCCTGGGGCGCCGAGGTGGCCGACGTCTATGCGCAGGAGCTGGCCGCGGGCTACGACATCCGCCCGACGATTGCCGTGACCAAGGCCCACGTGCTGTTGCCCGAGGTGATCGACGCGCTGCAGAAAGGCCGCCTTCAACCCGACGGCCAGCTGCTGACCGCAGGCGGCGCGGCCGTGGTGACCAAGGTGGCGGTGGAGCCGGTCTGGTACCTGCCCGGCGTGGCCAAGCGCTTCGGCTGCAGCGAGGCCGACCTGCGCCGTGTGCTGTTCGAGGAAACCGGCGGCATGTACCCGGAGCTGGTCACGCGCTCCGACCTCGAAGTCTTCCTGCCCCCCATCGGCGGGCAGACGCTCTACATCTTCGGCAACCCGCGCGACCTGGCCAACCCGGCCGTGACGCTGACCGCGCGCGTGCACGACGAGTGCAACGGCTCCGATGTGTTCGGTTCCGACATCTGCACCTGTCGGCCCTACCTCACGCACGCCATCGAGGAATGCATCCAGGGCGCGCAACGCGGCGGCGTGGGCCTGGTAGCCTATTCGCGCAAGGAAGGCCGGGCGCTGGGCGAGGTGACCAAGTTCCTGGTCTACAACGCACGCAAGCGCCAGGTGGGCGGTGATACGGCCGACCAGTATTTCGCGCGCACCGAATGCGTGGCCGGCGTGCAGGACATGCGCTTCCAGGAACTCATGCCCGACGTGCTGCACTGGCTGGGCATCACCAAGATCCACCGGCTGGTGTCGATGAGCAACATGAAGTACGACGCCATCACCGGCTCGGGCATCGAAGTGGGCGAGCGCGTGAACATCCCGGACGAACTGATCCCGGCCGACGCACGGGTGGAGATGGACGCCAAGATGGCGGCTGGCTACTTCACGCCGGGCGTGGTGCCCGATGCCGAGGAACTGAAAAAGGCCAAGGGCCGGGCGCTGGGGGCGTGACCGTGCCGGCTCCCGACCCGACCTCTCCCGCCGGCGCGGCCCGGCTGCTTCGGTCAACCACCGCCGTCCGTGCCCGTGCGCAGCAACTGCTGGCGCGGGCGCGCGCAGGCGCTTCGGAGCACTTTGTGGTGCACGACGCCGCCCTAGCTGATGCCGCGCGCACCGTGGCTCGGCTCACGCGCGAGCGCTACCCCGACGGCCGCATCCCGTACCACAGCCGCTGGCGGCATTTCGAGGCCGGTGGCGTGGACCGGCGCGCCCTGCTGGACGCCGCATTGGGCGATGTGGACGCGGCCACAAGGGCGCGCGCGCAGATCGATCTGGTGCTGGTGAGTGTGCTGCTGGACGCGGGCGCGGGCCCCGACTGGTCCTGGCTCGAAGCCGCCAGTGGCCAGCGCTTCGCGCGTTCCGAAGGCCTGGGCGTGGCCAGCTTCCACGCCTTCCTGGGCGGGCTGTTCTCCAGCGACCCGCAGCAGCCGCTGCGGGTGGACGCGGCCGGCTTGCAGCGGGTCACCGCCGGGCCTCTGGGCGGGGCCTTCCAGGTGTCGCCCGACAACCCGCTGGTGGGTCTGAAGGGTCGTGCGGCCCTGCTGCGCCGGTTGGGCGAGGTGCTGGCTGCGCAACCGGCGGTCTTCGGTCCCCTGGGCCGCCCCGGCGGTCTGTTCGACGCCCTGACCACGCAAGGCGCTGGCACGGTGGCGGCGCACGACATCCTGGTGCTGCTGCTGGACACGCTCTCGGGCATCTGGCCGGCGCAGAACACCATCGCCAGCGAGCCGCTGGGTGACTGCTGGCGCCACCCGGCCGTGGCGGGTGAGGGGCTCACGGCGGGCTGGATGCCCTTTCACAAGCTTTCGCAGTGGCTGAGCTATTCGCTGCTCGAACCCTTCGAATGGGCGGGCATTCGCGTGACCGGCCTCGACGCCCTGACGGGACTGCCCGAGTACCGCAACGGCGGCCTGCTGATCGACGCCGGCGTGCTGCGCCCGCTGCCACCGGACTGGGCCACGCGCGACTGGCAGGCGGGCGACGCCTTCATCGTCGAATGGCGCGCGCTCACCGTCGCACTGCTGGACGAACTGGCGCCGCTGGTGCGCGCCGAACTGAGGCTGGACGAAGCGCAGATGCCGCTGGCCTGCGTGCTCGAAGGCGGCACCTGGGCGGCCGGTCGCCTGCTGGCCCAGCGCGAGCGCGGCGGGCTGCCGCCGCTGAACATCGTCAGCGACGGCACGGTTTTCTGATTCTTTTCCTCACCACCACTCAAAGGCACATCATGAGCAACGTCCACGTCGTGAACCACCCGCTGGTGCAGCACAAGCTCACGCTCATGCGCAACAAGACCGCCAGCACCAACAGCTTCCGCCGCCTGCTCAATGAACTGTCCATGCTCATGACCTACGAGGTCACGCGCGACATGCCCATGCAGCCCATGGAGGTGGAAACGCCGCTGGAGACCATGACGGGCCAGGTCATCGACGGCAAGAAGCTGGTCTTCGTGTCCATCCTGCGCGCGGGCAACGGCATCCTGGACGGCATGCTCAGCGTGGTGCCGGGCGCGCGCGTGGGCCACATTGGCCTCTACCGCGACCCCAAGACCCTGACCGCGGTGGAGTACTACTTCAAGATGCCGACCGAGATGCACGAGCGCGACGCCGTCGTGGTGGACCCGATGCTGGCCACCGGCCACTCAGCCATCGCCGCCATCGACCGGCTCAAGGAATGCAACCCCAAGTCCATCAAGTTCGTCTGCCTGCTGACCTGCCCCGAAGGCCTGGCCGCGATGGAAAAAGCCCACCCCGATGTGCCCATCTACACCGCCGCCATCGACCGCCAGCTCAACGAGCACGGCTACATCCTGCCGGGTCTGGGCGATGCGGGCGACCGCATCTTCGGTACCCAGTGACCGTTCGCATTCCTGTTCCCTCATCTTCAACACCACCTCACGGAGAAAACGACATGAGCCTTTCTTACCTCTCGCGGCGTTCCCTGATGGCCCTGGCTGCCGCCCTGTCGGTGGGCGCCCCTGGCCTGGCCCTGGCGCAGGCCAAGATCAAGGTGGCCGCCATCTACACCGTGCCCTTCGAGCAGCAGTGGGTCAGCCGCATCCACAAGGCGCTCAAGGCCGCGGAGGCGCGGGGCGAGATCGAATACAAGGCCAGCGAAAACGTGTCGAACGCCGACTACGAGCGCGTGATGCGCGAGTACGCGACGGCCGGCAACCAGCTGATCGTCGGTGAGGCGTTTGCCGTCGAGGCGGCCGCGCGCAAGGTGGCCAGGGACTTCCCCAAGACCTCGTTCCTGCTCGGCTCCTCCGGCAAGCCCCAGGCGCCCAACTTCAGCGTGTTCGACAACTACATCCAGGAACCGGCCTACCTGACCGGCATGATCGCCGGCGGCATGACCAAGTCGAACAAGATCGGCATGGTCGGCGGTTTCCCGATCCCCGAGGTCAACCGCCTGATGCACGCCTTCATGGCCGGTGCGCGCGAGACCAATCCCAAGGTGGAATTCACGGTCAGCTTCATCAACAGCTGGTTCGATCCGCCCAAGGCCAAGGAGGCGGCCTTCGCCATGATCGACAAGGGCGCGGACGTGATGTATGCGGAGCGGTTCGGCGTGAGCGACGCGGCCAAGGAGCGCAAGGTGCTCGCCATCGGCAACGTGATCGACACCCAGAAGGACTACCCCGACACAGTGGTGGCCTCGGCCCTGTGGCACATGGAGCCCAGCATCGACGCGGCGCTCAAGGCGGTCAAGGCCGGCAGCTTCAAGGCCGAAGACTACGGCCCGTATTCGATGATGAAGCACCAGGGCAGCAGCCTGAGCCCGCTGGGCACGTTCGAGAAGAAGGTGCCGGCCGACCTGATGGCCAAGGTCAAGGCCCGGGAGGCAGAGATCCTCTCGGGCAAGTTCAGCGTGAAGGTGGACGACAGCCAGCCCAAGTCCGGCAAGTGACGCCCCCCGCGAACGCAACCGTCCTGCGGCTCTCGGGCATCACCAAGCGCTTCGGGGCGCTGGTGGCCAACGACGCCATTTCCCTCACGCTGCACGAGGGGGAGGTGCTGGCCCTGCTGGGCGAGAACGGCGCCGGCAAATCCACGCTGGTGTCCATCCTATTCGGCCACTACCGGGCCGACGAGGGCACCATCGAGGTGCGTGGCCAGCCCTTGCCCCCGGGGCAGCCGCGGGCGGCGCTGGACGCGGGCATCGGCATGGTGCACCAGCACTTCACCCTGGCCGACAACCTGACGGTGCTGGACAACGTGCTGATGGGCACCGAGCCCCTCTGGCGCTGGGCCACGAAACGGGGCGCCGCCCGTGAGCGCCTTCTGGCCGTGGCCGGCCGGTTCGGCCTGCCGGTGTCACCCGATGCGCGGGTGGGCAGCCTGTCGGTGGGGGAGCGCCAGCGGGTCGAGATCCTCAAGGCGCTGTACCGGGGTGCCCGCATCCTGATCCTGGACGAGCCGACGGCGGTGCTGACGCCGCAGGAAAGCGAAGCCCTGTTCGACACCCTGTCGCAGATGGTGGCCCAGGGGCTGTCGGTCATTTTCATCAGCCACAAGCTGCCCGAGGTGCTGCGCGTGTCTCACCGGGTGGCGGTGCTGCGCCAGGGTCGGCTGGTGGCCGAGGCGCCGGCAGCAGACACCTCGCCCGCCGAGCTGGCGCACTGGATGGTGGGGCATGCGGTGGAAGCGCCCGCGCGGCGGCCCGCGGCATCGGCGGGCGCCTGCGTCTGCGAGCTGCGCGAGGTGAGCACCCCGCCGGGGGTGCGGGAACGCCTGGACCACGTGTCGCTGGCCCTGCACGCTGGCGAGATCGTGGCAATCGCGGGTGTGTCGGGCAACGGGCAGGTGGCGCTGGCCGAGCTGCTGTGCGGCGTGCGCGAGGCCAGCAGTGGTCAGGTGCTGCTGCAGGGACAGCCCCTGCCGTCCGATCCGGCGCGGCTGGTGGCGCGCGGCGTGGCCCGCATCCCCGAGGACCGGCACGCGGTCGGTGTGGTCGGTGACCTGCCGGTGTGGGAGAACGCAGTGTCCGAACGGCTGCGGGGGCAAGCCTTTTCCCTCGGCCCCCTGGTGCGCCGCAGCGCCGCGCGGGCGCACGCCCGGCGCGTGATCGAGGCCTTCGATGTGCGCGGCGGCGGCCCCCAGGTGCCGGCGCGTTCGCTGTCCGGCGGGAACATGCAGAAGCTCATCCTGGGGCGGGCCCTGCTGGTGCCGGAACAGGGCGATGCGGTGGCCGCCACGCCACTGCTGATCGTGGCGCACCAGCCCACCTGGGGCCTGGACATCGGCGCGGTCGCCTACGTGCAGGAGCGACTGCTGGCCGCGCGCGATGCCGGTGCGGCGGTCCTGCTGATTTCCGACGACCTCGACGAGGTGATGGCCCTGGGCGACCGGATCGCGGTGATGCACCACGGCCACCTCACCGAGGCGCGGCCAACCGGGGCCTGGACGCGCGAGCGCATCGGTCTGGCCATGGCGGGCCATGCCCTGCAGGAGACCTCCCATGCGGCTTGAGCGACGTGCACAAACCTCGCCGGCCGCGCTGGTGCTGGCGCCGCTGGCCGCCATCGCCTTCACCCTGCTGGTCAGCAGCGCGCTGGTCTGGGGCGCCGGTGCGCCGGTGGGGCAGACCTACGGCCTGCTGGTGCAGGGGGCCTTCGGCTCGGTGTTCGCCTGGAGCGAAACCCTGACCCGCGCCGTCCCGCTCATCCTCACAGGGCTGGCGGCCACGGTGGCGTTCAAGGCCCGGCTGTTCAACATCGGCGCCGAAGGGCAGCTCTATGCCGGCTCCCTGGCGGCGGTGGCCGTGGGCGGCCTGCACGACGGCACAGGCCTGGCCTGGCCGGTGTGGATGATGTTCCCGCTGATGCTGCTGGCCGCAGCACTGGCGGGCGCGCTGCTGCTGCTCGGTCCGGCGCTGATGAAGCAGCGGCTCGGGGTGGACGAGGTGGTCACCACGCTGCTGCTGAATTTCATCGTGCTGCTGCTGGTGTCGGCCCTGCTCGACGGGGTGATGAAGGACCCGCTCGCCATGGGCTGGCCGCAGAGCGTGGCCCTGAACCCAGAACTGGAACTCTCGCGGCTGGTGGAGGGCACGCGGCTGCACACCGGCCTGCTCGGGGCAGTGGGCCTGGCGTTGCTGGTGGGGGCGCTGTTCCGCCACACCGTGCTGGGGTTCGACATCCGAGCGACGGGGGCCAATCCCCGGGCTGCCGCGTTCGCGGGCGTGCCGGTGACGCGTACGGTGGTGCTGGTGGCCCTGCTTTCGGGGGCGCTGGCGGGCCTGGCGGGGGCCATCGAAGTCGCGGGCCGCGCCAGCTACGTGACGCTGGACATGTCACCGGGCTATGGCTACACCGGCATCGTGATCGCCATGCTCGCCGGCCTGAACCCGCTCGGGGTGGTGGCGGCCGCGGTGTTCGTGGCCGGCGTGCTGGTGGGGGCGGACAGCATGAGCCGCGCCATCGGGGTGCCCACCTACCTGGCCGACGTGATCGTGGCCGTGTCCCTGCTGGCCGTGCTGGTGGCGACATGGATGACGCAGTACCGCGTGCGCAGGGCCTGAGCATGGGTGAACTCGTCGACATCCTGCTCAATCCGGCGTTCTGGGTGGCGGTGCTGCGCATCGCGACACCGCTGATCCTGGGCACCCTGGGGGTGCTGTGGTGCGAGCGCGCCGGTGTGCTCAACCTGGGCATCGAAGGCATCATGGTGGCGGGTGCGTTCGGCGGCTGGCTGGCGGTATACCAGGGCCTGCCGCTGTGGGGCGGCGTCGCCGTGGCCGCGCTCACCGGCGCCGCCTTCGGCCTGTTGCACGCGCTGCTCACGGTCGGGCTGGCGCTGTCTCAGCACGTGGCCGGCCTGGGCATCACGCTGCTGGCCACATCTCTGTCGTACTACGGCTACCGCGTCGCATTCCCCAAGGTGAACACGCCGCCGACCATCGATCCCTTCGCGCCCATGGACTGGCTGGGCCTGCCCGTGCTGGCGCAGCAGACGCCGCTGACCCTCCTGGCGGTGGCGCTGGTGCCGCTGTCGGCCTGGGTGCTGATGCGCACGCCGCTGGGCCTGGCGGTGCGCATGGTGGGCGAGAACCCGCAGGCGGCCGAAGGGCAGGGCGTGTCGGTGGTGGCGCTGCGCACGGGGGCCATCGTGGCCGGTTCGGCGCTGATGGGCGTGGCCGGAAGCTTCCTCACGCTCTCGGCCTTCAACGCGTTCTTCTTCAACATGGTCAACGGCCGTGGCTGGATCTGTGTGGCCCTGGTGGTGTTCGCCTCGTGGCGACCGGGCAAGGCCCTGCTGGGCGCCCTGCTGTTTGCATTCTTCGATGCCCTGCAACTGCGCCTGCAACAGGCCGGGGCGAGTGCCATTCCGTATCAGGTGTACCTCATGCTGCCCTACGCCCTGTCCATCCTTGCGCTGGTGCTGGTGGCGCGCAAGGCGGCGTATCCTCAGGCGCTGATGAAGCCCTACCGCAAAGGAGAGCGCTGACATGCCCACCGTTCAGACCCTGCTGATGTTCGCCACCGCTTCGCTTGCGCTGGCGGTGATTCCCGGACCGACCATGCTGCTGGCCCTGTCCAATGGCATGGGCGGCGGCCTGCGGCGCGCGGCCTGGGGCATCGGTGGAGCCACGCTGGGCAGCGCGGCGGTGATCGCGGTGGTCGCCATCGGCCTGGGTTCGCTGATGCTGGCCTCGGCATGGCTGTTTGAGTTGGTGCGATGGGTGGGCGTGGGCTACCTGCTCTGGCTGGCCTGGCAGCTCTGGCGCAGCCCGGTGACCGACGTGCAGGCCACGCTGGCCCAGGTGCCGGGGCGCGAGGTGCAGGGGCGCGCAGCCTTCTCGCGCAGTCTCACGGTGGCCCTGTCCAACCCCAAGGCGCTGCTGTTTTTTTCTGCCTTCCTGCCGCAGTTCGTGGACCCGGTGACGCCCCTGGCACCGCAGTACGCGCTGCTTGGTGTTCTCTTCGTGAGCATCGACGCGCTGGTGATGGTGGCTTACGCGCTGGCGGGGCGGCAGGCGGTGCGCTGGCTGTCGTCGGCCGGGCTGCGCTGGCTCAACCGGGTCTGCGGCGCTGGCATGGGCATGCTCGCTCTGGTGCTGGCCCGCGTCCACCGCCAGACGGCCTGACGGAGGCACCACATGCTCGACCTGCTGATCACGAACGCATCGCTGCCCGACGGCCGAACCGACATGGCGGTGGCCGTGCAGGACGGCCGTATCGTGGAAGTGACCCAAGGCCTGCAGGCGCCCGCGCACGAGACGGTGGACGCCGAAGGCCAGCTGCTGAGCCCGCCGTTCTGCGACCCGCACTTCCACATGGACGCGACGCTCAGCTACGGTCTGCCGCGCGTGAACCAGAGCGGCACCCTGCTCGAAGGCATCGCACTCTGGGGTGAGCTCAAGCCGCTGCTGACCGAGGAGGCACTGGTCGAACGCGCGCTGACCTACTGCGACTGGGCGGTGGCCAAGGGCCTGCTGGCCATCCGCAGCCATGTGGACACCAGCGACCCCAGCCTGTTGCCGGTGCGGGCGATGCTCGAGGTCAAGAAATGCGTCGCGCCCTACCTCGACCTGCAGCTGGTCGCTTTCCCGCAGGACGGCGTGCTGCGTACGAAGGGTGGGCTGGACCACCTGAAACGCGCGCTCGACCTGGGGGTGGACGTGGTCGGCGGCATCCCGCACTTCGAGCGCACCATGGCCGACGGCGCGGCCAGCGTGAAGCTGCTCTGCGAGTTGGCGGCCGAACGCGGCCTGCCGGTGGACATGCACTGCGACGAAAGCGACGACCCGCTCTCGCGCCACATCGAGACGCTGGCCTTCGAGACGCAGCGCCTGGGCCTGCAGGGCCGGGTCAACGGCTCGCACCTCACCTCCATGCACAGCATGGACAACTACTACGTGAGCAAGCTGATCCCGCTGATCGCCGAGGCTGGCGTGAGCGCCGTGGCCAACCCGCTGATCAACATCACGCTGCAGGGCCGGCACGACACCTACCCCAAGCGGCGCGGCATGACGCGTGTGCCCGAGTTGATGGCTGCGGGTGTGACGGTGGCCTTCGGCCACGACTGCGTGATGGACCCCTGGTACTCGCTGGGCAGCAGCGACATGCTAGAGGTCGCCCACATGGGCCTGCATGTGGCGCAGATGACCAGCCAGGCCGGCATGCGCCAGTGCTTCGACGCCGTGACGGTGAACGCGGCCAAGGTGATGGGGCTGGCGGGTTACGGCATCGAAGCCGGCAAGGACGCGAGCTTTGTGCTGCTGCAGGCGCGCGACCCGGTGGAGGCGATCCGCCTGCGCGCCACGCGGCTGAAGGTGTGGCGTCGGGGGGTGCTGCTGGCGCAGACCGCACCGGCGCAGGCCGTGCTCTCGCTGCCCGGCCGGCCCGCCGGCACGGCCTTCATGCCGGTGCGAGCAGCCGGCGGCTGAGTTCCGCGTCGTCCACACCCGCGACCTCCACCCGCTTGGTGCGGCCGGAGGCGCCGAGCTCGATGCTGATGGCCGACTTGGGCACATCGAACACCTCGGACAGAAAACCGATCAGCGCCTTGTTGGCCGCGCCATCGACCGGCGGGGCCTTGAGCTGGATCTTGGGTTTGCCGTCGTGCAGGCCGACGCACTGCGTCTGCTTGGCACCCGGCTGGCAGTAAACGACGATCTTGCCCACGGGAAAGAAGCTCAGCTCTTCTTCACGAACTCGGACTTGAGCTGCATGGCGCCGAAGCCCTCGATCTTGCAGTCGATGTCGTGGTCGCCGTCGATCAGGCGGATGTTTTTCACCTTGGTGCCGACCTTGATGACGGCCGACGAACCCTTGAGCTTGAGGTCCTTGACCAGGGTCACGCTGTCGCCGTCGGTCAGCACATTGCCAAACGCGTCTTTCCAGACCTTGGCCGCTTCGGCGGGTTCATCGCCGCCGGCCTTGCCCCACTCGTGGGCACATTCGGGGCAGATGTAGAGATCACCGTCTTCGTAGGTGAACTCGGACTGGCATTTCGGGCAGCGGGGCAGGGTCATGGGGCTTCGGGATCGGGCACACGCGGTGCGAAGGCCGACACTGTACCCCTCACGGTTTCCGTGCCCGGCAGTGACTCGGCGCTTCAGGCCTCCTGGATGCGCCACTCGGTCTGCCGGTCGGCCGTGTCCTGCTCGCGGAACTGGCGCGGCGACTGGCCGGTGGTGCGCTTGAACACCTTGGAGAAACCGAAGGCGTCCTGGTAGCCCACGGCCTGTGCCACCTGCTCCAGCGTCTGGCGCGTCTCGGCCAGCAGCTGCATGGCCTTCTGCATGCGCAGGGTGCGCAGGTGGTTCAGCGGCGTGTCGCCCATGGCGCTGCGAAAACGCTCGGCCAGCGCCGAGCGCGACAGGCCCACTTGCTGGCCCAGTTCGTCCAGCGTCCAACCGTGGCCCAGGTTGCCGTGCATCAGGGTCAGCACCTGGCGGATCGGCCGGTCGGCGATGGCGTGGTGCCAGCCCGGCACACCAGGGTTCTCGCGTGCGGCGATTTCGCGCAGCGCAAAGGCGAACAGGGCGTCCAGCAGGCCGTGCGTGGCCGAGGTCGCGCCAAGCGCCTGGTCGCCCAGCTCGCGGTCCAGCAGGCCCAGTGTGAGCGGCACGGCCGACAGCTGCGGCAGGCTGTGGCCGCGCACCACAAACCACGGGGGCAGGCTGCGCAGGAAGGGGTGCAGCGGGGCGTGCCAGAGCTGGTAGGCGGCACTGATCACCTGCGCGGGCGCGGCCGGGTCGCTGGCGGGCGCAGGGTCCGGCGTGTGATGCGTTGCTGTGTCGGCCAGGTCGCTGCCCACGAAGCGCGCGATCGGCACCGTGGTGCTGCGCGCGGGCGGCTCGCGGTCCAGCGAGAGCAAGTGCACGCAGCCGCGCGCCATCAGCACCAGGTCGCCGGCCTGCAGCTCCAGCGGCTCGTCGAGGTTGGGAGCGTGTACGAAGGCGCGGCCACGCGTCACCGCGTGCAGACCGAAGCTGCGTTCGCAGGGAAAACGCAGCGCCGCCTCGGGTGTGAGCGCATGCAGGTCGAGCAGGCGCCGCCGCAACCCGGCGACATGAAGGATGTCTGAGAGTATGTCCATAGGGCGAGATTTTATGGACGATCAGACATGAATGGTGGAATTTCATGCATTCCAGTTCCGATTCATCGGAAACACACTGGAGGCCTTCGCAACACACACAGGAGATTCCAGATGACCACCACTCTCGTGACCGGCGCCAGCGGCCAGATCGGTTCCACCCTTGTTGACCTGCTGTCGGCCCAGGGCCAGACCGTGCGCCGTGCCACCAGCCGCACGCCCTCGAAACCCGGCGAGGTCCAGGTCAACCTCGCCACCGGCGAAGGCCTGGCGGCCGCGCTGGCCGGCGTCGACCAGCTGTTCCTGATGGCGCCTCCCGGCTTCGCCAACCAGCACGAGCTGCTGATCCCGGCCATCGACGCGGCCAAGGCCGCTGGTGTGCGCAAGGTCCTGCTGCTGTCTGCCATGGGCGCCAACGCCGACGAGAACATCCCGCTGCGCCGCGCCGAGCTGCACCTGGAGCGCTCGGGCCTGGCCTGGAATGTGATCCGTCCCAACTGGTTCATGCAGAACTTCCACACCTTCTGGCTGCACGGCATCCAGACCCAGGGCCAGATCTTGCTGCCGGTGGGCGACGCCAAGGGCAGTTTCATCGACACGCGCGACATCGCGGCCGTGGCCGCGAAGCTGCTGTCGTCCGACGATTTCGTCAATGCCGCGCACGACCTGACCGGCAGCGAAGCGCTGGACCACCACCAGGTGGCGGCCATCCTGTCGAAGGCGGCGGGCCGGACCATCGGCTACACCGACATCCCCGAGGACGCGATGCGCCAGGGCCTGCTGGGCGCCGGCCTGCCGGCGGACTACACCGAGTTCCTGCTGGTGATTCTGGGCGCGTTCAAGGCCGGTTTCGCCGAGCGCACCACCGACGGCGTGCAGCGCATCACCGGCAAGGCGCCGATCCGCCTGGAGCAGTACGCGCAGGACTTCAAGGCGCACTGGGCCTGAACGCCGCGGGGCGGGGTCGGAAATCCGTTCGTCGGCCGCGGAGGGCGTTCGGATTTCCGTTTGCGCCACGGGCCAAATCGCCGGTTTCGGGGTGAAAAACCGGTCCACAAGGGGGTGGTCTACGGGTTAACACCGACTGGCACGCCCCTTGCGCCATGGGCGGCACACTGCGCCCATGAAACCCCTTCGCCTCCTCCCCTTCCTGCTGTTGCTGCCCCTGGCGTTGTCCGCCCGGGCCGAGTCGTCGGGCCTGCCGACGCTGGAGAAGATTTCGCGCACGGCCACCATCAACCTGGGCCACCGCGAGTCTTCGGTGCCGTTCTCGTATTACGACAGCAAGCGCCAGGTGGTCGGCTACTCGCACGACCTGATGCTGGCGGTGGTCGAGCGTATCCGCCGCGAACTCAAACTGCCCGCGCTGGCGGTCAAGCTGGTGCCGGTCACCTCGCAGAACCGGATTCCGCTGGTGCAGAACGGCTCGGTCGACCTGGAGTGCGGTTCCACCACCCACAACCGCGAACGGGCGCGCCAGGTGGCGTTCTCGGTGTCCATCTTCCAGACCAGCTCGCGCCTGCTCACCCGGCAGGGATCGGGCATCCAGGAACTGGCCGACCTCAAGGGCCGCCGCGTGGCGGTGACCGCGGGCACCACCAGCGAACGCTCTCTGTTGCTGCACAGCGAGTCGACCGGCATCCGGTTCGACATCCTGACCGTCAAGGACCACGGCGACGGCTTTAGCCGCGTGCAGGAAGGCCGTGCCGAGGCCTTCCTGATGGACGAGGCCATGCTCTACGGCCTGCGCGCCAAGGCCGACCAACCCGGCGAGTGGCGGGTGGTCGGCCAGCCGATGGCGGCCGAGGTCTACGCCTGCATGCTGCGCAAGGACGATCCGCGCTTCAAGGCGCTGGTGGACCGCAGCCTGACCGAGCTGATGCAGTCGGGTGAGGCGCTGAAGATCTATCGCCGCTGGTTCCAGTCGCCGATCCCGCCCAAGGGGCTCAACCTCAACTGGCCCGCGCCCGAGGCGCTGCTGGAGCTGTACCGGTCGCCCAACGACCGGCCGCTGGGCTGAGCCGTCCATTTCTCCTCCCTCCCACGGACACCGCCATGCCACACCTCCGGTCCCTCGCCCGTTGTGCGCTCGCCCTGCTGACCGCCGCGCTGGTCCAGCCGTCGATGGCCGGATCGGTGCTGGACCGCATCAAGTCCAGCGGCACCGTGGTGATCGCACACCGCGAGTCCTCGGTGCCGTTTTCCTTCGTGGACCCGGACGGCAAGCCGGTGGGCTACGCGGTTGACCTGTGCCTGAAGCTGGTGGAAGCAATGCGCCGCCAGCTCGCGGTGCCCGAGCTGAAGACCCGCTTCGTCATGGTGACGCCAGCCAACCGCATCGCCCTGATCGAAGAAGGCAAGGCCGACATGGAGTGCGGCTCGACCACCAACAACGCCGAACGCCGCCAGAAGGTGGCCTTCACCGTGCCGCACTACATCGCCGGGGCGCGCTACCTGGTGCGGGCCGACAGCACGGTCGATGTGATCCGCGATTTCAAGGGCCGCACCGTGGTCTCGACCAAGGGCACCACGCCGCTCAAGGCGTTGACGCAGGCCAACAACGAGTACCAGCTCGGCATCCGCGTGGCGGAAGCGCCCGACCACGCGCGCGCGGTCGACATGGTGGCCGCCGGCGAGGCCGACGGCTTCGTGATGGACGATGTGCTGCTCTACGGCCTGGTGGCCGGGCGGCCCGATCCGGGCAAGTTCAAGGTGGTGGGCAAGTTCCTGACCATCGAACCGCTGGCCATCATGTTCTCGCGCGAAGACGCCGAGTTCAAGAAGCTGGTCGACGACGAGATGAAGCGCCTGATCCAGACGCGCGAGGCCCACACGGTCTACGAGCGCTGGTTCCAGAAGCCCATCCCGCCGGCCAACCGCAGCCTCAACCTGCCCATGAACTACCTGCTCAAGGACTTCTGGAAGTACCCCACCGACCAAGTGCCGGGCTGACTTCCAGCCGCGATTTCCGTTTTCCCCCAACCACTCGAAGGAGTCAACATGAAGAAAACCCTACTGGCCGTGGCCGCCGTGCTCGCCGCCTCCACCGCGATGGCCCAGGCCACCGACACGCTCAAGAAGATCAAGGACAGCGGCAGCATCACCCTGGGTGTGCGCGAGTCCTCCGGCCTGTCCTACACCATCGGCAATGGCAAGTTCGTGGGTTTCCACACCGAGATGGCCGAGCGGGTGATCGCCGACCTGCAGAAGCAGCTGGGCCTGGCCAAGCTGGAAGTGAAGTACCAGCCGGTGACTTCGCAGAACCGCATTCCGCTGGTGCAGAACGGCACCGTCGACCTCGAGTGCGGCTCCACCACCAACAACGCGGCCCGCCAGAAGGATGTCTCCTTCGCCGTGACCACCTACGTGGAAGAAGTGCGCATCGCCGTCAAGGCGAACTCGGGCATCAACTCCATCGCCCAGCTCAACGGCAAGAAGGTCGCCACCACCACCGGCACCACCTCGGTCCAGACCCTGCGCAAGCACGAGCGTGCGACCAACGTGAACTTTGAGGAAGTGTTCGGTAAGGACCACGCCGACAGCTTCCTGCTGCTCGAGTCCGGTCGTGCCGACGCATTCGTGATGGACGGCTCCATCCTGGCCGCCAACATCGCCAAGTCCAAGAACCCGGCCGACTACAAGATCGTCGGCGAAGTGCTGTCGGTCGAGCCGATCGCCTGCATGCTGCGCAAGGACGACGCCGCCTTCAAGAAGGCCGTGGACGACTCCATCAAGAACCAGATCAAGGACGGCTCGCTGGCCAAGCTGTACGACAAGTGGTTCATGCAGCCGATCCCGCCGGCCAACGCCAAGATCGGTCTGCCGCTGTCCGAAGCCACCAAGGCGGCCTGGGCGGCCCCGAACGACAAGCCGATGGAAGACTATTCCGTCAAGAAGTGATCTCCTGACGGGAGACTGAAGTGGCCGCCCGACTGCACACGGGCGGCCTTCTCTGTTGAATTTTGGGGAATCACCATGGCTTCATGGGATTGGCAGGTGTTCTGCAAGGACACCATCGACGGTGAGGTGCGTCCGCGCTGCTTTGGCGACGGTGGCGACATCACCTACCTGGACTGGCTGCTCTCGGCCTGGGGTTGGACGCTCTCGGTCGCCCTGCTGGCGCTGGTCGTTGCGCTCGTGGTCGGTGCGGTCATGGGCATCTTCCGCACCACGCCCAGCAAGGCGCTGGTGGCCATCGGCAACGCCTGGACCGAGCTGTTCCGCAACATCCCGCTGCTGGTGCAGGTCTTCCTCTGGTACCACGTGCTGCCCGCGCTGGTCCCCGCGCTCAAGGACTTTCCCAGCTTCATCCTGGTGGTCTTCGCCCTGGGCTTCTTCACCTCGGCGCGCATCGCCGAGCAGGTGCGCGCCGGCATCCAGAGCCTGCCCAAGGGCCAGCGCTATGCCGGCCTGGCCATGGGCCTGACGCTGACGCAGACCTACCGCTACGTGCTGCTGCCGATGGCGTTTCGAATCGTCATCCCGCCGCTGACCAGCGAGAGCATGAACATCATCAAGAACTCGTCGGTGGCCTTCGCGGTGTCCATTGCCGAGCTGACCATGTTCGCCATGCAGGCGCAGGAAGAAACCTCGCGCGGCATCGAGGTCTACCTGGCCGTCACTGGCCTGTACTTCATCTCCGCTTTCATCATCAACCGCATCGCCCTGTTCATCGAACACCGAGTGCAGGTGCCCGGCATGATCGGAGGCCACTGACATGAACCTCGATTTTTCGTTCCTGAACTGGGATGTGCTCACGGGCTTCGTGCTCAAGGGCCTGGTCTTCTCGGTGCAGCTGACCCTGGTGGCCATGATCGGCGGCATCGCGCTGGGCACCGTGCTGGCGCTGATGCGCCTGTCGGGCAAGAAGTGGCTGGTGCTGCCGGCCGCCTTCTACGTCAACACCCTGCGCTCCATCCCGCTGGTGATGGTGATCCTGTGGTTCTTCCTGCTGATCCCGCTGATGATCGGTCAACCCATGGGCGCCGAGCTGTCTGCCATCATCACCTTCACCGTGTTCGAGGCGGCCTACTACTCCGAGATCATGCGCGCGGGCATCCAGAGCGTGCCCAAGGGTCAGGTCAACGCCAGCTACGCGGTGGGCATGACCTACGGCCAGACCATGCAGCTGATCGTGCTGCCGCAGGCCTTCCGCAACATGCTGCCGGTGCTCATGACACAGACCATCATCCTGTTCCAGGACACCAGTCTGGTCTACGCCATTGGTGCCTACGACCTGCTCAAGGGCTTCGAGGTGGCGGGCAAGAACTTCAACCGCCCGGTCGAGACGTATCTCGTCGCCGCCGTCGTCTATTTCGTCATTTGTTTCTCGCTGTCGATGCTGGTGCGTCGCCTGCAGAAGAAGATCGCCATCATTCGCTGAGCGGCTGGAGAAGAACCATGATCGACATCAAGAACGTTTCCAAGTGGTACGGCAGCTTCCAGGTGCTGACCGACTGCACCACCTCCATCCAGAAGGGTGAGGTGGTGGTGGTCTGCGGTCCCTCGGGCTCTGGCAAGTCCACGCTGATCAAGACCGTCAACGCGCTGGAGCCCTTCCAGAAGGGCGACATCATCGTGGACGGCACCAGCATCGCCGACCCGAAGACCAATCTGCCCAAGCTGCGCAGCCGCGTGGGCATGGTGTTCCAGCACTTCGAGCTGTTCCCGCACCTGTCGGTGACCGAGAACCTGACGATCGCGCAGATCAAGGTGCTGGGCCGCAATGCAGACGAAGCCAAGACGCGCGGACTGAAGATGCTCGACCGGGTGGGCCTGATGGCGCACAAGGACAAGTTCCCCGGCCAGCTCTCGGGCGGGCAGCAGCAGCGTGTGGCGATCGCCCGCGCGTTGTCGATGGATCCCATCGTGATGCTGTTCGACGAACCCACCTCGGCGCTGGACCCCGAGATGGTCGGTGAGGTGCTGGACGTGATGGTGCAGCTGGCCAACGAGGGCATGACCATGATGTGCGTGACGCACGAGATGGGCTTTGCCAAGAAGGTCAGCCACCGCGTGATCTTCATGGACGCGGGCAAAATCGTGGAGGACTGCAAGAAGGACGAGTTCTTCAGCAATCCCGACGCCCGTTCGCCGCGCGCCAAGGACTTCCTCTCCAAGATCCTCCAGCATTGAACCCCGCCCAGGCCGAGCCACCTCCACTGCCCGCCAACGCGCCCGCTGGCGCAGGCGCGGCTGTGCGCCCGGCCTCCGAACGGTTGGGCTGGCTGGCGCGGCGGCTGCTGCTGTTGCTGTTGGGCGCGGCACTGGTGGCGCTCACCGGCGCTGGCGTCTACCAGCACAGTTACGACCAGGGTGAACACAGCCTCAAGGCCGCCACCAACAGTCGGCTGGACCTGTTCGCCACCGTGGTCGAGGCGCGGGTGCGGCGCCTGGAGCCGGTGCCGGCCACCATCCAGCTCAACCCGGCGGTGCTGGCGCTGCTGCGCGCACCCGACCCGGCCCGCGAGCGCGCTGCCAACGATTACCTCTCGCGCCTGAACGCCCACCTGGGCAGCGTCGCGGTCTATGTGCTCGATGTGCGCGGCGTCGTGCTGGCGTCTAGCAACGTGGCCGAGCGCGACGACAGTCTTCTGGGCGAGGACGTGTCCTACCGTCCCTACTACCTGGAGGCGCTGGCCGGTCGTTCGACGCGCCACTTCGCCATCGGCAGCGGGGGTCAGGCGGGCTACTTCGCCTCGCACCCCATCTACGACGGTCCGCGCGTGCTCGGCGTGGCGGCCATCAAGATCGGCCTGGACGCGCTGGAGCAGACCTGGCCCATGCTGGCGGCGCCCGCCCTGGTGGCCGACGCCAACCAGGTGGTGATCCTCTCCTCGCAGCCGGCCTGGCGCTATACCTCGATGGCGCCGCTGCCGCCCGAGCGGCGGGTCGACCTGCAGCTGACGCAGACCTACGGCGCGCTGCGGCTGCCGCAGTTCCCCATCGACGTGCGGCTCTCGGTCGATGAAGACACGCAGGAGGTGCAGGGCTTCGTCTCGGGCGAGGAGGCGCGGTACCGCGAAGCGCTGGGCGCCGGCAGCAACCGGGCCGGGCACCTGGTGCTGGGCCGTTCGCTCGACGGCATGGACTGGCGCGTGCTGATCTTCACCAGCCTCTCGGAGGTGCGCGACCAGGCCCTGGCCGATGGCGTGGGCGGCGCGATGACCGCGGCCTTCCTGATCCTGCTGGCGCTCTACTGGAGCCAGCGCCGCCGCATCGAACGCCAGAAGCTCGCCGCCAAGCGGCTGCTGGAGCAGGTCAACGCCGACCTGGAGCGCCAGGTGGGGCTGCGCACCCAGGAACTCACCGACACCAACGAGCAGCTGCGCCGCGAGGTGGCCGAGCGCCAGCAGACCGAACAGACCCTGCGGTCGGCGCAGGACGAGCTGGTGCACGCCGGCAAGATGGCCGTGCTGGGCCAACTGGCAGCGAGCATTACCCACGAACTGACCCAGCCGCTGGGCGGCATCCGCACGCTGGCGGGCAACGCGGCCGAGTTCATGCGCCGCGGCAACCACGCCGCCGCGCAGGAGAACCTGTCCATCGTCGCGCGGCTGGTCGAGCAGATGGCGCGCATCATCGACCCGCTCAAGAGTTTCTCGCGCAAGTCCAGCGCCTCGCCCGGCGCCACCGACGTGGGCCGGGTGGTCGAGCAGGCGCTGTTCCTCTACCAGTTGCGCGTGCGGCACGACCAGGTGCGGGTGGACAACCGCTGCGCGCCCGGACAGTGGTCCGCCTGGTGCGATGCCAACCGGCTGGAGCAGGTGCTGGTGAACCTGGTGGGCAATGCGCTGGACGCGATGCGCGATGCCGACCCTCGGGTGCTGACCCTGAGCGCCGAACGCCGCGAGGTGGCCGGGGTGCCGATGGTGGCGCTGGAGGTGCGCGACAGCGGCAAGGGCCTGAGCGAGACCGACCAGCAGCGCCTGTTCGAACCCTTCTACACCACCAAACCCAGCGGCGCCGGCCTGGGCCTGGGCCTGGCGATCTGCCGCGACCTTGCAGCAGAATTCGGGGGCGACCTGCAGGCCCACAACCACCCCGCGGGCGGCGCCTGCTTCGTGCTCACCGTCCCGGTGGGCCCCGCCCCCGACACCGCGAAAGACACCCCATCCCGATGAACCGCAACCTCACCGTGTTTCTGGTCGAGGACGACACGGACCTGCAGCTGGGCTGCGTGCAGGCCCTGCAGCTGGCCGACATCGCCGTGCGCGCCTTCGATTCGGTCGAGGCTGTGCTGCCGCACCTGAGCCCGGGCATGGCCGGCGTGGTCGTGACCGACATGCGCCTGCCCGGCTCCGACGGCCTGTCGCTGATCGCCGAGGCGCACGATCTCGACCCCGACCTGCCGGTCATCATGATCACCGGCCACGGCGACGTGAACCTGGCGGTGCAGGCCATGCGCAGCGGCGCCTACGACTTCATCCCCAAACCCTTCTCGCCCGAGCAGCTGGTCGAGGTGGTGCAGCGCGCGCTGGACAAGCGCCGCCTGACGCTGGAGGTGGCCAACCTGCGGCGCGCGCTCACGCTCAGCGAAGGGCTGGAGGGCAAGCTGGTGGGCCACGCGCCCGCCATCGCCCGCGTGCGCCAGCTGATCACCGAGATCGCCGACTCGCCGGTGGATGTGCTGATCCGCGGCGAGACCGGCACCGGCAAGGAGGTGGTGGCGCGCGCGCTGCACGACCACTCGCGCCGCCGCAACGCGCCCTATGTTGCGCTCAACTGCGGCGGCCTGCCCGACAGCCTGCTCGACAGCGAACTCTTCGGCCACGAGCCCGGCGCCTTCACCGGCGCGCAGAAGCGCCGCATCGGCCGCATCGAGCACGCCAACGGCGGCACCCTGTTCCTCGACGAACTCGAAAGCATGCCCATGGGGGTGCAGGTCAAGCTGCTGCGCGTGCTGCAGGAGCGCTGCATCGAGCGCCTGGGCTCCAACCAGAGCATCCCGGTGGACGTGCGCGTGGTCGCCGCCACCAAGGACGACCTGCTGGCGCGCGCCCAGCAGGGGAGCTTCCGCGCCGACCTGGTCTACCGGCTCAACGTCGTGAACATCGAGCTGCCCGCGCTGCGCGAGCGGCGCGAGGACATTCCGATGTTGCTGGAGCATTTCATGCTGCTGGCGGCCAGCCGCTACGGGCGCCCCGAACCGCGCCTGCCCGCTGCCCAGTTGCGCCAGCTGATGGCGCGCGACTGGCCGGGCAACGTGCGCGAACTGCGCAATGTGGCCGATGCACTGGTGCTGGGCGTGGGGCCGCAGTGGGTGTCGCCACACGCGGCGCCGTCCGGCGAGGCGGGCGTAGACGGGGAGCCCGGTCTGGCGGAGACGGTGGATCAGTTCGAGCGCAGCCTGATCGCCGACGCGCTGGAGCGCCACAGCGGCAACGTGGGCCAGACCGCCAAGGCCCTGCGCCTGCCCAAGACCACGCTGGTCGACAAGATCCGCAAGCATGGCCTGCGGTAGCAGGCTCACTCCAGGGCGCGCAGAACTTCCTCCGCTGTCGCTGGCGCGTTCATGGCCTCAGGCCGCCCACCGGCCTGGGCCACCGCGTCGCGCAGCGCCTCGAACACGCTGATTGCCAGCATGAAGGGCGGCTCGCCCACGGCCTTGCTGCCGTGCACGTTGTCCTCGCGGTTGGCTTCGGGCCAGAGATCGACCCGGAAGTGTGTGGGGATGTCACCTGTGGCCGGGATCTTGTAGGTGCTGGGCGCGTGGGTCTGGAGCAGACCTTTGCCGTTCCACACCAACTGTTCGGTGGTCAACCAGCCCATGCCCTGAACAAAGCCACCCTCGATCTGGCCGATGTCGATGGCCGGGTTGATGCTGCGGCCCACGTCGTGCAGGATGTCCACTTTCAGCACGCGGCTTTCGCCGGTCAGCGTGTCGATGGCGACCTCGGTCACCGCCGCACCGTAGGCAAAGTAGTAGAACGGCCGGCCCAGCATGGTGACCTTGTCGTAGTGGATCTTGGGCGTGCGGTAGAAGCCATCGCTCCAGAGCTGGATGCGGTTGGCATACGCCGCACCGACCACCGACTCCCAGGTCCGGGTCTGCTTCTCGGTGATGACCTGGCCGCCTTCGAAACGCACCGCGCCTGCGCCGACGCCGTCGAGACCCGCGACAAAAGCCGCGAGGTTCTGGCGCACCTGGCGCGCGGCGAACTGCGCCGCGCGGCCATTCAGGTCGGTGCCGCTGCTGGCTGCGGTGGCACTGGCGTTGGGCACCTTGCTGGTGTCGCTGGCAGTCGAGAGCACGCGCTCGAAGGGCACGCCCAGCTCGTCGGCCACGATGGCTGCGACCTTGGTGTTCAGGCCCTGGCCCATTTCCGTTCCGCCGTGGTTCACCTGCACGCTGCCGTCGGTGTAGACGTGCACCAGCGCACCGGCCTGGTTGAACAGCGTGGCGGTGAAGCTGATGCCGAACTTGACCGGCGTGAGCGCGATGCCGCGTTTGATGACCGGGCTGCTCGCGTTCCAGTGCGCGATCTGCTCGGCGCGTTCGCGGTAGCCGCAGGTGAGCGCGAGCTGCGTCATGAGCGGTTCGAGGATGTTGTCCTCCACCGCCATCTGGTAATGCGTGACGTTGCGATCCTCGATGCCGTACAGGTTGGCCAGCCGCACGTCGAGCGCGTCCACGCCGAGGTGGCGCGCGATGTCGCCCATGATGCGTTCGATGACGATCACGCCCTGAGGGCCGCCAAAACCGCGGTAGGCGGTGTGGCTCTGCGTGTTCGTCTTGCAGCGGTAGGAGTGGATCGCGACGTCTTCGAGGAAGTAGGCGTTGTCGGCGTGGAAGACGGCGCGGTCGGCCACCGGGCCCGACAGGTCCGCACTGAAACCGCAGTTGGCCAGCATGTCCAGCTCCAGCCCGCACAGGCGCCCGCGATTGTCGAAACCGACGCGGTAGCTGTAGGCGAACGGGTGACGCTTGCCGGTGATCATGAAATCGTCGTCGCGGTCCAGCCGCAGCTTGACCGGCCGGCGCAGCTTGTTGGCCGCGATGGCGGCCCAGACGGCCAGATGGCCTGCCTGCGTCTCCTTGCCGCCGAAGCCTCCCCCCATGCGCCGGCATTCCACCGTGACCGCGTGGTTGGCCAGGCCCAGCGCGTGCGAGACCCAGTGCTGCACCTCGCCCGGGTGTTGCGTGCTGCTGTAGACCCACCACTGCTGCTGCTCCAGCGGCAGCACGTAGGCGATCTGGCCTTCCAGGTAGAAGTGCTCCTGTCCGCCAACCTCGAACGCACCGGCCAGCGTGTGCGGAGCGCGCTGCAGCGCGGCCGCCGCATCACCGCGGGTCACGTGCACCGGCGGCAGCACATAGCGTTGCTTTGCATGCGCTTGCTGCGGCGTGAGCACCGGCTCCAGCGGCTCGATGTCCCACTTGACCAGCCGGGCCGCGCGGCGCGCGGTCATCACGTCGTCGGCGACGATCAGGCCGCCGACCTGACCCAGGAACTGCACCGTGCCTTCGGCGAACACGGGTTCGTCGTGCGCGAAGGCGGCGAGTACGCGGTCGCCGGGGATGTCGTCGGGCCCGATGAAGGCATGCACGCCGGGCACGGCCAGGGCGGCGGAGGCGTCGATGCCTCGGAGCACCCCGTGCGCCACCGGCGAGCAGACCGGCGCGGCGTGCAGGGTGCCGCGCACCTCGGGGATGTCGTCGATGTACGTGGCGGCGCCGGCCACCTGGGCCTTCGCACTCTCATGGAAACGAGAAACGCCTGCTGCGGTGGTGGCAGGCGTGTTGTCCACCACGAGCTTGAGATCCGGTGCGTTCATGACAGGGCCTCCAGGGTCTTGAGGCTTTCGAGGTTGATGGCCTGTTGCCCCTGGCTTTCCAGCCAGAAGCGGCGCAGCAGGTTGCCCAGCACCGTCTGGCGGTAGGCGGCGCTGGCGCGCATGTCGCTGATGGGCTGGAATTCGGTGCGCAGGGTGTCCATCGCGTGCATCACGGTGTCCTCGGTCCAAGGCTGGCCGAGCAAGGCCGCTTCGGTCTGGCGCGCGCGGGCGGGGGTGGCGGCCACGCCGCCGGCGCCGATGGAGACCTGCTGCACCACACCAGCCTTTACCGTCATCTGGATGGCGAGACACACCGCAGAGATGTCGTCGTCGAAGCGCTTGCTGATCTTGTAGACCTTTTCCAGCGCGTGCCCGGTGGGCCTGGGCACCTTGATCCAGCACAGCAGTTCGTCGGGCCGCATCACGTTGGACCTGTAGCCGGTGTAGAGGTCTTCCAGGCGCAGTTCGCGGTGGGCGATCTCACCGCCGGCCTTCGTCTTCTTCCAGCGCATCAGCACCACGCTGGCACCGAGCGCGATCAGCAGCGGCATGGAATCGCCGATGGGCGAGCCGTTGGCCACGTTGCCGCCCAGCGTGCCCGAGTTGCGCACCGGCAGACCGGCGAAGCGCTGGCTGAAGCTCAGCAGCTGGGGCCGTTCCTTCACCAGGGCGGCAAAGGCATCGGTCAGCGTCACCGCCGCGCCGATGGCGATGTGGTGCGGATAGCTTTCTACCCGCTGCAGCTCGCGTGCGGCGGTCACGTCCAGCACCTGCGGGAAACGCTTGTGCATCTTGGTGATCCACAGCCCCACGTCGGTGGTTCCGGCCACGACCTGGGCCTGCGGATGCGCGGCACGGGCCTGCAGCAGTTCGGACAGCGTGGTGGGGCGCAGGTAGGGCCCGTCCGCTGCGGGCTTCTTCTTGAGCGCCCGCAGCGCGGCCACGGTCGCCGCCTCGTCCACGGCGCAGCCGGCGGGCAGGGGGAGCTGGCCCATCTGCTGCGCGGCGTCCAGGATCGGCCGGTAGCCCGTGCAGCGGCAGAGGTTGCCTGAAAGGTCGGCTTGCGCTTGCTCCCGCGAAAGCTTCTGCGCACCCTTCGTGTTCTGGTACATGCCGAACAGGCTCATGACAAAGCCCGGCGTGCAGAAGCCGCATTGCGAACCATGGCACCGGACCATGGCCTCCTGGGCGGGATGCAGCTCGCCGGAGGGTGCGGTGATGTCTTCCGCCGTGTACACCGCTATGCCGTCCACCGAGTGCGCCAGCCGGATGCAGCTGTTGATGGCCTTGTAGGTGAGCCGGCCGTCCACCGTTTCGCCCAGCACCACGGTGCAGGCGCCACAGTCGCCTTCGCCGCAGCCTTCTTTGGTGGCTGTCAGATGCAGGTCTTCGCGCAGCAGGTCCAGCAGGGTGCGGTCGGGCGCCACATCGTGGACCGTCACGGCTTCGCCGCGGCGCAGGAATCTCAGGGTTTGCCCGGGTTTTTTTGCGTTCATGCGGGCCAGCATAGCGCCGGGGGCCGTGGCACAACATATGCTCAGGCGTATGGCGAGAATGCCGGAACCTCCATCCGCGCGCATGAGCTCCGGGTATGAAATACGTTTCCATGTTCGACAAGATTGACCTGCACCTGATCCGCGTGCTGCACACCGTCCTCACGGAACGCAGCGTGTCGCGGGCAGCGCTGCGGCTGGGCATGTACCAGCCGGCGGTCAGCGCCTCGCTCAAGCGCCTGCGCGAACTGGCGGGGGACCCCCTTCTGGTGCGCTCGGGCGCCAGCATGGTGCCCACGGTGGCGGGACTGCGCATGATCGAACCGGCGGCCGAGATCCTGCGCAGCGCCGAGATGCTGTTCTCCGACGCCCGTGCCTTCGACCCGGCCACCGCGCGCCAGACCTTCAGCCTGGCCGCGAGCGACTACCTGGACCCGCTGTTCCTGCCCCAGCTGGTGACGCAGGTCAAGACCACGGCGCCGAACTGCGGCATCGACATCCATCCCCTGTCGGCCGACGCCGACTACCGCGCCCACCTGGCCCAGGGCCACTACGACGTGGTGATTGGCAACTGGCCCAAACCGCCGCAGGAGCTGCACCTGGGCCGGCTGTTCGGCGACGAGGTGGTCTGCCTCGTGGCCAGCCACCACCCGGCCGTGCGCCGCGGCTGGGACACCGAGGCCTGGCTGGCGGCCGAACACATCGCCCCCACGCCCACCCACCCGGGCGCGCGCGGCTTTGTGGATGAGCACCTGGCCAGCCAGGGCCTGGTGCGCAACATCACCGCGCGCTGCCCGCACTTCGGCCTCATCCCGGCCATGGTGGCGGGCACCCTGCTGGTGCTGACCACCGGCCGCCAGTACGCCGAGCGCTATGTCGGTGCATTGCCGGTCAAAGTGCTGCCGTGCCCAGTGGAGTTCCCGCGAATGATGTACTACCAGCTCTGGCACGAGCGCACCCACGCTTCCAGTGCGGGCCGCTGGCTGCGTGAGCAGATCAAGACCGTGGCGGCCTCGCTGCGCCGCGCCGAGCCCGAGGCCGCCGCGGCCTGAGCCCCCACCACAATCAGAAGGAGATCGCCTTGACGACCCCAAGACTGCAGCTGACCGGCATCACCAAGCGCTATCCCGGCGTGGTGGCCAACAGCAACGTGTCGCTCTCCGTCGCCCCCGGCGAGGTGCACGCCGTGCTCGGCGAGAACGGTGCTGGCAAATCCACGCTGATGAAAATCATCTACGGATCGGTCAAGCCCGACGAAGGCTCGGTGATGTTCAATGGCAAGCCGGTGCATATCCGCAACCCTCAGGAAGCGCGGGCGCTGGGCATCAGCATGGTGTTCCAGCACTTCAGCCTGTTCGACACCATCACCGTGGCCGAGAACGTCTGGCTCGGGCTGGACAAGTCGCTCACCCTCAACGAAGTCACCGCCAGCATCGACGCCACCGCCGCCGAATACGGGCTGGACATCGACCCCAAGCGCCCGGTGCACACGCTGAGCGTGGGCGAGATGCAGCGGGTCGAGATCATCCGCGCCCTGCTGACCAGCCCGCAGCTGCTGATCCTGGACGAACCGACCTCGGTGCTGACGCCGCAGGCGGTGGAAAAGCTGTTCGTGGTGCTCAAGAAGCTGGCGTCCGAAGGCTGCTCCATCCTCTATATCAGCCACAAGCTGCACGAGATCCGCGAACTCTGCACCGCCTGCACCGTGCTGCGTGGCGGCCAGGTCACGGGCGTGTGCAACCCGCAGAACGAAAGCAACGCGTCCCTGTCGCGCCTGATGATCGGTGCAGAGCCGCCGGCACTGGAGTCGCGGGAGCTGAACGCGGGTGCCGCGGTGCTTCAGGTGCAGAACCTCACGCTGGCCAGCGACGATCCGTTCGGCACCGACCTTGCGAACATTGCGCTGACGGTGCGGTCTGGCGAGGTGGTGGGCATCGCCGGCGTGTCGGGCAACGGCCAGGGCGAACTGCTCCACGCGCTGTCGGGCGAGGACCGGCGCGCGCCGGCTGGCAGCATCAGCGTGCTGGGGCAGGACGCCTCACGCCTGCCGCCGGGCCGTCGCAGGGCCCTGGGCCTGCACTTCGTGCCCGAGGAACGCCTGGGCCGCGGTGCGGTGCCCACGCTCTCGCTGGCGCAGAACCTGCTGCTCTCGCGGCGCGATGCGGTGGGCGCGGGCGGCTGGCTCAAGCTCGGCGCGCTCAAGGCGCAGGCCGAAGACATCATCGCCCGCTACAAGGTCAAGGCCAACGGGCCGGGAGCGGCGGCCAAGTCGCTGTCGGGCGGCAACCTGCAGAAGTTCATCGTCGGCCGCGAGATCGAGGCCCAACCGAAGCTGCTGATCGTCAGCCAGCCCACCTGGGGTGTGGACGTGGGCGCCTCGGCGCAGATCCGCGGCGAGATCCTCAGGCTGCGCGACGCGGGCTGCGCGGTGCTGGTGGTCAGCGAGGAGCTGGACGAGCTGTTCGAGATCAGCGACCGCCTGCACGTGATCGCCAAGGGGCGGCTGTCGCCCAGCATCGACCGCGCCGACGCCACGGTCGAACGCATCGGCGAATGGATGTCGGGCCTGTGGGACGACGCCGCACACCACCACAAGAACAAGGAGACCGCCCATGCTGCGGCTTGAAGTCCGTCCCCAGCCCTCAGCGCGCTGGGGCTATGCCTCGCCGCTGCTGGCGCTGGCCATCACCGTGGTCATCGGGGTCATCCTGTTCGTCGCCCTGGGCAAGGACCCGGTGCGCGGCCTGCAGGTCTTCTTCTGGGAGCCGGTCAAAAGCACCTACGCGCTGTCCGAGCTGATGGTCAAGGCCACGCCGCTGATGATCATCGCGCTCGGGCTGGCGGTGTGCTTCCGTTCCAACGTCTGGAACATCGGCGCCGAAGGCCAGTACCTGATCGGCGCCATCTTCGCGGCCGGCGTGGCGCTGACGGCGGACAAGACCACCGGCGGCTGGATCGTGCCGGCCATCATCGTGGCGGGTGTCGTGGGCGGCATGTTGTGGGCCGGCATCACGGCCCTGCTGCGCGACCGCTTCAACGCCAACGAGATCCTGGTCAGCCTGATGCTGGTCTATGTGGCCATCCAGGTGCTCAACTACCTGGTCTACGGCCCGTGGAAGGATCCCATGGGCTACAACTTCCCGCAGACCAAGACCTTCGAGTCGGTCACGCAGATTCCCAAGCTCATGCAGGGCTCGCGGGTGAACGTGGGCCTGCTGCTGGCGCTGGCCGGTGTGGCGGCGGTGTGGGTGTTCCTGTTCCGCACCTACTCGGGCTTTGCCCAGCAGGTGGGCGGTCTGGCGCCGGCCGCGGCGCGCTACGCCGGCTTCTCCTCGCGCAAGGCGCTGTGGATCGCGCTGCTCACCTCCGGCGGCATGGCCGGCATGGCCGGTGCGCTGGAGGTGGCCGGTCCCATCGGCCAGCTCACACCCTATGTGCCGGCGGGCTACGGCTTCGCGGCCATCATCGTCGCCTTCGTCGGCCGCCTGCACCCGGTGGGCATCGTGTTCTCGGCCATCCTGATGAGCATGTTCTACATCGGCGGCGAACTCGCGCAGTCGCGCCTGGGCCTGCCCAAGTCCATCACCGGCGTGTTCCAGGGTCTGCTGCTGTTCGCGCTGCTGGCCTGCGATACGCTGATCGCGTACCGCGTGGTCTGGAAGAAATAAGGAGTCGCTGACATGGAATCCACCGCACTCCTCATCGCCGCCTCGCTGAACGCCGGCACTGTGCTGGCCATCGCCTCGCTGGGCCTGCTGATCAACGAGAAAGCCGGCATCGTCAATCTGGGGGCCGAGGGCATGATGCTCTGCGCCGCCCTGGCGGGTTTTGCCACCGTGGTGCACACCGGCAGCACCGTGGCCGGCTTCGCCGCCGGGATGGCCGCCGGGGCGCTGCTGGCGGCCATCTTTGGCGGGCTGGTGATCTGGCTCAACACCAACCAGTACGCCACCGGTCTCGCGCTGTCGCTGTTCGGCGGAGGGTTCTCGGCCTTCGCCGGCACGTCCTATGTGCAGGCCAAGCTGCCCGAACAATCGACCTTCGCCATTCCGCTGCTGGCCGATATTCCCTTCATCGGCAATGCCCTGTTCCGCCACCACCCCATGGTCTACGTCTGTGTGGGGCTGGTGTTCGGGCTGATCTGGTTCCTGTTCCGCACGCGCGCCGGCCTGGTGCTGCGCAGCGTGGGCGAGAGCCCCGAATCGGCGCACGCCCTGGGTTACCCGGTGCGCCGCATCCGCCTGCTGGCCGTGATGGCCGGCGGCGCGCTGTGCGGTCTGGCCGGCGCCTACGTGTCCACGGTCTACACCCCGCTCTGGGTGGAGGGCATGATCGCCGGCAAGGGCTGGATCGCGCTGGCCCTGACGACGTTCGCCACCTGGCGCCCGGCACGCGTATTGCTCGGTGCCTATCTGTTCGGTGGCGTGACCATGCTGCAGTTCCACCTGCAGGGCATGGGCGTCAACGTGCCGAGCCAGTTCCTGACCATGATGCCCTACCTCGCCACCATCGTCGTGCTGGTGTTGATCTCGCGCAACCCGACCTGGATCCGCGTGAACATGCCCGCCTCCATCGGCAAGCCGTTCTACCCGGGTTCATAATCTTTCGTTGTTCTGTTTTCTCCACTCCCAACCCCCCAAGAGGTTTCCATGACCGACCTGAACAAGCGTTCCCTGATCAAGCTGGCGGCCCTGACGGCTGTGGCCAGCGCGGCCCTGATCGGCTGCGGCAAGAAGGAAGAGGCGGCCGCGCCGGCGGCTGCGCCCGCACCGGCACCCGCCGCTGCCGAAGCGCCCAAGCCCGAGCCGCTGAAGGTCGCCTTCGCCTACGTCGGCCCCGTCGGTGACGGTGGCTGGACCTTCGCCCATGACAACGGTCGCAAGGCGGTCGAGGCCGAGTTCGGCGACAAGGTCGTCACCAGCTTCGTGGAAAACGTGCCCGAGAGCGCCGACGCCGAACGCGTGCTGCGCGACTTGGCCGGCCAGGGCAACAAGCTGATCTTCGGCACCACCTTTGGCTACATGGAGCCCATGCTCAAGGTCGCGCCCGACTTCAAGGACGTGAAGTTCGAGCACGCCACCGGCTACAAGACGGCCGAGAACATGCGCACCTACGACAGCCGCACCTACGAGGGCGCCTACATGGCCGGTGTGATCGCCGGTTCCATGACCAAGACCAACACCCTGGGTGTGGTGGCCTCGATCCCAATTCCCGAAGTGATCCGCAACATCAACAGCTTCACCCTGGGCGCGCAGTCGGTGAACCCCAAGGTCAAGACCAAGGTGGTCTGGGTCAACGGCTGGTTCGATCCGCCGAAGGAAACCGAAGCCGCCACCTCGCTGATCAACGGTGGCGCCGACGTTCTGATGCAGAACACCGACTCCTCGGCTGTGCTGCAGACCGCCGAGAAGATGGGCAAGCGCGCCTTCGGCTGGGATTCCGACATGACCGCCTACGGTCCCAAGGCCCACCTGGGTTCGGCCGTCATCAATTGGGGGCCGTACTACATCAAGGCCGTCAAGGACGCGCTGGAGGGCACCTGGGCCACCGGTGGCGTGTGGTGGGGCCACAAGGAAGGCGCGATCGACATGGTCTCCATCGCCGAAGACGTGCCGGCCGAGACCAAGGCCAAGATCGACACCATCAAGGCCGGTCTGAAGGACGGTTCCTTCTCCATCTGGAAGGGCCCGATCGTGGGTCAGGATGGCAAGGAAGTGCTGGCCAAGGACGCCGTCGCCGATGACAAGTTCCTGGGCGGCATCAAGTTCTACGTCAAGGGCGTTGAGGGGAAGCTTCCGAACTGAGTCCGGAACTTTGCTGACAGCCCGAACAAAGGCCGCCTTCGGGCGGCCTTTTCTGTTTCAAGGAAGCACATGATCGAAACACAACTCTGGCACCCGGTCATCGCAGGCATGCACCTGCGGGACGCGCCGGTGGCCGTGTCGCTGCTGGGGCAGGACATGGTGCTGTGGCGCGAGCATGGCCACGAGGGCCAGCCCGGCGTGGTGCACGCCTGGGCCGACCGCTGCCCGCACCGGGGCGCCCGGCTGTCGCTGGGGCGGGTGCTCACGAACCTGCATGGCGCGCGGTTGGAGTGTCCCTACCACGGCTGGCAGTTCGCGGGCGATGGTGCCGCGGCGCAGGGCCACCACGGTGCGCCGGTGTCCGTGGGGCGCTGCGTGCACGTGCCGGCAGCGCCGGCTTTCGAGCCGCCTGCCGCACACTGCGCCCGGGTGTTCGAGGCGCAGGAGCGCCATGGCCTGGTATGGGTGCGACTGGAACGTCCCGACCGGTCAGAACTCCCCGCCTCCCTATCGTCTCCGCCCGCGTTTGAGCCCTGGGACGACCCGCTGTGGCGCCAGGTGATCTGCGGCCCTTACGCCGTGGAGACCAGCGCGCCGCGGCTGGTGGAGAACTTCCTGGACCTGAGCCACTTCGGTTTCGTGCATGAAGGCTGGCTGGGCGCGCGCAGCCACGCCCAGGTGGACACCGGCCGGGTGGACGAGGATGCCGACGGTGTGCACGCGCGCGAATGCAAGGCCTGGCAGCCCAAGGGCTATGCGGGGGCGGAGGAGGGCGGCTGGGTGGCCTACCGCTACGAAGTGCCGCACCCGTTCGCGGCCATCCTGCGCAAGGATGCGGCCGAGGGCGACACCGTGAGCAACGCGATCGCGCTGTTCATCCGCCCCGACGGCCCCGAAGCCTGCACCGCCTGGTTCGCCATGGCCACGCTGGGCGACCTGAGCGACGACGAGGAACTGCGTGCCTTCCAGGACGCGGTATTCGCTCAGGACAAACCCATCGTCGAATCGCAACAGCCCCGGCGCCTGCCCATTGGCAAGGACGGCGCGATACCGGAAGTGCACGGCCCTGCCGATCGCATGTCCAGCGCCTACCGCCGTTACCTGGCCCGCACCGGCATCGCGCTCGGGGTGTGCTGAAAAACAAGACCACAAGGAGTTTTCATGAACGCCATCGAACTCGCCCGCGCCATCCCCAAGGCCGAACTGCACATCCATATCGAAGGTTCGCTCGAACCCGAGCTGATCTTTGAACTGGCGCAGCGCAACGGTGTGGTGCTGGCCTACCCCAGCGTGGAGGCGCTGCGCGCGGCCTACGCCTTCACCGACCTGCAGAGCTTCCTGGACATTTACTACGCCGGTGCCAGCGTGCTGCTCCAGCCGCAGGACTTCCACGACATGGCCTGGGCCTACTTTCTGCGCGCCAAGGCCGACAACGTCATCCACACCGAACTCTTTTTCGACCCGCAGACCCATACCGCGCGCGGCGTGCCCATGGCGACGGTGATCGAAGGACTGTCCGGCGCCTGCAAGCGGGCGGAATCCGAGCTGGGCATCAGCTCGGCGCTGATCCTGTGTTTCCTACGCCACCTCAGCGAGGAGGACGCGTTCGCCACGCTGGAGGCGGCGCTGCCGTACCGCGGGCACTTCATCGGCGTGGGGCTGGATTCGAGCGAAGTCGGCCACCCGCCTGAGAAATTCGAGCGTGTGTTCGCGCGCTGCCGCGAACTGGGCCTGAAGCTCGTGGCCCACGCGGGCGAGGAGGGCCCGCCTGACTACATGTGGCAGGCCATCGACCTGCTCAAGGTGCAACGCATCGACCACGGCGTGGCCGCGCTGCAGGACCCGCTGCTGATGGCCGAGCTGGCCCACACCCGGATGCCGCTGACGGTGTGCCCGCTTTCCAACCTCAAGCTCTGCGTGGTGGACGACCTGCGCGACCACCCGCTGAAGAAGATGTTGGACGCCGGCCTGTGCGCGACGGTCAATTCGGACGATCCGGCCTATTTCGGCGGCTACATGAACGCCAACTTCGAACAGACGGTGCTGGCCCTGGACCTCAGCCGCGAGGACGTGGTCCAGCTGGCGCGCAACAGCTTCGAGGCCAGCTTTGTCTCGGAGCAGCGCCGGCTCGAGATGTTCGACCGCATCGCCGTGTGCGCCGCGGGCTGAGGCCGTCTTAAGCGTTTCCAAAGTGTCACGACCCACAATTTCGCCCATTCGTTTGGCGAAGGAGTGGGGTGGTGACGACTCGCAAGACGGGGCTGCCGTGGCAATGGCTGCCTGTGTTGATCGTGCTGGCCTGGGCCCTGTTCCTCAGGCTGGACTACTTTGCGCCCGGGCGCTCCCTCTGGCTCGACGAGGCGATGCTGGGGGTGAACATCCAGCGCCAGAGCCTGCTCGGTCTGGTGCAGCCGCTGCTGTACGACCAGGCCGCACCACTCGGATTCCTCCTGCTCCAGTGGCTGATCCACCACCTGCTGGGTGGCTCCGACGACCTGTTGCGGGTGGTCCCTCTCCTGGCCGGTCTGGCTCTGCTGCCGATGGTGTTCCTGCTGGCGCGCCAGGATGGCACCAGGCCTTTCGCCTGGCTGGCCCTGGCGCTGGTGGCGCTGGCGCCCGAGCATGTGCGCTACAGCAGCGAGCTCAAGCAGTACTCGCTGGATGCGCTGGTGGCGGCATACCTGATGTGGTGTTTCGGTGAGGTCCTGAAGCAGTCGGCCGATTCGCGGGCTCGCACACGGCTGGCCATGTCCGGTGCGCTGGCCGTGTGGTGTTCCCATCCGTCGGTGTTTGTGTTGGCCGGGTTGGGCGGCGCGGTGGTGTTGCTGCACTGGCGCGAGCTGCGCGCCCCGTCCTTTCTCCGCTCCTGGGGCGGCGTGGCCGCTGCCTGGGTGCTCAGCTTCGCATTGCTGTACCTGCTGCACCTTCGGCACGTGGCGGCAAACCCATCCCTCACCGACTTCTGGCGCCGCAGTTTTGCCCCGCTGCCGCCCTGGTCGCACTGGGGCTGGTACCGCGCCAGCCTGTCGGGCGTTCTGAACCATCTGTTCTCCATGCATGCGGGCGTGCTCCCGTCGGTGCTTTTGCTGCTCGGGATTGCGTCGCTCTGGGTGCGCCGACGGCCCCTGGCCCTGGCCATGGTGCTCACGCTGGTGGCCACGCTGGTCGCCTCGGCACTGTCGCGCTACCCGTTCCACGGGCGGTTCCTGCTGTTCATGATGCCCGCCGCCGCCCTGGCGCTGGCCGAAGGGGCGGAGCGCTGCCGTCAATGGCTGCGCGACGGGCACCCGGTGCTGGCAGGCAGCGTGTACCTCGGACTGGCCAGCCTGCTGCTGTTCCATGCCGTGGACCTTGACCGGCAGCATCTGCGGGACCACCCGGTGATGGAAGAAATCAAGCCACTCATGAAGGAGGTGGCTGACCACCGGCGCGCTGGGGACCAGATTTATGTGTACTACGGCGCAGTGCCTGCGTTCTCCTTCTACGCAGCGCGGTACGGGTTCGGCCCCGGCGAGTTTGTTGAAGGAACTTTTCACCGCTGGCAGCCCGAGCTCTACCTGAGCGAGATTGATCGTGCGCTGGGCGCCGGCCGCACCTGGTTCGTCTTCAGCCACAACTGCAACCACTGCCGGCCGCGCGTCAGGGTCAACGAGCAGCGTTTCATCCTCGACCACGCGGACCGCCGGGGAGTGCTGATCGAACAACTGGACGGCCCCGGCACCACGGCCTACCTGTACGACCTCGGACCGCCACTGTCCGACCCTGGGCTGGCAGCAGACCGGTAAAATCACGCTCCAGCGAGCCGGTGCTTCCCCGGCTCGCTTCTTTTTTGTCTCACGGAAGCCATGTAGAGGACCACCATGTACAAAAACCTCGCTGCCGCGCTCGCGGCCGCCTGTTTTTTCTCCCCCGCTTTCTCCCAATCCACGCCGCCGGTGAAGGCCGCGTTCGTCTACGTCGCACCACTGACCGATGCCGGTTGGGTGCGCCAGCACGACCAGGGCCGCCTGGCCGTGGAGGCAGCGCTGCCCAGTCAGGTCAAGACCAGCTACGTCGAAAACGTGGCCGAGGGTCCGGACGCCGAACGCGTGATCCGCGACCTGGCGATGCAGGGGAACCAGATCATCTTCACCCCCAGCTTCGGCTACATGGAGCCCACGCTGAAGGTCGCGCGCGAGTTCCCGAACGTGAAGTTCGAGTCGGTCACCGGCTACAAGACCGCGCCCAATGTGGCCACATCGAACGCGCGCTACTACGAAGGCCGGTACCTGGCCGGCATCGCCGCCGGGCGCATGGCCACGCAGGCCGGCTACGTGGCGGGCTTCCCCATTCCCGAGGTGCTGCAGGGCATCAACGCTTTCACCTTGGGCATGCGTTCGGTCAATCCCCAGGCCACGGTGCGTGTCGTGTTCCTCGGTGAGTGGTTCAACCCGCCGCGCGAGCGCGACGCGGCCATGACGCTGATGAACCAGGGTGCCGAGGTGCTGGCCTTCCACACCGGGTCGAATGCGGTGATGGTGGCCGCGCAGGAGCGCGGCAAGCTGGCTGTGGCCTACCACTCCGACATGCGCAAGGTCGCGCCCGACGCGCAGGTGGCTGCCGTCACCCACCAGTGGGGCGACTACTACACCCGCCGCGTCAAGGCGGTGCTGGATGGCAGCTGGAAGAGCGCACAGGTCTGGGGTGGTGTGCGTGAGGGCATGATCCGCGTCGACAGCTTTGGCAGCAAGGTGCCGGCCGCCGTGCAGAGCGAGGTGATGGCGCGTCAGAAGGACATGGCGGCGGGCCAGCTGGCCGTGTTCAGCGGCGGCAAGGCTGGCGTGAAGGACAACGAGGGCAAGACTGTGATCGCCGCCGGACAGGCGCTGGACGATGGCGCCATCCTGGGCATGAAGTGGCTGGTCGAGGGCGTGGCGACGAAACTGCCACGCTGAACACATGGTGTGCATTCGTTTGGCGGTATGTCGCCGCGCGCGCTTGCGGCTAAGCTGTCGGCTTCATGAAAGCCTACCGCGCCGCCCTTCTTCGATTTGATGACCATGGCCAGCCGCTGTACGACCGCGACGGCCTGCTGGTGGTCGGCCCCGACGCCAGCGGCCGCCGCGTGGTGCGCGCCTCCGGCAGCCATGGCGCGCTGATTGACCGCTTCGCCGGTGTGGCCGTCGAAGACCTGCGTGGTCACCTGATCGCGCCGGGCTTCATCGACCTGCACGTGCACTACCCGCAGACCGACGTGATCGGCGCGCCGGCCGCCGGCCTGCTGCCATGGCTGGAGAACTACACCTTCCCCCACGAAAGCCGTTTTGCCGACAAGGCCTACGCCCGCTGCGTGGCCGACTTCTTCTTCGACGAGCTGGCCCGCCACGGCGTGACCACCGCGCTGACCTTCGCTACCTCGCACTCCGCGTCGGTGGACGCTGCCTTCGAAGCCGCGCAGGCGCGGGGTCTGCGCTTTATCACCGGCAAGGTGCTGCAGGACCGCCACAGCCCCGACGGTGTGCGCGATGAGACCGAGCAGAGCCTCGTTGACACCGAAGCACTGATCCGGCGCTGGCACGGCGTGGACCGGCTGGGCTACGCCATCACCCCGCGCTTTGCGCCCACCAGCACCGACGCCCAGCTGCGCGGCGCCGGCGAGCTGGCCGCGAAATACGCGGAGGTGTGGATCCAGTCCCACGTGGCGGAGAACCGAGACGAGGTGCGCTGGGTGGCCGAGCTCTACCCACAGGCGCGCAGCTATCTGGGGGTGTACGGCGACTTCGGCCTGCTGCGCGAGCGTGCGGTCTACGCCCACTGCATCCACCTGGACACGCACGACCGCATTCTGATGCGCGAGACCGGCGCCGCTGCCGCCGTCAGCCCGACCAGCAACCTGTTTCTGGGCAGCGGCTTCTTCGACTACGCCGCGGCCGACGCGGCCGGCATGCGCTACGGCTTGGCCAGCGATGTGGGTGGGGGCACCAGTTTCTCGCCCTTCCACACCATGCTCTCCGCCTACTACATCGGGCGGGAAGGGCACACCAAGCCCGGCCTGAGCCTGTCGCCTGGCCAGCTCTGGTGGCAGCACACCGCGGGCGCAGCGCGTGCGCTGGGGCTCGAAGGCGTGGTGGGCAACCTGACGCCTGGGCACGAAGCCGATTTCGTGGTGCTGAACCCGAAGGCCACGCCGCTGCTGGCCCGCAAGACCACGCAGGCCGATTCGCTGGACGAACTGCTGTTTGCGCTGATCGTGCTCGGCGATGACCGGTTGGTGGCGCGGGTTCACACGGCTTGACGCGTTGCAAGACCGGCCTCCCGCCGATCCCTACAATCCGGGGCCAACCGGAGCACACACATGAGCATCAAGAGCGACAAATGGATCCGCCGCATGGCCGAGCAGCACGGCATGATCGAGCCTTTCGAGCCGGGCCAGATCCGGCAGAACGCCGCGGGCCAGAAGATCGTCAGCTACGGCACCAGCAGCTACGGTTACGACATCCGCTGCGCACCCGAGTTCAAGGTCTTCACCAACATCCACAGCACGGTGGTGGACCCGAAGAACTTCGACGAGAAGAGCTTCGTTGACATCAATTCCGACGTCTGCATCATCCCGCCCAACAGCTTCGCGCTGGCCCGCACGGTGGAGTACTTCCGCATCCCGCGCAGCGTGTTGACCATTTGCCTCGGCAAGAGCACCTACGCCCGCTGCGGCATCATCGTCAACGTCACACCCTTCGAACCCGAGTGGGAGGGCTATGTGACACTGGAGTTTTCCAACACCACCCCGCTGCCAGCCAAGATCTACGCCGGTGAAGGCTGCGCCCAGGTGCTGTTCTTCGAAAGCGACGAGGTCTGCGAGACCAGCTACAAGGACCGCGGCGGCAAGTACCAGGGACAGGTCGGCGTGACCCTGCCCAAGACCTGAGGCCAGGGGCGGCTAGAGGGAAATGCCCACTTTTTCCCCTTGACTTTTGTCAGGCAGGTTTCATCGGTGCCAGATAAAATCAGTGAGTTTTTGTGATTCGCGCCCAAATGCGCGCCCGATTGGCGCCGTTTCGGCGGTTCTTGGTGCCCGCCAGCCGGGTGTTCGCTCCTCCTGATCAGCATGTCCGATTCCTCCGCCGCCGCTTCTTCGCCCGAACCGATTCCCCTCGGTCAGCCCTTGCCGCACCGCAAGGTGATCCGGGGTTGGCTGACGCCAATCGCCGAGCAGCGTACGGCCATGGGCATTGTTCTGCTGACCATCGACTGGGCGGTGTTCCTGGCACTCATCGTCGGCACGGTGCTGCTGGACGCCTGGTGGGCCAAGTTGCTGTGTGGTCTGGCCGCCGGCTTCGTGATCGGTCGCCTGTTCATCATCGGCCACGACGCCTGCCACCAGAGCTACACCCCGCACCGGGGCCTGAACCGCATCCTGGGCCGCATTGCCATGGTGCCCTCGCTGACGCCCTACAGCCTGTGGGAAGTCGGCCACAACGTGGTGCACCACGGTTATACCAACCTCAAGGGCGTCGACTTTGTCTGGGCTCCGCTGACCAAGGAAGAATTTGAGGGGCTGACGCCGGGCCGCCGGCTCATGGAGCGCATCTACCGCAGCGGCTGGGGGCCGGCGCTGTACTACCTGGTCGAGATGTGGTGGAACCGCATGTACTTCCCGCGCAAGACCTACATGGGCACCAGCCGCCCCGAGTTCACCCGCGATGGCGTGTTCGTGACGGTCTACGCCGCGCTGTGGATCGCCGCACTGATTGGTGCGGCCTATGCCACCGAGCAGTCGGCCTGGGCTTTGGTGGGTTACGGTTTCGTCATCCCGTTCCTGTTCTGGAACGCGATGATCGGGTTTGTGGTTTACGTGCACCACACCCACACCGCTGTGCAGTGGCACGACGACAAGCACGCCTGGGCCAAGGCCGCGCCGTTTGTCTCTACCACCGTGCACCTGACCTTCCCGATGAAGATCGGCGCCCTGATGCACCACATCATGGAACACACGGCGCACCATGTGGACATGAGCGTGCCGCTGTACAAGCTCAAGAACGCCCAGAAGCTGCTGGAAGATACCCTGCCAGGCCGCATCATCATCCAGCGCTTTTCCTGGCGCTGGTACTTCGAGACCGCGCGCAAGTGCAAGCTCTACGACTTCACTCGCCGTTGCTGGACCGATTTCCAGGGCCGTCCGACCAGCGATTTCAAGCCGGCTGTGGCCTGAAATCCTCAGTCTCGGTACTTTCTCAAGCGCTGCCTCGGCAGCGCTTTTTGTTGCTGCTTTCGTTCGCATAATGTCGCGGTGGCCCGCCGCCGGCGGCTCCCGAGGAGCAGCACCATGAAATGGGAAAACAACCGCCAGTCTGACAACATCGAGGACCGCCGCAACCAGCCGGGGGGCGGCATGTTCGGCGGTGGCGCGCCGCGCCATGTGGGCGGACGTGGCATCGGGTTCGGCACCATCGTGATCGCGCTGATCGCGGGCTGGATTTTCGGCATCAATCCGCTGACCATCCTGGGTGCTCTGGGTGGCGGTGGCGAGCTGGTGTCCAGCTCCACGCAGACCGCGCCGGCCCCGGCGGGGAGCACCGACAGGCCCGACGACGAGATGGGGCGCTTCGTCTCTTCCGTGCTGGCCGGCACCGAAGACGTCTGGACGGCGGTGTTCCAGCAGGGTGGCGCCCAGTACCAGGAGCCCCGGCTGGTGCTGTTCCGGGGTGCGACACCCACGGCCTGCGGCACGGGGCAGTCCGCCATGGGTCCGTTCTACTGCCCGGGCGACCAGAAGGTCTACATCGACCTGAGCTTCTACGACACCCTGCGGCGCCAGCTGGGAGCACCGGGCGATTTTGCCCAGGCCTATGTGATTGCACACGAGGTGGGTCACCATGTGCAGAACCAGATGGGCCTGACGGACAAGATGGAGCAGGCCCGGCGCCGTGTCAGCGAGCGCGAATACAACGCGCTGTCGGTGCGCTTGGAACTGCAGGCCGATTGTTTTGCGGGCATCTGGGCCCACCACAACCACAAGAGCAAAGCGATCCTGGAGCCCGGCGATGTGGAAGAGGCACTGAACGCGGCGGCCGCCATCGGCGACGACGCCCTGCAGCGCAAGAGTCAGGGCATGGTGGTGCCCGACAGCTTCACCCACGGCACCAGCGAACAGCGCCAGCGCTGGTTCCACAAGGGGCTGGAAACTGGCAGCGTACAAGCCTGCGACACCTTCAACACCCGGGCCCTCTGAGCGCCGCTGCCCAACTTTTGGGCAGCCAGGGGTCGAAGTGAGACAATAGCGGGCTAACCCGAAAGTCCATGACCCAATCCTTTTCCGAACTCCAGCTCTCGCCCAACCTCGCCCGTGCCATCGCGGAAATGGGCTACGAGAGCATGACGCCCATCCAGGCGCAGGCCATTCCGGTCGTGCTGCAGGGACGCGATGTGATGGGCGCCGCTCAGACCGGCACCGGCAAGACCGCCGCCTTCTCGCTGCCGCTGCTGCAGCGCATGCTCAAGCACGAAAACGCCTCCACCTCGCCTGCACGCCACCCGGTGCGCGCCCTGGTGCTGCTGCCCACGCGCGAGCTGGCTGACCAGGTGGCCGACCAGATCAAGCAGTACGCCAAATACACCCAGCTGCGCAGCACGGTGGTGTTCGGCGGCATGGATATGAAGCCGCAGACCATCGAGCTCAAAAAGGGCGTCGAGGTGCTGGTGGCCACGCCCGGCCGCTTGCTGGACCACATCGAGGCCAAGAACTGCGTGCTCAACCAGGTCGAGTACGTGGTGCTCGATGAGGCCGACCGCATGCTGGACATCGGCTTCCTGCCCGACCTGCAGCGCATCCTGAGCTACCTGCCCAAAACCCGCACCACGCTGCTGTTCTCGGCCACCTTCTCGCCCGAGATCAAGCGCCTGGCCAGCAGCTACCTGCAGGACCCGATCACCATCGAAGTTGCGCGGTCCAACGCCACAGCCTCCACAGTGGAGCAGCATTTCTACCGCGTGGACGACGACGACAAGCGCCAGACGCTCAAGCAGATCGTCAAAGAGCGCGGCGTGACGCAGGCCTTCGTCTTCGTCAACAGCAAGCTCGGCTGCGCGCGCCTGGCCCGGTCGCTGGAACGCGAGGGCTTGAAGACCACGGCCCTGCACGGCGACAAGAGCCAGGACGAGCGCCTGAAGGCGCTGGACGCCTTCAAGAAGGGTGAAGTCGACCTGCTGGTCTGTACCGACGTGGCCGCGCGCGGTCTGGACATCAAGGATGTGCCGGCGGTGTTCAACTTCGACATCCCGTTCAACGCCGAGGACTATGTGCACCGCATCGGCCGCACGGGCCGCGCCGGTGCCTCGGGTCTGGCCGTGTCCTTTGTCAGTGGCAAGGACACGCGCCTGATGGCCGACATCGAGAAGCTGATCGGCAAGAAATTCGAGCTCGAAGCCCTGGAGCTGGAGGCCGATCGCAAGCCGGCGGGCCGTTTCAACGATGGCCAGCGTGCCTGGCGCGAGGGCGACGACGAAGGACGCCGAGAGATTCGTCAGGCCCGCGAAGCGCGCGAGCCGCGTGAGCCGCGAGAAGACCGCCGTGCGTCGCGTCCGGTGCGAGCGCCTGCTGATCCTCTGTTCGACAAGCCCTACGAGCCCGCCCTGGCGGAAGACGAGAAGCCGTCCTGGGAGATGCAGGCCAAACCGGCTGCCACCAGTCGCTTGTCGCCCAACATCAAAACCCGCAAGAAGGTGCCGGCGCTGTTCAAGGCCTCGGCGCCGGCGGAAAACACCTGAGCCGGGCGGCTCAGGCCCCCGGCTTCTGGGCCTGTGCGCAACGGACGCTGATGCGTTCGGCGTCGCCGCCGGGCCCGATGCGGGCTGCTGTCAGGCAACCGCCCCACACGCAGCCGGTGTCCAGCGCCAGCAGATCGTGGCGCTGCACGTTGCCGAGCGTGGACCAGTGGCCGAACGCGATGCGGGTGTCCTCACTGCGCCGCTGCGGTACCTCGAACCACGGCATGAAGCCAGAAGGCGCTGACGCCGCGCTGTCCTTGGTCTCGAACTCCATCACGCCGTCGGCGCTGCAGAAACGCAGCCGCGTGAGCGCGTTCACGATCACCCTCAGTCGGTCGAGACCGTGGAGCTGCTCGTTCCACTGGTCGGGCCGGTTGCCGTACATGTTGTGCAGGAACACGCCCCAGTCCGGTCCGCGCAGCTCGCTTTCGAGTTCGGCTGCCAAAGCCAGGGTCTGCGCTGCGTCCCACTGTGGCAGCAGGCCCGCATGCACCATCAGCCAGCCCTGCATCTGCAGCGCCAGAGGACGTGCGCGCAACCAGTCGAGCAAGGTCGCCCGGTCGGGAGCCTGCAGGATCTCGTCCAGCGTGTCGCTGCGGTGCGGCTTGCGCACGCCGTGCGCGACCGCCAGCAGGTGCAGGTCGTGGTTGCCCAGCAGGCAGTGCGCGCTGCCCTCCAGCGCGATCATGCGGCGAAGCACCGCCAGCGACTGCGGCCCACGGTTGACCAGATCGCCCAGCAGCACCAGTGTGTCGCGGCTGGGTGAAAACGCGATTTCGTCGAGCAGGCGGCCCAGAGCCTCGTCGCAGCCCTGCACGTCGCCGATCAGGTAAAGTGCCATCGCCCGATTATGGATACCCTGCTGATTCTCTTTCTCACGCTGCTCAACGGCGCGTTCGCGATGTCCGAGATGTCCCTGGCGGCCAGCCGGAAGGCGCGCCTGGCGGCGATGGCAGAGGTGGGTGACAAGGGCGCACAGACGGCGCTGCACCTGCTGGAACACCCGACGCAGTTTTTGTCGTCGGTGCAGGTGGGTATCACCTCCATTGGCATGCTCAACGGCATTGTTGGGGAGGCGGCGTTCAGCGACGACCTTTCGGCCTGGATTCGCGGTTTCGGCGTGGCCGACGGCACTGCCCAGGGTGTGGCCACCGGCATCGTGGTGGCGGTCATCACCTTCGTGACCATCGTGTTCGGCGAACTGGTGCCCAAGCGCATCGGTCAGCTCTATCCGGAGACGGTGGCCCGCTGGGTCTCGCGCCCCATGGCCTATGTCGCCAAGGGGGCCAAGCCTTTTGTCTGGCTGCTCACCCACACCACGCAATGGGTGCTCAAGCTGCTGCGCATCGACACCAGCGCGCAGCAGATCGTGACCGAAGAGGAAATCAACGCCAGCCTGGAAGAGGGCGTGGACGCCGGCATCATCGAGGCGCACGAGCACCAGATGGTGCGCAATGTGTTCCTGCTCGATGACCGTCAGCTGATCTCGATCATGGTGCCGCGCGCCGACATCCATTGGCTGGACGCCGCCGACAGCATTGAGGGCGCCGCGACCCAGGCCTGGTCGGTGGGGCACTCGTGGTACCCGGTGTGCCGCGGTGGGCTGGACGATGTGGTGGGCGTGATCCACCTGCCCCGCCTGCTGGCCTTGCGCGAGGCGGGCACGGCCGGGACCATCGGCGAGCATGCCCAACCCGCGACCTTCGTGCCCGAGACACTGACCGGCATGGAGCTGCTGGAGCAGTTCCGTGAGCGCGCCACGCGCATGGCCTTCGTGGTGGACGAGTACGGCGTGGTCCAGGGCCTCATGACGCCACTGGACCTGCTCGAGGCAATCACGGGCGAGCTGTCGCCCGAGCGGCCGGTAGACGCCTGGGCCACACCCCAGGTCGACGGCTCCTGGCGCGTGGACGGTGCCATGCCCGTGGCCGAGCTCAAGGCCCGCCTGGGCATCGATGCGCTGCCGGACGAGGACAAGGGTCGCTACAACACTGTGGCCGGCCTCATGCAGGCCGAAGCCGGCCAGTTGCTCGCGCAAGGCGAGGGCGTCGACTGCGCGGGTTGGCACTTCGAGGTGATCAAGCTCGAAGGCCGTCGCATCGACCAGGTGCGCATCAGCCCCTTGGCACAACCCCTCACCGATGGGTGAACAGCCAGTCCTTGAAGGCCTGAGCCGCCGCTGACAGGCGCTTGCCGCGCGGCACCACCACGTGCCAGCGGCGGATGAGCGGGAAGCCCCTCACGTCCAGCTGAACCAGCTCGCCCAGCGCGAGCTCCGCCGTCACCGTGTGGGCCGACAGCACGGCCAGGCCCAGGCCACCGGCCACGGTCTGCTTGATCGCCTCGTTGCTGCCCACCTCCAGCCGGTTCTTCAGTGCGATGCCGTGGTCGGCAAAGAACTTCTCAGATGTCAGGCGCGTACCCGAACCGGGTTCGCGCAGGATGAACGGCTCGTTCCTCAGCCGCTCGGGAGCGATGCGTTTTTTGCCCACGAGAGGGTGGTCGGACGGCGCCACCAGCACCAGCGGGTTGTCGGCAAAGGCCTCGCTGACCACGTCCATCTGCTCGGGGGGCTGACCCATGATGTAGAGATCGTCCTCGTTGCCCGCCAGGCGCTGCAGCAGCTTCTCGCGGTTGCCTACCACCATTGCCACGTCGATGCCCGGGTGCGCCGCGCAGAAGCCGCCGAGCAGCTTGGGCACGGTGTACTTCACCGTGGTGAGGATGGCCAGTTTGACGCTGCCGCGTTCCACGCCCTGCAGCGCGGCGAGGTCTTCGCCCAGCCGCTCCATGCGCGCCTCGATGTCCTCGCAGGCCGCGGCCAGCGTTCGGCCCGCGGCTGTCAGGTAAATCTTCTTGCCCAGCTGCTCGAACAGCGGCTGCCCCACCGATTCCGACAGCTGTTTGACCTGCAGCGAGAGCGTGGGCGGCGAGAGGTGCAGCGCCTCGGCGGCGCGCGCGAAGCTGCTGTGTTGCGCGACGGCGTGAAAGATGCGCAGCTGGTGCAGGGTGGCGTGGCGCAGGCTCACGGAGCTTCCATTATGTTTTGGAAAACAGAACGTAATCGTCAGAACATTTTACTTTTATTTATTGGTCACGAGGCCAAGAATCCGCTCCATTCCCACCCAACCAGGAGCAATGCAGATGGCGACGAAAACCTACAACGCGGGCGTCAAGGAGTACCGCAGCACGTACTGGGAGCCCCACTACACCCCCAAGGACACCGACATCCTCGCGTGCTTCAAGATCACGCCGCAGGCTGGCGTGGACCGTGAGGAGGTGGCCGCCGCCGTGGCGGCCGAATCGTCCACCGGCACCTGGACCACGGTCTGGACCGACCTGCTGACCGACCTGGACTACTACAAGGGCCGCGCCTACCGCATCGAGGACGTGCCCGGAGACGACACCTGCTTCTACGCCTTTGTGGCCTATCCGATCGACCTGTTCGAAGAGGGCTCGGTGGTCAACGTGCTGACCTCGCTGGTGGGCAACGTGTTCGGCTTCAAGGCCCTGCGCGCCCTGCGCCTGGAAGACGTGCGCTTCCCGATCGCCTATGTGAAGACCTGCGGCGGCCCGCCCCACGGCATCCAGGTCGAGCGCGACATCATGAACAAGTACGGCCGCCCGCTGTTGGGCTGCACCATCAAGCCCAAGCTGGGCCTGTCGGGCAAGAACTACGGCCGCGCGGTTTACGAGTGCCTGCGCGGTGGCCTGGACTTCACCAAGGACGACGAGAACGTCAACAGCCAGCCCTTCATGCGCTGGCGCCAGCGCTTCGACTTCGTGCAGGAGGCGATCGAGAAGGCCGAACGCGAGACCGGCGAGCGCAAGGGCCACTACCTGAACGTGACCGCGCCGACGCCCGAAGAGATGTACAAGCGCGCCGAATACGCCAAGGAACTGGGCGCGCCGATCATCATGCACGACTACCTGACCGGTGGCCTGTGCGCCAACACCGGCCTGGCCAACTGGTGCCGCGACAACGGCATGCTGCTGCACATCCACCGCGCCATGCACGCCGTGCTCGACCGCAATCCGCACCACGGCATCCACTTCCGCGTGCTGACCAAGGTGCTGCGCCTCTCGGGCGGTGACCACCTGCACTCCGGCACCGTGGTGGGCAAGCTTGAAGGCGACCGCGCCTCGACGCTGGGCTGGATCGACATCATGCGCGACAGCTTCATCAAGGAAGACCGCAGCCGCGGCATCTTCTTCGACCAGGACTTCGGCTCCATGCCGGGCGTGATGCCGGTGGCCTCGGGCGGCATCCATGTCTGGCACATGCCGGCGCTGGTCAACATCTTCGGCGACGACTCGGTGCTGCAGTTCGGCGGCGGCACGCTGGGCCACCCCTGGGGCAACGCCGCCGGTGCCGCCGCCAACCGCGTGGCGCTGGAGGCCTGTGTGAAGGCACGCAACGAAGGTGTGGCGGTGGAGAAGGAGGGCAAGTCCGTGCTGCTGGAAGCTGCCGAGCACTCGCCCGAACTGCGCATCGCCATGGAGACCTGGAAAGAAATCAAGTTCGAGTTCGACACCGTGGACAAGCTCGACATCGCCCACAAGTGAACCCGCAACCCCGCCATTGAAAGGACAACCACCATGAGCATGCAGGACTACCACAGCCGCCTCTCCGACCCCGCCAGCCGCAAGTTCGAGACCTTCTCCTACCTGCCCGCGATGAGCCAGGAGGAGATCCGCAAGCAGGTCGCGTACATCGTCGGCAAGGGCTGGAACCCGGCCATCGAACACACCGAGCCGCAGTACCTGATGGACTCGTACTGGTACATGTGGAAGCTGCCGATGTTCGGCGAGACCGACATCGACCGCATCCTGGCCGAGGCCGAGGCTTGCCACAAGGCCAACCCGGACAACCACGTGCGCCTGATCGGTTACGACAACTTCTCGCAGTCGCAAGGAGCGTCGATGGTGATCTACCGCGGAAAGACCGTTTGAACCGGAGGGGCCCCATGAGCGAAACACTGGACGCCTACCGCATTGCCGCGCAGCCCTACTACCGCTGCGTGGCGGACGAAGTGGCGCTGTTCGAGGCGGCCTATTCGGTGCGCATGCCCATGATGCTCAAGGGCCCCACCGGCTGCGGCAAGACTCGCTTCGTTGAATACATGGCCTGGAAGCTCAGCAAGCCGCTGATCACCGTGGCCTGCAACGAAGACATGACCGCGTCCGACCTGGTCGGCCGCTACCTGCTCGACGCCAACGGCACGCGCTGGCAGGACGGCCCGCTGGCCATGGCTGCGCGGCACGGCGCCATCTGCTACCTCGACGAAGTCGTCGAGGCGCGGCAGGACACCACCGTGGTCATCCACCCGCTGACCGACAACCGCCGCGTGCTGCCGCTGGAAAAGAAGGGCGAACTGATCAAGGCACACCCCGACTTCCAGATCGTCATCTCCTACAACCCGGGTTACCAGAGCCTGATGAAGGACTTGAAGCAGTCCACCAAACAGCGCTTCGGCGCGCTGGACTTCAACTACCCCGACCACGCCATCGAGGTCGAGATAGTGGCGCATGAGACCGGCGTCCAGCCCGACGTGGCGGACAAGCTGGTCGGCATCGCCGAGCGCGCGCGCAACCTCAAGGGCCATGGCCTGGACGAAGGCATTTCCACGCGCATGCTGATCTACGCGGGCAGCCTGATCGCGCAGGGCGTGGCCGTGCAGGCCGCGTGCCGTGTGGCCTTGGTGCGCCCGATCACGGACGACCCGGACATGCGCGACGCGCTCGACGCCGCGGTTTCTACGTTCTTTTGATCGCCATGAGCGTCCACCTGAACGACCACGCCGAGTGGATCGATCAGCTCGATCCGGCCTCGCGCGAGCGGCTGGAACACAGCTGGTCCGACGCCACCAAGGTGTTCTCGGCGCGCGGGCTGGACAACTACGTCAAGGGCGCGGCTGCGCTGCGCGGCCTGGGGCGGGGCGATGAACTGGTCAATGCTTGGATCGATGGCGCACCACAAGTGGCGCGCGAGGTGGGTGAAGACGTGGTGGGTGAACTCGCCACCACCGCCCTCATGCTCGCGTCCAAGACCTCCGGCGCGGTGATCGAACTGGTTCTCGCCACCGCTCCCACCGCCGCGCGCCGCCTGGCCGATGGCTCGCTGTTCCTGCAGTACCTGCAGTTTCTCAACACGCTGGTGGCGCAGGCGCCGCGCGGCCTGCGCCCCATGCTGGGCCAGCTGGATGCGCTGTTCGGCCAGCTCACGCTGGGTGGCCTGCGGCGCTGGGCCACCTGGGGCGCGCAGGCGCACCGCACGAATTACGAAGAACAGATCGCCTACTTCGGCCTGCAGTCCAAAGAGTCGCTGGCCATGCTGCAGAAAGAGCGTAAGGGCACGCTGCTGGTGGACGTGCAGCGGCGCATCAACATGTACTTGCGCGCGCTCTGGGGGCGGGACTTCTTCATGCGGCCGACGGCGGGCGACTACGAGAGCCGCGAGGGCTACCGCCCCTTCATCGAGGACTGGTTCATTCACCTGCCCGACGCCTACGATGCGGTGAACGGCAACGACGGCGTCGTGGACGCCACCGAGCTCTACCGCGCCGCCGCCGCGCACGCCGCCGCGCACGTGGTGTTCACCCGCCGGCCGATCTCGGCCGAGTCGCTGAACTCCTGGCAGATGGCGCTGATCGGTCTTGTGGAGGACGCACGCGTGGAAGCCCTGACACTGGCGCGCTTTCCCGGTTTGCGCCCGCTTTGGGCGCAACTGCACACCGTTCAGACCATACAAGACAAGACGGCGGGGGACTGGCTCAATCGCCTGGCGCGTGCCTTGCTCGACCCCGCCTACGATGAAATCCACCCCTGGATCGCCCAAGGCCGTGCGCTGTTCACCGACTCCTGGCCGCGCCTGCAGGCGGACCCCTACGACAACACCGTGTCCTGGGACATCGGCGTTCAACTCGCGCACAGCTACCATGAGCTCACGCAAGGCCCGGCGTTCCAGCCACGCACCGATCTTCAGACCGCGGCCTACCGGGACGACAACCGCTACTTCTGGGCCTTCGACGGTTTCGACTTCGAGCGTTCCATCGCCGCCGGCTACGAGCCGCCGCAGCAGCTGCGCAAACAGGTCAACCTGATGGAGTTCGTCAACGAGCTGGAGGTGGAAGGTGCCGGCGACGACGCGCAGGAAATCTGGGTGCTGGGCACCGAGCTGTTTCCGTACGAAGACCTGGGCGTGTCCTTCAATGAAAGTGAAGGTCGCGAGCCGGTGCTGCCGCCGGTGCACTACGGCGAGTGGGACCACCTGATCCAGCTTGAACGCCCGGCCTGGGCCACGGTGCAGGAGCGCCGCCCCAAGGCCGGCGACGCGGCGGTGATCGACGGCATCCTGACCGAACACCGGCGCCTGATCGGCCGCATGAAATACATCCTGGACGCCATGCAGCCGCAAGGCGTGCAGCGCATCCGCAAGCTCGAAGACGGTGACGAGATCGACCTGAACGCCGCCCTCGCTTCACTCACCGACTTGCGCATGGGTCGCCAGCCCGACCCGCGCATCATGATGCGCAGCGTGCGCAAGACGCGCGACATCTCGGTGCTGGTGCTGCTGGATTTGTCGCAATCCACGAATGACAAGGTGGCGGGTCAGGAGCACACCGTACTGGACCTCACGCGCTCCGCCTGTGCGTTGCTGGCCGACGCGATCCAGAAGGTGGGCGACCCGTTCGCCATCCATGGCTTCTGCTCCGACGGCCGCCACGATGTGAACTACTGGCGCTTCAAGGACTTCGATCAGCCCTACGACGAGGTGGCCAAGGCGCGGCTGGCCGGCATGGAAGGGCAGCTGTCCACCCGGATGGGCGCAGCGATCCGCCACGCCACGGCCGCGCTCAAGGCGCAGCGCAGCAGCAAGAAGCTGCTGCTGGTGATCACCGACGGCGAGCCGGCCGATGTGGACGTGCGCGACCCGCAGTACCTGCGCCACGACACCAAAAAGGCGGTGGAAGAGGCGGGCCGCAACGGTGTGATCACCTACTGCATGAGCCTGGACCCGCGTGCGGATCAGTACGTCAGCCGCATCTTCGGCGCGCGCAACTACCTGGTGGTGGACAAGGTGGAGCGCTTGCCGGAGAAGCTGCCGGTGCTGTATGCGGGGCTGACGCGCTGAGCGGCGGGACTCAGGCCGCCACGGCGGCTGTGGCCCGCAGCGAACCGAACAGGTTCTTGGGGTCGGACAGTTGCGGCACCAGGGCGATGCGCTCGCCCAGGCCCAGGCTCTCGGCGGTCTGCTGCATGAAGCGCAGGGCCGAGAAGTCCTCCAGCGCGAAGCCGACCGAGTCGAACACGGTGACCTGATCTGCACCATCGCGGCCGCTGCGCTCGCCGAGCAGCACCTGCCAGAACTCGGTGACGGCGAAGTCCGCGCCCTTGTGCTGGATCTCGCCCTCGATGCGCGACTGCGGCTCGTATTCCACGAACACCTTGGCCGCGTCGAGGATGTCGCCGTGCAGCTCGGTCTTGCCCGGGCAGTCGCCACCCACCGCGTTGAGGTGCATGCCGGGCTCGATCATCTCGGGCGTGAGGATCAGCGCGTTGCGTTTGTCGGCGGTGACGGTGGTCACGATGTCGGCGCCCTTCACCGCCTCGGCGGTGCTGGCGCAGACGGTGATGCGCAGGCCGCTGCCCTGCAGGTTGGCCACCAGTTTGGCGCTGGCGGCCGGGTCCACGTCGTAGAGCCGCAGCTCAGTGATGCCCAGCAGGTGCTGGAAGGCCAGGGCCTGGAACTCGCTCTGTGCGCCGTTGCCGATCAGCGCCATCACTCGGCTGCCCGGGCGGGCCAGCACCTGTGCGGCCAGTGCCGACATGGCGGCGGTACGCAATGCGGTGGTCAGCGTCAGCTCGCTCAGGAACAGCGGTGCGCCGGTGGCCACGTCGGCCAGCACACCGAAGGCCATCACGGTGGACAGGCCCAGGCGTGTGTTGCCCGGGTGGCCGTTGACGTACTTGAAGCTGTAGCGCTGCGCGTCGGCCACTGGCATCAGCTCGATCACGCCGACGTCGGAATGCGCGGCCACGCGGGCGGTCTTGTCGAAATCGGCCCAGCGCATGAAGTCGGCGTGGATGTTGTGTGCGATGGCTTCGACGCAGCGGGCCACGCCCTGGCGGCGCACCAGTTCGGCGGCTTCGGTTGCGCCCAGGTAGAGCGTGCCTGCCTCCACGAAGCGGGCGAGGTCGGGGTTGTGAACGGTGGTTTTCATGGCTTGTCTCCGGGCAGCACAGGGGGAGCTGGCAGTGTGGAGGAGGGCTGCGGCAATGAAAACCGCCAAAAATGTACTGAAACGGCAGAAAATCCATCACATCGACAGATTTCGCTGACGTTTTGATCATGGACGACCTCGACCAACGCCTCATCGCCCTGCTGCGCCAGGACGCGCGCCTTTCGGTGGCCGACCTGGCCCACAAGCTGCAGGTCTCGCGCGGCACGGTCACCAACCGGCTGCGCAAGCTCGAAGACACGCAGGTGATCGTGGGCTACACGGTGCGTCTCAAGCCCGAGGCGCAGCCCGAGCGCATCCGCGCCTGGATGGGGGTGCAGGTGGAAGGCAACCGCACGCGCGAGGTGATCGCCAGCCTGCTGGGCGAACCCTCGGTTTCGGCCCTGCACGACACCAACGGCCGCTGGGACCTGCTGGCCGAGCTGGCGGTGGGGTCCATGGCCGAGCTGTCGCAGGCGCTTGAGCGCATCCGCCTGCTGTCCGGCATCCGTGGCACCGAGACCAGCATCCTGCTGACCTCGTACCGCTGACAAGAAGCCCGGCCGAAGCCGGGCTGTGCGAAGCAGGGGCGCGGATCAGGAACCCACCTGGGCGGCCAGATCGTCCAGGCCGGTGTGGCGGATGTGGCCCGGGGCGTCGTCCTGGCCACGACCGCGGCCATTGGGCTTGGGCTTGTTCTGGCCGGGGGCGTTGACGGTCCCAATGGTGTTCAGGCCCGGCGCCGTCAGGGTGCCGCGGGCGCGCACGCGGCCATCGCTGTCGTCCGGCGCGTCCACGCCGTTGTCTTCAACGCCGCGGGGGCGGTCCCGGCCGCTGACATGGCCGTCGGCATGGTGGTTCGGGCCGTCGTCGGCACCGCGGCCGCGGCGGCCACCGTCCGAGCTGCTGCTCGACGAAGACGATGAGCTGCTGCTGGACGACGAGGACGAGCTGCCGCCGTCGTCACCCCCGCGGCCGCGCCCACGCCCCCGGCCGCTGTCGCCAGAGCTGCCGCCGCCGTTCGAGGCGGATGAACCACCCGTCGAACCGCTGGACGACGACGAGTTGCGGCCGCCGTCGTCGCTTCCGCGGCCACGACCACCATCGTCACCGCCGCGACCGCGGCCACGGCCGCCGTCGGCGCTGGAACCGCCGCCGGACGAGCCGGACGACGCCGACGAGCCCTTGGAATCGCCGCCGCGGCCGCGACCGGAGTCGCCGTCCTTGGCCAGCACGGCGCTGGAAGCCAGGCCCAGCGCGATGGCTGCGACCAGGGTGGCGATCCGGGATTTTGTGAAAGTGAACATGGCGTGCTCCTGAAGTGTGTGAACGGGTGGGGGACCGAGTCATGCGCGGAGGACATGCCTCTCACGCAGGACTCCAGTATGTGTGGGAAAATTTCCCACGTCAATGGTTTGTGTGAATTTTTCCCACATGAAGTGTTAAACTTCGTGTCAGTCCCGTGAATCCCAACGACGCCTCTTCCATGCCCGAGTCCGAGCGCGAACCGTCTCCAGCCCTGCGGGGTGCCGCTCCCGGCGGGCCGTCGCCCGCCCTGGTGCGTGCGCTGCGCAAGCTGCTGCGGCCGCTGGTCCGCCTCATGCTGGCGCACGGCATCACCTACACCTACCTGGCCGACCTGCTCAAGGGACTGTTCGTCGAAGTGGCGGAGCAGGACTTCCGGCTCGATGACAAGCCGCCGACCGACAGCAGGGTCAGCCTGGTCAGCGGCGTTCACCGCAAGGATGTGGCACGACTGCGCGGCCTGCTGGCCAGCGCCGAGGCGATCGAATCGTCGGTGGTGCCGCGCGGTGCCCAGCTGGTGGCGCACTGGATGGGCAACCCGAGGTACCTGCTGGAGGACGGCAGCCCACGGCCACTGGCGCGCCTGGTCAGCGAAGGCGGGGAGCTGTCGTTCGAGGCGCTGGTCGCCAGCGTGAACAGCGACATCCGCTCGCGGGTGGTGCTTGACGAATGGCTGAGCCTGGGCGTGGTTCATCTGGACGACCTGGGTCGCGTATGCCTCAACACGGCCGCCTTCGTGCCGTCGCGAGGCGCCGACGAAAAGGCGTTCTATCTCGGCCACAACCTGCACGACCATGCCTCGGCTGCAGTGCACAACCTGCTGGCTGGTCAGCCGCCGTTCATGGAGCGCAGCGTGCACTACAACGGGCTCACGCCGGCTTCGGTGGAGCGGCTGAACAAGATGTCCGAGCAGTCGGGCATGAAGGTCCTGCTGGCGATCAACAAGGCGGCCATGGACGCCGAGGCGCAGGACCAGGCGGATGCCGCTCGGGACGGCCTGCCGCCGCCCGACCAGCGCTTCACCTTCGGCATGTACTTCTTCAGCGAGCGCAGCGCCCCGCCGCCGGCACCCGCGTCCACCGACGAGCAGGAAGCCGCATGAAGCTGCCCGTTTGCCCGACGCGCCGGTGGGTCCTGCCGCTGTTGCTGGCGCTGTCCGGCTGTGGCGGCATGGCGCCGCTGCACCAGACCCCAGGCGCCGCGGCCTGCAGCGTGGCCTCGCTGAGCAACCCGGCCGCCGAACCGTCGGGCATCGGGGGCACCGGCGCGCCAGCGGTGCGCGGGCCGGACCCCGGGGGCATCGGCGGCACAGGCCAGGTCGCCAAGGGCAATGGCATCGGCGGTACGGGCCGACCGGTGCTGGCCGGCGAGGAGGGCCTGGGCGGCACGGGCATCGTGGGCGTGGTCACCGGTTTTGCGAGCATCTGTGTGAACGGCATCGAGGTCGAGTACGGGCCGTCGACGCCGGTGGAACGTGGGGGCCAATCCAGCCGGCTCGGTGACCTGGCGGTGGGACAGCTGGTGGCCCTGCAGGCGGGCGGCACGGGTGACCAGCTGCTGGCCTCCCGGATCGTGGTGATCGACGCCGCCGTCGGCCCGCTGACCGCGCTGGACGCTGCGGCCGGCCGCTTCGAGGTGATGGGCCAGGTCGCCACCGCGCTGGAGCGCAGCGATCTCCAGGGGCTGGTGGTCGGTGACTGGGTGCGTGTCAGCGGTCAGAGGATCTCCAGCGGCGAGATCCGCGCGACACGGGTGCAGCGGGCGATCGCCGGCCAGGCGGTGGTCACCGGTCCGTATGCGTCGTCGGGCGCCGGTGGTGCGCGCGTGGGTGACACGCCGCTGACCCTTTCATCGCCGCCGGATGGTGTCGTGCCAGGGCAGGAAGTCGGCGTGCGCGGCCAGTGGGTCGACGGGCGGCTCCAGGTGCAGGCGCTGCAGGTGCAGCCCACCCGGGCCGCCGTGGCCGGCAGCCGGGAGGTCCTGCTCCAGGGCTATGTGCATAGGCTCAGCGGCCGCGAGCTGCAGCTGGGCTACGAGTCCTTGGTGCTGGACGAACGCTCCCGCATCGAAGGCGGCGACCTGGGAGCCTTGCGCGTCGACCAGCCGGTCCAGGTGCGGGGGCGGGTGGACGAGCGCCAGCGCCTGCTGGTCGAGCGGCTCGAGTTGCGCAGCGAGGGCCGGCGCGGCGAGCGCGAGCGCCAGGCAGCTCCGGCCGGTGCCACCACCACGCCGGCCACCGCCGGCAACAACAGCACCACCGGCAGCGGTTCCGACGACAGCGGCCGCGGACGCGGGCGCGGTCGGGGGGGCCGAGACGGCGGTGGCGGTGATTCGGGCAGCAGTGGCTCTTCCGGCAGCGGTTCCGGTGGGGACTCCGGTGGCGACAGCGGGCGGGGTCGGGGCCGCGGTCGGGGCGGCGACAGTGGTTCGTCCGGCAGCGGCTCATCGGGCAGTGGTTCTTCCGGCAGCGGTTCTTCCGGAAGTGGGTCCTCTGGCAGCAGTTCGTCGGGCAGCGGCGACTCTGGCGGGGATTCCGGTCGTGGCCGCGGCCGGGGGCGTGGCGGGCGCGACTGAGGTTTGGTCAGGGGCGGGGCGCCACCTCGATCCGCCACCAGGACGGGAGCAGGCGCCGCACCTCGGCGCGGGCAAAGCGGTCGTCCAGCAGCCAGACACAGCCCCGGTCCTGCTCGGAGCGGATCACCCGCCCGGCCGCCTGGACCACCCGCATCAGGCCCGGGAACAGGTAGGTGTGGTCGTAGCCATGGCCGGTGCGCTGTTGCAGCCGCTCGCGCATGCGTTCGTTCTCGGCGTTGACCTGGGGCAGCCCCAGGGTGGCGATGAAGGCGCCCACCAGCCGCTCGCCCGGCAGGTCGATGCCTTCGCCGAAGGCGCCGCCCAGCACGGCGAAGCCAACGCCCTGGCCGCCTTCGACGAAGCGCGCGACAAAGGCGTCGCGCTCGGGCTCTTCCATGCCGCGTGTCTGCGCCCAGTGCGGCAGGTCCGGGTGCCGCTGCGCCAGCCGCTGCCGGGCCAGGTCCAGGTACTCGAAGCTGCTGAAGAAGGCCAGGTAGTTGCCGGGACGCTCGTGGAACTGGGTGCCGATGACGTCGACCAGCGCGTCCAGCGAGCGCAGCCGGTCGGGGTAGCGGGTCGAGATCCAGGGTGCGATGCGTACCCGCAACTGCTCGGCCGCGAACGGCGAGGGCAGGTCGACATGGACCGCGTCGGTCGGCAGACCGAGCATCTCCTTCACATGCTCCACGGGTGACAGCGTCGCCGAGAACAGGGTGGCGCTGTGCGCCGTCGCCCAGCGTGCCTCAAGCCAGGGCGCAGGCACCACGTTGCGGATGCGCAGCGTCGGCAGGCGCCGGCCGCGCCCACCCGGTGGCGCGGCCCAGGGCCCCGCCTCGCACAGCGAGTGCTCGCCGAAGCCTTCGGCGATGCGCACGAAATGCATCGCCTCGAACACCCAGTTCTGCAGCGCCGGGTCGGGCGTGGGGCCAGGCTGCGGGGCCAGCAGGTCGAGCAGGGTGTTGCAGGTGTTCTGCAGGCTGAGCAGCCAGTCGTCCGGCAGGCCATCGGCCAGCGCCTGCGCGCCTTCGGCCGGCGGCAGGTCGCGGGCGAAGGCGCTCCAGCGCCGGTGCAGGGCGTCCAGGGCCTTGCGAATGTCCGGGGGCGCCTCGTGCCGCAGGCGCAGGAATTCGTGTGCGTTCAGCGTGGCGCTGTACATGCTGCGTGCGCGGTCGATGAGGTTGTGCGCCTCGTCCACCAGCAGCGCTGCGCGCCAGCCCTGGTCCTCGGCCAGCGCGAACCAGTGCGCGCCCACATCGAACCAGTGGTTGTAGTCGCCCACCAGCACGTCGCACCAGCGCTGCATTTCCTGGCCCAGGTAATAGGGGCAGACACCGTGTTCCAGCGCCAGCGCGCGCAGGCGGTCGCGGTCCAGCCAGGCGACCCGTGCCGCTTCTGCGCGCGCGGCCGGGAGCCGGTCGTAGAAGCCGCGCGCCAGCGGGCAGGACTCGCCGTGGCAGGCCTTGTCGGGGTGCTCGCATGCCTTGTCGCGCGCCACGCGCTCCAGCACCCGCAGCGGCAGGCGCGTGGCGGCACCCAGGCGCTCCAGCGCGTCCAGCGCCAGCTGCCGGCCGGTGGTGCGGGCGGTGAGGAAGAGCAGGCGGTCGGTGCTCTGGCCGGGCATCGCGCGCAGGCTGGCGAACACCGTGGCCATGGTCTTGCCGATGCCGGTGGGCGCCTGCGCCAGCAGGTGGCGTGCGCGGACGTTGGCGCGGTACACGTCGGCCGCCAGTTCGCGCTGCCCGGTGCGGAACGCAGGGAAGGGAAAGGTCAGCGCCGACAGGGCCTCGTCCCTTGCGTGCCGATGCAGCTGATCGGCCCGGGCCCAGGCGAAATACCGCTCGCACAGCTCCTCGAAGAAGTCCCGCAGCGCGTCGGCGGTCCAAGTCTCGGTCAGCACCGTTTCCTGCCCGCTGTCGATGTCGAAGTAGACCAGGGCCACCTCGATCTGCTCCAGCCCCAGCTGTTCGCAGAGCATCCAGCCGTAGATGCGGGCCTGCGCCCAGTGCAGGGCCTGGTGGTTGGCCGGCACCTCACTCGCGTGGCCGCGGCGGGTCTTGATCTCTTCGACCCGCCGGGTGGCGGGGTCGAACCCGTCGGCCCGGCCTTGCACCAGCAGTGGGCCGAAGCGGGCGCTCAGCGCCAGCTCGCGCTGGTAGCCGGCGCCGCGCCGCGCGGTCACGGTCTGGTGCCCCGCGATGCCTTCGACACCGGTCGGCGAGGGCGTGAAGCGCAGGTCCAGGTCGCCGCTGCGCGCGGTGAAATGGCACAGCGTGCGCACCGACACGGCGATGTCGACGACCGGAAACATGGGCGGATGAACCAAGGGAAACACCAGGGGGAGCTGGTCATCGTACTGGATATATAGTCAGTTCATCATGGATGACGCATCCGATTCCCCACACGACCCTGGCCCTGTGCTCACGCGCATCCACCACCGGCGCCTGCGCGAGATCCACCGCTCGGCCGGCTGGCCCTGCCAGGACATGGTCGAGGTGGAACTGCTGGCCGCGGGGTTGCTGGAGCGTCGGCTGGATCAGGGGCGGGAGACGCTGCGCCTGACCGAAGCCGGTATCCAGGTGCTGGCGCGGGTGTTCGCCGGCAACAAGGCAGCGCGCTCGGCCCACGAGGCCCTGGTGGAACAGGTGGCCACCGCGATGGCCCGGTCCGGACGCCTGGCCTGGCGCGGGCTGGCGCTGCGGGTGGCGCTGCCCATGGAGCTGCTGATCAGTGAGTCGTCCGAGCTGGTTGCCGCCGAGCCGGGGCCGCAGGGGCTCTGGGCCGAGCTGGCCACGCCCGAGCCGCCCCCGGCCCACGGCTGGTGCATGGCCTGTCCCGACGTGTTCTCGATCCGTCACAGCTCGGTCGAGGCCTATCTTGAACCGGTGGTGCACGAGATCAAGGTGCACCGCTCGGATTTGCTGGGAGACCTCCGGCGGCCGGCCAAGCGCGCCGCCTACCTGGGCATGGCGGGTGCCTGCTGGTACGTGCTCGGGGAAGACGCCAAAGGCCGGCCGATCGGTGAGCCCGACGAAATCCCGGCCGAGTGCGGCGTGATGCTGGTCGAGCGCGGCGTGCTGCGGGTGGCTCGCGAGGCGCCGCGGCGTGCCATGGAGCGGCTGCCGTTCCACGTGTGGATGGCCCTGGCCAAGGCCGGCCCGGCCTGGCGCGAGGACGACCCGTCGCAACAGGCGCTCTGAGGGGGTGCCCTGGCGGCGCCGGCTACAATCGCCCGGTCATTGGGGAGTAGCCGCTCTTCACCCTGAAGAGGCCCGCGTCAACACACTTGTCCGTTCCCGGACATGGCGCAGGCAGTCCCGCACCTGGCAAGACCTTTGACCACGATGCTCCGCATGAGGCCGGGGTGCGTCGTGGTCAAACGCGTTCTGTGCCGGCCCGTGAAAGTATCCCCACATGGAATCTCTGCTCGTCTCCACCGGCGTTGTTGCGCTCGCTGAAATCGGCGACAAGACACAACTGCTCGCCTTCATCCTGGCCGCGCGCTTCAAGAAGCCCGTGCCGATCATCGCCGGCATCCTGCTGGCCACCATCGTCAACCACGGTCTGGCCGGCGCGCTGGGGGCGTGGATCACCGCGCAGGTGAACCCCGAGATCCTGCGCTGGGTGCTGGGTGCCTCGTTCATTGGCATGGCGATCTGGACCCTGATCCCCGACAAGATCGAGGAAGAGGAAACCCAGGTGGCGCAGAAGCTGGGCGTGTTCGGGGCCACGCTGATCACCTTCTTCCTGGCCGAGATGGGCGACAAAACGCAGATCGCCACCGTGGCCATGGCGGCGCACTACGCGACGCCGCTGCTGGTGGTGATCGGCACCACCCTGGGCATGCTGATCGCCGACGTGCCGGCGGTGTTTGTCGGCGACCGCCTGGCCAACAAGATCCCGATGAAGCTGGTGCACTCCATCGCCGCCGGCATCTTTGCCGTGCTGGGGGTGGCGACCCTGCTGGGGGCTGGTTCCAGTCTCGGCTTCTGACCGGCGCCAGGCGGGTCGGGGCGCCTATGGTAGCCTCGCGCCCGGTATTTCAAGGCAGAGCGCGGGTGATACCGCGCAGGAATCAGGACACCATGGGTTCAGTCGGGGACTGGCGCCAGGCGCCAGCGGTGCGGGACATTGCCGCCGGGCTCAAGAGCTGGCCCATCGTCAGCTTCATGGCGCTGAGCGACGTGCGCGCCCGCTACAAGCGCAGCGTGCTGGGGCCCCTGTGGCTGACGCTGGGCACGGCCATCGGATCCATGGGGCTGGGCCTGCTCTGGAGCGAGCTGATGAAGGTGCCGGCGGCGCAGTTCGTGCCGACGCTCACCGCGGGCCTCATCCTGTGGCAGTTCATCGCAGGCGTGCTGAGTGAATCGAGCACGGTCTACGCGCGCCAGGCCTCGGTGATCCGCAACCTGAGCCTGCCGCTGTCGATCTACCCGCCCCAGCTCGTGCTGCGCCACCTGGTGAACCTGGTGCACAACCTGCCCATCTTCCTGATCGTGGCGCTGGTGTACGGCGTGCCGGTGAGCTGGCACACGCTGCTGGTTGTGCCGGCCATGCTGCTGCTGACCCTCAACCTCTACTGGGTGTGTGTGGTGGTCAGCATCCTGGGCGCCCGCTTCCGCGACCTGGAATACATCATCGGTGCGGTGCTGCCCCTGCTGATGTTCATCAGCCCGGTGTTCTACCGGCCCAACTACCTGCCGTTCAGCGAGACGATCCTCTGGTTCAACCCGCTGTCGCACGCCATCGAGCTGGTGCGCTCGCCGCTGCTGGGGCATGCGCCGCCCGATTTCGTGATCTGGTCCAACCTGGGTGGCCTGGCGCTGGGGCTGTGCCTGGCGTTCTGGCTGTTCAACAACAAGCGCGACCGCATCGCGTTCTGGATCTGAACCATGGCGCGCCTGACCCTGAAGAACGTAACGGTCCAGTACCCGATCTACAACAGCCGCAGCTTCTCGCTGCGCAACCAGATCATGCGGGTGAGCACCGGCGGGCGCATCGAGAGCGAGGCCGGGCAGGTGAGCGTGGTGACTGCGCTCAAGGATGTGTCCTTCGACCTGCGCGACGGCGACGCGGTGGCGCTGATGGGGCACAACGGCGCCGGCAAGAGCACCATGCTGCGCACCCTGGCGGGGGTCTACACGCCGATCTCGGGCCAGATCGTGCGAGAAGGCCGCGTCTCGACCATGCTCGAACTCGGCGCCGGCATCGACGGCGAACTCTCCGGCTACGAGAACATCACCCGCATGGGGGTGTTGCTGGGCATGAGCCTCAAGGAGATCGAAGCCCATGTGCCCGACATCGAGCAGTTCTGCCAGCTCGGCGACTTCCTGCGGCTGCCGGTGCGCACCTACTCGTCGGGCATGTCGACCCGTTTGATGTTCGCGGTGGCGACCACGGTCCAGCCCGACATCCTGCTGGTCGATGAGATCTTCGGCATGGGCGATGCCGAGTTCCAGGTCAACGCCAAGCGGCGCATGGAGAGCCTGATCGAGAAGGTCGGCATCTTCGTCTTCGCCACCCACAACGACGAGCTGATCGAGCGCTACTGCAACCGCTTCTTCCGTCTGGAGCACGGCCACGTGCGCGAGATGACGCGCGACGAAGCCCTGGCCGCCCACTACGCGGCCACCGGTCGCTGAGCGCACAAACGATCCGGCGCCGGCCGCCCCAAGCCGGATCCGCCCCCGCGGGGGCAGCGACCCGCGCAGCGGCGGAGCGTGGGGGCCTCAGTAATGCGGCGGCAGCTCGTCGCGCAGGCTGCGGAAGGCCGGCGGCTGCGACTCGTCGTTGCGCTGTCGCAGCTGGGCGACCTCGTGGATCAGCATCGCGATCTGGTCGTGCTGGCGCGCCACCATGGTGTTGAGCGTGTCGACCAGGTCTTCCAGATAGACGAGCTTGATCTCCAGCTGCGTCAACCGCTCGTCGGTGAGTTCGCTCATGCCGGCAGGAAACCGTCGACCGACAGGTACCGTTCGCCGGTGTCGTAGTTGAAGCCCAGCACCTTGGCGCCGGCCGGCAACTCGGGCAGCTTCTGCGCGATGGCCTGCAGCGTGGCGCCGGAGGAGATGCCGACCAGCATGCCTTCCTCGCGAGCGCAGCGGCGGGCCATCTCGCGCGCCGGTTCGGCGTCGACCTGGATCACGCCGTCCAGCAGCTCGGTTTTGAGGTTGCCGGGGATGAAGCCGGCGCCGATGCCCTGGATCGGGTGGGGCGCCGGGCTGCCGCCGGAGATCACGGGCGAGGCCACCGGTTCGACCGCATACACCTTGAGCTGGGGCCACGCCGCCTTGAGAACCTGGGCGCAGCCACTGAGGTGGCCACCGGTGCCGACGCCGGTGATCAGCACGTCCAGGCCTTCGGGGAAGTCGGCCAGGATTTCCTGCGCAGTGGTCTTGGCATGCACCTCGATGTTGGCCGGGTTGTCGAACTGCATCGGCATCCAGGCGCCGGGCGTGCTTGCGACGATTTCCTGCGCGCGGGCGATCGAACCCTTCATGCCCTTCTCGCGCGGCGTTAGGTCGAAGCTGGCGCCATAGGCCAGCATCAGGCGGCGGCGCTCGATGCTCATGCTGTCGGGCATCACCAGGATGAGCTTGTAGCCCTTGACCGCGGCCACCATGGCCAGGCCGATGCCGGTGTTGCCCGAGGTGGGCTCGACGATGGTTCCGCCCGGCTTGAGCGCGCCCGAGGCCTCGGCGTCTTCCACCATCGACAACGCGATGCGGTCCTTGATCGAGCCGCCCGGGTTGCTGCGCTCGGACTTGATCCACACGCTCTGGCTGGCTTCCGCAAACAGGCGGTTGATGCGGATGTGCGGCGTGCCGCCGATGGTCTGGAGGATGTTCTGGGCTTTCATTCGGGGTCCTTGGGTTGCAGGTCGATGGAGGCGGAATTCATGCAGTAGCGCAGGCCACTGGGGGCCGGGCCGTCCTCGAACACGTGACCGAGGTGGGCGCCGCACTGGCTGCACACGGTTTCGGTGCGGACCATGCCGTGGCTGTGGTCGGTGATCTCGGTGATGGCGCCGGGGATGGCCTTCCAGAAGCTGGGCCAGCCGCAGCCGGCGTCGAACTTGGTGCCCGAGTCGAACAGGTGGTTGCCGCAGCAGATGCAGTGGTAGCTGCCGTCTGCCCAGACCTGTTCGTACTTGCCCGTGAACGGGCGCTCGGTGTAGGCGTGCCTCGTGACCTGGAAGGCCGCGGGTTCGGCGCCTTTCTCTGCGAGCAGCTCGCGCCACTCGGCCTCGGTTTTCTGGATCGGGAAATTGCTCATGGCGGTGCTCCGGAACACCCGGGTCGGGGTGGAGCGGGCATTGTGCCTGCAGGGCCGTGAGCCTGCAGGCTTCAGCCCTGATCCACCGTGGTTTCCATCAGGCTGCGGCGCACCAGCGGCGGCGCCTCGCCGATGTGGAAGGCCAGCTTGCGCAGCCGCAGCGCCTCGTCCGCGGCGGTGACGCGCTCGAAACGCCGCAGGTGGTCGGTCCAGGATTCGTCCACGATCATTTCGACAAAGCGCCCCGGGTCGTTGAGGTCGTGCAGCAATTCCCAGGACAGCGCGCCATGGCGCAGCCGGCCACTGCGTCCCTCAGTGAGCATGAGCTCGCGGAATTCGGCGATCCGGGCCGGGTCGATCTGGTACTCGATGGTGATCAGCACGCGCCCGCCGGCCGGCGGCGCGTCGTTGGTGGGCAGCGTGAAAACCCTTCGGGGCGTGAGGTCCGCCGGCTGGCTGGTGTCTGGCCGCAAGCGGTTGACCCCCCACATGACGAGCAGGCCGGACACCGCGGCCATGCCCAGGCAAGTGCGCACGTCCGTGGCGGTGGCGATCTGGCCCCACAGCGCGGCGCCCGCGGCGCTGGCACCCATGATGGCCATCTGGTAGATGGACATGCCCCGCGCGCGGACCCAGTCCGGGAGGTTCATCTGCATGGTCACGCTCAGGGTGTTGGCAGTGGTGATCCACGCCGCCCCGCCGAGGAACATGGCGGGCACCGCGAGCCAGGGCGTGGTGACCGCCGCCATCGCCGCCATGGAGGCGGCCTGCAGCGCGGCCCCCCGGACGACCAGACCGTCGCGGCTGTAGCGGCTGCGCAACCGCGGCAGGAACGCCGTGGCGGCGATGGCGCCGGCCCCCATCGAGGCCAGCAGCAGGGTGAACATGCCGGCGCCGCCGCCGTCCATGCCGCGGGCCAGCAAGGGCAGCAGGGCCATCAGCGCGGTGGAGTGGAAAAAGAAGATGGCAATGCGCAGCAGCGCACCCTTGAGCGTGCCGGACTGCAGCACATGCTGCAGGCCCACCCGCATGGCGGACAGCAGACGCTCACGGCCGAGCGGGTTGGGCACATGCTCGCGCTGCCAGCGGCTGATGATCACCGCGGCACCGAGGGACAGCACGGCGTTGAGCAGGAAGACCCAGGCGCTGCCGGCGCTGGCGATCAGAGCGCCGGCCAGCAGCGGTCCGAGGATGCGGGACGCGTTCATCGACACCCCGTTGAGGGCCAGGGCCGCCGGCAGCTGCTGGCGCGGCACGAGTTCGGGAACGATGGCTGCGAACACCGGCCAGCGCATCGCCAGGCCGACGCCGTTGGCGAAGGTCAGGGCCAGCAGCACCATGGGGGACACCATGTCCAGGAACACCAGCACGCTCAGCACCGAGGCGACGGCTGCTACCCAGAGCTGCGTGACGAGGAAGTAGCGCTTGCGGTCCAGCCCGTCGGCCAGCGCGCCGCTGGGCAGACCCAGCAGGAAGACCGGCAGGGTCGAGGCGGTCTGGACCAGCGCCACCCAGATCGGCTTGTCGGTCAGCGAGGTCATCATCCAGGCCGCCGCCACATCGTTCATCCACATGCAGACGTTGGCGAACAGCCAGGCGACCCACAGCATGCGGAAGTCCAGGTGCTTCAGCGGTGCCAGGGGCGAGGTGTCGGGCGGGGAGTCGGGCATGCGCGGGAGGAGAAATTGGCAGCCTTCGACTCTGTCACAGGACGCGGCGGCGGGCCTACGTGGAAGTACGCAGAAGCGCCCTCGCGGAGTCCCGCGGAAGACGCCCAGACCGCCGGTCCATGCTGGGAAGCCCGCCCGGTTTCGGGCATGATGTGGGGTTTCAAAACGAACGACCGTTCTTTTTTTTGAGCGGCACATACAGGAGATACCCCATGCTGGGCCAGATGCAAAGCCAACCGCTGCTGATTTCCAACCTCATCGTCCATGCGGACCGCCACCACCACAGCACCGAAATCGTCTCGCGGCGGGTCGAGGGCGACATCCACCGCACCACCTGGGGCCAGATCGCAGCCCGCGCGCGCCGCGTGGCCAACGCGCTGGACAGTCTGCACCTGTCGTTCGGCGACCGCGTGGGCACCCTGGCCTGGAACGGCTACCGCCACCTGGAGCTGTATTTCGGCGTCAGCGGCTCGGGCCGCGTGCTGCACACGCTCAACCCACGACTGCACCCCGAGCAGTTGGTCTGGATCGTCAACCACGCCGACGACCGCGCCCTGTGCTTCGACATGAGCTTCCTGCCCCTGGTGCAGGCTGTGCACGCCAAGTGTCCGGGCGTCAAGCACTGGATCGCGCTGTGCGATGCCGACAAGCTGCCGGCCGACAGCGGCATCCCGAATCTGCACAGCTACGAGGCCTGGATCGGCGCCGCCGCCGACACCTACACCTGGCCCGAGTTCGACGAGAACTGTGCATCGAGCATGTGCTACACCAGCGGCACCACCGGCAACCCCAAGGGGGCCGTGTACTCGCACCGTTCCACGCTGCTGCACGCCTACGGTGCCGCGCTGCCCGACGCGCTGGGTTGCTCGGCGCGCGACGCCATCCTGCCCGTGGTGCCCATGTTCCACGTCAACGCCTGGGGCCTGCCGTACTCGGCCGCGGCCGTGGGCTGCAAGCTGGTGTTCCCCGGCCCGGCGCTGGACGGCAAATCGGTCTACGAGCTGATCGAGGGCGAACAGGTCACCATGGCCGCGGGCGTGCCCACGGTCTGGCAGATGCTGCTGGGCCACATGCAGGCCGGCGGACTCAAGTTCAGCACGCTCAAGCGCACCGTCATCGGCGGCTCGGCCTGTCCGCCGGCCATGATTGCGGCCTTCAACGACCAGTACGGTGTCGAGGTGCTGCACGCCTGGGGCATGACCGAGATGAGCCCGCTGGGCACGGTCTGCACGCTCAAGAACGCGCAGGTCGCGCTGCCGGCCGACGAGAAGATGAAGGTGCGCCTCAAGCAGGGCCGCAGCGTCTTCGGCGTGGACATGAAGATCGTCAACGAGCTGGGCGAAGAGCAGCCCTGGGACGGCAAGGCTTACGGCGACCTGCTGGTGCGTGGCCCCTGGATCATCGCCAGCTACTTCAAGGGCGAGGGCGGCGACCCGCTGCAGTACGACGCGGCCGGCCGCGGCTGGTTCCCTACCGGTGACGTGGCCACCATCGATGCCGACGGTTTCATGCAGATCACCGACCGCAGCAAGGACGTGATCAAGTCCGGCGGCGAGTGGATCAGCTCCATCGACGTCGAGAACATCGCCATGGCGCACCCCGCCGTGGCCATGGCCGCCTGCATCGGCATGAAGCACCCCAAGTGGGACGAGCGGCCCATCGTGGTGGTGGTGAAGAAGCCCGGCGCCGAGGTCACGCGCGAGGATCTGCTGGCCTTCTACGAAGGCAAGATCGCCAAGTGGCAGGTGCCCGACGACGTGGTGTTCGTCGACGCAATCCCGCTGGGCGCGACCGGGAAAATGCAGAAGATGACACTGCGCCAGCAGCTCGCCGGTTACAAGTTGCCGGGGCTCTGAAACCGTCGCTCAGGCGACCTGCGGCGCTACGGAAGTGCAAGCAGAGTCGCCTGTGCGATAGCGCCTAGGGCAATCCCTGAGCGCTGCACAAAGGTCCGGCGCTACGCTGGGGACTTCACTTTCTCCAGGAGATGTCACGTGAAGTTCGCACACCAGTCTGTCGCCGCCGCAGCCCTCGTCCTGGCATTCGGCGCCGCCCACGCCCAGAAGGGCGAGACCGTCAAGATCGCCTGGATCGACCCGCTCTCGGGCCTGATGGCGCCGGTCGGTTCGAACCAGCTCAAGAGCTTCCAGTTCTTCGCCGAGAAGTTCAGCGCCAACAACCCGGCGGGTGTGAAGTTCGAAGTCATCGGCCTCGACAACAAGCTCAGCCCGGCCGAGAGCCTGAACGCCTTCAAGGCCGCGCTGGACCAAGGCGTGCGCTACATCACCCAGGGCAACGGCTCGTCGGTGGCGGGTGCGCTGATCGACGCGGTCAACAAGCACAACGAGCGCAACCCGGGCAAGGAAGTCATCTTCCTGAACCACTCGGCCGTGGACCCCGACTTCACCAACAGCAAGTGCAGCTACTGGCACTTCCGCTTCGACGCCGACACCTCGATGAAGATGGAGGCGCTGACCACCTTCATGAAGGACAAGCCCGACGTCAAGAAGGTCTACCTGCTCAACCAGAACTACTCGCACGGCCACCAGGTTGCCAAGTTCGCCAAGGAGACCCTGGCCCGCAAGCGCCCAGATGTGCAGATCGTCGGGGAGGACCTGCACCCGCTGGCCCAGGTGCGCGACTTCGCACCCTACATCGCCAAGATCAAGGCCTCAGGCGCCGACACCGTGATCACCGGCAACTGGGGTTCCGACCTCGCGCTGCTGGTCAAGGCGGCCAACGAAGGCGGCTACACCGGCAAGTTCTACACCTACTACACCGGCGTCACCGGCACGCCGACCGCGCTGGGCACCGGTGCCGAAGGCCGCGTGTTCCAGATCGCCTACAACCACTACAACATGGGTGGCCAGGTGGGCAAGTGGGCCGACGAGTTCAAGGCCAAGTTCAAGGACGACTTCTACACCGGCTCGGTGATCCACATCTACAACGCGCTGGGCACGGCCATGGCCAAGGCCAAGTCGACCGACCCGGTGAAGGTGGCGGCCGCCATGGAGGGCCTGAAGTTCAACAGCTTCAGCGGCGAGGTGGAGATGCGCAAGCTGGATCACCAGCTGCAGCAGCCGCTGTTCCTGACCGTGTGGCAGAAGGCGGATGCCAAGTACCCCTACAGCCCGGAGAACACCGGAATGACGCTGGCGCCAGTGAAGGAGTTTCCGGCCTATGTGTCGAGCACGCCGACGAGCTGCGACATGAAGCGGCCCTGATCGGGCCCACCCCCGCGCCGCTTCGCGTCACCCCCTCAAGGGGGCAGCGCGAGCGGCCCGGCGGAGCCGGTTCCGCCGCGCTCTGGACTGAGGCACTTCGCGCCGGAGCCGACTGGGACTCTCATGAGAATCACATGGGCATGTTCCTGATGGTGTGAACGGCCATACTCGGTCCGTTTCGGTTCTTTCTCTCCCAACTCCTTCGCCCTCGAAAGGCCTGCTTCATGGAGTTCTTCATCATCTCCATGCTCAACGGCGTGAGCTATGGCTTGCTGCTGTTCATGTTGAGCTCGGGGCTGACGCTCATCTTCAGCATGATGGGCGTGCTCAATTTCGCGCATGCCAGCTTCTACATGGTCGGCGCCTATGTGGGCTACACGCTCTCGGGCCTGATCGGTTTCTGGCCGGCGCTGGTGGTCGCGCCGCTGGTGGTGGGCGCGCTGGGTGCGCTGTTCGAGCGGCTGTCGCTGCGCAAGGTGCACAAGTTCGGCCATGTGCCCGAGCTGCTGGTGACGTTCGGCCTGTCCTACATCGTGCTGGAACTGGTGCAGCTGGTCTGGGGCCGGACGGCGGTGGAGTTCGCGCCGCCCGAAGTGCTGCGGGGTCCGGCCTTCACGTTGGTGCACCACGCCAACGACAGCATCGGCATGGTGCTGGGCGCCGCCGGTCAGGCGGTCTGCAGCGCCGAGGGCGTGATCTGCACACCGTTCCCCGCCACGCGCGCCTTCATGATGGGCATCGCGGTGCTGATGTTGGTCTCGCTCTGGCTGCTGCTCACGCGCACGCGCATTGGCCTGGTGATCCAGGCGGCGCTGACTCACCCCGAGATGGTCGAGGCCCTGGGCCACAACGTGCCGCGGGTGTTCATGCTGGTGTTCGGCGCCGGCACGGGCCTGGCCGGGCTGGCCGGCGTGATCGGTGGCAGCACCTTCGTGACCGAACCGGCCATGGCCGCCACGGTGGGTTCGGTGATCTTCGTGGTGGTGGTGGTCGGCGGCATGGGCTCGCTCTCGGGCGCCTTCCTGGCCTCGCTGCTGATTGGTGTCATCCAGACATTCGCGGTTGGCCTGGACCACTCCTTCGTGAGCGTGGCGCAGCAACTGGGCATGCAGCTCTCGGACGCCACGCTGAACAACGCGGTGCTCAAGCTGACGCTGTCGCAGGTGGCGCCCATCCTGCCCTACCTGTTCCTGGTGCTGATCCTGATCTTCCGGCCCAAGGGTCTTCTGGGTACGCGAGAAGGCTGATCCGACATGAGCAAGACGCACTACGAATTCAAACCCTGGAACGTCGGCCGCTGGGTCGTCTGGTCGCTGTTCGCCATCGTGCTGCTGGTGGCGCCCAAGCTGTTCACCAGCAACCTCTCGGTCACCATGCTGGCGCAGATGGGCATCGCGATCATCGCCTGCCTGTCCTACAACATCCTGCTGGGGCAGGGCGGCATGCTCAGCTTCGGTCACGCGGTCTATTCGGGTCTGGGCAGCTACGTCGCGATCCACGCGCTCAACGCCGTGTCGGACGGGCAGTGGCCGATCCCGGTCAGCCTCATCCCCGTGGTGGGCGGCTTCGCGGGCCTGTTCTTCGCCATCCTGTTCGGCTACGTAACGACCAAGAAGGCGGGCACACCGTTCGCCATGATCACGCTGGGCATGGCCGAGCTGGTGTTCGCGATGTCGCTGATGTTCTCCGACTTCTTCGGCGGCGAGGCCGGTGTTTCGGGCAACCGGGTGGCGGGTCAGCCCTTCATGGGTATCACGTTCGGACCCGCGATCCAGGTCTACTACCTGATCGCGGTCTACACCTTTGTCTGCGTGGCGCTGATGTTCGCCTTCACGCGCACGCCGCTGGGCCGCATCCTGAACGCGGTGCGCGACAACCCGGAGCGGGTCGAGTTCATCGGCTACAACACGCAGAAGGTGCGCTACCTGGCCTTCATGATCGCCGGCTTCTTCGCAGGCATCGCGGGTGGCCTGGGCGCGATCAACTTCGAGATCGTCACGGCCGAGGTGGTGGGTGCGGCGCGCTCGGGTGGCTACCTGCTGTTCACCTTCCTGGGCGGCGCCACGTTCTTCTTTGGTCCCATCATCGGCGGCGTGCTGATGGTGCTGGCCGCGGTGCTGTTGTCCGAGCTGACCAAGGCCTGGCTGCTGTACCTGGGCCTGATCTTCCTCTTCATGGTGATGTATGCGCCGGGCGGCATCGCCAGCCTGATCATGATGAACCTGCGCGTGGCGGCCTTCGGCCGGCTGCGCGAGATCTGGGTGTCCTACCTGGTGCTGGGCGTGACCGCGGTGCTGGTGCTGCTGGGGGCTGGCTCGATGGTCGAGATGATCTACCACCTGCAGCTGAACGCGGCCATGGGCGACACGGTGAAATACCTCGGCGTGGAGCTGGACACCAAGGCCGGCACCACCTGGTTCGGCGCGGTGTTCGTCACACTGACCTGCCTGGGTGTGTTCGAGATCGCGCGGCGCCAGTTCGCAGCCCAGTGGTCGGCCATCCAGACCGACATCGAAAAAGAGATCAAGCGCCGGGAGACGGAATGAGCATCACACCCCACGCCGCCAACCCCGAGCGGTTTGACCAGGGCATGAGCCATGTGCATTCGGGTGGCTACGCTTTGGAGCTGCGCGATCTGCGCAAGAGCTTTGGCAAGACCGAGATCATCCGCGGCGCCAACCTGGCGGTGCGCGCCGGTGAGCGCGTGGCCATCATCGGCCCCAACGGCGCAGGGAAGTCCACGCTGTTCAACCTGATCTCGGGCCGCTTCGCGCCGACCAGTGGCGAGGTGATGCTCAACGGCACACGCATCGACGGCAAGAAGCCTTTCGAAATCAACCGCCTGGGCCTTTCGCGCAGCTTCCAGATCACCAACATCTTCCCCAAGCTCAGCGTGTTCGAGAACCTGCGCTGCAGCGTGCTCTGGAGCCTGGGCTACCGCTACACGCTGTTCCGCTTCCTGGCCGACCTGACCGATGCGAACGACCGGGCCGAGGAGCTGATGAAGATGATCCGGCTCGACAAAAAACGCGACACGCTGGCGATGAACCTGACCTACGCCGAGCAGCGCGCGCTGGAGATCGGCATCACCATCGGTGGTGGCGCCAACGTGATCCTGCTGGACGAGCCCACGGCCGGCATGAGCAAGAGCGAGACCAGCCGCTTCATCGAGCTGATCCGCGAGGTCACGGTGGGCAAGACCCTGCTGACGGTGGAGCACGACATGGGCGTGGTGTTCGGCCTGGCGGACAAGATCGCGGTGGTGGTGTATGGCGAGGTGATCGCCTTCGACACGCCCGAGGCGGTGCGCGCCAATCCGAAGGTGCAGGAGGCCTATCTCGGCTCGGTGCTGGCCGATGAGCAAGCCGCCTCTGCCGGCCATTGATGGAGGTCATCAGATGCTGAAAGTCCAGAACCTCCATGCCTACTACGGCAAGAGCCATGTGCTGCACGGCGTGTCTTTTGGTGTCGGGCAGGGCGAGATCGTCGCGCTGCTGGGCCGCAACGGCTCGGGCCGTTCCACCACCGCCAAGGCCATCATGGGCCTGGTGGACTGCGAGGGCATGATCGACTGGAAGGGCCAGGCCATCCGGGGCCACAAGCCTTTTGAGATCGCGCACCGCGGCATCGGCTATGTGCCCGAGAACCGCGAGATCTTTCCCAAACTGACCGTGCACCAGAACCTGCTGCTGGGCCAGAAGGGCAGTGGCAAGGGCTCGCGCTGGGGCTTTGACGACATGTACGCCATGTTCCCGCGACTGAAGGAGCGACAGCACACCGAGGCCGGCGTGCTCTCGGGCGGCGAGCAGCAGATGCTCACCCTCTGCCGCACGCTCATGGGCGACCCGGACCTGATCATCATCGACGAGCCGACCGAGGGCCTGGCGCCCAAGATCGTGGAGCTGGTGGGCGAGTACCTGCAGAAGCTCAAGGCCCGCGGCATTTCGGTGCTGCTGATTGAGCAGAAGCTGACCATCGCGATGGCGATCTCGGACCGGGTGCTGGTGATGGGGCACGGGAGCATCGTGTTCGAGGGAACGCCGGATTCGCTCCGTGCAGACCCCTACACCCGCAAGGAATGGCTGGAGGTCTGACCCACAAGCGACAGAGGGTCATTGCGGCGTCGCACAAATTTCCTAAAATCGCACGACCGTTCGTTTTTGAACTGCTTTCCCGTTTCACCCCAGAGGAGACCCCATGACCGCTGAGTACCAGGTCCACGGCGACGTCGCCGTCATTTCGCTGAACAACCCGCCGGTCAACGGCCTGGGCCTGTCCACCCGGCAGGCCATCGTCGAAGGGCTGGAGAAGGCCGAGAACGACGCGGCGGTCAAGGCCATCGTGCTGACCGGCGTCGGCAAGGCCTTCTCGGGCGGCGCCGACATCCGCGAGTTCGGTTCGCCCAAGGCGATCCAGGAGCCCAACCTGCTGTCCGTCATCCTGCGCGTGGAGAACACCACCAAGCCGGTCATCGCGGCCGTGCACAGCGTCTGCATGGGCGGTGGCCTGGAGCTGGCGCTGGGCGCGCACTACCGCATCGCCGCCCCCGGCTGCAACGTGGCCCTGCCGGAAGTCAAGCTGGGCCTGATCCCCGGCGCCGGCGGCACGCAACGCCTGCCGCGTGTGCTGGGCGTCGAAGCCGCGCTGAACATGATCGTCAGCGGCGAACCCGTCAAGAGCGAGATGCTGGCCCAGCTGCCCGGCCAGAAGCTGTTCGACAAGCTGGCTGCGTCGCCCGAGTCGCTGGCCGAAGAAGCGCTGGCATTTGCCCGCGAGATGGCCGCCAAACACGCCGACGGTTCCGCCTTCCCGCTGGTGCGCAACCTGCCCTGCAAGCACAAGGACGGCGACGCCTACTTTCAGTTCGCGCGCAACATGGTCAAAGGCATGGCCAAGAACTTCCCGGCCCCCGCCAAGTGCGTGGACGCCGTCGAAGCCGCGACCAAGAAGAAGTTCAACGACGGCATGGTGTTCGAGCGCGAGATCTTCATCAACCTGATGTGGACGCCCGAGTGCAAGTCGCTGCGCCACCTGTTCACCGCCGAGCGCGCCGCCAGCAAGATCCCCGACGTGCCGGAAGACACGCCCAAGCGCGAGATCGCTTCGGTGGCCGTGATTGGCGCCGGCACCATGGGCGGTGGCATCTCCATGAACTTCCTCAACGCCGGCATCCCGGTGAAGATCCTCGAAATGAAGCAGGAGGCGCTGGACCGCGGCATCGCGACCATCCGCAAAAACTACGAAGCCCAGGTCAAGAAGGGCAAGCTCAAGCAGGACAAGTACGAGCAGCGCATGAGCCTGCTGAGCACCACGCTGAGCTATGACGACATCGGCTCGGCCGACCTGGTGATCGAAGCGGTGTTCGAAGAGATCGGCGTCAAGGAAGCCGTGTTCAAGGAACTCGACCGCGTGATGAAGCCTGGGGCCATCCTGGCCTCCAACACATCGACGCTGGACGTCAACAAGATCGCGAATTTCACCAAGCGCCCGCAGGACGTGGTGGGCATGCACTTCTTCAGCCCGGCCAACGTGATGAAGCTGCTGGAGGTGGTGCGCGGTGACGCCACCGCCAAGGACGTGCTGGCCACGGTGATGGCGATCTCCAAGAAGATCAAGAAGACGGCGGTGGTCTCCGGCGTGTGCGACGGCTTCATCGGCAACCGCATGATCGAGCAGTACGGCCGCCAGGGCGGCTTCCTGCTGGACGAAGGCTGCACACCCGAACAGGTGGACAAGGCGATGGAGAAGTTCGGCATGGCCATGGGCCCGTTCCGCATGGGCGACCTGGCCGGCAACGACATCGGCTGGGCGATCCGCAAGCGCCGCTACCAGGAAAAGCCGGACATGAAGTACAGCAAGACCGCCGACCTGCTGTGCGAGAAAGGCCGCTTCGGCCAGAAGGTGGGCAAGGGCTGGTACGACTACGTCGAAGGCAAGCGTGACGCCATCCCGAACGCCGAGGTGGTGCAGATGATCGAGGAGCACCGCAAGGCGCTGGGCATCACGCCACGCAAGATCTCCGACGAAGAGATCGTGCAGCGCCTGGTTTTCTCGCTGGTGAACGAGGCCGCTCACATTCTGGAAGAAGGCATTGCCAACAAGGCCAGTGACATCGACGTGGTCTACATCTTCGGCTACGGCTTCCCGGTGCACCGCGGCGGCCCGCTGAACTACGCCAACGAAGTCGGCCTGTTCAACGTGGTCCAGGCCATGAAGCGTTTTGCGAAGAACCCGCTGGACGATGCGAAGTTCTGGACGCCCGCACCTTTGCTCGCCAAGCTGGCGGCCGAAGGCAAGACCTTCTGATGACCGCACGAATCAAGATTTGAGGAACCCATCATGACCAACGCCGTCATCGTTTCCACCGCCCGCACGCCCCTGACCAAGAGCTGGAAGGGCGCCTTCAACATGACCCACGGCGCCACGCTCGGCGGCCACGCCGTGCAGCACGCCGTGCAGCGCGCCGGCATCGACGCCGCCGAAGTTGAAGATGTGATCATGGGCTGCGCCAACCCCGAGGGCGCGACCGGTGCCAACATCGCGCGCCAGATCGCGCTCAAGGCCGGCCTGCCCATCACCGTCTCGGGCATGACCGTCAACCGCTTCTGCTCGTCTGGCCTGCAGACCATCGCCCTGGCCGCGCAACGCATCATCGCGGGCGAAGGCTCGGTCTATGTGGCCGGCGGTGTGGAGAGCATTTCCTGCGTGCAGCAGGAGATGAACCAGCACATGCTCAAGGACCTCGCGCTGGAGAAGCAGAAGCCCGAGATCTACTGGAACATGCTGCAGACCGCCGAACAGGTGGCCAAGCGCTACAACATCGGTCGCGACGCCATGGACGAGTACGGCGCCGCCAGCCAGCAGAAGGCCGCCGCTGCGCTGGAAGCCGGTCTGTTCAAGGCCGAGATCGCGCCCATCACCGTGACCGCCGGCGTGGCCGACAAGGTCATGGGCCTGATGACCAAGCAGGTCACGGTCGAGAACGACGAAGGCATCCGCCCCGGCACCACCTTCGACAGCATCCACGGTCTGCGCTCGGCACTGCCGGGTGGTCTGATTTCCGCCGGCAACGCCAGCCAGTTCAGCGACGGCGCCGGCGCCTGCGTGCTGATGGACGAAACCCTCGCCGAGAAGCGTGGCCTGCAGCCGCTGGGCCGCTTCCTGGGCTTCGCCGTCGCCGGCTGCGAACCCGACGAAATGGGCATCGGCCCGGTCTTCGCCATTCCCAAGGTGCTCTCGCGCCTGGGCCTGAAGATTCAGGACATCGACCTGTGGGAGCTCAACGAAGCCTTCGCGGTGCAGGTGCTGTACTGCCGCGACAAGCTGGGCATTCCGGCCGACCGGCTGAACGTCAACGGCGGCGCCATCGCCGTGGGCCACCCCTACGGCGTGTCGGGCCAGCGCCTGACCGGCCACGCGCTGATCGAAGGCAAGCGCCGCGGCGCCAAGCGCGTCTGCGTGACCATGTGCATCGGCGGCGGCATGGGCGCGGCCGGCATCTTCGAAGTGCTGTAAATCTTGCGCCGCCGGTCCGAGCAGGAGACTCAACACGTGAGGCCCTACCGGATCGGCGCTGGTGCAGGCTACGCCGGAGACCGCATCGATCCGGCCGTCGAGCTGGCCGAGCGCGGCGAGCTCGACGCGCTGGTGTTCGAGTGCCTGGCCGAGCGCACCATCGCGCTGGCACAGCTGCGCCGCCGCGCCGACCCCGCGCAAGGCTACGACCCGCTGCTGGCCGCACGCCTGCGCGCGGTGCTGCCGGCCTGCCTGCAGCAGGGCACCACCATCGTCACCAACATGGGCGCGGCCAACCCGCTGGCCGCGGGCCACGCGGCGCTGGCGGTCGCGCGTGAACTGAAGCTGCCGCGCCTGCGTGTGGCCGTGGTGCTGGGCGACGACGTGCTGGACTGGGTGCGGCAGCACGACGCGCCGCTGCTCGACAGCGCCGACACTGTGCGCTCGCTGGGCGATCGGCTGATCTCGGCCAACGCCTACCTGGGCGCCGACGCGCTGCTGCCGGCCCTGGCCACGGGGGCGGATCTCGTCATCACCGGCCGCGTGGCCGATCCCTCGCTGTTCCTCGCGCCGCTCATGCAGCACTTCGGCTGGGCGGCTGATGACTGGACGCTGCTCGGCAAGGGCCTGGCCGTGGGTCACCTGCTCGAATGTGCGGCCCAGGTCAGCGGCGGCTACCTGGCCGACCCGGGCCGGGTGGACGTGCCCGACCTGCACCGGGTGGGCTTTCCGCTCGCCGAGGTGGATGCCGACGGCGGCGTGGTCATCACCAAGCTGCCGGGCACCGGCGGTCGCGTGGACCGGCTCAGCTGCACGGCGCAGCTGCTGTACGAGGTGGAAGACCCGGCGGCCTACCTGCAGGCGGACGTGACCGGCGACTTTTCGAGTGTGCGCTTCACCGAGCTGGGCGAAGATCGCTTGCGTGTGGACGGCGCCAGCGGACACGCGCGGCCCGAACAGCTCAAGGTCAGCCTGGGCTACAGCGACGGTTTCATCGGCGAGGGTCAGATCTCTTACGCCGGGCCGGGCGCCCGGGCGCGTGGCGAACTCGCGCTGGAGATCCTGCGCCATCGCCTCGCGTACGACGGTTTGCTGCCGTCGCTCGCGGGGTGCGAACACCGCGCCGAACTCATCGGCGTCAACGCCATGCACGGCGCCGCGCTGGGCGTCGACCGCGAGCCGTATGAAGTGCGCGTGCGGCTGGCCGTGCGTTGCGCGACGCGCGCGCAGGCCGAGCGTGTGGGCCAGGAGGTGGAGGCGCTCTACCTCAACGGCCCGGCGGCCGGCGGCGGCGTCACGCAGTCGGTGCGCGAGGTGGTGGCGGTGGCCTCCACCCTGATCCCGCGCTCGGCGGTGCAGACCCGCGTGGAGGTGCTGGAGTGGACGGCATGAGCAACACCCCTCGCCGAATCCTGCGCGACATTGCCCTGGCCCGTTCCGGCGACAAGGGCAACCGCGCCACGCTCAGCGTGATCGCGCTGGACCCGGCAGACTTTCCGACGCTGGAGCGGCTGCTGACGGCCGACCGCGTGCAGGCGCACTTCGCGGGCGTGGTGGGCGGCGAGGTGCAGCGCTTCGTGCTGCCGCAGCTGCAGGCCGTGCACTTCGTGATGCATGATGCCCTCGCGGGCGGCGTCACCCGCTCGCTCGCGCTGGACGCGCATGGCAAGACCCTGAGCGCGGCGATCCTGGATCTGCCGCTGGACGACTGAGTTCCGATTCACACCACAAGGAGACAAGACGATGCGAACCCTGACCCGAGTCATCGCCGCGGCCGCGGCCGCACTGGCCTGCACTGCGGCCCTCGCGCAGACCTACCCGGACAAACCCATCAAGGCCGTGGTGCCCTTTGCCGCCGGCAGCGCCACCGATCAGATCGGCCGCGCCTTCGCGCAGAAGATGCAGGAGGCCCTGGGCCAGCCCATCGTGATCGACAACAAGCCGGGCGTGAACGGCATGCTCGGCGCCGACGCGGTGGCCAAGGCCGCGCCGGATGGTTACACCCTGCTGATCGGCACCAACAGCACCAACGCGGCGCTCAAGAGCCTGATGAAGCAGCTGCCCTACGACCAGGACAAGGCCTTCGCGCCCGTGGCCTACATGGGCTCGGTGCCGCTGATCATCGCGGTGAACCCGGACGTGCCGGCCAAGACGCTCAAGGAACTGGTCGACCTGGCCAAGGCCAAGCCCAAGAGCATCAACTTCGCCAGCGCCAGCACCTCGCAGCTGGTCTCCACCGAGATGCTCGCCGGCATGGCCGGCATCGAGCTGACCAACGTGCCCTACAAGAGCGGCCCTGCCGCCATGACCGACCTGATCGGCGGCGTGGTGCAGATGTTCAGCGCCGACTTCGCCGTGATGCTGCCGCAGGTCAAGGCCGGCAAGGTGCGTGGCCTGGCCGTCACGTCCACCAAGCGTTCGCCCGCGGTACCCGACATTCCCACGGTCAACGAAGCCCTGGGCCTCAAGGACTACGAGCTGATTGCCTACTTCGCGATGTACGTGCCCGCTGGCACGCCCGCCGACGTGATCGCCAAGCTCAACAAGGCGGCCAACGCCGCGGCCAACAGCAAGGAGGTGCAGGAGAAGTTCGCCGGCATCGGCTTTGCGGTGGAGCCGGGCACGCCGGAGGACCTGGCCAAGCGCGGTGTGACCGAAACCGCCAAGTGGGCCAAGGCCATCAAGGACGCCAAGATCGAGCCGCAATAAGCCGTCAACCTCACCGTTCTCGCCGACCATGAGCCTGCGCCCCACCATCGACTTTCTGCTCAACGACTGGCTGTCGGTCGAGCGCCTGAACCAGCGCGAGCGCTTCGCCGACCACAGCCGCGAGACCTTCGACGCGGTGCTCGACACCTGCGAGCGCATCGCGCGCGAGAAGTACGCGCCCTTCAACCGGCTGGTGGACACGCAGGAGCCGCACTTCGACGGCGAGAAAGTCATCCTGCCGCAGGCCACGCACGACGCGCAGAAGGCCTACGCCGAAAGCGGCATGCTCAGCGCCGCGCAGGATTACGACATCGGCGGCATGCAGCTGCCCTACACGGTGGAGGCCGCGGCCAACGCGTTTTTCGCGATGGCCTCGGTCTCCATCGGCAGCGGCCTGCTCACCGTGGGCAACGCCAACCTGCTGATGGCGCACGGCACCGACCTGCAAAAGCGGGTGTTTGCGCTCAACGAATTCTCAGGCCGCTGGTCGGGCACCATGTGCCTCTCCGAGCCGCAGGCCGGTTCGTCGCTGAGCGACGTGGCGACGCGTGCGGTGCCCGATGGCAGCGACTTCGAGAGCGACCCGCTCGGTCCGCGCTACCGGCTCAAGGGCAACAAGATGTGGATCTCGGCCGGTGAACATGAGCTGACCGAGAACATCGTCCACCTGGTGCTGGCCAAGATCCCTGATGCCGAGGGCAAGCTGGTGCCGGGCACCCGCGGTATCTCGCTGTTCATCGTGCCCAAGAAGCTGGTGGACACCGACGGCAAGCTGACCGGCGAACGCAACGACGTGGCGCTGGCGGGCCTGAACCACAAGTGCGGCTGGCGCGGCACCACCAACACGCTGCTGAACTTCGGCGAAGGCAAGTACCCGGTGCGTGGCGCAAGTGGCGGGGGACTGGATGGCGCCGGTGCCGGCGCCGTGGGCTACCTCGTCGGCCAGCCCGGTCGGGGCCTGCAGTGCATGTTCCACATGATGAACGAGGCCCGCATCGGCGTCGGCATGGCAGCCACCATGCTGGGCATGGCGGGCTACCACGCATCACTCGAGTACGCGAAGAACCGGCCGCAAGGAAGACCGGTGACCTCGGGCGGAAAAGACGCCGCGGCCCCACAGGTGCGCATCATCGAACACGCCGACGTCAAGCGCATGCTGCTGGCCCAGAAGAGCTACGCCGAAGGCGCGCTCGCGCTCGAACTCTATTGCGCCCGACTGGTGGACGAGCAGCACACCGGCGCACCCGAGGCCGCCGACGACGCGCGCCTGCTGCTGGAGGTGCTGACGCCGATTGCCAAGAGCTGGCCCAGCGAGTGGTGCCTGGAAGCCAACTCGCTGGCGATCCAGATCCACGGCGGCTACGGCTACACGCGCGACTTCCCGGTGGAGCAGTACTGGCGCGACAACCGTCTGAACATGATCCACGAGGGCACGCACGGCATCCAGGCCATGGACCTGCTGGGCCGCAAGGTGCTGATGGAAAACGGCAAGGGCCTGGCGCTGCTGGCCGGCCGCATCAACGACACCATCCAGCGCGCCATCCAGGTGCCCGAATTCGCAGGCCACGCCAACGCGCTGGGCAAGGCCCTGCAGGACGTGGGCGCCACCACCAAGGCCGCCTGGGCCACCGCCAACCCGACCGAGGCGCTGGCCAATGCCGTTCCCTACCTGCAGGCCTTCGGCCACACGGTGCTGGCCTGGGTCTGGCTGGACGTGGCCCTGGCCGCGCACGCCGCGCAAGACAGCCCCTCGCGCACCGGCCGCCTGGCCGCCGCGCGCTTCTTCTTCCACTACGAACTGCCCAAGATCGGCGCCTGGCTGCAGGTGGTGCGCACGCGCGACCTGACCTGCGCCGATCTGGCCGAAGACGCTTTCTGAGCTTTCACATTCCAAGGAGACAACGATGACCCGAAACATCCAGCAACTGTTCGACCTCAAGGGCAAGACCGCCCTCGTCACCGGCGGCTCGCGCGGCCTGGGACTGCAGATGGCCCACGCCCTGGGCGAGGCCGGTGCGCGCGTGGTGATCAGCTCGCGCAAGGCGACCGATCTCGAAGAGGCCACGGCCGAACTGCAGGCTGCCGGCATCGACGCGCGCTGGATCGCCGCCGACTGTCAGCACGAGGAAGACATCCGCCGTCTGGTCAGCGAGACGCTGCAGCGCGCAGGCGACGTGGACATCCTGGTGAACAACGCGGGCGCCGCCTGGGGCGCACCGGCCGAAGACCACCCGCTCGAAGCCTGGGACAAGGTGATGAACCTCAACGTGCGCAGCTACTTCTTCCTGAGCCAGCTGATCGCCAAGGCCAGCATGATTCCGAAGAAGCGCGGCAGCATCATCAACACGGCCTCCATCGCCGGCCTGGGCGGCAACCCGCGCGGCATGAACACCATCGCCTACAACACCTCCAAGGGCGCGGTCATCAACTTCACCCGCGCGCTGGCCGCCGAGTGGGGGCCGCACGGCATCCGCGTGAACGCCATCTGCCCGGGCTTCTTCCCGAGCAAGATGACCCAGGGCACGCTCAAGGCCATGGGTGAAGAACAGCTGGCCGCGCACGCGCCGCTGGGCCGCCTGGGCGACGACGAAGACCTCAAGGGCCTGACCGTGCTGTACGCGTCCGACGCCGGCAAGCACATCACCGGCCAGTGGCTGGCGGTGGACGGTGGCGTCTCGGTCATCACGGGTGGTTGAGTGAAGTTCTCGGTCCACATCCCGTTCGTCGAGCTGCTCGGCTTCGAACTGCAGAAGTTCGAGGACGGTGAGGCCACGATTGCCTTTGACCCGAAGCCCGAGCATCAGAACTCGTTCAACGTGGTGCACGGCGGCGCCAGCATGACGCTGCTGGACGTGGTGATGGCGCACGCGGCGCGTTCGGTCGAGCCGGCCATGGGCTGCGTGACGGTGGAGATGAAGACCAGCTTCATGCGGCCCGCCAAGGGTGCGCTGACCGCGCACGGCACGCTGTTGCACCGAACGCCCACCATGGCCTTCACTGAGGGCCGCATCGTGGACGCAGCGGGCAAGCTCTGTGCCCACGCCACCGGCACCTTCAAGTTCGTGCCGCGCCTGCCGGTGGGAAAGGGCACGAACGCGCTGAACACCTTGAAGACCGACTGATGAGCAACTCCGCCACTCCCGTCGCCTTCGTCACCGGTGCCGCCCGCGGCATCGGCCTGGCCATCGCGCGCTGGTTCTTTCACCAGGGCCACCGCGTCGCGGTGATCGACAACGACGCGCCGACCCTGACGGCCACCGAAGCCACGCTGCGTGCCGAGCTCGGCCAACGCGCCGACGACCTGCTGGTCATCCATGGCGACGTGTCCGACCCGGCACAGGTGGCCGCTGCCGTGCAGCGCATCGAGCAGCGCTTCGGCCGGCTCGACGCCCTGGTCAACAACGCGGGCGTCGCCACCTTCAAGCCGATTGGCGAAACCAGCTTCGACGAATGGCGTTGGGTGATGGCGACCAACCTCGACGGCCCCTTCCTGTGCGTGCAGGCCTGTGCGCCGCTGATGCTCAAGCACGGCGGTGGCGCGGTGGTCAACATCGCGTCCATCTCCGGCCTGCGCGCCAGCACCTTGCGCGTGGCCTACGGCACCTCCAAGGCCGCGCTGATCCACCTCACGCGACAGCAGGCGGTGGAGTACGGCAACGCCGGCATCCGCGTCAACGCCATCGCGCCCGGACCGGTGGAAACCGAAATGGCGAAGAAGGTGCACACGCCCGCCATCCGCGCCGACTACCACGACACCATCCCGCTGGCCCGCTACGGCAGCCTGGAAGAGATCGCCAACGCGGTCGGCTTCCTGTGCAGCCCGCAGGCCAGCTACATCAACGGCCAGGTGCTGGCGGTCGACGGCGGCTTCGACGCCGCCGGCGTCGGCCTGCCCACGCTGCGCCGTCCCGCCCCCTGAACAACCCAAGGAGACTTCCCATGGCCACCAATCGCCAGATCCTGCTCGACAACCGCCCCGAGGGCGAAGCCACCGTGAACAACTTCAAGCTGGTCACCACCGAAACCCCGCCGCTCCAGGACGGGCAGGTGCTGGTGCGCCACCACTTCCTGAGCCTGGACCCCTACATGCGCGGCCGTATGAACGACAGCAAGAGCTACGCGGCCTCGCAGCCGCTGGGCGAGGTGATGATCGGCGGCACGGTCGGCGAGGTGGTCGAGTCGCGCCACCCGAAGTTCCTGGCGGGCGACAAAGTGGTCGGCATGGGCGGCTGGCAGGAGTACAGCGTGGTCGACGCGCTGCAGCCCGGCGCGCTGCGCAAGGTCGACACCACGCACGTGCCCCTGTCCTACTACCTCGGCGCGGTCGGCATGCCGGGAGTCACAGCCTGGTACGGGCTGGTGAAGATCATCAATCCCAAGGCAGGTGAGACCATGGTGATCAGCGCCGCCACTGGCGCGGTGGGCAGCGCCTTCGGTGCCCTGGCCAAGGCGCGCGGCTGCCGCGTGGTCGGCATCGCGGGCGGGCCGGACAAGTGCAAGTACGCGGTGGATGAACTCGGCTTTGACGCCTGCATCGACTACAAGCTTCACAAGGACATGTACAGCCTGGCCAAGGCGCTCAAGCAGGAGTGCCCCAACGGCATCGACGGCTACTTCGAGAACGTGGGCGGCATGATCCTCGACGCCGTGCTGCTGCGCATGAACGCCTTCGGCCGCATCGCTGTCTGCGGAATGATCGCCGGCTACGACGGCCAGCCGCTGCCCATGGCCAATCCGGCGCTGATCCTGGTGAACCGCCTCAAGGTCGAGGGCTTCATCGTCAGCGAGCACATGGAGGTCTGGCCCGAGGCGCTGACCGAGCTGGGCACCCTGGTGGCGCAAGGCAAGCTGCGCCCGCGCGAGACGATCGCCCAGGGACTGGAGAACGCACCCGAAGCGTTCATGGGCCTGCTCAAGGGCAAGAACTTTGGCAAGCAATTGGTCAAGCTGATCTGACGCCACCGCGCGGAGGCTGGCATGAACACGACCCACGAAGTCTTCAACCAGCCCGAGCCGCTGGTGGACGTCAACCTGTTCGACGGCAACCGGGCGATGCAGGATGCGCTGAAGTTCAACGCGCCAGCGCTGGTCACCAGCCACCTGAGCGCCCTGGGCCAGCAGGTCGGCAGCGCCGGGATGCAGCAGCACGCGCGGCTGGCCAATGTGTTCACGCCGCAACTCAAGAGCCACAGCCGCTTCGGCCACCGCATCGACCAGGTGGAGTTCCACCCCAGCTACCACGCGCTGATGACGGCGGCCACCGCCGCCGGTCTGCACGGCACGCCGTTCTCCGACGCCGAGCAGGCCTCGGGCACGGCGCATGTGAACCGGGCCGCGGCCTTCATGCTCTTCACCGAGCTGGAGCCGTCCATCCTCTGCCCGATCTCCATGACCTACGCGGTCACGCCCGCGCTGCAGGGCAACCCCGCCATCTACGCCGACTGGGCGCCGCAGCTCACCAGCCGCGCCTACGACCCGGCGCTCAAGCTCTGGAAAGACAAGCCCGGCGTGACCATGGGCATGGGCATGACCGAGAAGCAGGGCGGCTCCGACGTGCGCGCCAACACCAGTCGGGCTCTGCCCGATGGGCTCGACGCCTGGGGCCCGCGCTTCAAGGTGACGGGTCACAAGTGGTTCTTCTCGGCGCCCATGTGTGACGCCTTCCTGATCCTGGCGCAGACGCCCAGCGGGCTGAGTTGCCTGTTCCTGCCGCGCGTGCTGCCGGACGGAACGCTGAACCAGCTCTTCATCCAGCGCCTGAAGGACAAGCTGGGCAACAAGGCCAACGCGAGTTCCGAGGTCGAGTTCGCGGGCGCCACCGCCTGGCTGGTGGGCGAGGAAGGCCGGGGCGTGCCCCAGATCCTCGCGATGGGCACGATGACGCGGCTGGACTGTGCGCTGGGCACCGGCGCCCTGATGCGCCACGCGCTGTCGCTCGCGCTCAACCACACCGCGCAGCGCAAGGCCTTCGGCAAGGCGCTGATCGAGCAGCCGCTGATGCGGAACGTGCTGGCCGACCTCGCGCTCGAATCCGAAGCCGCCACCGCGCTGGCCCTGCGGCTGGCGCGCAGCTTCGACCGCGCCGCCAGCGACGAGCACGAGCGCGTGATGCAGCGCCTGCTCACGCCCGTGGCCAAGTTCTGGATCTGCAAGCGCGGCAGCCACTTTGCGCAGGAAGCCATGGAATGCCTGGGCGGCAACGGCTACGTGGAAGAGGGCGGCGAAGGCATCATGGCCCGCATCTACCGCGAGATGCCGGTCAACAGCATCTGGGAAGGCGCCGGCAACATCATGGCGCTCGACCTTCTGCGCGCCCTGCGCAAGGCCGACGCCGCTGCCGCACTCGCCCACGAGCTGGCGCCCGCCAAAGGCATGCACCCCGCGCTCGACCACCTGGCCGCCAGCCTGCCCACCCGCGTGGAGCTGATGGCCACCGAGATGGAAGCCCGCCGCCTGGCGCAGGACGTGGCCCTGGCCGTGCAGGCCGCGCTGCTGGCGCAGACCTCGACCGGCGCCGTGTTCGCCGCCTTCTGCGAATCGCGCCTGGCCGGGCACTGGGGCCACAGCTTCGGATCACTGGGCTCGGGCACGGACTTCGCAGCCATCATCGCCCGCGCCCAACCACGCTGAATTCAGGGAGAGCCCCATGACCACGCCCATCCTGCACCACTACCCCATGTCGCCCTTCGCCGAGAAGGCGCGGCTCATGCTCGGTTTCAAGGGCCTGGCCTGGCAGAGCGTGTACATCCCCAGCGTCATGCCCAAGCCCGATGTGGTGGCACTGACCGGCGGCTACCGACGCACGCCGCTGCTGCAGATCGGGGCCGACATCTATTGCGACACCGCGCTCATCGCCACGGTGCTTGAACACCTCCAGCCCGAGCCCGCGCTGTTTCCGGATCACCTCAAGGGCATTGCCCGCATCGTGGCGCAGTGGGCCGACGGTGACCTGTTCTGGGCCGCCATGGGCTACACGCTCAGCCCCAAGGGCGCCGCCGCGATGTTCGCCAACCAGCCGCCCGAGGCCGCGCAGGCCTTCGCGGCCGACCGCAGCGCCATGAGCACCGGCATGACCCGCCTGCGTCCCGGCGACGCCACCAGCGCCTACCGCAGCCACCTGCGGCGCCTGGCGAACATGCTGCACGAGCAGCCCTACCTGCTGGGTGAGAAGCCGTGCATCGCCGACTTCGCGGCCTACCACCCGCTGTGGTTCAGCCGCGTGGTCAACCCCGCAATGGCCGGCATCCTGGACGCCACACCCGGTGTGCTGGCGTGGATGGACCGCATGGCCGCCATCGGCCGCGGCAAGCCGGCCAAGCTCAGCTCCACCGAGGCCATCGCCATCGCCGCCGCTGCCGAGCCGGCGCCGCTGCCCCAGGAGGCCTTCCAGGACGACCACGGCATCGCCCTGGGCAGCCGCGTCACCGTGGCGGCGCAGAGCTTCGGCACCGAGACCACCGAAGGCACGCTGGTGGCCGCCACGCGCACCCACTACACGCTGGCCCGCAGCGACGACCGCGCCGGCCACCTGCACGTACATTTCCCCCGCATCGGATATGTACTGAAGGAAGTGAAAGCTTGACCGGAACCACCGTTTTCCACCATAGCGCCGTGCTGCAGTGGCGCTGCCTCCCGTTTGCCGCGCTGAGCGCCAACACCCTCTACCGCCTGCTGCGCCTGCGCAGCGAGGTCTTTGTGGTGGAGCAGGCCTGCGTGTTCCTGGACATGGACGGGCTGGACGCTCAGTGCCTGCACGTGCTCGGCGAGGTGGTCGATCAGGACGGCACCCCGCACCTGCACGCCAGCACCCGCCTGGTGCCGCCCGGTGTGGCCTTTGCCGAGGCCAGCATCGGCCGCGTGGTCACCGCGCCGGCCGCGCGCGGCGGCGGCATCGGCCACGCGCTCATGGCCGAGTCGGTGCGCCTGCTGGAACAGCTCTGGGGCCCGCAGCCCATCCGCATCGGCGCGCAGGCGCACCTGGAAGGTTTCTACAACCGCCACGGCTTCGTGTCGGACGACAAGCCCTACATCGAGGACGGCATTCCGCACCTGGAAATGATCCGTCGCTGAACAACACAACAGAAGGAGACAAGACGTGATCACAGACTTCCAAGGCAAGACCGCCGTGCTCACCGGCGCCGGCTCCGGCTTCGGCCTCGAATGTGCGCGCATCGGCGCCAAGCTCGGCATGAACCTCGTGCTGGTGGACGTGCAGCAGGACGCGCTGGACAAAGCCCAGGCCGAACTCGAAGCGGCCGGCGCCCAGGTGCTCGCCCGCAAGGTCGACGTGTCCAGCGCCGAACAGATGGAAGCCCTGGCCCAGGCCGTGCAGCAGCGCTTTGGCGCGCCGCACTTCGTCTTCAACAACGCGGGCGTGGGCTCGGGCGGGCTGATCTGGGAGAACTCCGTCAAGGACTGGGAGTGGGTGCTGGGCGTCAACGTCTGGGGCGTGATCCACGGCGTGCGCCTGTTCACCCCCATGATGCTGGCCGCCGCCAAGGCCGACCCGGCCTACCGCGGCCACATCGTCAACACCGCCAGCATGGCTGGCCTGCTGACCCCGCCCAACATGGGCATCTACAACGTCAGCAAACACGCGGTGGTGAGCCTCTCCGAAACGCTCTACCAGGACCTGAAGCTGGTGACCGACCAGGTCGGCGCCAGCGTGCTCTGCCCCTACTTCGTGCCCACCGGCATCAGCCAGAGCCACCGCAACAAGCCCGCCGGGCTGGCCGACGAGAAGCCCACGCAGAGCCAGCTGATCGGCCAGGCCATGAGCGACAAGGCCGTGAGCAGCGGCAAGATCACCGCCGCCCAGGTGGCCGACATGGTGTTCCACGCCATGCGGCACGACCAGTTCTACATCTACAGCCACCCCAAGGCGCTGGGCAACGCCCAGAGCCGCTTCGACGCCATCGTCGCCGGCACCAACCCCCCCGACCCGTTTGCGGAGCGGCCCGAGATCGGGGAGGGCTTGCGGCAGGCGCTGCGCGCCGGCTGACGCGCCACCCAGACCGCCATGGACGGCCACGGCCACGGCCACACGCTGTTCGACACCGCCATCGGTGTGTGCGGCATGGCCTGGGGGCCGGCGGGCATCACGGCGGTTCAGTTGCCCGAGCCCTCGCCGGAGGGCACGCGGCAGAGGCTGTTGTGCAACCTGCCGGGCCCCGTGCCTGAGCACGAGCCGCCGCCCATGGTGCAGTCGGCCATCACCGAGCTGAAAGCGGCCCTGCGCGGTGAGCGGCCGGCCGACCTGCGCCACCTGCCGCTGGACATGTCCCGCCTCACGCCCTTCCTACAGCGGGTCTATGAGCGCGCCCGCGCCATTCCGCCCGGCCAGACGCTGACCTACGGCGAGCTTGCCGCAGAGATGGGCGACAGGAACCTCGCCCGCGCCATCGGCCAGGCCATGGGCGCCAACCCGTTCGCGCCGGTCGTGCCCTGCCACCGCGTGCTGGCGGCGGGCGGCCAGCCAGGAGGCTTCTCGGCCAGCGGCGGCGCCATCACCAAATGGCGCCTGCTGGAAATCGAGGGCTACCGGCCCGGCGGTCCGTCGCTGTTCGACTGACGCGCCTTCGCTTCGGTCAAAGGTTGATCCGGTGGCGCCGGGCGGCTTGTTTGCTGCACTGCGACAATCCCCCGATGCTTTCTCGTTATCTCAAGATGGCCCTGATCCTGGGTCTGCTCTCGGCCATCGGCCCCTTCGCCATCGACATGTACCTGCCCGCGCTGCCCGACATCGGGCGCAGCCTGGGGGCAGAGGTGGGCGCGGTGCAGCTCACCCTCACCGCGTTCTTCCTCTCCATCGGCCTGGGGCAGCTGCTCTACGGCCCGGTGTCCGACATGGTGGGCCGCAAGCCGCCGCTCTACGCCGGCCTGGCCCTGTTCACGCTGGCCAGCATCGGTTGCGCGCTGGCCACCGACATCCACACCCTGGTGGCCCTGCGCTTCCTGCAGGGCCTCGGCGCCGCCGCCGGCATGGCGATTCCGCGCGCCATCGTGCGCGACTTGCACACCGGCGCCGAGGCCGCGCGCCTCATGTCGCTGCTGATGCTGGTGTTCAGCGTCTCGCCCATCCTGGCGCCGCTGGCGGGCAGCGGTGTGATCGCGCTGACCGGCTGGCGCGGCGTGTTCTGGGCGGTGGCGCTGGCGGCGGTGGCCGGCATGCTGATGGTGCGCGGCGCGCTGGCGGAAACGCGCAGCGAGGCCGAGCGCGTAGACAGCAGCCTGGGCAGTGCGCTGCGCGCCTACGGTGTGCTGCTGCGCGACCGGCACTACCTGGGCCTGGTGCTCATTGGCGCCTTCGCCATGGCGGGCTTCTTCGTCTACCTGGCTGGCTCGCCCTTTGTGCTGATCAACCACTACGGCCTGAGCCCCACGCAATACAGCCTGGCGTTCGGCCTCAACGCCGCCGCGTTCATCGGCTCCGCGCAATTCACCGGCCCGCTGGGGCGGCGCTTCGGGCTGGCGCCGCTGGCCAAGGGTGCCGTCACCGCCTGTGGCCTGGTGATGGCGATGCTGCTGGCGTATTACCTGGCCGGTGGCGACCAGCTGCTGGTGCTGGTGTCGCTCTACTTCGTGGCCAGCGCCTTCATGGGTATGGTGATTCCCACGGTGTCAGTGCTGGCGCTGGAAGCGCACGGCTCGATTGCGGGCACCGCATCGGCCCTCATGGGCACGCTGCAGATGCTCTGTGGCGCGGTGGCCATGGGCATCGTGGGCCTGTTCGCCAACGGCCAGCCGCTGCCCATGGTGGCGGGCATGGCGTCCGGCGCGCTGACCGCGCTGGCGCTGACCTGGGTCACCCTGCGCCACCGCCCACACGCCACCCCTGTGCAGCGCGTGAGGGGGTGAGAGGCATGCATCAGGCGCGGTGTGCGCCTGGCCGCGCCTGCGCCTGAAGAAATGCCAGGAGCACCTCCAGCGCGGGCCCGCGCCCGTTGGCCGTGGCCAGCACGCCGATGTCGTCGAAGGGCATGCGCTGGGACCGGTTGATCTGGACCAACTGCCCGTGCTGCAGAAATCGCTGCATCACGCTCAGGGGCACCAGACTCAGCAGCGGCTCCTGGCTTAGCAGGGTCCACAGCATGGTGGGTGAGGCGCAGACGATGTTGTAGTGCTTCACAGGCGCAGACGCAGCGAAGAAGTTGTCGAACACCTCGCGTGCGGCGATGGATGTCGGCGGCACCAGCCACGTGCAGTCCAGCAGGGCGGCCATGCCGACGCGGCGTTTGCGCGCCAGCGGGTGGGACGCCCCGGCAACGATGCCGAACTGGTCGGGCCACAGCGGTGTGAAGGCCGTGCCCGCCGGCAGCACCGCCGGACGGCGGCAGATGGTGCAGTCCACCTCGCGGTTGGCCAGCAGGCCGGCGTGCCGCTGGGCATCGGTTTCCAGCAGCTCGATCTGCATCTTCGGGTGCAGGCGCGCGAACGCCGGCAGGGCCTCGCCCAGATGGCTGCCGATGGCCGCGGAAATGGCTGCGATGCGCACCACACCGACCGCGCCCTGGGCGATCTCGGCCGCCCGGGTGGCGGTTTCGTCCACCAGGCCCAGCATGCGCCGCGCCAGCGGCAGCAGCAGCTCGCCCGCAGTGGTGAGCGCCATGCCTTGCGAATGGCGCAGGAACAGGCTGCACCCCAGCAGCTGTTCCAGGTCGGCCAGGCATTGCGTGGCCGACGGCTGCGTCACGCCCACGGCATCCGCCGCCCGTTTGACGGACTGCAGTTCCGCCACCTTCACAAACACATGCAGGTGGCGTAGCCGGGCCCGGCCGAGCAGGCGGTTGCGCAGGGATGAGGCCGAGACGGGTGGGCTCATGGTTGGCGCATCATATAAGCCATGCCTATTGATGGGTGAAAGATTCGATTGGACGGCTATGGCGCCTGTGCGGACACTGAGCGCACAGATTCACAACGGAGACAGCCATGACCCTTCGCCGCAGAACCGCCGCCGTTGCGCTCGCCGCGCTCGCTTTTGCTTCGCTGTCCAGCGCCCAGACCTACCCCGACAGACCGATCACGCTGGTGGTGCCCTACCCGGCCGGAGCGGCCGTTGACCGGGTGGGCCGCGCCCTGGGCGCCGAGCTCCAGCGGCGGCTGGGGCAGCCCGTGGTGATCGACAACGTCGCCGGGGCCTCCGGCACCATCGGTGCCAAGAAGGTGCAGCGGGCCGCGCCGGACGGCTACACGCTGCTGGTGGGCACTGTCAACGACATGCTGGTGGCGCCCGCGGTGCTCAAGGCGGGCTACACCACCATGGATTTCACGCCCGTGACGCGGCTGTCGCAGAACACCACGGTATTGGTGGCCCACCCCGGTTTTGGCGCCAACACCGCCGACGAACTGGTGGCGCTGGCCAGGCGCCGCACCGAGCCCCTGCTGGCGGGCGCCACAGGCGTGGCGATGATGCAGACCATCGGCGGCACCCTGCTGGCGCAGGCTGGCGGCTTTCGCATCGACCATGTGCCCTACAAGGGCGGGGCGCCGCTGCTCACCGATCTCATCAGCGGACAGGTGCCGCTGGGCACGATCGCGCTGACCTCTGCGCTGCCCATGATCCGAGAGGGCCGCATCAAGGCCATCGGCATCATTTCCAGCCACCGCGACCCCACCGCACCCAACATCCCCACGGTCAACGAGGGCCGCAGCGTCAAAGGGGTCGAAGCCGACCTCTGGACCGGCCTGTTGGGCCCGGCCGGCATGCCCGAACCTGTGGTGGCGCGGCTCAACGCGGTGCTCAGGGACATCATGTCCGACGCCGCTTACCGCGACACCGAGTTCAAGGCGGGCAGCGTGGTGGTGGAGCCCAACGACGGCAAGGCGTTCAGGCAGTTCCTGCAGCGCGAGGAAACGCGCCTGAAGCCCTCGCTGGCCGAGGTGAAGGCCAACTGATGCAGAGCACGCTTCTGGGTCAGCCGCTGCAACGGACCACGGTGTCGGGAAACACCGAGATTCACTTTACCCGTGGCGGGCAGGGCGCACCGCTGGTGTTCGTTCACGGGGGCATGGGTGACTGGTCCTCGTGGGCACCCCAGTGGGATGCCTTCACACCGCACTTCCGCTGCACCACCTACAGCCGCCGCTACAGCAGCCCTAACCGCAACCCGCTAGTGGGCGCGGACCATTCGGTGCTGGCCGAAGCGCAGGACCTGGTGCAGCTGCTTGGCCAATGGTGCGACCGGCCTGCGGTGCTGGTAGGCACGTCCTATGGTGCCTACACCGCGCTCCAGGCCGCGCTGGTGGCTCCCCAGCGGGTGCGGGCGCTGGCCATCACCGAGCCGCCGGTGCTGCCGTTTGCCGACGAGGTGCCCGGTGGTCAGGCGGCGCGGTTGCAGTTCCAGCGCGAGGTGCTGGACCCGGCCACCGAAGCGTTCCGACGGGGCGACCCGGACCAGGCCGTGAGCATGCTCACCGACGGCATCAACGGGCTCGGCCAGGGCGAGGCCGGCACGCCCGAAGGCCGCGCACGCCGACTGCGCAACGCGCTGGCCATGCAGGCGCTGTGTCTGTCGGCCGATCCCTATCCGGCGCTGGACCGCGACGCCCTCCAGGCGCTGCGCTTGCCCATCCTGCTGACGCACGGCGACCGCACCCAGGCCATCCACCAGGCGACCACCCGGGCCTTGTCGCGCCATCTGCCGCTGGCGCGCGTGGTGAGGGTGGCCGACAGCGGCCACGGGGTGCATCGCGACAACCCCCAGGCGTTCAACACGCTGGTGCTCGATTTCCTGCGAACCGTCTAGCCGGCCACAGGGGCCGTTGCCAATCCCTCCGCCAGCGCCCGCGCCGACAGCGGTGCACAACCCTCGGCCTTGTTGCTGATCGTCACGTAGGCGTTCTGCCCCGCGCCCGTCACGCCGCGCACCGTGCGCACGATCAGCGCGCGCGTCTCGGCGTCCACATCGTGGATGCGGTCGTAGGGTTCGTAGGAGCGCTGCGCGTCCTCGTAGCCGTAGGCGCCGTGCAGCGGGTTCAGGTTCCAGCGGCAGACCATCGGCCCGGGCCAGAGCGCGCGCAGCAGGGGCAACTGCTCGGCCAGGCGCGGCATCTTGGCGTGCAGGCCCAGGCAGTAGGTGGTGCCGGTCTCCTTGAGCACGGCCGCCAGCTGCGGCGCGATGGCGGGCGAGAGCCACTCCGGGTCGCGCACCTCCACCGCCACCACGCCGTCGGGCGTGGCGCCGCGCACATCGGGCAGCGCCCGCAGCAGGGCGCGCAGCCGCTCCAGCAACAGCGGCAGGCGCTGCAACTGCGAAAACGGCAACGGGCTGAGCTGGAACACCAGCGCGCCCACCTTGTCGCCCAGCCCCGCCAGCGCGGGTGTGATGAACTCCTGCGTCGCCAGCACCGGGTCCAGAAACGCCGTGTTGGGCTGGCGGCCCTGGCCCTGTTCGCCGCGCACCAGCGCGTCCGTCACCAGCGCCGGCGCCTTCACCACGAAGCGGAAGTCGTCGGGCACCTGGCCCGCGTAGCGCGCGTACTGCCCCTCGGTCAGCGGGCGGTAGAACGACCGGTCGATGCCCACGCAGCGCAGCAGCGGGTGCTGGGCGTAGGCGGCCAAGCCGTTCTTGGCCAGCACCGCCTCGCTGTACGGCCCCTCGTCCCACACGATGCCGGCCCAGCCCGGGTAGCTCCAGGTCGAGGCGCCCAGGCGGATGCGCGGGTTCAGGCGGGCGGCGAGGGTGTGGGTGGCTTCGTCGGGGGACAGGGGGAGGACTTCGGTGGAGCGGCGGCGTTTGGGCTGAGCAGGAGCAGCGTCATCGTCCGCCGGGTCGGGTGCGGCGGCGGGTGGCTTCGGTCGGGTGGGTGGTGGTGCGGGTGGTGCACCGAACAGGTCGTCCTGCATAGGGCTGTAGTGTCGGCGAGTAGGTTCTCCGTTGCCGGAACTGACAAGGGCTACTTGGAGACTTGTGACAAAACATTGCAGAATGCTTGTCAACACGACAAAACAAACCCGTCTCAGAACAGGGGAGGATCTGTGAAGCAAGCTGCGCCGTCGGCCTTGTCGATGCCCACCCAACCCAAGGGCCAGGCCGTCTCATCATTCAAAGTCACTAAGAAGCTCCAACCTAGGACCCCCGGAGCGCAAAAGCTCCTGCAACGTTTTGGCGACGCGCTGGTGTGCGTCCGTCGTCGTGTCGCGCCCGAGGGCGAAGCCCGGTGCACCACCGTCGAACTGGTGCTGGAGCAGGTACCCATCCGTTCGCGTACCGACCAACTGGTGGGCGTTCAGGTTGGTTACGGCGAAAAGGCTCTGCAATCACAGGTCAAGGCCGCCGGCGGTGTGTGGGACCTTGCGTCTCGCCTTTGGAGGTTGCCACAGCGCACAGCCCGCCGACTGGGGCTTTCTGACCGCGTACGGGCGCTACAGGAATGAGATAGATGTGGAATCCATATCTATCCAAAAAAACTGTATCTATCCAGATTTGGATGGATGTGGCTTTTGGTTTTGCGGTTTAAATCAAAGTTAGCGGTCACTAGTCATGAGCATCTTTCACTACAGAGCCGAACTTCTCAGACAATCGCCAGATGGCGAGTGTGTTTATAAGTTTTTTCCTGATTGCGTCATGGCAAAAGAAGTATCAGGAGCCTTCTCTGTCAGTCCAGCATCTTGGCAGCCTGAGATCATTGAGGCAGCCGGAGCAGAAGAGAAAGGCTTGGTTTCCACTGACTCAAGGTGTGTTTTCGTATTAACGGCCAAAATCAAAACCGAGTTCGAGATGAACGGGGTTATGCCAAATGAAGTGTTACGCATTTCCTAATCAGAAAACCGCTAACAATTCCGTCGAGAGGGACGGCCCAAAGCTGCGCTTTGGGTTCCCTCCGCCTTTGGCTCCGGCGGCCCCTCACGTCAAACTACAAGGGCTTCCCCCCGAAAGTCAAACACCGATCCATTCGTGATGCATCGCGAAGCGAT
>NZ_JBHRXX010000004.1:0-184397 GCF_042648585.1 Hydrogenophaga luteola | reverse complement strand
CTTCCGGAGCCGCGTCGATCTGGTCGTAGGCCTTGGCGGCGCCACCGAACTTGGCAGCCAGCACCGTGGTGATAGCAGCCGTCAGGGTGGTCTTGCCGTGGTCCACGTGACCGATGGTGCCCACGTTCACGTGCGGCTTGGTCCGCTCAAATTTCTCTTTTGCCATTTTTCAGCTCCAAAACAAAATTGCCGAAACACCAGAACAAAGATGGTGCCCTTGGCGGGAATCGGACCCGCGACCTCTCCCTTACCAAGGGAGTGCTCTACCACTGAGCCACAAGGGCCAAGACATCCGACACACGCCGGACGCCCTGAAATTCAAACTCCGCGCCCGCTGATCAGACGGAACCAACAACTGGATATGGAGCGGGAGACGGGAATCGAACCCGCGTCATCAGCTTGGAAGGCTGGGGTTCTACCATTGAACTACTCCCGCACAGATTTCCATCGCTCTCACACTCGCAGTCATTGGTGGAGGGGGCTGGATTCGAACCAGCGTACTCGCAAGAGGGCAGATTTACAGTCTGCTGCCATTAACCACTCGGCCACCCCTCCACAAACGCAGCCCAACATTATGCCACGGTTTTTTTGCCTGTGTCACTCAGCCCCATCAACGACCAGTCGATGGGCAAAAAACCCTGCTCCGCCAGCCACCGGTTCGCCGCACCAAAGTGGCCACACCCCAGAAACGGGACCGGACCGCGACTGGCAGACAAGGGCGAAGGGTGGTTCGCACACAGCACCTTGTGGCGTGACGCATCGATCAGATCGGCCTTCTTCTGGGCGTGCGCACCCCACAACAAAAACACCTTTGGCTCGACAGATGCACTGCACGCCTCGATGACGGCATCAGTGAGCACTTCCCAACCCTGTCCCGCATGACTCCCCGCCTGACCATCTTCCACCGTCAGACACGTGTTGAGCAGTAGGACCCCCTGCCGCGCCCACGGCACCAGCGAACCGTCATCAGGCATCGCCAACCCCAGATCGCGGCCCTGCTCCTTGAAGATATTGCGCAGGCTCGGCGGCTTGCGCACACCCGGCGCCACCGAAAACGCCAATCCTTCGGCCTGACCTGGCCCGTGATAGGGGTCCTGCCCGACGATCACCACGCGGACATCGGCCGGACCTCCCCAGGATAGGGCCCGCAGCGGTTCCGGTGGATAGATCACTGCGCCACCGCGCAAGCGCGCGCGCAGGAAGGCCAGCAGGTCCTGCCCAGCCCTGTCCGACCAGAACCGGTCGAGCACCGGGCGCCAGGCCTCTGCGACCAGCCACCGCGCCGGGTCTATCTCCCTGAGCCAGGGCACTGGATCGGTCGATGGACGCGCCGGTGCCACGCCACCCCAGTCGAAGGACACCTGCTGCATGAGCACAGCGCTCAAGCAAACAGCTCGGCCAGCGCCAGCCCGGGCTCGGGTGCGCGCATGAAGGCCTCACCCACCAGGAAGGCGTGTACACCCGCCTCGCGCATGGTTTGGACATCCTCTCGCCCGAGAATCCCGGACTCGGTGACCAGCATTCGATCATCCGGCACCTCGGACAGCATGTCCAGCGTGGTTTGCAGGGTCACGTCGAAGGTGCGCAGGTTGCGGTTGTTGATGCCCAGCAGTGGCGTTTTCAGCCTGAGCGCTCGGTGCAGTTCGTCGCGGTCGTGCACCTCGACCAGCACCGCCATGTTCATGCCCATGGCAATGGCCTCCAGGTCGGCCATCTGCGCATCGTCCAGACAGCCGGCAATCAGCAGAATGCAGTCCGCCCCCATGGCCCGGGCCTCGTAGACCTGGTACGGATCGACCATGAAATCCTTGCGCAGCACCGGCAGGTCGCAGCTGGCCCGCGCCTGCTTGAGGTAGTCCGCGCTGCCCTGAAAAAACTGGCGGTCGGTGAGCACTGACAGACAGGCCGCTCTGACCTGGCCATTGCCCTCGGCGTAGCTCTGGGCGATGTCGGCGGGGATGAAGTCCTCGCGAATCACTCCTTTGCTCGGGCTGGCCTTCTTGATCTCGGCGATCACCGCCGCCTGACCGGCCGCAATCTTGGCGCGCAGGGCACCTTCGAAGTCGCGGGTCAGCACACGGCTTTCTGCATCGAAGCGCATCGCCTCCAACGGCTTCTTCTTGCGTGCGGCTGCGATTTCTTCGCGCTTGACCGCGACGATCTGATTCAGGATGTCACTCATGTTTCTGCGATTCCTCGGGCTGCGGCGTCTGCAGCACCTTCTTGATGATGCGATGGATGACCACACCGGCAATGATGAACAGGACGGAGACGCCCAACGCAATCCAGGCGCCCTCGTTCTGCAGCCACACAGGCACGGCGCACCTCAGACGCCCGAGCCAGCGACCGCGGACTGGGTGAAGGCCTGCAGCTCGCGCAGCTTGACCGCCGCCGCGCCCGATTCGAGGGTGCGGCGCGCCAACGCGATGCCTTGCGTCATGTCGTGGGAGACGTTGGCCGCATACAGCGCCACACCGGCGTTGAGTGCCACGATGTCGCGGGCAGCCTTGAGCACCGGATCGTCCCGGTTTTCCAGCACGCCCAGCAGCATGGCCTTGGAGTCCTCGGGCGTCTCCACCCGCAGCGCGCGGCTGCTGGCCATGGTCAGACCGAAGTCCTCGGGGTGGATTTCGTACTCGGCGATCTCGCCATTCTTGAGTTCACCCACCATGGTGGCCGCACCCAGCGACACCTCGTCCATGCCGTCCCGGCCATAGACCACCACCGCATGTTCTGCGCCCAGGCGCTGCAGCGCGCGCACCTGAATGCCGACCAGGTCGGGGTGAAACACGCCCATCAGGATGTTGGGCGCCGAGGCCGGGTTCGTGAGCGGACCCAAGATATTGAAGATGGTCTTGATGCCCAGCTCGCGGCGCACCGGGGCCACGTTCTTCATGGCCGGGTGGTGGTTGGGCGCGAACATGAAGCCGACGCCCACCTCGGCGATGCTGCGAGCGATCACGTCCGGCGACAGGTTGATGTTGATGCCCAGGCTCTCCAGCACATCGGCGCTGCCGCTCTTGCTGGAGACACTGCGTCCACCGTGCTTGCTGACCTTGGCGCCCGCAGCCGCAGCCACGAACATGGAGCATGTGGAGATGTTAAAGGTGTGGGAGCCGTCGCCGCCCGTGCCCACGATGTCCACCAGGTGCGTCTTGTCAGCCACGTGCACCTTGGTCGAGAACTCGCGCATCACCTGCGCGGCTGCGGTGATCTCGCCGATGGTTTCCTTCTTCACCCGCAGACCAGTGATCAGCGCCGCCATCATCACGGGCGACATCTCTCCACCCATGATCATGCGCATGAGGTGCAGCATCTCGTCGTGGAAAATCTCGCGGTGTTCGATGGTGCGCTGCAGGGCTTCCTGCGGTGTGATTTTGTGGGCGTGGGGCATGGGGTCTCCGGGAATCAGCGGGAAGGATTGTCGGACAGGGCGAGCTTGAGGCCAAAGCCGATGAACAACACGCCGGCTGCGCGGTCCATCCAGTGCATGGTGCGCTGCACCGCACCGACGCGGCGCGAGGCCCAGCCGGCCAGCCACGCGTAGCCGAAGTTGATGGGCAGCGAGTTCACATTGAACAGCAGGCCCAGCAGTAGAAAGGCACTCACCTTGTCCTCGGTGCCCGGCGCGATGAACTGCGGCACGAAGGCCAGGAAGAACAGCGCCACCTTGGGGTTCAGGACATTGGTCAGAAAGCCCTGGCGGTACACGCGCCACAGGTTCACCTCCGCCACCTCAGCGCTCACTCCCACCGGTACGACGGACGAACCACCGCCCTTGGCCAGCAGCAGCTTGACGCCCATCCACATCAGATAGGCCGCGCCCGCCCACTTGAGCACGGTGAAGGCCGTGGCCGAGGTGGCCAGCAGCGCACCCACGCCGAGGGCCGCGGCGAATACGTGCACAAAGCAGCCGCTGACGATGCCCAGTGCTGCGACGATGCCGGCGCGCACGCCGCTCCTGAGCGCGCTGCTGACGATGTAGAGCACGTCGGGGCCGGGGGTGAGGTTGAGCAGCCACCCGGCCGCGATGAACATCAGAAGCTGTGTCGTGTCGGGCATGGGCGTCTCCACGGGTCGATTCAGTAGGGTCCAGTGCGCGCGGCCTCGGCCGATGGGGCGGGCGCCTCTGCGAAGAAGCGGCGCACCGTGGCAATGGCACGGTCGATGCCTGCCGCGTCGACATCAAGGTGGGTGACAAAACGCAGGCCGATGAGGCCTGTGGCGAGCACGCCGTTGGCCTTCAGGAACTCCAGCAGTGCCGGACCGCGGCCCTCGGCCACATCGACAAAGACGATGTTGGTCTCGGCCGACTTCACCGTCAGTCCATCGACACCGGCCAGCCCTTCAGCCAACCGCCGCGCGTTGGCGTGGTCTTCGCCCAGGCGGTCCACATGGTGGTCCAGCGCGTGCAGCGCGCAGGCGGCCAGCAAACCGGCCTGGCGCAGGCCGCCGCCGGCCATCTTGCGGATGCGTCGCGCGCGCGCAATCAGTTCGTGTGACCCGCACAGTGCCGACCCCACCGGTGCGCCCAGGCCCTTGCTGAAGCAGACGGACAGGCTGTCGAAGTGGTCGGCAATTTCGCGCAGGCGGGCGAACGTGGTCTGCTCCTGCGCGGCCGACGCGACAGCGGCATTGAACACGCGCGCGCCGTCCAGATGCGTATTGAGGCCCTTTTCCCACGCCAACGCCGTGGCGCTGCGCAGGTACTCGTCGGGCATCACGTAGCCGTTCCAGGTGTTTTCCAGGCACAGCAGGCGGGTGCGCGCGAAATGCGGGTCATCAGGTTTGATGGCCGCGGCGATGTCGGCCAGCGCCATGCGGCCCTGGGCGTCCTGCGTCAGCGGTTGTGGCTGCACGCTGCCGAACACCGCCGCGCCACCGCCTTCGTAGCGGTAGGTGTGGGCCAGCTGCCCGACGATGTATTCGTCACCACGGCCGCAATGCGCCAGGATGCCGCACAGGTTGCTCTGCGTGCCCGACGGCATGAACAGCGCGGCCTCTTTGCCCGTGAGGGCAGCGATGCGCTCCTGCAGTGCGTTGACCGTCGGGTCGTCGCCGAACACATCGTCGCCCAGCGGCGCGGCCATCATGGCGGCCCGCATGGCCGGCGTGGGCTGGGTGACGGTGTCGCTGCGCAGGTCGACAAATCTCATTTCTTCTCCTCGCACGCAACCCGGAACACGGGACCAACGCCATTGGCACTGATCAGAAACGGCGATCCACTGCGCTTCATCAGTTCAATCCCGTGGGCAAAATCACCGCGCCCCGTCACATCCTGGATACGGTCGTCTTTGAATTTGATCAAGAAGAACATGTCCCCCATGTCGAGCATCCCCTCCACCTTCTCTAAGGTCTCGACCGGCAGGTCAGGATGCGGGCGACGTATGTCAACAACCTGAGCAACAGACTCCTGTTTCTGCCACCCGGATCTTCGCCTAACTGTCCAAAACACAGCGCCCCCATCAAGGTAGAAGCGGAACGATGCCTGGCCATTTCGCTCCGTGGCATAGCACCCAATCATGTCCTCAGAGGTGCTAGCGACACCCCACATTGGACACAACGACAGCACCACTGCCGTGAACAGCCATTTCCATGGTGCAGGGAATCTCATGGTCAATCAGACGACATCAGGAAGTTCTTGAGCATGGCATGACCATGCTCGGTGAGGATGCTTTCTGGGTGGAACTGCACGCCTTCGATGGCCAGCGTCTTGTGCTTCACGCCCATGATCTCGCCGTCCGGCGTCCAGGCCGTGACCTTGAGGCAGTCGGGGCAGCTTTCGCGTTCGATGGCCAGCGAGTGGTAGCGGTTGACGGTGAACTGCTCCGGCAGGTTCGCGAACACGCCTTCCTGCGTGGTGGTGATGACGCTGGTCTTGCCATGCATCAGCTCCTGGGCACGGACGATCTTGCCGCCGAAGGCCGCGCCAATGCTCTGGTGGCCCAGACACACACCGAGGATGGGGACCTTGCCGGCGAAGTGCTGGATGGCCGGCACCGAGATGCCGGCCTCGGCCGGCGAGCAGGGGCCGGGCGAGATCACCAGGCGGTCGATCTGGCCGGCGTCGAGCCGGCGCTGGATCTCGTCCACGGTGATTTCGTCGTTGCGCACCACGGTCACGTCGGCACCGAGTTCGCCAAAGTACTGCACGATGTTGAAGGTGAACGAGTCGTAGTTGTCCACCATCAGCAGTTGAATCCTCTTGCTCATTCCAGACCCTCCTCGACCAGTTCCGCCGCCCGCAGCAGCGCCCGCGCCTTGTGTTCGGTTTCCCTCCATTCCATCTCGGGCACCGAGTCGGCCACCACGCCGGCCGCGGCCTGCACGTGCAGGGTCTGGTCCTTGATGATCGCGGTGCGGATGGCAATCGCCACGTCCATGTCTCCGGCGTAGCTGAGGTAGCCGCAGGCGCCGCCGTAAATGCCGCGCTTGACAGGTTCGAGCTGGTCGATCAGTTCCATCGCGTGCACCTTGGGCGCGCCGGTCAGCGTGCCGGCCGGGAAGGTGGCCTTGAGCACGTCCATGTTGGTCATGCCGTCGTTGAGCACGCCCTCGACGTTGCTCACGATATGCATCACGTGGCTGTAGCGCTCGACCACGAAGGCCTCGGTCACCTTGACCGAACCGATTTTCGCTATGCGGCCGATGTCATTGCGCGCCAGATCGATCAGCATCACGTGCTCGGCGCGCTCCTTGGGGTCGGCCAGCAGCTCGACCTCGGTGGCCTTGTCCTTCTCGGGCGTGGCGCCGCGCGGGCGGGTGCCGGCCAGCGGGCGGATGATGACTTTCTGCCCCTCTTCGGTGTGCTCCTGGCGCACCAGGATCTCGGGCGAGGCCCCCACGACGTGGAAATCGCCGAAGTGGTAGTAGTACATGTAGGGCGATGGGTTCAGCGAACGCAGCGCGCGGTAGAGAGACAGCGGCGATTCGGTGTAGCGCTTGCTGATGCGCTGGCCCACCTGCACCTGCATGAAATCGCCCGCGGCGATCAGCTCCTTGGCGCGCTCGACCGAGGCCAGGTAATCGTCTTTGGCGAAGCCGCGCTGGGCCGGATGGTTCTGGCTGGGCTTGACCACCGGGGCCGCCACGGAGTACTTGAGCGCCTCCTTGAGTTCGCGCAAGCGCTTCTTGGCGTTGGCATAGGCCTCGGGCTGGGCCGGGTCGGCGTAGACGATGAGGTAGAGCTTGCCCGAGAGGTTGTCAATGACCGCCAGCTCCTCACACTGCAGCAGCAGGATGTCGGGCGTGCCCAGGGTGTCGGGCGGGCAGCTGTTTTCCAGCTTCTTCTCGATGTAGCGCACTGCGTCGTAGCCGAAGTAGCCCGCCAAGCCACCGCAAAAGCGTGGCAGGCCGGGCCGCAGCGCGACCTTGAAGCGCTGCTGGTAGGCAGCGATGAAGTCCAACGGGTTGCCGTGGTTCGTTTCGACCACGGCGCCGTCGCGGACCACCTCGGTCTTGGCTTCGGCTCCGAAGCCGCTGGCGCGCAGCAGGGTGCGCGCGGGCAGGCCGATGAAGCTGTAGCGCCCGAAGCGCTCGCCGCCGACGACGGATTCGAGCAGGAAGCTGTTGGCACCGTCACCCCGGCCGTGGGCCAGCTTGAGGTAGAGCGAAAGCGGGGTTTCGAGGTCCGCGAAGGCCTCGACCATCAGCGGGATGCGGTTGTAGCCCTGTTGCGTAAGGCTTTTGAATTCGAGTTCGGTGATCACGGTTCTTGCTCCGGGGTGCCTGGACGCTACCAGGGACCGTCTGTGAGGGATGCAGCCAGATCGGCTGCAGGCTTGCGGGGCGCTGGACGGTCGCTGCGGGCCGGCCCATGCCCCTTCAGAGGGGGGAGTGCACGTTTACGCTGGCTTGCGCCAGGGCCAGGCTCCCCGGCCGTTGCGGCCAGGTGCGAAACCTGCAGAGAACGTGAAAGAAGCGAACATGACGGCGCAGTGTAGCAAAGCGCGTCGCCGGCGAGGCGCCGGTCATCGACCGGAGAACACCTCAGGGTCATCCCGAGCTTGTGCCCAATGTCGCGTTTGCGGACAATGCAAAAACGAACGGTCGTTCTATTTGGAGCCTTCCCCATGACCACACCATGTCTTCACCCGTCTGTGCCCCGGCTTGTCCTGGCGACCGCCTTGGCCTTGGCCAGCCTGCCCACGCTGGCGGCGACGGTGGAGGTGGCAGGGGTCCAGCTCGAAGACCGGGTGACATTGGCTGGAAAGGCCCTGACCCTCAACGGTGCCGGTGTCCGCTACAAGGCAGTGTTCAAGGTCTACACCGCCGGTTTCTATGTGGAAAAGCCTGCCAGCACACCCGACGCACTGTTGAACCAGCCCGGACCCAAGCGCATGACCATCACCATGCTGCGCGACATCGACTCGGCCGAGCTGGGCAAGCTGTTTTCCCGCGGCATGGAGGACAACATGGAAAAGGGCAGTTTTGCCAAGCTCATCCCGGGCGTGATGCGCATGAGCCAGGTGTTCACCAACCACAAGGTGCTCAAGACCGGTGAGAACTTTGTGCTCGACTGGATTCCTGGCACAGGGACCGTGCTGACGGTCAAGGGCCAGGTCGAAGGTGAACCGTTCAGGGAGCCGGAGTTTTTCGAGGCCTTGATGCGCATCTGGCTCGGACCCAAGCCGGCCGACTGGCAGCTCAAGGACGCCCTGCTCGGCATCAAGAAGTAAGGCGCTCCGCCAGCTCCAGCAGCGAGTCCACCAGCAGGTCGTGCGGGGCCTGGTCAACCGGCTGGCCGTGGTTGTAGCCGTAGGTGACCAGCGCGACCGGGCAGCCCGCCGCCCGCGACGCCAGGGCGTCGTTCTGCGAGTCCCCCACCATCAGCGCCTGCGCGGGCACCACGCCCATGGCAGCGCAGGTGCCCAGGATGGGCATCGGGTCTGGCTTCTTGCGCTCGAAGCTGTCGCCACCGAACACCCAGCCGAAATACCCGTCGAGGAACTTGGCCTTGAGCAGTCCCTGCGCAAACGCCAGCGGCTTGTTCGTCAGGCAGGCCATCGGCAGCTGCATCGCTTTCAGCCTCGCCAGCCCCTCGACCACGCCCGGGTAGACCGCGGAGAACTCGCCGTTGATGCGCAGGTAGTGGTGCTGGTAGCGCTGCCAGGCGGGCTCGTAAAGCGTGTCGACGCTGCGCGCCTGGCAGACATTGGACAGCCCAGTCACCTCGGGCAGCGCCAGCTGGTGCGCCAGCACCGAGCGGATCAGGTGCTCCGAACCCTTGCCGACGGTGCGTTCGATCAGGGCGCGCGTGACCGGCGGCAGGTCCAGGTCGGCCAGTGTTCGGTTGAGAGCTTCCTCGAAGTCGCCGAGGGTGTCGACCATGGTGCCGTCGAGATCGACGATCACCGCCTTGATGCCCACCAGCATCAGGCGAGCGCAGCGCGCATCTGGTCGATCACGGCCTTGTAGTCCGGCTTGCCGAAGATCGCACTGCCGGCCACGAAGGTGTCGGCGCCGGCATCGGCCACGCGGCGGATGTTGTCGGCCTTGATGCCGCCGTCCACTTCCAGGCGGATGTCCTTGCCGCTGGCTTCGATGCGTTTGCGCGCCTGTTCGATCTTGCGCAGGGCGGAATCGATGAAGCTCTGGCCGCCGAAGCCTGGGTTGACACTCATGATCAGGATCAGGTCGATGTCCTCGATCACCCAGTCCAGCACTTCCAGCGGCTGGGCGGGGTTGAAGGTCAGGCCGGCCTTGGCGCCTTTGGCCTTGATGGCCTGCACGCTGCGGTGCACGTGGGCACTGGCATCCGGGTGAAAGCTCACCAGATCGGCCCCGGCATCGATGAAGGCACCTGCGAGTGCGTCCACCGGCTGGATCATCAGGTGCACGTCGATCGGCACCGGCGTGCCGTCGGGCTTCTTCGCGTGCGGCTTGAGCGCCTGGCAGACCATGGGGCCGAAGGTCAGGTTGGGCACGTAGTGGTTGTCCATCACGTCGAAATGGATCCAGTCGGCGCCGGCGGCGATGACGTTTTTCACCTCTTCGCCCAGGCGGGCAAAGTCGGCAGACAGGATGGACGGAGCGATGCGGTAGGTGGTCATGAAAAGGGTCTGGATGGGCGCAATTCCGGCATTTTCGCAGGGCCTGCCGGGTTTTGCGGCGCCGCGGTAACATGCCCGCCATGCCGAAATACCAGTTCACCTGCGAGGTCGAGCCCCAGTACCTGGCCGAACAGTCCGCGCCGGACGAAGACATCTACGCCTTCGCCTACACCATCACCATCACCAACACCGGTGACGTGACGGCGCAGCTGATTTCGCGCCACTGGATCATCGACGACGCCCGCGGCCACACCGAGGAGGTCAAAGGGCTGGGCGTGGTGGGCAACCAGCCGCTGCTGCGGCCGGGCGAGTCGTTCCAGTACACCAGCGGCACCCGCCTGGGCACGCGATCGGGCAGCATGCGCGGCAGCTACTTCTGCGTCGCCGAAGATGGCGAGCGCTTCGAAGCCGAGGTACCCGAGTTCGCCCTGGTGGCCGACGGCGGCGGTGGCGGCGACCAGCCACCGCGCGTGCTGCACTGAAGCAGGCCGGGCTGTGAGCAGCGCTGTGGACCCGGTCCGACTGCTCGACCGGCTGGACCCCGAGGCGCCGCTGGCCGAGCGGCACCTGTGGCTGATCGAGCTGCTGCAGTGGGTGCGCGGCACCGATGGCGATGCGCGCGCCAGCGTGGCCCGTCTGCAATTGCTGCTGGACACCGCCGAGGCACGTCCCGGCTGGGTGCGCCGCTGGCGCGCCTGGTGGCGCCGCTTCACCGACACCGTGGACCTGGCGCCGCTGCTGGCCGACCACGGTTTCGCGCCACGCACCGCCTTCCTGAGCGAATTCGGCCACCGCGTGCGCAAGAAGCTGCTGCCCGGCACGCCCGAGACCACCGACCTGGGCGCGCTGTTCGATCTGCTGCTGCCCACGGCCGACGACGTGCGGTGGCTGCGCGCCCTGGACAGCCAGACGCTGCACCGGCTGCATGTGCTGCTGTTCAGCCCGGCTCCGGACGAACCGGCGACCACTGGACCCGGCCTGTGGGAGCGGTCGCTGCTGGACGCGCTGGTGTTCTGTGTGGGCCAGATCACCGCCACCGGCTACGCCGCCGAGATCCGCGTGCGCATGTCCGAGGCCGCCAAGTCGGAGCGCACCTTCCACCAGCTGCCGGTGGACATGGAAGACCTGCGCGACGCGGTGCTGGCCCACGGCGTGCACGGCGCTGAAGTGCAGGCCGCTGCGGCCCACCTGCGCACGCAGCTGGACGCCTGCCGCCACGCGGCCTACTCGGTCTATACGCACCTGGACGCCCACGGCGTATCGGTCGGCATCGTGTTCCGACTGCGCCAGCTGCGCGAGCGGGTGCTGCGCGCCAAGTCGCTGCTGGACTGCCTGCAGTCGGAACAACCTGAGCGTGCCACCGCGGCCCTGCTGGCCGACCTGGCCCAGGTGGGCCACGACAACCGCAGCCTGCGCGCGCTGATCGCCAGCAGCTCGCACCTGACCGCCGCCAAGGTGGCCGAGCGCAGCGCCGAGAGCGGCGAACACTACATCACGCGCGACGCGGCCGAATACCGTCAGATGCTGGGCAAGGCAGCCGGTGGCGGCGCGCTGATCGGCCTGACCACCTGGGTCAAGTTCGCTCTCTATGGCCTGGGCCTGTCGCTGTTCTGGAACGGCTTCGCCGCCGGCCTGAACTACGCCTTCTTCTTCGTGCTGGTGCAGTTGCTGCACTGGACCGTCGCGACCAAGCAACCGGCGGTGACGGCACCGGCCATGGTGGCCAAGCTGCGCGATATCCGCCAGCCCGGCGCAGTCCGCCGTTTTGTCGACGAGGTGGCGAACCTGCTGCGCTCGCAGATCGCGGCCATCCTGGGCAACGTCGGCGTGGTGATCCCGGTGGTCATGCTGATCAGCGGCCTGCTGAGTGCATTCACCGGCGCGCCCATGATCGACACGGAGAAGGCGCGGCACGTGCTGCACGACATGCAGCTGCTGGGGCCGACCGCGCTGTTCGCCGCCTTCACCGGCGTGCTGCTGTTTTCCTCCAGCATCATCGCCGGCTGGGTCGAGAACTGGTTCGTGTTCCACCGCCTCGACTCGGCGATCCGGCACAACCCGCGCACCACCCGCTGGCTGGGGCGCGCCCGCGCCGACCGCTGGGCCGGCTTCCTGCGGCGCAACATCTCCGGTCTGGCGGCCAACATCTCGCTGGGCCTGATGCTGGGCATCGTGCCCGCCTTTGCCGAGTTCTTCGGCCTGGGCCTGCAGGTGCGCCACGTCACGCTGTCTGCCGGCCAGGTGGCGGCGGCCGCCATGTCGCTGGGCTGGGATGTGCTGCGCGAGCCGGCGTTCTGGTCGGCCGTAGCCGGCGTGGCGGTGGTCGGCCCGCTGAATCTGGCGGTGAGCTTTTACCTGGCGTTCCGCCTGGCGCTGAAGGCACAGGCGATCAACGACGCGCACCGCAGCCGCATCTACGCCGCCCTGCGCCACCGCCTGCGCCACGCGCCGCTGAGCTTCCTGCTGCCGCCGCGCCCGGGCGCGGAACCGCCTCCGGACGCCAGCGACGACGGCCTGAGCGCCGACGCCTCAGGCGCCGAAACCTCGCGTGGCTGACGGCGTGGGCGAGTTTGAACTGATCCGTCGGCACTTCCAGCGCGCGAAGTCCGGGCCGGCGGTGGCGCTGGGCATCGGCGACGACTGCGCGCTGCTCACGCCCAGCCCTGGTCACCAGCTCGCCATCTCCAGCGACATGCTGGTCGAAGGACACCACTTTTTCCCAGATGTCGACCCGGAAGCGCTGGGCCACAAGGCGCTGGCGGTCAACCTCAGCGACCTCGCCGCCATGGGCGCCCGGCCGCTGGGCTTCACACTCGCCCTCGCGCTGCCCAGCGCGGACGACGCCTGGCTGCAGGCCTTCTCCGACGGCCTGCTGGCGCTGGCCGATGCGCACGGCTGCCCGCTGGTGGGTGGCGACACCACACGCGGCCCTTTGAACATCTGCATCACGGTGTTCGGCGAAGTGGCACCTGGATTCGCGCTGCGCCGCGATGCCGCCCGGGCCGGCGACGAGCTCTGGCTGAGCGGTCGCACCGGCGAGGCACGGCTGGCGCTGGAGCAGCTGCGCGGCACCGCCTGGGCGCTGGCGGCACCGGACGACCAGGCCATGTGCCGCCAGCGGCTGGAGCGGCCAGCGCCCCGGCTGGCGCTGGGCCGGGCGCTGGCCGGTGTGGCACATGCCGCCCTGGACCTCAGCGACGGACTGGCCGGCGACCTCGGCCACATCCTCGCGGCCAGCGGCGTCGGCGCAGAGATCGACCTGGCCGCGTTGCCGGTGGCGCCGGCCCTGCAACCGCTGGCCGACGCGGACCGCCTGGAATGTCTGCTGAACGGCGGCGACGACTACGAGCTGCTGTTCACAACCCCGGCGGCGGCGCGGGACGACGTCATGCGCGCGGGTGCGGCCACCAGCACCCCGGTGCAGCGCATCGGTCGCATCACCGCCGACACAGGGCTGCGCCTGCTCGGGCCAGACGGTCGCGTGCGGCCGGTGAGCGCCCGCAGCTACGACCACTTCGCCTGAGGGCTGGCCCGAGCGCGGGACCCATAATCCCGCCATGTCCGAGACCCTGGCCGCCGACGCTCCTCCACCGGTCATTCACCGGCCCGACCTGAAATTCCTGCTCGCCCACCCGGCGCACTTCATCGCCCTGGGTGCTGGGTCGGGCCTGTCGCGCGCCGCGCCCGGCACCGTCGGCACGCTCTGGGCCTGGGCCGCCTTCGTGCTGCTGCAGCCGTTCATGACCGATCTGCGCTGGGCCGCACTGATCGGGTCCGCCACCCTCGTCGGCTGGTGGGCCTGCACCGTCACCGCGCGGCACATGCGCATCGCCGACTCGGGCCACATCGTCTGGGACGAGGTGGTCGCTTTCTGGCTGGTGCTCTGGCTGGTGATGCCCACGGGCTTCTGGGGCCAACTCACCGCCTTTGCGCTGTTCCGACTGTTCGACGCCGTGAAGATCGGTCCCATGGCCTGGGCCGACCGCACCTTCAAGGGCTTCGGCCCGCGCGGCGGCTTCGGCATCCTGCTCGACGATTTCGCAGCCGCCCTGTGCACGCTGCTCGTCATCGCCCTCTGGAAGTACTGACCCATGCACCCCATTCCGACCCTGGTGGAACAACTGGCCGTCGTCCTACGGGCGCGCGACCAGATGATGGCGACCGCCGAAAGCTGCACCGGCGGCCTCATCGCCGGCGCCTGCACCGAGATCAGCGGATCCAGCGACTGGTTCGAGCGCGGCTTCGTGACCTACTCCAACGCCGCCAAGTGTGAGTTGCTGGGCGTGCCGGCGGCGCTGATCGAGGCGCACGGCGCGGTCAGTGAGGCGGTAGCCCGCGCCATGGCCGCCGGGGCGGTGGCCAACGCGCACGCCCACTGGTCGGTGGCGGTCACCGGCATCGCGGGTCCCACGGGCGGCAGCGCCGACAAACCGGTGGGCACGGTCTGGTTCGGCTGGGCCACGCCCGAAGGCGTGTTCACCGAGCACCGCCGTTTCGATGGCGACCGCGCAGCCGTGCGGCAGGCCACCGTGGCCCACGCGCTGGACGGGCTGCTGCAGCGGCTGTCGCAACACCCCTGAGCCGCGGCATGGCCGAGCCCTTCAAGAACCTCATCAGCACCCGCACCGTCGACACCGCGGGCCACCACCTGCAACGCGTGTGGCCCCAGTTCAACCGCGCCGCTTTCGAGCGACAGGCTGCCAACGGGCTCGACACGCTGGAGTTCAAGGCGCGCGCCATGCAGCTGGCCGACGCCCTGGAAGCCACCCTGCCGGACCGGTTCGCACACGCCGCGGACCTGATCGAGGCCAGCCTGGCACCGCCGACCGCGCTGGACGCGGATGGAGAGCCCTTGGGCCTGGCCAACAACGAGCACGGCGGCGCCGACAAGGCCGGCCTGCGCGGCTGGGTGGTGTGGTCGCTGGCGGAGTTCGTGGCGCGCCGAGGCATGGACGATGTGCCCCGCGCCCTGGCCTGCCTGCACGCCCTGACCCAGCGCTTCTCGTCCGAGTTCGCGATCCGCCCCTTCATCCAGAGCCATCCGGACGCCGTGTTTGCCACCCTGACGCAATGGGTTCATGATCCCAGCGCCCACGTGCGCCGGCTGGTCAGCGAAGGCTCGCGCCCCCGCCTGCCCTGGGGCCTGCGGCTGCAGGCGCTGGTGGCCGATCCGGCGCCTGCGCTGCCCCTGCTGCGTGCCCTGCAGGACGACCCCAGCGCCTATGTGCGCCGCAGCGTCGCCAACCACCTCAACGACATCGCCAAAGACCACCCGGACCTGGTCGCACACTGGGTGCAGACCCACCGGCCCGACGCCAGCGCGCAGCGGGAGGCGCTGCTGCGCCACGCCAGCCGCGGCCTGATCAAACAGGGCCACGCGCCCACCCTGGCGGCCTGGGGTCTGGCGAGGGGACTGGAAGGTGAGGCTCAACTGAAGCTGTCGGCGCGCCGAGCCTCTGTCGGCGGAGACATCGGCCTGGAGGTGACGATGCACAGCACGGCGGCGACCCCGCAGACCCTGGTGATCGACTACCTGGTGCACCACGTGCGCGCCAACGGCGGCACCAGCCCCAAGGTGTTCAAGGGCTGGAAGCTGGTGCTGGCGCCGGGCGAACGCTGCACACTGGACAAGCGCCACAGCCTGCGCCCGGTCACCACCCGGACCCTGCACCCGGGCCGCCACCGGATCGAGCTGCAGGTCAACGGAGCGGTGTGCGCCGAAGCCGCGTTCGACCTCATCGGGTAGGGGCCTGCTGGCGGCTGAGCGCTTTCAGCGCGGGGGGGCGGTGCTCAGGCGCCGTGGCACTTCTTGAACTTCTTGCCGCTGCCGCAGGGGCAGGGGTCGTTGCGCCCCGGTTCGGCCGACTTGCGCACGGGTTCCACGCGCGGGCCCAGGCTCTGCCAGATCTGGTGCAGGTCGTACACCGCCCAGATCGCCGACCCGAAAGCGTTGGCGCGCGCCTCGCTCACGCTCGGTGGCCCTTCTTCGGCGTGCATGTTGAAGGCGGGCTGGCCGGTGTCGTCCTCGGTCAGCACCACAATCGCGTCCAGTGCTTCGTCGATCCACCCGGCGGTCTCGGCGTCGCGCGGCGGCGCCCATTCCTCTTCCCAGTTCTCGACCACGAACATGAAGCCCAGCGCCCAGACCTGGCCGAAGGCCGGCAGCGGCTGGCCTTCGATCTCGGCGCGCTCGGCCTCAGGGAGCATCGCCACCGCACCGCGCACGTCCATCACCTCGGGGTGGTAAGCGCGGTCGTCGTCCAGCGATTCGACCTTGGCCGCGAGCGACGCCGCCACCTCGTTCCAGCGCCGCGTCCACAAGTCTTTGAACAGGGCGGCTTGCTCCGCGTTCTTGAACGAGGAGTCGCCCTCGTCGTCGCCGACACCCACCACCACCGGCAGGGCCTCTTCCGCGCTCACGGGGCGGCGGGTGCAGAGCAGGGCCGCGATCGCGCCTTCGCAGAACTCCCACTGCGGCACCTCTTCGTCGCGGGAACGGAGATCGTCCAGGACCGCCTCCAGGGCATCGAATTCGGCGTTGTCCATCGGGGGCAGGGTATCCAGGCTCATGGTGTCGGGTGTGGGGTCTTAAGATGCGGGCCAGTGTAGCCGCGCCACCCAGGACTCCCGACATGCTCGACCGCCTCAACGCCCTCTATCCCGTGCGGTACACCGCGCTTGCGCTGTGCGTGGTGTGCGCCCTGCTGAGCCTGTTCACCCTGGTCGGTTTCGGCATCGGCGGCTTCTGGTTCCTGGTGTTCACCGGCCTCTCAGTCCTGGGCTACCGGGACCTGCGCCAGACCAAGAGCGCGGTGCTGCGCAACTACCCCGTCATCGGCCACCTGCGCTTCATGCTGGAAAAAATCCGGCCCGAGATGCGCCAGTACTTCATCGAGAGCGACACCGAGGCCGCACCGTTCTCGCGCAGCCAGCGCAGCCTGGCCTACGCACGTGCCAAGGGCGAGACCGACAAACGGCCTTTCGGCACGCAGCTCGATGTCAAGGCCGATGGCCATGAATGGCTGAACCATTCACTGGCGCCGACCCACCTGGCCTCGCACGACTTCCGCATCACCATCGGCGGCCCGGCCTGCACCCAACCCTACGAAGCCAGCGTCTTCAACATCTCGGCCATGAGCTTCGGCGCGCTCTCGGCCAACGCCATCCAGGCGCTCAACAGCGGCGCGCAGCGGGGGCGTTTTGCCCACGACACCGGCGAAGGCTCCATCAGCAGCTGGCACCGGCTGCACGGTGGCGACCTGGTCTGGGAGATCGGCTCCGGCTACTTCGGCTGCCGCGACGAACAGGGCCGCTTCAACGACGACCGTTTCAAGGCCAACGCGCTCGACCCTCAGGTGAAGATGATCGAGCTCAAGCTCAGCCAGGGCGCCAAGCCGGGCCACGGCGGCGTGCTGCCCGGTTCCAAGGTGACGCCGGAGATTGCGGCCGCGCGCGGCGTGCCGATGGGCCAGGACTGCATCTCGCCGGCGGCGCACAGCGCGTTCTCCTCGCCCATCGAGATGCTGCGCTTCATTGCCCACCTGCGCGAGCTCTCGGGCGGCAAACCCACCGGCTTCAAGCTCTGCATCGGCCACCCCTGGGAGTGGTTCGCCATCGTCAAGGCGATGCAGGCAACCGGCGTCACGCCCGACTTCATCGTCGTCGACGGCGCCGAGGGCGGCACCGGCGCCGCGCCGCTGGAGTTCACCGACCACGTCGGCGCGCCGCTGCAGGAGGGGCTGCGCCTGGTGCACAACACCCTGGTGGGCGTGAACCTGCGCGACCGCATCAAGATCGGCGCCTCGGGCAAGATCGTCAGCGCCTTCGACATCGCGCGCGCCATGGCCCTCGGTGCCGACTGGTGCAACAGCGCACGCGGCTTCATGTTTGCGCTGGGCTGCATCCAGGCCCAGAGCTGCCACACCGGCCAGTGTCCGACCGGGGTCAGCACGCAGGACCCGCTGCGCCAGCAGGCCCTGGTGGTGCCCGACAAAGCCACGCGGGTCTTCAACTTCCACCAGAACACCCTCAAGGCCCTGCAGGAGCTGGTGCAGGCCGCCGGACTGCAGCACCCCGGCGAGATCAGCGCCCAGCACATCGTGCGCCGCGTCAACGAGAACGAGGTGCGGCTGCTGTCCAACCTGCTGCCCACCGTGGCGCCGGGCGCGCTGCTGGGCGACATTCACAGCCTGCACCCGGTGTTCACCACCTACTGGCCCAGCGCCAGCGCCGAACAGTTCGCGCAGGTCTGAGGGTCAGGCGTCCGCCGGCCACTGCCGGCCGACCGCCACGCCCAGCGTCGCCAACCGCTTGCGCATGCACAGCACCGCCTTGTCCTTGCTCAGCAGCGCGGCGGTGTGTGCCACCGCCAGATCAATGAACTTCTGGTCGTCGGCGTCCTTGCAGGTGTAGGGCGCCTTGGGCGCGCTGTCCACGATCTCGGCCCGCGCATCAAACGCCGCGAGCACCGCATCGGCCTGCAGGGACCGGGCTTCCAGGCGTTTCACCACCTGCGGATAGGCCAGCACGCGCCGCAACTCCTCGCGCATCACCGGCGTCGACAGCCAGCGCGTCTGCGCATCGGCCAACTGCTCACGCAGCGCCACCGTGGCGGGGTCTTCGTAGACGAAGAGGTCGAGCACGACGTTGGTGTCGAGCACCAGCACCGTTGTCAAGGAGGTCATGCCGATGGCTCGGCTGGCGCGCGACGGGCGGTGAGGTCGAAGCGGAACAGGCGGCACTCAATGGGGCCGTTCCACAGCGGCACGCGGCGCGACTCCTTGAAACGCATCTTGCCGGGCAGCTTGAGGTCGGGCGTGAGCAGCCAGGCGCTCCAGCCCGCGTAATGGCTCTTCCAATGCGCCGCCAGGCGCTGGAAGAAGTCGCTGCCGTCGCTGCCATCGGCCATCTGGACGCTCTCGCGGCCCAGGCCTGGTTCGGGCGCGGCCTTGGCGCCCACGGTGAAGGTGCGGGGCGCGCGCGCGCCGCGTTCGGCCGCGCGCACCTGGGCGCTCTGCCCCGCCACGCCAGCCGCCGCAATGCGCTCGCCATAGGGCGGGTTCAGCAGCATCACACCCGGCTTGTCGGTGGGCGGCATGCGCTGCAGCGCGTCGCCGCCGCGCAGTTCCATCGCAAAGGCCACGCCCGCGCGCTCGGCGTTGCGTTGCGCGAAGTCGACCATGCGGAAGGCCACGTCGCTGCCGAACACGATGGGCTTGCGTCCGGCGGGCCAATCGCGGCGCTGCTTGGCGGCCTCGTCCTTGAGCGCGTGCCAGACGTGCGGCTGGAACGGCAGCAGCTTCTCGAAGGCGAAACGCCGCTGCAGGCCGGGCGCCACGCGCAGCGCGATCTGCGCCGCCTCGATGGCCACCGTGCCGCTGCCGCAGCAGGGGTCGTACAGCGGCACGATGTCGTCCAGCGACTCGGCTTCGGCGCCATTCCAGCCGGTGGCGGCGATCATGGCCGCGGCCAGCGTTTCCTTCAGCGGCGCATCACCCTTGTCCTCGCGCCAGCCGCGCTTGAACAGAGGCTCGCCCGAGGTGTCGATGTAGAGGCTCACCGTGTCGGTGGTCAGGTGGGCGTAGAGTCGCACATCGGGCCAGGTGGTGTTGACGCTGGGGCGTTCGCCGCGTTTGTCGCGGAAGCGGTCGCAGACCGCGTCCTTGATCTTGAGCGCCGCGAAGTTCAGGCTCTTGAGCGGGCTGTGCTGGGCCGTGACCTCGACCTTGATGGTCTGCTGCGGGGTGAACCAGATCTCCCACGCGACCTCGCTGGCCGCGGCATAGAGGTCGTTCTCGCTGCGGTAGCCGCCGTGCCAGAGCTGCACCAGCACACGCTGGGCGAGCCGGCTGTGCAGGTTGAGTTTGAGCGCGTCGCGCCACGAGGACTGCAGCGCCACGCCAGCGCGCGACTTCTGCACAGCGGTCTCGCCGGTGATGCGGGTGACCTCGGCCGCGAGGTAGTCTTCCACCCCTGCGGCGCAAGGAAGGAACAGGGAAAGGGAGTTCAAAGCGCTTTTCTCAGGTTCGCGGGCGCGATGCGCAGCGCCTCGCGGTATTTCGCGACCGTGCGGCGCGCGCACTCGATGCCCTGCTCCTTGAGCAGGTCCGAGAGCTGGTTGTCCGACAGCGGTTTGGACGGCTCTTCGGAGGCAATGAACTGCTTGAGCAGCGCACGCACCGCGGTGCTCGACGCATTGCCGCCGGTCTCGGTGCCCAGGCTGGAGCCGAAGAAGTACTTCAGTTCGTAGGTGCCGAACGGCGTGGCCATGTACTTGGCCGTGGTCACGCGGCTGATCGTGGACTCGTGCAAACCCAGCTCGTCAGCGATCTCGCGCAGCACCAGCGGGCGCATGGCGAGCTCGCCGTGCATGAAGAAGTTGCGCTGGCGCTCGACGATGGCCGAGGACACACGCAGGATGGTGTCAAAGCGCTGCTGGATGTTCTTGATGAACCAGCGCGCTTCCTGCAGCCGTTGCTGCATGGCCGCGTGGCCGGCTTCGCCGCCGGCCTCGCGCCGCCCCCGCAGGGCGTTGGCGTAAACGTCGTGCACGCGCAGGCGCGGCATCACCTCGGCGTTGAGCGAGACCTTGAAGCCGCGACCGGCGCGGGTGACGATCACGTCGGGCACCACCACGTTGCGCTCGACGTCGACGAAGCGGCGCCCCGGCTTGGGCTCGAGCCGCGCGATCAGCGTCAGCGCCGCACGCACGGTCTCGTCGTCGTGCCCGGTGGCCGCACACAGGCGCTTGATGTCGCGCTTGGCCATCAGCTCCAGCGGCTGCTCGCAGATCGCCAGCGCCGCACGGGCCGCCGGCGTGTTGCGCAGGTCCATGATCTGCAGCCGCAGGCACTCCCCCAGGTCGCGCGCGCCCACGCCCGTGGGCTCCATCTGCTGCAGCCACTGCAGGGCGATGCCCAGGCGCCGCTCGATCGCCTCGACCTCGTCGAAGCGCGGTTCCTCATCGGCGGGCCGGCCGGCGGTCAGCCGCCAGCAGGCGCGGGCCAGCTCGTGCAGGCTGTCCTCCAGATAGCCATCGTCGTTGAGCGACTCGATCAGGAAGTACAGCGCCGCGCTGTCCTCGTCCGAGAGGCGCAGGCAGCGCGCCTGGTCGTGCAGCTGGTCCTGCAGGCTGACCGGCACACGGGCCAGGTCGGCGGCGGTGGCGGTGTCGTCGTCTTCGCTGCCGGAGCCGCTGTTGCGCGCAGGCGCTTCGCCCCCCCACTCGCTGTCGTCGGGCGCCATCTCGACCGTGCCGTCGCCTTCCCAGCTCTCTTCGACCGGGGTCGCACCGTCCAGCCGGCTCTCGACGTCGTCGCCGGTGCTGTCCGCGCTGTCGGCCGGGGCGGTGCGGGTGTCCGGCTCGGCGCTGCGCGGCTCAACCACCGGCTGCGCCGCTTCTTCCAGTTGCTCGCCGGCCACCACCGGCGCGTCCGCCGTCTGAACGCCGAAATCCTCGCGATCGGCCAGCTCCTCGCCACGTTCCAGGAACGGGTTCTCGTCGAGCATCTGCTCGACCTCCTGGGCCATCTCCAGCGTGGACAGCTGCAGCAGCCGGATCGACTGCTGCAGTTGTGGCGTCAGCGCGAGGTGCTGCGACACCCGCAGCGACAGACCTTGCTTCATCCGCTCATCCCGTCACATGCGGAAGTTCTCGCCGAGGTAGACGCGGCGCACCTCGGCGTTTTCAATGATTTCGGCGGTGGTCCCGCTGGCCAGCACATGACCGTCACTGATGATGTAGGCGTGGTCACAGATGCCCAGGGTTTCGCGCACGTTGTGGTCGGTGATCAGCACACCGATGCCGCGCGACTTGAGGAAGCTGATGATGTGCTGGATTTCCAGCACCGCGATCGGGTCGATGCCGGCGAAAGGCTCGTCCAGCAGGATGAACCGCGGGCGGGTGGCCAGCGCGCGGGCGATCTCCACGCGCCGGCGCTCACCGCCCGAGAGGGCGGGCGCGGGCGAATCGCGCAGGTGGTCGACGCGCAGCTCCTTGAGCAGCTCGTCCAGGCGGGCGTCGATCTCGCGCGCGGACAGCGGCTGGCCGTTGGCGTCCTGCTGCAGCTCCAGCACCGCGCGCACGTTCTGCGCCACCGTCAGCTTTCGGAAGATTGATGCTTCCTGCGGCAGGTAGCCCAGGCCCAGCCGGGCGCGCCGGTGGATGGGCAGGGATTCGATGCGGTGGTCGTCCAGCAGGATTTCGCCACCATCGGCCCGCAGCAGGCCGACGATCATGTAGAACGAGGTGGTTTTGCCGGCACCGTTGGGACCGAGCAGACCGACCACCTCGCCCTTGTCCACCGACAGGGATACGTCCTTGACCACCTTGCGGCTGCCATAGGACTTCTTGAGCCCTCTGACCTCCAGACGGCTGTGCGACACCATGTCGCCCGAAGGGCTGGCGCTGGCGACGGTCTCCGTCACTTCTTGGGCTCGGTGATCTTGCCGCTGGGGCGCAGCTTCGCCGGATCGGTCGCTGGAGCGGCGGGACCGTTCTTCTCCTCTTCCGGGATCGGCGTGAGCATGGCGCGCACGCGGCCGGTGGGATTGGCTGCCGTCTTGCTGGTGTCGCCACCCTTGACCGTGAACACCTCGGTCAGGCTGTTGTAGAGGATCTCGGTGCCTTCGCTCACGTCGTTGAGCAGGGTGCCGCGGTAGCGGCGCAGCACCGCGCGGCCGGTGAACAGCACCGTCTGAGCCTTGCTGTCGTATTCGATGCGGTCGCCTTCGCCCTCAATCCACTCGTCCAGACCTTCCCGTTTCTGGCGGAAGAAGCCGGCCTTCTCGGGCGTTCCCAGCAGCAGACCGTACTGGTTGCCCTGCGGGTCCTGGCGCACGTCCAGTTTGGCACCACGCATCAGGATGGTGCCCTTGGTGATCAGCACATTGCCGGTGAACACGCTGGTCTGGCGCGCCTCTTCGTAACGCAGCGCATCGGCCTCCACGTTCATGGGCTTGTCCTTGTCGGCCTTTTCGGCCTGCGCCAGCAGGGGCAGCGTCAGGCCAATGACGGCCAACATCCGGGCGATGGAACGGGGGGTTGGTGCGTGTAGGTGCATGGCGTATGAGGGCACAAATCTTGCATTCATTGTAGCGGTGCCCAAGCCGTTTCGCGGCAGCGGCGGCACATTGTTCCCGCCATGAAAGCAGGAAGCCCGCACAGGCGGGCTTCAAGAAGAGAAGTGACAGAAACCGGTCAGCCTTTGCGGGCCTCGGCGATCAGCGAGTCGGCCACCAGCAGAGTGCGCGGCCCCTGTCCACCCACATAGAACTTGCCGGCGATGCCCAGGGCGGGCGTGCCTTCTACCTGGTAGGCGTCCTGCAGACCGACGGCCTTCTTGGACAGCTCGGCGGCCTGACCGTTGAAGATGCCCAGAAACTGCTCGCGGTTCACGCCCTGCTTTTCGATCCAGGCGGTGATGGCGGGTGTCGTTGTCAGAGGCAGGCGCTCTTCATGGATGGCCTTGAACACCTTGACGTGCAGCGTGTCCACCAGGTTCATGGCCTCCAGCGTGAAGTACAGGCGCTGCATCGGCACGAAGTTCTGGTTGAAGGCCACCGGCATGCGGCGCACCGTGACGTGGGCCGGCTTGCGCTTGATCCACTCGCCGAAGACTGGCTCGAAGTTGTAGCAGTGGATGCAGCTGTAGGCAAAGAACTCGACCACCTCGACCTGCCCCGCCGGGCTCTCGGTCGGTGCTGGCTTGGCCAGGCGCTGGAAGTCGGTGCCTTCCTTGAAGGCCACGCGCTGGGCCAGTGCCGGCGACAGGGCCAGTCCGCTGGCGGTGGCGGCACCAGCCACCAGGAGGCTGCGCGAAAAATCTCGACGATGCATGGAATCGGACTCCTTGAAATGACCTGAATCAGGCTCCCGGGCCTGTGAAAAGTTCCTCGTGCGGTGGTGCAATCAGCGCTGCACCCGCACCAGCGCCGCCTCCACCCCGTTCACCTCCAGTTGCTCGCGCGTAGCCTCGGCCATGGATTTCTGGCCAAACGGCCCCATGCGGACGCGGAACACGGTGCGGCCCGACTGCTCGCGCTCGGTGATGGTGGCGTCCATGCCCAGCATGGCCAGCCGGGCCTTCTGCGCCTGCGCCTCTTCGGGAGACTTGAACGCCCCGGCCTGCACGAAGTAGGTGAACGGGTCGGCCCCCTGTGCAGCCGCGGGCTCCGCCGGTGCTCCAGCCTTGGCTTTCATCAGGTCGCCCAGCGGATCGGTGTCCGGCTTGGCGGCGTCTGCGGCTTTGGCGGCCGGCGCCTTGTCGGGCTCCGCCGCCGGAGATTCCTTCGGCGCAGTGTCGCCGGCCACCGGCGGCGGCGTCTCTGCAGGGGTCGGCAGCGGCGGCGCCTTGTTCACCAGCCCGGCATTCGGGTTCCAGCCCTTGTTGCGCTCGGCCTCGGCCGCATCGTCGGCCGGTTTGCGGGTGACGCCACGGTCCACGAAGGGCACCGGCACGCGCGTCACATACACGGCCACGGAAAGCGCCAGGCCCAGGCCGACGAGCAGGCCGACCACGAAGCCGACCAGGGTGCCGCCACGCTGAGTGCGGGCCTGCAGGAATGAAATGTTCATGGGAGGGGAGGGTTTCACATCTTCTGCGGGGCGCTCACGCCCAGCACGGCCAGACCATTGTGCAACACCTGCGCCGTCGCCCGGACCAGGGCCAGACGGGCTCGTTTGACCGCCTCGTCGTCCACCAGGATGCGCTCGGCGTCGTAGTAGCTGTGGTAGGCCGCGGCCAGCTCGCGCAGATAGAAGGTCACGTCGTGCGGGGCAAAGCCTTCGGCCGCCGCGGTCAACATGGCCGGGTACTTGGCCAGCAGCAGCATCAGCGACTGCGCGGCCGGCGTGTCCAGCGGCGACAGGTCGGTGCCGGCCAGCGAAGCCACGTCGCCGCCCCAGGCGGCCAGCACCGAGCAGATGCGCGCGTGGGCGTATTGCACGTAATAGACCGGGTTGTCGTTGTTCTTCTGCACGGCCAGATCGACGTCGAAGGTGTATTCGGTGTCGGGCTTGCGCGAGAGCAGGAAGAAGCGCACCGCGTCCTTGCTGGTCCACTCGATCAGGTCACGCAGGGTCACGTAGCTGCCGGCGCGCTTGCTGATCTTGACCTCTTCACCGTTGCGCACCACGCGCACCATGGTGTGCAGCACGTAGTCGGGGTAGCCCTGGGGGATGCCCACGCCCGCGGCCTGCAGGCCGGCGCGCACCCGCGCGATGGTGCCGTGGTGGTCGGTGCCCTGGATGTTGATGACCTTGGTGAAACCGCGCTCCCACTTGGCGATGTGGTAGGCCACGTCGGGCACGAAGTAGGTGTAGGTGCCGTCGCCCTTGCGCATGACGCGGTCCTTGTCGTCGCCGTAGTCGGTGGACCTGAGCCACAGCGCGCCGTCCTGCTCGTAGGTCTTGCCATTGGCGACCAGCTTATTCACCGTCGCGTCCACGCGGCCGTCGGTGTAGAGGCTGGATTCGAGGTAGTAGTGGTCGAACTTGACCGCGAAAGCTTGCAGGTCCAGATCCTGTTCGTTGCGCAGGTAGGCGACCGCGAACTGCCGGATGTTGTCGTAGTCCTCAACATCGCCGTTCGCGGTGAACTCGCGGTCGTCCGCCTTGACGGTAGCACGCGCCTTGAAGGCCTCGGCAATGTCGGCGATGTAGTCGCCGTTGTAGAAGTTCTTGGCCAGCGGGTTGTCGCTGGCGGTGGGCCAGCAGTCGTCGCCCGGTTTAAAGCCCTTGGCGCGCAGCTGTGTGCTGGTGGCCAGGGTGCCGATCTGCACGCCTGCGTCGTTGTAATAGAACTCGCGGTGCACGCTCCAGCCCTGGGTGCTGTAGAGGTTGCAGATCGCGTCGCCCAGCGCGGCCTGGCGGCCGTGGCCCACGTGCAGCGGGCCGGTGGGGTTGGCCGAGACAAACTCCACCATCAGGCGCTGGCCATTGGAGGGCTGGACGCCGAAGGCTTCGCCAGCATGCAGCACCTCGGTCACGATGGCCTGCTTGGCCGCGGGCTTGAGCCGCAGGTTCAGGAAGCCGGGCCCGGCGATCTCGATGTCGGCCACCCATTGCTGGTAGACCGGCAGCGCCATCAGCGCGGCCTTGAGCTGCTCGCCCAGCTGGCGCGGGTTGGCTTTCAGCGGTTTGGCCAGCTGCATGGCGGCCGTGACTGCGTAGTCGCCATGGGCCGCGACCTTGGGCGATTCGAAGGCGGCCTTGTCGCCGGCACCGGGTGAGAGCTGGTCCAGCGCCTGCGCGAGGCCGGCCAGCAGTTCCTGTTTGATCTTGAGCATAGGGACGGGATTTTAGGTTCGGGAAAGCCCTGCCCCCGGCTGTCAGACAGCCTTAAGACAAACGCGGGTATCGTTTCCGGGCCCGTTTCGGGCACTTCACCCCACAAGGCACCACATGAAACAACTGCTGACCCTGCTCGCCCTGACCGGAACCCTCTCACTGGCCCTCGCCCAGACGGCGGCTCCTGCGGCCGCACCTGCCGCCGCTGCGGCACCCGCTCCCGCCGCGGCGCCAGTGGCGGCCCCCGCGGCCGACAAGAAGCCGACCGCCCAGCAGAACCGCATGAAGACCTGCAACGCCGACCCGAAAGCCAAGACGCTCAAGGGCGACGAGCGCAAGGCCTTCATGAGCAAATGCCTGAGCGGCGAGGAAGAGGCCGGCAACAGCCAGCAGAACAAGATGAAGACCTGCAACGAGGAGGCCGGCAAGAAGGCGCTCAAGGGCGATGAGCGCAAGGCTTTCATGAGCACCTGTCTGAAGGGCTGATCAGCCCGCCACGGGCGGCAAGGCGGCATGCGCCGCCGCCTTGACCGCCTGCGTTAGCCGCTGCGCCGACAGCGGCTCGCGCGCCCAGTGCTGCCAGTACAGCGTCACGTCCACCGTGGCGTCGGGCAGCACTTCCTGCAGGCCCGGCCGCCCGTGCAGGTTCTGCTCGGGCACCATGCCCCAGCCCAGCCCCAGTTCGATCGCCCGCTCGAAGGCGTCCACCGCAGGCGCGTAGTGGCGCGGGTAGCTGGGTTGCTTCAGGCCGAAGTGCTGCAGCAGGAAGGCGTCCTGCAACGCGTCCTTTCGATTGAAGATGATGGCCGGGTGCGCCAGCAAGCGGTGAGGCGACACCGCGCCGCGCGGTGTTCGGCAGCGCTGCACCACCTCGGGCGCGGCCACGCAGCGGTAGCGCATCACGCCCAGCGGCTCGGCCACGCAGCCCCGCATCGGCTCGGCCAGCGTCGTGACGCAGCCGATCACCTCGCCGCTCTTGAGCGCGTCATGCGTGTGGTCCTGGTCGTCGATGGTGATCTCCAGCAGCAGGCGGTGTCGCTGCAGCAGCGGTGCCACGCCGGGCAGGAACCAGCTGGCCACGGAGTCGGCGTTGGTGGCCACACTCAGACTCTGCCAGGCCGCACCAGCCCGCGATTCGGCCCCGCCCTGCAACCCGGCCAGCAGGTCGGCCTCCATCATCTGCAGCTGTTTCACATGCGCCAGCAGCGCCTGGCCGGCGGCGGTGGCGCGCACCGCCTTGCCGCGCACCAGCAGGCGTTGTCCCAGGTGTTCTTCCAGCGACTTGATGCGCAGCGAGACCGCCGCCAGCGTGAGGTTCAGGGCCTGCGCGGCCGGACCGAAGCCCCGGTGTTCGACCACGGCGGCCAGGGCTTCGAGTTGGCGGGCGTCCAGCATGTCCAATTGAAACTTGAGCGAACCAGAAACGGTTCAGCCCAGTTTAACCAGACAGCCCCTGCGACGGTGCGGCCGTGACCATGGGCAGGCCGCTGTGGTCCTTGAGGCCGACGCCGGTCAGGCCCAGGCGCAGGGCCTCGTGCACCAGCCAGGCCAGGCGGCGCGCGGCCGTGACCGGGTCCTGTCCGGCGGGGCGCACATTGGAAATGCAGTTGCGTTCGGCGTCGGTGCGCCCGACGCGGGGCGCGTGGGTAAGGTAGATGCCCACACTGTCGGGCGAGCTCAGGCCGGGTCGCTCGCCGACCACCATGGCCACCATGCGGGCGCCCAGCAGCTCGCCCACCTCGTCGGCCACCGCCACCCGTGCCTGACCCACCAGCACAGGCGGGCTCTGAACGAAGGCCCCGCCCAGCGCATGGCGGATGGCATTGAACAAGGGCACGGTGTGGCGCTGGATACCCAGGGCCGACAGACCGTCGCCCACCACCAGGGCCAGGTCGGGCGCTGGATTGTCCGCACGCCAGGCCCGCAGGGCCCCCACGCTGGCCTCGTCCAGCCGGCGCCCCAGGTCGGGGCGCAGCAGGTACTCATGGCGGTCGTGGGCCCAGCTGCGCAGCCGCAGTGGCGCGGGCCAGCCGTCGGCCTGCAGCTGCCCGGCCAGCACGTCCACGTCCAGCGGCAGGTGGATGGCGTCCCGGGCTTGCGCGTGCGCCAGGGTGAAATCCAACACCTCGCGCGTGGGCATGCTGGCCCCGGCGCGGCCGAGCGCGATGCGCGCGGGGGTGAAGCGCTTGAGGTGGGCCCAGGGGTCGGCGGCGGTCTCCAGCTCCGTGCACGGCTCGCCCGGCAAAGGCGACAGGTCCTTTGTCATGCCGGCTCCGGCAGAGTCCACAGGCGCTGCGACAGCGGCAGCTGGGCGGTGGCGGGCAGCAGGCGCCCGTCGGCACCGGTCACGCCCACGCGCTGCAGCCAGGCCTCGAACTCGGGCGCGCGTTTCAGGCCGAGCAGATCGCGCAGGACCAGCGCGTCGTGGAACGAGGTGCTCTGGTAGTTGAGCATCACGTCGTCGGCGCCGGGCACGCCGATCAGGAAGTTCAGCCCCGCGCTGGCCAGCAGCACCATGAGGTTGTCCATGTCGTCCTGGTCGGCCTCGGCGTGGTTGGTGTAGCAGATGTCGCAGCCCATGGGCAGGCCCAGCAGCTTGCCGCAGAAGTGGTCTTCCAGCCCGGCGCGGATGATCTGCTTGCCGTCGTAGAGGTACTCCGGCCCGATGAAGCCGACCACGGTGTTGACCAGCATGGGCCGGTAGCGCCGCGCCACCGCGTAGGCGCGGGCCTCGCAGGTCTGCTGGTCCACGCCGTGGTGGGCGTTGGCCGAAAGGGCGCTGCCCTGGCCGGTCTCGAAGTACATGACGTTGTCGCCCACCGTGCCGCGCTTCAACTTGAGCGCGGCCGCGTGCGCCTCGTCCAGCACCGACAGCGTGATGCCGAAGGAGCGGTTGGCCGCCTCGGTGCCGGCGACGGACTGGAACACCAGGTCGACCGGCGCGCCGAGTTGCATGGCCTGCATCGTGTTGGTGACGTGGGTGAGCACGCAGCTTTGCGTGGGCACGCCGCCGCGCTGAATCACCTCGGCCAGCACGTGGTTCAGGCGCACCAGGTCGGGCACGCTGTCGGACACCGGGTTGACGCCGATCACCGCGTCCCCTGCGCCGTGCAGCAGGCCGTCGATCAGGCTGGCGACGATGCCGGCAGGGTCGTCGGTGGGGTGGTTGGGCTGCAGCCGCACCGACAGGTGCCCGCGCAGCCCCACCGTGTTGCGAAAGCGGGTGACGACCTCGCACTTGTGCGCCACCAGCATCAGGTCCTGGTTGCGCATGATCTTGCTGACGGCCGCCACCATCTCGGGTGTGAGCCCGGGGGCCAGCCGCGCCAGCGCCGCCGGCGTGGCGGCGTCGCCCAGCAGCCAGTCGCGGAAACCGCCCACCGTCAGGCCGCTGACCGGCGCGAAGGCGGCGCGGTCGTGGCCGTCGATGATCAGGCGCGTGACCTCGTCGCTCTCGTAGGGGATCAGCGCCTCGTCCAGGAAGCGCTGCAGCGGCACGTCGGCCAGCACCCAACGTGCGGCCACCCGCTCCTGCTCGGTGGCGGCGGCCAGGCCCGCCAGTGCATCGCCCGAGCGCAAAGGTGTGGCCTTGGCCATCACCTCGCGCAGGCTGCCGAAGCGAAAGGTCTGCAGTCCCAGCGTGGCGCTCAGGTTCACGTCAGCGGCTCCTCGGTGCGGGTGGGGTCACACCGTGAATTTCATTCTGCCGCAGCGGCCAGCATGGCGTCGTGCGGTGCGGCATTGCGCTGGGCGGCGGTGAGGTGGAAATAGAGATAGCAGACCGCCATGAAGCCCAGGAAGATCAGCGAGAGCAGCTGGTTGAAGTACACCACCGCCGCCAGGCAGACCACGCCGCAGACGATGGCGATGGCGGGGAACAGCGGATACAGCGGGGCGCGGAACGGGCGGTCCAGCTTCGGCTCGCTGGCGCGCAGCTTGAACAGCGCGGCCATGGAGATGATGTACATGACCAGCGCGCCCAGCACCGCCATGGTGACGATGTTGGCCGTCAGCGGCAGGCCGCCGATGGTGACCCACTGGTCGCTGAAGACGGCCGCGATGCCCACGATGCCGCCGCCGATCAGGGCATTGACGGGGGTGCGGAAGCGCGGGTGGACCTTGGCAAACATCGCCGGCAGGTAGCCTGCGCGGGCCAGGGCGAACATCTGGCGCGAATAGCCCAGCACGATGCCGTGGAACGAGGCGACCAGGCCGAACAGGCCGATCCACACCAGCATGTGCAGCCAGCCGCTGGAATCGCCCACCACCATCTTCATGGCCTGGGGCAGCGGGTCGTTGATGTTGGACAGCTTGGACCAGTCGCCCACGCCGCCGGCCATGACCATGACCAGGAAGGCCAGCGCCACCAGCGTAAGGATGCCGGTGATGTAGGCGATGGGGATGGTGCGCTTGGGGTCCTTGGCCTCTTCGGCGGCCATGGCCGCGCCTTCAATGGCCAGGAAGAACCAGATCGCGAACGGGATGGAGGCGAAGATGCCGGCCCAGGTGCCCATGCTGAAGTCGGGCGATCCGGCCCAGCCGTTGGCGGTGAAGTTGGCCAGCGACCAGCCCGGCGCGACCACGCCGGCAAACACCAGCAGCTCGATCACCGCCAGGATGGTGACGAACAGCTCGAACGCCGCCGCGATGCCCACGCCCACCGCGTTGAGGCCGATGAAGATCACGTAGGCACCGACCGCGGCCCACTTCGGGTCCAGCGCTGGGTACTGCACGTTCAGGTAGGCGCCGATGGCCAGCGAAATGGCCGGCGGCGCGAACACGAACTCCACCAGGGTGGCGAAACCGGCGATGAAGCCGCCGGTGGGCCCGAAGGCGCGGCGCGCGTAGGCGAACGGGCCGCCGGCGTGCGGGATGGACGTCGACAGCTCGGTGAAGCTGAAGATGAAGGTGGTGTACATCAGCGCCACGAGCAGCGTGGCCAGCAGGAAGCCCAGCGTGCCGGCGCTGGCCCAGCCGTAGCTCCAGCCGAAGTACTCGCCGGAAATGACCAGACCGACGGCGATGCCCCAGAGGGAAAAGGTGCCCAGCACGGGCTTGAGCTCCCGGGCGACCTGAGTGGATGCGGTGGACATGGGACGTTCTCTTGTGTGTGGATGAAAAGCCCGAACGGCTCGGGCGGCCTGGCGCGCAGTGTGGTTCGCCCGCTCCGTTCGCCCTATCCCGGATCGGAAACACGCCCCGGCGTGGCGCACTTTTTCCGAAACGGGATAGCCCGGGCAGTCTCACCCCCGGGTTTTCCCGCCGTGCGCGCGTGGCACGGAACTTGATACTCCCGCTGCACCCCGGCGCCGCGTGCACCGAAGGAGCCCGCCATGCCCACTGCCTGCCCCACCCCGCCGACCGCCTTCCGCGTCAAACGCACGCGCGAGGTGGACGTGCACGCCCGCAACCTCGACGCCTGGGACCAGGACTACGTGCAGACCTCGCCCGGTGTGTTCCAGGGCCAGGTGCGCGAGCTGTTCGACGGCCCGCTGCAGGCCTTCGAGGAGGTCGCCAACTGCGCCACCAGCCAGCACTGCCGGCCCTGGCGCGGCGGTGTCTGGCTGGGCCTGTCGGTGCCCGAACGCCCCGAAGGTCTGCGCTTCATGGGGCGCCCGGTGGGCGGCCACGAACTCATGATTTCCGACGGCAGCGAAGCCTTCGACCTGCAGGTGCCGGCCGGCCACGGCCTCTACGGCCTGGTGTTCGACCCGGCCGAGTTGCAGGCCCATGTGCGCATGCGCGACCAGGCCGATGCCGCGCCGGTGCGCGGGCCGGGCGTGCGGGTGCAGAGCCTCACGCCCACCCAGCGCTTCCGCCTGGTGGGGCTGATGCGCGAGGTGCTGCGCGGCCTGGAGGCCGACCCCGGCGTGCTGCACCACGAAGCCGGCCGCCGCAGCCTGCGGGAGGCGCTGTTTTCGGTGCTGGGCGACACGCTCATGCCCGACGGACAGGCCGAGGCGGTCACCCCACGCCAGCAGCGCCGGCAGGACGTGGTGCGCCGCGTGCGCGAGCTGGTGACCGAGCAGCCGCAGGACTACCTGGGCGTGGAACGGTTGTGCGAGGCGCTGCACATCACCCGGCGCACACTGCAGAACTGCTTCCAGGACAGCCTGGGCATCAGCCCCGCCAGCTACCTGCGCCTGGTGCGGCTGAACGCGGTGCGGCGCGAGCTGCGCGACGCGGACGCCGACCAGACCATCGGCGACGTGGCGGCGCGCTGGGGCTTCTGGCACATGGGCCACTTCAGCCACGACTACAAGGCTCTGTTCGGCGAAACACCGTCGTGTACACGGGTACCCCCACGCTCCGCCGCTGCGCGGGTCGCTGCCCCCCAGGGGGGCTGATCCGGCTTGGGGCGGCCCGGCGCCGGATCGCGGGTGCCCCCACGCTCCGCCACTGCGCGGGCCGTTCAGATCAAATCATTTTTAACCAACTCGATTTCGAGTTGAAATGGTTTAACAAACCGGCGCGGGGCGGCAGACTCCCGCACCATGACCTTCGCATTCCCCACCTTCACCGCCGGCATGGTGCTCAGCATGTCGCTCATCATGGCCATCGGCCCGCAGAACGCGCACGTGCTGCGCATGGGCCTGCAGCGCCAGCACCTCTGGCTCACCGTTGCCGTCTGCGCGCTGGCCGACATCGTGCTCATCTCGCTGGGCGTGTTCGGCCTGGCCCAGCTCGGCGGCCTCTCTGACAAGCTGCTGGGCGCGCTGATCGGCGCCGGCGTGCTGTTCCTGGGCGTGTACGGCTGGCAGGCGTTCCAGCGCTTCCTCAAGCCGCAGACCCCGGTCGCGCCAGCGCACGCCACGGGCGCGGCACACCCGGCACCGGTGACGCAGCGCCAAGCCATCCTCTCGGCCCTGGCCTTCTCCTGGCTCAACCCGCACGCCTGGCTGGACACTGCTGTGCTGATCGGCACCGCCTCGCTGGCCTACGGCCCGGGCAGCAAGGCCTTCGGCCTGGGCGCTGCCACCGGTTCGGTGGTGTGGATCCTGGTGCTGGGCGCCGCCGCGTTCTGGCTCGGCCGGCGGCTGAACTCGCTGCACATCTGGCGCGTGCTGGACGGCGCCGTGGCGCTGATGATGTGGGGCACGGCCGCCTGGCTGCTGATGGGATTGTTGTGACCCCCCCGCGCCGGCCTGCGGCCGTCACCCCCCATGGGGCAACGCGACGCGGCCCGGCGGAGCCGGTTCCGCCGCGTTCTGGTCTGAGACCCCGCTGGCATTGCACTTCTTGTGAACCAGATCAACACTGCATTTGAAGGTTGTCCCATGACCATCACCCGCCCCACCTCCGCCCCGATCACCATCTTCGGCCCGGACTTCCCTTTCGCCTACGACGACTGGCTGGCGCACCCGCAAGGCCTGGCCACGTTGCCGGCCAGCGCGCACGGCACCGAGGTCGCCATCGTCGGCGCCGGCATGGCCGGCATGACCGCGGCCTACGAGCTGATGAAACTCGGCCTCAAACCCGTCATCTACGAAGCCTCGCGCATGGGCGGGCGCCTGCGTTCGCAGCCCTTCGAAGGCGGCCAGGGTGTGGTGGCGGAGCTGGGCGGCATGCGCTTCCCAGCCTCGTCCACCGCGTTCTTCCACTACGTGAAGCTGCTGGGGGTGGAGACAAAACCTTTTCCCAACCCGCTCACGCCCGCGGCGGGCAGCACGGTGGTCGACCTGGAGGGCCAGACCCACTACGCGCGCACGCTGGCCGACCTGCCGCCGCTGTTCCGCGAGGTGGCGGACGCCTGGGCGACCGCGCTGGAAGAGCTGGGCTTCGGTGACCTGCAGCAGGCCCTGCGCCAGCGCGACGTGCCGCGCCTCAAAGCCCTGTGGAATGCGCTGGTGCCGCTGTGGGACGACCGCACCTTCTACGACTTCGTCGCGCAATCGAAGGCGTTCTCCCAACTGTCCTTCCGCCACCGCGAGGTGTTCGGCCAGGTCGGCTTCGGCACCGGGGGCTGGGACTCGGACTTCCCCAACACCATGCTGGAGATCCTGCGCGTGGTGCTGACCGGCTGCGACGAGGACCAGCACCTGATCGTGGGCGGCGTGCAGCAGGTGCCGCTGGGCCTGTGGCAGCACGCGCCGGCACAGATCGCACACTGGCCGGCCGGCACGTCCCTTGCCGGCCTGCACGGCGGTGCCACGCGGCCGGGTGTCACGGCCATCCGCCGCGTGAAGGACGGCCCGGCGTCGGGGCAGCTCGCCCTGACCGACAGCTGGGGCACCGAGCGCACCTACCCCGCCGTGCTGGTGACCTGCCAGAGCTGGCTGCTGACCACGCAGATCGCGGTCGAAGAATCGCTGTTCTCGCAGAAGCTGTGGATGGCGCTGGACCGCACGCGCTACATGCAGTCGAGCAAGACCTTCGTGATGGTCGACCGCCCGTTCTGGAAAGACGTGGACCCCGCGACCGGGCGCGACACGCTGAGCATGACGCTGACCGACCGGCTCACGCGCGGCACCTACCTGTTTGACAACGGGCCGGACAAGCCGGCGGTGATGTGCCTCTCCTACGCCTGGATGAGCGACGCCCTCAAGATGCTGCCGCACCCGCCCGCCAAACGTGTGCAGCTGGCGCTGGACGCGCTGCGCAAGATCTACCCGACGGTGGACATCGCCGGCCACATCGTCGGCGACCCGATCACCATCTCCTGGGAAGCCGACCCCTACTTCCTCGGCGCCTTCAAGGGTGCCCTGCCCGGCCACTACCGCTACAACCAGCGCATGTACGGCCACTTCATGCAAGACGCCCTGCCCGCCGCGGAGCGCGGCATCTTCCTGGCCGGCGACGACATTTCGTTCACGCCCGCCTGGGTCGAGGGCGCGGTGCAGACCTCGCTGAACGCCGTGTGGGGCATCGTCCACCAGCTGGGCGGGCAATGCGCGGCAGAGAACCCTGGCCCCGGAGAGTTGTATCCAACCTTGGGCCCAGTGGCCTTGCCAGAGTGACAATGCCCCCACGCTCCACCGCTGCGCGGGTCGCTGCCCCCCAAGGGGGCGCGTTTCGCCTTGGGGCGGCCCTGCGGCGAAACCCTGACTGCGCGCCATGCCCAACGACCTGACCCTCGCTCTCTGGCAGACGCCCCACCCGGCCAGCACCGCCGAGGCACTGCAACGCCTGGACGCGGCCTGCGCGCAGGCTCGGGCGCAGGGCGCCGAGCTGCTCATCACGCCCGAAATGGTCATGACCGGCTACGCCATCGGCGCCGAGCGCGTGGCGGCCCTGGCCGAGCCCGTCGACGGTTCGCTGGCGCAGGCGGTGGCGCGCATTGCGCAGCGCCACGGCATCGCCATCGTCTACGGCTACCCGGAGCACAACCCGCACGGCCAGCCCTTCAACGCGGCACAGGCCATCGGCCCCGACGGCGCGCGGCTGATGAACTACCGCAAGACCCATCTGTTCGGGGACCTGGACCGCGCGCAGTTCAGCCCGGGCGACACCGCGTCAAAGGTCTTCGAATGGCGCGGCTGGCGCCTGGGCCTGCTGATCTGCTACGACGTGGAGTTCCCGGAGACCGTGCGCCTGCTGGCGCTGCAAGGGGTGGACGCGGTGCTGGTGCCGACGGCCAACATGGTGGGGTACGACGAGGTGCAGCAACTGCTGGTGCCGGCCCGGGCCTGCGAAAACCGCGTGTTCGTGGCCTACGCCAACGCCTGCGGCAGCGAAGGCACCATTCACTATGGCGGTGCCAGCACCGTCGCCAGTGCCCATGGGCTTCCGATGGCGACCGCCGGGCGGCACGAGACGCTGATGCTCGCTGCGCTTGATGCTGGCGAGCTGGTCGCAGCCCGGCAGCACAGCCAGCTGCCAGACCGCCGACCTGGGCTGTACCAGGCGCTTGCGGTCAGAGAATGACCGCCCCCGGTGCCTGGGAGCGCACGAACTCCAGCACCGACGGCGTCTGAAGGTTGGTGAACAACGAGTTCACCGTGGCCTTCTCACCGCAGGGCGACTTCGGCCCGCTCGATGCCACGCCGATCATCGCCGGTCCACCCGGCAGCACCCGGTACATCGGCCCACCCGAGTCACCGGCACACACGTTGCTTTGGCTGCCGTCGAATTTGAAGCCCAGGCTTTGCTCATTCACCTCGGACAGGTTGGCAGCCCCTACCGCGAGCAGGCCCGTGGGCTCGCCCCATCCGGCGAAGGTGACGGCCTGTCCGGGCGCCGCCGCCTGACTGGCCAGAATCGGCATGGTGGGGTTGGGCAGGCCCGCGGGAAATGTCACCACCGCCACATCGTTGGGGGTGGGCGGGCCCGATCCGTCGTAGGCCGGGTGCAGCACCCATTTCTTGGCGGCGAGACCCTTGACGCTGGTGTCCGTCTTGAACAGGGCCGCCAGGACGCTCCGGGGGTTGCCCTCCAGACAGTGGGCCGCCGTAACCACATGGGTCGGCGATACGCGGGTGCCCGAGCAGGCCACCTGCTCACCATTGGCCCGCGCGATGAGCAGGTACACCACCGGCGTGCTGCTGAACGACACGCAGGACGCGCCATTGACCACCTTGGGTTGAGCACCCGCACTGTTGCACAGCGCCGTCGGCTCCAGGTTCACCGGTTCGGCGCCATCGCCACCCCCGCAACCTGCGAGCACCACCGCCGTCAGCACCGCGGCGCAGCCGCTGGCGAACCCGACACCCATCCGTCCTGTTTGGTTCATAAATCCTCCCTTGAGATGTGACATTATGTATCATCGTCACATCCCAGCGCTCTACGGCGCTTCTCAGAGGTAGGCCGCTTCGGGCGCCTGCGAGCGTATGAAGTTGATCACCGACGGCCCCTGGACGTTGGTGAACAGCGAACCGTCGCCCTTGCCGCAGTCGGAGACGGTGCCCGAGGACGTGATGCCGATCAGCGCGGGCTGCCCGCCCACCGTGCGGTAGGCCGGACCGCCCGAGTCGCCGCTGCAGGTGTTGCTCAGTTCGCCCGAGTAGGTGTAGCCGATGCTGGTCTCGTTGACCGTGGTCAGCGTGGCAAAGCCGACCGCCAGATCAAACCCGGGCGCGCCCCAGCCGGCCACATAGATCGGCTGCCCCGGCGAGGACGGCTGGCTCAGCAGCACCCCCATGGTCGGGTTGGGCAACGCCTGCTGCAGCACGATCACCGCCGCGTCGTTGACCAGCGCGTTCGATCCTCGTTGGTACTGCGGGTGCACCGCCCAGCGGCTGGCGGGCACGCCGACCACGGAGCCGTCCGCGCGCCAGAGGCCCGCCAGCACGCGGCGGGTGCCGGACGGCAGGCAGTGCGCCGCCGTCAGGATCTTGGTGGGCGTGATCAGCGTGCCCGAACACCGCGCCGTGCCCGAGCTGGTGGCCATATTGAGCAGGATGACGGACGAGCGCTCCGGCGACCCGCAGTTGGCACCGTTGAGCACCTTGGGCTGCAAGCCCATGCTGCCGCACATGGACTCCGCACTGGGCAGCGAGGCGTCGTCGCCGCCCCCGCAAGCCGCCAACAACATTGCCGCAGCGGCGGCAGCCACCGTGGTCATCACTCCCTTGCCGATCCTGTTCATGGATTCACCCTGCTGGTTGAGAAATGGGGAAAGGCCGGCCCGCCGGCCCCGTCGCAGCCGCCAATGTACCGCCGCCAGCCCAGAACTCGGCCTGCGCATAGTGGTGCTTGAGGAAGTCGATCCACAGCCGCACCCGCAGCGCCAGGTGCTTGCGCTGGGGGAAAAGCGCGTAGATGCCGTTGGGCGGCGCGGCGTACTCGTCCAGCACGGTTTCGAGCCGGCCGGCCGCGATGTCGGCCTCCACCTCCCAGGTGCTGCGCCAGGCGATGCCGTAGCCAGCCAGGCACCACTCGCGCAGCACCTGCCCGTCCGAACAGTCCAGCGGACCGCCGGGGCGCAGGTGCACGATCTCGGCCTCGGCCCCTTCGGAGGCGCCTTCGCCGGGCGGCATGCGGAAAGCCCAGCCCCGGGTCTGCGAGGCGTCTGACGAGAGGGTCAGGCAGTCGAAGCGTGCCAGGTCGGCCGGGTGGGTGGGGCGGCCGTGGCGCCGCAGGTAGTCGGGTGTGGCCACGCACATGCGGCGGTTGTCCGCCAGGCGCACGCTCACCAGGGACGAGTCCGGCAGGTCGCCCACGCGCACTGCGCAGTCGTAGCCTTCGCCTGCGAGGTCGACCACCCGGTCGCTGAGGTTGAGCGAGATCGTGACCTCGGGGTGCAGCTCGCGGAAACGCGGCACCAGCGGCGCCACGTGGCGGCGACCGAAACCGGCGGGGGCCGTGATCCGCAAATGACCACTGGCCTTGACCCCGCCCGCACTGACGCTGGCCTCGGCGTTGGCCAGGTCGGTCAGCAGGCGCTGGCAGTCCTCGATGAAGGCGCTGCCCTCGTGGGTGAGCGTGATGCGGCGCGTGGTGCGCACCATCAGCTTGACGCCGAGCCGGGACTCCAGCGCATCCAGCCGCCGGCCGATGATGGCCGGCGCCACGCCCTCGGCCTTCGCAGCGGCCGTGAGGCTGCCGCGGGTGGCCACCGAGACGAAGGTTTCGAGCTGCTTGAGCTTGTCCATAGCCCCGCAGATTACCCCATCAAAAGGAGGCAATCAACGGGATTTGTGGACAGATTTTTTACTTGAAGGTGATGTCAGTCGGCTCAGTTGCACTGGGCCGCCAGATTCGGGATCACGCCGCAGTTCTGACCACCCTTGGCCGTGCAGGCGTTGTTGGCCGCTGTCTGTGCATCGAATGCCGAGCCGGCCGCGGCCACACCCCAGACCCAGCCGCCCGAGCTGCCCGAACCGGCGGCAATCGCGCCGCACTCCTCGAACTGCAGCACCACCTGGCAATCGCCGGCGTCGCACTCGTCGCGTGCCGCGTCGTTGGCGATCGACTGGGTCAGGGCTTCGGACGCAATGCCCACCCGCTTGGTCGATTCGCTGACCGCAATGGCGCCGTGATAGTCGTCGTCGCTGCCCCCGCAGGCCGCCAGCGTCGCGGCGGCGATCAGCGCCGCACCCCAGGTCCACAACTTTTTCATGGGTTTCCTCCACCGGAAAGATTGGTTGGCATGAACGCCCGATGCGCCCACCGCGGACAGTCTATGCCAGTGGCGCGACCGCGTCTTGATCCAGATCGCAAGCCGATGCGACTCAGTGGCCCCATCCCTTGGGCAACCCGGCCTCGGGTGTCATGCCGTAGACCGGTTCGCCGGGCAGACCGGCCTTGAGCGGCTCCCGCGCGGCCATCAGCTTCGGAATGTCGACACCGGTGGACACGCCCATGGCCTCGAACATGAACACCAGGTCTTCCGTCACCACGTTGCCGCTGGCACCCGGCGCGTAAGGGCAGCCCCCCAGGCCACCGAGCGAGCTGTCGAAGCTGCGAACGCCCACGTCGTACGCCGCCAGGCAGTTGGCCAGGCCCAGGCCGCGCGTGTTGTGCATGTGGGCTGCGCCAGCTCGCTCACCCAGTTCGGCACGCAGCCTGGTGAACAGGCGCCGCACCTGGGCCGGATTCGCCATGCCGGTGGTGTCGGACAGGCCCACCTCGTCGATGCCGGCTTCGACACAGGCCACGGCCAGCGCGATCACCTCATCCTCCGGCACCGCGCCCTGCAGCGTGCAGCCGAAGGCGGTGGACAGGCCCACCTCCACCACCACGCCGGACGCGCGTTCGTTGCGCAGCGCCACCACCTCGCGCAGCTCGGCCACCATCTGCTCGCGCGTCTTGCGCACGTTGGCCTGCGAATGCGCCTCGCTGGCCGACACCGGCAGGGTGAGCTTGTGCACCCCGGCGGCCAGCGCCGCCTCGGCGCCGCGGCGGTTGGGCACCAGGGCCATCACCGTCAGGCCCGGCAAGGTCACGGCGTGGCGCACCACCTCGGTCACGTCGGCCATCTGCGGCAGCAGCTTCGCGGGCACGAAGGAGCCCACTTCGATTTCGCGCAGGCCGGCGGCGGCCAGCGCGGCAATCCAGCGGCACTTGTCGGCCGTGGGCATGGTGGCCTTGACCGACTGCAGACCGTCGCGCGGGCCGACCTCGCTGATGTGAACGTCGGGTTTGCTCATGCGGGCCTCACGCCACGGCAGCCTGCCGGCGCAGCTGCTCGATGTCGGACGCCGCATAGCCCAGGCCGTGCAGCAGTTCGGTGGTGTGGGCCCCCATGCGCGGCGGGTCCAGCCGCACGCCGGGGCGCTGGCCGTCCAATGTGAAAGGGAACAGCGTGGTCTTGACGGTCTGGCCGGCGCGCTCGCCGTCGGGCAGGGTGATGTCGGCCAGGCCGCCGGTGGCCAGCAGGTGCTCGTCGGCGTACAGCTCCTCGGGTTTGCGGATGGGCGCAAACGGCAGGCCGACCTTCTCGAACAGCGCGGCGAGGTCGGCCGCGCGCCAGCCGGCCAGCCGCTCGCGCAGGATGGGCAGCAGCGTCGGGCGCAGTTTCACGCGGGCGTTGTTGTCGGGGTACTGCGGATCGGCCTTGAGGTCGGCAAAACCCAGCGCGTCGCAGAAGGTCACCCACTGGGCGTCGCTCACTGCGGCCAGGAAGATCTGCTCGCCGTCCTTCACGGTGAACACGTCGTACACCGCCCAGGCCGAGATGCGCTCGGGCATGGGCGCCGCGGCCTTCCCGGTGATCGCGTACTGCAGCATGTGCTGGCCGACCAGGAACACGTTGTTCTCGAACAGCGCGCTCTGCACCTCCTGGCCCTTGCCGGTGATGCCGCGCTGGATCAGCGCACCCAGCGCGCCGATGGCGCCGAACATGCCCCCCATGATGTCGTTCACGCTGGTGCCGGCGCGCAGCGGGTCGCCGGGGCGGCCGGTCATGTAGGCCAGGCCGCCCATCATCTGCACCACCTCGTCCAGCGCGGTGCGGTGGTCGTAGGGGCCGGGCAGGAAGCCTTTGAGGCTGATGTAGATGCAGCGCGGGTTCACCTGGCTGAGCGACGCGTAGTCCAGCCCGTACTTGGCCATGGTGCCGGGCTTGAAGTTCTCGGCCACCACGTCGGCACTCGCCGCCAGGCGGCGCGCCACCTCGGCGCCCTCGGCCTGGCGCAGGTCGATGGCGATGCTCTTCTTGTTGCGGTTGAAGAGCGGAAAGAAGCCCGCACCCGAACCGAGCAGGTGGCGCGTGCGGTCGCCCTCGATGGGTTCGACCTTGATGGTCTCGGCCCCCATGTCGGCCAGCACCATGCCGCAGGTCGGGCCCATGACCATGTGGGTGAATTCAACGACGCGCAAGCCGGTCAGCGGCAGCGTTTGGGTGGGGGCGGCGGCGCCCCCGGCAGTCTGGTTCATGCAATGTCTCCGTTCCGGGCCTCGGTGTGCGCCCGGCGATGGCAGTTTAGGCTTTACCAATTCGCCGCAAAGCGCTACTTTTGCCGACATGGTTTTCCATTCAGGAATTTCTTGACCCATGCGCGACCTGGATCTCACCAATTTGCGGCTGTTCGTGGCCGTCTGCGACCACCGCAACATTGTCCGCGCCGCCGCCGAGGCCCACCTGACCGCCAGCGCGGTCAGCAAGCGCCTGGCCCATCTGGAGGCGCAGATCGGCACGCCGCTGCTGACCCGGCGCCGCCACGGGGTCGAGCCCACGCCCGCCGGCGAGAGCCTGCGCGAGCACGCGCGCGGACTGCTGCTGGGCGCCCAGCGCATCGAGCGCGACATGGCGGCCTTCGCGGCCGGCGTGCGCGGCCAGGTGCGCCTGTTGGCCACCGCGTCGGTGATGGCGGCGCCGCTGCCGGGCGATGTGGCCGGCTTCCTGGCCCGGCCGGGCCACGAAGGCATCCAGGTGGAACTGGCGTCGCGCTCGGGCGCGCAGGTCGTGCAGGGCATCCGCGACGGCGTGGCCTCGCTGGGCATCTGCTGGCACAGCCCGCACGGCGCCGACCTGCGCGGCCTGGCGCACGCACCCTATCGCAGCGACCGGCTGGGCTTGGTCGTGCCACGGGGGCATGCGCTGGCCGGGCTGACTCGGGTGCGGCTGGCGCAGGCGCTGGACCACCCCTTCGTCGGCCTGCCGGTGGACAGCGCGGTGCAGGCGCTGATGCAACGCGCCGCGACCGAGCTGGGCCACACGCTGCGCTACCGCATGATCGTGACCGACTTCGAGGCCGCCCTGCGCGTGGTGGCCACGCGGCTGGCGGTGGGCGTGATGCCGGTGGCGGTGGCCCAGCCCCGTGCCGACACCCTGGGCTTGACCGTGGTGCCGCTGGACGAGGACTGGGCGGAGCGCCGTTTCTCCATCTGTTTCCGGGACGAGTCCGACCTGGGCCCAGCCGCCCGATTGCTGCGCGACCACCTGGTGCGCGAGGCCGCTGCAGAAGACTGATTACCCGCTTTTTTGTCACAGATAAGTCAAAGTTCAGGCGATTAATCCGACAGCAAGTCTCGAATAAAGTGGCGGGATGGAAAAACCCCGCGCGGTTCTGTTCGACGCCTATGGCACGCTGTTCGACGTGTACAGCGTGGGCCTGCTCGCCCAGCAGCTGTTCCCGGGCCAGGGCGCCCGGCTGGCCACCGTGTGGCGCGACAAGCAGATCGAATACACCCGGCTGGTGACCACCAGCGACCAGGGCGCGCCCCATCAGCCCCATTACCGCCCATTCTGGGAACTGACCCAGGCCGCACTGGCCTACGCCATCAAGCTGATCGAGCCGGCCGCGCGCAGCGACTGGGCCGCCTACGAGGCCAAGGCCGCGCAGCTGATGAACCAGTACCGCAGCCTCAGCGCCTTCCCCGAGAACCGTGAAGTGCTGCAGGCGCTCAAGAGCCGCGGCATCGTCACTGGCATCCTGAGCAACGGCGAACCGCAGATGCTGGGCATCGCCGTGCGCAGCGCCGGTCTGGAGGGCCTGCTGGACCACGTGATCAGCGTGGACAGCGTGCGCAAATACAAGACCCACCCCGACGCCTACGCGCAGGGCGAGAAAGTCACCGGCCTCTCGCGCCAGCAGATCGTGTTCGTCAGCAGCAACGGCTGGGACGCGCTGGGCGCGACCTGGTTCGGTTACCGCACGCTGTGGGTGAACCGCCAGAACCAACCCTTCGAGGAATTGGGCACGCCGCCCACGCGCACGGCCACGAACCTGCGCGACGTCCTCGCCTTCTTCGACTGATTTCCTTTTCTCTTTGAACCGACGGAGTCCTTCCATGACGCAACGCACCACGATCCACGGTCTGCAGGTTTCCACCGACCTGTACGAGTTCATCAACGCCCAGGTCCTGCCCGGCACCGGTGTCAGCGCCGAGACCTTCTGGAAGGGCTTCGACAGCATCGTGGCCGACCTGGCGCCCAAGAACGCCGCCCTGCTGGCCGAGCGCGACCGCCTGCAAGCCGAGCTGGACAAATGGCACAGCGCCAACCCCGGCCCGATCCTGGACATGGCCGGCTACCGCAAGTTCCTGGAAACCATCGGCTACCTCGTGCCCGAGCCCAAGAAGGTCAAGGCCACCACGAAGAACGTGGATGACGAGCTGGCCACCCAGGCCGGCCCGCAGCTGGTGGTGCCGATCCTGAACGCCCGCTACGCCCTGAACGCCGCCAACGCCCGCTGGGGCAGCCTGTACGACGCGCTGTACGGCACCGACGTGATCAGCGAAGAAAAGGGTTGCGAGAAGGTCGGCAAGAAGGGCGGCTACAACCCCAAGCGCGGCGCCAAGGTCATCGAGTACTGCCGCTACGTGCTCGACCGCTGCGCCCCGCTGAAGAAGGGTTCGCACGTCGGCTCCACCGGCTACAAGGTCAACAAGGACGGTGAGCTGGTCGTGGGTCTGGCCGAAGGCGGCACGTCCAAGCTCGCCGACAAGAGCCAGTTCATCGGCTTCCAGGGCGAAGCCAAGGCACCGACCGCCGTGCTGCTCAAGCACAACGGCCTGCACCTGGAGATCCAGATCAACCGCGCCACCGCCATCGGCAAGAGCGACGCCGCCGGCGTGAGCGATCTGGTGGTCGAGGCCGCGCTGTCCACCATCCTCGACCTGGAAGACTCCGTGGCCGCGGTGGACGCCGAGGACAAGGTGCTGGCCTACCGCAACTGGCTGGGCATCCTGCAGGGCACGCTGGTCGAGTCGTTCGAGAAGGGCGGCAAGACCATGACCCGCGGCCTGAACGCCGACCGCGAGTACACCGGCGCCAACGGCAAGAAAGTCCGCCTGCACGGCCGCTCGCTCATGTTCGTGCGCAACGTGGGCCACCTGATGACCAACCCCGCCATCCTCTGGGGTGCCGAAGGCAAGGAGATCCCCGAAGGCATCATGGACGCGATGGTCACCACCGCCATCGCCATCCACGACCTGAAGAAGGGCAAGAAAGACGCGATCCGCAACTCGCGCAAGGGCTCGGTCTACATCGTCAAGCCCAAGATGCACGGCCCGCGCGAAGTGGCCTTCGCCTGCGAACTGTTCAGCCGCGTCGAGAAGGTGCTGGGCCTGGCCGACAGCACGGTCAAGCTGGGCATCATGGACGAAGAGCGCCGCACGTCCGTCAACCTCAAGGCCTGCATCGAAGCCGCCGCCAGCCGCGTCGCCTTCATCAACACCGGCTTCCTGGACCGCACCGGCGACGAGATGCACACCGCCATGCTGGCCGGTCCGATGGTGCGCAAGGGCGACATGAAGACCAGCGCCTGGATCCAGAGCTACGAGCGCAACAACGTGCTGGTGGGCCTGAGCTGCGGCCTGCGCGGCAAGGCGCAGATCGGCAAGGGCATGTGGGCCATGCCCGACCTGATGAAGGCCATGCTGGAGCAGAAGATCGCCCACCCCAAGGCCGGCGCCAACACCGCCTGGGTGCCCTCGCCCACCGGCGCCACGCTGCACGCCCTGCACTACCACCAGGTGCTGGTGTCCGACGTGCAGAAGGAGCTGGAGAAGGTCAAGGCCGACAAACTGCGCGACGACCTGCTGACCGGCCTGCTGACCGTGCCGGTGAGCGCCAACCCGAACTGGACCGAGGCCGAGAAGCAGGCCGAGCTGGACAACAACATCCAGGGCATCCTGGGCTATGTGGTGCGCTGGGTCGACCAGGGCGTGGGCTGCTCCAAGGTGCCGGACATCAACGACATCGGCCTGATGGAAGACCGCGCCACGCTGCGCATCAGCAGCCAGCACGTGGCCAACTGGCTGCACCACGGCATCGTCACCGAGCAGCAGGTGCGCGACACGTATGAGCGCATGGCCGCCAAGGTGGACAAGCAGAACGCCGGCGACAAGCTGTACCAGCCCATGGCCGGCAACGCCAAGACCAGCAAGGCCTACCAAGCCGCGCTGGACCTGGTCTTCAAGGGCAAGGAACAGCCCAGCGGCTACACCGAGCCGCTGCTGCATGCGTGGCGCCTGAAAGTGAAGGCGGGCTAAGCCCACCCTCACGCCGCACCTGCGGTGCGTCACCCCCTCAAGGGGGCAACGCGATGCGGCCCGGCCAAGCCGGTTCCGCCGCGTTCTGGACCTTGAAAAACGGAGCCTGCGGGCGCCGTTTTTTTATGTCACTGATTGGGGGTGCCCGCCGGTCCGGGCCGGCAGTCGACCGGCAGGAGCTCCAGCGGCAGATCGGTGCGGTTGTCGCCCATGGCCTGCATCTGTGCGGGCACACCGGCCTGACCGCAGACCCAGGCGATCGGGACCTGGGGATGTTCCTTGACGACCGCCGGCCGCAGCGTGAGCGTTTTGCCCGCGAGATTCCGGTTGGCGTTGTTGCCAAAAGTCAGGTGGGTGGCGCCGGCCTCCACCTGAACACGGCTGACATAGTTGCCAACGATCTTGTCCGCTGGCGGCAGGCCCGCATCGGCGTTGCTGGCCGGCAGCTTGCGGTGGGCGCGCTGGAACGCCTGCACGCTCTCCTGGGCAAAGCCGGCGAGGCCCAGTGCTTCCTTGACCTGGGTGCGGATGATCCGGTCCTGGTATGACGGCATCGCGAGCGTGGCCATGATGCCAACGATGGCCACCACCACCATCAGTTCGATCAGGGTAAAACCGCCGTGGCAGATGCGAGGAGTGTTCATATGGCTTGCCCCAGTTTGAAGATGGGCAGGTAGACGGCGATGAGCAAGGTCAGAGCCAGCCAGGCCGCCACCAGGTAGACGATCAGATTGAGGTTGCGCTCAAAGCGTACCGAGGCAAGCGTCCACCGATCATGCAGCTGCTGCGTCAGTAACGAGGTCATCGCGGGCATGTTGTGAGTGCGCGCCGCCACGTCGAGATGCGCCAGCGCAGCCGCGGGCAACAAGCGTTCCTGCTCCAGCGCAACCGCCAGCGTGGCGCCTTGGTCCATCCGAGCCTGCGCCTGCTCAAGGCGTCTGCGAACAGACGGAATCGGCGTGGTGTCCACCAGGTAGCGCAAAAACTCTGGCGCCGCGGCTTGGGGCGGGTCCGCTGCGACCATGGGCAGCAGGCGCAACTGGGCCTGGACATCCCAGCGGTCGCGATCCAGCCGCAGCCTGTGCAGCCACCGATCGCTCCGGTCGGTGCGATCGAATCTCAGCCAGACAACGGTGACCAGGGCCAGCAAGGTGAGGGGCACGGGCAGCCCGAGCGGAAACGAAAACGCGTAGAAGTAAGCCCAGGTTGGCAAGGGCATGCTCATTCCCAGCGACTCGAAGGCCTGTCGCATCTGGGGTATGACGTACAAGCTGACGATGATCGCCACGGCCAGTGTCACCAGCAGCACCATCGAAGGCCAGCTCCAGGCCATGCGGGCCTTGTGGTTGCTGCGCGCCTGCAGCTGGACATCGCCCGACAGCACAGCCAGCGCGTCGGGCAACTGGCCACGCTCCTCGGCTGCACGCAACCACGCGCTCAAGGTGCTGCGCCCCAGGTGCGGCCAGACCTGCAGCGCCTCGCCCAGCGGTTGACCGCGGGACAGGGATTCGGCCAGGGCGGCCAACGCCGGTGCATGGCGCTGCCCTTGGGCGCCTTCGGCAAGGCGGGACACCAGCGCCGGCATCGGCAACCGCTGGCGCGTTGCGGCCGCCAGTTGTTCGAGCAAGAGCGCGGTTTCAGAAAGCGTCTGGTCTTGTTTCATCGTGATGCGCCGTCGTCGGGGCAAGTGATTTGGGCGATGCGCTGCCATGCGCCTGTGGATTGCGAAGTGCAGCGCCAGTTGGAGACCCAGTCGCTGGTGTCCGGCGCCTCCACCGGTGACAGCACCCACACCCCTTGTTCATCGGGCTGGTCTGCCTTGCTGAAGCGAGCGCCCACCCGGTCTCCTTCGCGCGTGTACCGGATCACCATTCCGTTCTTCACGGCAGGTTCCCCCAGCGCCGACAGAACGACCGGATCCCCCCGGCCCGCCGAGCGCGCCGCAGGCCGCTGAGCGCGCTCCAGCACGATTTCCTTGCGCGCGTGCCCCATCATGGCCAAGGCCTCGGCGGCGCGGACGCGGTCAACAAAATCGATCTCAAAGTGCAGCAGCAGCGCGTTGCCTGCGCTCACCAACAGCAGCAAGAGCACCACAGACAGGCCCGTGCGGCTCCACTGGCTCGGGGGGAACAGTTGCATGGGCGGTAAGCCCTTGGAAGTAGGGTCCGGGGCCATGATCAGGCCGCCTTGCGGCACGCCGCCGGAAGGTAGCGGCTCTCTATCGGGTTAGTCGCAGCAGCGGGCATGTCCGCCACCTGCAGGCCCTCCAGCCCTTCGCCAAACTGACAGACCCAGGCCAGCGGCGCCAACGCATCGCCGGGCTTGGTGGCCGGGCGCAGAACCAGATGGAAGGGAGCCTTGTCAGATCCTGACCTGCCCGCCATCGTGCGGGCATTCAAGCTGATCACCAGCACCCCGCCTGGCAACACCTCGATGCCGTCCACGAAGCGGCCTTTCAAGCGGCGCGCCTCAGGCAGCCCGGCCTGGGCATTGTTCGCAGGCATGAGGCCCCAGCGGGCGTAGAACTCAGCGACGGGTTTCTGGGCAGCCTGACCGAGGTCGAGTGCTTCGGCCACCCGGGCGCGCGTGGTGTACTCGCCGTATGCGGGTAGACCCACGGCGGCCAGGATGCCGATGATGCCCACCACCAGCATCAGCTCCACCAGCACGAAGCCCGCCATCCCACGCCGAATCATCGATGGCTCTTTTAATGCCATGCCCTTACCTCCCGTCACAAAAACGCGCCTCACTATAGCCGCAGCAACAGGGCGTCTGCGGACTCACATCCAAACCCGATAAGCCCAGAACGCCTCGTCCTTCTCAATCCCCTCACGCAGCGCCTCGGGGCTGAAGCCGGTGATGCGGCGGGTCGTGCGGCAAAGGTGGGACTGGTCGGCGTAGCCGTTGTCGGCGGCGATGTCGGCCCAGCGGATGCCGCCGGTCTCGGCCTGGGCCGTCACTGCGTCGAAGAAGGCCTGTTCGCTGCGCGCCATGCCGCGCAGCTCGCGCAGCGGCAGGCCGGCCCAGCGCTTGACGCGCCGCTCCAGCTGTCGCAGGCTGCGGCCCGGGCCGGAGACGGCCGCGCGCTGGGCCAGATGCGCCACCCAGTCGGCATAGCGGTGGGCCTGCAACGGCAGCGCGGGCCGGCAGGCCTGCCAGCGCGGCTCCAGGAAGTCTTCCAGCAGGGTCATGCGCTGCGCATCGTCGGCCGCGTGCTGCACCTGTTCGCACATGGCCAGCCAGTCGGGGGGCAGCACCGTGGCCGCATCGACCAGCTGGTCGGTGAAGCGGGCGGCTTCGAGCCCGATCATCGCGTGCAGTGCGTCGGGCATGAACATCACCATCATCCCGTGCACCGGGCCCGGGCACCAGCTGGTGCTCGGTCGTGTGAAGGGACCTCCGAACACCCAGCGCCCGGCCAGGGGTTGCCGAGGGTCGGACAGCTGCGCCATCCGGCCCGGCTGCGCAGGCTCCAGCATGTGACTGCACCCGGTGAACCACCAACACAGGTTGCACAAAGGAAAGGCCGGGAAGTGGTTGAGGCGCTGCGCATCGGTGAGCGAAGCGCCCACGGTGCTGCGCACCATGACCCCGCGCAGGCAGGCCGACAGTGAGGCGCGCGGCAGCCACAGTGTGCCGCTGGGGATCAGCGCGGGGTCGAAGTCGAGCGCGGCGGGCTTCAAGGTAGCCATGGGTCGGCAGTGTAGGTGGGGCGGTGGCGGCCAGCCTCAAACCCCTGGAGTGTCGGAATCGTTCAAGACAGGTGCGCTGCGAGGCGCCAGCATGGCCGCCATGTCACACGCCACCACCTCCCCCCTTTCCGTCGAATCCGCTCGAACGCTACCCGGCCCGCCCGACCGCTGGTGGGGTCTGCCGCTGCTGCGCGAGATGCAGCGCGACTACCTGGCCTTCGAGATGCGCATGCGCCGCGAGCACGGCGATGTCTGCACCCTGAGGCTGGGGTACGAGCGGGCCTGGAACCTGATGTCGCCCGAACTGGTGCGCGAGGCCCTGGTGGGCCAGCACGCGCACCTGATCCGCTGGGAGCGCGGCATCGAGGTGTTCTCGCAGGTGCTGGGCCAGAGCGTGCTGGTCAACGAGGGCGAGACCTGGCAGCGTCAGCGCCGCATGCTGATGCCGGCGTTCGCGCCGCGCCGCGTCGCCGGCTACGCCACGCTGATGGCACAGGCAGCGCAGCGGGTGCTGGACCGCGGGCTTCCCGCCAGCCAGTCGCAGGCCACCGTGGCCATGGACGACCTCTGGAGCGAGGCCACCATGGACGTGATCCTGCAGGTGCTGTTCTCCCATCCGGCCGAGGGCGACGCGCGGCACGCGGCCGAGGCGAACCGCGTCCTGGGCGAGACGGGTTTCCGCGAGATGTTCTGGCCCAAGACCCTGCCCGACTGGCTGCCCCTGCCGGGCAAGCGCGCCAAGCGCCAGGCGCTGCACACGCTGCGCTCGCTGATCAGTCGCCACATCGACGCGCGCCAGGCCGGCCAGCCCCCGGAGGGTGAGGTGCAGGACCTGCTGGGCATGCTGCTGTCGCTGCGCGACGAGGACAGCGGCGCGGCGCTCACGCAGCAGGAGGTGTTCGACCAGTGCATGGTGACGTTCCAGGCCGGGCACGACACCACCACCAGCGGCCTGCTGTGGTGGAGCTGGCTGATGGCCTCGCACCCCGAGGCCGCGCTGCGCGCCGCCGCCGAGGTGGACGCGGTGCTCGGCGGCGCCACGCCGACGGCCGATGACATGGCACGCCTGCCGTGGCTGCAGGCCACGCTCAAGGAAGCGCTGCGGCTGTACCCGCCGGCGCCCGCGCTGATGAGCCGGCGCACCACCGTACCCATCGTGCTCGGCGGCTGGTCCGTCCCGAAGGGATCGATGCTGCGCCTCACGCCGTGGGTGCTGCATCGCGACGAGCAGCTGTTCCCACAGGCCGATCAGTTCCTGCCCGAACGTTTCCTCGATAGCGCGCCGCCGATTCCCAAGGGGGCCTGGATGCCCTTCGGCGCCGGACCACGCGTGTGCATCGGCCAGCACTTCGCGCAGCTGGAGATGGCCCTGCTCGCGGCCATGCTGCTGCAGCGCTACCGGCTGGCGGTGCCGCCGGGCGCCGAGCCGCCCACCCCGCGGCTGCAGGTGACGCTCAAGGCGGCACAGCCGATCCGGCTGGTGCTGCAACGGCGCGCGCCAGCTGCCGCGCCCACTGGGTCTGGCCGCCATATCCCCAGTCCGTCGCCGGCCGTTCCTGCACCGTGACGTAGCTCGCCACCTCGAACCCGCCGTCGGGCGCCAGCTGGCGCTGCAGTTCGTCGTACGCGGCGGCGATGAAGTGGGCCTTCTCCTCCTGGGTGTTGGTGCCGGCGGTGATGCCGATCTCCAGCAGCGCTGCGGTGCCCTGCACCGTGCGCCCGCCGACGCACCAGCGCGCCCGCGGCAGGTCGTCGATCACCACCGCGGTGACCTCGGGTCGTTTGTGCAGGATGTCGGCGGTGAGGCGGGTGAGCGCAGCGGCCAGCGCCTGGTAGCGCTCGGGGTTCTGCAGCGGGGTCACCTTGAGCAGCAGCGTGGGCATGTTCAACCTTCCATCAGGCGGACGGTCGGGGCGCCGTGTGCCCGGTGTGCCGCCAGGCCGCGGACCAGGGCGCGCAGCCGGTTGGTGGTGACGCCCCCGAAGCGCTGCACCGCTGCCCGCCGCTCGCGCTCGGCCTGGTGCTGCAGGGCATCGAACAGGGCCGCATGGGCCTGGGGCGACAAGGTCTGGTGAAGGTGTTCGGTGCGCATAGGGGGCTCCTGTCGGCAATGAATGAAGGGGTGAACGGACTCTAGGCAAAGCCCCTTCAGCGGGAAACGGCAGGCGGTTCAAAACGGTTTTGCAGCGCGTGCAAGGCCCTGCGCACCGGCGCGCACTACCATCGCCGCATGGACGCGCTCGCCTTCGACGACCTCAAGCTGTTTGCCCGCGTGGCCGCGCTGGGCAGCCTGTCGGCGGCAGCGCGCGAGCGCGACGTGCCGGTCAGCCAGGTCTCGCGCGCGCTGAGCCGCATCGAGAAGATCTGTGGTGCCCGACTGGTGCACCGCTCCACGCACGGTCTGTCGCTCAGCGCCGAGGGCGAGACCTTTCTCGAACACTGCCACCGCATCACCGGCGCGCTCGACGGGCTGCAGGCCGACTTCGCGCAGCAGTCGGGCGAGGCGCGCGGCCTGGTGCGCGTGGCGGCCAGCACCGTGATCGCGCAGTACCTGCTGCTGCCCAGCCTGAATGCCTTGAACCAGCAGCACCCGCAGCTGCGCGTGGAGCTGGAGGTGAGCGACCGGTTGGCGGACATGGCGCGCGAGGGCATCGACATCGCCATCCGCACCAGCACCGAGCTGCCCGACACCCAGGTGGCGCGTGCGCTGGGCCAGCTGGGCCGCGCGCTCTACGCCTCGCCCGCCTACGCGGCCCGCGCCGGCCTGCCGCAGCACCCCGACGAGCTGCACCGCCACCGCCTGATCAGCAACACCGCGGCACCACACCTCAACCGCTGGCCCTTCGTGGTCGACGGCTCGCCCTGCCGCCGCACCATCGAGGGCTACTGGCGCACCAACGACACCGGCCTGGCCGCCAACATGCTGGTGCAAGGCCTGGGCATCGGCCGGCTGGCCACCGTGGCCGCGGCACCGCTGGTGCAGCAGGGCCTGCTGGTACCGGTGCTGGCGGGCTTCGTCGACCCGCAACCGGTGCCGTTGTACGCGGTGACCGCCAGCGCGCGCCAGCGGCTGCCCAAGATCCGCGCCTGCATCGACTTCTGGGCCGGCTGGATCGCCCACGACCGCACACCGAACCTCGCTGCTTCTGCGGGGTGATCAAGGCATGCGCCAGTTATTCACCCTTCCCACCGCCCTGCTGCTGACCCTGCTGCCCCCTCTGGTGCTGGCCGAGCAGCCGTCGGCCCGGTGGCAGGCGCTGTGCGAGGCGCAGCTGCCGCCCACCGTGGTCGAGGTGACCGCCGAACCGGCCCCTGTCCGCCACCGGCGCGACCGCAGCATCGCCGACCTGATGCAGATCCAGCGCCTGCCGCAGGAGAACGCCTTCACCCTCGGCCTGACCGAGCTGCAGCTGGGCACGCGCATCGCCTTCCGCAGCCCGACGCTGAGCCACCCGCTCGAGCGCCTGGTGTGCATGCGCCCGGCCATCACCGTCACGCTCAGCCTGGACCCGCACGTGGTGTCGGTGGCCAGCGAGTTCGAGGACGGCAGCTGCGCCCACCGCCACATCCTGGCGCACGAGATGCGCCACGTGCAGATCAACCAGCTCACGCTGGCGTCGGCGGCCGACCGCATGCGCGAAGGCATGCAGCAGTCGTTCGGAAACAAGGTCTACTACGGCGAACCCAAGGAACTGCAGGAGCGCCTGACCCGCCACATCCGCGAGCAGTGGCTGCCCTGGGTCGACGCGCAGATGAAGCACACGCTGCAGCGCCACCGCGAGATCGACACGCCCGAGGAGTACGCGCGCAACCGCACGGCCTGCGGCGGCGAGATCGCGCGCACGCTGGACGCCATGCGCTGAACCCGGAACCACCCATGCCCCTGAACTACCTGATCTTCGACGCCGCCGACGATGGCGAGGGCACCGGCAGCTGGGAGGCCGTGGCCAGCGTGCGCCGCGCCGACCTGCCGGCGGTGATGGCCGAGGTGGACGCCGTGCTGGCGCGCGCGCGGCGCGAAGCGCCCGGGCCGCGCGGCCAGCTGGACGAGGGCGGAGCCTGGGACGCCGACACCCAGGTGCACGAAGACGGCGACTGGACCGAGGTCCGGCTCACGCTGACCGGCCCCTGGGACTGGGGCGAGGCCCTGGTGGCCGACTTCAGCGGCCTTTGAACGCCGGCGGGCGCTTCTCGCGGAAGGCCGCCACGCCCTCGGCCGCGTCTTCGCTGAGCGCCAGCCGCTGCTGCGTGGCGTCGAACTCGGCCATGGCCACCATCGGTCCCTGCTCCACGGCCTTGAGCGCATTCAGCCGCGAGGCGATCACCGCCAGCGGCGCCTGCTTCGCGATCTGGTTGGCGATGCGCAGGGCCTCGTCCAGCTCCTGACCCGCCGGCACCACGCGCTGCACGAAGTGCAGCCGCAGCGCCTCGGCGCTGTCGAACTCGTCGCCGGTCAGCAGGTGCAACAGGGCGTTGCCCAGGCCGGCGCGCTCGGCCATGCGCAGCGTCGCGCCGCCGGTGGCCATGATGCCGCGCGCCACTTCGAGCTGCGAGAAGCGGCAGTCATCGGCCGCGACCACGATGTCGGCCGCCAGCATCAGCTCGATGCCCAGCGTGAAGGTGATGCCCTTGACCGCCACCACCATGGGCTTGGTGCGGCGGCGCCAGCCCGGATCGCCCAGGTTCAGCGGATCGACCAGGCCGTGCGGCACCGGCGACTCGCCGCGTTGCATCAGCGGCGCGAAGCTGGGCAGGTCCAGCCCCGCGGTGAAGTGCTCGCCGTGCGCGTGCAGAACGCCCACGCGCAGCGCCGGGTCGTCGTCCAGCCGGGTGTAGGCCTCTGCCAGCGCCCGCATCATGGCCGGCGTGAAGCCGTTGCGCTTGGCCGGACGGTCGATGCCGATCAGCAGCAGCGGACCGCGGGCCAGCGAGGTGATGCGGCCTTCGGGCGGGGTGGTGGTGTCGGTGGGTGATGGGCTCATGCGCGCCATGGTGGCAGCGCACCCGGTCGGCGTCCGTCACCCAGGCGTCATGCGGATTTCAGCGCACGCGCTGCACGTCCAGCGGGTTCACCGGGTTGGCGTGGTGGCCCCAGCTCTGACGCAGGAAGCTCGCCACCGCGGCGATCTCGTCGTCCCGCAGCAGGGTGCGGAACGGCGGCATGCCATAGGGGTGCGGGTGGCCCGGCGTGGACGGCGCGAAACCACCGCCGACGATGGCCTGCAGCGCATTGGTCGGGTCGTCCATGGTGACCACGCGGTTGCCCGCCAGCGGCGGGTACATGCCCTGTCGGCCCTCACCCTGCTCGCCATGGCAGTCGGCGCAGTGCTGCTGGTACAGGCGCCCGCCGGCTTCCAGCAGTGCGCCGTCGGCGCGCTTGAAGGTCGGTGGCTCACTGGCTTTCATGGGCAGGCTCTTCAGGTAGCTGGCCATCGCCTTCACATCGGCCTCGGGCAGGTGCTGGGTGCCGTGGAACACCACTTCGGCCATCGGGCCGGCCACGCTGGCGCCGGGGACGCTGCCGTTCTTCAGCAGCGCGGCCACACGTTCGGCCGGCCAGTCCTGCACGCCCGCCTGGCGCGGGTCGAGCAGCGAAGGCGCGAACCAGCGGCCGTCGGGCAGGCGCTCGCCACCGAAGGCCTCGGTGGTCGCGCCCCAGGCGTTGCGTGTGCCATGGCAGGCGGCGCAGTGGGCGACGCCGTTGACCAGGTAGGCACCCCGGTTCCATTCGGCGCTCTGTGCGGCATCGGGCTGGAAGCGCCCGGGCTCAAAGAACAGCACGCGCCAGACCGCCAGCGCCGGCTGGGTGCCGTAGGGGAACCGCAGCGCGTGCGGAGTGTTGGGCTGGTGCACCGGCGTCAGGTGGCGCAGGTGGGCCCAGAGCGCGGCCACATCGTCGTCGGTCAGGCGGGTGAAGTGGGCGTAGGGAAACGCGGGGTACAACAGCCGGCCGTCGCGCGAGCGGCCTTCGTGCAGCGCGCGCTGGAAGGCCTGCAGCGACCAGTTGCCCAGGCCGGTCTCGGCGTCGGGCGTGAGGTTGCCGGCGTACAGGTCGCCGAAGGGCGTGCCGATGCGGCGACCGCCCGCGTAGGGCGCGCCGCCGCGCACGGTGTGGCAGGCCATGCAGTTGCCGGCGCGCGCCAACTCGGCGCCACGCGCAAGCAGCGTGGGGTCGGCGGGTGCGGCCTCGGTCGAGGGCGGCAACGCGGGCGCGTGCAGCTCGACACCGACCACGGCGCCCAACAGGAGCAGCCCCGCCACGAACACGGCGGCGATCCAGCGCAGGGGGCGGCGCCTCATTTCGCGCCCTCCACCACCGGTGGCGTCAACCCGCAGCGCAGCGGCAGCGGTCCGGTGCCAGGCGCGGCCGGGTGCGGGTCGGCCGGCAGCGGCTGGGCGGCGAGCCAACTGGCCACGGCCGCGACGTCGGTGGGCGAGAGGCGCTGCGCCACATGGGCCATGCAGTCGGGCGCAAAGGCCTTGCGCAGGCCGGTCTGCCAGGCGCCGAGCTGGCCGATCAGGTAGTCGCGCGGCAGGCCCAGCAGGCCGGGCACAGCGGGCCGCACCCCGGTCATGGCCGCGCCGTGGCAGGCGGTGCAGGCCGGCAGATCACGCGCCGGGTCGCCACGGCGCACCAGCGCCTCGCCGCGGGCCAGCATGGCGGCGTCACCCTGCGGCGGCAGCGGCGGCGGGTACGGCAGATCCAGCGCTGCGAAGTGCTGCGCGATCAGGCGCAGGTAGTCGTCGCTCAGGTGGTCCAGCAGGTAGCGCATGCCGTCGTTGTTGCGGCGGCCGTCGCGGAAGTTCAGCAGCTGGTGGTAGAGGTAGTCGGCCGGCTTGCCCGCGATGCGCGGGAAGAAGCCGCCCGGGGTGGCGCGGCCTTCCTTGCCGTGGCAGAGGGTGCAGGCCTGGACGCGCTGGTCCATGTGGGGCGGCGGGGCTGCGGGCGCCTGGGCGCGGACCGCCCACGGCAAGCACAGGGCGGCGACAAGAAGCAGGATGCGCAGGGACATGGGGCGATGACAAAGTCCCGGCCGCGCCGGGAGCGTTTGAACATACCATGCACCCCATGGCCAACTCGCCAACCGACCCCACCCGATGCCCGCTCTGCGGCGGCGACAACCGCTGCGCGATGGAGCTTGAGCGCGCCACCGGCCAGACGCAGCCGCCCTGCTGGTGCGTCGATGCCGCGTTCCCGCCCGACCTGTTGGCCCGGTTGCCCCAGGAGGCCGAAGGCAAGGCCTGCATCTGCGCCGCCTGCGTGGCGCGCTTCGCCGGCCAGCCGCTCAGTTGACGACGAAAGCCAGCGCGACGCCCCCCAGCGCCAGCAGGCCCAGCCCGCCGACGAAGACGCTCTCGGCCAGCCGCTCCCAGCGCCCGGCCTCGCGCGCCACCCGCATCGACACGAAGGACAGCAGCGCGCTGCCCAGGAACACCAGCCCGTCGAACGCGAGCAGCTTGTCCACCAGCACCCGGCTCTCGCTCGACGGACCAAGCAGACTGATGTAGAGCGCGGTCAGGCAGACCCCGATCATGGTGGCCGAGGTCGGCAGGATGTGAGCCGACAGGCCCGCCCCCTGACGCCCGCCCGTGGCGTCTGAGGCCATCAGCCCAGCTTCACCGGCACGAAGATGCGGTCGCCGTCGCGCTGGATCAGCAGCGCCACCGACTTCTGGGCCTTGGCCACTGCCGCACGCACCTGGTCGATGCTGGTCACCGGCGTGCCGTTGACCGCCACCAGCAGGTCGCCCGGCTGCACACCGGCGCGGGCCGAGGCGCCGGCCACGTCCTCGATCACCAGGCCGCCGTCCACGCCCGCCTCGCGCTTTTCCTGCGGCTGCAGCGGCCGCAGCGCCAGGCCCAGGCGACCCTGGTTCGCGGCCTTGTCGGTCTGGGCCACCTCGGCTTTCTTGTCGCCCGCATCGCCCAGCTGCGCGCTGAGTGTTTCGCGCTTGCCCTGGCGCGCGAGTTCGAGCGTGACCTTCTCACCCGGGCTGGCCTGGCCGATGTAGGCTGGCAGGTCGGCCGAAGACACGATGGTCTGGCCATTGACGCTCAGGATCACGTCGCCAGACTTCAGCCCGGCCTTGGCCGCCGGGCCGCCCGGCTCGACCCCCGAGACCAGGGCACCCTCGGGTTTGTCGAGGCCGAAGGAGTCGGCCAGCGCCTGGTTCACCTCCTGCACTGTCACGCCCAGCCGCGCGTGGCTGGCCTTGCCGGTGGCCACGATCTGGTCCCGCACCTTGCTGGCCACCTCGATCGGGATGGCGAAGGACAGGCCCTGGTAGCCGCCCGAGCGGCTGTAGATCTGGGAGTTGATGCCCACCACCTCGCCGCGCGCGTTGAACAGCGGCCCGCCCGAATTGCCGGGGTTGATGGCCACGTCGGTCTGGATGAAGGGCACCAGGCTGTCGTCGGGCAGCGAGCGGCCCTTGGCGCTGACCACGCCGACGGTCACGCTGTTCTCGAAACCGTAGGGCGAGCCGATGGCCAGCACCCATTCGCCGGGCCGCATCGAGCGGGAGCTGCCCAGCGGCACCACGGGCAGGTTCTTCGCGTCGATGCGCAGCACCGCCACGTCGGTGCGCGGGTCGGCCCCGAGCACTTTGGCCTGGAACTCGCGCCGGTCGGTGAGCTTGACCGTCACTTCGCTGGCGTCCTGCACCACGTGGGCGTTGGTCAGGATCAGGCCGTCGCTGCTGACGATGAAGCCCGAGCCCTGGCCACGCACCGGCTGCTCCGTGGCACCGCCGCGCGGCCCGGCGTAGCCCGGGAAGTTGCGGAAGAAGTCGTAGAGCGGGTCCCGAGGGTCGAGCCCGGGCACACCGGCCCGCTCCTCGTCGGACACCTTCCTCGTGCCGCTGACGCTGATGTTCACCACCGCCGCGCCGTGGCGCTCGGCGATGCTGGCGAAGTCGGCCTGCCCTGCGCTGAGTGCGGGCGCCGCCGCCACCACCGCGGTCGGCGACGGCGCAGCAGCGCTGGCGTGCGAACCGTGCAGCCAGGTGGCGCCGGCACCGCCGATCGCTCCGGCGGCCGCCAGGACCAGCACCAGACGGGTGGGGGTGAGGGTGTTGAGTTGCATGATCGCTCCTGTGAAACGAGTTGGACTGGCAACGAATGTGGGCGCGTTCACTTAGACGGGGCTTAATCGGCCCGCGTGGCACACTGCCCGCATGAGATCGCACCCGCTGCACGGCCTGCACTGGTCGGCCCGATTCAGCGCCCTGGAACGCCAGGCACTGGCGCTGCTGCCCGGGGTGTTGACCGGTCTGGCGGTGGCGCGGCTGGTGGCGGCGCCGGCCGGCACCGCCCTGCTCTGCGGCTGGGTCGTGTACTGCACCACCTACCTGGGGCTGATGGCCCACCTGGCCCACCGCCTCAACGCCGCCGACACCCGGCGCCGCGCCCAATGGGAAGACCCCGGCGCGGCCATGCTGTTCGTGCTGGTCACGCTGGCGGGGCTGGCCTGTCTGGTGGCGGTTGCCATGGCCGCCGACGCTGGCGCCCACCTGCGCGGCGCGCCGCGCATGGCCCACCTGGCGCTGATGGTGCTGTCGCTGATGGGCGCCTGGCTGCTTATCCAGAGCGTGTTCGCGCTGCACTACGCGCGGCGCTACTACCGGCCGGACGGGCGCGATCGCCCGCACGTGGGCGGCCTGGTGTTTCCGGGCGGCGAGGCGCCCGACTACCTGGACTTCTTCTACTTCAGCGCGGTGATCGGCATGACCTCGCAGGTCTCGGACGTGGCCATCACCGAGCGCTCGCTGCGCCGGCTGGCCACGGGGCACGGGCTGCTGTCGTTCGCCTTCAACCTCACCGTGCTGGCATTGGCGGTGAACGTGCTGGCCAGCACGCTGGCCTGATCAGGCCGCCGGCAGCGCCAGCCGTACGCGCAGGCCGCCCAGCGTGGGCGAGGTGTCCAGCCGCAGCCCGCTGCCATGCATCTGAGCCACCGACTGCGCAATCGCCAACCCCAGGCCGCTGCCGGTGGAGGGCGCATCAGGCAGTCGGTAGAAGCGGTCGAGCACGCGCACACGCTCGGCCTCGGGAATGCCCGGTCCGCTGTCCTCCACCACCAGCGCCACCCGCCCCGGGGCCTCGCCAGCCACCACACCGACCTCGATGCGGCCGCCGGCCGGGGTGTACTTGATGGCGTTTTCGATCAGGTTGCGCAGCAGCAGGCGCAGTGCGTCGGCGTGCCCCGTCACCAGCGCCGCCTCCAGCCCCGACAACCCGATGTCCTGCGAGCGGGCCTGGGCATCGGTCACCGCCTCGCCGATCACCGTGCGCGCCAGCGCCACCAGGTCCAGCAGCGCGGCCGGGGTGCCCTCAGCCTGCCGCGCCTGCTGGCGGGCCAGTTCCATCAGCTGGCCCACCAGCCGCGTCGCGCGGTCGATGCCGGCGTCCAGCCGCTGCAGCGCGCGCTCGCGGGTCTCGGCGTCCTCGGCGCGGCGCAGGCCCTGCACCTGCAGCTTGAGTGCCGCCAGCGGGGAGCGCAGCTCGTGCGCCGCATCGGCCACGAAGCGCTGCTGCACCTCGAAGGCCAGCCCCAGGCGCTGCAGCAGGCCGTTGAATTCCTGCACCAGCGGGCGGACTTCGTCGGGCAGGTCCTGCCCGGCCAGCGGCGCCAGGTCGTCGGCGCTGCGCGTGGCCACCTGCCCCCGCACCCGTTCCACCGGCGCCAGCGTGCGGCGCACCAGCCAGCCCACGGCCAGCATGAGCACGGGCGCCAGCCACAGTACCGGCGCGGCCGTGCGCAGCGCCAGATCGCCGGCCATGCGCTGGCGCACCGCCATGTCCTGCGCCACCTGGATCACCAGGCCACCGGTGATCACCGAGTAGACGCGGTAGGTGGTGCCGTGGGCCGCCACGTCGGCAAAACCCAGCACCGCGCGTGCCGGCAGCTCGGGCCGGTCGGCCGAGCGCAGCAGCAGCGAGCCATCGACGGACCAGATCTGCAGCACGAAGTCGAAGTCCTGCTGCTCTGGCGGCACCGGCAGCACGCCGGTGGCCAGGCCCTCGGGCAGACCGGCACGCAGGGTCTGGGCGGTCTGGCGCATCTGGTAGTCGAACAGCGCGTCGGCCTCGGCCCGCGCCGCGCGCCAGGCCAAGGCGGCCTGCAGCAGCGCGGTGGCCAGAATGGCCAGCAGCACGAAGCCCAGCAGGCGGGCGCGCAGGGAGGTGGGCCAGCGCAGCCTCATGCCCTGGGCACCAGGTAGCCAACGCCGCGCACATTCTGGATCAGGTCTGCGCCCAGCTTCTTGCGCAGGCCGTGGATGTAGACCTCGACCGCGTTGGAGCTGATTTCGTGCTTCCAGTCGTAGAGCTTTTCTTCCAGCTGCGCGCGCGAGAGCACCATCCCGGGCCGCGCCAGCAGCGGCTCCAGCACCGCCCACTCGCGGCCCGAGAGCACCACCGGTTCGCCGTTCACCGTGACCTCGCGCGTGGCCGGGTTGATGCACACCCCCTGGTGTTCGTAGACCGGCTCGGCGCGGCCCGAGGCACGGCGCAGCAATGCCCGGATGCGCGCCAGCAGCTCCTCCATCTCGTAGGGTTTGACCACGTAGTCGTCGGCCCCGGCGTCCAGGCCCTCGACACGCTGTTTCAGCGCGTCGCGCGCGGTGGCAATGAGCACCGGCACGCGGGAGCGGCGCGCGCGCAGCCGGCGCAGCACCGACAGGCCATCCTGCCGCGGCAGGCCCAGGTCGAGCAGCACCAGGTCGTAGCCCTGGGTGCGCAGGGCCGTGTCGGCGGCGTCGCCGTCGCGCACCCAGTCCACGGCGTACTGCTCGGCGCGCAACAGGTCGAGCACCGTTTCGCCGATCATCGAGTCGTCTTCCACCAGCAAGAGGCGCATTGCAGGCCGCGCCGGCCTGAGTGCCGCGCGCGGGTGCCGGCAATGTTACGCGGCATGTCCCTGGCCACGCCCGGCGCGGGCAAACCCGATAAGCTGCCGGCTGGACCCGCCCGCATGAACCAACCGCCCGACCCTCATTCCATCACCGCCCTGCGCGAGCGCCACGGGCCGCGCTACCGCTGGCTGCTGCTGCTCTCGGTGATGGTCGGCACCATGGCCTCGGTCATGTCCTCGACCATCGTCAACGTGGCCATCCCCGACATGAGCCACCACTTCGCGCTGGGCCAGGAGCGTGCGCAATGGGCCACCTCGGGTTTCATGGCGGCCATGACGGTGTCCATGCTCACCACACCCTGGCTGCTGGCGCGCTACGGCTACCGCCGCACCTACACCGGCTGCATGTGGCTGCTGCTGGCCGGCGGCCTGGTGGGCGGCTTCGCACAGCACTATCCGCTGGTGCTGGCCGCGCGTGTGGCCGAAGGGCTGGCCGCCGGCGTGGTGCAGCCGATCCCCGCCATCATCATCCTGCGCGCCTTCGACTCCCAGGAACAGGGCCGCGCCAGCGGCATCTTCGGCATGGGCGTGGTGCTGGCGCCGGCCCTGGGGCCGTCCATCGGCGGCCTGCTGGTCGACGCCTTCGGCTGGCGCTCGATCTTCTTCATGGTGGTGCCGTTCTGCCTGGCCTCGCTGTGGATGGCGCGTCGCTTCGTGCCGACCAACGCCCCCGGCGGCGCAGCGGCCAACCCGCAGGGCGCGGCGCTCGACTGGCGCGGCCTCCTGCTGGCCACCACTGGCACGCTGTGCCTGCTCAACGGCCTGGTGGAACTCAAGGGCGGCACAGCGCTCACCGCCTTCGCGCTGCTCGGCGCGGCCGTGGCGGCGCTGCTGGTCTTTGTGGCGCTGCAGCGGCGCATGCTGCTGGCGCGCGCGCGCCACCCCCACCAGGGCACAGACCCGCTGCTAAACCTCTCACTGTTCCGCGACCGGCGCTTCGCCATGGGCAGCATCGTGGCCTTCATCTACGGCGTCGCGCTGTTCGGGTCGACCTACCTGCTGCCGGTCTACATGCAGATGGGCCTGGGCCTGTCCGCCTCGTTTGTCGGCACCATCCTGCTGCCCGCCGGCCTGGTGCTGGCGGTGACCATTGCCCTGGTCGGCCGGCTCTCGGACCGGCAACCGGCGCACCGGCTGGTGAGCATCGGCCTGCTGCTGCTGGCCAGCTCGTTCGCTCTCATGCCCACCATCGACACAGATCACCGCGCCCAGACCCTCACCCTGCTGGTGGCCTGGGCCATCCTGGGCCGGCTGGGCCTGGGCTTCATCCTTCCTTCGCTGAACGTCGGCGCCATGCGCGGCCTGGACCGGGCGCAGATCCCGCAGGGCGCCAGCGCCATCAACTTCCTGCGCATGCTGGGCGGCGCGGCCGGGGTGAGCCTGTGCGGCATCGTGCTGGAGTGGCGGACCGCGGCGCACGGCCTCAAGCTGGTCCCGGGCAACACCGCGCCTGGCCACCTGGCCCCGTTCAACGAGACGTTTTTCATGGTCGCGGCCATTTGTGCGCTGGCCATTGGTGCCGCAGTAAAAATGCGCGAAAAACCCGCGAAGGCTGCCGGACAATAACCGGATGTGCCAATTGCTGGGTCTCAACTGCGCCACGCCGACCGACGCCTCGTTCAGCTTCACCGGCTTCTGCCAGCGCGGGGGCGCCACCGACCACCACGCCGACGGCTGGGGCATCGCCTTCTTCGAGGGGCGGGGCCTGCGGCTGTTCATCGACCACGAGAGCGCGGCCAACTCGCGCATGGCCGAGTTCCTGCGCAGCTACCCGCTCAAGAGCAAGAACATCGTCGCCCACGTGCGCAAGGCCACGATCGGCGAGGTGAGCCTCGAGAACGCCCACCCGTTCACGCGCGAGCTCTGGGGCCGGCACTGGGTGTTCGCCCACAACGGCGACCTCAAGGACTACTTTCCCAAGCTGCACAGCGCGTTCCGCCCCGTCGGCACCACCGACAGCGAGCGCGCCTTCTGCTGGCTCATGCAGGAGCTGGCCAAGTCGCACGCCAGCCTGCCCAGCGTCGAGGAGCTGACGCACACCCTGCGCGAACTGATCCCGCAGGTCACCCGCTTCGGCACCTTCAACTTCCTGCTGTCCAACGGCGAGGCGATGTGGGCGCACTGCAGCACGAAGCTGCACTGGCTGGTGCGCCAGTACCCGTTCTCCAAGGCCACGCTGATGGACCACGACTGGACGGTGAACTTCGCCGAGGTCAACCAGCCCGGCGACCGCGCGGCCGTGATCGTCACCACGCCGCTGACCAGCGACGAGCAGTGGACCGCCTTCGAGCCCGGCGAGCTGAAGGTGTTCGTCGACGGCGTGGTGGTGTAGGCCTCAGAGCCGGGCTCGGCGCTGCTGCTCGCGCAGCATGTAGAGGTACAGGCCCTCGACCTTCTCGCGCGCCCAGGGCGTCTTGCGCAGGAAGCGCAGGCTGGAGGTGATGCTGGGGTCAATGTTGAAGCAGCGCACCGGGATGCGCTCACCCAGACCGTCCCAGCCATAGGTTTCGACCAGGGCGTTGAGGATCGCCTCCAGCGTCATCCCGTGGAGCGGGTTGTTCGCCTGGGCGGGCTTCGGGCCCTCGCTCACGCCGGTGCTTTCAGTGCCGCCTCCAGCGCGTCCACGAACATAGCTGGCACATCGAAGCCGGTCTGGTCGTGGATCTCCTGGAAGCAGGTCGGGCTGGTGACGTTGATCTCGGTGACCTTGTTGCCGATCATGTCCAGCCCCACCAGCAGCAGGCCGCGCGCGGCCAGCACCGGTGCGATGGCCTCGGCCACGGCGCGGTTCTCATCGGAGAGCGGCTGCGCCACGCCCTTGCCGCCGGCGGCCAGGTTGCCGCGCACCTCGTTGCCCTGCGGAATGCGCGCCAGCACGTAGGGCGCGACCTTCCCGCCGATCAGCAGCAGGCGCTTGTCGCCCAGCGCGATCTCGGGCAGATAACGCTGCACCATCACGCTCGTGGTACCGCCCTGGTTGAGGGTCTCGATGATGGAACCCAGGTTCATGCCGTCGGCGCCAACCCGGAAGATGCCCATGCCGCCCATGCCGTCCAGAGGCTTGAGGATGATGTCCTTGTGCTCGGCGTGAAAGGCGCGGATATCGTCGGCGGCGCGCGTCACCAGCGTGGGCGGCGCGAACTGCGCGAACTCCATCAGCGCGAGTTTTTCGGGGTGGTCACGCAAGGCGCGCGGGCTGTTGAACACACGGGTGCCCTCTCGCTCGGCCTGTTCCAGCAGATGGGTGCTGTAGAAGAACTCGCTGTCAAACGGCGGGTCCTTGCGCATCAGCACGGCGTCAAAGTCCTTCAGTGACTCGACCGCCTTGCCGGTGACGGTGAACCAGTCGTGCGCGTCGCCGGTCAGGCGGATGCGGCGCACCGTGGCGTTGACGGTGCCGCCGCTGCGCCAGCCCATGTGACGTGGTTCGGTGGCGGCGATGGCGTGGCCGCGTTGCTGCAGCTCGCGCATCATGGAAAAGGTGGTGTCCTTGTAGGTCTTGAAGGACTCGAGCGGGTCGGCAACGAAAAGGATGTTCATGGGCTTGTCTTTCGGGCTCCGTACTGTTGCACAAACAGCGCCAGAGCGCCGGCGACCACGCCCCAAAACGCCGAGCCGATGCCGGCTATCACCACCCCGCTGAGCGTGACGAGGAAGGTGATGAGCGCGGCTTCGCGGTGGGCGTCGTCCTTGAGCGCGGCGTGCAGGCCACCGCCGATGCTGCCCAGCAGCGCCAGCCCGGCGATGGCCAGCACCAGCTCTTTGGGAAAGGCCAGCAGCAGGCCGGTGACCGCCGCGCCCACCAGGCCGATGGCGATGTAGATCAGCCCGCAGGCCACGGCCGCGGTGTAGCGCTTGCCCTTGTCGGCGTGCGCCTCTTCGCCCATGCAGATGGCGGCGGTGATGGCGCTGAGGTTGAGCGCGAAGCCGCCGAAGGGCGCCAGCACCAGGGTCGCGACACCGGTCATGGTGATGATCTTCGAGATCGGCATGTCGTAACCCGCCGCGCGGATGGCCGCGACGCCGGGCAGGTTCTGCGAGGCCATGGTGACGATGAACAGCGGCAGCGCCAGGCTGACGAAGGCGCTGAACGTGAACTCGGGCGCGGTGAACACCGGCACGGCCCATTGCAGCGTGAGCGCACCGGCGTTGAATTGGCCGTTGACCACCACGTGCACCACCGCCACCAACAGGGTCAGCGGCACCGCGTAGCGCGGCAGGAAGCGCCGCCCCAGCAGGTAGGCCAGCAGCATCAGCACCACCAGCAGCAACGCGGTCTGCGCGGCGGCAAAGGCCTGCAGGCCGAAGCGCGCCAGTACGCCGGCCAGCAGGGCGGAGGCAATAGCCATCGGGATGCGGTTCATCACCCGCTCGAACAGGCCGGTCGCGCCAGACAGGATGATGAGCGCCGCGCAGGCCATGAAGGCGCCCACGGCTTGCGCCATCGTGAAGCCGCCGGCCAACCCAGCGGTGGCCAGCACGGCGGCCCCCGGCGTGCTCCACGCCACCATCACCGGCTTCTTGAGGATCAGCGAGGGAATGGCCGAACACAGGCCCATGCCCAGGCCCAGCGCCCACATCCAGGAGGTGATGAGCTCGGGCGTGGCGCCGAAGGCCTGCGCGGCCTGGAAGACGATGGCGACCGAGCTGGTGAAGCCCACCAGCACCGCCACGAAGCCGGCCGTGGCGGCCGAGAGGTTCAGGTCACGAAAAAAAGACATCCGGCGATTGTGCCGGGCGTCAGATCTCCAGCTTGGAGCCGAGCTCGATCACCGCGTTGGCCGGCAGGTTCAGGAACTCGGCCGCCGCGCCCGCGTTGTGGTGCATCTGCGCGAACAGCTTCTCGCGCCACAGCGCCATGCCTTCGCCCAGCGTGGGCACCACCAGGTCGCGCGAGAGGAAGTAGCTGGTCAGCATCGGCTCCAGTTCGCAGCCGCGGCCGCGCATCAGCTCCAGCGCCTTGGGCACGTCCGGGTCGTTCTTGAAGCCGTAATGGATCACCACTTCCCAGCAGTCGTGCCCCAGGGCGTTGACCTCCAGCCGCTTGTCCAGGCCGATCCAGGGGCGCTCGTGGCTGCGCACGGTGACGAACAGGTTCTGCGCGTGCAGCACCTTGTTGTGCTTGAGGTTGTGCAGCAGCGCATTGGGCACGGTGCCGGTGTCCGCGGTCAGAAACACCGCCGTGCCGGCCACCCGCGTGGGTGGGTCCATGAAGACGGCGTCGAGGAAGCTGTCCAGCTCGATGGCCTCGGCCTGCTGGGCCTTGGCCATCAGGGCCCGGCCCTGCTTCCAGGTCATCATCAGCGTGAACACCACCCCACCGATCAGCAGCGGGAACCAGCCACCAGCGAAGAGCTTGAGCAGGTTGGAACTGAAGAAGGCCAGGTCGACCAGGAAGAACCAGCCGGTGGCGGCCACACACAGGGCCAGCGGGTACTTCCAGCCGTAGCGGATGACAAAGAAGGTCAGCACGGTGGTGATGAGCATGTCCAGCGTGACTGCGATGCCGTAGGCCGCCGCCAGGTTGGACGAGGACTTGAACATCACCACCGCCAGCACGATGGCGGTGAACAGGCCCCAGTTGACGAAGGGGATGTAGATCTGCCCGGTGTCGCTGACGCTGGTGTGGCGGATGTTCAGGCGCGGCAGGTAGCCCAGCTGGATGGCCTGTTTGGTCACGCTGAAGGCGCCGGAAATCAGCGCCTGCGAGGCGATCACCGTGGCCATGGTGGCCAGCCCCACCAGGGGCAGCAGGGCCCAGTCGGGCGCCATGTTGAAGAAGGGGTTCTTCACCGCCTCCGGGTCTTCCAGCAGGAGCGCGCCCTGGCCGAAGTAGTTGATGGTGAGGCAGGGCATGACGATGGAGAACCAGGCCAGCCGGATCGGTTTCTTGCCGAAATGGCCCATGTCGGCGTACAGCGCCTCACCGCCAGTCACGCACAGCACCACCGCACCCAGGATGATGAAGGTGGTGCCCGGTTGCTCCCACATGAAGCGCAGCGCATGGTGCGGGCTGAGCGCCCCCAGGATCTCGGGGTGGCCGACGATGTGTGGCACCGCCAGCAGGGCGATGGACAGGAACCACAGCACGGTGATGGGGCCGAAAAACTTGCCGATGCCGCCCGTGCCGCGCTTTTGCACGAAGAACAGCGCAAACAGCACCACCAGCGTGATGGGCACCACGTATTTCCTGAAGTGGGGCGACACCACCTCCAGGCCCTCCACGGCCGACAGCACCGAAATGGCGGGGGTGATGACGCCGTCGCCGTAAAACAGCGAGGTGCCGAAGATGCCGATGGCCAGCAGCCACTTGCGCAGTTCGGGCTTGTCCTTCACCGCCTGCGAGGCCAGTGCCAGCATGGCGATCAGGCCGCCTTCGCCGCCGTTGTCGGCCCGCAGCACCAGGGTGACGTACTTGAGCGAGACGATGACCGTCAGCGTCCAGAAGACGATGGACAGCACGCCGTAAACGTTGGCGTGTGTGAAGGGTACATGGCCCGACCCGAAGATTTCCTTGATGGCGTACAGCACCGAAGTGCCGATATCGCCGTAGACCACACCGATGGCGCCCAGGGTGAGCGCAGCAAGCGACGACTTGTTCGAGGACACAAAACCGTCCGGCCAAGGAAGGCCAGACCCGTTGTCTGGAAGACCGCGATTCTGCGCCAGCGCCCACCCGGCTGTCAGCCGGGAGATCGCCTCAAACGGACGGCCGGGCGCCGGATGTTGCGGCGCAACAACCGTCCAGCGTCAGTCGTAGCTTTCGGCGTCCGGGTCGGTCGCTTCGAGCTCGTAGGCGGCCGAGAGCATGGCCAGCCGGCCGATCACCCCGTACATGTAGAAGCGGTTGGGCACACTGGCCCCGGGCTTCATACCCGGCTGCGGCAGCTGGGCGCTCTGCTCGAAAGCAAGGGGCACGAAGCTCGCGCCCGGTGCGGCCAGGCTCTCGTCGGTGCTGCGGTCGGCGTGCACGCGGTAGAAACCGCCCACCACGTAGCGGTCCATCATGTAGACCACCGGCTCGGCCACGGCGGCATTGATGCGCTCGTTGGTGAGCACGCCTTCCTGGATGATCACCTCGCCGATCGCGTGCCCCGCGGTGGCCTTGGCGCGCGCATGGAACCAGGCATCGTCCAGCTCCTTGGCGTCGCGCACCGTCAGCTGGCCCAGCGCCGCATGGCTGTTGTCGGCCTTGATGACGACAAAAGGCTTCTCGTTGATGCCGTATTCCTTGTACTTGCGGCGCACGCGCGCCAGCAGGGCGTCGGTGTTGCTGCGCAGGCACTCCAACCCGCTCTGTTCGGCGAAGTTGACCGCGCCGCACTGGTTGAACATGGGCGTGATCAGCCAGGGGTCCATGCCCAGCAGCTTGCCGAAGCGCTTGGCCACCTCTTCATAGGCTTTGAAGTGGTTGCTCTTGCGGCGGATGCCCCAGCCGGCGTGCAGCGGCGGCAGCAGGTACTGCTCGTGCAGATCTTCCAGGATGCCCGGCGCACCGGCGCTCAGGTCGTTGTTGAGCAGGATGGTGCAGGGGTCGAAGTGCTTGAGCCCCAGGCGGCGCTTGCTGCGGATCAGGGGTTCGAGCATGACCGATTCGCCGCCGGGCAGGTCGAAGGTGGTCGGTGCCTTGATGTCGTTGGACAGCGATCCCAGGCGCACGTTCAGACCGGCCTGATAGAAGATGCGCTGCAGCTGCGCCAGGTTGGCCAGGTAAAAGATGTCGGTGCGGTTCTCGGGCACCAGCAGCAGGTTCTTGGCCTCGGGGCAGATTTTCTCGATCGCCGCCATGGCCGCCTGCACCGCCAGCGGCATCATCTCGGGCGTCAGATGGTTCCAGGCGCCGGGGTAGAGGTTGGTGTCGACCGGGGCCAGCTTGAAACCGGCGTTGCGCACGTCCACCGAGCTGTAGAACGGCGGCGTGTGCTCCATCCATTCCAGACGGAACCAGCGCTCGATCACCGGCGTGGACTCGAGGATCCGCTGCTCCAGCTCGTTGATCGGACCGGTCAATGCCGTGACGAGGTGCGGAACCATGGGACAACCTTTGCGCGAAGAATAAAACGACCGCCCCATTGTAGGGACCGGTCAAGACAGCCAAAGGTCAGAAGTGGGGCCGGCGCCCCGGCTTGCAAGCCCCCTCAGGTGCGGATTTCGCCCTCGCCCAGCACCACGTACTTCAGCGAGGTCAGCCCCTCGACGCCCACCGGCCCGCGGGCGTGGAATTTGTCGGTGCTGATGCCGATTTCAGCGCCCAGCCCGTACTCGAAGCCATCAGCGAAGCGGGTGCTCGCATTCACCATGACGCTGGCCGAATCGACCTCGCGCAGGAAGCGCTGGGCGTGCACATGGTCGGTGGTGAGGATGGCGTCGGTGTGATGGCTGCTGTACCGGTTGATATGGGCGATGGCCTCGTCGACCCCATCCACCAGCTTGACGCTGACGATGGGCGCGAGGTATTCCTCGCACCAGTCCTGCTCGGTCGCGGCCTTGACTTGGGCTCCCGGCACGGCGGCCAGGAGGGCCATCGCCTCGGGGCAGCCGCGCATCTCCACGCCCTTGGCGGCGTAGACGGCGCCGATCTTGGGCAGAAAGTCGGCCGCCACGCCGCGCGCCACCAGCAGGCTTTCGGTGGCGTTGCAGGGGCTGTACTTCTGCGTCTTGGCGTTGTCGGCCACCTTGACCGCCATGGCGATGTCGCAGGGGTCGTCCACGTAGGTGTGGCAGTTGCCGTCCAGGTGCTTGATGACGGGCACCTTGGCTTCGGCGCTGATGCGCTCGATCAGGCCCTTGCCACCACGCGGGATGATCACGTCCACGTACTGCGGCATGGTGATCAGCTGGCCGACGGCGGCACGGTCGGTGGTGGGCACCAGCTGCACCGCGTCGGCCGGCAGGCCCGCAGCCACCAAAGCCTGCTGCACCAGCGCGGCGAGCGCCCGGTTGGAATCGATGGCCTCGGACCCGCCGCGCAGGATGCAGGCGTTGCCGCTCTTGATGGAGAGGCTGGCGGCCTCTATGGTCACGTTCGGGCGGCTTTCGTAGATCATGCCGAACACGCCGATGGGCACGCGCATCTGGCCCACACGGATGCCACTGGGCATCTGCTTCATACCCGAGATCTCGCCAATGATGTCGGGCATCGCCGCCAGCTGCTCACAGCCTTCGGCGCAGGTTTCCAGCACCTTGGGCGTGAGCTTGAGCCGGTCCACCATGGGTTCGGCCAGACCGGCGGCACGGGCGCGTTCCAGGTCCTTCGCGTTCTCCACCTGCAGCGGCGCCACGTTCTCGCGCAGCAAGCGGGCCAGTTCGCGCAACGCCTTGATCTTGGTCGCAGCGCCAGCCTTGGCCATCAGCGCCGAAGCGGCCTTGGCCTGGCTGCCCAGTGTGTTCATCAGTTCGGAGGTGGAGGTCGCGTTCATGCCGCGATTTTCGCACCTCCGCCGGTTTCAGGCCCTCAGAAGGGGTAGTGCCGCGGCGTGGTCTGCACCGTGATCCAGCGCAGTTCGGTGAACTCGGCGATGCCGGCCTTGCCGCCGAATCGGCCGATGCCGCTGCCCTTGACGCCGCCAAACGGCATCTGCGCCTCGTCGTGCACAGTCGGTCCGTTGACGTGGCAGATGCCGCTGTCGATCTTGCGGGCGACGTTGAAGGCGCGGGCGATGTCGCGGCCAAAGACAGCGGCACTCAGACCGTATTCGTTGTCGTTGGCGCAGGCAATCGCTTCCTGCGTGTCCTTCACGCGCACGATGCACTTGACCGGGCCGAAGGTCTCTTCGTGGTAGATGCGCATGGCCGGCGTGACGTGGTCGAGCACGGTGGCGGGCATCAGCGTGTTCTCGGCCTTGCCACCACACACCAGCTTGGCGCCCTGGGCCAGCGCATCGTCGATCAGGGCATTGCAGTGGTGCACCGTGCCCATGCCGATCACCGAGCCCAGCACCACCGGGTCGGGCTTGCGCGGGTCCCCCAGCGGCAGGCTCTTCGCCTTGTCACCGAACTTCTTCACGAACTCGTCGGCCACCTTCTGGTCCACGATGATGCGTTCGGTGCTCATGCAGATCTGGCCGCTGTTGGCGAAACAGCCAAAAGCAGCGCCGTTGACGGCGTCGTCCAGGTCGGCGTCGTCCAGCACGACCAGCGGCGCCTTGCCACCCAGTTCCAGCACCACCGGCTTGAGGTACTTCGCGCAGGTCTGGGCGATGATCTTGCCGACCTTGGTGGAGCCTGTGAAGTTCACGCGCCGCACCGCGGGGTGGGCCACCATCGCCTCGACCACGGCACCGGCGTCGGCCGGGGCGTTGGTCACGTAGTTCACCACCCCGGGCGGGAAGCCGGCCTCCTGCAGCGCCTCGATGATCAGGCCGTGGGTGCGCGGGCAGTTCTCGCTGCCCTTGAGGATCACCGTGTTGCCGCAGGCCAGGGGCGTGGCAATCGCCCGCACGCCCAGAATGATGGGGGCGTTCCAGGGCGCGATGCCCAGCACCACACCGGCCGGCTGGCGCACGCCCATGGCCAGGCTGCCCGGCACGTCGGACGGAATCACCTCGCCCGCCACCTGCGTCGTCAGCGCCGCGGCCTCGCGCAGCATGCCGGCCGCCAGCATGACGTTGAAACCGGCCCACATGCCGGTGGCGCCGGTCTCGGCCGGCACCGCTTCGATGAACTGGGGCGTCTTGGCCTCCAGCGCGTCGGCGGCCTTGAGCAGCAGCGCGCGGCGCTCGGACGGGCCGGTCTCGCTCCAGGTCTTGAAGGCCTCGGCCGCGGCCTCCACCGCCATCACGGCGTCGGCGGATGAGGCCGCGGGTGCGCGCGTGGCGACGCTGCCATCGAGCGGGTTGCGGCGCTCGAAGCTGGCGCCGTGTTCGGCGCCGACCTTCAGGCCGTTGATGAGCATGGACAGATCGGACATGGTTTCTCTCCTGTGTGTTGCCAAAAGACGGGATCAGGCCGCGGCGGGCGGGCGCGCCGCGGTTGGAGAAGCGGTGGTGGCGGCCCCCAGGTAGGCCTCGCGCACCACGCTGGAACGCGCCAGCAGCTTCGCGGGGCCGCTGGCCACCAGCGCGCCGCGTTCCAGCACGTAGCCGCGGTCGGCCACCGCCAGGGCCTTCTTGACGTTCTGCTCGACCATGAGCACCGTGGTGCCGGCGTCGGCGATGCGCCGGGCCATGCCCAGCAGCTCATCAACCATGCGCGGTGCCAGGCCGAGCGAGGGTTCGTCCAGCATCAGCAGGCGCGGCGCGCTCATCATGGCGCGCGCCACGGCCACCATCTGCTGCTCACCGCCGCTCATGGTGCCGGCCAGCTGCTGGGCGCGGTCGCGCAGCTTGGGGAAATCGACGAAGGCCTGTTCGAGCCGGCGGGCGCGCTCGGCCTTGGGCACCAGCCAGCCACCGAGTTCGAGGTTCTCCAGCACCGTCATCTGCGGGAACAGCTGGCGCCCTTCCGGCACCAGGGCCACACCGGCCTTGACGATACGGTCGGTTTTCTCGGGCAGGTCATCGCCATCGAGCGTGACCACGCCCTGTCGGCGGATCAGGCCGTTGAGCGCCTTGAGCAGCGTGGTCTTGCCGGCGCCGTTGGGGCCCAGCACCACGGTCAGACCGGGCCGGACCTCGAGGTGGAGATCGCGCAGCACCAGGAAGGCGCCGTAGCCGGCGGACAGGCCCTGCACCTTCAGGTGCGCCTGCGGGCTGCCACCGAGCACGAAAGGAGTGTCGCGGTACCACATCATGCGGCGGCCTCCTCGGCCATCTCGTCGCCCAGGTAGGCCTCGATCACCTCGGGGTGGCGCACCACGGCGGCGGGCACGTCGTCGGCGATCTTGCGGCCCTGGTGCAGCACGATCACGCGCTCCACATGGCGCAGCAGCGTGGTCACGGCGTGCTCGATCCAGACCACGGTGAGGTCCAATTCGTCGCGCAGACGGCGGATCAGCCGCGCCATCGCCTCCACTTCCACTTCGGTCAGGCCGGCGGCCACCTCGTCGAGCAGCAGCAGGCGCGGCCGTGTGGCCAGCGCCATGCCGATCTCCAGCAGGCGCTGCTGAGAGGGTGTGATGGCCGCGGCGGGCAGATCGGCCTGGGCCGAGAGACCGATCAGCGACAGGATGCTCTCGGGCGTGCGCAGCGCCCAGGGCACCGAGGCCTCTTCGCCCCAGAGCCAGTACTTGCGCGGCCGGCGACCGGCGAATTGCAGACCGAAAGCGATGTTCTCGCGCACCGGCATGTCGCCGAACACGCGCGGGGTCTGGAAGGTGCGCGCCAGGCCGCGTGCGGCGAAGCGGTGCGGCGCCTGGCCGCTCAGGTCGCGTCCTTCGACCATCAGCCGCCCGCTGGTGGGCCGGATCACCCCCGAGATGGCGTTGAAGAAGGTGGTCTTGCCCGCGCCGTTGGGGCCGATGATGCCCACCAGCTCACCGGGCATGAAGACCGCGTCCACGTGGTCGACCGCGGTCAGGCCGCCGAAGCGCACCGTGACCTCGCGGGCGTCGAGCAAGGGCTGGGTGTGCACGTCAGAGGACATTCGAGCGCTCCCGCTGCAGCCGGTCTCTGGCCTTGCGCTGTGCCGTCTCGCCGGTCAGGTCTTCGCGCAGCTCGCGCCACCACCGCCGGCTGGCCTGCCCCCAGTCGCGGAAGGTCTGCCAGCGCAGCGAGGCCAGCCCCCCCGGCAGGTACAGCACCGAGAGGATGAGCAGCACACCCAACGACATCATGTAGAGCTGCGGCACCTGCAGGCGCAGGGTCTCGGACAGCACGCTGAACACGATGGCAGCGATCAGCGGCCCCCACAGCGTCATGGCACCACCGATCAGGGCGATCAGCACGGTCTGGAAGCCGATGAAGGGATTGAACACGGTGTGCGGGTCGATGTAGGTCCAGCGCACCGACATGGCCGCGCCCACCGCGCCGGCCACCGCGGCCGTGATCGCAAAGCCCGCCACCTTGACCACCCGGGTGTTCACCCCCAGGGTCTGGGCCCGCTGCTCGTCGGCGCCGATGCCGGCCATGGCCAGGCCGAAGCGCGTGCGGCGCACGACGATGGACAGGGCCACCGCCAGCACCGCGATCAGCAGCACCGTGAGGTAGATGGTGCGGTCCTCGGGCACCACCACCAGCACTCGGCCGACGGTGCCGGTGACGCTTTTTTCGAAGTAGCTGATGGCGTGGCGGATCAGCTCGGTCATGCCGAAGGTGAGCACCGCGAAGTAGGTGCCGCGCAGGTGCAGCACCGCCGCCCCCATGACCACCGCCACGGCGGCCGCGATCAGCGCGCCCAGCGCAATGACTTGCTCCCAGGGCCAGGTCTCCAGCAGCAGGGCGCTGGTGTAGGCGCCGATGCCGAAGAAGGCCGAGGTGGCGAGCGAGAGGTAGCGCGTGGTGCCGCAGAACAGCGACCAGCTGGACGACAGCGCCACGTACATCAGGCAGGTCATGGCCATGGAGACCACGAACTCGCTGCCATACCCCGGGATGGCCAGCGCCCAGCCGGTGAAGGCCAGCAGGACCAGCAGATCACGGATCAGAAGCTGCCGCGAATTCATGCCTTCCTCCCTTTGCGGGCGAACAGGCCTTCGGGGCGCAGCAGCAGCACGCCGATGAAGACCACGTAGCTCAGCAGCGCCTTGAGCGAGGGGTTGGTGAAGTGCATGCCGATGGCTTCGATGACGCCCAGCAGCAGGCCGCCCGCGAGCGCGCCGCCCATGCTGCCGAAGCCGCCGAGGGTGATGACGATGAGGGCGGTGACGGTGTAGGGCTCGCCCATGGACGGGCTGATGGTGTAGGCCATGGACAGCAGGCAGCCGGCCACGCCCGAGAGGCCCAGGCCGATGCCGAACATGAAGGGATGCAGGCGCCGCGTGTCGATGCCGACCAGCTGCGCGCCGGTGGGCGACTGCATCAGCGCGCGCACCGCCTTGCCCAGCAGCGTCATGCGCAGCAGCGCGATGAGCTCGCCGGCAAACAGCAGGGCCAGCGCGAACACCAGCAGCTTGTTGGCCGCGAACTGCGCCTGGCCGCCGGGTAGCGGGATGACCACCGGATCGGTCAGGTAGTCGTAGCCACGCAGGTCGCCGCCCCAGATGTAGGAGATGACGTTCTGCACCAGGAACATGAGACCGAAGGCGACCATCAGCCCGCGCGCCTCGAACACGTCGAGGTTGGGCGAGGTCGCAGTCAGGCGCCGGAAGCACAGCCAGTGCACCGCCAGACCGATGAGCATTAGCATCACAAACGACACCGGGATCATCCACAGCGGTGAGAGCCCGAATTGCGTCTGCACCATCCAGGTGAGGAAGGCGCCGACCATCAGGAACTCGCCGTGCGCGATGTTGAGGATGCGCATCAGGCCGTACTGGAGGTTCAGCCCCAGCGCGACCAGCGCGTAGATCCCTCCGGTGATGAGACCGGAGGCGATCAGTTCAAGCCAGGCGGGAAACGACATGCGGGGGCGGTGTCACTTCCAGGCCGGTTTGGCGGGGTTCAGTTTCGCTGTGGCCACCTGCTGCGGCCACACCACCTCGAACTCACCGTTCTGCCACTGGCTCACCGTGCCCGGCGTGCCCACGTTCTCGCTGCCGGTGAACTTGATGTCGCCCAGGATGGTCTTGTGCGTGGTGCCGGCCACGTAGTCGCGGATGGCCTTGCGCTCCAGCCCCACCTGCTTGACGGCGTTGGTCAGGATCTCCAGCGAAGCCCAGCAGGCGCCGCTGGCCCAGCGGTCGGGTTCCTTCTTCTGGCTCGCCACATGGGCATCGAAATAGGCCTTGGCGCCCGCGCTGGTCTTGCCGTTCCACGAGCCCATGCCCAGCACGCCCTCGGCGCCAGCGGGGGTCATCACGTTCTTGTAGAGCGGGAAGGCTGTGCCCACCGAGGCGTAGAAGAACTTCGGGTTGAAGCCCACCTCCTTGGCCTGCTTGCTGGCCAGGATGGTGTCGGGCGGGTAGGTGAAGCCGACGAAGGCGTCGGGGTTCTTGTCCTTGATGCTGCGCAGCACCGGCGAGAGGTCCTTGACGCCGCCGGGGTAGCTCTTGTCCTCCACCATCTGGATGCCGCTGCCCTGCAGCGCCACCTTGAGCGCGGCGTAGTTCTCCAGTCCGAACAGGTCGTCCACGTAGATGCAGGCCAGGGTCTTGCAGCCGTTGGCCTTGAGCATGTCCACCAGCGCGTTGGTCATGGGCGCCGGCTGCTGCAGCATGAGGAAGAAGTACGGCAGCTTCATCTCGATCAGCCGTTTGGACAGCGCGGTCGGCGCGAGGAAGGGGTAGCCCAGGCGGTTGGCCAGCGGCGCGACGGCGAAGTTGGCGTTGCTTCCCCAGGGCGCCAGCACAAGGTCCACCTTGTCGCTGGCCATGAGTTTCTGGTAGGTGCGCACGCAGGTCTCGACGTCGCTGCGGTCGTCGGAGCTGATCAGCTCGATCTTGCGGCGCACGCCCTTGACGTCGAGGCCGCCGGCGGCATTCTGCTGCTCGGCCCACAGCAGGTAGTTGGGCTCCTGGCTGGTCTGGGCGCCGCCGGTCCAGGGGCCAGTGCGGGCCATGGCGTAGCCCACGCGCACGGGCGCGGACTGCGCCAGCAGCTGGGGTGCGACGGACATCGCGCCCACGGTGGCGGCGGCGCGCTGGATGACGAGGCGGCGGGTGGGATGGGCCATGGTGGTGTCTCCTTGTAGGTGGTTGCAACCGGCCCGTCGATGCTAGGAACGAAGGCTGGGCAGCGCTTTGCTCAGCCTGCACAAAGCGCTTGTCCAAACGTGCACGGCGATGAGGGATAACCCTCGCCCCCACATCTCCCATGGGCACAGCCAGCCTCCCATAATTTCTGTTCACTCCCAGGAAGCCTCGCCATGCCCGAAGCCACGACCCTGACCACCGACGAGGCGCCCGCCAGCGAGCGCGCCGCGCTCTGGCGCGACTGGATGGCCCGGCTGTTTTTCGGGCTCGAGTCCGACCTGTACGGCGACACCACCTTCGACGGCCATGTGCAGACCGCGCGCGCCGGTGACGTCGTGATGACGCGGCTGGAGGCCAACCGCCACCGCGTGCTGAGACGCCCGCAGGTGGCGCGCGCCAGCGACGCGAGCTACCTCAAGATCGTGGCGCCCTGGCAAGGCAGTGCGGCCGTCGAGCAGCACGGCCGGCAGGTCTGGGTCAGGCCCGGCGGCTGGGCCATCTACGACACCACCGGCAGCTACGAAGTGGGGAACCCCGAACGCGCGGAACACCTGATCGTGATGCTGCCCAAGGAGCAGCTGACCGAACGCGGCCTGCGGCTGGACCCGCTGATGGGCCGCCACGTGGGCGGCCACTGCGGCATTTCAAGGGTGGCACTGGACACCATGCGCAGCACCTTCCTGGAGCTGCCAAGCATGAGCAGCGACGCCGCCAGTGGGGCGGGCAACGCCATCCTGGAACTGGTGCGCCTGTCGCTGCAGGAGCTGGCCGGGCGTGAGACAGGGGCCACACAGCTCGAAGCCTTCCGCGACCGCATCCGCGCCCACATCGGCCAGCACCTGCGGGACCCCCACCTGTCCATCGACAGCATCGCCCAGGCGTTGAACTGCAGCAAGCGCCACCTCTACAACGCCTTCAGCGACGAGGACGACACGCCCGCCCACTACATCCTGCGCCGGCGCCTGCAGGCCTGCATGCGCGACCTGCGCGACCCGGCCCTGGCCAAGCGCTCGATCACCGACATCGCCTTCGCCTGGGGCTTCAACAACGGCGCCCACTTCAGCCGCGTGTTCCGCGAACACGCGGGCCTGACGCCGAGCGACTTCAGGAATGCCGCCCAGCGGCAAGCGGACGACCAAGTCAGCCGCGCAGGGGGGCCAGCGACTGCGCCACTTTGACCGCCATTCGGTGCAGCGCATCCCAGGGGTCGGCCGGCCAGTCGGGCTGCTTGAGGCCCTTGACGATGCCATCCACCGTGTGCGCGTCCTGCAGCCACTGCGCCAGCTGCGCGGGCCGGACCAGCGGCAGGGCACGCTCCATGAGCTTTTCCTTGACGCCCCAGACGCGGCTCTCGCGCAGCGCCATGGGCAGCGGACGGCCCGCGTCCATAGCACCCCGTACCCGGTGCAGCGTGCGGATGTCCTCGGACAGCGCAAAGTGCACCAGCACCGCCGCCTCGCCCTCGGCCTGCAGGCCCTCGAGCATGCGCTGCGCCCGCAGCACCTGTCCGCCCAGCACCGCCTCGGCCAGTTTGAAGGGCGTGTAGCGGGCCACGTTCAGCACCGCACTTTCGATCTGCTCGAAGCCGAGCTCGCCGGCCGGATAGAGCAGGCCGAGCTTCTGGATTTCCTGGTGCGCCGCCAGCAGGTTGCCCTCCACACGGTCGGCAAAGAACTGCAGCGTGCGCTGGCCCGCCTCACCCGCAGCGACACGCTGGCCCTGGGCCTGCAGTCGCTGGGCGATCCAGGCGGGCAGGGCCTGCCGCTCCACCGGATCCACCCGGACCGTGACACCAAAACTGTCCAGAGCACCGAACCAGGCGCCCTTCTGGGTCGCCATGTCGAGCCGCGGCAACAGCACCAGCGTGAGCGTCGAGTCGTTGTCGCGCGCGGCTTCGGCGATCTGCTGCAGCACCTGCGAGCCGTCCTTTCCCGGCTTGCCCGAGGGGATCTGGATCTCGATCAGTTGCCTGTCGGCGAACAGGCTCATCGAGCCGCCACTCGCCAGGACTTCGCTCCAATCGTAGTGGGCACCGGCCACGGTGTGCACCGTTCGCTCGGTGTAGCCCTGCGCGCGCGCAGCGGCGCGGATCGCGTCCGCGCCCTCCTGGATCAGCAGGGGCTCGTCACCGTGCAGCGTGTAGAGGGAGCGCAGTCCCTTTTGCAGATGCCCGGCCAGCTGCGGGGCGGCAAGCTGCATGGGATCAGAGCGACTTCACGGCGGCCAGTCGGCGCAGCACCTGCTGCACGATGTCGCCATCCATGTCGCGGAACATCAGGTTCTCTTCCGCGGCCTTGGCCAGGGCGACCGTTTCGCTGAAGCTGATGTCGCGCTCCAGCAGCAGCTCGGAGTCCCCGATCAGGATTTTTCCCGCCGGGGTCGTCAGCCGGAAGCGGAAACGGGCGCGCAGGGTGAGCTCCCGCACCTGGCCGGTGTCGGTCTGACCGGACACCACGCGCTCATGCCGATCCATGGTGACGAAGAGCACCACCTGCGGCGGCACTGCGGCCTGCGCTGGATCCACCGGCGCCTGGGCGGCGGCCGACGAGTTCACCACGCGCAGCCCCGACGACACCAGCGCCTGCTGCAACGACCGGGACACCGAGGTGTTTTCAAAGCCGGCAACCTGCACCGACTCGAAGGCGAACTTGGGCGGCTGGCGCAGCGCAAATCCGCAGCCCGACAGACCGGCCAGAAGACCTGCCGAACCGGCCGCTGCCAGACCACGCAGGGCGGCCCGACGGGCCGGTGATTTCAGGACAGCTGGGGCCATGGCTTGGGGTCTCGCTCGGTTGAAAGAGGACATGCGACGGGAATCGAAGTTTTATACCACCACGTTCACCAGACGGCCGGGCACCACCACGACCTTCTTGGGCGCGGCACCGTTGGCGGCTTTCTGGAAAGCCTCGCTGGCCAGGGCGGTGGCCTCGATGGAGGCCTTGTCGGCGCCGGCCGGCACGGTCACGCTGCCGCGCAGCTTGCCGTTGACTTGCAGCACCAGCTCGATCTCGTCCTGCTTCAGGGCCCCCGGGTCCACCCGGGGCCACGGCGCATCCAGCAGATCGCCCAGCGCACCCGCATAACCCAGTTCACTCCAGAGCGCATGGGCGATGTGTGGCGTGGCCGGGTACAGGGCACGCAACAGGATGCCGAACCCCTCAATCACCGCCACCTGCGCGCCCGCGTCGTCGAACTGCTTGAAGTCCTCCAGCGCGTTGAGCATCTTCATCGCACCGGAGACCACCGTGTTGTACTGCATGCGCTGGTAGTCATAGTCCACCTGCTTGAGCACGGTGTGGATCTCCAGACGCAGGGCCTTGGCCGCCTTGCCGAAGGCGATGTCATCCAGGCTCGCAGCCCCGTGGGCCGCCGCCACCGCACCCGCCCAGTCGCTCTGGGACAGCTTGACGCCCAGGTTCCAGACACGGCGCAGGAAGCGGTAGCTGCCCTCCACCGCCGCGTCGTTCCACTCCAGCGTGGCCTCGGGCGGCGCGGTGAACATGGTGTACAGGCGCGCGGTGTCGGCGCCGTACTTCTCGATCAGGTCCTGCGGATCGACGCCGTTGTTCTTGGACTTGGACATGGTGCCCACGCCCTCGTAGTCGATGGCCGTGCCCGCCGGCAGGTCACCCACCGCGTTCTTGAGCTTGGCGCCGACGATCTTGCCGCCTTCGTCCAGCACATGCTCCACGTCGTGCGGCCAGAAATACTCCTTGCCACCCTTGTCGGTGCGGCGCGAGTAGATGTGGTTGAGCACCATGCCCTGCGTCAGCAGCTTGGTGAAAGGCTCGTCCACTTTAACCAAGCCCAGGTCGCGCATGACCTTGGTCCAGAAACGCGCGTACAGCAGGTGCAGGATGGCGTGCTCGATGCCGCCGATGTACTGGTCCATCGGCATCCAATAGTCGGCACCGCCGGCCACCATCGCATCCGGATTGGTCGGGTCGCAATAGCGCATGAAGTACCAGGACGAGTCCACGAAGGTGTCCATCGTGTCGGTCTCGCGCCGCGCGGGTTTGCCGCAGCAGGGGCAGTCCACCTTCAGGAAGGCCTCGCACTTGTTCAGCGGGTTGCCGCTGCCGTCCGGCACCAGGTCCTCCGGCAGCACCACCGGCAGATCCTTTTCGGGCACCGGCACCGACCCACAGCTGTCGCAATGGATCATGGGGATCGGCGTGCCCCAGTAGCGCTGGCGGCTGATGCCCCAGTCGCGCAGGCGGAAGGTGGTCTTCTTCTCGCCCAGACCTTTGGCGGCCAGCAGCGACGCGACCTTGTCCACCGCGGCCTTCTGGTTCAGGCCATCCAGCACGCCCGAGTTGACGCACACACACTTCTGCTTGTCGCCGTACCACTCGGCCCAGGCGTCGGTAGAGAAGGTCTCGCCTTCCACTGCCACGACCTGCTTGATGGGCAGCTGGTACTTGAGCGCAAACGCGAAGTCGCGCTCATCGTGCGCCGGCACGCCCATCACGGCGCCGTCGCCGTAGCTCATCAGCACGTAGTTGCCGACCCAGACCTCGACCTGGGCGCCGGTCAGCGGGTGGGTGACGAACAGGCCGGTGGCCATGCCCTTCTTTTCCTGCGTGGCCAGCTCGGCTTCGGTGGTGCCGCCGGTCTTGCATTCGTCGATGAAGGCGGCCAGCGCGGGGTTGGTCGTGGCGGCGTGCTGGGCCAGCGGGTGCTCGGCGGCCACGGCGCAGAAGGTCACGCCCATGACGGTGTCGGCACGCGTGGTGAACACGTACATGCGGCCGTCGCCGATCAGCGACCCGTCGACCGCTTTGATGTCGTGCGTGAAGGCGAAGCGCACGCCCTCGCTCTTGCCGATCCAGTTTTCCTGCATCAGGCGGACCTTGTCGGGCCAGCCATTGAGAGTTGCCTTGTCATTGCCCAGCTGCACATGCGTGAGCAGTTCGTCGGCATAGGCCGTAATGTTCAGGTAATAACCGGGGATCTCGCGCTTCTCGACCAGCGCGCCGGTGCGCCAGCCGCGGCCGTCGATCACCTGCTCGTTGGCCAGCACGGTCTGGTCCACCGGGTCCCAGTTGACGATCTGGGTCTTGCGGTAGGCGATGCCCTTCTCCAGCATCTTCAGGAACAACCACTGGTTCCACTTGTAGTAGTCGGGTGAGCAGGTGGCGACTTCGCGCGACCAGTCGATGGCCAGGCCCATCGCCTGCATCTGCTTCTTCATGTAAGCGATGTTCTCGTAGGTCCACTTCGCCGGCGGCACGCCGTTCTTGAGCGCCGCGTTCTCGGCCGGCAGGCCAAAGGCGTCCCAGCCCATGGGCATCAGCACGTTATGGCCGTTCATGCGCAGGTACCGGGTCAACATGTCGTTGATGGTGTAGTTGCGCACGTGGCCCATGTGCAGCTTGCCGCTGGGGTAAGGCAGCATGGAGCAGGCGTAGAACTTCTTCCTGCTCGCGTCTTCGGTCACGCGGTAGGCGTCGGTGGCGGTCCAGTGAGCGTGCGCTGCGCGCTCGACGTCCTGGTGGGCGTATTTGTCTTGCATGGGGCTGGGGCCGGACTGGACCGGCGTTCGGAAGGGGCGGCGGACTGCGTCGCCCCTGATTTTAGGGCTTGCGGTTCAGCGGCCTGGCACCGGTGCGGTGGGCGCGCCCGTGGCCGGATCGGCCACAAAACCGATGCGCGAAAGGCCAACGGCCTGCGCCATCCCGATCAGTTGCACCATGCGCCCGTACGGCACCGCGGTGTCGGCGCGCAGCTGCAGCTCGGTTTCGGGGTCGCGCTTGGCGACCTCCTCCAGGCGTTGCTGGAGTGCGGCTGCATCCACCGGCTGCTCGTCCCAGTAGACCTGGCCTTGCGCGTCGACGCTGATCGACACAAAGGCCTCGGGCTCCTCGACCTGCGCAGCCTTGTCTTCGGCCTTGGGTAGCTCCAGCTCCAGCCGACTGGACATCAGCGGCGCCGTGATGATGAAGATCACCAGCAGCACCAGCATCACATCCACCAGCGGCGTGACGTTGATGTCGCTGATCGGCTGGTTGCCGCCCGGCTTTTCCAGTCGCCCGAAGCTCACTGTGCGCGCTCCTGGTGGTGCACCAGCAGTTCGCGCAGATCGCGCGCAAAGCCCTCGAGGTCGGCCTCGATGCGGACGATCTGACGCCCCAGCACGTTGTAGGCCAACACCGCCGGGATGGCCACGGCCAGGCCGGCCGCCGTCATGACCAGCGCCTCGCCCACGGGGCCAGACACCTGCTCGATGCGGAACTTGCCGTCGATGCCGATCTCGGTGAGCGCATGGTAGATGCCCCACACCGTGCCCAGCAGGCCAACGAAGGGGGCGGTGGAGCCCACCGTGGCCAGCAGCACCTGACCGAACTGGAGCCGGTGCAGCACCCGATGCAGCGCATCGCGCAGCACGCGCGTAAGCTGCTGCGAGCGGTCACCAGCGGCGGCCAGCGTCTGCGGGGCAGCCTGTTCGATGGTCCTGGCGGCCTCCAGCAGGGGCAGCACCAGACGGCGCGGGTCAAAGGTCTTGAGCCGTTGCTGTGCCTCGTCCAGGTAACCGGCCTGCCAGAAGGCGGCGGTCGAGGTCTGCACGTCGCGCACAGCACGGCGCAGCAACCAGCCCTTCCAGAGGATCACGACCCAGCTCGCGACCGACATGGCCAGCAGCAGCAAGGCCACACCGCGGCTGACCGCATCGCCTTGCCAGATGGTTTGCCAGACGCCACCCATGAATCGCTCCCCTTGTATCGTCTCGCTCAGCGCAGGCCGAGCACGTCAAACATGTCGTACAGACCGGACGACCGGCCAGCCAGGAACCGCAACGCGCGCAGACTGCCCTGCGCGTAGGTGGCACGGCTGCTTGACTTGTGGGTGATCTCGATGCGCTCGCCGGTGCCGGCGAACAGCACGGTGTGGTCGCCCACGATGTCGCCGCCGCGCACGGTGGCAAAACCGATGGTCGAGGGATCGCGTTCGCCGGTCACCCCTTCGCGGCCGTAGACCGCACAGTCCTTGAGATTGCGGCCCAGCGCGTCGGCAATCACCTCCCCCATCTTCAGGGCGGTGCCGCTGGGGGCATCGACCTTGTGGCGGTGGTGGGCCTCGATGATCTCGATGTCGTACCCGGTCGACAAGGCCTTGGCAGCCATCTCCAGCAGTTTGAGCGTGACGTTCACGCCCACACTCATGTTGGGCGCCATGACGATGGCGATCAATTTCGCCGCCTCAGCGATCTGAGCCTTCTGCTCATCGCTGAAGCCGGTGGTGCCGATCACCATATTGACTTTGTGCGCCACGCAGGCCTGAAGGTGCGCCATCGTGCCCTCAGGACGGGTGAAGTCGATCAGCACCTGGCTTCCCGCCAGCCCAGCAGCGAGGTCGGCGGTGATCGCCACCCCGGTGGACTTGCCGGAGAACGCGCCGGCATCCAAGCCGATGGCGGTGCTCGTCGTCACATCCAGCGCGCCGGTCAGCGTGCAGTCACCACTGCCGCGCACCGCCTCGACCAGCATTTGGCCCATGCGGCCGCTGGCACCGGCGATGCACACCCGGTGCAGATGGGCGGTCGCCTGGCTCATCGTGGCGCCCCCGTGGCTTCCAGCGGCGGGTAGGCGGTGGTAGGCGCGGCCGGAGCGGTCGGCGCCGGGGCGGACACAGGCCCCGCATTGCGGGCCTGGAAGGCCTTGAGCTGCTCTTCGGTGGCTTCCAGAGGCGGCACCTTCTCGGCCTTGCGACGGGCATCCAAGGACGAGACAAACTCGGTTTCGCTGGGCAGTTCGTCCGACTCGATGCGTTCCATGACATCGCCCTTGAAGAACACGGTCACCCTTCGCTGCTGCGGCGGCTGTCCCTGGCGCTTGAGAGTGAACACATAGTCCCAGCGGTCGGCATGAAAGACACTGGTCAGCAGAGGAGAGCCCAGCACACCACGCACCTGGTCGCGCGCCATGCCCGGCTGCAACGCCTGGGTCTGTTCGCGGGTCACCACATTGCCCTGGAGGACATCGACCTTGTAAGGGGTCACGAGACCCGCCACGCTGGACGCGGAAGGTATCTTCTCACCCACACTGGAACAGGCACCGAGGGCCATGCAGGCAGCCAGCACCAGGGCAGAACGCGGCAATGCGGCACTGCGGATTCGGGCCTGCGGCTGCGTCAGGGGATTCAGGATAGACAGGCGCATGTGCGACTCTCAGATAAAGCGCTCGACCGCGGGAATCCCGGGTCATTGGCACCACCGCCGCGCGCTGACGATATGATCCGGCCATTGTAGCCCCGGGGTTCAGATGGGATCCGGCGGCCGCCCAATTGCCACCCGCTTCTGCCGCCATGTCCAACATCGATGAACTCAAGAGCACGGGCCTGAAGGCCACCCTGCCGCGGCTGAAGATCCTCGAAGTCTTTCAAAACGCCAAGCGCCGCCACATGACGGCCGAGGATGTCTACCGCATCCTGCTCGAAGAGCACTCCGACATCGGACTCGCCACGGTCTACCGCGTGCTGATGCAATTCGAACAGGCGGGCCTGCTCTCACGCAGCAACTTCGAGTCCGGCAAAGCCGTTTACGAGCTCAACGAGGGACAGCACCACGACCACCTCGTGTGCCTCGACTGCGGCCGGGTCGAGGAGTTCTTCGATCCGGAAATCGAGAAGCGCCAGCAGATGATTGCCAAGACCCGGGGCTTCGTGCTCCAGGAGCATGCCCTGTCGCTCTACGCCACCTGCAGCAAGGCGGATTGCCCGCATCGCGCCGCGCCCGCTGATCAGCGCTGACCCACCCGTTCGTTCATTCGCTGCGCATCATGGCTGCGCGGTGCCGCGAGACGAACTCCTGATAGGTGTCGATGCCGCGGAACTGCAGGATGGTGTTTCTCACCGCAGCCTCCACCAGCACGGCGATGTTGCGGCCGGCCACCACCTGGATAACAGCCTTCCTCACTGGCACGCCCAGCACATCCTGGTACAGGGGCTCGTGCGGCATCCGGTCGTAGTCCCGCTCCATGGTCTCTTTCCGAACCAGGTGCACGATGAGCTGCAAGCGCATCTTGCGGCGTACCGCGGTCTCGCCGAAGATCGCCTTGATGTCCAGCAGGCCGATGCCACGCACCTCCAGCAGGTTCTGCAGCAGTTCGGGACAGCGGCCCTCCACGCTGGTCTGGTTGATGCGGTAGAGGTCCACCGCATCGTCTGCCACCAGACCATGACCGCGAGAAATCAGCTCCAGCCCCAGCTCGCTCTTGCCCAGGCCCGACTCGCCAGTGATCATCACACCCATGCCCAGGATGTCCATGAACACGCCGTGCATGGACGACCGGTCGGCAAAGTGCCGCGAGAGGTAGGCCCGCAGCACATCGATCACGAACGCGGCCGGCTCGGGCGTCGCGAACATCGGGATCTGCGCGCGCTCGGCCATCGCCATCAGCGGATCGGGCACCGCCTGGCCATCGGCCACGATCAGCACCGGCGGCTCCAAAGTCACGATGCGCGCGATACGGCGCCGGTTGTCGTCGTCGCTGGGGCTGGTGAGGTAAGCCATCTCCCGCTCACCGAACACCTGGACACGGTACGGGTGGATGTAGTTGAGGTAGCCAACCAGATCTGCGCCCGAGCGGGCTTCGCGCACCGCGACTTCGTCGAACCGGCGCTCGGACGCTCCGAGCCCGGCAACCCATTGCCACTTCAGCGCGTCTCGGTGGTCTTCGAAAAGAACGTCGGCGCTGACAACGGTAGGTTTCATGCGGCCGCGTGGGCCGACTGCCAACCGGTAATGAGCGCGTGCAAGGCAGCGGCGTCGGTCGAGCTCTTCATCTGCTCGCGCAGCGGGCTGTCGCTGAGCAGTTCGGCGATCTCGGAGAGGATTTCCAGATGTTTCTGCGTGGCCGCCTCCGGAACCAACAAGAAGATCATCAACTGCACCGGTTGCTCGTCGGGCGCGTCGAAGCCGATCGGGTTGGCCAGCTGAAACACGGCGGCCAGCGGTTGTTTGAGCCCCTTGATGCGGCCATGGGGAATGGCCACACCATGGCCCAGTCCGGTGGAACCCAAGCGCTCACGGGCAAACAGGCTGTCGGTGATCAACGCACGGTTGAGACCATGCAGGGTTTCAAACAGAAGGCCCGCCTCTTCGAAAGCACGCTTCTTGCTGGTTGCATCCACGCCAACGAGCACTTGGGTGGCAGGCAGAATCACGGATAGACGGTTCATTTGGGCCTCTTCGGAGCGCAAATTATGCCGAGTTGAGAATGCTTGCCTAGACAGCAGGCACAAAAAAGCCGCTTGACTTTCCAAGCGGCTTGTTGCATTGCAGCAAGCCCGGCGCCAAGGCGGCGGGCCGCAGCGGGGACTCACATCAGGCGTTTGGCCGAGTCGTGGTGGTGGTCCTGCGCCTTGTCCTTGTAACGCAACACCTGACGGTCGAGCTTGTCGGCCAGTTCATCGACCGCGGCGTACAGGTCGGCGTGCGCGGACTCCGCGAACAGGTCTTTCCCCTTGACATGAATGTTGCATTCGGCCTTTTGCCGCAGGTCCTTTTCCTTGAGGTTGTCCACCGTCAGCAGCACCTTGATGTCGACCACCTGGTCGAAGTGTCGGGAGATGCGTTCCAGTTTGGAAGTGACATAACCGCGCAGGGCGGGGGTGACTTCGAGGTGGTGACCGCTGATCGTCAGGTTCATACAAGAGCCTCCTAATGCTCCGGGTTGACACAAGCCGCCGGTGGGCGGACCCCCCTGCGGCCTCGGGGATGTCTTGAACCCACTATGCCCACGATTCCACCGGGGCGCAAGCCTGCACTGCAACAAAGGGCTTCAAAGAAAACCTTGGCATTCATGGCCGGCGCGCGGGTGCGGCCGAAGGAATGACCAGGCGGCGCGCCAGCGCGATGGACGCGAGGCTGGCGCCAACGCCAATCGCCCCCGCCACCCAGTAGTTCTGCACCTGTCCTGAAGCATCGCGACCGATGATCAGACCGGACAGGAAAGAAGCGAACCCCATCGAAGCCGACTGCACCGCCCCGTTGAGCGCCATGAAGGTGCCACGCAGGGACGGATCGGCGGCACCGGTGATGAGGGCCATGCCGGGGATCATGCGCCCACTGAGAAACACGAACAGGGCTGTGGTCGCGACCAGGATGACCGGCAGGGGCCAAGGCGGCAGCAGGGTCATCGTCAGGATCGGTACCGTGACGATGGCGGCCAGCACACTGAACACCGACACCTTGCCCCGTCGGTCGGTCACGCGCCCGATCCAACGGGCTGTGACCAGGGTCGTGACGCCGCCGACCAGGTAGATATAGGGAACCTGCTCGGGCAGGACGCCGGCGTTGGACTGCAGGTAGATGGTGATGAACGGGATCACGCAGAACCCCGCAAACACCAGTAGCGCCGAAAACCCAAACGCCCACAGGTGGTTGCCGTTGGCCAGCACGCGGCCAATGGCGCGCCAGGCCGAGGACTGGCCATGGGCCTGCAGATGTCCGCGCATGGGCGGCAGCGTGAGCGCCGCCGCCACCGCCAGCACACCGCTGAGGCCGGCAATGGCGAGGAAAGGCAGTTGCCAGCCCCAGTGCGAGGCCAGGAACAGGCCGATCGGCACACCGGCCACGGTGGAGAACGAAAAAGAGGACATCACGATGCCCATGGCGCGCCCGCGTCGCTCGAACGGCACCACGTCGGCCACGATGGTCTGCGACAGCGCCGACAGCACGCCACCGAACAACCCGGCAGCGACGCGCGCCACCATCAGAAAGCCATAGCCCGGCGCCAGGCCACAGGCCAGGGTGGCCAGCGCGAACAGTCCGTACAGCACCAGCAGCAGTCGTTTGCGGTCAAACCGGTCGACATAGGTCGCCGCCGCGAGGCCGGAAAAACCGGCCGAGAACGTGTAGGCCGACACCAGCAACCCGAACTGCGCGTCACTGATGCCGAACAGCCGCGTGAACTGCGGCCCCAGCGGCATCATGATCATGAAGTCGAGGATGTGCGTGAACTGGATGCCAGCGATGGTCAGCAGCAGCCAGCGCTCGCGACCGGGAGCAAGGGAATGTTGTGTCATGATTTTCGGGACAACCCGCCACTGTACGCGCCGGCCCTCATCTGTGTCCCTCGATACGCTGATCACCTACAACCTGCTGAGCCCGACCCCTGCGCCGGCGGACGACGGCGCCTGCGCGCTGGTCCTGATGGGTGGTGGTGCGCGCACCGCCTACCAGGCCGGTGTGCTCAAGGCCATCGCCGTGATGCACGGCCACTGGCGCAGCGACGGATCGGTGACCGACCGCGGATTTCCCTTTCGCTGGCTGTTCGGCACCTCGGCCGGCGCGCTCAACGCCACCTTCCTGGCCAGCCGCGCCGCGCTGGATCTGCAGGCCTTTCATGACCTGGCCGCGTTCTGGAGCGCCCTGCGTTCGGAACGTGTCTACCGGCTGGAAGCGCCGACCTGGGTGCGCGCCAACCGCGTCGTCGCCGGACTCACGCTGGCGCGCCAGGTGCGCCGCCACCGCGCCCTGCTCGACACGCTGCCGCTGGTGGACACCCTGCACCGGGCCATCGATCTGCGCAGTCTGGAGCTCGGGCTGGCCGATGGCCACCTGGAAGCCCTGGGCGTGACCGCGTCCAGCTACTCCACCGGTGAACACTGGACCTTCTGCCAGACACGGCCGAAACACCCGGTGCAGCCCTGGCACCGGCCGGGCCGGCGCGCCGACTTCCAGCCCGTCACCGTTGAGCATCTGATGGCCTCCAGCGCCATCCCCTTCCTGTTTCCGGCTGTGCCGCTGTGGGTCGACGGCCACCGGGAGCATTTCGGAGACGGTTCGATGCGCCAGCTCTCCCCACTGTCGCCCGCCATCCATTTCGGCGCTCGCCGCATCCTGGCCATCGGCGCCGGCCAGCCCCAGCGCTCGGGACTGGCGGTCCGCGTGGCCGACGAGCCCACCGCAGGCACCATCGCCGGCCACGCCATGGCCAGCGTGTTTCACGACACACTGCAAGCCGATGTCGAACAGGCCCAGCGCGTGAGCCAGACCATTGCGCAGTTGCCCCAAGGACTGGCCGCCGCCCTGCCCTACCACCCGGTACGGGTGCTGGCCCTGCAGCCCAGCTTCTCTCTGGACGAGCTGACCCACAAGCACATTGCCAGCCTGCCTTTAGCCACCCGCAACACCCTGATCGGACTGGGCGCCCTGGACACCGGGCGCGGCGCAGCCGGCAGCGCGGCCTCGCTGGCCAGCTACCTGATGTTCGAACCGCCCTTCGTCAACGCGCTGATGGAGCTGGGCGAACACGATGCCTGGCGCCGCCAGGCCGAAATCAAGGCCTTTTTCGCGCCTCTCGCCGCCTCTTCGCCCGGTGTGGCGATGCCATAATCCGGGCTCCCCGTTCCCGAAAGAGCCTCATGGAAAGCACACCGCCCAGTTGTGTGCTTTCAGCCCTCCCCGCGACCGTCTGATGCGCAGGCGGCCGGCCGGCTGAAAGCGCCGCCCGAACCGCCCACCGTGGCGCGCCTGCGCCCGGTTTCGCCAGACCACCCGCCCGGGAGCCCCCATGCTCAACGTCTTCACCCTGGCCAATGGCCGCCTGTTCCAGGAAGAAATCGAGTCGCTCGAAGCGCTGACCCGATTCAAGCCCATCTGGGTCGACCTGGAAAACCCCACGCCCGAAGAGCGGCGCTGGGTCAAGCAGCACTTCGGCCTGTCCATCCCCGAAGACGCGATGGACGACGACATCGAGGAGTCGGCGCGCTTCTTCGAGGAAGACAACGGCGAACTCCACATCCGCTCAGACTTCCTGATCGACGACGAGGAGAATCCGCGCGCCATCCGCGTGGCCTTCATCCTCAACCAGCACAACGCCGAACTCAAGAGCCAGGGCGTGCTGTTCTCCATTCACGACGAGGACGTGCCGGTCTTCCGGCTGCTGCGCATGCGCGCGCGCCGCATGCCCGGCCTGATCGAGGACGCCAAGGACGTGCTGCTGATGCTGTTCGACGCCGACGCCGAGTACTGTGCCGACACGCTCGAAGACATCTATGACGACCTCGAAACCGTCAGCCGCCAGGTGCTCGCGGGCGACGTGACGGACAACAAAGCCGGCGAGGTGCTGGCCGCCATCGCGCGCCACGAGGACATGAGCGGGCGCATCCGCCGCAACGTGATGGACACCCGCCGCGCGGTGAGCTTCCTGATGCGCAGCCGCATGCTGAACGCCGAGCAGTTCGAGGACGCGCGCCAGATCCTGCGCGACCTCGATTCGCTGGACGGCCACACCGCCTTCCTGTTCGACAAGATCAACTTCCTGATGGACGCGACGGTCGGTTTCATCAACATCAACCAGAACAAGATCATCAAGATCTTCTCGGTGGCCAGTGTCGCTTTGCTGCCGCCGACGCTGATCGCCAGCCTCTACGGCATGAACTTCCAGTACATGCCCGAGCTGAGCCAGAAGTGGGGCTACCCGTTCGCGCTCGGGTTGATGGTGCTGTCGGCGGTGGTGCCGATGCTGTACTTCCGCAAGCGCGGCTGGCTCAAGTAGGGACCGGGCAGGTCACAGCCAGCCTTTGTCGATGAACTCGACCACGTCGTGGCAGCGCGGCTCCAGCGGATGAGTCAATGCCGCTACGACGATGCGCCGCACGCCCTCGGCATAGGGCGCGCTGCCCGTCACCAGGGTCTCCAGGCGCAACTGGCAGTCGCCCTCTCCGATCTCGATGCGGTGGAAGGCGTGGCGCCCCAGGTCGGCGTCCGGGATGCCCAGACCCGCCGATTGCAGCGCCGGATCGCGCACCGAAACGATGGCCTCGGGCGCCAAGCCGAGCGACGCCGCCAGGGCCACCGCCGTGCCTGGCACCGAAGTCTTGCCGGCCTGGTGCGATTCGGTCAGGCGCACGGATTCACCGCGGAACCAGGGCCCGCAACGCGCCAGCATGGCCATGAACTTGAGCATCAGCAGGTTGGCATTGGCGCACACCACCACCGGCACGCCGTTAGCCAGGTCCGAGACCCCGGTGCCGGTGGATAGTTCAATCAGCGGCACGGATCGCTCGCGGCAGAAGTGCAGGATCTCGGGCAACTCGCGCCCGGAGCCAGCGTGCACCACCGCCCGCACCGTGCCAGTGTCCGCCCGGTCGCGCCATGGCTTGGCGTCGGGCGCCAGACCCGTGAGCAGTTCGCGCGCCAGCTTGCCGGAGCCGGCGATCAGCAGAGATGGAGGGTTCATGCGCGCAGCAGGGTGTCGATCAGCGCGCCACTGTAGCGGGACGCCACCTCGCGCAGGAAGCGAGGGAAATCCACGTGTGCCGCGTCGTCGGCGCGGTCGGAGATGGTGCGCACCACCGCCAGCGGCACGCCGAAGTCGTGACACACCTGGGCAAAGGCCGCGCCTTCCATTTCCACCGCCAGCGCATCGGGCAGTTCGCGCTGCAACGCTTGGCTCTCGGCCGTGGTGGCGACGAAGCGGTCGCCGCTGATCAGCAGGCCCTGGTGCAGGCGCGGCCCCTGCAGACCGAACGCTTCCACCGTGGATGCATCCAGCTGCTGCGGCAGGCTGTGCAGCATGCGCTCGCAGGCCAGTTCCAGCGCGTCGGTAAGGGCCGCATCGGCCTCGAAGCGGGCGCGGCCGTACAGCGGCACCTCATGGCGGGGAAACAGCGGCGAAGCGTCCATGTCGTGCTGAAGGAACGAGCGCGCCAGCACCATGTCGCCGACCTTCACACCCGGGCCCAGCCCGCCGGCCACGCCGGTGAACACGATGCGCTGCACCTTGAAGCGGTCGATCAGCAGGGCCGCGGTCGTGGCCGCCGACACCTTGCCGATGCCCGACAGCACTGCGACCACGTCCTGCCCGTGCAGGTGTCCGACCCAGAACTCGCGCCCGCCCACCGCCTCCTTGTGCTCGTCGGGCATCAAGGCCAGCACGCTGGCAAGTTCGTCGTGCAGTGCCGAAACGATGGCGATGCGGGTCATGCAAGGGCTCCGGAAATGACAAAGGCGGCCGAAGCCGCCCTGTCATTGTGTCGCAGCCGCCACAACTACTTCTTGTCGCGCAATTCGCGCCGAAGAATCTTGCCCACCGGCGTCTTGGGCATCTCCGTGCGGAACTCGACCACCTTGGGCTGCTTGTAGCCGGTGAGGTTGGCCTTGCAGAACTCGCGCACCTGCGCCTCGGTCAGCGCCGGATCTTTCTTGACGATCACCAGCTTGACCGCCTCGCCCGACTTCTCGTCGGGCACCCCGACCACAGCGCACTCCATCACGCCCGGCAACTGGGCCACCACGTCCTCGACCTCGTTGGGATAGACATTGAAGCCGCTGACCAGCACCATGTCCTTCTTGCGGTCCACGATCTTGAAGTAGCCGCGTGCGTCCATGATGCCCACGTCGCCGGTCTTGAAGAACCCGTCGGCGGTCATGACCTTGGCCGTCTCGTCTGGCCGCTGCCAGTAGCCGGCCATGACCTGCGGGCCCTTGATCGCGATCTCGCCCGGCTGGCCCTGGGGCACCTCGTTGCCATCGTCGTCCAGACACTTGAGCCAGGTGTTGGGCAGCGGCACGCCGATGGTGCCGGTGAACTCGGTGTTGGTCACCGGGTTGCAGGTGGCCGACGGGCTGGTTTCGGACAGACCATAGCCCTCGCAGATCGGGCAGCCCGTCTTCTCCAGCCAGAGCTTGGCCACGGCACCCTGCACCGCCATGCCGCCGCCGACCGAGACCTTGAGGTTGCGCCAGTTCACGGTGTGGAAGTCGGGGTGGTTGGCCAGGCCGTTGAACAGCGTGTTCACGGCTGGGAAACTGTGGAAGGTGTGCTCGCTCAGCTCCTTCAGCACGGCCGGCAGGTCGCGCGGGTTGGGGATCAGGATCACTTTGCCGCCAGTGCGCATGCCCAGCATCATGTTCACCGTGAAGGCGAAGATGTGGTACAGCGGCAGGGCGCAAACGCTGGTGGTCTGCTCGCCGGCCGGCACCTTGCTCATGACCGGCGCGTTCCAGGCCTCGGACTGCAGCACGTTGGCCAGCACGTTGCGGTGCAGCAGCACCGCGCCCTTGGAGACGCCGGTGGTGCCGCCGGTGTACTGCAGCACCGCCACGTCGTCGGGGCGGATGTCGGGGCGCTTGAGCGTGCCGCGGGTGCCACGCGCAATGGCCTCGTTGAAGCGCACCGCCTGCGGCAGATCGAAGGCAGGCACCATCTTCTTCACGTTGCGCACCACGTAGTTGACGATGCCGCCTTTGATCAGGCCCAGCAGGTCGCCCATGGCCGCCAGCACCACGTGCTTGACCGGCGTCGCTGCGATGCATTGCTCCAGCGTCGCAGCAAAGTTCTCGATGATGACGATGGCCTTGGCGCCCGAGTCCTTGAGCTGGTGCTCCAGCTCGCGTGCGGTGTAGAGCGGGTTGACGTTGACCACCACGAAGCCTGCGCGCAGGATGCCCGCCACCGCCACCGGGTACTGAGGCACGTTGGGCATCATGATCGCGACGCGGTCGCCCTTGACCAGACCGAGGCCCTGGAGGTAGGCCGCGAACGCCTGCGACAGGCTGTCGACCTGCGCATAGCCCACGTCCTTGCCCATGAAGCTGTAGGCGGTGCTGGCGGCGTGTTTCTGGAAGCTCTCTTCCAGCAGGTGCACCAGCGAAGGGTATTGCTCGACGTCGATGTCGGCCGGCACACCGTCCGGATACGCACCCAGCCAGGGGCGGGCGGCGGACGCCTGCGTCGGTTCAGTCATGAAAGGGTCTCCAGGGTCGATGTTGTCGTTCAGCATGCATTTTCCCGGTCAGGCCCGGAACCCCGAGCGCGTGTTTTCCCTGACGCGATTCTGACGCATGGTCCACGGGCGGCAATTCTTGAACCTTTCCCGCTATCAAAAGTGAAAGCTCTGCCAGCCAGGTCAAAAAAGAACAAGGCCCGGACTCACCGGGCCTTGGCAGGGTGACCAGCGGTCTCAGCCCCGCAGCGCGGCCAGCACCTCGTCCAGCATCTTCTTGGCGTCGCCGAACAGCATGCGGTTGTTGTCCTTGTAGAACAGCGGGTTGTCCACGCCGGCGTAGCCGCTGGCCATGGAGCGCTTCATCACGATGCTGGTGCGCGCCTTCCAGACTTCAAGCACCGGCATGCCGGCGATGGGGCTGGTCGGGTCGTCTTGCGCGGCCGGGTTCACGATGTCGTTGGCGCCGATCACCATGGTCACGTCGGTGTCCGGGAAGTCCTCGTTGATCTCGTCCATCTCCAGCACGATGTCGTAGGGCACTTTGGCTTCGGCCAGCAGCACGTTCATGTGACCCGGCATGCGGCCGGCCACCGGGTGGATGCCGAAGCGCACGTTCACGCCCTTCTCGCGCAGGAGTTTGGTGATCTCGAACACCGTGTGCTGGGCCTGTGCCACGGCCATGCCGTAGCCGGGCACGATGATCACGTTCTTGGCTTCGCGCAGCAGCTCGGCGGTTTCGGTCGCGCTGACTGGCGTCACCTCGCCCTGCGGTTCGGCCGCGGCACCCGCGGCGGCCTTGGGCGCGGGTGCGCCGCCGCCGAAGCCGCCGGCGATCACGCTGATGAAGTTGCGGTTCATCGCGCGGCACATGATGTAGCTCAGGATCGCACCCGAGCTACCCACCAGGGCGCCGACCACGATCAGCAGATCGTTGCTCAGCATGAAACCGGTGGCCGCCGCGGCCCAGCCGGAGTAGCTGTTGAGCATGGACACCACGACCGGCATGTCGGCGCCGCCGATGGCCATCACCATGTGGATGCCGAAGAGCAGCGCGATCACCGTCATCACGATCAGCGGCGTCATGCCGGCCTGGATGTCGTGGACGTTCAGGAAGGCGCGACCGAACCAGATGACGACCAGCAGGCCGGCCAGGTTGAGCCAGTGGCGCGCTGGCAGCAGCAGCGGCTTGCCGCCGATGCGGCCCGAGAGCTTGCCGAAGGCGACGATGGAACCCGAGAAGGTGACGGCGCCGATCAGGATGCCGATGTAGATCTCCATCTCGTGGATGGCCTTCTCGGCCGGTGTGGCGAAGACGGTCGAGGTGTCCACGTAGCTGGCAAAGCCCACCAGGCAGGCCGCCAGGCCCACCAGGCTGTGCATGAGCGCGACCAGCTCGGGCATCTGCGTCATCTGCACCTTCTTGGCGGCGATCAGGCCGATGGCACCGCCGACCACGAGGGCGCCGACGATCCAGGGGATGCCGGCGGCGGTGACGCGCGGGCCGAGCACGGTGGCGAGCACGGCGATGGTCATGCCGACCATGCCGAACAGGTTGCCGCGGCGGGCGGTCTCGGGGTTGGACAGCCCACCCAGGCTGAGGATGAACAGGATGGTGGCGCCGATGTAGGCCATGGTGGCCAGACTGGAGGTCATGGGAGTCGTCCTCTTCTTATTTGCGGAACATCGCCAGCATGCGGCGCGTGACGGCGAAGCCGCCGAACATGTTGATCGCCGTGAGCACCAGCGCCAGCACGGCACAGCCCAGGATCAGGGTGTTGGGCCGATCGGCGGCACCGGCGGCATCCAGCGGTGGCGCAACCTGGATCAATGCACCGATCGCGATGATCGAGCTGATCGCGTTGGTCACGCTCATCAGTGGCGTGTGCAGCGAGGGCGTGACGTTCCAGACCACCATGTAGCCCACGAAGCAGGCCAGCACGAACACCGTGAAGTGCGACAGGAACGAGGCCGGCGCGTAGAGGCCGACCAGCGCGAAAAGCACCGCACCGAGGCCGAACACGATGGCCAGCGTCTTGGCCGACATCGGCTCACCCGGGCCATGGCCGTGGGCGGGGGCCTTGGGCGCGGCCACCGCGGGCTTGGCCGGCGGCTTGGGTGCGGCCGCGATCGGAGGGGCGGGCCAGGTGATCTCGCCGTCCTTGATGACGGTCAGGCCGCGGATCGCGTCGTCCTGCATGTTGACGTTGATCACGCCGTCCTTGGTCTTGCACAGCTCTTCGGTCAGGCGGAACAGGTTGGTGCCGTAGAGCGTGGACGACTGGCGCGCCATGCGCGAGGCCAGGTCGGTGTAGCCGACGATGGTCACGCCGTGCTTGACGACGGCCTTGCCCGGCTCGGTGAGTTCGCAGTTGCCACCCTGCTCGGCCGCCATGTCGACGATCACGCTGCCGGGCTTCATGCTGCGCACCATCTCGGCAGTGATGAGCTTGGGCGCCGGTTTGCCTGGGATCAGCGCGGTGGTGATGATGATGTCGACCTCGCGCGCCTGCTTCGCGTACATCTCGCGCTGCGCGGCCTGGAAGCCCTCGCTCATGACCTTGGCGTAACCGCCGCCGCCCGAGCCCTCTTCCTCGTAGTCCACCTTGACGAATTCGCCACCGAGCGAGACCACCTGGTCGGCCACCTCGGCGCGCGTGTCGTTGGCGCGCACGATGGCGCCCAGGCTGGCGGCCGCGCCGATGGCGGCGAGCCCCGCCACACCGGCACCGGCGATGAACACCTTGGCCGGTGGCACCTTGCCCGCGGCGGTGATCTGGCCGTTGAAGAAGCGGCCGAAAGCGTTGGCCGCCTCGACCACGGCGCGGTAGCCGCTGACGCCGGCCATTGAGGTCAGCGCGTCCATCTTCTGTGCGCGGCTGAGCGTGCGCGGCAGGCAGTCGATGGCCAGCACCGTGACCTTCTTCGCCGCCAGCAGCTGCATCAGGTCGGGGTTCTGGGCCGGCCAGACGAAACCGATCAGGGTCTGACCCGCGTGCATCAGCGCCACTTCGTCGGTAGTCGGCGGGCGCACCTTGAAGACGATGTCGGCGCTGTTCCACAGCTCGGCGGTCGAGCCGGCGATGGACGCGCCCGCTTCGCGGTAGGCGTCGTCGGACAGGTCGGCCAGTTCGCCGGCACCGGTCTCCACCACCACGCCGAAGCCCAGCTTGGCGAGCTTGGTGACCACGTCGGGCACGGTGGCCACGCGTTTCTCGCCGGGGAAGATTTCACGGGGGATACCGATGCGCTGCGGGGTGGCAGCGGCGGTGTCGGTCGGGGCGCCAGTGGTCATGGAAGGTCCTTGATGCAGGGAGTTCAAAAAACAGGGCGGTGCGTCGGGTCAGCCACCGCCGCCCGCGGCAGGCTGAGGCGGTGCAACCAGCTTGATGGGCGGCATGTCCAGACGACCGGAGAGCGAATAGACGCTGCTCTTGACTGCGTCCTTGAGCTGGCGGCCCCACACCACATGGGCGGGCGACACGTCCTTGGGTAGCGCGCCACCGGCCGCAGCGCCGTCGGCGCTGATCGGAAGCACCGTGAAGACGCGCACGTCCACGAACGAGCCCGTGGAGATCGCGTGCCGACTCCACACGGTGTAGAACGGAGGCGTCTCGCCGCCTTCGAACTTGAGAGCAGTCTCCAATTGCGGCGCCAGGGCCTTGATCACGCTGGGGCCGTCGTACAAGGGCGTCACGGTCAGGCACTGTGCAAAGCTGGCCCGGAAGCCCTCGTTGCCTTCGCGGTAGTTGTGTTCATCGGACTTGCATTCCACCGAGTACGTCATGTATCCGCCCCGGCCGCCGCCCAGGCCGTCCGAATTGGCGCTCACCAGAACCAGCACAGGCGTTTCACTGGCGCCCCCATCGCGGACAAACAGCTTCTCGCGGACCGCCAGCGCGCCCGATCGGTCTCCGCCGTAGGCCTGCGCCGCATCCGGCAGGGGCACCTCCTTCCAGCCCTCGTCGGCGAACCGGATGTCCACCCGCCCGACCGAGAACTCGGCCGCGTGGCCGGCCACCGCCCCCCACAGCATCCACCCGCAGACCGTAGCCTTCCACATTCCTCTGGACATCTTGTTGGTTCCCATCGTGTGTGCCGGGCCCTCCGCCCGGTGTTGTTCGTGTCGCCAGCCGGGCGCCGTCCCTGGTCGGCGCCAGCACCCGTCCACGGGCACTCCTGGCAGCGCGCCAGCTTAACCGACGCCCTTCGGGCCTTCACCACCTGCAAGCCCTTGTCGCACAAGGGTTTGTACCAAGCACCGGGTGCGCCGAGGCCCATCGCATTCCGGCGGAATTTCATGATGCGGCAGAAGGTCCCGTTCAAAGGAACACCCGAACGGTCGGTCGGGATAATGGCGCCATGAACACCCGATGGAAACCCAGTGTCACCGTGGCCGCGATCATCGAGCGCGAGGGCCGCTACCTGCTGGTGGAGGAAGAGACGCCCGAAGGCCTTCGCCTGAACAACCCGGCCGGCCACCTGGACCCGGGCGAAAGCCCCGAACAGGGCGTGGCGCGCGAGGCGCTGGAGGAGACGGCCTTCGCCTTCCGGCCGACCGCGCTGGTGGGCATCTACCTCTCGCGCTTCCAGCGCGAACGCACCGGCGAAGACATCACCTACCTGCGCTTCGCCTACTGCGGCGAGCTGGGCGACTTCGATGCCGCCCGTCGGCTCGACGCCGGCATCGTGCGCACCCTGTGGATGACGCCCGATGAGGTGCGCGCCAGCGCCGACCGCCATCGCAGCCCGCTGGTGCTGCGCTGCATCGAGGACCACCTGGCGGGCCAGCGCTTCGCACTGGAGACGGTGCACACCGACCTGTCGGTGTTCAAGGCGCGCTGAACACGGCCCGGACTTGGCCGCGCACAGGCGGCTCACTATCATCGGCGGCTCCTACCCACGGTTTTCCCGACCCAGGCGCTGCCCCACTTGGAAACACCAGGCACTCCCCCGCTGTTGCCCCAGGAACTGCTGGCCATGATGGCGCGCGGGGTGTCGGTCATCGTGAGTTCCTGCGGACCCGACCTGACCCCCAGCCTCATGCGCGCGGTGGGCAGCCAGGTGACCCCGCAGGGTGACCAGATCACGGTGTTCCTCAACCGCGCGCAGTCGGCGCAACTGCTGCGCGACGTGGCCCGCACCGGTCGGGTCGCGGTGGTGTTCAGCGAGCCCCACAGCCACCGCACGGTGCAGCTGAAATCGAACGGTGCGCGCCTGCGCGAGGTCACGCCCGACGACGCGCCCGCCCTGCAGCGCTACCTGCAGGCCATGCAGGGCGAGCTGGGACTCATCGGCTTCGCCCCGGACTTCGCCGCCGCCATGCTGGCCCACCGGCTGGACGACCTGAGCGCCATCACCTTCGCGCCGGAACAGGCCTTCGACCAGACCCCCGGCCCCCAGGCAGGGCAGCCGCTGCGGGAGGTCCGGTGAACAAGATCGGCCTGGGCGAGGTGCGGCCCTGCCTGGAAGGGGTCATCCCGGCCATCATGGCCACCACCGCGGCCGACGGCACGCCCAACGTCGCCTACATCTCGCAGGTGTTCCATGTGGACGAGCGGCACGTGGCGCTGTCGTTCCAGTTCTTCAACAAGACGCGCCGCAACATCCTGGAGCACCCGCGCGCCACGGTGCTGGTGCTGCACCCGGTGACGGCGCAGTTCTACCGGCTGCACCTGCGCTACCTGCGCACCGAAACCGGTGGCCCGGTGTTCGAGAGCATGAAGGCCCAGCTGGCGGGCATCGCCTCGCACAGCGGCATGGCCAGCGTCTTCGTGCTGCGCGGCTCCGACATCTACGAGGTGCTGGACATCGAGCGGGTGGCCGGTGAACCGCTGCCCGGCGGCGCGCCGCGCTGCAGCCTGCTGGGCGCACTGCGCCGCGGCAGCGAGCGGCTGGCCCGCGCCACCACGCTGGACGAGGCGCTGGAGGCCACGCTGCAGACGCTGGAACACGACATGGACATTGCCCATTCGATGGTCCTGATCCTCGACCCGGCCACGCAGCGCCTCTACACCGTGGCCAGCCGGGGATATGCGACCTCCGGTGTGGGCTCGGAGATTGCGCTGGGCGACGGCGTGATCGGCGTGGCCGCCCGCGAGGGCACGCCGGTGCGCATCATGCACATGACCAGTGCCTACCTCTACAGCCAGGCGGTGCGCATCGGTCTCGAAGACCGGGGCCTGGCGCCGGCCGACATGACCGAGATCCCCTACCCCGGACTGCCCGAACCCCACAGCCAGCTGGCGGTGCCGCTGCGTTCGGGCGACCGGGTGCTGGGCGTGCTGTTCGTCGAGAGCCCGCAGGACCTGCGCTTCAGCTTCGAGGACGAGGATCTGCTGGTCACGCTGGCGGGGCAGCTGGCCGCGGCCATCGACCTGATGCAGGAGACGCCGGAAGCGGCCGACGCCCACGCCCACGCCGACGACACGCCTGTGCCGGTGGTCAGGCCGCCCCCGGGACCGGCCCTGCAAGTGCGCTACTACCCGGCCAACCACAGTGTCTTCATCAACAACGCCTACCTCATCAAAGGCGTGGCCGGCGCCATCCTCTGGAAGCTTTTGCAGGTCCACCGCAGCGAGGGCCGCCAGGAGTTCTGCAACCGCGAACTTCGGCTCGACCCCGGGCTGGGTCTGCCCGATGTGGTGGACAACCTGGAGGCGCGGCTGCTGCTGCTCTCGCGCCGCTTGCAGGAGCAGTGCCCGGCGCTGCGCATCGAGAAGACCGGCCGCGGGCGCTTCCGCCTGCAGGTGGGCGCCGCGGTCCACCTCCAGACCGTGCAGGCCTGAGAGTCGACCGGCGGCTCACACCGCATCCACCAGCCCGGGCACGGCGGGCAGGCCCAGCCCACCGCTCAGCTTGGCCCAGTCGCGCTGAGACAGGTGCGGCTGCACGACGTCGAGCACCGCGCGGAACACCGGCTCCGGCGCCTCCTGGCGCATGCCGCCCAGCACCGCCAGCCGCTCGGGCGCGTTCATCTGCGGCAGCATCCAGCGCATCACCTGCATCATCTCGCCCGGCGGGATGGTCGCCACCAGCGCACCGTGGATCGCGCGCAGCTCGTCGTCGGTGTAGGCGCACCACAGGGCTGCGTTGTGTTCCGTTTCCTCCACGTGCATGTGGCGCAGGTTCTCGGCCAAGAAGAGCGACAGATCCAGGTACAGCTTGTGCAGGGCACCCGCCAGCGCTGCGCCGTCCAGCGTGTCCAGCTGCCGCGCCGCCGCCCGCAGGCGGGCGATCTGCTCGAGGTGGCCCAGGTGCTCGTGCGCCACGTCGGCGCTCAGGCCCGGTGTGTGCGCCTCGATGGCGGGGTGCACGAAGTTGTTCTCGTGGTGCACGTGGGACACGCACAGGTCCATCAGCGCGCAGACGCGGGCCCCGGCATCGGTCACGTCCTGTGGGTCCGTCGGGTCGGCACGGCCGACCGCCAGCAGGCACTCGGTCATGACGGCGCGCAGCGCCTTGTGGATGCCGGCGTACAGATCCTCACGACCGGCGGCCTGGCTGGCTTCGGCCAGCTGTTTCATTTCCTGTTGGGTGAATTTCATGATGACTTCCTTGTGCGGACCGGGTCCGCTTTTGCTGCCTGGCGACAGCGCCCCATGCGTTGTCTGCCATGGAAGAAAGTCTAGAAATCCGTGTCCGGACGCGCTGCTAAATAGCGCTTAAGAACATCCTAAAAACACCTTAAGCGCGCCGATTCACTCAGAACCGCTCACCCGGCCGCGCCCCTGCTTGATCTGCGCACGGCTGGCCTTGCCGGCCAGTCGCCGCTGCTTGGACGCCAGCGTGGGCCGCGTCGGCTTACGCGCCTTGGGCACATGGGCGGCGGCGTTCACCAGCGCCTGCAGCCGCGCCAGCGCGTCGGCCTTGTTCTGCTCCAGGCTGCGGCTGGTCTGGGCCTTGATGACGATCACGCCCTGCTCGGTGATGCGCTGGTCGCCGTGCGCGAGCAGGCGCGCCTTCACCGCCTCGGGCAGCGAGGACGCGGCCACGTCGAAGCGCAGGTGCACGGCGTTGGAGACCTTGTTGACGTTCTGTCCGCCCGCGCCTTGCGCGCGGATGGCGGTGAACTCCACTTCGGAAGGATCGATGCGCAGCATGGTGCGTGGCAGTGTGCCACGCGGGGCCTTCAATAACGTTCTTTCACACCCGTGACCATGGCCTTGACCAGGCGCGTGCGCTCGATGCGCCCCATCACGATGGCCGAGGCGGCGTGCACGCCGGCCGACAGCAGCAGCGCATGGGCCAGCAGCTCGTGCAGCTCCTGCAGCCACTCCTCGCCCCAGAAGGCGTCCAGTCCCTGCATCCAGCCGGTGACGCCCAGGGCCAGCACGAGGCCCATGAGCAGGAACATCATCAGGGCGCCCAGCGGGTTGTGGCCCCAGTGGTGTTCAATGTGTCCCGAACGCATGGCGCGGACATGCCGCAGCAGGCGCGCAGGCGTCGGGAAAAAATCCGAAAAGCGCGCATGGCGCGAACCGATGAAGCCCCAGACGATCCGCGCGGTCACGAGTGCGGCGGCCAGGTAGCCGGCCCACTCGTGAAGCGTTTCGCCCTCTTCGAGCACGAAGTAATTCAGCAGCACCGTTCCGACCAGGGTCCAGTGAAAGACACGGACAAACAGGTCCCAGACCGGGCGGCTGGCCTCGGAGAGCGCAGGGGTCTTCATCGCGTCACAGCATCACTTGGTTTCGAGCACCGCGGCGGTCACGGGGTCGAAATAGATCTCGACCTTCTTGCCGGCCTTGTCGAAGCCATAGATCTCGTAGCACTGGCCGCTGGAGACCTTGAAGGTCTTGATCTGGTAGCCCTTGTCTTCGAGGCCCTTCTTGAACTGGGCTTCGGGCATCCACTTTTCCTTGGGCTGCTCGCACTTGGGACCGGCCAGAGCGACACCGGAGACGGCGACCATGAGGGCAGCGACAGCAATCGATTTCATCGGGAACATCCTTTTCAATAGCACCCCAGCACGTGCTGGTATGGGTATTGAAGCGATGCCGGATTAGCCCGACCTTAAATGAGCTGTGTGTTTGTGTGACCGTCTGTACAACCGCTTTTGAGTGCGGTCACCGCCCCGTCTCAGGCGGATTCGGGGCGCTGCTCGCGTCCGCTGCGCCACATCAGCAGCACCGCCAGCAGGGCCGAGGCCACCATCAGGAACAGGCTGACGGCGTTGAGCACCGGTGTCGCGCCCTCGCGCATGCGGCCGTACATCAGCACAGTCAGCGGCGCGTCCGAGCCCACCAGCATCAGCGTGGTGTTGAAGTTCTCGAACGACATCAGGAAGGCCATGGCCGCCGCGCCGATCATGCTCGGCCGCAGGTAGGGCAGCGTGATGGTCCACAGCACCGCGGCGCGGCTGGCGCCGAGGTTCAGCGCCGCTTCTTCGAGCGTGCGGTCGAAGCGGCGCAGGCTGGCCGAAATGGTGAGCGTGGCAATGGTCACGATGTAGCTGAACTGGCCGAGGATCACCAGCGGCAGACCGGGCCGCAGGAACTCCAGTTCGAGCCCCCAGGTCGCGTCGGCGAAGTTGGCGATGCGGCTGGCAAAGGCGAGGATGGAGATGCCCAGGATCACACCCGGAATCACCAGCGGCACCATGGACAGCAGCGCCACCGCGCTCTTGCCCGGGAACTCGAAGCGCTCCAGCAGGAAGGCGTTGCAGGTGCCCACCACCACCGACAGCACCGTCACCCATAGCGCCACCCAGGCGCTCACGCCGATGGCCTTGAGCAGTTCGGCGTCGTGCAGCAGGCCGGTGCGCGCGTCGGTGTCCGCGGTGAACCAGTCGAAGGTGAAGCCCATCCAGGGCGGGGTCGGGTAGTCGGCGTTGTTGAACGCGAACACCGCCACCACCACCAGCGGGACGAACAGAAAGACGAAGAACGCGCCGACGAAGGCAGCCAGGCCGTAGCGTTGCGAGGCGGGTCTGGGAAGGCTCGGAATCATCGCGTCAGCTCGCCTTCATGACCGCGCCAAACCGTTGCCCGGTGAGCTTGAGCCCCGCCCACACCAGCAGGCTGGAGAGGAACAGCAGCAGGAAACCAAAGGCCGCGCCCTGGTTCCAGTTGAAGCGGGTAATGAACTGGGTGTAGATCTGCTCTGTGAACCAGAGCGAGTCCTTGCCGCCCAGCAGCGTGGGCGTGAGGTAGTTACCCAGGCAGAGCATGAAAACCACGATGGAGCCGGCCGCGATACCGGGCGCGGCGTGCGGGATGACGATGCGGCGCACGATGTTGGCCGTGCTGCCGCCCAGGTCGTAGGCTGCTTCGATCAGGCTGTCGTCCAGGCTCTCCAGGCTGTTGACCAGCGGGATCACCATGAACAGCAGCGAGGCATAGACCAGGCCCACGAGGATGGTCGCGTCGTGGTACAGCAGCTCGACCGGCTGGTTCGCGAGGCCGGTGGCTTGCAACAGCCGCGAGATCACGCCGGTCTCGCGCAGCAGGATCAGCCAGCCCAGGGTGCGCACCATCTCGCTGACCCAGAACGGCAGCAGGCACAGCACCAGCATCACCATCTTCAGCCGCCCCTGGGCGACCTTGGCGATGTACCAGGCGGCGGGAAAGGCCAGCAGCAGCGTGAACAGCGTCGCCAGCACCGACATGACCGCCGTGCGCACGAAGGTGTTCCAGTACAGCGGCTCGTCGACGAAGGTGCGGTACTGGTCCAGGCTGGCCGCGTACTGGCCCGGCCCCACGCGCGCCTGCAGCGACAGCAGGGCCAGCTCGACGTGCGGCAGCACCACCAGTCCACCCAGCCACAGCAGGGCCGGCGCGAGCAGGAAGAGCAACATCCAGCGGCGGTGGGTTGCGACGTCCATCGTGCTCAGGCCGCAAAGCACCAGGCCTGTGAAGGCTGGTACGAAAAGTGGACGGTTTCGCCCGCACGCAGGTCGGCCAGGCGGCCGGTCAGCGGCAGCGCGATCTGCAGCGGCGTGCCGGTGCGTGCTTCCTGCACCTGCACCGTGGAGTTGCCGCCGTCGAACAGCACGGCCTGCACGGTCGCGCTCCAGGCCGGCTCACCCGCGGGCAGCTCGCGCGGGCTGCGCCCGATCTCGATGGCTTCGGGGCGAATGAACAGGCTGGCAGTCTGCCCCTGGTCCACCGCGCCGACGCGCTGCGCCCACAGGCCCAGGCCTCCGCCGGTGCGCAGCAGCACCTGCTCGCCGTTGCGGGTTTCGATCTGGCCTTCGATGCGGTTGTTGTGGCCGACAAAACCGGCGACGAACGCGGTCTGCGGCTGGTAATAAAGGTCCTGCGGCGAACCGAGCTGCTCGAAGCGCCCGTGGTTCATCACCGCGACCTGGTCGGACATGACCAGCGCTTCCGACTGGTCGTGCGTGATGTAGACGAAAGTGGTGCCGACCTCGGCCTGCAACTGCTTGAGCTCGACCTTCATGTGCTCACGCAGCTTGAGGTCCAGCGCGCCCAGGGGCTCGTCCAGCAGCAGCAGCGCGGGTTCGAGCACGAGCGAGCGCGCGATCGCCACGCGCTGCTTCTGCCCGCCCGAGAGCTGGTCGATGCGCTTGCCCTCGCTGCCCGGCAACCCGACGCGCCGCAGCATGTCGGTGACCCTGGCCTTGGCCGTCGAACCCTTCACACCTCGCCGTTCCAGCCCGTAGGCGATGTTCTCGCTCACCGTCATCATCGGGAACAGCGCCAAGTGCTGGAACACCATGTTCACCGGCCGCCGGTTGGGCGGCACGCCGTTCATGGACTGGCCCTTGATCACGATGTCGCCCGCGTCGGGGGCGATGAAGCCCGCGATCATGCGCAGCAGCGTGGTCTTGCCGCAGCCCGAAGGCCCGAGGATGGAGAAGAAGGAACCGGAACGGACGCCGAAGCTCAGGTCGTCGACCGCCGCAAACGCGCCATAGCGCTTGCGGACGGTCTGGATCTGGAGGTCGTAGGCGCCAGCGCGGTCCGCTGCGGCGGCAGCGGTTACGGCGGAGGCGGCGGGCATCGGCTTACTTGGCGGCCTTGATGCGGTCGAGCACGCGGCCTTCGATGTCCTCGATGCCGGCGGGCACAGCCGGGTACCACTTGATGTTCTTCAGCGCGGCCTCGGGGAAGCTGTCGGCGAACTGCTTCTTGAGCACCGGGTCCATGCCGGCGTCACCGCCCTTGGCGGCGGTGAAGTTGCCGGCCGAGGTGGCGACCTTGGCGGCGATCTCGGGGCGCATGTTGAAGTTGATCCAGGCGTAGGCGGCCTCGTCGTTCTTGCCCTTGGCCGGCAGGGCAAAGGTGTCGACCCAGCCCAGCGCGCCGGACTTGGGCGCCACGTACTTGATGTCGGGGTTGGTCTTGTTCAGGCCCCAGCCGCCGGTGTCCCACATCATGGCGGTGGTCAGCTCGCCCGAGCGCATGCCGGCCAGCAGCTGGTCCTTGCCATCCCAGTAGAACTTCACGTTCTTCTTGCACTCGGTCAGCGTCTTGCCCACCTCGTCCATCAGCGCGCCATAGGCCTTGGCGTCGCTGTACAGCGCGAACGGGTTCTTGCCCATGGAGAAGGCGAAGGCGATCAGGGTCGGGCGCTTCAGGCGCATGCTGACCTTGCCGGCGTTCTCGGCCGCGCACAGGTCGGTGTAGTCGGCCGCCTTGGAGGTCTTGGTGTTGACCACCAGACCGTCGGTGCCCCAGATGTGCGGCACGGCGTAGACCTTGCCGCCCACGGTGGTGTTCAGGCGGGTGGCTTCGAGCATCGAGGGAATGAACTGCTCGGACTTGATCTTGGAGAGGTCCATCGGCTTGTAGATGCCGAATTCGGCCTGCGGACCGGCGATGCGGTCCTGGCTGGGCTGGGCCAGGTCGAAGCCGGCGCCGGCGGTGGCGCGCAGCTTGGAAATCATTTCCTCGTTGTTCGAGAGCGTCACCTCGACCTTGATGCCGGTCTCCTTGGTGAACTGCTCCATCACGTCCTTGGGCACGTAGTCGGCCCAGGTGATCAGGCGGAGGGTCTTGTCCTGGGCGTGGGCGGCGCCAACGGTCAGCAGCAGCGCGGCCAGGGCCACGCGGGAGATCTTGCTCTTCATGGGTGTGCTTTCAGAGGGTGTGACGAAAACAGGGACCGCCGCCGCGGGATTGCGGCGGACGTGGCGGAAACAGCGCAACGCAGAATCCGGCAAAGCCCAGCGTATGTCAAGCACGTGAAAGTCCCGTGACAGCGCGCCACGGTGTGCCCAGGTTCAGTCCGGCCCGTGCAGCGATCGCAGCCCCAGGTGGTGCATCAGCTCGCGCAGGATCAGCAGCACCGCGTCTCCTGCCGCATCGTCAAAACCGGTGCCGCGCGCCGAGGGCGCACCCACCGCCCGGGCCGCCAGCAGCTGGTACTCGCGCTCGATGCCGTCCAGTCCAGTGGACCCTTGCGCCATCACGGCAATGGCACTGCCGCGTTGCAACGGCGCCAGACTTCCAGCGCTCAACACCATGCGCGCGCCGCGCGGCACCTGGGCCGCAATGCGCTCGATCGCGTCCTCCACGGTCTGGATGCCGTTCTCCACCGCCAGCGCCGACGGGCCCGACGCCGACGGCGCCCACAGCGAAGCCATGCCGACCGGCAAGGTCCAGGCAAAGCCGTCGGGTGCGGTGATCACGGTCTGGTGCGCCCCGATGTCCAGCGCCAGCCGCGGGCCGGTGTCGGCTTCGTTCATGGCGCACCCTCGTCCAGCGCGAGGGCCAGTAGCGCCAGGGCGCGCTGGTCGATGCCGTGCGCGAGCCCGGGCAGCAGGTCGGCCCGGGCATCGGCGCCCAGGGCCTGCAGCTGCTGTGCGCCCTGCGCGCTGAACGCCGCCGGGATCACCGGGTCCTGCGTGCCGTGGATGAAACGGAAGGCCACGCCCGCCGGCGCGGTCTGCGGCGGCACGGCAAAGCGCCCGGACATCGCCACCACCCGCGCAGCCAGAGGCTCGCCGGCCTGCGTCGATTCGAGCGACATGATCGCGCCCTGCGAGAAGCCCGCGAGCACCGTCTGCGAAGCGCCCAGCCCTGTGTGGGCCTGCCAGCGCAGCACGGTCTCGGCAAAGCGCGGCATCACCGCCGCGATGCGTTCGGCGCGGTTGGCCTCGGTCACGCCCTGCACCGGGAACCACTGCCAGCCGGTGCCGAAATCGGACGCGAAGGGTGAGCGCACCGCCACCACCCAGCGATCCTCGCGCGCCAGCGCGGGGCCCAGCGGCTCAAAGCCCTCGGGGCTCGCGCCCACGCCATGGAACAGCAGCACCAGCTGGCGCGCGGGGGCTGTGGGGCGGTGAAGGACGAGGTCGCCCGCGGGCGCTTCGGTGCGGGTGTCCATGTGGGCCGCCCTGTTCACGCCGCCACCGCGTCGGGAAGCTCACCGAACTGGAAGGCGTCCATCGACAGCACGCCATGAGTGATCCCCCCTTCGATGCGCGTGGCCGGCACCTCGGCGCCCGCCGCACCAGCGGCCACCATCAGCGGCCACAGGTGTTCGGCCGTGGGGTGGGCGCGCTGGGCGTGCGGCGCAATCGCCATGGTCTGCTGCAGGCGCGCGTGGTCGCGGCCGGTCACGACACCGTTGATCCAGTGCGCGAACTCGACTGCGTAGGTTTCTGCGTTGGCATCGGGCGCGTCAAAGCGCACCTCGTAGAGGTTGTGCGTCAGGCTGCCGGAGCCGATCACCAGCACACCTTCCTCGGCCAGCGGCGCCAGCGCCTGGCCGTAGGCGTAGGCAGCGGCGCCGTCCAGCCGCGCGGGCAGCGAGACCTGGAACACCGGCACGTCGGCCTGGGGCAGCAGGTGCATCAAAGGCACCCAGGCGCCGTGGTCCAGGCCCCATTGCGTGTCGGCCTCGGCCGCGTAGCCCGCGGCGCGCAGCAGTTCGATGGCGCGCTGCGCCACGTCGGGCGCGCCGGCCGCGGGGTACTGCAGCTGGTAGAGCGCGGGCGGGAAACCGCCGAAGTCGTGAATGGTCTGCGGGCGCGGCGTGGTGGCCACGCGCGGCTCTCGCGTGGTCCAGTGCGGCGAGACGACGAGGATGGCCTTGGGACGCGGCAGGGTCTGGCCCAGCGCGGTCAGCGCCGGGCCGGCCTGGCCGGGTTCGATGGCGAAGGTGGGCGAACCGTGGGAGATGAAGAGCGTGGGCAGGCGGGACATGCGGATTCCTGGTGGGTGGCGCCGGCTGTACCGGCATGGGAATCACTGTAGGTGCGCCGCCGCGCGCCATCGTTCGAAGCCCTCGCCGGTCACGTTCCAATTTTTTGAAGCCGGGGTCGGCGGGAACACCGGCTGGGATAATCCACCCCATGGCAAACAAGCAACGTGTGGTGGTCGGATTGAGCGGGGGCGTGGACTCCGCGGTGAGCGCGCACCTGCTCAAGGAGCAGGGCTACGAGGTCATCGGCATCTTCATGAAGAACTGGGAGGACGACGACAACAGCGAATACTGTTCGTCCAACATCGACTTCGTGGACGCCGCCTCGGTGGCCGACGTGCTGGGCATCGAGATCGAACACGTCAACTTCGCCGCCGAATACAAGGACCGCGTGTTCGCCGAGTTCCTGCGCGAGTACTCGGCCGGCCGCACGCCCAACCCCGACATCCTCTGCAACGCCGAGATCAAGTTCAAGGCTTTCCTGGACCACGCCATGCGCCTGGGCGCCGAGAAGATCGCCACCGGCCACTACGCCCGCGTGCGCTTCAACGAGGCCGCCGGCAAGCACGAGCTGCTCAAGGGCCTGGACCCGTTGAAGGACCAGAGCTACTTCCTGCACCGGCTCAACCAGGCGCAGCTCTCGAAGACCCTGTTCCCGGTCGGCGAGCTGCCCAAGACCGAGGTGCGCCGCATTGCCGCCGAGATCGGCCTGCCCAACGCGAAGAAGAAGGACAGCACCGGCATCTGCTTCATCGGTGAGCGGCCGTTCCGCGACTTCCTCAACCGCTACATCGCCAAGGAACCAGGCCCCATCAAGGACCCGACGGGCCGCACGATTGGCCAGCACGTGGGCCTCTCCTTCTACACGCTGGGCCAGCGCCAGGGCCTGGGCATCGGCGGCGTGAAAGCCAAGGGTGCGCAGAAAGGCGGCAACGAGCACGAGCCCTGGTTCGTCGCGCGCAAGGACGTCGAGAAGAACATCCTCTGGGTGGTGCAGGGCCACGACCACCCCTGGCTGCTGGCGCCCAGCCTGCGCGCCGAGGACCTGAGCTGGGTGGCGGGCGAGGCCCCGACGGCGACGCAGATCGCGGCCAAGACGCGCTATCGCCAGAGCGACGCGGCCTGCACGCTGGCAGTGGACGACACCGGCTTCACGCTGCGCTTTGCCGAGCCGCAGTGGGCCGTGACGCCCGGCCAGAGCGCCGTGCTGTACGACGGCGAGGTCTGTCTGGGCGGGGGCGTGATCCACACCGAGGCCGCGAACGCCCCCTGAGGGGCTTGGTCTGCGGCGTCAGTCCGCGGTGATCTTGCGGGCCTGGATGGTGGCGGCCCACTGGGCGGATTCCTTCTTCATGAAGGCCGCGAAATCGGCCCGCGTGGTGGGCTGGGGGGTCAGCCCGTGGTGCATCAGGGCCTCTTTCAGGCCCGGGTCGTTGAGCACCTTCACGATCTCCTGGTTCCAGCGGTCGAGCAGCGGCACCGGCGTCTTGCCGGGCGCCACGAAGGCGTACCAGTTGAGCGCCTCGAAGCCCGGGTAGCCGGCTTCGGCCACGGTGGGAATGTTGGGCAGGTAGGCCGGGCGCGTGAGACCGGTGGTGGCCAGGGGCACCAGCTTGCCGCTCTCGATGTGCGGCATGGCCGTGGGCGGCGCGGAGAAGTAGGCCGCGATGCGCTCGCCCAGCAGGTCCTGCAGCGCGGGCGCGCCGCCCTTGTAGGGCACATGCACCATGTCGATGCCGGCCCGCTGGTTGAACAGCTCACCCGCCAGGTGCGAGGCCGAGCCGGGGCCGGTGGAGGCGAAGTCGAGACTGCCGGGCTTCTTCTTTTCCAAATGCACGAATTCGGCCAGCGTCTTCACGCCCACGCCCTTGTGCACGACCAGCACGTTGGGGAAGTTGACACCGCCCGAGATGGGGGCCAGGTCGGTGAAGGGGTCGTAGGCCAGCTTCATCAGGTGCGGCGCGATGGTGAGCGGTCCAACCGAACCGAAGAGCAGCACCGAACCATCGGGCGCCGACTTGGCCACGGACTGGTGCGCGATGTTGCCGCCCGCGCCGCCCTTGTTCTCCACGATCACCGACTGGCCGATGTTCTCACCCAGCTTCTTCGCGATCAGACGCGCGGCCGAGTCGGCCGCACCGCCGGCCGCAAAACCCACCACCAGGGTGACCGGTTTCTTCGGCGGGAAATCCTGGGCGTGTGCAGGCGTGAGGACAAGGCCCCCCAGCGAGAGGCAGGACAGGGCGAGCGCGGTGGCGCGCAGGAAGGCTCTTTTTTGCATGGCAAGGTCTCCTCGGTGAGGTTCGTGGGGGAAGGGTGATCGGATGCGGGCAGTGCCCGCTCAGTCGGCGCCGAGGCCGACCGGGTTGGGCTGGCGCTTCTCCACCGCGTGGCGCAGCAGCGCGGCGGTGCGGAAGATGCCGTGGCCGAACTTGCCGTAGGGCATGGTGGCGAACAGCGCCATCACCGCGCCCAGGTGCAGGCACAGCGTCAGTGCCAGGGCCGGCGTACCGCGCGCGGCCCACAGGGCCAGGCCGCTGGTGGCGGTGAGGAACAGCAGGGCGATGAAGCCGCGGTCCATGGGCTTCTGCGCGGCGTCGCCGTGTTGCGGATGGCGCCGCAGGTTCAGCCGCCACAGGCCGGCGGTGCCGATGGCCAGGCTCACGCCGCCCACCGCACCCAGCAGCTTGGGCAGGCTGGGCAGGTCGTAGGGCGCGGGCAGGGCCAGCAGGTAGTGGTAGAGCGTGGCCACGCTGGTGGCGGCGAAGCACAGCAGGAAGCCGTAGAACGTGAGGTGGTGGTAACGCCGGCGCGAGAGCGTGTGGGCGTCGTCCTCGTTGTGGCAGCCGTCGCCGTGGCCGCCGTCCAGGTATTTCAGGCGCAGCACGGCACCCGTGGCCTCGGTGGTGGCGGGGGTCGACAGCGGCGCGCCGCTGGTGGCGGGCGTGATCTCGCGCCAGAAGCGGCGCACGCCCAGCGCCAGCGCCAGCGTGGCGAACCCGAACACCGGCGCGAACAGGCCCACCAGCAGGTTGTGCGGGAAGATCCCATAGAAGTCGCTGCCCGGCGCGGTCCACAGCGCGCCCAGGCCCTGCCCCTGCAGCACCACGGCCAGCACCAGGAACAGCGCGAGGCCGACAGCCAATGCCACCGACAGCGTCAGGCCCTGGCGCTGGTACAGCCGGCCCAGGGTCGGCGGCCATGCGTAGTCCACATAGGTCTGGCCGCGCACCTGTGCCATGGCCTGCGGCACATTGACCGCGAACTCGTGGGGTGGCGCGTACTGGCAGGCGTGCAGGCAGGCGCCGCAGTTGTGGCAGAGGTTGGCCAGGAAGTGGATGTCGGCCTGGCCGAATGCGAGCCGGCGCGTCATGGCCGGGAACACGGCGCAGAAGCCTTCGCAGTAGCGGCAGGCGTTGCAGATCTGCATCTGGCGCGCGACCTCGGTTTCGGGCGCGGACAGCACGACCTCGCCGTGGGCCAGGGCGCGGGCGTCGCGGGCCAGGGCTTCAAGCGTGTGCATGGCGCGCTCCTTTCAGCACGGCCTGCGCGGCCTGGGTGCCCGCGATGCGGCCGAAGGCGGTGCCGATGCTCATGCCGACGCCCGCCGTGTAGCCCTGACCGAGCACGTTGCCGGCCATCATTTCGCCGGCCACGAAGAGGTTGTCGCTCGGGCGGCTACCGAAGTGCACCGCCGCGGTCTCGTCCGTCTTGAGCCCGAGGTAGGTGAAGGTGACGCCGGGCTTGAGCATGTAGCCGTAGAACGGTGCGGTGTCGATGGGCCGTGCCCAGTGGGTCTTGGCGGGGGCCACGCCCTCGGTGTGGCAGTCGTCCAGCGCGGTGTGGTCGAAGCGGCCGACGCGGCAGGCGGCGTTGTAGTGATTCAGGGTCTGCATGAAGGTGGCTGGATCGAGGCCGAGCTTGTGTGCCAGCTCGGGCAGGGTGTCGGCCTTGACGCCGTCGAACACCGGCGGCATGAAGCGGCCGATGGCCTTGGCGTCGATGATGGAAAAGCCCACCTGGCCGGGTTGCTGCGCCACCAGGCGGCCCCAGATGGCGTAGCGCTTGGGCCAGAAGTCCTCGCCCTCGTCGTAGAAGCGGCGCGCCTCGCGGTTGACCACCACGCCCAGGGACACGCAGTCGATGCGGGTGCAGATGCCGCCGTCGTACAGCGGCGCGCGCGCGTCGATGGCCACCATGTGCGCCTGCGTCGGGTCGCCGATGGGGTCGGCGCCCAGGTCGAGCAGTTGCTTGAGCAGCACGCCCTGGTTGAAGCGCGTGCCGCGGATCAGGAAGTTGTCCGAGGGCCATTCGCCGCGGGCGTTCTGGCCCCAGGCCTCGCGCAGCCAGTCACGGTTCGATTCAAAGCCACCGGCCGCCAGCACGCAGCTGCGCGCGGTGATGCGCTCGCCCTTCACCCACGCCGCCACGAAACGGTCGCCGTCCATCTCGATGCGGTCCACCGGCGACTCGTAGCGCACCTGCACGCCCAGGCGTTCGGCGCTGCGGAAGTAGGCGTTGACCAGGGCCTTGCCGCCGCCCATGAAGAAGGCGTTGGTGCGCGCCGTGTGCAGCGCGCCCGAGAGCGAGGGCTGGAAGCGCACGCCGTGGCGCACCATCCAGGGCCGGCAGGTGGCCGAGGCGCGGATCACCAGCCGGGCCAGGGCCTCGCTGGTCTTGCCGCCGGTGACCTTGAGCAGGTCCTGCCAGAACTCTTCTTCGGGGTAGGCGTCGACCAGCACGTCCTGCGGCGCGTCGTGCATGCAGCGCAGGTTGCGGGTGTGGGCGGAATTGCCGCCGCGCCATTCGCGCGGCGCGGCTTCGAGCAGCAGCACGCTGGCACCGGCTTCGCGCGCCATCAGGGCGGCGCACAGGGCGGCGTTGCCGCCGCCGATCACCAGGACATCGGGGTCCGTTGACATGGGTCTCCTTCGTGTTCTCTCGGGGAACGCCGGAGCCGATCCGGCGCATGAGGAACTGTAGGAAGACCGTCGCCCGCTGTGCAGCGGGCCCACGTCATGGGGGTATCACGGGTTGTGATGGGTGTCGGGCAGTGCCGCCAGGGCGGTGGCGCCGGACCACCGGCCCTCGCCCAGCAGCGTGCGCACGCAGTCCTTGAGCACCACGCGCGCGGCCAGCGCGGCCGGCGAGAGCTCGTCGTCCGACAGGCTGCACAGCAGGTTCACGCGGCGCGCCGGTGCGTCGGTGATGCGCGCGCACTGGAAGCGCTGCGCCGCGTCCGGGTAGCGCCCCAGGGCCGCCCAGGGCTGCAGCGTGGCGCCCAGGCCGGCGTCCACCGCGGCCATCACCATGGCCAGCGAATCCACCTCCAGCACCACGCGCGGCGAAATGCCCGCGCCCGCGAAGGCCGTGTCCAGCGTGCTGCGCAGGCCGTGCGGCCCGGTGGGCAGGATCAGGGGCACCTCGGCCAGCCCGGCGATGGCGATCTCGGCGGGCAGGCACGGAGCGCCCGCGCGCTGCACCAGGAACAGGTCTTCCTCCAGCAGCGGCTGCACACTCCAGCCGCGTCCGCCACCGTCCTGCCGGGTCTGGTGCAGGCGGGTGTCGAACAGCACCGCGAGGTCGAGCTGGCGCGCATTCAGCATGGCCGTGAGGTGGCCCGACATGCTTTCGACCATGTGCAGGCGCACGTCGGGGTAGCGCTCGCGCATGGCCTGCATCAGCGGCAGGCCCAGCACCGCCGAGGTGGTAGGGGCCAGCCCGACCGAGACCGAGCCCGACAGGCGCGCCTGCTGCGCGGCCCGCGCAGCCTGCTCCGCGTGGCGCAGGGTCAGCTGCGCCTCGCGGAAAAAGGCCACGCCCGCTTCGGTGGGCGCCACGCCGCGCGGCGTGCGGTTGAGCAGTCGGGTGGAGAGTTCGCTTTCCAGTCGTGTGATCTGCTGGCTCAGGGCCGACTGCACCACGTCCAGCTCGATCGCGGCGCGGCTCATCGAGCCCAGCTCGACGATGCGCACGAAGTACCGCAGCTGACGCAGTTCCATGGGGTGGCCTGTGGTGGTGGTTCGCCCGCCGGGGCGGCGGGTCCGGGGTGGAGAATACCGCCACCACCACCCGCCCCGCCCGCCCGCATGCACCTGCCCCTGACCGACTGGTTCCCCATCCTCCGCTGGGGCCGGACCTACAACCGCCCGCTGCTCGCCGCCGACCTGACGGCCTCGGCCGTGGTCACGCTGCTGCTGATCCCGCAGAGCCTGGCCTACGCCATGCTGGCCGGCATGCCGCCGGTCACCGGGCTGTACGCCAGCATCCTGCCCATGGTGGTCTATGCGCTGATGGGCAGCAGCACGGTGCTCGGCCCGGGGCCTTCGGCGCTGCGTTCGATCATGTCGCTGGCCACGGTGGGCACCGTGGTGGGCGCTGGCAGCGCCGACTTCATCGCCGCGAGTGCGGTGCTGGCGGTGATGGTGGGCCTGGCCCTGCTGGTCATGGGCGCGCTGCGCATGGGCTTCATGGCCAGCTTCCTGAGCCAGCCGGTGCTCTCGGGCTTCATCACCGCCTCGGGCCTGCTGATCGGCATGAGCCAGCTCAAGCATGTGCTGGGCATGCCCCTGAGCGGCGACGACGTGCCCAGCTTCGCCCGCAGCCTGGCCGCCCATTTCGGCGAGGTCCATGGCCTCACCCTGGCCGTGGGCCTGGGCGCGCTGGCGGCGCTGTGGGCGGCCCGGCGCTGGCTCAAGCCCCTGCTGTGCCGCCTGGGCGTGCCGGCGGTGGCGGCGGACCTGGCCGGCAAGGCCTCGCCGCTGCTGGTGATCCTGCTGTCCATCGCGCTGACCACGGCCCTGGGCTGGCCGCAGCAGGGGCTGGCGGTGGTGGGCGACATTCCGCAGGGCCTGCCCAGCCTGGTGCTGGCGCCGCTGCTGGAACTGCCGAGCGCCACCGTGCGGGCGCTCATGGTGCCGGCGCTGCTGATCGCAGTGATGACCTTCATCGAGCAGATCTCCATCGCCCAGGGCATGGCCGCCAAGCGGCGCGAGCGCATCGACGTGAACGCCGAGATGCGGGCCATGGGCGGTGCCAACCTGGCGGCCGGACTGACCGGCGCCTTCGCCGTCGGCGCGAGCTTCTCGCGCACTTCGGTGGTGGCCGAGAGCGGTGGCCGCACGCCCGCGGCCGGCATCATCACCGCGGCGCTGCTGGCCTTCACGGCTCTGTTCCTCACGCCCTGGCTGCACGACCTGCCCATGGCCGTGCTGGCCGCGACCATCCTTATCTCGCTGGGCTCGCTGATCGACTTCCGCAGCTTCCCGCTGAACTGGCGCTACGCGCGCGCCGACTTCGCGGCCCAGGCCCTGACCTTCTCCGTCACGCTGCTGGTCGACCTGGTCACCGGGCTGACCGTCGGCGTGATCGCCTCGCTGGCGCTGCACATCTGGCGCAGCAGCCGCCCGCACATCGCCGTGGTGGGCAACGTGCCCGGCACCGAGCACTACCGCAACGTGCTGCGGCACCAGGTGGTGACGCGCCCGCACATCCTGGGCCTGCGGGTGGACGAGAGCCTGTTCTTTGCCAATGCTCGCCACCTGGAGGACCGCATCACCGCCGAGCTGGCCGCCCACCCCGGCGTGCGCCACGTGGTGCTGCAGTGCACCGCGGTGAACGACATCGACGCCAGCGCGCTGGAGAGCCTGCGCAGCATCCACCGGACCCTGCAGGAAGCCGGCATCCAGCTGCACCTGAGCGAGGTGAAGGGGCCGGTGATGGACCGCCTGCACCGCAGCGACTTCCTGGAGCGGCTCTCGGGGCAGGTGTTCCTCACGCACCACCAGGCCATCAGCGCACTGGACGAGCCGGCGCCAGACCCCGCGGCCCAGATCTGAGCCGCCCGTCTCAGCCCCTGCGGCGCAGCAGGCGCACGAGCATGGGGCGCACGAAGCGGGCGCCGTCCGCGCCCAGGTGCGGCTCAAAGGCGCGCCGCACGCGGGCTTCGATCTCCGGCGTGATCTGGTGGTCGGCAAAGCTCGGGTAGAGCATGCGCTGGGCGAAGGCGGGCCAGTCGGGGTAGTGCACCGGCTGGGCGAAGCGGCGCTCGGCGGCCGCCTCCCACTGGTCGCCGCTGGCCAGCGCGCGGTCCAGCGCGGACTGGGCGGCGGCCCGCACCACACCCTCGTCGTTGTAGACGCGCACGATCTGGTTGAAGGCTCCACCGTAGACCGGCTCGCTCACATAGAACCAGCCGCCCGGCCGCAGCACCCGCGCCACCTCGGCCAGCGCGCGGTGCATGGCGGGAATGGGCACGTGGTGCAGCGACTTGAGCATGAGGGCGCCGTCGAAGCTCTGGCGCGCAAACGGCACGACCTCGGCGCTGGCGGACAGGAACTTCAGCCGCTCCTGGGGCCGCGACAGGTTCTTCGCGTGCTGCACGGCATCGACCTCCAGGCCCACCACCTCGCTGTCCGCATGGCGCTCCAGCACCTCACGCGCCAGCCGCGCGTTGCCGCAGCCCAGTTCGATGATGCGTTGCCCCGACAGGGGCACGAGGTCGGCCAGCAGGTCCAGCTCGTTGTCGAGCTGCGGGAAGTGGTCGGGGTTCGGGGCGGCGGTGGTCATGTCCTGCTGCGCGGAGATTCGGGAAGAGGCCTGTGTCATCTCTGGGCGGCCATGGAGCCCATGCGGGCGAAAAACCCATCGCGGGTGAGGCCGGCGAAATGGGGGCTCCAGCGCCGCTGCTCGAGCACCGTGCTCACAGCGCGGGCGTGCCGCCCGTGCCCGGCGAACAGCAGGGTTTCGTCGGGCAGGGTGAAGATGCGCTGCTGCACGCTGTCCCACAGCGCCGCCGGCTGGGCCGGCCCAGGTTGCCTCGGACAGGCGTCGACGGTCAGCAGGTCGCCGCAGAACACGCGGTCCCGCCACAGGTAGCTCTGGCAATGGGCGGTGTGGCCCGGCGTGTGCATCACTTGCACGAAACCCGCGCCCAACGGCAGCCGCCCGCCGTCGGCCACGCTGCGCACGCCCTCGCGCCGGGCACCCTGCACCACCGGCGCCCCCAGGCGCAGCAGGCGCCCGAATTCGCCGGGCGGCTGGTCGTCGTGGCCATCGTGCTCGTGGGTGCGCAACACCCAGCGCAGGCGCAGGCCGGCCTCGTCCAGCAGGGCCATCAGCACCGGCCAGTCGCCGCTGCGCGGGTCGACCAGGGCGGCTTCGTGCGCCGCTTCGTCGGCCAGCAGGTAGCTCAGCGCGCCGCTGTGTTCGTCGTAGAGGATGCGCAAGGTCATCGGGGGTCGGGTCGTCCGGAGCACGGACCTTTCCAAATTCCATGCCAGCCTGGCCCGGCCGGCAAAAACCTGTGGCCACAAGCACTTGCACGACACCGCGAGGGCCGCCGGCACCGCCTTGACTGCCAGATCTGGCAGACAATGTCGGACACGACCGCCCCCAGCGGGTACCCCCATGAAACCCCTGCCCGAACTCACCGCCTTCCTCGAAGGCCTGCCCGAGCCGCACATCCTGTTCGACGCGCAGTACCGCATCCTGGCGGCCAACGCCGCCTACCGGCGCCAATTCAGCCCCGAGCGCAGCGTGGTCGGCCGGCACTGCTACGAGGTCTCGCACCATTTCGCCGTGCCCTGCGACCAGGCCGGCGAATCCTGCCCGCTGGCGCAGTCGAAGCTGTCGGGCCAGCGCGAGCGCGTGCTGCACCTGCACCACACGCGCCGCGGCGAGGAGTACGTGAACATCGAACTCTCGCCCCTGCCGGGCGCGGACGGGCAGCCGGCCTTCTACGTGGAGAAGATGGAGCCGCTGCGGGTGGCCCAGGGCCAGCCGACGGCGCAGGGCCTGATCGGCCGCTCGCCCGCCTTTCAGCGCATGCTCGGCCTGGTGGCGCGGGTGGCGCCGGCACCGGCCACCGTGCTGCTGCTGGGCGAGTCGGGCACCGGCAAGGAACTGGTGGCGCGCGCCATCCACGAGGCCAGCCCGCGCGCCAGCAAGCCGCTGGTGCCGGTGGACTGCTCCAGCCTGCCCGAGACGCTGTTCGAGTCCGAGCTGTTCGGTCACGAGCGCGGCGCATTCACCGGCGCGGCCACCGCCAAGGGCGGCCTGGTCGAGGCGGCCAGCGGCGGCACGCTGTTCCTCGACGAGGTGGGCGACATCCCGCTGGCGATGCAGGTCAAGCTGCTGCGCCTGCTGGAGACCGGCATGTACCGGCGCGTGGGCAGCACCGAGCCACGGCACGCCGACATCCGTGTGATCTCGGCCACCCACCGCGACCTCGACCGAATGATGGCCGAGGGGCGCTTCCGCGAAGACCTGTACTACCGGCTCTCGACCTTCCCGATTCCTCTGCCGCCGCTGCGCGAGCGCGCGGGCGACCTGGCCCTGCTGGCCGAGGCGCTGCTGGAGCGGGTGGCGGCCCCGCGCCGCCTGCGCCTCACGCCCGCCGCCATGCACCTGCTGGAGGCCCAACCCTTCCCCGGCAACGTGCGCGAGCTGCGCAACCTGCTGGAGCGCACCGCCCTGCTGTGCGACGGCGAGCTGATCGAGGCGGCCCATGTCGAGGAGGCCATCGCGACCGGCCGGCGGCCGGGCCGTGCCACGACCGGGCCATCGGCACCGGCCACGGCCGGCGACACGGTGCGGGCCGCCGGCCGTGAGACGCTGCGCGCCATCGTCGCCGAGCACCGGGGCAACCGCGCCGCTCTGGCGGCCAAGCTGGGCATCAGCGAACGCTCGCTCTACCGCAAGCTCAAGTCCCTCGAATGAGCACCGCCGGGCCGGGGCATCTGCGTTAGGCTCCACCCCATCCAAACAAGGGTCGGGGTGGTGGCATGGTGTTCCGGGTGCGCAATGCGTTGGTGGGACTGGGTCTGGCGGCGGCCGGCGGTGCGATGGCGGTGCAGATCACCGGCCTGAGCCCGCAGGGCGAGGTGGCACGGGTGCGGCAGGTGGTGGCGAATTTCGACGCCCCCGCGGTGGCCTTCGGCAGCCCGAACGCGGCCGCGCCGCTGCAGCTGAGCTGCAACGAACCCCAGGCCTCGGCCGGCACTGGCCGCTGGCTCAATGACCGCCGCTGGGTGTACGACTTCCAGCAGATGCTGCCGCCGGGCGTGAAGTGCACGCTGCAGGTGGCGCCAGGCTTCGTGGCGCTGGACGGAAAGCCGCTGGCCGGCCCGCAGCGTTTTGCCTTCGAGACCGGTGGCCCCGTGGTGCGACAGAGCGTCCCGTCCGACGGCCAGACCATCGAAGAAGGCCAGTACTTCCTGCTGCGCTTCAACGGCGCGGTGTCGCCCGAGAGTGTGCAGGCCCACGCCTGGTGTGGCATGGACGGGCTGGGCGAGCGCATCGCGGTGAAGCTGATCACCGGCGCCGAGCGCGAGCAGCTGGTCCAGGTGCGCGGCTGGAACCGCCGGGATGTTCCGCCCGAACAGGTCGTCGCCCTGGCCTGCCAGCGCCAGCTCACGCCCGCGGCCAAGGTGCGGCTGGTGCTGGGCAAGGGCGTGGCGACACCGAACGGCGTCGCCACGCGCCAGGACCAGCGCCTGAACTTCACCGTGCGCGAGCCCTTCAAGGTCACGTTCAGCTGCGAGCGCGAGAACGCGCAGTCGCCCTGCCTGCCCCTGCGCGGCATGTCGCTGCGCTTCAACGCCCCGGTCACCGCGAAGCAGGCGCAGGAGATCCGGCTTAGGCCCGCCGCCGGCGGCGAGGCGCTGACACCCAAACTCGAAGACGGCGCACACGGCGACGACGCGGTCGATGGCGTGGACTTCGCCCCCACGCTGACCGAGAAGGCCAGCTACACGGTCGAGCTGCCCCAGGGCCTGGTCGACGCTTCGGGCCGCGCACCCGCCAACGCCGGCCAGTTCCCGCTGAAGGTCGCGACCGGCCTGATGCCGCCGCTGGTGAAGTTCGCGGCCGCGCCCTTCGGCGTGGTCGAGCGGCTGGCCGAACCCGGTGGTGCCGCCCTGCTGCCGATCACGGTGCGCAACGTCGAGCCCGAGCTCAAGGCCCTGGGCCTCGCGCTCAGCGGCAGCAAGGTCAGCGACCTCAGGCTCTCCAGCGACGCCGAGATCATTGCCTGGTACCAGCGCGTGGCCACCTTCCACGAAGGCACGGTCGAACGCCAGCTGGCGGCCCAATGGGCGAAGACGCCGCTGCCCAAGGTGATCGACAAGGACAACGGGGACTGGGTCGAGTCGCGCATGCTCGGCCTGTTGCAGGGCCTGCCGAACGTGAAGCCGCTGGACCTGCCCCAGGCGGCGGCGGGCGAACCGCGCCCCATGGAGGTGGTGGGCATTCCGCTGCAACCGGGCTTTCACGTGGTCGAGATCGCCTCGCCACGTCTGGGCCGTTCGCTGCTGGACGAGCGCCACGGCGAGGGCCGCACGATGTACGTGCGCAGCTCGGCGCTGGTGACCAACCTGGGCGTGCACTTCAAGCTCGGGCGCGAGAACGCCCTGGCCTGGGTGACCACGCTGGACAAGGGCAAGCCGGTCGCGGGCGCGGCGGTGCAGGTCTCGGACTGTCGCGGCAAGCCGGTCGCCAAGGGGCAGACCGATGCGCAGGGCGTGGTGAAGCTCGACGGCCTCCCCGGCCGGGCGCCCGTGTGCCAGAACGGTGAGGCGGAAGACGGCGACTACGGCGGCGCCTGGTTCGTCAGCGCGCGCGCGAAGTCGGCCGACGGCGTCGACGACCTGGCCTTCACCTGGAGCGACTGGAACCGCGGCATCGAGGCCTGGCGCTTCGACCTGCCGACCGGCGACCTCGCCAGCGCCACGCAGCGCGCCCACACCGTGCTCGACCGTGCCCTGCTGCGGGCGGGCGAAACGCTGTCGATGAAGCACTTCCTGCGCACGGAAGACATGAAGGGCTTCCATGTCCCCGATCTGAAAAGCGGCGAGCTCATCATCACCCACCAGGGCAGCGGCCAGGAGTTCCGCCAGCCCGTGGCCTGGCGCAAGACCGCCACCGGCGGCCTGAGCGCCACCAGCGAGTTCGCGATCCCGCCCTCGGCCCGGCTGGGTGTCTACACGGTGCAGCTCTCGCAGTCGCTGGGCCGCCAAGGCACCGAAATCCTCGACAGCGCACAGTTCCGCGTCGAGGAGTTCCGGCTGCCGGTGCTGCAGGGCCAGCTCAGCGCCAACGACAAGAAGCCGCTGGTGGCGGCCACCAGCACGCCGGTCGACCTGCAGGTGAGCTACCTCTCGGGCGGCGGCGCGGGCAACCTCGCGACCCAGGTGTCGGCGCTGATGCGCCGCAAATCTCTGTCGTTCCCGGGTTACGAGGGCTTCAGCTTCGAGCCGCCGCGCGCGGCCAACCGCGCGGAAGGCGGTCCGGACGAAGGCGAGGACGGCGCCGACACGGCGCAGAAGCTGGTGGCCGACAAGCTGCCGCTGACGCTGGACAAGAACGGTCGCGGCCGCACCGACATCAAGGACCTGCCGGCGGTCACATCGCCGCAGCAGTTGCTGATCGAGGCCAGCTACGCCGACCCCAACGGCGAGACCCAGACCCTGCGCCACGTCACCACGCTGTGGCCCGCCGCGGTGGTCGCGGGCATCAGGACCGAAGGCTGGGTCTCGACCCGGCAGCAGGCGCGCTTCCAGGCGCTGGCACTCACGCTGGACGGCAAGCCCGCGGCCAAGGTGCCGCTGGAGGTGCGCGCCTCGGTCAAGACCACGACCACCACGCGCAAGCGCATGGTCGGTGGCTTCTACACCTACGACAACAAGACCACCTCCAAAGACCTGGGCCGCATCTGCTCGGGCCAGAGCGACGCGCGCGGACTGCTGCTGTGCGAGGCCGAACTCGACGACGCCGGCGAGGTCGAGCTGACCGTGGTCGCCAAGGACAGCGAAGGCCACACGCACCAGAGCGCCGCCTCGGTCTACGTCACGCGCCAGGGTGAGCTCTGGTTCGGCGGCGAGGACCACGACCGCATGGACGTGGTGCCCGAGAAGAAGCGCTACGAGCCCGGCGAGACCGCGCGCCTGCAGGTGCGCATGCCGTTCCGCTTCGCGACCGCCCTGGTCAGCATCGAGCGCGAAGGCATCATCGACACGAAGGTGGTGCAGCTCAACGGCGAAGACCCGACCATCGACCTGAAGGTCGAGCCCGGCTGGGGACCGAACGTCTACGTGAGCGTGATGGCGCTGCGCGGCCGGCTGCGCGAGGTGCCGTGGTACAGCTTCTTCACCTGGGGCTACCAGGCGCCGCGCGAGTGGTGGACCGCCTTCTGGTACGAGGGCAAGGAATACGTGGCGCCGACCGCGCTGGTCGACCTGAGCAAGCCGGCCTACCGCCTGGGCGTGGCCGAGCTCAAGGTCGGCACGGCGGCGCATGAGATCAAAGTCAGCGTCGCCACCGACCGCGAGGCCTACCCGGTGCGCGGCACCGCCCAGGTCAGCATCCAGGCCAGGCTGCCCAACGGCCAGCCCGCAGCGAATGCCGAGGTGGCGCTGGCGGTGGTCGACCAGGCCCTGCTGGAGCTGGGACCGAACGACAGCTGGGACCTGCTGGCCGGCCTGTGGCAGCGGCGGAACTGGAGCGTCGAGACCGCGACCGCGCAGATGGAAATCATCGGCCGGCGCCACTACGGCCGCAAGGCGATCTCGGCCGGCGGCGGCGGCGGCCACAGCCCGACGCGCGAGCTGTTCGACACCCTGCTGCTGTGGCAGCCCTCGGTGGTGCTCGATGCCCAGGGCCGCGCCACGGTGAAGGTGCCGCTGAACGACGCGATCAGCAGCTTCCAGGTGGTGGCCATCGCCGATTCGGGCCCGGGCCTGTTCGGCACCGGCCAGGCCAAGTTCCGCGCCACACAGGACCTGCAGATCATCAGCGGCCTGCCGCCGCTGGTGCGCGAGGGCGACCGTTTCATGGCGCAGTTCAGCCTGCGCAACACCACGGCGCAGCCGATGAAGGTCAACGTCAGTGCGCGCGCCACGCTGGTCGAGACGCCCGCGCAGACGGTCGAGATACCGGCCGGCGAAACCCGCGAGGTGGCCTGGGACGTGACGGCCCCGGTGCCGCTGGGTCTGGGCCGCTCCGAGGCGCTGCTGTGGGAGGTCACGGCGCAGGACCAGAACGGCCAGGCGCGCGACGCCGCCAAGTTCAGCCAGCGCGTGCTGCCCGCCGTGCCGCTGACGGTGCGGCAGGCGACGCTGGCCCAGCTCGACGGCCCACTGACGGCGCCTGTCGCGACCCCGGCCGACGCCCTGACCGACGCCCAGGGAGCGCTGCGCGGCGGCATCCGCATGAGCCTGCAACCCACGCTGGCCGAGGGCCTGCCCGCGGTGCGCGAGTGGTTCGCGAACTACCCCTTCGCCTGCCTGGAGCAGAAGACCTCCAAGGCCATCGGCCTGCGCGACGCCAAGCTCTGGCAGACCGTGCTGGCGCAGTTGCCGACCTACCTCGACAGCGACGGCCTGGCGAACTACTTTCCGCCGCGCGACGGCGACCGCCCCTCGGGCAGCGACACCCTGACCGCCTACCTGCTGTCGGCCACGCACGAGGCATCGTCGCTCGACCCGGCCTGGACCCTGCCCGACACGGCGCGCGCCGCCATGCTGCGCGGGCTGGAGAACTTCGTCACCGGCAAGATCGAACGCGGCTTCTGGAGCCCGCGCCAGGACCTGAACCTGCGCAAGCTCGCCGCGGTGGAAGCGCTCTCGCGCCACGGCCGGGCGAACGCGCGCCTGCTGCAGAGCATCGAGATCACGCCCAACCAGTGGCCCACCCACGCGGTGATCGACTGGCTCAACGTGCTGCGCCGCGTCAGCGACATCCACAAGCGCGACGAGAAGCTGGCCGAAGCGAACCAGATCCTGCGCACGCGGCTGTCGTACCAGGGCAGCAAGCTGGTCTTCAGCAGCGAGGCCGATGACCACTGGTGGTGGCTGATGCAAAACGGTGACGTCAACACCGCGCGCCTGCTGCTGGCCGTGATGGACGACCCTGCCTGGAAGGACGACATGGGCCGCATCGCCAGCGGCTTCATCGGCCGCCAGCAGCGCGGCGCCTGGCAGACCACCACCGCCAACCTCTGGGGCGGCCTGGCGCTGCAGAAGTTCTCGGCCCGCTTCGAGGCCGTGCCCGTGACCGGCAGCACGCGCGCCACGCTGGGCGCCGCAAGCGCCGCGGTCGACTGGAGCAAGGTCGCCCGCGCCGATCCCAAGGCCCCCGTGGCCGCGGGCTTCGCCACCGTCGGCCCCACCAAGGCCGACCCCAATGCGCCCACCGGCCCGTGGCGCCACAACACCGCCACCCTGGCCTGGCCGAAAGACGGTGCCTCGTCGCTCGCGGTGACGCACCAGGGCAGCGGCAAGCCCTGGGTCACGCTGCAGGCGCTGGCGGCCACGCCGCTGAAGGCGCCGGTCTCGGCCGGCTACACGGTGAAAAAGACCATCACCCCGATCGAGCAGGCCGTGGCCGGGCGCTACAGCCGGGGCGACGTGCTGCGCGTCACCATCGAAGTCAACGCCAGCACCGACATGACCTGGGTGGTGCTCAGCGACCCGATCCCGGGCGGCGCGACCCTGCTGGGCAGCGGCCTGGGCCGCGACTCGGCCATCGCCACCGCGGGCGAGAAGCGCTCGGGCAGCGGCTGGCCGGTGTTCGAGGAACGCAGCTTCGAAGCCTTCCGCAGCTACTACGACCACCTGCCGGCCGGCAACTTCAAGACCGAGTACACGGTGAGGCTCAACAACGTGGGCCAGTTCGCGCTGCCGCCAACGCGCATCGAGGCGATGTACGCGCCCGAGGTCTTCGGCGAGCTGCCCAACGCGCCGGTGAAGGTGGAGGCGAAGTGAAGCGAAGGGCGTTGCTGGTGGGCGTTCTGGCCGGGGGCTTCGCGCTGCCAGCGGCGGCCCTGCCCAGCTTCGCCGAAGTGAAGGCCGCGCACCCCACATCCGAGACCCTGTTCCTCGACCGCCACGGCGAGGTGCTGCAGCGCCTGCGCACCGACCCGACGGTGCGCCAGGGCGCCTGGGTCGCGCTGCCCGAGGTCTCGCCCGCGCTGCGCAGCGCCCTGGTCTACAGCGAGGACCGGCGCTTCTACGAACACAGCGGGGTGGACTGGCAGGCCGTCGCGGCCGCCGCCTGGGGCAACCTCTGGAACACGCGCACGCGCGGCGCCTCCACCCTCACCATGCAGCTGGCCGGCCTGCTGGACAGCGACCTCAAGGCCGGCGCCCGGGGGCGGAGCTGGACGCAGAAGGCCGGCCAGGCGGTGTGGGCGCAGTGGCTGGAAACGCGCTGGCGCAAGGACCAGATCCTGGAGGCCTACCTCAACCGCGTACCCTTCCGCGGCGAGCTCGTCGGCATCGACGCGCTCGCGCGCAGCCTGTTCGCCAAAGCGCCGCACGGTCTCAACGCCGACGAGGCCGCGATCACCGCTGCCCTGGTGCGCGCGCCCAACGCCGCGCCCGAGCGCGTGGCCGCCCGCGCCTGCGAGGTGCAGCAGGCGATGGCGCGCGCCCAGGGTGCGAAGGCCGACTGCCTGTCGGTGCGGCTGCTGGCCGGCGGCGCGCTGCGCGACCGGCGCTGGTCTGCCAGCGAAGGCGATGCACCGCACGCGGCACGGCGCGCCTGGGCCGAGTGGCGCCAGCAGGCCGGCACGCGCGCCGCGCCGGCGCAGGTCCGCACCACACTCTGGGCCCCGCTGCAGCGCGAGGCGCAGAACCTGCTGCAGCGCCAGCTGCGCGCGCTGCTGGGCCGGCGCGTGGAAGACGGCGCGGTGGTCGTACTCGACAACGCCAGCGGCGAGGTGCTGGCCTGGGTCGGCTCATCGGGTCTGCTGAGCCAGGCCGCCGAGGTCGACGGCGTGACCGCGCTGCGCCAGCCGGGCTCCACACTCAAGCCCTTCCTCTATGCACAGGCCCTCGCGGAAAGACGCCTGAGCGCGGCTTCTCTGATCGAGGACGCGCCGACCCACATCCCGACCGCGGCCGGCCTCTACATCCCGCAGAACTACGACCGGCACTTCCGCGGCTGGGTCTCGGTGCGCACCGCCCTGGCCTCGTCGCTCAACATCCCGGCCGTGCGCACGCTGGCCATGGTCTCGCCCGACGACTTCGCGGCGCAGCTGCTGCGCCTGGGCCTGCCGCTGCGCGAGGGCGGCGACTACTATGGCCTCGGCCTCGCGCTGGGCAGCCCCGAGGTCAGCCTGCTCTCGCTGGTCAACGCCTACCGCACGCTGGCCAACCAGGGTCGCCACGCGCCGGTCGCACCGCTGCTGGCCGGCCCGCGCCGGGCGGTGCGCGGCGAGCCAGTGCTCAACCCTGGCGCTGCCTTCATCGTGGGCGACATCCTGTCGGACGCCAACGCCCGCGCCGCCACCTTCGGCACCGACAGCCTGCTGGCCACGCGCGTCTGGACCGCGGTGAAGACCGGCACCAGCAAGGACATGCGCGACAACTGGGCCGTGGGCTGGTCGCAGCGCTACACGGTGGGCGTGTGGGTCGGCAACGCCAGCGGCGCGCCCATGGGCGAGGTCAGCGGCACCACCGGCGCGGCGCCGGTCTGGGCCGGCCTGATGCGCTGGCTGCACGAACGCCAGCCCAGCCGCGCGCCGTCCGCCCCGGACGGCGTGGTGGCGCAGGCCGTGCGTTTCGGCCAGCAGCTCGAACCGGCGCGCCGCGAGTGGTTCATCGCCGGCACCGAGCAGCCACTGTTCACTTTGGGCACGGACGGCGACAGTGGCGCGCCGGAACAGCGCCCGCGCATCCTCAGCCCCACCACCGGCACCATCCTCGCCCTCGACCCCGACATCCCGCCCGCCCACCAGCGTCTGACGCTCAGGGCCGAGGCCGGCAACGTGCGCTGGCGCCTGGACGGCAGGCCGCTGGGCCGAGGCCAGGAGCTGCAATGGATGCCCTGGCCGGGCCGGCACCAGATCGAGCTGGTCAACGCCCGCGGCGAGGTGCTGGACCGCGTGCGCATCGAGGTGCGTGGGGCGGGCGTGAAGACCAGGAGCGGAGCGCCCAACAAGGTGAAAAGTTGACGGAGAGAGAACGATTCGCCGCCGGGCCGCCCCAAGGCGAATCAGCCCCCTCGGGGGGCAGCGACCCGCGCAGCGGCGGAGCGTGGGGGCTCAATGCTCCTCGTGCAACTTCTCGTGGATCTTCTTCGTCGTCCACCAGACCGACCACAACACGATAGGAATCGCCGCACCGGCCAGCAGCTCCGGCTTGATGGGCAGGCCCATCTCCTTGCCCGCCTTGCCCAGGTAGAGGATCAGGCTGATCACGTAGTACGAGATGGCCGCGATCGACAGGCCTTCCACCGTGCTCTGCAGGCGCAGCTGCAGTTCCTGGCCCCGGGTGAGCTTGGCCAGCAACTGCTGGTTCTGCACTTCGGTGGCGATGTCCACCCGTGTGCGCAGCAGGGCGCTGGTGCGGGTGATGCGCTCGGACAGCGAGGCCAGGCGCTGGCCGGTGGACTCCACCGTGGCCATGGCCGGTGACAGCCGGCGCTGCATGAACTCGCCAATCGTCTGGGTGCCCGGCACCGGCTGCTCGCGCAGCTCGGCGATGCGCTGCGCCACCAGGCCGTCGTAGGCCCGCGTGGCCGAGAAGCGGTAGGCGTGCTCGGCGATGGCGCGCTCCACCCCAGCGGCCAGCGACACCAGGGTGTCGAGCAGACTCTGGTCGGTGGCGGTCTTGCTCTCCAGGTGGGCGGTGATGTCGGCCAGCTGCGCCTCGCAGCGCGAGAGGAACGGGCCGAGCTGCTTGGCCACCGGCAGGCCGCGCAGCGCCAGCAGGCGGTAGGTCTCGATCTCCAGCAGGCGCTGCGAGATGCGGCCGGCCCGGGTTTCGGTGGTGTCGGGCGGCGCCACCACCAGGATGCGTTCGTAGCCGGACTCCCGCAGCATCAGGTCGGTGATCACCATGGAGTGGGACTGGTTGCCCATGAGCGAGGCGACCACGGTGTGTTCGCCCAGCCAGGTGCGACCTTGCGCCAGGGCCTCGTGCGGGTCCGCCAGTTCGCCGTGCAGCATCACCAGCTTGATGGCGGCGATCGTGCGCCCGGGGATGCCGGCCAGCCAGTCGGCCGGCAGCACGATGTGCGAGAGCAGCTCGGGGTCGCGGGCACCCAGCTGTGCGCCTTCGGGCAGCGGCTGCACCAGCGAATAGCGGGTGAACTCGGTGTGGCGTTCCCACTTGAGCGTGTAGCCCGGCAGCCGCAGGCGCAGGAAGCTGCCACTGAGCTGCTCGGCCTGCAGGTCCTGCTGGCCCGGCAGGCGGCGCAGGTGCGCCAGCTCCTGCTCGCGGCTCACGCCGTCGTTGGTCACGGCGATGAACACCACCAGCGCCGGCAACCGGATGCGCGCCGGCGGGCGGGCGTGCACCTCGTTGTGCAGCATCTCGCGCAGGGGGTCGTTGGTCGGCAGCTGTGGTTGGGCGGTGTCCATGGCGCGATTGTGCCGAAACCCCTCTGTCACCAGCCCCGGCACACGCCGCTCAGCCGCGCGATTGCGGCGGTCTGGGCAGCGACACCACGAACCGCGCACCCTCGTTGGGGCGGGCGTGGAAGCCGATCTGCCCACCGTGCCGCCGGACGATGCCCAGGGCGTTCGCCAGCCCGATGCCATGTCCGGGGTAGTCGCTCTCGGCATGCAGCCGCTGGAACACGCCGAACAGCCGGTCGGCGTGCTGCATGTCGAACCCGATGCCGTTGTCCTCGACCGCGATCTCGTCCATGTCGATGCCCGCGCGGCAGGTGACCGAGACCTGCGGGCTGGGGTGCTTGCTGCTGTACTTGATCGCGTTGCCCAGCAGGTTTTGCAGCACGATGCGGATGAGCGCCGGATCGGCCCACACCCGCGCCTCGTCTGGCCACTCCAGCCGCGGCGGCCGTTCGGCACCGCCCAGCAGCTGGGCGGCGATGTCCTCGATCAGCGCCGGCAGGTCGACCCACTGGCAGCGGGGCTCGGCCTGGCGGTTGCTCGAATAGTCGAGCAGCGCCTCCATCATGACCGCCATCTTCGAGCCCGCCTGCAGCACGGCCTCGACGCAGCGCCGGGCCTCGGGGTCCTGCCCGACGCTGTCCAGACCCAGCATCAGCTCGCCGTAGCCCATCATGTGCCGCAGGGGCGTGCGCAGGTCGTGCGAAATGGAATACGCAAACGAGGCCAGCTGCCGGTTGGCCTCTTCCAGGTGGGCCGTCTGCCGGGCGACCTCCTGGGTCAGCGAGGCCGACAGCGATTCGAGCCGCTGCTCGTAGCGCATCCGGTCGATCTCGACCCCGGCGCGCGCCGCGTGCATCTGGACCAGCGCCCGCAGCTCCGCGGAGTCCGGCAGCAGCTTGTCGTCCAGCAGCACCAGCAGCCCGATGCCCTGGCCCTGGGTGTCGAAGATGGGCGCCCCCAGGTAGCTGCTGACGCCCATCTCCTTGAGCAGCGCGTCCTGCGGAAACTCGGCGCAGACGTCGCGGGAGTAGACACACATGCCCTTGCCGACGATGCTCTCGCAGGGAGAGCCCGACAGGTCGTAGCTGAAGTTGGGCGAGAGTGCGCCGCCAATGGCAGTGGCCAGGGCGTGGACCGTCTCGTCCTCCCCGGGGCCGATGACCCCCACGAACACATACCGGACGCCCAGCAGCCTCCCGAGCCGGGACACCATGTTCTCGCAGCAGCGCTGGCCGACCGAGGTGTCGCCGGCCAGTTCGAGCAGGCCCTGCCGAAGCACGTGCTGTTCCTGATGCATGCGATGACCCAAGTGAAGCCTGTTACCTCGGCAGTTCGCACCCGGACTTGACCCCGGACACCGCGCCGAGCCGACAAAAAAGCCCGCATCCCGGAGAGGGAGCGGGCCTGGCGCGGTGGAGCCTTTTTCTCCGAATCAGAACGGAATGTCGTCGTCCATGTCGTCGAAGCCGCTGGCCGGACGGGCGGCCGCCGGGGCGGGGGCCGGTGCCGGACGGGCGGCAGGCGCCTGGCGCGGTGCGGCGGCCGGGCGGCTGTAGCCACCGCCACCACCACCCTCTTCGCCACCACCCATGCCTTCGCGGCCGCCGAGCAGCTGCAGTTCGGTGGCGATGATGTCCACGGTGTTCTTTTCGACGCCGGTGGCCTTGTCCACATAGGTGCCGTACTTCAGGCGGCCCTCGACGTAGATCGGGCGGCCCTTCTTGACGTACTCACCGGCGATTTCGGCAAGGCGGTCGTAGAAGGTGACGCGGTGCCACTGGGTGTCTTCGATGGTCTCGCCGCTGTTGCGGTCCTTGCGCCGGCTGGAGGTGGCCACGCTCACGTTGGCCACGGCCTGGCCCGAGGGCAGGTAACGGATTTCGGGGTCGCGGCCGCAGTTGCCGACGAGGATGACTTTGTTGACGGATGCCATGAGATGAGCCCTGAGAAATGGGGGCGGCGCGGGAGGACCGGCCGCCGGTCGGTCGACCATTGTGCCGCAATCGCATCGGCCGACCAATCCGCTGACCGGCGCAGACAGGAACGGGCGGACGACCTCTACACTCGGGTGCGATGAGACGAGAGCCGGACTTCCTGCAGAACCTGCGCACCGAGATCGCCGACGGCCGGCAATGGCGGGACCGGGTGGTGGTGATCGCGTTCGCCGTGCTGGCGGGCCTGTCCATCGTGGGCTTCACCTTGCTGGCGGACGCGACCTTCGGCCTCTACCAGGCCGGGCGCGAGGCTGTGTGGTGGGCACCGCTGCTGTGGACCCCGGCCATGACGGCGCTGATCGTCTGGGCCGTGCGCCGCTGGGCGCCGGGCGTCGCCGGCTCGGGCGTGCCCCAGGTACTGGTGGCGCTGGCGCCGGAGACGCCGCTGGCCTCGCGCGGCGCCTACGCCTCCTGGCGCCTGTCCATGCTCAAGATCGCCGGAGTCTCCGCCAGCCTGCTGGCCGGGCTGTCGGTGGGCCGCCAGGGACCGTCGGTGCAGATCGGCGCCGGCGTGATGCTGGCGGCGCGTCGATGGCTGTCCCCGAACAGCGGCATCAGCGCCCGCGAGCTGCTGGTGGCCGGCGGCGCGGTCGGCCTGGCTGCAGCCTTCAACACCCCCCTGGGCGGCATCGTGTTCGCGATCGAGGAGCTCTCGCGCAAGCTGCAGGAGCGCAGCAGCGGCCTGATGCTGGCGGCCATCGTGGTCGGCGGCCTGGTGTCGGTCTCGGCCTTCGGCAGCCTCTCCTACTTCGGGCGGGTGAGGGCCGAGAACCTGACCTGGTGGAACCTGATCGGCCCCGCGCTGGTGGTGTCGGTGTTCGCCGGCCTGCTGGGCGGTCTGATGTCGCGCCTGCTGCTGGCCTCCTTCACCGGCCTGCCCGACCGCTACTGCGCCTACCGACGCAAACGGCCGGTGGCCTTCGCCGCGGCCTGCGGCTTCGTGGTTGCAGTGATCGCGGTGGTCACCGACGGCGAAACGGCCGGCATCGGTCACCAACACACCCACGCCTTGCTGGCCGCGGCCAGCGCCGGCACCGAAGGGCAGACGCCCTTCGTGTTCACCGGCCTGAAGTTCGTGGCGTCGTGGCTCTCGTCCTGGGCCGGCGTGCCGGCAGGCATGTTCGGACCCTCGCTCTCCATTGGTGCCGGGCTGGGCGCCGACGTGGCGTGGCTGTTCGACTCGCCGCACACCGCGGCCCTGATCGCGCTGGGCATGTGCGGGTTTCTGGCGGGTGTCACGCAGACGCCCATCACCGCCATGATCATCGTGATGGAGATGACCGACGGCCACAGCATGGTGCTCAGCCTGATCACCTGCGCGCTGCTGGCCAGCGGCATCTCGCGCATGATCAGCCGGCCGCTGTACGGCACGCTGGCCGAACTGATGACGCGCTCCTGGCGCGATGGCGCACCGGCCACCGACGGCCGGCCGACCTGAGACTCAGGCGCTAGGCTGCGCCGGTGGCCGCATCGGCCAGGCCACCGCCAGCCAGCACAGCATCAGGCCCGCACTGAACAGGAAGATGCCGGCACTGCCCCAGGTCTTGGCGACGAGTCCACCCAGGCTGCCGCCGGCAAAGATGCCCAGCGACATCAGGGTGTTGTAGACCCCGAGCGCCGCGCCGCGCTGGCGCGGTTCGGCCAGGCGCGAGGCCAGGCTGGGCTGGCTGGCCTCCTGGGCATTGAAGCCCACGAAATACAGGCACAGCAGCACCGACACCGCCCACACCGACGGCCCCTGCAGGGCCCACAGGAAGCCCAGCTGCACCAGCGCGATCAGGGCGATGGTGCCCAGGTAGACCGCCTTGAAGTGGCCCTTGCGCTCCAGCCGGAACAGAAAACCGCCCAGGATCAGCAGCGAGCCCAGCACCGCGGGCAGGTAGACCTTCCACTGCGCGGGACCATCCACCCCGGCCTCGCGCAGCAGCGCAGGCACCGACAGCCACATCGCGATCTGCACCGCGTGCAGCACGAACACGCCCACGTCAACCCGCAGCAGCTCGGCGTGGGCCAGCACCTGGCGCAGCCCGCCGCGGCCGGCGTCGACATGCTCGACCGGCTCGGGCGGCACCACCCAGGCCACCACCGCCATGCCGGTCAGCGCCAGGCCGGCGGTCAGCATGAACAGGCCGGACAGGCCGATGTGGGGCACCAGCACCGGCGCCAGCACCAGCGACAGGGCGAACATGAGCGCGATGCTGATGCCCACCAGGGCCATCGACTTGGTGCGCACCTGGTCGCGCGTGAGGTCGGCCAGCAGGGCGGTGACGGCCGCCGAGATGGCGCCCGCGCCCTGGATGGCGCGCCCGGCCACCAGCCAGGGCAGGCTCGGCGCCCAGGCCGCCACCAGGCTGCCCAGCACAAACAGCGCCAGCCCGAACAGGATCACCGGCTTGCGCCCCAAGCGGTCGGAGGCCATGCCCAGCGGCACCTGCAGCATCGCCTGGGTCAGTCCGTAGGCGCCCATCGCCAGGCCGACCAGCCCGGGGTTGTCTCCACCTGGGTAGTGCCGCGCCTCGATGGCGAACACCGGAAGCACCAGAAACAGACCCAGCATGCGCAACGCATAGATCGCAGCGAGCGAGAGACTGGCCCGGCGCTCGCCAGCGGTCATTCGAGTGGCGTCGGCCGCCGGGGCTGCGGTCATCGGTGTGGCGGTGTTCAGAGAGGGCACGGGCGGGACGGGACGGAAGCTGCGTATTGTGTCCGAAAGGCCGCGCGACCATGGCCGGACCGGGCGCGGCCAAGTGCCGCCGCTTATCATGCAAGGTTGCTTTTCTGACGCCCGCCCTGTGGATTCCAAGCTCCCCGCCCCCGCCGCCCACCCCACCGCCACCACCCTCTCGGTGCGCGGCGCGCGCACGCACAACCTCAAGAACATCGACCTGGACATCCCCAAGCAGTCGCTGGTGGTGATCACCGGGCTGTCGGGCTCGGGCAAGTCCAGCCTGGCGTTCGACACGCTCTACGCCGAAGGCCAGCGCCGTTACGTCGAGAGCCTCTCGGCCTACGCGCGGCAGTTCTTGCAGCTGATGGACAAGCCCGACGTGGACCTGATCGAGGGCCTGTCGCCCGCGATCGCCATCGAGCAGAAGGCCACCAGCCACAACCCGCGCTCGACCGTGGGCACAGTCACCGAGATCCACGACTACCTGCGCCTCTTGTACGCCCGAGCCGGCACGCCCTACTGCCCCGACCACGACCTGCCGCTGGCCTCGCAAAGCGTGGCGCAGATGGTGGACACGGTGCTGGCCTTGCCCGAGGGCACGAAGCTGATGATCCTGGCGCCGGTGGCGCGCGAGAAGAAGGGCGAGTTCGCCGAGCTGTTCGCCGAGATGCAGGCCCAGGGGTATGTACGCTTCCGCCTCAACGGCGAGGTGGTGGAGGCAGAAGCCCTGCCGGCGCTGAAGAAGACCGAGAAGCACAACATCGATGTGGTGATCGACCGCATCAAGGTGCGTTCGGCCGAAGAAGAGGGTGCGAATCCACAACGCCAAAGATTGGCCGAAAGCTTCGAGGCCGCGCTGCGCCTGGCCGAGGGACGCGCGCTGACGGTGGACATGGACAGCGGCGCCGAACTGGCGTTTTCGGCCAAGTTCGCCTGCCCGGTCTGCACCCACACCGTGGGCGAGCTGGAGCCGCGCCTGTTCTCGTTCAACTCGCCGCTGGGCGCCTGCCCGGCCTGCGACGGCATCGGCCACACCGAGGTGTTCGACGCCGAGCGCGTGGTCGCCTTCCCCACGCTCAGCCTGGCCAGCGGCGCCATCAAGGGCTGGGACCGGCGCAACGGCTACTACTTCGCGATGATCGAGAGCCTGGCGGCGCACTACGGCTTCGACGCCGAGGCCGCCTGGGAAAGCCTGCCCGAGAAGGTGCAGCAGGTGCTGCTCTACGGCTCGGGCGAGGAAGAGATCAAGTTCAGCTACGCGCTGGAATCGGGTGAACGCGCCGGCAAGAAGATTGCGAAGAAGCACCCCTTCGAAGGCATCATCCGCAACTTCGAGCGCCGCTACCGCGAGACCGATTCGGTCGCGGTGCGCGAGGAACTGGCGCGGTACCGCAGCACGCAACCCTGCCCTGAATGCGGCGGCACGCGCCTGCGCAAGGAAGCGCGCCATGTGTTCGTGGGCGACGGCGAACAGCGCCAGCCGATCTACAAGGTCAGCCACATCACTCTGGGCGAGGCGCTGGACTACTTCCGCCGCCTCGAACTGCAGGGCGCGAAGGCCGACATCGCCGCGCGCGTGGTCAACGAAATCCGCCAGCGCCTGACGTTCCTCAACGACGTGGGCCTGAACTACCTGAGCCTGGACCGCAGCGCCGACACCTTGAGCGGCGGCGAAGCGCAGCGCATCCGCCTGGCCAGCCAGATCGGCAGCGGGCTGAGCGGCGTGATGTACGTGCTCGACGAGCCCAGCATCGGCCTGCACCAGCGCGACAACGACCGCCTGATCGGCACGCTGCAGCACCTGCGCGACCTGGGCAACACCGTGCTGGTGGTCGAGCACGACGAGGACATGATCCGCACCGCCGACCACGTGATCGACATCGGCCCGGGCGCCGGTGTGCACGGTGGCCGCGTGATGTCGCAGGGCACGCCGGCCGCTGTGATGGCCGACCCGAACTCGCTCACCGGCCAGTACCTCAGCGGCGTGAAAGAAATCGCCGTGCCCGCGCGGCGCACGCCCTGGCTGCCAGTCATCAAACCCGACGGAAAGACCCCGCCGGTCAAGTCCCGTTTTCCCATGAGCCCTGCCGCCGAGCGCCGCGCCGAACGCCAGGCCGCGCACGAGGCCACCCTAGGCGAGCTGCAGGAAATCCGCGTGCGCGGCGCCAAGGGCCACAACCTGAAAGGCGTGGACGTGGCCTTCCCGGTCGGCCTTCTGACTTGTGTGACCGGAGTCTCGGGCTCTGGCAAATCCACCCTGGTCAACGACACGCTGTACGCCGCGGTGGCGCGCACGCTCTACCGCTCGCACGACGAGCCGGCCGAACACGAGGCGATCGAAGGCATCGAACACTTCGACAAGGTCATCAACGTCGACCAGAGCCCCATCGGCCGCACGCCGCGCAGCAACCCGGCCACCTACACGGGGCTGTTCACCGGCATCCGCGAGCTGATGGCCGAGGTGCCGATGGCGCGCGAGCGCGGCTACGGGCCTGGGCGCTTCAGTTTCAACGTGGCCGGCGGCCGCTGCGAAGCCTGCCAGGGCGACGGCGTGGTCAAGGTGGAGATGCACTTCCTGCCCGATGTGTACGTGCCCTGCGAGGTCTGCCACGGCCAGCGCTACAACCGCGAAACGCTGGAGGTCCAGTACAAGGGCCGCAACATTGCGCAGATCCTGGACATGACGGTCGAACATGCGGCCGAGTTCTTCAGCGCCGTGCCCACGCTGCACCGCAAGCTGCAGACCCTGCTGGACGTGGGCCTGAGCTACGTGCGCCTGGGCCAGAGCGCGACCACGCTCTCGGGTGGCGAGGCGCAGCGCGTCAAGCTGGCGCAGGAACTGAGCAAGCGCGACACCGGCCGCACGCTCTACATCCTGGACGAACCGACCACCGGCCTGCACTTCGCCGACATCGAACTGCTGCTCAAGGTGCTGCACCAGCTGCGCGACGCCGGCAACACCATCGTCGTCATCGAGCACAACCTCGACGTGATCAAGACCGCCGACTGGCTGATCGACATGGGCCCCGAGGGCGGCTCGGGCGGCGGCACGGTGGTGGTGCAGGGCACGCCGGAAACCGTTGCGGCCTGCGAGGCCAGCCACACCGGGCGGTACCTGGCGCGGCTGCTCAAGCGCTGAGGATCAGCGCTTGCCTCTGAAAGCGATGCCAGCGCTGATCGAGTGCGTGGTCTTGCGGCCCACCAGCGGGCTGCGCGAGGGCGCCGACAGCATGCGCGAGAGGTCCAGGCCACCGAACAGCACCCAGTGCTCGCTCAGCACATGGGTGTACTGCAGGCTGGCGCGCATGTTCTCCCAGCCGCTGCTGAGCGTGTAGGGCGAGCGCCCGACGCTCTGAGCCGTTTCGGGCGTGATGCCGTAGTGGGTCTGCAGGTAGGTCTGGTTGCCGTAGGTCGCGCCCAGCCCGAAGTCCCAGTAGCTGTGCTCCGTCAGCGGATGGCGGTAGCCGAGCCCGGCCGACAGCCGCGAGCCGCCCCGCCGTCCCAGCAGATCCTTGTCGATGCTGGTGCTCCAGCTCCAGCGTTCGCCCAGCGACGAGCCGGTGGAAATGCGGGCCCGCAGGGTGGACGGGATGTCGGGCAGCCCGCGGAAGCGGGGATCGCCACCGAAGTCGCGCCCGTTGTCCATGCGCAGGGACGCACCCAGGCGCCAGTCATTGAAGATACCGAAATCGGCGCTCACGCCGGTTTCCAGCTCTTCGTTCCGGCCTGCCTTCAGCAGACTGGAGGCCCGCGAGCGCGACACCCGGAACGGCCCCAGCCGGAAGGCCCACATGGGCTTGAAGTCGTAGCGCACCGGCGCGTCGCCGATGTGGCCGTTGCCGGACACGACCGAGGCGCCGATCAGGTAGTCGCCTTCGATGGTGAGCCAGTCATCGTCGGCGGCGGAAGCGGCGACGGTGGAAGCACCCAAAACCAGACCCAGGCCCCAGCGATGACAGATGGACAGCATGGGCGCAGATCATAGCCACCCAATATGAAGGCCCCGCGGAATCCCCCGGCGGCGCGTCCGGCATTCGCTTCAGGCCCGCGCGGCAGGCCGTTGCGCCACCCGGTCGCGCCAGGTTTGCAAGGCGGGAAACCCTTGCTCGCCGGCGTTGAAGCGCATCAGCTTGGCGAATTCGATGGCGCAAAACGCGGTGATGTCGGCGATGGTGAAGCGCTCGCCCGCGATCCAGGGCTGGTGCTGCAGCTCGGCGTCCAGCCAGGCGGCCGTCTCGCGCAGCTTCTCGCCCTGCGAGCGTCCGAACTCGGGAAACTGCGGCTGCTCCAGCGGCGCCAAGCCGGGGTGGGTGTGGCGCACGCAGTTGGCGATGGGCAGCAGGAAGTACCACTCGATGCGCCGGTCGGCCATCTCGATGAATGCCCTCTCGGTGGCGTCCACGCCCATCAGGTTGGGCTCGGGGTGCTGCCCTTCGACCCAGGTGCAGATGGCCCGGGTTTCGGTCAGCACGCGCCCGTCGTCGAACTCCAGCGCGGGGATGCGCGCGAGCGGGCTCTTGGCCCGGAAGGCGGCGCTCTTGTGTTCCTGCGCGTTGAGGTCGACGTTCACCAGCTCGATGCCGGCCGCCGCCAGGTCGATGCCCTTTTCGGCCAGGAACATCTGAACCCGGCGCGGATTGGGGGCCCGGGGCGACACATAGAGCTTCATGGCCGGCACCCGCTCAGGCCTTGGCCGCGTTCAGCACCTCGCGCGTGCGAAGGGCCTCGGCGCGCGCGGCGGCCGCGAAATCGGCACCGCCAGAGGCGTAGAGCACGGCGCGCGAGCTGTTGACGATCACCGGGCCGGTGGTCGCCCCGTCCTGCGCGCGGTGACCGGCGCGGATGGTGGCCACGGCGTCGCCACCCTGCGCGCCCACACCGGGAATCAGCAGCGGCAGGGTCGGCGCCAGCTCGCGCACCCGCTCGATTTCGGCCGGGTAGGTGGCACCCACCACGAGGCCCAACTGACCGTTGAGGTTCCACGGGCCTTGCGCGAGCTTCGCGATGTGTTCGTAGACGCGTGGCTGGCCGTCGACCGAGGCCAGGCGCTGGTTCTGCAGGTCGTCCCCGCCGGGGTTGGAGGTGCGGCACAGCAGGAAGGCGCCCTTGCCTTCGTATTTCAGGTAAGGCTGCACCGAGTCCCAGCCCATGAAGGGCGAGAGGGTCACGGCATCGGCGCCGTAGCGCTCGAAGGCCTCGATCGCGTACTGCTCGGCCGTGCTGCCGATGTCGCCGCGCTTGGCGTCCAGGATCACAGGCACCTGCGGCGCCACCGCCTTCATGTGCCGCATGAGCTTCTCGAGCTGGTCTTCGGCGCGGTGCGCGGCGAAGTAGGCGATCTGCGGCTTGAAGGCGATCACTGCGTCGGCCGTGGCCTCGACGATGGCGGCGCAGAAGTCGTAGATCTTCGAGGCGTCGCCCTTCAGGCCGGCCGGGAATTTCGCGGGGTCGGGGTCGAGGCCGACGCAGAGCAGGGACTGATTCTGGCGCTCTGCCGCGCCCAGCATGTCGAGGAAGGTCATCCCCGAATTTTACGAACCCTGCTGGCGCGCGGCGGCGCTCGGAGGCTCGCAGGACGGGCCCAGCACGGGCCGCAGCACCAGCGGCTGGTCCACGACCAGGTCCAGCGACGCCGCACGGGTGCCCTGCCCCTGCCAGCCCTGCACGCGCCGGCATGGGCCTTCAAGCACCTCGATCTTCAGCGCCATGCCCTTGAAGTACCGCAGGGTCACCGGCTGCGACGGATCGCCCTCGTGGCGCAGGCCATTGACCTGCAGCACCGCGCCGGGCACCAGTGGCCCCAGCTGGATCGCAACCGGCGCCTCCAGCCTGAACAGCGACTGGAACTCCGCCAACTGGGCATCCACCCGCTGGCTGGCAAACCCCTTGACGTGGCGGACCGACCGCTCCCAGGCCGCCACGTCGGCCGGCACGCGCCAACGGTTGATGTGATGCGGCACTTCGGCAGCAATTTCCCCGCGGTACTGGTCGACGAAGCGGTGCACGCGCTCCGGTGCGAAACGGGTGTTCAGCAGGTCCACATAGCGCTGCAGGAACCGCGTCCGGAACGCCGGGTCCTTCATCAGCGCGCGGAACAGCCTGGTGCTCCAGGCCAGATCCGGCCGGCCGCGCGGCCCCTGGTCCGACAGCGTGTCGCTCAGCTTGAGGGTACCCGGCACGTGGAAGGAGGCGTCCATGTCGTTGGCCGGCCAGTGCCATTTGCGGTGTGCCTGGGCCCGCGGGGGCACCGAGGCCGACGGACGCACCCGCCAGGCCTGCATGTTGTTGAAAGGCCAGTCGATGTTGCCGACGTAGATCTGCGCGATGTGCAGGTCGATGTAGCTGGCCAGGTCCATCTCAGCCTCGGCCACCGGCCCCACCGGGCGGCCCGCTGCCGAGGCGGCTTCGATGCGCCCGATCAGGTCCAGCCATTCGGGCGCCATGCCCGGCTGCTCCTCGGTCACGCCATAGTTGCGGCTGAGCTCGATGTCCGAATCCTTGACCCCGGCCAACCCGGCGAAGTGGTCGTCGCCCAGGCGCTCGCGCAGGTTGAACAGCCCCCAGTACTCACCGTTCACAAACACAGACACCGGTCGGCTGCGCGAGACCTCCAGGTGCAGACCGTCTAACACCCGGTGCAGCACGGCGTCCCGGAACAGAGCCCCTGTGCGGTCGTTGCCCGCGTTGCGCAGGATGAGCTGCTTGGCCGGGAACGGCCGGTCCATGTTGCCGAACACGTCCATGTCGTCCTGGCCGTAGCGCTTGCGCGCGTGCAGGCGCATGGACTTGTTGGTCGCCGCCCGGCTGAAGGCCCCGTGCACCCGCAGGCCCGCCGACTGCGCGGCCGGCCGGGGCTGCAACCGCCCGTTGTCCATGCCCAGGTATTCGACGTGCACGGCGCGCTCGGAGCTGTCGCCTTCGTCGCGCCAGTTGGCGTCGGCCGTGCCCGCGGTGGCGGTGTGGTGCGGATGCCGGTCGCGCCAGGTGTCGAAGCGCCGCCCGGCCACCAGCACGCCCTGTTCGTAGCCGAACAGGTCCTCGGGATCGGCCGTGAGCGCGACCACCGGCAGGCCGAAACGCGCCGGGTTGCCGAAGAAGAAGCTGCGGGTCACGACGTGGCTGCGCTCGCCGCGCGGACCGACCGCCACCGCCCGCACCACCACGGCGCGGTCCACCTGGCCATCGCCAGCGCGGGGATGCACCAGCGCCTGCGCCGGGTCCGCACCCGACCAGGCGCCGATCCCGTCACGCGAATACTCCAGGAACTCGTCCCACACCCGCTGCAGCCCGTAGGGGTCCGCGCCGGGTGGCGCTGGCGGCAGATGCGCCACCGGCTGGTCGCCGTAGCTGGTGGGGATGCGGGCGTAGCGGCCCGCGCCGGTCATCACGCGCGAGAGCTTGATCGGCCCGCGGTAGGGCAGCGTGACCAGCCGCCCTTTTTCCAGCACACCGTCCTTGCTGCGCGGCGAGCGGCGGTAGGCGGTCTTGTACTGGAAGCTGCGCTCGTAGGGGAACTGCACGTAGGGCGTCGAGCCATCCAGCGTGTAGAAGATCGAGACCCCGGCGTCGGGGTGGTAGAGCTTGAGCTTGAAGGTGTAGGGATGGAACCCCGCCTCGTGAGAGAACTGCGGCGGGCTGATGATGTCGACCGCCTGCGCCGGCCAGCAGGCACAAGCCAGCAGCAGCACCAGCCCGCGCAGGGCCTGGCCCAGACCGTTCAGAAAACTCATGCCGGCACCCCCGCCGGTGCCACCGACAGGGCGGCAGCCGCCATAGGGTGGCAGCCCAGCCGCCGGTGGTTGGCGCCAAAGCGGCTGGCGCCGGTCCAGAGCCCGCAGGCCAGCAGGCCGATGCAGTACTTGGACATCTGCGCCTGCGGCCGCAGGCCGGCATCGCGCAGCAGGCGGTCGGTCAGCGACATCGGCCGCGCCGACTTGACCTCGACGATCACGCTGGCCGTTGTCTGGTGGACCCTGAGGTCGGTGGGATGGCTGAACGACAGGCCGGAGTCGATGGTGACCCGGGTCTGGTCGCGCGCGTCGAACAGGGTGATGCGCCGGTAACCCACGTCCAGCGTCGGCAGGAAGGGACGGTCGGCCGCCGCGCCGGCGATCTGCCGGATGCGGCCGAGCAGGCCGCCGAAGTCGGCGCCCAGATCGTCCGGGCCAGTCAGAGGCACCCGCGACTTGGCGGTCGCCGCCACCCGGGTCTTTTCCTTGAGCTCGCAGAAGGCCAGGCCGCTGTCTTCGTAGCGCCGGGTGCGCAGCTTGAACCGGTTGGCCCGACCCTGGTTGTGGGCCCGGAAGCACAGCAGGTCGGGAGTGTCGTAGTAGCGGCTCTGGTAGCCGTGCGAGCGCAGGCCATCGATCTCGAGCACCGTGTGGCTGAAGCGCAGCACATCGAACAGGTCGTGCAGCCGCGCCAGGTCCAGCACGTACTTGCGTTCGAGCCGCTTGAGCAAAGCGGCCTGCCCATTCAGTTCGGTCAGGCCGATGCCTGCAAACCCGGACAGCCAGGACGCGGGGACGGCGCCCGGATGGTCAGTACTCAACCTGCAGCTCCACGGTCTCGGTGATGCCGCACACCCGCACCAGCTGCACGCGCTGCGCCTTCAGGCCGGTCTGGCGCCCCACGGCCTCGACCACCGCGGCCTCGTCGCCCACGTCGAAGCTGCGGTCCATGTCCAGCTTGATGCGCGTGCTGCGCAGCGGGCGGCTGAGCTTCGGGTGGTCCAGCACGTAGACCGAGGCCAGCATGGCCAGGATGATGATGACCATCAGGCCGCGGTCGATCGCGTTGATGGCGAACAGCACCGCCATCGAGGCACTGCCGAAGAAGTAGGCGATGTCCACCCGGGACAGCTGCTCGGAGCGCAGCGTGAACAGCGCCAGGATCGCGAACAGGCCAAAACCCGCCGCCAGCGAGAACTGCACGTCGGCGAGCACCGTGAGCACGGCGAACACGAACACGTTGAGCAGCAGGGCGGAGACCGCCGTGTCGCGGTTGTGGTGCCTTCTGTAATAGAGGCCGAACATCAGCACGCTGGCCGCGCCCAGGTTGAGCGAGAACCGCGCGATGAATTCCAGGTACCAGACGATTTCCATGGGCCGGCCAGCGGGAGAGGGGTTGGAGGAGAACAATCCCGACCGACCGGGGGAGCGTCGGATATGGGCAAAGCCGGCGATTTTATTAAATCCCTTTAAGAATCGTCGCCGGGGGACGGACAGCGACGCGAACAGCACGGGGCCTGCCCGCGTGCGTCCGGAGGTTTACAGGCCAGAAACAAAGACACCACCCATGCCGGAACCTGGCTTCCTACCATCCGGCCATGAACATCACACCGCCCCCTTCCCAGGTCATCCACCCCCTCCCCAACACCGCACCACGGCGGCACCTGCTGCGCCTTGGCGTGGCGACCACGTTGCTGTCGCTCGCCCTGGCCGGTTGCGGCGGCGGCACCACCGACGACGCACCGACCGTGGTGCTGGCGACCACCGATTCCAGTGCGTCTGCGGGCGAGACGATCACGTTGATCGCTGTGCCCAGTTCCGACCTGGGCATCAGCGCCGTGCGCTTCTACCGCGTCGACTCGAGCGCCAGCACGCTCCTGGGCACCGTCAACGCCACACCCTACCAGTTCACCACCACGATCCCGTCGACGGCCACGGACTCCGTCTCCTATTTCGCCCGCGCGGTCGACGCCGACGGCAACACCGGTGACAGCGACGACGTCGAGATCACCATCACCGACTGACGCCACCGCAGGCCAGCCGATAACATCGGCGGGATGCGCCTGTCCCGCCAGCAACTGATCCTGCTCGTCCTGCTCACGCTGGTCTGGGGCATCAACTGGCCGATCATGAAGTTCGGCGTCACCGGCTTTCCGCCGCTGACTTTCCGCAGCCTGTGCATGTGGCTGGGGCTGCCCCTGCTGGGCGGCTTCCTGTGGCTGCGCCGCGTGCCCTTCACCATCGGCCGCGAACACTGGCGCGAGCTGGCCGTGCTCACGGTGTTCAACATGTTCTTCTGGCACACGCTGGCAATCCTGGCGATCCAGTCGCTCTCCAGCGGGCGCGCCGCCATCCTGGGCTACACCATGCCGGTGTTCTCGGCTGTGATGGGGGCGCTGTGGTTCGGCCAGCGGCTGGCGCCGCGCGCCTGGGCCGGCGTGGCCGCCGCGGCGCTGGGCGTGGTGCTGCTGCTGTGGCACGAGATCACCACCCTCTCGGGCCGCCCGCTGGGCGTGGCGATGATGCTGGTGGCCGCGGCCACCTGGGCCGTCGGCACGCAGCAAATGCGCCGCACCCGCATCGCCGCCCCCACGCTGGCGATCAGCTTCTGGATGACGGTGGCGACCACGCTGTGGATGTCAACGCTGGCGCTGCTGTTCGAACGTGGCCAGTGGATGGCTCCGAACCCCGCGCAGTGGGCGGCCATCGCCTACAACGCGGTCGGCGTGTTCGCCTTTGCACAGGTGGCCTGGCTGGTTCTGGCTCGGGAGCTGCCGCCCATCGCGTCCACGCTGTCGGTGATGTTCATCCCGGTGCTGGGGGTGTTCAGTGGTGCCTGGTGGCTGGGCGAGGTGCTGCACTGGCAGGACTGGACGGCCGTGGCGCTGGTGATGCTCTCGATCGCCTCGGTGCTGTGGCCGCAGCGCTCCACCGCGGCCACCTGACTCACATCACCTTCATCAGGAAGCGCTCGATGGACGTCGCCAGCGCGATCGGCGTCTCGTCCATCGGGTAGTGGCCGGCGTTGGCCATCACCTCCAGCGTCGCGTTGGGGTAGTGCTGCAGCCAGGTGGCCTTGCAGGTCTCGGCGCCGAGCGCGGGGTCGTGTTCGCCCGCGATCACCAGCACCGGCAGGGTCTGGCCCTGCACCCGGCCCAGCACCGAGGTTTTCGCCCAGGCGACCAGGTAGTCGGCCACCGCCGTTTCGTCGGAATGCTGCAGCGAGCGCCGGGCCATGCCGTCGAGCCAGACGCCCGAAAGCCGGTTGCCGGTGGTCAGGTCGATGATGGCGCGGCGCGTGCCCACGTCTTTCGCCGCGGCAGAGAAGAAGGTCCAGCCCGCGTCGTCGAAGGGCACGCCACCGGCCGGCACCGGCGTCACACCCACCAGGGCCTGAACCCGCTGCGGCGCGTCGGCCAGCACCTGCTGGATCGCCAGCCCGCCCATCGAGTGGCCGACCAGGGCAAAGCGCTCCCAGCCCAGCGAGTCGGCCAGCGCGAGCGCGTCCTGCGCGATCTGGGCCATGGTGTAGGGGCCGCCGCTGTCCTTGCGGTGGCCATAGCCGCGCTGGTCGAGGAAGGCGTAGGTGAAGGCTTCCTTGTCCAGGTGCTGGACCATCGGCCCCCAGCCGCGGGCGTGGCCGAACCAGCCGTGCAGGCACAGCACCTTGCGCGGGCCGGTGCCGATGAGGGGGGCGTCGAAGAGCTGGGTCATGGGGGGTCTCCCGTCGTTGGTGGTGAGCCGCAGGATCGCGCGCCCGGCGCCAGCCGCCAACCCGGGGGAACCCCTGCCCCCGAACCGTCAGAGACCCTCGGCCGTCTCCATCGCCAGGCAGAGGTCTTCCCAGGCCTTGGCCTTGTCGGCCGGGGTGCGCAGCAGGTAGGCAGGGTGGTAGGTGACGATCACCGGCACGCCCTCGTAGCGGTGCACCCGCCCGCGCAGGCGGCCAATGGGCTCCTCGGTGCGCAACAGCGACTGCACCGCAAAGCGCCCCATCGCGACGATGATCTTGGGCTTCACCAGCGCCACCTGCCGCGCCAGGTAGGGCTCGCACTGCGCGACCTCCTGTGGCTGCGGGTTGCGGTTGGCGGGCGGGCGGCACTTGAGCACGTTGGCGATGTAGGCGCCCTTCGTGCCCTCGCCGCTGCGGCTGCGGCCGACCGCGCGCAGCATGTTGTCCAGCAACTGCCCGGCCGCGCCCACAAAGGGCTCGCCCTGCAGGTCTTCGTTTTCGCCCGGCGCTTCGCCGACGATCATCCAGTCGGTCTGCGTGTCGCCGACGCCGAACACCGTGTTGCGCCGGGTCTTGCACAGACCGCATGCCTCACAAGCGGCCACGGCGGCCTGCAGCGCCGGCCAGTCCATCTGCGCCACGCCGGCGGGGCGCAGGCGTTCGGCGGTCGCGGATGGTGTCGGCACGGCCACGGGTGCAACGGCCGATGTGGCCGGCGCAGCCCTCGGCGCAGCGGCTGGCGCAGGAGCTGCGGTAGGACGGGTCTCGACCGGCGGGGGCGCCACCGGGGCGGACACCTCTGGCACGGGGGCTGGCGCAACGTCCACAGCGGCCGTCTCGGCGCGCGGCGCCCAGACCCGCACGCCCATCTCGGCCAGCATGGCGCGCTGGCGCGCATCCAGATGCGGCACGAACGAGGTGGCGTCGTCGTGGGCGTCGGTCATGCACCGTCTCCCGGGCCGCGGAGCGCCAGGTCCAGGCTCATCACCACCGCGTCTTCGCGCTGCAGCCCGCCGGCAGGGTAATAACCGCGGCGCAAGCCGACCTGCTGGAAGCCGTAGCGGTTGTAGAGCGTGCGCGCCGGTTCGTTGCCCGCGCGCACCTCCAGCCACAGCCACTGTGCGCCCTGGCCGCGCGACCACAGCACCAGGGCGTCCAGCATGAAGCGCGCCCAGCCCTGGCGCTGCTGCGCAGGCGCGACCGTGATGTTGAGCAGGTGCACCTCGTCCACGCCGGGCATGGCCACCAGGTAACCCAGCAGCACCCGGCCGTCGCCGCGCTGCGGGTGCGGCACCTCGCCCGGCAGGGGCTCGGCCAGCAGCATCACCGCGGGGTAGCCGCTGGCCAGCGAATCAGCGAAATGGCGCCGCGACCAGGGATGGGCGTACGCCGTCTTCTCGACCTCGCAGACGGCGTCCAGGTCGGCGTCCGTCATGGGCTCGAAGGCCACCCGACGCCCGCGCTGGGGGTCGGCGGCCGCTGCTGGCCAGGGCGAAGCGAGTGCGGTCATGCCCGACCCTCCCGCTCCAACGTGGTGCGCGCGACCTTGTCGCGCACGTACAGCGGCAGCGCGTCGCGCGCGTCCACAGCGTGGCCCGCCGCCATCAGCGCCGGCGCCAGCGACAGCAGGGCCTGGGCTGTGGGCAGCGCCGGCTGTTGCGGGGCCTCCGACGGGTCCAGCCGGTCGGAATACACCTCGAATACGTTGCCGGCCCGCAGGCAGTCGCGCCCCCCATCCGGCGCGCTGGAGAGTAGCCAGGTGCCCAGGTCCTGCGGGGCACACAGGCGCGGCGCCTGCAGCGGCTCGGTCTGCAGGCCCGCGGGGCCGCAGGCGTACAGGGCCACATACATCTCGTCCATGCGCGCGTCCAGCAGGGCCGCGATGGTGTTCGGCACCGCCAGCCCGTCGGCGATCCGCTGCAGCCGGGCCGATTCGGCCAGCGCCAGCAGGGTGTCCACCGGCAGCACCGGCCGTCCGCCGGCCCCATAGGCCAGGCCCTGCGCCACCGAACAGGCGGTGCGCAGGCCGGTGAACGAGCCCGGGCCGCGCCCGAACACGATGGCGTCCAGCGAGGCCAGCGACCAGCCGGCCTGCGCCAGCAGCGACTGCACGGCCGGCAGCAGCGTGGCCGAGGCCTGGGCCGCACCCGGGCCGCTGAACGCCAGCGGCGTCTCGCCGGGTGCGCCCGAGCCCAGGGCCACCGTCAGGGTGTCGGTGCTGGAGTCGATCGCCAGAAAACGCAGGTCGGAAACGGGCATTCGGGGGATTATCCGTGAGGGGCCCGGACCCATAATCGGCACTCCATGCGACACCCCCTGTACGCCGCCCTGCTGACTGTCCTGCTGCTGCCCCTGGTCAGCGGCGGTGCGCTTGCACAGGCGCAGGAACAGGAACTGTCGGCCGGCGAACTGCGCCTCACCCCCGAAACCGGTCTGCAGGCCCCCGGCACACCGCCCAACACCGCCCCCGCCGCGCCGCCGCGCGCCGCGGCGCTTCCGCCCCCCGTGCAGACTGGCCTGCCGCCGTCGGTGCTGGCTGCCCTGCAACGCGCCCAGGTGCCGGCCACTGCGATGTCGGCCCTGGTGCTGCCGGTGGGCGGCCCCGGTGCCGCCCGGGTGCGCTTCAACACCGAACAGCCGGTCAACCCGGCCTCGGTGATGAAGCTGGTGACCACGTACGCCGCGATGGACCTGCTCGGCCCCGATTTCACCTGGTCCACCCGTTTCTACACCGACGGCGTGGTGGACAAGGGCACGCTGCGAGGCAATCTCTACATCAAGGGCGGCGGCGACCCCAAGCTGGTGCTTGAACGCATCCAGGGCGCCTTCCAGGCGCTGCAGACCCTGGGGGTGGTGGTCGTGCTGGGCGACATGGTGCTGGACAACAGCGCCTTCGACCTGCCGCCGCGCGACCCCGGCGCCTTCGACGGCGAGGCGCTGCGACCCTACAACGCCGGGCCCGACGCGCTGCTGGTGAACTTCAAGTCGGTGGTGCTCAAGTTCTTCCCCGACCCGGCCGCCGGCGTGGCGCGCGTGGTCAGCGAGCCGCCGATGGCCGGCCTGGCGGTGGACGCCACGCTGCCGCTGGCGCGCGGTGGTGGCTGCGGCGACTGGCGCGGCGCCATCGGTGCCCGTTTCGACGATGTCAACGCGATCCGATTCACCGGCCGCTACCCAGTGGGCTGCGGCGACAAGGAGTGGCCCGTGGCCTACCAGGACCCGGCCAGCTACGCGGCGCGCGCGCTCGAAGGGCTGTGGCGCAACAGCGGCGGCGCGCTCACCGGCAAGGTGGTCATGGGCGCCACCCCGGCCCGCGCCCGCCTGCTGCACGAGGCGAAATCGCTGCCGCTGTCGGACATCATTGCCGACGTCAACCAGTGGAGCAACAACGTGATGGCGCAGCAGCTGTTCCTCACGCTGGGACAGCTGGCGCCGGCGCGGGTGGATTCGATGACCGTGCCGCGCGGCCGGCTCACGCCCGAGCGCCAGGGTCGGCTGGAGCGCTCGCGCGAGATCGTCGCGCGCTGGTGGAGAACGACCTTCGGCATCCGCCACACCGTGCCGGTGATGGAAAACGGCTCCGGCCTCTCGCGCATCGAACGCATCACGCCCGAGGCCCTGGGCGATCTGCTGCAGCACGCGGCCCGCCATCCGCGGGGCGCAACCTTTGTCCAGTCGCTGTCGGTGGCCGGGGTCAAGGGCACGGCGGCCCGCGTCGGCCGCGAACCCGGCAGCCTGGCCTATGGCAACGCCTGGCTCAAGACCGGCACGCTGCGCGACGTGACCGGCATCGCCGGCTATGTGAACGCCGGCAACGGGGGGCGTTACGTGGTGGTCGGATTCATCAACCACCCGAACGCCATGGCGGCGCGCCCGGCGCTCGACAACCTGGTCGAGTGGACCGCGGCCCTGCCCGACTGAAGCGGCCTCTGGCGGGTGCTCAGGCCAGCACCCAGACCAGTGCAGGCACGGCACACACCGCCAACACCACCAGCCCGATGCCCAGCCGGCGGTGGTCGCGGCGAGCGATCAGCGCGCGCGCCTTGCGGCGGTTGAGCGCGGCCAGCACCATGTCGTCGTCGCAGGTCTCAGCCTGCATGGTGCTGTAGTACTGGTGTCTCGTGGCGTCGTTGATGGCCAGGCGGTCGTCGCTGACGCTCTGGAAAGCGAAGTGGTTGCGGTTCACGGCGGGCTCGCAGGTGGTTCGGCAGACGGTGGTACAGACGCCCTGACGGGCATCCTGCAAGAGCTATCGGCCGGCCGCCGCCGAACTTGAGGGAGCGATTCGCCCGCGTCAGGCCGCGGCGCGCTGCAACCGGTCGCGCACGCCGTCCCACTCGCTGCCTTCTGGCGGCGTCTCGACCCAGATCAGCTTCACGCCGGTGGCGTCCAGCTCGCGCAGCACCGCGAACAATTCCTGCGCGCAGGCGGCGGCGTCCGCCGGCATGCGGCGCTGCACCACGGCGCGGGCGGCCCGCTGCGTGGTGCGGGTGTACACGGCAATGTGCTTCGCGTCCGGGCCCAGCACATCGAGCGCGGCCTGGATCTGCTCGCCCGACATCAACCGCACCTTGGCGCGCGGTGCGTAGTGCGATTCCAGCGTGCCCGAGGCGCGGGGCGCGGTCTCGTCGCGCTCGCGCAGGGGCTGACCGCAGGCGGCCTCGATCTGCGTCGGCGTGAGCATGCCAGGGCGCAGCAGCACCGGGTGCCCGCGCGAGCAGTCCACGATGGTCGATTCGATGCCCACCGGGCAGGCGCCGCCATCGAGGATGAGCAACTGATCGTCGCCCAGTTCGGCAAACTCCTCGGCCACGTGCGCGGCCGTGGTCGGGCTGACGCGGCCGAAGCGGTTCGCGCTGGGCGCGGCCACGCCGATCACGCCGTGCCGACCTGCTGCCTTCAGCAGCGCCTGCGCCACCGGGTGCGCCGGGCAGCGCACGCCCACCGAGTCCTGGCCACCGGCCGCCACCGCGGCCACCTCGGGCCGACGCGGCAGGATCAGGGTCAGTGGCCCCGGCCAGAAGGCGGCCATCAGCGCCACGGCGAAGTCCGGCACGCCGTGCGCCAGCGGCGCCACCGCCGCGCGCCAGTCACCGGCGTCGGCCGGGGGGATGTGCACGATCAGCGGGTGGTCGCTGGGCCGGCCCTTGGCCGCGAAGATGCCGCTCACCGCGCTGGCGTTGCCGGCGTCGGCCGCCAGGCCGTAGACGGTTTCGGTCGGCATGCCGACCAGGCCGCCCGCGGCCAGGCGCAACGCGGCCTGCTCGATGGCCGCGGGGTCGCGGGCGTTCAGGGTCAGGGGCACGGGATTCAGTCCAGCGCGGGCAGGCCGAGCAGGGCGAGGACTTTGGAAGCCGTCTCGCGCACCTGCGCCACGCTTGCGCCGGTGATGTTCAGATGGCCCATCTTGCGGCCCGGGCGGGCGCTGAGCTTGCCGTACAGGTGCAGGTGGGTGCCCGGCAGGGCCAGCACCTGCGCCCAGGGCGGCGCCACCGGCTGTTCGCTGGCAGCGCTGCGCACGCCATTGGCGTTGAACCAGAGGTCACCCAGCAGGTTGACCATGATGGCCGGGCTGTGCTGGCGCGGCCTGGGCAGCGGCAGACCGGCCAGCGCTCGCACCTGCGCCTCGAACTGCGAGAGGTCGCAGGCGTTCTGCGTGTAGTGGCCGCTGTTGTGTGGCCGCGGCGCCATCTCGTTGACGATCAGGTCCGAACCACCCTGGCCGTTGTCCACCACGAAGTACTCGACGCAGAGCACGCCGACGTAGTTCAGGTGGTTAGCAATCGCCACCGTAGAGGCCTGCGCGCGCGCCGCCAGTTCGGCCGGCACGGCGCCTTCAAACACCTCGGTGATGGCCAGGATGCCGTCGTGGTGGGTGTTCTTCTGCACCGGGAAAGCGACCACCTGGCCGTCGGCGCCGCGCGCCACGATGACCGAGCACTCGCTCTGCAGCGGCATCAGCTTTTCGAGCACGCAGGGCACTTGGCCCAGCCGGTCCCAGGCCGCCGCCAGTTCGGCGCGGTCCTTCACGCGGATCTGGCCCTTGCCGTCGTAGCCCAGGCGCGCGGTCTTGAGGATGCCGGGCAGCAGGTCGGCCGGCACGGCCGCCAGCAGCTCGGGCGTCTCGATGGCCGCATAGGGCGCGGGATACACACCGCTGATGGGGCCGCACTGCACGAAGTGGGCTTTTTCCTGGATGCGGTCCTGCGCCACGGCCACGCAATTGGCCGACGGTGCCACCGGGCGGTGCGCGCCCAGGGTGATCAGCGCGGGCGCAGGCACGTTCTCGAACTCGGTGGTGATGGCGTCGCAGCGCTGCATGAGCTGGGCCAGACCCTGCTCGTCGTCGTAGGCGGTCTCGATGTGGAAATGCGCCACCAGGCCGGCCGGGCTGGCCGGATCGGGGTCCAGCACCGCGGTGAAGTAGCCCATGGCCTGGGCGGCCTGCACGAACATGCGGCCCAGCTGGCCGCCGCCCATCACGCCCAGGGTCATCTGCTGGCCACGGTCGGAAAGGGCGCCGGGCAGGAGGGGTTTGAGGCTCATGGGATCAGACAGGCAAGGTCATGTTGCGCGCCGCTTCGGTCTGCTCGGCCCGGAAGGCCAGCAACCACTGGCGCAGGGCCGGGTCTTCATTGGCCAAGAGGGCCACGGCGAACAGCGCCGCGTTGGCGGCACCGGCGGGGCCGATGGCGAAGGTTGCGACCGGCACGCCTTTGGGCATCTGCACGATGGAGTGCAGCGAGTCGACGCCCGACAGCGCCTTGGACATCACGGGCACACCCAGCACCGGCACCACCGTCTTGGCGGCGATCATGCCCGGCAGGTGGGCGGCGCCGCCGGCCCCGGCGATGATGGCCTTCAGACCCCGGCCAGCGGCGGCTTCGGCGTAGGCGAACATGTCGTCGGGCATGCGGTGGGCCGAGACCACGCGCGCCTCGTGCGCGACACCGAAGTCTTTGAGGATCTGCACGGCGTGCTGCATGGTGTCCCAGTCGCTGCTGGAACCCATGACGACGCCAACCAGGGGTGTGCTCATGGGGAAGGCTCTCGTAAGCGCCAGGCTGGCGCTGTTGGAAGAAGACTCGGGGAAGGCCGGAGGACGCCGGCAGGCGGCTCCGGTAAAGTGCGGATTTTACGTTTCGCGCCCGTCCGCCCCCCATTTCCAACGCTCCCCGCCATGATCAACGTCACCGTCGCCAACTTCGAAGCCGAGGTCATCGAAGCCTCCATGCACACCCCGGTGCTGGTCGATTTCTGGGCCACCTGGTGCGGCCCCTGCAAGGTGATCGGCCCCATCCTGGAGAAGATCGAGGCCGAGTACGGCGGGCGCTTCAAGCTGGTCAAGATCGACTCCGACCAGGAACAGCAGCTGGCCGCGGCCTTCGGCATCCGCAGCATCCCGACCTGCGTGCTGCTGATCGGCGGCCAGCCGGTGGACGGCTTCATGGGCGCGCTGCCCGAAGGCCAGATCAAGGCCTTCCTGGACAAGCACCTGCCCAGCGAGGACGAGCTGGCGGCGCTGGCAGAGGCCGACGAGGCGCAGCAGATGCTGGCACAGGGCGGAGAAGGCGAGGCGGCCGATCCCGCCTCGGCGCTGGAAAAGCTGGCCCGCGCCGTCGAACAGGCTCCCGACAACGACGACCTGCGCTTCGAGCTGGTCCGCCAGTGCATCAGCCACGGCCTGTTCGAGCAGGCGGCGGGCGCGCTGGCGCCGGCCATGGCCCGCATCCCGGTGCCTCTGCGCTTCGACGCCCTGAGCCAGTGGCTCAACGCGCTGGAATTCGTCGGCACCGACCCGCGCGGCCAGTGGCCGCTGGAGAAGTTCGACGAGCTGATCGGCCAGAACAAGCGCGACTTCGAGACCCGCTTCGCCAAGAGCCGCGTGCTGATCGCCATGGGTGAATGGCCGGCCGCACTGGAAGAGCTCCTGGAAATCATCATGCGCGACAAGAAGTGGGACGACGAGGCCCCGCGCAAGACCTACGTCGGCCTTCTCGAACTCATGACCCCGCCCAAGCCCAAGGCCGACCCGGCCGCGGCCGGCAAGAGCGCCGGCGGCATCGAGCTGGCCGGTAAGGCGGCGGTGCAGGAAGACCCGCAGGCGCAGCTGGTCTCGCAGTACCGGCGCAAGCTCAGCATGGCGCTGAACTAAGCCCACCCCTGCGCCGCCTGCGGCGTCACCCCCTCAAGGGGGCGATGCGAGTGGCCCGGCGAAGCCGGTTCCACCGCATCTCTCGACGCAGACATGTCGCTCCGGCCAGGCTTATTCAGGCCTGAAACCCGCTTCCTTCAGCAGGTCGGCGCTGCGCGCCACATCGGCGGCCACGAACTGGCGGAACTGGTCTGTCGTCTCCAGCACGGGCAGGATGCCCAAAGAGGTGAACGCGCCGGCGCGCGCCAGCCCGGCCGTGGCTTTGTTGATGGCCTTGTTCAGGATCTGCACGCGATCGGCCGGCGTACCCTTGGGCGCCCAGACGCCGTACCAGGAGTTGTAGACCATGCCCGGGAAGCCGCTTTCCACGGCTGTGGGCACCTCGGGCGCGACGCCGCTGCGCTGGGTCGAGGTCACCGCAATCGGCTTGACCTTGCCGCTACGAGCCATGCCCTGCAGAGAAATGATCGAGTCCATCAGCAGCTGCACATGTCCGCCGGCCACGTCGGCCAGCGCTGGCGCCGTGCCTTTGTAGGGCGTCATGGTCAGCGTGAGCTTGCCCTGCTGAGCCAGCAGCAGCGTGGCGAGGTGGCTGGGCGCGCCCAGCGCCGGCACGGCAGCGGTCCACTTGTCCGGCTGCGTGCGGGCCGCATCCAGCACCTCCCTGAGGTTCTTCTGCGGTGCGGTCGGCGGGATCACCAGCAGCAGCGGCGCCTCCCCCACGCGCGCCACCGGCGCGAAGTCGGTCTGCGGGTCGTAGGGCGGACTGGCCAGCACCTGTTTCGCCAGCACATGGGTGGCGGCCGAGAACAGCAGGGTCATGCCATCGGGCGCGGCGGTCTGCACGGCCTTGCCGCCGATGGTGCCGCTGGCGCCCGCCTTGTTCTCCACGATCACCGTCACGCCCAGGTCGGCCTGCAGCTGCCGGCCCAAGAGCCGCGCCGCCTGGTCCACGCCACCGCCGGCGGCAAAGGGCACTACCAGTTTCAGCGTGCCCTCAGGGAACTTGCCCTGCGCCTGCACCGGCGCCGTCAGCGACAGCCCCAGCACCAGGGCGGCCATCCAGGTCTTGGTTTTCATGGTTTTTGTCTCCACGGGTGGATGGTAGGCGCGCCGGCCCGACGCGCCCATAGGTGACTCACTGCGCCAGGCCCAGCCCGGCGGCACGCATGGCGGCGGCGATTTCCTGCTCGGCGCCTTCGGCCAGCGGCAGCAACGGGCTGCGCACCGTGGCGTGCTCCAGGATGCCGCGCGCCACCAGCGCCCACTTCAGCGCCACCGAGCCTTCCATGTGCGAGCCGCGGTGGTAGACGTTGGCGGTCACCGGCAGCAGGCGGTCGTGCAGTTCGCGCGCCTTCTTGTAGTCCTTGGCCTTGCCGGCCTTGATCATCTCGACCAGCGGCTCGGGCGCGATGCAGCCGTACCCCACCAGCGCGCCGTCCACGTCGAACATGGTGTGCAGCAGGTATTCGTCGTGGCAGGTCAGGATCTGCAGGTCCGGGCGCTCGGCGCGGATGACCGGGATCTCGCGGTCCCAGCGCTTCATGTTGCGCACGCCGTTCTTCATGGCGAACACGCCAGGCAGCGCGGCAATGTCCAGCTGCGTTTCCAGGTCGTAGGTGCACTTGGTCGCGTCGGGGTACTGGAACAGGATCAGTGGCAGGCCGCTGGCCTCGTAGATGGCCTTGTACTTGTCCTGCGGCGCGCCTTTCTGGTAGCCGAAGCGCAGCCAGCCGTGCGAGGGATAGACCAGACCGGCCGCGGCGCCTGCGTCCACGGCGCGCCTGGCTTCAGCGGCCGCCACCTGCGTGCCTTCGAGCGTGATGCCCGCGATGATGGGCAGCTTGTCGTCCACCGCCTTGCGGAAGGCTTCGATGACCTTGAACTGCTCGTCGCGTTCCAGGAAAGTGCCTTCGCCGGCGTGGCCGAGCACGGTCAGGCTCTTGACGCCGTCCACGCTGGCCAGCCAGCGGCCCAGGCGCTGGATGGCCGCGTAATCGACAGCGCCGTCACGGGTGAAGGGGGTCACGGGGGCGGGGTTCAGGCCGCGCAGATCAAGGGCTTTCATGTCGGTGTCCTCGGGTGAATGGGTTCGTTCGGCACAGCCGCCGTGCTTTCTGCCCGGTGACCGCCTGGGCGGCGGGGCCCTGCAGGTCCGCCGCCGTGGAACGGACTGTCGGCCAATGCCAGTCATAGCGGAACTGTCTGACGGTACATTTCAGACATACCCATTCCGCATATCTCATCCATGAATCCCGCGCTCTGGAAGCTGTTCCTCGACGCCACCGAAACCGGCAGCCTGAGCAAGGTCGCGCTGCTGCACGGCACCAGCCAGCCGCATGTGAGCCGGCAGATCGCCGAGTTGGAGCAGCGGTGCGGCGGGCGCCTGTTCGAGCGCACAGGGCGCGGCGTCGCCCTCACCGCCTTCGGCCAGCGCATCGCGCCCAAGGTGCGAGTCTGGCTCAGCAGCACCGAGCAGCTGGAGAACGACGTCCGCGCCACCGCCGGCCAGACCATGGGCCGCGTGCGCCTGGGCACCATCCCCTCGCTGGCCCACCCCTTCGTGAGCACGCTGTTCGCCCGCCTGCGCCAGCAGCACCCGCTGGTGCAGCTGAGCGTGCGAGAGGGCCAGGGCGCGCAGCTGGAGACCTGGCTGGAGGACGGCAGCCTGGACCTGGCCCTGCTGTTCCGCCACGGCCAGCCCAACGGCAGCGACGCGCTGTCGCTGGCTGAGGCGCAGACCTTCCTCGTCGGCCCAGAGGGCGACCCGGTGACCGCGAAACCGACGGTGAAATTCAAGGCGCTGGATGGCCTGCCACTGGTGGCGTTCTGCCGTCCCAGCAGCTGGCGCGACCAGCTGGAACAGGTCGCGCGCCAGCGCGGCGTGCAGCTCAACGTGGTGCTGGAGGCCGACTCGCTGGCGCTGCAGCTGGGCATCGCCTCGCAGGGCGGCGCCTACGCGCTGCTGGGGTCCTACGCCATCGACGTGGCGCGCAGCCAGCACCGCTTCCAGGCCGCGCGCCTGGTGGACCCGCCCATCGTGCGCCACATCGCGCTGGCGCTGGCACGCACCGGCCCGCTCAGCCCGGCGACACGCGCGGTGATGCAGGAGTCGCTGGCGCTCGCCCAGGACATTTGAATCCCCCCTGCGTGCCTGCGGCGCTTCCCTCTGAGGGGGACGATGCGTGTGTCCCGGCGGAGTCGGTTCCACCGCATCCCTGATGAAGGCACTTCGCTCGTCACAGCCTCTGGTCGGTCGAAGGCTTCTTCCAGAGGTTGAGGCCGCCGTCCACCGCGTGCTGGTCGATGGCGGCGAGTTCGTCGGCGCTGAAGTGCAGGTTCTGCAGCGCGCCGACCAGCTCGGCGATCTGCTCGGGCTTGCTGGCGCCGATCAGCGCCGAGCTCATGCCCGGATGGCGCAGCACCCAGGCCACGGCCATCTGCGCCAGGCTCTGGCCGCGCGCCTGCGCCATGTCGTTGAGTGCGCGCACATGAGCCAGGTTCTGTTCGCTCAGGTGTTCCTGCTTGAACGAGCCACCACCCGGGCGGTGGATGCGCGCGTCCTGCGGCACGCCGTTCAGGTACTTGTTCGTCAGCAGGCCCTGCGCCAGCGGGCTGAAAGCGATGCAACCCATGCCCTCAGCTTGCAGGGTGTCGAGCAGCGCCTCCTCGACCCAGCGGTTGAGCAGGCTGTAGGACGGCTGGTGGATCAGCAGCGGCACGCCCATCTGCCGCAGGATGGCCGCGGCCTCGCGGGTCTTGCCGGCGGAGTAGCTGGAAATACCCACATACAGCGCCTTGCCCTGCTGCACCGCCGTGGCCAGCGCGCCCATGGTTTCTTCCAGCGGGGTGTCGGGATCGAAGCGGTGGGAATAGAAGATGTCCACGTAGTCCAGCCCCATGCGCTTAAGGCTCTGGTCCAGACTGGCCAGCACATACTTGCGAGAGCCACCGCCCTGCCCGTAAGGGCCAGGCCACATATCGTAGCCAGCCTTGCTGGAGATGATGAGCTCGTCGCGGTAAGGCCGGAAATCGCGGCGCAGGTGTTCACCGAAATTGGTCTCGGCGCTGCCGGCCGGCGGGCCGTAGTTGTTGGCCAGGTCGAAATGGGTGATGCCGGCGTCGAAGGCGGTGCGCAGCATGGCGCGCTGCGTTTCCATCGGCGTGGTGTCGCCGAAGTTGTGCCACAGGCCCAGCGTGATGCTGGGCAGCTTCAGGCCGCTTTTGCCGACGGTGCGGTAGGGCATGCGCTCGTAGCGCTGGGGATGGGCGGTGTACACGGGGCGTCTCCTGGTGTTCGGTGACCGCACTCTACCCAGTAACCTCCCCGTAACCGGAGCCACCGGCCGAACAACCCTTGTCTCGCTGGGCCGCTGCGCTCAGCGCTGGTACTCGCGCCCCATCTCCAGCACCTTGAAGTTCAGAAGGTGCGTGGCCAGCACGGTTTCCCACAGAAAACAGCCCAGCGCCAAAAGGAACGAGCCCACACCCAGCAGGAAGCAGCTCACGGCCACCAGCGACCACTGCATTTCCCAGGTCTGTCCCAGGAACAGGGACACGATGGTGACGCCGATGAAAAAGCCGCACAGCGCCAAGCACCCGATGGAGAAGTTGGCGATGCGACCGCGCTTGCGCAACAGCACCAGCTCGTGCAGCAGCCGTGCGATCAGCTCCTGGTCGGAGCAGCTGCGCACCCGCTCTTCAAGCACCCGCGCACGGTCGATGATGCGGGCCAGCCTCGCCGCCACGGCACTGATCATGCCGGCCACGGCGGTCAGGAAAAACACGGGGGCCACGGCCAGCTGCACGCTGTGGGTGACCGAGGCGACATCGACGGGCAGGCTCATGGCGGTGCAGGGATGCGGCTCAGCGCTCAGCCCATCAGCCGCGTCAGCGCTTCCTGGTACTTGGCGGCAGTCTTCTCGATCACCTCGCGCGGCAGGCGCGGCGCGGGCGGCGCCTTGTCCCAGGGCTGGCCATTGACCTTGGCGGTCTCCAGCCAGTCGCGCAGGAACTGCTTGTCATAGCTGGGCGGGTTGCTGCCCACGGCGTACTGGTCGGCGGGCCAGTAGCGCGAGGAATCGGGCGTGAGCACCTCGTCCATCAGCACCACGTTGCCGGCCTTGTCCAGGCCGAACTCGAACTTGGTGTCCGCGATGATGATGCCCTTCTTGAGCGCGATCTCGGCCGCGGCCTTGTACAGCGCAATGGCCTTGTCGCGGATCTGCGCGGCGATGTCGGCTCCGACCATTTCCACCGTCTTTTCAAACGTGATGTTCTCATCGTGCTCGCCCATCTCGGCCTTGGCGGCCGGGGTGTAGATCGGCTCGGACAGCTTGCTGGCGTTCTGCAGGCCCTCGGGCAGCTTCACGCCGCAGACCGAGTGGCTCTCCTGGTATTCCTTCCAGCCGCTGCCGGCCAGGTAACCGCGCACCACAGCCTCCACCGGGATGGGCTTGAGGCGCTGCACCAGCATCGAACGACCCTTGACCAGGTCCGCCTCGTCGGCCGAGACCACGCTCTCGGGCGCGTCGCCGGTCAGGTGGATGGGACAGATGTTCAGGCCCTTGGGGCCGAGCTGGTCGAACCAGAACAGGCTGAGCGTGGTCAGCAGCGCGCCCTTGCCGGGAATGGGTTCGCCCATGATCACGTCGAAGGCGCTGATGCGGTCGGACGCCACCATCAGGATGCGGTCGTCGCCCACAGCGTAGTTGTCGCGCACCTTGCCGCGCGCGAGCAGGGGCAGGGACTTGAGGGCGGAGGTGTGCAGGGCGGTGCTCATGATCGGTCGCAAGGAAAGTGGCAGCCAAGAAAAAAGCCCGGTGACCGAACAGTCAACGGGCTTTGAACCATTCCGGCGGATTATCGCAGGTCGGTCCCGGCGGGATCAGACCACCTTCTGCGCCAGCTCTCCGCTGGCGTAACGGGCGGCCATCACGGAGAGCGTCTCGCCCTTGATCTTGGCGCCCTGGCCTTCGCAGCCGAATTCCAGGTAGCGCTGCTTGCACACCGCCTTGGCAGCTTCGCGGGCGGGCTTGAGCCACTCGCGAGCGTCGAACTTCTCGGGGTTCTCGGCCATGAACTTGCGCACCGCGCCGGTCATGGCCATGCGGATGTCGGTGTCGATGTTGATCTTGCGCACGCCGTGCTTGATGGCTTCCTGGATCTCGGCCACCGGTACGCCGTAGGTTTCCTTCATCGCGCCGCCGTACTGGTTGATGATGGCGCGCAGCTCCTGCGGCACCGACGACGAACCGTGCATCACCAGGTGGGTGTTCGGGATGCGGGCGTGGATTTCCTTGACGCGGCTGATGGCCAGGATGTCGCCGGTGGGCGGGCGGCTGAACTTGTAGGCACCGTGGCTGGTACCGATGGCAATGGCCAGCGCGTCCAGCTGGGTGGCCTTGACGAACTGGGCGGCCTCCTCGGGGTCGGTCAGCATCTGGCTGTGGTCCAGCTTGCCTTCGGCGCCGATGCCGTCTTCCTCGCCGGCGTCACCGGTTTCCAGGTTGCCCAGGCAGCCGAGTTCGCCTTCCACGGTCACTCCGGTCTTGTGGGCCAGTTCGACCACCTTGCGGGTCACGTCGACGTTGTAGTCGAAGCTGGCCGGCGTCTTGCCGTCTTCCATCAGCGAGCCGTCCATCATGACCGAGCCAAAACCCAGCGCAATGGCGCCTTCGCAGACCTTGAGGCTGGTGCCGTGGTCCTGGTGCATGACCATGGGGATGTGCGGGTACATCTCGGCAGCAGCCTGGATCAGGTGCTTGATGAAGGCTTCGCCGGCGTACTTGCGGGCGCCGGCCGAGGCCTGGAGGATGACGGGCGCGCCGACTTCGTCGGCCGCGGCCATGACGGCCTGCACCTGCTCCAGGTTGTTGACGTTGAACGCCGGAATGCCGTAGCCGTTGGCCGCAGCGTGGTCGAGCAGTTCGCGCATGGAAACGAGCGCCATGAGAATCCCCTAGTCAAAGTTGGTAACCGGTATGTAACTAAGGGGAATTTTAAAGCCCTCAGGCCAACGGCCCCCTGACGAAGTCGCTCACCCGGTCCAGTGTCGGCGCCAGACCGCGCAACGGCACCGCGAACGAGCCAATCAGTGTGGTGTGACTGACCCGCTCCAGCAACGCCAGGTCGGCCGGTACCCCTTGCCGCGCCAGGGCTCTTGCCAGCCCCTGGCTGTTGCGCAGCGGATCGACCAGGGTGTCCTGGCGAGCGGCCAGCAGCAGGGCTGGCGGGGTTTGCGCCGGCTGCGCCCTCTAGGCGTGGAACATGGGCTGGGAATCGAGCGGGGTGCCCGGCCAGTCGAATGCCAGCTGCGCTTCGCGCACCTCGATGGGCAGAAAGTCGTAAGGCCCTGCCAGCCCGATCCAGCCCGCCAGCTGCCGCGGCGCCAGGCCGACCGCCCCCAGCCATCGTGGGTCAAGGGCCAGCATGGCGGCGTTGTAGGCCCCGGCGCTGTGGCCCAGCACGAACAGGCGCCCGGGCGATGCGCCCAGCCGCTCCACCCGGTCCCAGGCCCAGCGCAGCGCCAGCGCGCTGTCCTGCACGAAGGAGGGGTAGCTCACCTGCGGGCTGAGGCGGTAGTCGGCCACCAGCGCCACGATGCCCCGCGAGGCCAGCGCCTCGCCGACGAAGCGATAGTCCTGCCGCCGGCCGCTGCTCCAGGTGCCACCGTAAAAGAACAGCACCGCGGGCGCACCGGACACGGGCGGCGGGGGCAGGTAGACGTCCAGACGGTGTCTCGGGTCGGGCCCGTAGATCTGGTCGGTGATTGCGCGGTGGGTGCCGGTTGGCACCGTGGCGTTGATCAGCGACAGCGGTGAACAGGCCTGCAACAGGGGCAGCAGGCCGAGGCTGGCCAGCCAGCGGCGGCGGGGGAGGTTCGGGAGAAGGCTCATCTCCCGGGTACGCAGGCGGGGCCGGCCCGGATTCAGGTGGCCCTGCAGATCTTCAGGGTGTTCGTGCCGCCCGGCGTGCCCATGGGCTCGCCGACCGTGATCGCGTAGACATCGCCCTTCTGCATCACGCCGCGCTGCTTGAGATCGGCCTCGGCTTCGGCCAGCGCGGTGTCGCGGTCGGCGCTGGTGTCGACCAGCAGCGGGCGCACGTTGCGGTAGAGCGTCATCTTGCGCTGCGAGGACAGCTTGGAGGTGACGGCATAGACCGGCATGCGCACGCTGTGGCGGCTCATCCAGAGCGCGGTCGAGCCGGACTCGGTCAGCGCGACGATGGCCTTGGCCTTGAGGTGGTGCGCGGTGAACAGCGCGCCCATGGCGATGGCCTGGTCGATGCGGGTGAAGTGCGCGCCCACGAAATCGTCGTCCAGCGGGTCGTGGTCGGTCTTTTCGGCTTCCTCGCAGATCGCGGCCATCTGCTGGACCGTCTCCAGCGGGTACTTGCCGGCCGCGGTTTCGGCGCTGAGCATCACGGCGTCGGTGCCGTCGAGCACGGCGTTGGCCACATCGCTCACCTCGGCGCGCGTGGGCACCGGGTTGACGATCATCGACTCCATCATCTGCGTGGCGGTGATCACCACCTTGTCCATCTCGCGGGCGCGCTTGATCATGTGCTTCTGCAGGCCGGGCACCGCCGCGTTGCCCACTTCCACCGCCAGGTCGCCGCGCGCGACCATGATGCCGTCGGACACCCTCAGGATGTTGTCCAGCTCGGGGATGGCCTCGGCGCGCTCAATCTTGGCGATCAGGCCGGGCTTGTGGTTGTACTGGGCCGCAGCCATGTTGCACAGCTGGCGCGCCAGTTCCATGTCGGTCGCATTCTTGGGGAAGCTCACGGCCACGTAGTCGGCCTGCAGGCTCATGGCGGTCTTGATGTCCTCCATGTCCTTGGCGGTCAGCGCGGGCGCGGTCAGGCCGCCACCCTGCTTGTTGATGCCCTTGTTGTTGGACAGCTCGCCGCCGAGCTTGACCGTGGTGTGCACCGCGTCGCCGACCACCTTGTCCACCGTCATCACGATCAGGCCATCGTTGAGCAGCAGGGTGTCGCCGGCCTTCACGTCGCGCGGCAGTTCCTTGTAGTCCAGGCCCACGCCGCCGATGTCGCCTGGCTCGGTGCGCGAGGCATCCAGCACGAACGGCTGGCCGGGTTCGAGCATCACCTTGCCTTCGGCGAACTTGCCGACGCGGATCTTCGGGCCCTGCAGGTCGGCCATGATGCCGACCTCGCGGCCGGCGCGGCGCGCGGCCTCGCGCACGAGGTTGGCGCGGTCAATGTGGTCCTGCGCCTTGCCGTGCGAGAAGTTCAGCCGGACGACATTGACGCCGGCGCGGATCATGGCTTCGAGCAGGGCGGGATCGCTGGACGCAGGACCGAGGGTGGCGACGATTTTGGTGGCGCGCTGGGGCATGGGTGTCTCCTGGATGGCGAATGTTTCAGGCCGGTCTGGGAACGCCGCCCTGTAATTTGGTTTCAATTATCCAGGAAACCAGTTACTCCTCGGTTACAAACCGGCGTCGCGCAGGTTGTCCTGCATGTGGCGCAGCGCGCGCAGCAGCGCCTGCCGTTCCGGCGCATCCAGCCCGCGGGCGGCCCGGGCCGCCACCTGGCGGCGCTGGCGCATGACGGATTCGTGACGGCGCTGCGCCGCTTCGGTCGGGTAGAGCCGGATCACCCGGCGGTCGTGCTCGTCCGGCCGGGCCACCAGCAGGCCCTTGTCCTTGAGCACCGCGATCAGGCGCGCCAACTGGCCCTTGTCCCGCCCCGCGTGCTGCACCAGATCGGTCTGCGTGCTGCCCGGGTGGCGCACGAAGAAGCCCAGCGCCCGCCCTTCCATCGGCCCCAGCCCGTCATCGGGCATCTGGCGCAGCAGCTGCGCGCGGGCCAGGTGCATCAGGTCGTGCACCGCCTCCATCAGGTCGTCGTCGGACAGCTTTGTCATTTTGTTGACCTTATCAACTTATTACATCAGAATAGATGACATTATCAATCAATTAGACCATCCCATGTCCTCTTCCGTTTCTTCTACAGAGCGCCCCATGGGCCCGACGCGACGCGTGCGCCACGAGCTGCTGCGCCGCGACGTGCGCGTGCGCCATGTCCAGCCACTGAGCCCGGGCCTGCTGGCCGTGACCTTCGGCGGGCCGGCGCTGGCCAGCTTCGTCTCGCTGTCGTTCGACGACCATGTCAAGTTCGTCTTCACCGACGCCGACGGACAGGAGCAGCGGCGCGACTACACACCTCGCCACTTCGACACGGCCCGCCAGGAGCTGACCCTGGTGTTCGCCCTGCACGCAGGGGGTGCGGCCAGCGACTGGGCGCAGCGCGCCCGGGCGGGCGACGCGGCGGTGATCGGCGGCCCCCGCGGATCCATCATCATTGCGGACGACCTGCCCTGGTACCTGCTGGCAGGCGATGCGACGGCGCTGCCCGCCATCGCGCGGCGACTCGACGAACTGCCGGTGGGCACGCCCACTACGGTGCTGCTTCACACCCCGCACGAGCAGGACCTGCAGGCGCTGCCCGAGCGCCCTGGTCTGAAGCTGCGCTGGTTGCCGACCGACGAGGCGCTGTGCGAGGCGGTGCGCACGGTGGACCTGCCCGCAGGCGACGGCTTCATCTGGTGCGCGGGCGAAGCCGGTTGCATGACGCGGCTGCGAGACATCCTGCTGAACGAACGCGAACGGCCACGCAACCATGTCAAGGTCTCGGCTTACTGGAAACCCGGCGCCAGCGACTTTCACGAAGACCTGGCCTGAGAAGGCGAGCCGCGCCTACCGCGCCTACCGCGCCTCGGCTGGTGCCCGGCTCAGGTCGTTGTTCTGCGTCACCAGCACCTGCAGCAGGCGCATGAACTCGGTGCGCTGGCGCGGAGTCAGCGGCGCCAGGATCTGCTCCTGCGCGCGCAGCATGGCGGGCACAGTCTCGGCCAGCCCCTGCTCGCCCGCCGGGGTCAGGAACAGCTGGCGCGCGCGCCGGTCCTGCGGCGACAGGCGCCGCTCCAGCCAGCCCCGCGCCTCCAGCCGGTCCACCACGCCACCGGTGGTCGAGGTGTCCAGCGCGATGCTGCGGGCCAGCGTGCGCTGATCGATGCCCGGCTGGTTGCCCACCACCTGCAAGGCGGCGTACTGCACCGGCGTCACGCCCAGTTCTCCCGCCTCCTGGAGAAAGATGCCGACCGCGATCTGGTGCAGGCGCCGGATCGCGTAGCCGGGCTGCTGGTCGATCTGGATTCCGGTGGTTTCGGGGGTGTCCATGGCAAACAGGTCAGGTGTGGGGGACAACAGATGGTCGGTGGTTGACCCAGTCTAACCGCCCTCTTATCATCAGCATACTCATTATCAGCATGCGGCCGAACAAAGCCCATCGCACGGAGACAAGCCATGAGCCACCCACTCGGCCGCCTGGAAGACCTGCCGCAGGACTACCGCGACGACCTCAAGAATCTCAACCTGGTGCCGCTTTGGCCCAGCCTGCGCGCCGTGCTGCCGCCCAAAGTGCCGACGCGCGCCACGCAGGCCGTGCACTGGCCCTACGCCACGCTCAAGCCGCTGCTGCTCAAGGCCGGCGAACTCACGCCGATCGAGAAGGCCGAGCGCCGCGTGCTGGTGCTGGCCAACCCCGGTCACGGCCTGGAGAACATGAAGGCCAGTCCCGCGATCTACCTGGGCATGCAGCTGCTGCTGCCCGGCGAGTGGGCGCCCAGCCACCGCCACACGCCCAACGCGGTGCGCATGGTGGTCGAGGGCGAAGGCGCCTGGACCACGGTGGACGGCGAGAAGTGCCCGATGAGCCGCGGCGATTTGATCTTGACGCCGACAGGCCTGTGGCACGAGCACGGTCACGATGGCAGCGACCCGGTGGTCTGGCTGGACGTGCTGGACCTGCCGCTGGTCTATTACATGGAGGCGAGTTACCACATCAACGGTGAGCGCCAGACCGTCAAGCCCGGCAGCGGCGACCGCGCCTGGACCCGCGCCGGCGTGGTGCCCACCCAGGTCTTCAACCGCAGCGACCGGCGCTACCCCATGCTGCGCTACCCCTGGATGGACACGCGCGCCGCGTTGCTGGCGATGGCCGACAACCAGCCCGACCTCGACTGCGTGCAGGTGACCTACGTGAACCCCGAGACGGGCGAAGACGCCGAGAACATCCTGGGCTTCTACGCGCTGATGCTCAGGCCCGGCCAGACGCTCACGCTGCCGGCACGCTCGCCGGCGCAAGTGTTCCACCTGATCGAAGGCGGCGTCGACGTGTCCACCTGCGGCAAGCGCTTTGGGCTGGTCGAGGCCGACACCTGCTGCGCGCCGGGCTACGAGGCCGTGACGCTGAGCAACCGCGCGGCCGACCAGCCCGCCTTCGTCTTCATCGCCGACGAATCCCCGCTGCACCGCAAGCTCGGTGTGTACGAGACCCGTTGATTTTTCAGAGACACCCGATGACCCAGTACCTCTTCGCACCACCCGCCGTCCAGTCCCTGCCGATCCGTGGCCGGGCCGAACGCTTCCCGATTAATCGCATCTTCTGCGTTGGCCGCAACTACCACGCGCACGCCGTCGAGATGGGCAAGCCGGTCGACAAGAGCGCCGAGCGGCCGTTCTACTTCACCAAGTCGCCACAGACCCTCACGCCCTCGGGCGCGACCGTGGCCTACCCGCCCGGCACGAACAACTACCACTTCGAGATGGAACTCGTGCTGGCCGTGGGCAAGGCCGGTTTCCGTATCAGTGCCGACCAGGCGCATGAAGTGATCTACGGCTACGCCGCCGGCCTGGACATGACGCGCCGCGACCTGCAACTGGTCGCCCGCGACAAGGGCCGGCCCTGGGACCTGGGAAAGGACATCGAACAAGGGTCGGTCTGCAGCGAGATCGTGCCGATGGAAGGTGTGGTGATCGAAAAGGGCGCCATCGAGCTGGAGGTCAACGGGGCCACGAAGCAGTCGTCCGACGTGGACAAGCTGATCTGGAACATCCGCGAGATCATCGCGGACCTGTCCCAGTTCTACCACCTGCAACCCGGCGACCTGATCTACACCGGCACGCCCGACGGCGTGGGCCCCGTGGTCAGCGGGGACCGGATCACGGGGCGGGTGGAGGGGGTGGCCGAGGTGGCGTTGAGCGTCGGACCCAGTGAGTAGCAACAAGGCAACGGGCTGTCCTTTGGATTTGGAAGCACATCAGCGCATGAGCATACGATGCGTGAGTCAATAGGACAGCGGCTCCTTGCCGTCTTGGCGCTGACGCAGGCTACCGCCAGACGGGCTTTTCCTCTGACAAACGCAAAACAACCGCCCGTATACCTGCTTGGTCGGGTTCCACATAGCCCCAAAGGGCACCTGCGTGCGCCGTGATTCGCGCTGGCCAACGGTTCGCCACACGAATGGAAAACACGCCATCGGCGTCGGCGGTCGCCTTTGCTGCCGGCGGATAGGAAACTGGAAAGAGTGTGAAGAATCGGCGTCCCTCCCAAACCACCACCTCTGCGTGGGGAACGGGTTTTCCGTTGTCACTTCGAACGACCACTCCTTGGACGAATTCAGCATCCGGGTGATCAAGGAAAACGACACAGCCTGATAACAGCAGTGCAAGAAAAACTGAACAAATCACTCGCATTTGACATCGCTCCAGTTTCGATTTCACACAACAACGCTGTTCACTCTGGGAGCACCTTCTTGCAGAGAAAAGTCATGCCAAGCCTTAGCCTGCAACACCCCGCCGGGCCATCATGTCCGCGCTCATTGCCTGCAGCGCTTCCCCACGGATAATGGCCCGCGCCGCCGGATAGACCACGCCGTTCTCGTCCACCAGGTGCCGCCGGTACAGCGCGTCGTAGGCGTCGAAGCGCTGCTGGTCCTCCGCTGAAAACCCCGCCCAGCCTTCGCCGGCGTCCACCAGCCCCGACAAGGCCGCGCGCACCTGCGCCCACTGCACGGCCATCTCCCGGTGGTCCTGTTTGAGGCGGATGACCACCGCAACCACCGCCGGCTCGCGCTGCGCGAGCAGCGCCGGGAACACATGGCGCTCCTCATCCTCGTGGTGGTGCGGGCCAGCCTGGTCGAAGTAGCGCATGACGTCGCGCGCGGCGTCGCGGGCCTGGGCGTCGGCGCCGTGGGTCTTCACGTGGCCGCGCAGTTTGCCCAACAGGCGCAGCATGCGCTCGACCCGCTCGTGGCAGGCGTCGAGCATCTCGAACGGCGCCTCGAAACCCACGCTCGGAGCCTGTTGCCCGGGCTGGGTGATCTGGTGCAGGTGAATGCCGGCCATGGGGTCAGTCCAGCAGCACCGCGCGCCCTTGCGGGTCGAACGGGATGAAGTGCTGGATGCGGCCCTGGCGGATGGCCTCCACCATCTTCTGCAGCGGCGCGTCGGCGTCGGCGCTGGTGGGTGGTTGGCCAGCGCTGCCCGACATGGCGGCCGCGAAGATCATGCCCCAGGGCTGGCCGAAGCCCGCAGCCTCCTCTTTGAGCTGTTCGAACGAGGCCAGCTCGTCGGGGCTCTTGTCGACGCACATCTGCGGCACCAGCGCACCGCCCTGGCCTTTGTCGAACGCGGCGCGTTCGGCCGGCGTGGCGTCGTCGGGCAGCTCGACGGCGGCGAACACCATCAGCAGGCGCTGGGGCAGGGGTTGGGCGCGCGCGGCGGCGAGCAAGTCGTCGAAGGTGCGGATGTCCATGAAAAATCCGGTTGGGAAAAACGTGTCAGCCAGGGCCGACGGGGTTCAGGGTGAAGACGTAGTCGGCCACCGTGGGGCGCACGACGGTCTTGCCGCGCGAGAGTGCGGTGCCGATGCTCAGAAAACACACGGCCTGCTCGCGCTCGCCCAGGCCGAAGAAGCGGTGCAGCGCGGCCGAACGCACCGACTGTCCGGCGGTGAGTGCCGAGCCGTAGCCCAGGGCCGTGGCCATGAGCAGCACGTTCTGCGCCGCGCAGCCGGCGGAGATCAGCCGCTCGGCCAGGCCGATCTCGGCATCACCCTTGGTCTCGTCGACCACCAGCAGCGCGAGGAAAGGCGAGCGGAATCCCTTCTCGCGCGCCTTGGCAATGTCGTGTAGTTCGGCCTGCGGATCGCGCTCCAGCAAGGCCTGCACGAACACCTCGGCCAAGGCCTCGCGCTGGTCGCCCGGCACGGCGATGAAGCGCCAGGGCAGCAGGCTGCGGTGGTCGGGCGCCGAGGCCGCGGCCGACAGGATGGCCTGCAGCTGCGTGGCGTCGGGGCCGGGCTCACCCAGGCGGAACGGCAGCACCGTGCGGCGCGCCGACATCAGCTCGGCGGCCAGCGCCGCCCAGTCGGTCACGCCGGTGTCGGGCTCAGCCGCAGCTGCCGAGGTGTCCGCAGGAGGTGCAGTAGTCACAGCCGTCCTTGCGGATCATGGCGTGTGCGCCGCACTCGGGGCACTTCTTGCCGGCCATCACGCTGGACGACATGCCCACCAGCTCTGGCGCGGCCGGGGCGTGGGGTGTGGCGACTGCGGCGGTGTCGGTCTGCTGGTTGCGGCGGGCAATGATGTTCTGCAGCGCGAACGCAATGGCGGCCACCTCCGAGTCGTGCCACATCGGCACGTGGGTGCCGTCGGCCTTCTCGTAGGTGCCCAGGCGCACCGGGCCGCGGTCCCAGGCGACCTTGCGCATGTCGGACAGCGCCCGGCCCAGGAAACCGCCGCGCGCGGCCAGCGACAGCATGCGCATGGTGGAGGTGATCCACTGCTGCGACTCACCGTTCTGGCCCACGGGCATGAAGAACTCGATGGCGCGCTCGACCGTGCCCTTGCCGTCGGCGGCCGGCACCGGCAGGAAGGAGACCACGATGTACAGGGTCTTATGGCCTTCCTGCGTCCAGTACTCGATCTTGTCGGCCACCGCCGAGAGCGCGCCCTTGGGACGGCTCTCGATCACGGTACGCATCGGGTCCACCGGCGCCGCCGCAGGCGCGGGGGCTGGCTTGGCCTCGACCACCGGCGCGCCGGTGTCGAGCACCGAGCCCAGGATGGTGTTGGGCCGGTAGGTGGCCATGCCCTTGAGGCTGGCGCGCCAGGCCTGCAGGTACAGGTTCTTGAAGTCCTCGTAGGGGTAGTCGCCCGGCACGTTGACCGTCTTGGAGATCGCGGTGTCCACGAAGGGCTGCACCGCTTCCATCATGGCGATGTGCTCGCCCGCGGTCATCGCCAGCGCGTTGACGAAGTACTCGGGCAGGTGGTCCACGTCACCGCCGAGGTCGCGGTAGAGGCGCCAGGCGTGGTCTTCCACCGCGTACTCGCGGGTGGAGCCGTCGTGCTCGCGCTTCTTGCGGCGGTACATCCAGGAGAACGGCGGCTCGATGCCGTTGGAGGCGTTGTCGGCAAAGGCCAGGCTCACTGTGCCGGTGGGGGCGATGGAGAGCAGGTGGCTGTTGCGGATGCCGTGTTCGCGGATGGCCTGGCGGATGGACTCGGGCAGGCGGCTGGCGAAGGTGCCGCGCTCCAGGTAGCCGTTGGCGTCGAACTTGGGGAAGGCGCCCTTTTCCTTGGCCAGCTCGATCGAGGCACGGTAGGCCGCGTCGCGCATGTGCTCGGCAATCTTCGCGGCGACCTTGCGGCCGTCCTCGCGGTCGTAGCGCACGCACAGCATGGCCAGGGTGTTGCCCATGCCGGTGAAGCCGACGCCGATGCGGCGCTTGTCCTGCGCTTCCTTGCGCTGCTGTTCCAGCGGCCAGAAGGTCACGTCCAGCACGTTGTCCAGCGCACGCACCTGGGTCGCCACCGCCTGCTCGAAGGCGGCGAAGTCGAACGAGGGCACGCCGCCGAAACCAAAGGCGTTGCGCACGAAGTTCGTGAGGATGATGGGGCCGAGGTCGCAGCAGCCGTAGGACGGCAGCGGCTGTTCGCCGCAGGGGTTGGTGGCGGCGATGCCTTCGCAGTAGCGCAGGTTGTTGTCCTGGTTGATCTTGTCCAGGAACAGGATGCCGGGCTCCGCGAAGTCGTAGGCCGACTTCATGATGGTGTCCCACAGTTCGCGCGCGGACACGCTCTGATAGACCCAGAGGCCATCGGCGCGCTGGTAGGCGCCCTTGTCCATGACCTTGCTCCCGGGCTTGGCCTTGTGCACCAATTCCCAGGGCTGGTCGCCGGCCACGGCTTCCATGAAGGCGTCGCTCACGCCCACGGACACGTTGAAGTTGTTCCAGCGGCCGGGTGTGCGCTTGGCGGTGATGAAGTCCAGCACGTCCGGGTGGTCGATGCGCAGCACGCCCATCTGGGCGCCACGGCGCGCACCGGCGCTCTCGACCGTCGAGCACGACTGGTCGAACACGTTGATGTAGCTGCACGGCCCCGAGGCCATCGAGTGCGTGCCCTTGACCTCGGCACCGCGCGGGCGGATGCGCGAGAAGTCGTAGCCCACCCCACCGCCGCGGCGCATGGTTTCGGCGGCTTCGCGCAGGGCCTCGTAGATGCCCGGGAAGCCTTCGTCGTCGAAGCCCTGGATGCAGTCGCCCACGGGCTGCACGAAGCAGTTGATCAGGGTCGCCTGGATGTCGGTCCCGGCGGCGCTCATGATGCGGCCGGCGCCGATGGCACCCGCGTACAGGTTGTCGAGGAACTTACGTTCCCATTCGGCGCGGATCGGCTCTTTTTCCACCGAGGCCAGGGCGCGGGCCACGCGGCGGTAGAGGTCGTCGATGCCGGTCTCCCCGGGTTTCAGGTATTTTTCTTCCAGCACATCGAGGCTGATCGGCTGGGGTTCCCGGAGATTCTGGGCTCCGGGTTGGGGGTCACGCTTCATGCAAGGGCTCCGGTTTTGAAGGCGTCGGATGGTACAGGCTCCGCCGGCCGGTTGCCGGCCACCATCCAGGACAGCAGATCATGGACCGAACGGATGTCCTTGCCAAACGGCAGGGCACCGGCCCCCCGGAAAAAAAGTCCGCGCTGCTGATCACCTTCCCAAGCGTGGGCCAGCTGCTGGTCGATGCAAAACTGGCCCATGTCCGACTTGCCATCTCGCAATCCGCAATGCGCCAGGCAGTCGAAGGCCATGTTGCAGCGGTCCTTGACGTGCGCCACGGCCTTGAGCTTGGGCTCCACGCGCAGGTACTTGTTGAGCCAATGTGTGCGCACACCTCGCGCAGGCAGCCCGGCCACACTGATGAACTCCACCACGTCTTCCGGCGTCGCGTTGGCCAGCACCTGCTTGAAGGCGGGGTCGGCGTCGCATTCCTGCGTCACCGCGAAGGCCGTGCCCATCTGCACCGCGGCGGTGCCCAGACCCTGCAGACGCAGGATGTCTTCGCGGCTGGAAATGCCGCCGGCGGCGATCAATGGAATCTTTCCTTCCAGCCCAGCCGATTTGAAAAATTCCAGGGACTGGGGGATCACGTTCTCGAAATTGAAACGCGGGTCCTGCAGGTCGGCGACCTTGGCCGCGCCCAGGTGCCCCCCGGCCAGCCGGGGGTGCTCGATGACGATGGCGTCCGGCAGGCGGCCCTTTTTCTCCCATTTCTTGACGATCAGCTGCACGCCTCGCGCGTCGGACAGGATGGGGATCAGGGCGGTCCCGGGATGGTCCTTGGCCAGTTCGGGCAGGTCCAGCGGCAGGCCCGCGCCCACCACCACCGCGTCGGCGCCGCTTTCCAGCGACTGGCGCACATAGATCTCGTAGGCCGACAGGGCCTTCATGATGTTCACCGCCACCATGCCGCGCCCCTGCGAAATCAGGCGCGCGCGCTGGATCTCGCGGTCCAGCGCGACCAGGTTGGCGGCGTTGATGCGCTCGCGCGCGTCGGGTTCCTTGCCGCTTTCCAGGTGGCTGGTCTGGGCCATCAGGTCGGGGTGCAGGCGGCGCAGGTCCACCGACGACACGGTGCCCACCCCACCCAGCGCGGCCACGGCGCCGGCCAGGCCGCCGGCCGACACGCCCACGCCCATGCCGCCCTGCACGACCGGCAGCAGCTCGCGGCCCTTGAGCCGCCAGGGGCGCATGCCGTTCTCGCCCGCCTGGCGCAGCAGCGCCCGCGCGCGTTCGGCGGTCTCGCCGTCTCCAGGCGCCACCGCCCCCATCACATCTCGTGCATTCATCGTCTGATTTCCCATAGGACGGCGCAAAAAACCGCTGGTGGAGACTACCGGCGACGGCGCCGCGCCGCCTTGTTCTGGGTCAAGAACCACCCCAACCGGCCGTCGGATGGGGTATTCCAGACACGGCCTGTCGCCCAGGCGCCCCCAAGGTTCAAAGGGCCTTTCCAGAATCCAGGCCATGGACTTCGAACAAAGCCCCTGCGCGCAGGCGTTGTTGCGCCAGCTGGACCAGTTTCTGCAGACCTATGTGCTGCCGCACAACGCGGCCTGGCACCAGGCGGTGCAGGACGGGCACTACCCACCGCCCTTCCTCGAAGACCTGAAAACCCTGGCGCGCGAAGAGGGCCTGTGGAACCTGTTCCTGCCCGGCCTGCGCGAGGACGAACTCGGCACACGCCTGTGCAACCTCGACTACGCGCCGCTGGCCGAGGCCATGGGCCGGCTGAGCTGGGCCGCCGAGGTCTTCAACTGCAGCGCGCCCGACACCGGCAACATGGAACTGCTGCACCGCTTCGCCACACCGGCGCAGCGCGCGCAGTGGCTGCTGCCCTTGTTGAACGGCGACATCCGTTCGGCGTTCGCCATGTCCGAGCCCGACGTGGCCTCGTCCGACCCGACCAACCTGCAGACGACCGTTCGACGCGAGGGCGATGAACTCGTGCTCAGTGGCCGCAAGTGGTTCATCACCGGCGTGGCGCACCCGAATTGCCGCGTGCTGATCGTGATGGCGCGCAACGCAGACGGGGAAGGCGACGACCTGCACCACCAGCACAGCATGGTGCTGCTGCCCATGAACACGCCGGGGATGGAGATCGTGCGCAACATCAGCGTGGTGCACCACCACGCGCCCGAAGGCCATTGCGAGATCGTGCTGCGCGGCGTACGCGTGCCGGCCGACCATCTGCTGGGCACATGGGGCCACGGTTTCGCGATGGCGCAGGCGCGGCTGGGCCCGGGCCGGGTGCACCACTGCATGCGCACCATCGGCCAGTGCGAGCTGGCCCTGGCGCTGGCCACCGAGCGCGCGCTGGAGCGGCGCAGCTTCGGCCATCACCTGGCCGACTACGCCAACGTGCAGGAGTGGATTGCGCACTCGCGCATCGAGATCGACCAGGCGCGCCTGCTGGTGCTGCGCTGCGCCTGGCTGCTGGACCACCCGGAGCAGGCCGAACCGGCCACCGTGCGCGCGCAGGTGGCCGCGATCAAGGTGGTGGCCGCCGGCCTGCAGACCCGCGTGGTGGACCGCGCCATGCAGATCTTCGGCGCGATGGGCCTGTCACCCGACACGCCGCTGGCGCAGTTCTGGACCTGGGGCCGCGCGCTGCACCTGCTCGACGGACCCGACGAGGTGCACCTGCGCAGTGTGGCGCGGCACGAGTTCGCGCGGGCGCGCGAGCGGCTGGGCTCACTGTCGGCGTACTTCACGACGCCGGAGCAGATGCGCACACCACCACATCTGAACTGAACAGCGCTGTGGCCCCCACGCTCCGCCGCTGCGCGGGATTCCTGTCCCCGCGCAGCGCGCATGCTCAGCGATCGAGTGCTCCCGGCAGCGACAGGTCGCCCGACGCCACCTTGAACACCTGGGCCACGCACAGCAGGGGTGCGTGCACGCTGGCGTTCACACGCAGCGCCGCAGTCACGCCGTCGAACTTCAGGGCCTGCAGCGCCGACACGTTGTCGAATGGCACGCGTACGTTCACGCTGCCGCGCTCGAACGACGGGCTCCAGCCGGGGCTGTCGATCAGCAGCGGCAGTCCGGGCCAGGTCTTGGGCAGGCGCGGCTGGCTGCCTTCGGGGATGTCGACCACCTTCAGCGACCCTTTGCCGCAAGCCTCGTCGGGCTGCAGCACCACCCAGTGCGAGTGCCAAACGCCACCGTCGTTCTTCAGGTGGCCGTCGCCGTTCTCGTCGAACAGCGGCGTGTCGTCGAAGTCGGGGTGGGCGGTGACGGCAAAGGCCAGGATGCCGGCCTTGGGCTCGAAGCCGACCTCGGCCGGGTCCAGGCTGGTGGGCCAGACGTAGGAGAACACGCGGCTGCCGGCCAACTGGCCCGACTTCGTCGGCCGCGTGCGCCCGGCCTTGCCCGAGACCTGCATGTGGAACACCAAGGCGTTGTCCTCGGTGGTGATGCGGGTGTGCACCACGTCGAAGGGCGCGTGGACGGCCTTGGCCGTTGCGCTGGCGATGCCGCCGCTGTGGCTGTGGCCGCCGTCGGCCAGGGCCGGGCCGGTCGTGACGAGGGCGGCCGCCAGCAAGGCGGTGTTCAAGGGGGTGGGCAGACAGACAGAACGCATGGAGAACTCCTGGGTAGGGGATGGGAAGCGGACCGCCGGGCGGCGATCCGTGGCACCCAGTGTCTGGCCGCAACCTGTTCAGATGGGATCATTTCGTACAGAATTCATACCCTTTCGTCCAACCGCCGGCATGACCGTCACGCCCCCGCCCATTGACCGCCTGTCCAGCCTGCTGGAGCGTTTTCCCGTGCGCGCCGAGCTGTCGTTCACCGGCACGCTCTGCGGTGTGCAGAGCTTCACGCCGCCGCCGGGCATGGGCTACCTGCACCTGCTGCGCCGGGGCACGCTCGATGTAACCCACCCGCCGCGGCAGGCCGTGCCGCTGCGCCTGCACCTGCGCGCACCCGCACTGCTGTTCTACCCGCGCGCCATCGCCCACCACTTCCACAACCCGCCCATCGAAGGCGCCGACTTCACCTGTGCGCAGCTGTGGTTCGAGGGCGGCCAAGCCCACCCGCTGGTGCGCACCCTGCCCGGCGCCATCGTGCTGTCGCTGGACGAGGTGGAGGGACTGGGCGCCTCACTGGAGCTGCTGTTCGCCGAGACCGCCCGTGTGCGCTGCGGCCACCGGCTGCTGGCCGACCGGCTGTTCGAGGTGGTGCTGATCCAGACCCTGCGCTGGCTGCTCGACCACCCGCGCGAAGCCGGAGTGCCGCCCGGGCTGGTCACGGGCCTGTCGGACCCGCGGCTGGCGCGGGCCATCGTGGCCATGCACGACGCGCCCGGCGAACCCTGGAGCGTGGAGCAGCTGGCGGTGGTGGCCGGCATGTCGCGCACCGGCTTCACCAGCCTGTTCCGGCAACTGGTGGGCCAGACGCCGGCGGACTACCTGAGCGACTGGCGCATCGGGCTGGCCCAGACGGGCCTGGCGCGGGGCAGCTCCATCAAGCAGCTGACGAGCGAGCTGGGCTACGCGAACCCTTCGGCCCTGAGCCGCGCCTTCGCTGCCAAGACCGGGCACTCGCCGCGCGAGTGGCTCAGGGGATCGTTGCCGCCGGCGCCACCGGCGCGCTGACCCGCATCGCCTCGGCCGCGATGTCCAGCGAGCGCAGCCGCAGCGCGGGGTCGAACACGTCGCTCACCAACATGAACTCGTCGGCCTGGGTGGCGTCGGCCAGCTGCTGCAGGCCGGCGCGCACCGTCTGCGGCCCGCCCACCACGGCGCAGGCCAGGAAGTCGGCAATGGCCGCGCGCGCCTGCGTGTCCAGCCGGTCCATGAAGCCCTCGACCGGCGCCGGCAGCTGGCCGCGCCGGCCAGTCAGGATGCCCAGCACGCGCTGGTAGGTGCTGCTGGCCAGGTACTCCGCCTCGTCGTCGGTGGGCGCAGCGATCAGCGGCACGCCGACGACGGCATAGGGCTTGTCCAGCGTCTTCGACGGCTTGAAGTTCTGCCGGTACAGCTGCAGCGCCTGCAGCAGGTAGCGCGGCGCAAAGTGCGAGGCGAAGGCGTACGGCAGGCCGCGCTCGGCCGCGAGCTGGGCCGAGAACAGGCTGGAGCCGAGCAGCCAGATCGGCACCTTGGTGCCCGCGCCGGGCATGGCGATCAGGCGCTGGCCGGGTTGCGGGTCGTCCAGCAGGCGCTGCAACTCGGCCACGTCGCGCGGGAAGTCTTCTTCGGTCTCGACGCGGTCGCGGCGCAGCGCGCGCATGGTCAGCGGGTCGGTGCCGGGCGCGCGGCCCAGGCCCAGATCGATGCGCCCGGGGTACAGCTCGGCCAGCGTGCCGAACGCTTCGGCCACCACCAGCGGCGCGTGGTTGGGCAGCATCACCCCGCCGGACCCGATGCGGATGCGCTGCGTGCCGCCCGCGATGTGGCCCACCAGCACGGCCGTGGCCGAACTGGCGATGCCGCTCATGTTGTGGTGCTCGGCCAGCCAGTAGCGGGTGAAGCCAAGGCGCTCGGCGTGCTGCGCGGTGCGCAGGGCAATCGCCAGCGCGTCGGCAACGCTGCCGCCCTCGCGCACGGCGACCAGGTCGAGCATGGACAAACGGATGGAGGACAGGGCTTTCATGCGCCCGATTGTGGGCTTGCAGGCGCCCAAGCGCTGCCGATCCCATCAAACCCTGACGCAACGCAAGCCCTGTCCGGAACGTGATGGCAATGCCGCGCCGCTCGGCGTAGGCTCTGCCAACCATTCCACCTCCACCGACCATGACCACCCTCTTCGACCCCATTCAAGCCGGCGACCTGCACCTGGCCAACCGCATCGTCATGGCGCCGCTCACGCGCAACCGCGCGCCCGAGGCCATCCCCACGCCGCTGATGGCCGAGTACTACGCGCAGCGCGCCAGCGCAGGCCTGCTGATCACCGAGGCCACCGCCATCTGTCCCGAGGGCCAGGGCTACGCCGATGTGCCCGGCCTGTACGGCACCGAGCAGCTGGACGGCTGGAAGCGTGTGACCCAAGCCGTACACGATCTGGGCGGCAAGATCGTCACCCAGCTCTGGCACGTGGGCCGCGTCTCGCATGTGGAGCTTCAGCCGCATTACCAGAAGCCGGTCGCGCCCTCGGCCATCCGCGCCCACACCAAGACCGTGCTGATCAAGGACGGCGTGCCGACCTTTGTCGACACCTCCGAGCCGCGCGCGCTGGACGCCGAGGAAATCCCCGGCATCGTGCAGGCCTACCGGCATGCGGCCCAGAACGCCATCAGCGCCGGCTTCGACGGGGTGGAGATTCACGCCGCCAATGGCTACCTGATCGACCAGTTCCTCAAGACCGGCGCCAACCACCGAAAGGACGACTACGGCGGCAGCATCACCAACCGCGCGCGCCTGCTGCTGGAAGTGGTGGCCGCGGTGACCGAAGCCATCGGCGGTGGCCGCACCGGCATCCGCCTCTCGCCCGTGACCCCGGCCAACGACATCGTGGACGACGACCCGCAGCCGCTGTTCGACCACGTGGCGCGCAAGCTGGCGCCGTATGGGCTGGCCTATGTGCATGTGATCGAAGGCGCCACCGGCGGCCCGCGCGAACTGCCCGACCGGCCGTTCGACTACGCCGCGTTCAAAGCCGCCTACCGCGCGACCGGCGGCACCGGCGCCTGGATGGTGAACAACGGCTACGACCTCGAGCTGGCGCAGCAGGCCCTGGCCGATGGCGCCGACCTGGTGGCCTTCGGCAAGGCCTACATCGCCAACCCCGATCTGGTGGCGCGACTGAAGGCTGGCGGCCCGTTCAACAAGCCCGACAAGATGACCTTCTACGGTGGCGGCGAGAAGGGCTACACCGACTACCCGTTTCTGGAAGCTTGAGCCCCCACGCTCCGCCGCTGCGCGGGTCGCTGCCCCCCGAGGGGGCTGGGCCAGCCTTGGGGCGGCCCGGCGGCTGACCCGTCTGAGCCCCCGCGCTGCGACCTATGATGCGCGGACCATGCCCTCCCCCGAACTGGTCGCCGCGATCTATCCCTGGCTGCTGCCGCTGCACATCACCCTGGTGACGCTCAGCGTCTTGTGGTTCGCCGCGCGCGGCCTGGGCGTGCTGGCGAAGCAGGCCTGGCCCATGGCGGGCTGGGCGCGTGGCCTGGCGCCGGTCATCGACTCGCTGCTGCTGCTGGCCGGCGGCACGCTGTGGTGGCTGCTGCAGCTCAACCCCACGCAGAACCACTGGCTGCTGGCCAAGCTGGTGCTGCTGATCGTCTACATCGTGCTCGGCACGCTGGCGCTCAAGCGGGCACCCACACGCGCGAGCAAGGCCCTGTGTTTCATCGCCGCGCTGGCGGTGGTCGGGTTCATGGCCAGCATCGCCATGGCGCGCCACCCGCTGGGCCTGTTCGCGTCATGAGCCGAGGCGATCAGGGTGCGGCAACGGTCCACCACTCGCGCCTGGTGCGCGCTCTGCTCTGGCTGGCCGGCTCGGTGTCGCTGGTGCTTGGGCTCATCGGTGTGGTGGTGCCGGGTCTGCCCACCACACCCTTCATCCTGCTCGCCGCCGCCTGCTACGCCAAAGCCTCGCCGCGGCTGCACGCCTGGCTGCTCAACCACCGGCTCACCGGCCCGATGCTGCGCGACTGGGAGGCGAACCGCAGCCTGACCCGGCGCACCAAAACCATCGCCGTGGTCTCGATGCTGGTGATGGTGAGCTTCTCGATCTGGAGCTTCCGCCACCGCTGGATCGCGCAGGTGGTGCTGGTGGTGCTGGGCGCAGTGGGCGCCTGGGTGGTGCTGCGCATTCCGACGCGCAAGCCCTGAGCCACCGCAGACCGTTTCAGGCCGCGGTCTTGCGCGCGCGTCGACGTGGCTTGTCGGTCTGCATCTCGGCACAGAGGTTGTAGAACTCCTGCGCCGCCGGCGTGAGCACGGTGGAGCGGCGCTTGATCAGGCCCACCATGCGTTTGACCACCGGGTCCACCAGCGGCACGCTGGCCAGCAGCGGGTGGTCTTTGGCCGGCATGGCCATCGAGGGCACCACCGCCACGCCCAGCCCCGCTTCCACCAGACCGATCATGGTCGTGCCGTGCCGCGTTTCGTACAAGCTGTGCGGCTGCTCGGCCATGCCGGCCAGGGCCTGGTCCAGCAGCAGGCGGTTGCCCGAGACCTTGTCGGCCGCGATGTAGTCGTACTGCGCGAGTTCGGCCCAGCGCACCTGGCGCTTCTTGGCCAGCGGATGGTCGCGGCGGCAGGCCGCTACGAACTGCTCCTCCACCAGCGGCTTGAACTCGACGTCGCCCTCTTGCGATCCCACGAAGTTCAGGCCGAAGTCGGCCTCGCCGCGCGCCACCGCCAGCAGCACCGTGTTGGCGCTCTCGTCGATGATCTTCACCCGCACCCGCGGGTAGCGCTCGTGGTAGCGCGCGATCACACTGGAGAGGAAGTAGTTCACCGCCGAGGGCACGGCCGCGATGGTCACCTCGCCCATGCGCGTGGCGGCCACGCCGCGGATGCCCAGCAGCGTGGTGTCCAGCGCGTCGAGGATCTGGCGCAGTTGCCGGTCGAAGTCGCGCCCGACCACCGTGAGACTGACGCGCCGCGTACTGCGCTCCAGCAGCCGCACGCCCAGCGCCTGCTCCAGCTTGTCGATGCGGCGGCTGAAGGCCGGCTGTGAGATGTGGACCGATTCGGCGGCCTTGCGGAAGTTGCCGAGTTCGGCCACCGCGCGGAACGCCATGAGGTCGTTGAGATCGAAATGGGAGGACATGAGAGGTGCTGGACACGAGGTTTCTGATTGATGCACATTGTGGATCAATCAATCCCAACTATGCAATTCACAGACATCTCCGGGCGACGGATCATTCGCCCACTTCCCCCAACACCGGAGACAAACCCATGAAGTCCACCCTCACCGCCATCGCCCTCGCCCTGACCGCACTCACCGCCAACGCCCAGGGTTTCCCCAGCAAGAACGTCACCATCGTCGTGCCCACCGCGGCCGGCGGCGGCAACGACCTGATGGCCCGCACCATCGCGCAGAAGCTGGCGCCCATGCTGGGCCAGAGCGTGATCGTGGAGAACAAGGCCGGCGCCAACGGCGCCATCGCCAGCGAGTTCGTGGCCCGGGCCACACCCGACGGCCACACCCTGATGCTGGGCTACATCGCCACCCATGCCATGAACCCGGCGCTGCAGAAGCTGCGCTACGACCCGGTGACGGACTTCGAACCCGTGGCCCTGGTGGGTTACTCGGGCACGCTGATGGTGGCCAACGCCAATGTGGCGGTGAAAGACGTCAAAGACCTCGTCGCCCAGCTCAAGGCCAAACCGGAAAAATATGTGTACGCCACCGCAGGCAACGGAACCGCACCGCACTTTGCCGGTGAGCTGTTCAAGCTGAACGCGGGTGTCGAAATGATCGGCGTGCCCTACAAGGGTTCATCCCCTGCCGTCAACGACACCCTGGGCGGCCAGACGCAGTTCATGTTCCCCAGCCTGTTCACCGCGCTGCCGCACGTCAAAGGCGGCAAGCTCAAGGCGCTGGCCATCGCCGGTCCGAAGCGCTCGCCGCTGCTGCCCGACGTGCCGACCATGAAGGAAGCCGGTGTCGACGGCGTCGAGGTGCAGCAGTGGTACGCCATCTTCGCGCCCGCCAAGACGCCCAAGGACGTGGTGGCCAAGCTCAACAAGTCCATCAACGAGGTGCTGTCCGACAAGGAGGTCATCAAGCGCATGGAAGACCATGGCGCTGATGTCGAGACCAGCACGCCCGAGGAGCTCGGCGGCCTGGTGAAGTCCGAGCTGGCCAAGTGGAAGAACGTGGTGGTCAAGGCCAAGATCACGGCGGATTGAGCACGCCATGTCACTTTCGATTCCCTGCGTGCTGATGCGCGCCGGCACCTCGCGCGGCCCGTTCTTTCTGCGCGACTGGTTGCCCGAAGGCGACGAGGCGCGCGACCAGGCACTGATCGGCGCCATCGGAGCCTCCGACCCGCTGCAGCTGGACGGGCTGGGAGGCGGCAGCACGCTCAACAGCAAAGTCGCCATCGTCTCGCGCTCGAGCGTGCCGGGCTGTGACCTGGACTACCTGTTCGCCCAGGTCGGCGTCGGCCATCGCTCGGTGGACACGCGCCCCAACTGCGGCAACATGCTCTCGGGCGTGGCGCCGTTTGCCATCGAACAGGGGCTGATTTCCGCGCAAGACGGCACGACCACGGTCCGCATCCACAACGTCAACACCGGCTCGCAGATCGAGGCCACGGTCCGCACGCCGGGCGGCAAGGTCAGCTACGACGGCGACGCGCGCATTGATGGTGTGGCCGGCACTGCGGCGCCCATCCTGCTGAACTTCCTGGACGCCTGGGGCGCGGTCACCGGCCAGGTCTTCCCCACCGGTCAGCGCATCGACCTGATCGACGGCCTGGAGGTGACCTGCATCGACGCGGCGATGCCGCTGATGGTGCTGCGCGCCATCGACCTCGGCCTCACCGGCCGCGAACGGCCGGCCGAGCTGGACGCCAACAAGGCGCTGCTGGAGCGCATCGAGGCGCTGCGGCTGGAAGCCGGCCGGCGCATGGGCCTGGGCGACGTGACGAACAGCGTGGTGCCCAAGCCGGTGCTGATCAGCGCCGGCGACACGCTTGACAGCATCACCTCGCGCTACTTCACGCCGCACAAGTGCCACGCCTCGCACGCGGTCACCGGTGCCATCGGCGTCGCCACCGCGTTTGCCTTGCCGGGCACGGTGGCCAGCGGCATCGCGCGCAAGGCGGGCCGCCACGCGTTGGTGGTGCTGCACCCGGCCGGCCAGATCGACGTGGCGGTGGACATCGAAGGCGAGGGCGAGACCATCGAGGTCAAGAGCGCGGCGCTGGTGCGCACCGCGCGCAAGATCATGCAGGGCATGCTGCACCTGCCAGGCTACGTGTTCCCGCCCGCCGCACCGGTCCCCGGCAGCGCATCGCCCGCCGCTTCGAGCGCCGTGCGCAACTTCCCGCAGCATGAGCTGCACATCATCGTGCCCACCAGCGCGGGCGGCGGCAACGACACCATGGCGCGCACGCTCACGCGCAAGCTGGGGCCGCTGCTGGGCCAGCCGCTGGTGGTGGACAACCGGGCGGGCGCCAACGGCAGCATCGCCGCCGAATACGTGGCCGCGGCCGAACCCGACGGCCACACCCTGATGTTCGGCTACATCGCCACCCACGGCATCAACCCCGCGATGCAGAAGCTGCGCTACGACCCGGTGGCAGACTTCTCGCCGGTGGGCCTGATCGGCTATTCACCCACCCTGCTGGTGGTGCCGGCGGCGCTGCCGGTGGACGATGTGGCCTCGCTGGTGCGGCTGCTGCGCGACGCGCCGTCGCCCATGGCCTACGCCTCGGCCGGTGAGGGCACGGTGCCGCATCTGGCTGCCGAGCTGTTCCAGCTGCAGACCGGCACGCGCCTGACCCGCGCCGACTTCTCGGGCGCCGGACCGGCGATTGCGGATGTGGCCAACGGCCTGGTGCAGCTGATGTTCCCGAGCCTGTTCACGGCCCTGCCGTACCTGCGCAGCAAGCGGCTGAAGGCCCTGGCGGTGGCGGGCACCGAACGACTGGCGGCCTGCCCCGATGTGCCGACGCTGTCAGAGGCGGGGGTGCCGGGTGTGGCGATGACGCAGTGGTACGCGCTGTTCGCGCCGGCCAAGACGCCGCACAGCGTGACGCGCCAGCTCAACACCGCGCTCAACACAGTACTGCGCGACCCGGAGGTGGCGGCCCGCATGCAGGCCGAAGGTGCGCAGGTGCAGACTTCAACGCCGGGTGAGCTGCACGACCTGCTGCTCGCCGAGGGCGAGCGCTGGCAGGATGTGGTGCGTCAGACCGGCCTGCGCCTGAACATGGCCGCCGACTGAGCGGGGTTGGTCAGGCGGCGCGGCGCGCCAGCACCTCAAACGCCGGCAGGGTCTTGCCTTCCAGCACTTCCAGGAAGGCGCCGCCACCGGTGGAGATGTAGCCCACGTCCTTCTCGATGCCGTACTTGGCAATGGCCGCCAGCGTGTCGCCACCACCGGCGATGCTGAAGGCGCTCGATTCGGCGATGGCGTGCGCGATCACCTTGGTGCCGTTCTCGAACGCCGCGAACTCGAACACGCCCACCGGGCCGTTCCAGACGATGGTGCCGGCCTGCTTGAGCTGCTCGGCCAGCTTGGCCGCGGTCTTGGGGCCGATGTCCAGGATCAGGTCGTCGTCGGCCACGTCGGTCGCCGCCTTGACCGTCGCCGGTGCGTCGGCAGCGAAGGCCTTGGCGCAGACCACGTCCTCAGGGATCGGCACCTCGGCGCCGCGCGCCTTCATGGCGGCGATCACCGCCGTGGCTTCGCCCAGCA
>NZ_JBHRXX010000003.1:0-30757 GCF_042648585.1 Hydrogenophaga luteola | reverse complement strand
ATGCCGTACCCCGCAAATGCGCGGATCACCCGGGACGGGGAAGTCCCTTTCATTCGTTAGGCGGCACAACTCACCACCCAGAACTTCGGAGCGCTTCAATGGGCGGAGCAGTGATCCAGTGCGGTGACTTTGAGGGCGAGGACAAGTCCGGCAGTCCCATTCCCGCGGTCTTGGCAGAAGCGTACGTCCGCGCCTTTGGTCGACCGCCACGCGGTAAGGTTGGCGCCGGCTTGGCTCGCCTCCTCGGTCGCGGCACCGAAGGTGCCGAAGCCCAAGTGGAAAGAGCCATACTGAGCGTCAAGTACGACGAGGAAGGCGAGATCCCACCAGAAGTGGCTGAACTGCTGCTACCCCACTTGATGCACTACCAACAAGCGCTGCTGCAACAACTCGGGATTGAAGACGACGTCGAACGGATATCTGAGCACCGCGGAGGAGGCGCGGGCGCCAAGTACGGTGGCAAGCCGGACCCTGGCTGGCATCTCTACTGCCTCCACGACCTGGTCAAGGCATGCCACAAGAGCTCCAAAGAGAGAACTCCGATCCAGGTGCTTTGGTAGAGAGCGGCCGCCGGGTGCCGCCTGACCCTCGTATATGGACTCCCCCTCGGCAGAGCCTTTGTCGCAACCCCGACGCAGCCCGGCTCTTCAACGTCTCTGCTGTCCCCTTTCCTACACACGACAAAACCTTCAGATTGTTGATCTGAAACGGTTTTTTCCGTGGCACGGATTTCGCTGAAGCCCTTCCGAGCGGCCATGGTCGGCTGCAGGAAGGGTCTTCATGTCGACAAGCACCGCTGCGGGTTCCATGCCCGCCAAGACGTATGTGTCCATCGGCTCGATCAAGCCGCTGGGCGCCAGGCTCGATGTGCCGGACGCGGGTGGCGGCTGTGGCACCACCGGTGGCGAGGGCAAGGCCAGCTGTGGTTCGTCGGGCGGTCCCGACGACATGCCGGCCGAGATCTGGGACAAGGTCAAGAACCACCCCTGCTATTCCGAAGAGGCCCACCACCACTACGCGCGCATGCACGTCGCGGTGGCGCCGGCCTGCAACATTCAGTGCAACTACTGCAACCGCAAATACGACTGCTCCAATGAATCGCGCCCGGGCGTGGTGAGCCAGAAGCTCACGCCCGAGCAGGCGGTCAAGAAGGTGGTCGCGGTCGCGAGCGAGATTCCGCAGATGACGGTGCTCGGCGTGGCCGGCCCGGGCGATTCGCTGGCCAACCCCAAGAAGACCTTCGAGACCTTCCGCATGCTCCAGGAGCAGGCGCCCGACATCAAGCTCTGCATCTCGACCAACGGCCTGGCGCTGCCAGACCATGTGGACGAGATCTGCAAATACAACGTGGACCACGTGACCATCACCATCAACATGGTGGACCCGGCCGTGGGCGAGAAGATCTACCCCTGGATCTTCTGGGACCACAAGCGCGTGACCGGCTACGAGGCCGCGAAGATCCTGCACGAGCGGCAGATGCTCGGCCTGGAGATGCTGACGGCGCGTGGTGTGCTCACCAAGATCAACTCGGTGCTGATCCCCGGCATCAACGACGAGCACCTGATCGAGGTGAACCGCGAGGTGAAGAAGCGCGGCGCCTTCCTGCACAACATCATGCCGCTCATCAGCGAAGCGGAACACGGCACGGTGTTCGGCCTGACCGGCCAGCGCGGCCCCACCGCGCAGGAGCTGAAGGTGGTGCAGGACGCCTGCATGGGCGGTGCGAACCTGATGCGCCATTGCCGCCAGTGCCGCGCCGACGCCGTGGGCCTGCTGGGCGAAGACCGCTCGGAAGAGTTCACGCTCGACAAGATCGAAGAGATGGAGGTCGTGTACGACCTCGACAAGCGCCGCAGCTACCAGGAAAAGGTGGAGGCCGAGCGCCAGGCGCAGCACGCCGCCAAGCAGGATGCGCTGGCCGCCAGCGCCGCCATCGACGTGGACCAGGACATGAAGGTGCTGGTCGCGGTGGCTACCAAGGGCGGCGGCCGGGTCAACGAGCACTTCGGCCACGTCACCGAGTTCCAGATCTTTGAAGTGAGCGCCGCCGAGGCCCTGTTCGTCGGCCACCGCCGGGTCGATCTGTATTGCCAGGGCGGCCACGGCGACGACGAGCAGCTGCCCAGCGTGGTCAAGGCCATCAACGACTGCCACGCGGTACTGGTCGCCAAGATCGGCGCCTGCCCGCGCGACGAGCTGAGTGCGGCCGGCATCGAGCCGGTGGAGCAGTACAGCGGCGAGTTCATCGAGAAGGCCGCGCTCGACTGGTTCAACGGCTACCGCCAGCGCATCGCGGCCGGCGAGATCACCCACCAGGACCGCGGCGACGCGCAGATCCGCCAGGGCGCTTTCACCGGCGTCGCGGCGGCGGCCTGAGCGGCGCCGGCTTTCACCCCCCGAGTTTCCCCACGCCCCACCTGAAGGAGAACCACCATGGCCCTCAAGATCATCGCCTCCACCTGCACCGGCTGCTCCGCCTGCGAACCCGAGTGCCCGAACGTCGCCATCCGCGAAAAGGGCGGCACCTACATCATCGACCCGGCCAAGTGCACCGAGTGCGAAGGCCACTACGACGACCCGCAGTGCGTGGCCGTCTGCCCGGTCGACGGCTGCATTGTGAAGGTGTGAGCAGCATGGCCGCCACTTTCACACTGACCCCGGCCGCCGAGAAGTTCATCGGCCGCATCGTGCGCTTCTCGGGCATTCCGGCTGCCGGCTTCCGGCTGCTGGTCTCGCCCGGCGGCTGCTCGGGCTACAGCTCGGAGTTCAGCGCCGAGGCGGCGCCGAAGGATGGCGAGCAGGAGTTCGTCGTCTCGGGCTTGAAGTTCTTTTTGCCGGCCGAGAGCCGCATGCTGCTGGACGGCGTGACGATCGACTTCACCGAGACGCCGACCTCGTCGGGCCTGAGCATCATCAACCCGAACCAGGCCGCCTGCGGCTGCAGCAGCGCCGAGAGCGCAGCGCCTCCCGGCGTGGCCAAGATCGAGATCGGCTCGATCGGCCGCGGTGGCCGCCCGGCCACGCTGGCGTCCTGACGCGCGCCGGTCACCGGGAGCCACCGTGAACGCCGCCACCGACCGGGACTTCGAAGCCGCCGCGGCGGCGTTCGCGGCCACGGTCATCGGTGGCCATGTCGACCCCGAGGTGGAGGCATTGATTGCCCAGGCCGGCGCGCTGCGCGACCAGCCCGACCAGGCGCTGCCGCTGCTGGAACGCGCCCGCGCGCTGGCGCCGAAACACCCGGTGCCGCTGATCGCGATCTACCGATTCCACTTCTACGGCCACGCGCTGGAGCAGGCGAGGGCGGCGGGCGAGGACGCGCTGGCCATCGCACGCAGTGCGCTCGGCCCCGACTTTGGCGATGTGGTGCCCGACGACGAAGCGACGCGCGGCGACGCGGCGGTGCGCTTCTATCTGTTCACGCTCAAGGGCCTGGCCTACCTGAACCTGCGCCTGGGCGACCTGGACGAGGCGCGGCTGATGCTCGGCGAGCTGCGCCGGCTCGACCCGAAGGACCACCTGGGCGGCGGCCTGCTCTCGCACGTGCTGGCGCGGCACGAGGCTGGCCACACCACCTCGCTGGTCGACGGCCCGGTGGACTACCCTGTGCGCGGCTGGGCGCCGAAGGGGACATGAGCATGGGCGCCGCCGCCACCTTTCTCGCCAAGCCGCAGCGCCTGACGACCCGCGCGCCCGAGGGCGACATCCCGCCGATGGACTGGCGGGGTGGGCCGGTGAACTGCGAGGCCTGTGCCTACATCGACCTGCGTGCCCGCGACGGTGGCCGGGGCTGCGAGCCTGGCCACGCCTGCATGCAGGACGCCTACGCGCGCCGCATCGACCGCTTTTTCCGCTGGCACCCGGAGCTGGCCGACCAGCAGCTGGAGCACCCGTACTTCGAGGTACGCGCCATTGCCGCGCGCCACGCCAGCGTGTTCCGCCTGGGCGGGCTGATGAACGACCCGGACGAGACGGTGCGGTTGCAGGTGGCGGCGCGGCTCTCGCCCGCGCAGGCGGAGCGGCTGATCCACGACCCGCACCGCGAGGTGCGCCTGCGCGTGGCACAGCGCATCGATCCGGCGCGGCTGGGCGCGATGCGCCACGACAGCGACTACGGCGTGCGCGAGATCGTGGCCCAGCGCCTGCCGCTGGCGCTGCTGACCACACTGGCCTACGACCCGGAGCGCTCGGTGCGCGAGATCGTGGCGCGGCGGCTGCGCATGCCGGCGCTGTTCATTCTGGCCAACGACCCCGAGCCCGAGGTGCGGCGCGCGGTGGCAGAGAGCCTGCCCGAAGCGCTGCTGGGCCGCATGGTGGACGACAGCGACTGGCGCGTGCGCTGGGAGGTGGCGCGGCGCGCGGTGCCGGCCCTGCTGGTCGCAATGCGGGACGACCCGGACAGCGAGGTCCGGCAGATGGCGCGCAGCCGGCTGGCCGTGCCGAAGGAGAACCCCCATGGCTGACATCGTCCGCGACGACGACGTGATCGAAGTGGCCGACCCGCCGCGCTTCTCGTTCGGCGAGCGCGTGATCGCCCGCTCGGTGGTGCGCAACGACGGCACCTACAACGGCAAGGACATCGGCGAGGTGCTGGTGAACAAGGGCGACATCGGCTACGTCGTGAGCATCAACACCTTCCTGCAGCAGTTCTACATCTACGCGGTGGACTTCATCGAGACCGGCCACCGCGTCGGCATGCGCGCCAAGGAGCTGTGCACGCTGGACCACCTGCCCGAAGAGGTGCTGGCACAGCTGGGCGACAAAGCCACGGCGCTGGCCGACCTGGGCTCCGGAAAACCACTCAACCCTGGAGCGACGCCATGAACGCCAGCACCCCGATGGACCCCGCCGCCTTCGTCGAACCGCGCACACCCGTCTACGCCTGGGGCCAGCGCGTGGTGGCGCTGGACGACCTGGTCAACGACGGCAGCCACCCCGGGCGCGAGCCCGAGGCCCTGCTGGCCGCGCGCGGCGACGTGGGCGAGGTGGTCAACATCGGCCACGCGACCGAGGTGAACGAGCCGGTGTACCTGGTGGACTTCGGGGGGTGTGTGGTCGGTTGTCTTGAAATTGAACTGGCTCCGGTGCCGGCCGGCTGGATCGAAGTATGAAGACCCCCCCTGCGTCGCTTCGCGACTTCCCCCCGGGGGGACGCAGCCAGTGGCCTGGCGGAGCCAGTTCCACGGCTGCCCTCGAAGGGAACACTTCGCCTGCTCGGGTCGTCGGCTTCATGCGCCCCTTCATCGAGCGGGCGTTGAAGGACCGGGTGCGCTACCGCTACGTCCAGCCCACGGTGCTGCAGGACGGCGACAGCTTCCGAGTGGAGGCACCGTGCTGCTCGCGCAACGTCGACCCCGCGGGCGGCGTCATCGACATCGCGCGGCTGACACCGGCTGCCGATGGCAGTTGGGCGCTGGCGCTGCGCGACCACGCAGCGAAGGCCTGGGTGCCCCACGCCGAGGGCCTGTCGCTGGGCGAGGCGCTGGACACGCTCTGTGTCGACGCCGAGCGGAGGTTCTGGCCATGATCTACCTCGACCACCACGCGACCACGCCACCCTCGCAGGCGGTGATCGACGCCATGGCGGCGGTGATGGCGGGCACCTGGGCCAACGCCTCGTCCAAACACGGGCCGGGCCAGGCCGCCAGCCGGGTGCTGGCGGGGGCGCGTTCGGTGGTGGCACAGGCGCTGGGTTGCAAGCCGGCCGAGGTGGTGTTCACCAGCGGCGCGACCGAGGCCAACCACCTCGCGGTGCGCGGCCTGCTGGCCGCGGCGCCCGAGGGCCGGCGGCGCGTGCTGTTCAGCGCGGTTGAACACGCCGGCCACCTGAAGCTGGCGCGCGAGCTGATGAACGCGGGCGTGCCGGTGGACTTCATCCCGGTGCGACCTGATGGCGCGCTGGATCTCGACGCAGCCACGCGCCTGATCCGCGACGACGTGGCCCTGGTGTCGCTGATGGCCGCCAACAACGAGACCGGGGCGCTGATGCCCGTGCCCGAGGTCGCCGCGCTCGCCGCGGCCGCCGGCGCGCGCCTGCACGTGGACGCGACGCAGTGGATCGGCAAGCGGCCGTTCCGCTTCACGGACTTCGGCGCCGATGCGGTGAGCTTCTCGGCGCACAAGTTCAACGGCCCCAAGGGCGTGGGCGCGCTGCTGCTGCGCCAGGGCGTGGCGATCCGGCCCACCGTGCCCGGCCCGCAGGAGCGCGGCCGGCGCGGCGGCACCGAGAACCTGCCGGCGATCGCGGGCCTGGCGACGGCGCTCTACGCCCTCGGCACGCCCGCCGATCTCGATGCCGAAGCGGCCCGCCAGGCCGCGCTGCGCGACCGGCTGGAGGGCGCGCTGATGGCTGCGCTGCCGGAGCTGCGCATCTGGTGCGCGGGTGTGCCGCGCCTGCCGGGTGTGAGCTTTCTGCGCGTGGGCCGCTGGGAGGCCGACGTGCTGCTGCAGCGGCTGGAGCGCCTGGGCTTTGCCGCGTCGTCGGGCGCGGCCTGCTCGTCGTCGGGCAATGCCCCCTCGCACGTATTGACCGCCATGGGCGTGCCCGAAGACGAGGCGCTGGGTGCCGTCCGACTCTCGCTGGGCCGCACCACCACCGACGCCGACATCGACGCGCTGATCGCCGCGCTGCCGACCCTGAGATCCCTGCTGCCCGCGGCCGAGGCCGTCGCAGCCTGACCCTTTTGCATTCCCGAACCCACCCACCGGAGCCGACGATGAAAGTGATGATCCGCAAAGACAGCAAGGGCGTGCTCAGCGCCTATGTGCCCAAGAAGGATCTGGAGGAACCCATCGTTTCGATGGTCAACCCGGACATGTGGGGCGGTCTGGTGACGCTGGCCAACGGCTGGCAGCTGGACCTGCCGGCGATGGCGGCGGACACGCCGCTGCCGATCACGGTCGAGGCCCGCAAGCTGGCTTCGGCCGAAGAGTGATCCTTCCAGGGAGAAGCACCATGGGACTGTCCGGCGAACAACTGCAGACCGCGAGCGAGGTGGTGGGTTATGCGCCCACGCTGCGCGACGCCGCCACCATCCTGCGCGGCCGTTACCCCGGCGTGCGCGCCATCGTGGTGGACGAGATGGACATGCGCGACGAGACCCCGGCCCTGCGCCTGGGCCACCGCAACGTCTACCTGGCGGCCAGCAACGGCCACTGCTGGCACGTGACACAGAGCGCCGACGAGGCCTCGGTCTTCATCCTCACCCAACATTGAGCGGAGCCACCATGGACGTCGAGACCATCGCGCTGTGTGAGTCCTCCATCAGCGACCAGGGCGTGTCGCTGGTGGAGGCGGTGCTCGAGTCCGGGCGCTGGGGCGATGGGCCCATGCTCGAGTCCTTCGAGCAGGGCTTCGCGCGCTGGGTCGGCCGGCGGTACGCGGTGGCCGTCGGCAGCGGCACGCTGGGCACCTGGATCGCGCTGCGCGCCATGGGCATCGGTCCGGGCGACGAGGTGATCTGCGCCTCCCACACCTGGCACCAGGTGGCACAGGCGATCACGCTGGCGGGCGCCACGCCGGTGTTTGCCGACATCAACTACTGGAGCGGCTGCCTCAGCGCGGAGAAAGCCGCGCTCAAGATCACGCCCGCCACCAAAGCCATCCTCGCCGGCAACACCAACGGCCACCCGGCCGCCTGGAAGGCGCTGCGCGAACTGGCCGACGCGCATGGCTTGAAGCTGATCGAGGACAGCACCGAGGCGCTGGGTTCGCGCTACCTGGGCCGCAACGTCGGCACCTTCGGCGACGTCTCGGTGTTCGACTTCTCCATGCCCTCGGCCCTGTGCACGGGCGAGGGCGGCATGCTGCTGACCGACGACGAGGCGCTGGCCATCGAGCTGCGCTACCTGCGCCAGCGCCGCCTCTCCGACCGGGCCTCGGTGTCCATCGGCTCGCGCGTGCCGCTGCAGGCGGGCATGAGCGAGCTGAACGCCGCGCTCGGCCTGGCGCAGCTGTCCGACCTCGACGAGCGGTTGCTGCAGCGCAAGCGGATCGAGGCCTGGTACCACGCAGAGATGCAGAGCTTCGAAGGCGTCAAGCCGCCCTACCTGGCCGAAGACGTGGACGAGGTGCACTGGATGCTTTACGTGGTCCACCTGGGCAAGCGCTTCACCGCCAGCGCGCGCACCCAGATGATCGAGGACATGAAGGCCTGCGGCATCGAGACCGCGGCCTACAGCCACCCGCTGCACCAGCAGTTCTTCTACATGAACGCCGCCGGGGCCACCGGCCGCCAGCGCGGCGTGCTACCCGACACCGACCGCATCGGCGACCGGGCGCTCGCGCTGCCGCTGCACACCGGCCTGGACGCCGAACAGGTCAAGTACATCGTCAAGACGCTCAAGGACACCGCGACCAACGTCGGTGCCGGCGCAGCCATCTACCTCTGAAGGAGCCCCCATGTCCGACCTGATCGCCGACATCGCCCGCCAGCTCGACGCGGGCGGCGTCATTCCCTACCTGGGCTCCGGCATGCTGTCGCTGTGCGATGACGTGACCGTGCCCGCCACACCGGCCGCGCTGGTAGCGTTGATGACCGCCAAGGTCAGCGTGCCGCACAAGATCCGCGCCAAGCTCACGCAGGCGGCGCAGTTCATCGAGAACTTCAAGCACCGCAAGTCGGTGGTGATGATCATGGACGAGGCCTTCGCGCCCGTGCCCGCGCCGTCGCCACTGCACCGCGCGCTGGCCGCCAGCGGCGCCACGTTGTGGGTGGACACCTGGTACGACGACACCATGCTCGCGGCACTCAAGGCCGCGCGGCCGCAGGGCGGCTGGCACCAGCTGCAGGGCCTGTCGCAGTCCGAACACTTCGGGCAGTGGACGGCCGACTACGACGCCGAAGGCCACATCGCCGACACGCCGGCCAACGCCGCCACGCCGCTGCTCTACCGCCCCATCGGCGGCCGCAGCCCGGCCAGCAACTACCTGGTGTCCGACAGCGACTACGTCGAGGTGCTGACCGAGATCGACATTCAGACCCCCATCCCCGCCGTGGTGCAGGAGCTCCGCAAGGGCAAGGGCTTCCTGTTCCTGGGCTGCCGCTTCGACGACCAGCTCACCCGCAGCTTCGCGCGCCAGATCATGAAGCGCTCCAGCGACACCCACTGGGCCGTGCTGCCCGACGAACCCACGCGCATGGAAGCGCGCTTCCTCGAAGAGCAGGGCATCACCCGCATCGCCATGCCGCTGTCCGGGTTCGGCGCGGCGCTGGCCGACGCCCTACAACCCGCGCTGGCTGGCTGACCCGCTTTCACTTGTTCTCACTCACTGTCGTCCCACGAAAGGCCCCAAGACCATGACCACACTGACCGTTCTCCCCTCCGGCAAGACCTACGACGTGGCCACCGGCACGTCCATCATGAAAGCCCTGCTGGCCGCGGGCGAGACCATCGCCCAGAAGTGCGGCGGCAACGCCAGCTGCGGCTCCTGCCACATCTTCGTGACGGAAGGCCGCAAGAGCATCTCGCGCATCCAGAAGCAGGAGAACGACAAGCTCGACACCCTGGTCGGTGTCGGCTCCAAGTCGCGCCTGGCCTGCCAGGCGGTACTGGGTGACGAGCCAGTGACGGTCGAGCTCCTGACGTTTGTTTGACCACACCATGGCCGAAGTGCACGTCCTGCGCCCCGCCCCGGTGTGGGACGTGGTGATCGTCGGCGCCGGCCTGTGTGGGCTGGCGCTGGCGCAGCGGCTGGTGGCGCGTGGCCAGCGCGTGTGCCTGCTCGAAGCGCGCGAGCGCGTGGGCGGGCGGGTGCTGACGCAGACCGACGCCGCCACCGGCCAGCCGCTGGACCTGGGGCCGTCCTGGTTCTGGCCCGACACCGAGCCGCACATGGTGGCGCTGCTCGCAGCGCTCGGTCTGGAGGGCACCGAACAGCACGACCCGGGCGACGCGCTCTGGCTTACCGACCCGAACCGCGCGCCCGAACGTCGTGTGGAAGCCGGCGGTGTGCACGCCGGGGCGCAGCGCATCGTGGGGGGCAGTGCCCGCCTGACCGACGCGCTGCGGGCGGCCTTGCCCGATGGCAGCGTGCTCACCGGCTCTGCGCTGCTGGGCTTGCGCGACCTGGGCGACAGCGTCGAGCTGCTGCGCGCGGGCGGCCCGGCCCTGCGCGCGCGCCGGGTCGTGCTGGCGCTGCCGCCGCGGCTGGCACAGGAACGCATCGCCTTCGACCCGCCCTTGTCGGCCGCGCTGGACGAAGCATTGAAAGTCACCCCCACCTGGATGGCGGCGCAGGCCAAAGCGGTGGCGGCGTTCGCCACGCCGTTCTGGCGTGCGGACGGGCAGTCGGGCAACGCCTTTGTGCGCCACCCGCAGGCGGTGCTGGGCGAGGTGTTCGACCAGAGCACCGAACCCGCCGGCGCGCTCGGCGGCTTCATCGCGCTCAACGCAGCGCAGCGTGAACACTTCCGCGTCGGCCTGCCGCTGCTGGTGGAAAGCCAGTTGGCCCAGCTGTACGGCATCGACGCCCAGTCGGGCACGCTGGTGTGGCAGGACTGGGCGCAGGAGCGCTGGACCTGCAGCGACGCCGACCGCGCCGAACCGCCCGCCTGGCCGCAGGCCGATGCGCTGCTGCGCCGCGGCCACTGGGGCGGTCGGCTCTGGTTCGGCGGCACCGAAACCGCCACGCACGGCGCCGGCCACATGGAAGGCGCGCTGGCCGCGGCCGACCGCATCGCCCACGCGCTGCTGTCGCCCCCCGCTGCGGAAGCTTCCCGTGACCAGGCCACGGCCATCGCTGGCTTCACGGCCGCGGTGCAGCGCCTGCGCGCCCTCGCGGGCGAGCGCTACCGTCAGCAGCTGGTGCGCCTGCTCTCGGCCCAGCAGCACGAACAGCTGACGCAGCGCGCGCTGCTCGCGGCGGCCGACCAGACCTACAGCGAGGCGCTGGCCCGGCTCGACGCCTTTGCGCCGTGGTTCGGCAGCGCGCACACCGAACAGGGCCGCCACGCGCTCACGCCCGTTCTGCTCAAGGCCTTCGACGGCTGGAACAAGGCCCTGCTGGACGACGCCCTGGCGCACAACGGCACGTCTTGCGCGCTGTCCAACTTCCCGCAGGACCACCGGCCCGACGCCGAACTGCTGCGCGCCATCACGCGCGACCTGGCCGCCGCCTGGCGCGAGTTCGCGCTCGAACTCAACGCGCGCCTGGTGGCCGCGCCGGCCGAGCGGGAGCGGGCATGAACCGCATCGCTGCCAGCGCCCTGCTCAACCTGATCGAACAGACGGGGCTGGACGTGGCCACCCTGGCCGAGGGCCTGGACGAAGCCGACCTGCGCCGCTCGCGCCTGACCCGTGCCGAGCTGCTGCGCCAGCTGCGCCTGATGGCCAACAGCGCGGTGGCGGTGCCGCCGTCCGCGCGCGAGGACGTGCCCGAGCTGGACTGGGAAGGCTGGCGCCTGCTCGCGCTGCGGCTGCAGGCCGAGACGGGCGGGGACCTCGACGAAGCGATCTGGTTCGCCATCCACTCGGTCGTGCCGGCCACCCTGCTGTGGCTGCGCGTGTACCGGCAGAACCAGCCCCAGCTGTTCGTGATGGCTCCGGGCTAGTTCCTGGCCCGTCCTTTGCAAAGCACCCCGCATCGCCGCCAGAAACACCGCGTTGTGTAGCGAAGCACACAACGAAACCGACACCGGCGGACCGTTGTGTCGCCATTCATACAAGGACCCGTACGTGAACGCCGTCGCACCGCCCCTCATGGGCAAGCTGCTGATCGATACCGCCATGGGCAGCTTCCTGGGCGACAAGCGCATCCGCCTGCTCGAAGCGATCGCGTTGCACGGCTCCATCCTGCAGGCGGCCAAGGCCGTGCCCATGGCCTACAAGGCCGCGTGGGACGCGGTGGACGACATGAACAACGTCGCGCCAGAACCGCTGGTGCTGCGCGCCACCGGCGGGCGCCACGGTGGCGGCAGCGAACTCACCGACTTCGGCCGCCGCCTGATCGCCTTCTACCGCGCGCTGGAGCAGGAGTCGCAGGCCGCCATGGCGCGCCTGAGCCAGCAGCTCACCCGCGCGGGTGATCCCGACATCGCGGCCTACCGCGCCATCCTCAAGAGGCTCCACATGAAAAGCAGTGCCCGCAACCAGTTCGTCGGCCCGGTCGATGCCCTTCGCCCCGGCGAGGTCGAGAGCGAAGTGACCCTCACGCTCGGCCACGGCCTGTCGCTTACCGCGCTGGTCACCAACGAATCGGCGCAGGCCATGGGCCTGGCCGAAGGACGGGAGGTGATGGCCTTCGTCAAGGCCTCGTCCATCGTGCTCATGGTGGGCGACGAGGGCGCCCGCGTGTCCGCGCGCAACCGCTACCGCGGCACGGTCCAGGCCCTGCACCTGGGCCCCGTCAACGCCGAGGTGACGCTGGCCCTGCCCGGTGGCCAGCACACGCTCACCGCCGTCATCACCCGTGCCAGCGTCGACCGTCTGCGCCTGTCGCTCGGCCAGCCGGTGACGGCCCTGTTCAAGGCCTCCAGCGTGTTCCTGGTGGTCAACGACTGAATGCCCAAGGAGATCCCCATGAAAGTCGCCACCGCCATAAGCACCAGACGCTTCATATCTGCCCTGTTGACCAGCCTGCTGCTGGTCGCCACCGCTGCCCGCGCCGACCAGGTGATGGTGGCCGTGGCCGCCAACTTCACCGCGCCCTTCAACAAACTGGCGACCGAGTTCGAGAAGGACAGCGGCCACCAGCTGGTCGCCTCGTTCGGCTCCACCGGCAAGTTCTACGCGCAGATCCGCAACGGCGCGCCGTTCGAGGTGCTGCTGGCCGCCGACGACGAGACGCCTGCGAAGCTGGTGAAGGAGGGCGCGGCCGTGGCCGGCAGCCCGTTCAGCTACGCCATCGGCAAGCTTGTGCTGTGGTCGGCCAAGCCCGGCGTGGTGGACGCGAAGGGCGAGGTGCTCAAGGGCAACACCTTCCAGCACCTCGCGCTGGCCGATCCCAGGCTCGCGCCCTACGGCGCCGCGTCGGTGGAGGTGATGAAAAAGCTGGGCGTGTACGACAGCCTTGCGCCGAAATTGGTGACGGGCGAAACCCTGGCGCAGGTCTATCAGTTCGTCAGCAGCGGCAACAGCGAACTGGGCTTCGTGGCGCTGTCGCAGGTGCTCAAGGACGGCAAGATCGACGGCTCGTCGTGGGTCGTGCCTGCCGAACTGCACACCCCCATCCGGCAGGACGCGGTGCTGCTCAACCCGGTCCAGGGCAAGGCCGGGCCGCTGGCGTTGCTGAAGTACCTGCAGGGCGCCAAGGCGCAGGCGATCATCAAGGCCTACGGCTACGACACCCCGAAGTGAGCGCGCCATGCTGAGCGCCGCCGACCTCGCCGCCGTCTGGCTCACGATCAAGCTGGCAGCGATCACGACCGTGTTGCTGCTCCTGCTGGGCACGCCGGTGGCCTGGTGGCTGGCGCGCACGCCGTCGCGCTTCAAGGGTCTGGTCGGTTCGGTGGTGACGCTGCCGCTGGTGCTGCCGCCGGCCGTGCTGGGGTTCTACCTGCTGGTGCTGATGGGGCCCAACGGTCCGGTGGGCCGGCTCACGCAGGCGCTGGGTCTGGGGCTGCTGCCCTTCACCTTTGCCGGTCTGGTGGTGGCCTCGTGCCTGTACTCCATGCCCTTCGTCGTGCAGCCGCTGCAGCAGGCCTTTGCCGCCATCGGCCGCGCGCCGATGGAAGCGGCGGCCACCTTGCGCGCCTCGCCGTGGGACGCGTTCTTCACCGTGGCGCTGCCGCTGGCGCGACCGGGCCTGCTCACCGCCACGGTGCTGGGCTTTGCGCACACGGTGGGCGAGTTCGGTGTGGTGCTCATGATCGGCGGCAACATCCCGGGCAAGACGCAGGTGCTGTCCATGGCCATCTACAACCACGTGGAAGCGATGGAATACACCAACGCCCACTGGCTGGCCGGCGGCATGCTGGTGTTTTCGTTCGCGGTGCTGCTGGCGCTGAGCAGCCTGCAGGGAAAGCGCCGAGCATGAGCCTGGACATCCGCTTCCGGCAGGACTTCCCCGACTTCACGCTCGACGTCGACCTGAGCCTGCCCGGCCAGGGCGTGAGCGCGCTGTTCGGCCCATCGGGCTGCGGCAAGTCCACGCTGCTGCGCTGCATCGCCGGCCTCAACCCCACGCCGGGCGGGCGCTGCGTGGTCAACGGCGCCGTCTGGCAGGACGGTGCCCACAGCCTGCCCACGCACCGCCGCCCGCTGGGCTACGTGTTCCAGGAACCGACGCTGTTTGCCCACCTGAGCGTGCAAGCCAATCTGGACTACGGCCGCCGCCGCGCGGGCGACGCCGGGCAGCGCGTGGCGCGTGAACGCGCCATCGATCTGCTGGGCATCGGTCACCTGCTGCAGCGGCGCACCGACGGCCTGTCGGGTGGCGAACGCCAGCGCATCGCCATCGCGCGTGCGCTGCTCACCGGCCCGCAACTGCTGCTGATGGACGAGCCCATGGCCGCGCTGGACCTGGCGCGCAAGAACGAGCTCATGCCCTACCTGGAGCGGGTCACGCGCGAGCTGGACATTCCCGTGGTCTATGTGAGCCATGCACCCGACGAGGTGGCGCGGCTGGCCCACCACATCGTGGCCATGGAGACGGGCCGTGTGGTGGCCGCGGGCCCGCTGGCCGAGGTGCTGGCCCGCGTTCATCTCCCCATCCGCCTGGGCGAGGACGCGGGTGTGGTGCTCGACGGCGTGGTAGTGGAGCGCGATGTGCAGTGGCACCTGGCGCGCATCGCCTTCCCGGGCGGTTGCCTGTGGGTGCGAGACGGTGGGCAGGACAAAGGCACCCCCGTGCGCATCCGCATCCTGGCGCGCGACGTGAGCCTGGCGCTGTCGCCCACGGCCGACACCAGCCTGCTCAACAGCCTGCCGGTGGTGGTGGACCAGATCGCCGATGAAAGCCACCCCGCGCTGGCGCTGTGCCGTTTGCGGGTGGGCAATTCGTCGTCGCTGGTCGCGCGGTTGACACGGCGCTCGGCTGCGGCGCTGAGGCTGGCGCAGGGGCAGACCGTCTGGGCGCAGATCAAAGCGGTGGCGTTGATCGGTTAGCGGGTGCCTGGGCCTCGCACGCGCGTGCTACAGGTTCTTCGCCATTCGGTTCCGTCTCAAAGACATGCCGGTTGGCCAACGGCGATCCGCATTGTTGGTGTTGTATTGGGATGTCCGCTTGGACAAGCCGATGGGCGGAGTGGGCGAGTCAACGTTGACATTCAGCGCAAGGCTTCCACCATGGCCTTGATCTTGGTCGCTTTTTCAAAATGATCCAGCTTGTTGTCCATGATCCACCATTGGGCGGCCTCCATGAGCAGTTCCGGGTCGTCGTTCTTGTTGGCAAAGAACGCATAGAACGACAGTCCGACACCTGCGCCTTTGCTTTCGATCTTCCTGTCGCAAACTTCGATGATCTTTTTTTTCAGTGTTGCCCTCATATGGTCCATCGTCTTCCACTTAAGGATCGGTGCACGTGCAACTCCTGAGTGATTCAATGGGAGCGCGCAGATTACTTGGGTGCTGCTGACAGCCTTGTGTCAGCAGTCTAGCCCTTTGCCCGCCCTCGCAGCCCACACTTCACCAGGTGCTTCTTTCCCCCACAGGTCCTACGTTCATGCGCGCGGCGATCGCCACCGGGATCGCCATGCCGTTCCAGGGCGACCCGGCGTTGTGGTGTTTGGTGGAGTCGTAGTTGTCCACATAGATGATGTTGATCTGCGGGTCCAGGGCGGCGTTGTAGCAAACGCCGGCCCAGCCGCGGTTGGGCCCGCTGAACAGGTCCAGCAGCAGGGGGTTGGCGATTTGTTGAGCCGCCTCCAACGGGTCCCAGGTGCCGGTGAGCGTCAGCGAGAACTGGGGCGTCAAGGTCCACGACAACAGGTGCAGCGTGCCGGCCACGCCGCCCACCGCGTTGGCCGTCCAGTTGCCCGGGTTGAAGGGCTGGGTGGTGTAGGCAAAGTTCTGGCGGTTGCGCAGCTTGTTGAGTTGGTCGGTGCGGATGCCGGAGAGCACATAGCCATCGTCCACCCGGCCCAGGTTGGAATACTGGTCGAACAGTTCTATGGGGTTGATGGGGGCCGCGTACTTGGGAGCGACGACAAAAAAGCCCGGGATGCCGTTGGGTGGTGCGGTGAACGGCAGACCCATGACATAGGCCTCCTGCGGCGTGTCGAGTGCGCCGTCGTACAGAACCAGCACGCGCGACCGCAGCACGGCTCCACCGAGCGCTCCAGGCGGCGGCCCGTTGGCAATGGGCGGCGTGGACAGCAGTTGCCAGTAGGGGCAGTTGCACAGGTCGATGTTGTTCTGGGTGTATTCGACCAGATACGGCCCCAGGGCGGCTTGGATGGCCGCGACGAGGTTGCCGTGCAAGAGGTTGGTGAACTTGTAGAAGTGCGAGACGTTCAGGATCACCAGTTCGCGGTCGGTCGGGGCCAGGCTGTCAAAGTAGTCCCTGATCTGCTGCAGGATGCCGTCGGCGCCGGTCAACTGCCCGCCCCAGTAGAACTGGCCGTGGTAGGTCCAGAACTCGTTGCCCTTGGCGCAGGGCCGCAGGTCGAAATAGCGAATGCCGCCGGCGAGCTGCTGGAAGATGTCCTGGGTCTGCGTGGCGGAGTAGACGTTGGAAATCCGCTGGTCCCGGTAGCAGCCCGAATCGTGGGTACCGGGCAACGTGATCTGGTGCAGGGACCGGTTCTGGAAAGGGCCCAGTGGCGCTCCTGCCAGCGCAGGGTCGTAAAAGAGATCGGTCATCCAGGGCATGGTTCAGTCCTTCGGGGTTGCAGCCATCGTTCAGCAATCGCTTGGGCCGGGCGCTGGGGGCTATCGGACTGTGAGCGCCTGGAGCTGGCTGGTGTTGCCATTGAAGCGGTTCAGGTCCACCGGGCCCGGCACACCGGACACGCGGCCGTTCTGGCTGTGCTGCCAGAAGGTCCAGCGCGTCCAGCCCTTGGGCAGCTGTGGGCTGGCGCTGCTGTTGTATTCGGCCAGCCAGAGCGGGTAGTCGGCGAAGACCGACAGGTACTCGTTGGCAAAGTGCTCGCCCGAGTAGAGGATGGGTTTGACGCCGACCTGCTGCTCCAGCAGGCCGAGGAACTCTTTCAGTGCCGGTGCCAGGGCCTGGGTGTCGCCCTTGCTCAGTTGCTCGATGTCCACCACCGGTGGCAGATCCCCGGGCTGCAGGCGCAGCTGGGCCGAGAAGTTGCGGAACTGGGCCTGCGGTGTGTCGTCACTTTCGTAGAAGTGGTAGCTGCCCACCGCCAGGCCCGCGGCACGGGCCTGCTGCACATTGCGGGCGTGGTCGGGGTCGACGACGGAGGCGCCTTCGCTCGACTTGACGAACACGAAGTGTTTGCCGGCCTGCTTGATCTGCACAAAGTTGACCTCACCGCCTTGCCAGTTGGACAGGTCTACGCCCTCGACGACCTCGGTCTCGGCGACGGCTGTAGCCGCTGCAGGCGGCGGTGCGGGGGCTGCAGGGGCGCTGACCGGTCCGGCCGCCGTGGGTGGGCGCGGCTCGCAGGCGCTGATGGCCACCAGAAGCACAAGGGAGCCCACCCTGTGCAAGGTGGCGTGGCGCCGTGTGGCTGGAACCGTGATCAGGGCGTGCAGCTTCATCGCAAATCAGCCCCTGGGGAAGAGTCGGTTCAGCATGTTGAACTGCTTGGACAGCGCGTTGCGGATGCAGAAGTCCTTGATGGTGGCCGCCGCGACCTTGTGTTGTTCGGACATGTCCAGCACAGACGCCAGATAGACCGTGGGCATCAGGGGATCGGGTATGAACGGCGCCTGGGCGGTGATGGCGTTGGTCAGCGTGAGGCAGGCAACGGCCCGGTCATCACAGAAGATCACCAGCGTTTGTTCCCGGCTCGTACCGGGCTGGCGCAGCGTGGTGTGCTCGCGCAGTTCCACCCGAATGGCCTTGTTGAGAAACGTCTGCGTGATCCACTGGTTGAGCGGCGTGAACGGAGGAACGTTCGCCTGCGTCGCACGGTTGGCGAGCCAGCGGGGCAGGCCGTCGCGAAGCGTGTGGGCGGTGTCTTCCAGCTTGCTGGCGTCCCGGACACGCAACCAGGCCGCCATGTCGATGCCAGACCCCGGAAACGGGTCGGTCGAGATGTAGCCATTGCGCACGATGGTGGAGTAGAGTGCCAGGTCGTCGCTGACGCCGACATCCGTGATGGTCTGGGGCGGCAGCAGGCCGGCGATCATCAGACCGATCGTCTGCCGGCCCGCGAGCGACTGAGCACCGTCGTACGGCAACTGCCGGCTGGCCACCAGGTACATCATGTTGACCGCGAGGTACTGTGGTGTGCCAGGGGCAGCGGCCAGGTCGGCGCCCGCTCCGTTGTTGGTGAGCAGCGCATTGATGGCCCCCACGACCGGCGGGCGCACGGGCAGCTGCGCCACCGGGATGCCGGCGCTGGCTGCCATGCGCGCCTGGTAGTCCGCCTGCTGCAGCGGCGTCCCGGCGTTGTAGATCTGGGCCAGGCGGGCAAAGCGTCGGGCCACCTTGTCCACGCTTTTGGACACGCCCGCGGCCACCTCGCACAACATGAGCACCTGCTCGTCGAAGTGGTAGACCAGCGAGGGCAGCGGCAGGCTCTGCGTGATCGTCGTCCCCTGGTACTGGAGCGAGACGTCGATCGGGTCGATCTGCATGTGGCCCGAACGCAGGTCTTCCCAGACTTCAACGGCCTCCACGGTGTTCAGGCGCGGCAGTGTCACGTCGATCAGTTCCATCAGCAGCGGGCGCTCGATCTGCGGCCCCGTGGCCTGCCCCGGCAGCAAGGGGGTCGGCCATTCGAGCGGTTTCGCATGCCAGGTGTAGCCCAGCCGGAAGAGAAGAAACGGTTCGATGCCGTCGTTGAAGATCATGCCGGGGAGCTCCGCTTTGGGCATGGATCGTTCGACGAGTTTGCGCTGCGTGTTCAGCCACAGACCTGTCCGGTTGTGATCGAAGACCTGGCGAATGGTCTGCGGATCGTCACGGGTGACCTCGTACAGGTACAGCAGCGCGGACTGCTGGCTCCGCAGTTGAGCCGGCGACGTGATCTCCGGGTTCCAGCGGGCGATTTCGACGGCGCAGTTGCGCAACTCATCGAGGATCAGGTCCTCGATCACCGCGTAGACGTGGTTCTGGATCGGGATCGGTGCCCAGGGATCGACCACGATCTGCGTGTCCCAGTCGGACGTGCCGCCCCCTTGCTGCGTCACCGCTGGGCCGCCCGGGTTGATCACGCATTCAAAGGCGTTGCCACCCTTCATGTAGAAGTAGAACAGGGGCTGTTCAGGGTTCAGGCCTAGGTCTTTGTAGAGCGCGTCTTTCAAGGAGAGCAGCCGCGCCCAAAGGGTCGACAGGGACTGCAGCACGGTGATGCGCACCGCGGGGAAGGTGGCGGCATCGTTGATAGTGGCCGTGAGCTGACGGCTCAGGTCGCGGCGGATGGACCGAACCAGAGGGATTTCTTGCATGGTGCGTCCCCGTTGTGTGCGATCAGCTGCCTGCGGCGGGTGGTGCTGGCGGCTTGTTCGCCAGCGATGCGCTGGCTGCGGCCATGGCCGCCTGCACCTGCGCCTGGGCCTGCGCCACCGCCTGGTTCTGCGCCTGTATGGCCTGCTGCATGGCCTGTTGCATGGCCGAAACGTTGGACTGCAAAGCGCTCTCGGCCTGGGCGACCGCCTGTGCTGCGGCCTGTGACCCGGCGACGTTGGCCGTGGCGGCTACAGCCGCCTGGGCGGCCGCCGCCGCGCTGGCCACTGCCGCGTCAATCTGGGCTTGCGCGGCTTTCATTGCGGCGCTGGCCGGGTCGTTGCCGGCGGCACTGGGTGGGGCACTGGCTGCCGGGGGCTGCGCCAGGGCGGGCGCCTGCGCAGCAGCAGGTGCCGTGGCAGGAGGCTCCGTGGGCGCAGGGGCAGAAGCGGCGGGGGCAGAAACGGCAGGGGCCGGGACCGCGGGTGATGCGGTGGCCGCCTTGGGGGCTGGTGCAGGGCTGGTCTTGGCGGGGGTCGGGGTGGGCTTGGCCATGGGGCTTACTCCGGTGTCGAGGTGGGTGGGGAACTGGGCAGGCCAGAAGCCGCATCGGGCGGCGCCCAGGAGCCAAACTTGCGAAGCGACAGCAGCCGGTCCGCGCTGACGTGCAGCACCGCCTGCTGCGTGGCGTTCTGCAGCGTGAAGGTCAGGCTGGCGCCGTCCTGTCCCAGGCGGCTTTCCTTCAATCGGTTGCCACTCAGGAACGCCTGCGCGGTGCTGAGGTACAGGTCAAACAGGCGGCGCGCCTCCGTACCGGTTTCGTTGCTGAAGATGGTTTGCGTGACCATCTGAAGCACCGCCTGCGACAGGCGCGAAAAACCCAGCTTGTGCCCTCGGGCCAGCCAGTTGCGCAGGCACTGCTCGACCTCGTCGGGCGAGGGCAGGCGGTCGGGCAGTTGCGGGCACTCCATCGCGCCGAAGGCCAGGGGCAGCAGGGTCTGCACGGCCTGGTTGCACAGCTGGCCGCGCACGGCCGCCGTGCTGCTCAGGGCGTTCATTTTCTTGGAATGCGCCAGATAGACCTGGTAGTAGTCGCAGAACTCGGGCACGGTGCGGGCCTGTTGCACCGCGAAGGCTGCCGCCTCCTGGCGCAGCTCGGCCGGGTTGTCGCCATCCTGCCCCAGCGCCACGGCGGCCAGCGCGTGCAAGGCCACGCGGTCGTTGAAGTCCAGCGCCTGGAACACGGGCGCCGATGCGACACCCAGATCCTGCAGGAACGCGCTGGTGCTGCTCAGCTGCTGGGCGTCCACCAGGTGGTGGTCGGCCATGATGCGTTGCGTCTGCTGCACCACGGCAGCGCTGGTGTCGCCGGTTTCGGCCTGGCCGATCGTGCGCAGGTTGGCGCTGCCCAGCGACATGAGTTTGACCGGGCTGACCCACAGACCCAGCCCCGGCAGCAAGGCCATGGGCGAGGCGTGCAGCCCCTGCTGCACCTCGGCCAGCAGTGTGGTCTCGTCCGCCACCTCGTAACACACCATGGGGTTGGGCAAGGCCCACGCCAGCCACTGGGGTCCGCCGTCGATGTAGGTCAGGGTCTGGCGCGCGAGCTCAGACAGGCCTTCACTCTTCTGGATCAGCTTGCCAGCAACGATGACAGTCATGGCGTGGGTTCTTTCACCTATCTGTGATGCGCTTCGCGTCAAGGGCGGCTCAACCGGCCGGATAGCCCTTGATGACCGACGCGGCCGTGGCACCGACCTGACCGAATTCGACATTGGCCTGCGTCATCACCTGCTGCGCGGCCGTGATCACCTCGACGTATTTCGGGTCCTTGGTCGCCAGGAGCTGGGCCATGGCCACACCGATGGCCGTGGTGGCGATGGTGGAGAGGTTGCGCAAGGTGTCGGCCGAGTCCTGCACCGCAATGGCGGTCGACTGCGCCACCGACTGGTAGGCCTTGCCAGCCCCGCTGGTCATGACCACTTGCGGGGCCATGGTGGCCATTTGAATCTGATTGACCGTGTCGATGACCTGGGCGTTGGTGTTGTCCATGGCGAATCCTTAGGCTCTGAGATGGTCGTCGTGGTTACTGCGCGGGAGGTGCCAGTGGTGGTGCGGGTGCCGGCTCAGGTGCCGGCTCAGGTGCCGGTGCAGGTGCAGGCGTCGGTGCAGGTGTTGCGCTGGCCTGCTGTGCCAGGGTCTTGAGATCGGCCTGGGCCTCTTGTGCGACGGTGCTGGTGGCTTCGGCCACGCCCTGCAGCGTGGCGATGGCCGCGGTGCCCTGGCTGAAGGCGGTCTGCACCACCACGTCGTTCGATGGCGCCGGTGTGGGGCCTGGCAGGGGATTGACCACCGGCGGCGTCGGCGCGGGGGGCGTGGGCGGCGGTGTGTAGAGCGGGTAGGCGTTGAGCATGCGGGCACAGGCGGCGGTCACAGAGGCCGAACTCACCATGCCGGCGTTTTGCTGGCGGTTGACCGCGTTGTACATGGCCATGCCCAGCGTCTCCACCATCACCGTGTCCAGCATGGCAAAGGCGTGCGCGGGAGACTGTCCGGAGATCAGCGTGGTGACACTGTTCACGCTGTCCACCACCTGATCGTTCACGGTGCCGTCGTTGTTCATTTGGGATTCGCTCCTAGTTTGATGATCAAGACGAGGGTCTGGTTGACGGCGGCTGCCGCCGTCACCTGCCCGCGCTGCTGGTTGGACACCGCGTTCTGCATGGCCAGGCTGATGCTGTCCGCCATGGCGAGATAGGTCATGCCCATCGCCATGGCGGGTGCCTGCGCCAGACTCAGGGGAGCACTACGCGCCACGGTGGGTGAACCTGGTGTTGTCCATCACCGATCCTGGGCGCAGCGACCCGCGGCGTTCAGTGCAGGCCGAGCACCTTGCCCGTCGCCACGCCGGTGCTGGCCGTGTCCACCGACAGCATGGTGGCCACGCTCTGGGTGGTGGAGGCCTGCATGGTCACGTAGGACTGCTGCTGGTTGTTGGTGGCGTTGTGCGCGGCGTTGGACAAAGCCTGGCTGGTGGCCACGAACAGGTTGCCCATGGCCACGGCCGGGGCATCGCCCAGCACCTTGGTGTTGGCCTGGGAAACAGAGTCCGTGATCTGACTGTTGACTGCGGTGGGGAAAGCCATTTGAACTGCTCCTTAAAGGTGAGTGAAACGAAGGCGAGGTGTGCTCAGGCGCTGAGGATGGCCTTGGTCGCCATGCCGTCGGCAGCCGTGTCCAGCGAATACAGCAGGGACACGCCCATGGTCGTGGCGGCCTGCGCCGTCACGTACATCTGCTGCTGCGCATTGGTGGCGTTGTGGGCCGCGTTGGCCAGGGCTTGCGCCGTGGCCTGGTACAGGTTGCCCATGGCGACAGCAGGCGCTGTGCCCAGGACCTGGAGATTGCTTTGCGTCACCGAATCGGTGATCTGGCTGTTGACAGCGGTGGGAAAGGCCATGTTCTTTACTCCTGTGGGCTGGTGGCTCGAAGGCTTGGCGTATCAAGGCACCAAGACGGTCGACACCGGTCAGCTGCTCAGAATGGTCTTGGTGGCCACGCCCGTGCTGGCGGTGTCCACCGAGTACAGGGTCGCCACACCCATGGTGGTGGCCGCCTGCGCGGTCACGTAGCTTTGCTGCTGTGCGTTGGTGGCGTTGTGCGCGGCGTTCGCCAGGGCCTGGGCGGTCGCCTGGAACAGGTTGCCCATGGCGATGGCCGGGGCGTCACCCAGCACCTTGGTGTTGGCCTGCGTGACGGAATCGGTGATCTGGTCGTTGACTGCGGTTGGAAAAGCCATGAAGTGCTCCCGTGAAAGTCAGATTGGTAGGGGTTGAAACACAGCACCGTCAAAGTGCTGGAAACTGACGAAAAGTGAAAGACAAGACAACGAGAAAGAGGCGTCAGGTGCCCAGACCCCTGACGCCGGAGCTGGGGGTCAGGATCGTCTTGGTGGCCACGCCGGTGCTGGCGGTGTCCAACGAGTACAGGGTGGCGACGCCCATGGTGGTGGCGGACTGCGCGGTCACATAGCTCTGCTGCTGGGCATTGGTGGCGTTGTGTGCGGCATTGGCCAGCGCCTGCGCCGTGGCCTGGTACAGGTTGCCCATCGCAATGGCGGGCGCGTCACCCAGCACCTTGGTGTTGGCCTGGGTGACGGAGTCGGTGATTTGATCGTTTACGGCGGTCGGAAAGGCCATGGTTCGTTCCTCGTTGGTTGGACCAGCTGCTGGTCAGTTGGGCGGTTGGAGAACTGCGGTTCAGCGATTGGTTTGCCTTGAGCCGCAGGCAAATAGTAGTGACGCGCCACTGGGTCCGAAGTGGGGCAGACGACGGAAAAAATGGGTCAGACGATGGTGTTGACGCTGTGGGCTTTTTGACTGTTCCGCGGCGCCGCATCCCGTCGGAAAATTCACCGCACGACCACTGGTATGGGCCGATAAAAAAACGACGGCCTGGAAGAGAAAAGGGAGATGAACTGTGATCCAAGCGCTCAACGCCGCCAGCCCTGTTGTGCATCGGTGCAGCCTGCACCATCCGTGGACAACCATTCGCTGCCCATCCACGGCGCTGCCGTGATCCCGTAAACCCTGCCTCGCAGGTCTCCCTTGATCCGTACGGAAGCCGCGGACAGCGAGCCCATTCGGGTGTCGCATCGCTCGGCCGCGTCCTACCTGAGTGAGGTCGCCGAAGTTCGGCGGCTGCTGGAACGCAGCGCGTGCCGCCACTGGTGGGAAGCGGTCAGCCTGGAGCTGTTCGGGCAGCGTCCTCTGTTGGTCGATGGCCCGTTGAGCGGCAGCGTCCTGCAGGTTCCGGGCAAGGTGGAGCTCGCGCTGGAGTTTTCCCGCAGAAGAATCGGTGCCTTGCGGCTCCAGTTGTTGCCCCATCTCAGCCAAGAGGCGGCCTGCACATCGGCGCTGTCGGAGCTGGCGGCCCAGTGCGCCGGCACCGTCCAGCGTCTGGCCAGTCAGCGCTGGGTGGTGCAGGAGCGCCTGGGTGCGCCGTGCCTGATCGGATCGAGCCCGGCGATGTTGGCGCTGGATCGCCACATCGAAGAGAGCTGTATCGACCAGCGCCCGGTCGTGCTGCTGGGCACGGGAGGGAACGAAGCCCTGCAGACGGCGGCAGCCATCCACCACAGCGTCTGCGGGGCCGGGCGTGCCTTTGTCCAGGTGGACTGCGCGACCACGCTGGAGCCGCCCTGGCGCTGGGTGGATCGCGCCCGTGGAGGCACCCTGTTCCTGTGCAACCCGGACAGCGGCACCCGCGCTGACCACGAACACCTCTGGCTGCAGCTGGAACAGGCCATGGGCCACGCCACCGGGCGGGATTGCAACCAGGGCTGCCGACTGATGGTGGCGCTGAAGGCGCATTACCCCTCCGCCGCATGCACCAGCCCCATTCCGTACGGCGCCTGGAGCCGCTGCAACTGGAAAGTGATCACCCTGCCGCCGCTCTCACAGCGCCCCGAGGACATCCCCGTGCTGGCGAGGGCCGTGCTGGACTACCACGGTCACGGTGCGGAGCACCGCATGACCGACGCCCTTCAACACTGGTGCACCAACTACTCATGGCCCGGCAATGCCTCGCAACTGGAGTGGACCGTGGCCCGCATGGCGGTGCTGGCCACCAGCACGCCCATCGGGGCCAGCGACATCAGCCTTCTTTCCCCGCGTTTGCTGGGGGAGGACGGAACGGTGCATGTCCTGGCCGAACCGCCTGCATCCCGCTATGCCGCCAGCGACACCGCACCGCCGCAAGTCAGCCATCCTCCCGCAACGGCATGGACCGCCGAGCACTGGGTGCGCTGTGTGCTGGAGCAGGACACGCAGGCATTCGCGCACCTGCACGCCGGGTTGGCCCGAGCCCTGCAGTATTTATGCAGGCAGTTCCACGAGTCGATCTCTGCCGAGCAGCTGGCCCAACAGGCCCACGTGAGCGCCTCGCATCTGCGCTTCCTGTTTCGCGACAGTCTGGGTCTTCCGTTCAAGCTCTTTCTGCAGCATGTACGCATTGCGCATGCCAAGCGTCTGTTGCTGGCGTCACCACGGCGCCGCATCGCGGATGTGGCCCTCAGCGTGGGGTTCAGTGACTTCAGCCACTTCCAGAAATGCTTCCGCCTGATCGTCGGACAGACACCGGGCGACCTGCGCCGCGCGTGCGCCTTGCGAGGAACTGCAGCAGACGCCTGCGAAGCGGGCGCAGCACCGGAAGGGCAGGCCTGCAAACAACCCATGAACGTGCCACACAGGGCTCAGACGCTCCTGCCCTTGCGCAGCCGCGCGAGTTCGGATGCGCTGTAGTGGTTGAAGTGGCCGGCCGCCGCACTCATCGGCGGATCAGCCGTGCCCGAACAGGCCAAAGGCATGCCGCAGCAACAGCAGCTCCTTCATGTCCGCCCCGCGCAACTGGCTCATGGCCATGAAGCGGCCGCCCAGTGCCTCGATGGCGGGTTTGGGCGCGTCGGGCGTGGTGAAGCGCAGCAGGTGCACGCGCAGCGGCTGGCCGTCGGGTGTGCGGAACCAGGCCATAAAGCGGTCGGTCGGCTCCAGCTCGTCGCCCTTCAGGCCGGTCGCCGCCAGCAGCGCGGCCGTTACGGCGGGCGTGTCGTGTCCCGCCGGCGCATCGGCCGGCGCCTCCATGGGCTCGGCCCCGGCGGGCAGGGCCTGTGGCCACAACATGCCGTGTTCCCAGCGCGGGTACAGCAGCGCGTGGCTGTAGTCGTCGAAGTGGCAGAGGATGACGCGGTTGCGCGTCAGCAGATCGGTGGTGGTCGTCATGGCAGCGGTTCGGGTGAGCGGCGGAAAAGCGGCGGATGCCGCACGCTGGTGCAAGTCCCGCGCCATGCCGGCGCTCAGCCCTCCACACGCTTGCCGTAACCCAGGAACACCTCGTCCAGCTGCCAGCCCAGCGACGCGTAGGCCGCCTGGGCGGTCTTGTTGGTGCGGGCGGTGGTCAGCTCCATCTTGACCCGGCCCGTCTGCGCCGCATGCCGCTCGGCGGCGCGCAGCAGGGCTTTGCCCGCACCCGAGCGCCGGGCGGCCGGTGCCACGAACAGGTCGGACAGGATGTACATCGGCTTGGCCTCGATCGAGCAGAAGCTCGGGTACAGCTGGCAAAAGCCCACGGCCGTGCCCTCGTCGTCCTCGGCCAGCAGCACCGCCGAGTCACCCCGGGTCAGGCGCTCGGTCATGAAGGCCCGCGCCGCTTCACGGTCGGGGGCCTGCTCGTAGAACTGGCGATACGCATCAAAGAGTGCCGAGGCGGCGTCGATGTCCTGGAGGGTGGCGAGGCGGGTGCGCATGGGGGTTCCGTCGGGGCTGTGGGCGAAGCGCCGTAATGTAGGCCCTCGCTCAGCCAGACCCAGGGTTTTCTGTCGCTTGCACGCAGTTTGCTGTGTCAACGGCATCGCCGCCCACAGCCCCCTGCCGCGCACGCGCGCTTGTGGTCTTTGTGCCCGTTTCCGTCCGGCCCTGTGTCGGTTTTGTCTGGTTGCTCCCATGTTGCTGGCTCCCCTGTTCAGTACCGATGACCTGCGCCGCTGGCGCAGTTGCGAACGCCGCTTCTGGCTGGCGCGCCACCGCCTGCAGCGTGGCGAGCCGGTGGCCGCGCACGAGCCCCCGGCCGATCTGGACGTGGCGCTGCGCGCGTCCTTCCCCCATGCCGACACCGTGGCGCCACCGCAGACCCCGTCGCAATGGGTGCAGGCCATGCGCCACACGCTGGACTGCCTGGACAGCGACGAGCACCTGCCCGAGGGCTGGGCCATCCTGGGCGCCTGCCTCACCAGCGAAGACCGGGTGCAGGTGCGCATCGACGTGCTGGGCGCGGCCGAAGGCGGCGGGCTGCGCCTGTACAAGGTGCGCCACGCCACCGTGGGCGACGACAGCGACATCGACACCGTCGCCCTCTGGACCCACGTGGCCGCGCGCTGCGGCTTTGCGGTGCAGGGCGCCGGCCTGCTGCTGGTGAACACCGACTTCGTCTACCCTGGCCACGGCTGCTACGCCGGCCTGTTCCGCGAGGTGGACCTGCGCCCCGTGCTCGGCGCGCGCCCGGTGGCGCACTGGCTGGACAGCATGCGCCACTGCGAACGCGGCGCCGAACCCGCCGCCACCCCCGGCCCGCACTGCCACCAGGGCGAAGGCTGCGAATTCGCCGCCAGCTGCAAAGCCTGTCAGCCACCCCCAGCCCCCGGCCACGCCGTGGACAGCCTCGACATCCTCGGCCGCGAAGCCGCCGCCCACTGGCGCACCATCGGCGCCAGCAGCGTGCACGACCTGCGCGTGGAACAACTCGAATCCCCCCGCCTGCAACGCGCCGTGCGCGCCGTGCAGCAAGGCGCCCCGGTCATCGAACCCGCCGTGGCCGCCATCGCCCGCGGCTGGCCGCACCCGCGCCACTGCCTGCGCTTCGACACCATCGGCATGGCGGTGCCCGTGTGGTCCGGCACGCGGCCGTACCAGACCCTGCCCTTCCAGTGGAGCTGCGCAAGTGAAACCGCCGATGGCCAGTGGACCGAGCAGCACTTCCTGGCCGACGGCCAGGGCAGCGACCCGCGCCGCGCCTTTGCACAAACCCTGCTGCGCGCGCTGGGCACCGAAGGCGCCGTGCTGGCCTACAACGCCGGCTTCGAACGCAACCGCATCCGCGAACTGGCCCAGTGGTTCGACGACCTCGCCCCCGCGCTGGACGCGCTGCAGCCCCGCATCGTCGACCTGTTCCAGATTGCACGCGAACACTTCTACCACCCGGTCATGGCCGGCTCATGGTCCTTCAGATCCGTCGCCCGCGCTGTGGCGCCCGAGCTGGACATGGACGTGCGCCTGGACCCCGCGCTGGGCGAACGCGCCAACCCCACCGCCCAGTCCGTCTACGCCCTGATGCAGAAACCCGGCCAGCGCCTGCCCGTGCGCCACGCCTGCCGCGAAGCGCTGCAAGCGCACGGGCAGCGGGAGACGGTGGTGTTGCGGCGCTTGCTGGACGTGATGGAGCGGGCGGGAGATTGAGCCTGAGTGGAGCCAAGTTCGGCTACAGGCTGACAGCAGCCGGACAGGAGTTCTGGGTCCAACCACCGCCACTGCACGGACCTGCCATTCGCCGTCTGCCTGGTGGCCGACTGTTGCACCTCCAGCAGCGGCCACTCAACAGCAGTGAGCCACACGAGGGGCTGTGGGACTGCTACCGGCTCAAGCGACCTGCCCTTCGCGACCCGTATGGGTCAAATATGAAGGTTTGGCATCACTTCACCACGGCCCATTCTGCGGTGTCTTCTGGCGTAAGCGAGTAGACGAAGGCGTCGTGTGGCTTGCCTTGGAAGTAAAGGCGATTCCTAGCCTGACATTCTCTGGTCGCGCCAAGTGATTCGGCCACCTTTTGACTGGCAATGTTGTGGGTAAGCACGACGATTTCCAACCTGGTGAGGGCGAGTTCACCGAACCCGAGTAGCGCAGCCTGCTTCGCTGCCTGTTTGGCCACGCCACGTCCCAGGTGCTCGGTGCTGACCCAGTAGCCGATGTTTCCGATCCGATATGGTTTGGTGAGGTGATTGATGCCTGTACCTCCGACCACGGCGCCGGTGGCAGTCTCGAAGATGCCAAGGGGATATTCAATTCCCTCTTCCCATGCCTTCAGAGTGAACTGAACCCACTCCTCTGCGTCTTGGAGAGCGTAGTCTTCCTTGCACCAAGGCATCCAGTAAACCAGCTCCGCAAGCGATGCCTTCACTGCCGAATACATTGAGGGTGCGTCAGATGGATTGAAGCGGCGGATGTGGTATTGGGGTGGCGTTTGCATGGGTGAGGAGGCGCGTTGTGATGCCTAACGAAGTCGAGACCGCTCTAACACTAACAGGTCATTCCGGCGGATCGCCAGCGGCGCCCGCTGAACTCCAATTTTGAGCGACCGCATTCACGATTGAAGATCGGCCGCTCCTTACCGGGACCGGGTTTCGCCAAGGGGGGCGACAAGACGATGCTGGATGGCAGTGCCACCATGCTGAAGGTCAGCTTTCAGGTTCAGTCTCGTACTCACACTGTCGGCCAGGAGCGGCCATCGATCAAGCGAGCAAGCGGTCGGTCAACACCGAAAACAAGCGGCGCCGAAGGCGTCCACCTTGGTCGATGACTTAGGCGTCACTGCCGCGCCAGCAAACGACCTGATCGTGCATAGAGTTGAACCAGTAGGTTCGGTCAAACCTGCTTGCCAAGTCAGAAGTTGCAGGAGGGACTTCAGGATCGAAGAACTGAGACGGCCTGCTACCTTCCACTGCAAGCAGGAGCCACACCTCATCGGCTTTGGCGCGGTAGGCTTGGACCTTCTCGTTCTTGGCTTCGATGGCGGATCTCAACAGCTCCGTTGAAAGCTTCGTACGCCATCCGGCGCGTGGAACGCCCCAATGCGACATGCTGGCTTCAGGAACAGCAAGAGCCGTTACGAATGCGACTGCATCAAGTGAGGGATCTTCATAGTCGTTTCGCCAGTGGACGTGCGCCGACTCCAATGACATCGACTCAACCAAAGTGGCAATGCGATCTGCAACCTGCTCGCGGTTGAGAGACTGAACATCGACTCCGTCAAAGAACAGGACATTCACATGTACGAATCGGCAGTTTCGGACGTGATACAGGCTTCTGGCCCTCGCTACGATTCGATCAGTAATGCTTTCAAGCGCCCGAGGTGACCGGCCCGACAGATCGGGATTTCGGAAGACCTCGGTGACTTCAATGCCGATGAGTTTCGATTGAACTTGAAGCAAGAAGTCTGGCGCCTCGGACTGCTCCACGGACTGGACTTCTAGTCCCGCCACAGTCAGGAAGCGATCGAGGAGGTGCTTTTCGCGGTTCTTGCGGGAGGCAATGCGGTTCATCTGGTGACGCCTAACGTCGAAAATGAGTGGACGCCGAAGGCGATCCGCTCTCGATTGACCCGTTTGGCTGGCATCCGGAGCACACGAACGGTTTTACGTTCATGACCTAACTCGCTTCTCTCGGGTGGCAAGCCAGACTCCAAGAAAAGCGAACGCAAAGTAGGTCGCGAACGCTAGGGTCGTTGCCGCTAAACCAGTGAGGCCGCTTTTCGCAGCTACTACAAGTGGCAGGACGATCAGAGCACCCATGAACAGGGGCTTGCCGCCGACTGGGTCAAACTGACCCGAGGTCATCCATGCAGCAAGCAAAGTGATGCCGGCAGCAATCGCTACGGCAACGATCAAGCTTTGTCGAAGCAACATCTCGCCGCCTAACGAATGAAAGGGACTTCCCCGTCCCGGGTGATCCGCGCATTTGCGGGGTACGGCAT
>NZ_JBHRXX010000002.1:0-1079386 GCF_042648585.1 Hydrogenophaga luteola | reverse complement strand
GACTTCTTGCTCATGGCTCTATCCTCTCAGGGAAAAGAGCCTCCTCAAAACCCGGGGCGGTTCACCATCTGAGTATCAACAAAACTACATCTGGCCTATGAACGAAGTACACAATCATGAAGACCGGCTCGCCAAATGTCACTATTCGTGGTTAAATCTGTCATCGTCCCTATGTCTTGGGTTTTAAGGGCTTGGGCTGCACTCCAACTGCGCCTCTAGCTCTTTTCTGCATTCTCATCAGGCAGACTGAAAGCAACTTGCCTTCTCAGGTCGGGTTTTTGGGGGTCTTTCCACAGACTGCCCTTCGCAGCGTGTAGCAAGCCTCAACGCTTGCATATCGGACACGCTCCAACCAAATTACTGCGCGCAACGGCCACACGACGAAAGGGCCGCCTTGGGGGCTGAGCGAGCACGCGCATGTCCTATGCTGCAGCCTTCGAACAACAGCCAAGTAACGCAGTGAACATGATCGTAACTCTGTGAAACGGTTGGACTTTTGCTCATTCAGTTCACCGAAACTCGGACGACAACAACCTCAAGCACCCAACGAGTATGGGTACTGAAGGAGAGGATTTTGCTGTGGCCCCGAGAGACAAACACGGCGCACTAAGTCACACCAAGAGACCTACGGTGACTATGTCGTTAGCAGACCCCCATGACTCACCGGAGAGCCGGCGGTCAGGAGTTGTGAATTGATCGAGAGCTAATAAGGCCTTCTAACCATAGGAGTTTCCTCCTATTTTCCCGAGGCCGGAAGCGCGAAGTCGAATGTTTTAAAGGATTGGTATGTTTTCGCGAACTTTTTCTCTGCTGCCTATGGTGCCTGTCTTTCCTGCAAAGTCAACATTGCAAGCACTGATGGGCGGGGCTTTGCTTCTGGCCGTCGCCGACGCACCTGCTCAAACGACCAACACGCCACCGCAAGGTTATGTGCTGTGTGCCTCCGAATGGAACCAATGCCAGTTCACCGGCACTGCATCTGTTGTCTATGGCGCCCGCACGACGTGGACTGCTGCCCGGAGTTTTACCGGAGGAGTCGCATGCAACAACACCACATTTGGGGATCCCATCCCCGGTACGGCCAAAGCCTGCTACGTAAGGGCTACGACCTCGACGACCACCACCTCTTCTTCGACGCGCTCATCGCCCACAACCGTTAGCACTCTGCCTACGGGGTACACCTTGTGCGCGGCGGAGAATCAACGCTGCAGCTTCACCGGAGTAGCAAACGTGGTCTACGGCACTCGCACGACTTGGACTGCCCCTCGCACCTTCTCGGGCGGCGTGGATTGCAACAATAGCGTCTTTGGTGATCCGTTGGTAGGCTCCGTCAAGTCGTGCTACGCGGTGGCGTCTACTGCACCTGCACCTGCACCTGCACCTGCACCTGCACCTGCACCTGCACCTGCACCTGCACCTGCACCTGCACCTGCACCTGCACCTGCACCTGCACCTGCACCTGCACCTGCACCTGCACCTGCACCTGCAACCACTGGACAGACGTCTACAACGGTTTTCGCCCAGCTGAGCGCCACCCGCCTCAGTGGCCCGGCGCCGCTGGCCGTCCAGTTCGATGCCACAGGCACGACCTACAGCACCGCCGGCCAACACCCGTTCCACCATGTGCGCTACGCGTTCAATTTCGGTGATGATCGCGGCCAGACTTGGCCTATCTCTGGTCTTCCGAAGAACGTACAGACCGGCGGCCCATTGGCTGCTCATGTGTTCGACCAGCCCGGCACTTACCAGGTGCGTGTCCGCGCCACCGACCCCACCGGCGGTTACTCGGACAGGACGGTAACTATCGAGGTTCAGGACCCCAATGCCGTGTTCGCCGGCACCCAGACCATCTGTGTGTCCGCGGTTGCCAACTTCGCCGGTTGCCCCGCAGGCGCCTCCCAGGTGACTGCAATGCCTTCATCGGCGAGCTTCAACAATCGCCGAGTTCTGCTTCGCCGTGGTGAGACGTTCTCGTCCATCGGCGTTCCCCACGGCAGCCAGAACGTTCAGATCGGAGCATTCGGCACTGGCGCGAAACCCCGAATCAGCAGTGTTGAAGTGGGCGCACTGGGACCATCCTCCTCGGCGTTCCCGCGTGACATCACGATCATGGATCTGAACATCCTCCAGCGCTTTGAACAGTACGTGACGATGTCCCGCCTGCTGCTCTACCGCAACACCTTTGACGCGCCGACGGGAGAGTTCGTTGCAGCACAGATCAACATCGCCAGCGCGCTGGCCTACATCGTTCAGAACCACACGCTGGCGCCGAGTCAGTACATCCAGCCCCGGGAACTGTTCATCGTGGAGAACCAGCTGCGCGGCAGTACGGCCAATCCGCACATGAACATGGCGGGTGAAGGCAGCCGCTTCGTGATCATGGGCAACGACATGGGCACCGCCCAGCAGCACACGGTGCGTCTGTGGGGCATGTACAAGGGCTTCATCGCACACAACGCGCTGCGTGGCCGTTCCTCCGACGGCATCCGGGTGGCCCTCAAGGTGCACTCCGGTGGCCTGGGTGAGTACAACGACAACTACGCGATCTCTGGCAGCACCTGGGCATCGAGGCAGATCGTCATTGCCAACAACCGGCTCGGCGATTCCACGGACAACAACTCGTTCACAGGCGGCGCCAGCCCGGAGAACAATGGTCCCGACAGCCGCCAGGGTCTGGAAGATGTGGTGCTGGAGAACAACGTGTTCCACCGTGGTCCGAACACGAACACCGAGTTCATCCTGATGGGACGTCGCATGTCCTCGCGTGGCAACACTCGTGCCGATGGAGGCGTGCCCAACATCAACCAGTACGGCAACTCGTACCAGCTGCTCCCGGCTGAATGGGTTGGCCCGTTCTACTACTGAGAACCAGAGAACCCATGTAAAACCCCCGCTGGATGTGAAGTCCAGCGGGGGTTTTCTGCGTCTGGTGCCGCAGGACGGATGTGTCTCTGTTGGCGCTAACCGCCTTTGCCCTTGGTGCCTGGCCTCGGTGGCAAGCCAGTGTGCTGAGTCAGCATGCGCCCCTTCACCGGGGACTTCACACCCGGTGTCGAGTTCTTCTTGCGCGCGCTCTGGTAGCCGCCATCGGTCACTGGCTGGAAGGTCGGGATCAGATGGTGCTTGCCGTTGCCGATCAGGTCTGCGCGGCCCATGGCCTTGAGCGCTTCGCGCAGCAGCGGCCAGTTGTTGGGGTCGTGGTAGCGCAAAAAGGCCTTGTGCAGGCGGCGGCGCTTCTCGCCGCGCACGATATCCACCCGTTCGGCCCGCTCATCACGATGCACGCCCTTGAGCGGGTTCAGGTTGCTGTGGTACATGGCCGTGGCGGTGGCCATGGGGCTGGGGTAGAAGGTTTGCACCTGATCGGCGCGGAAGCCGTTCTTCTTGAGCCAGAGGGCGAGGTTCATCATGTCCTCGTCGCTGGTGCCCGGATGCGCGGCAATGAAGTACGGGATGAGGAACTGCTTCTTACCCGCCTCCTCGCTGTACTTCTCGAACATCTGCTTGAAGCGGTCGTAGCTGCCGATGCCTGGCTTCATCATCTTGGACAGCGGCCCGCTCTCGGTGTGCTCGGGCGCGATCTTGAGGTAGCCGCCGACGTGGTGCTGCACCAGTTCTTTGACGTACTCCGGCGACTTCACCGCCAGATCGTAACGCAGGCCGGAGCCAATCAGGATCTTCTTGATGCCCTTGAGCGCGCGCGCCCGGCGGTAGATCCTGATGAGCGGGTCGTGGTTGGTGGTGAGGTTCTGGCAGATGCCGGGGTAGACGCAGCTGGGCTTGCGGCAGGCGGCTTCGATGGCCGGGCTGCGGCAGCCCAGGCGGTACATGTTGGCTGTGGGGCCGCCCAGGTCGGAGATGACGCCGGTGAAGCCCTCGACCTTGTCGCGGATGTCTTCGACCTCCTTGATGATTGAGTCTTCCGAACGGCTCTGGATGATGCGGCCTTCGTGCTCGGTGATGGAGCAGAACGTGCAGCCGCCGAAGCAGCCGCGCATGATGTTGACCGAGAAGCGGATCATCTCCCAGGCCGGGATCTTGGTCGCGCCATCGTGGCGGCCGTGCTCGTCGGCGTAGGCCGGGTGTGGCCCGCGGGCGTACGGCAGGTCGAACACGTAGTCCATCTCGGCCGTGGTCAGCGGGATGGGCGGCGGGTTGATCCACACGTCTCTGGCCGTTGAACCTTCACCGTGCGCTTGCACCAAGGCGCGGGCGTTGCCCGGGTTGGTTTCCAGGTGCAGCACGCGGTTGGCGTGGGCGTAGAGCACGGCGTCGCTCTTGACCTGCTCGTAGCTGGGCAGGCGGATCACCGTCCGCTCACGCGGCAGCTTGGCCACGCCACCGGCGCCTTGCGGGCGGTGGATGGTGATGGGCTTGACCTGCGGGTCGCTCGCCGGGGCGGCTGCTCCCTCTTCCTTGGAACAGCTCTGGCCTTGCGCCTGCGCCTGCTCGCTGGTGGTCAGGTAGGGATTGATGTGGTCTTCCACATGTCCCGGCTGGTCGACCTCGGTCGAATCCAGCTCGATCCAGCCCTCGGCCGTCGGGTCGCCCGGGCGGCGCACGAAGGCGGTGCCGCGCACGTCGGTGATCTGCTCGACGGGTTCGCGCGCCGCAATGCGGTGCGCCACCTCGACCAGCGCGCGCTCGGCATTGCCATACAGCAGCAGGTCGCACTTGGCGTCCACCACGATGCTGCGGCGCACCTTGTCGCTCCAGTAGTCGTAGTGGGCGATGCGGCGCAAGCTGCCCTCGATGCCACCGAGCACGATGGGCACGTCTTTGTAGGCCTCGCGACAGCGCTGGCTGTAGACGATGGCGGCGCGGTCGGGCCGTTTGCCGCCCGCGTCGCCGGGCGTATAGGCGTCGTCGCTGCGGATCTTCCGGTCGGCGGTGTACCGGTTGATCATGGAATCCATGTTCCCCGCGGTCACGCCCCAGAACAGGTTGGGCTTGCCCAGCACCTTGAAGGGCTCGGCGCTCTGCCAGTCGGGCTGGGCAATGATGCCGACCCGGAAACCCTGGGCTTCGAGCACGCGCCCAATGACGGCCATGCCGAAACTGGGGTGGTCCACGTAGGCGTCGCCAGTCACCAGGACGATGTCGCACGAATCCCAGCCGAGCTGCTCCATTTCCGCCCGGCTCATGGGCAGGAAGGGCGCGACACCGAAGCGCTTGGCCCAATACGGGCGGTAACTGGTCAGCGGCTTGGCGTTGCGCGCGAAAAAGGAGACGTCGATGGGCGCGTTCATGGGGCCGTTCTGGAGGGCATTCGAGGGGAACCCGCAAGTGTAGGTGCCCAGCCCTGCCCTGCGTGGGCCTGGGGCCTCCCGCCAGACTGACGGCTCCTACAAGGGACGCTTGTGCTCCAGCGGCCCCAGATACAGCTCCGGTTCCACCGCGACTTGCCGTTCCTGCTCTCGTTGGCCCTCGGAAAACTGGGACAAGATCACCACATGGCCAATCTGTGCGCCTTGCAGCCCCTCCAAACGAAGCACTTCCCGTTCAGATGTCCTTGAGCGCAGCGTCGATGTGCGACTGGAACACGGCCGGGTCGGCCAGCGCGTTGGCGTTCATCAGCGCGAGTTTGACGAGAAACAGCTCGGTCCTCTCGGGACCAACGGCATCGATGGCGGTGGCGAGCTGGTCGTAGACCTGCTCCAGGCCGGGAATGGTCAGCGCGTTCTGCAGTATGTTGTGATCGTTCACGCGGTGGCTCCCGTGTTCAGGCCGGCGGCGGTGTGGAGGGCGGCGCGCAGCCGGGTGGCATCCAGCCGGGTCCAGCGGGCGCATATGTGCTGGTCGGGCCGCAGCAGGTAGGCGCCTCCGGCGCGCAGGCCGTGGCGTTCACTCAGGTGGCCGTCGGCGTCGGACAGGGTCTTGTCGGCACCGGGAACGGGCTCGCTGGCGCCGACCGCGATCACCTGCAGCGGCGGGCCACCGGCCCTCGCTCCCTCGATCACCGCCAGCAGGTCCGGCGGGATCGGTGAGTCCGTTGCAATGACAAGCGCGAATCGGTGGTCGAGGTGATCGAGCAGGAAATCGTCGTGGCCGAGGCGGATGTTGCGCGGCGGCGCTCCATGGCCTGGCCCCACCTTGAAATCGGCGCTGTCGTCGTCCGCGGCGTTGAGCGGCGAGCGGGTGTACTCGTGCGGCCGCGAGGTGCGCCAGTGGTAGAGCGGCCCGACAAAGGGCTGGCTCAGCGAGAGCGAGAGCACGGCGTCGCGCAGCAGTCGGAAGCCGCGTGTGGGCGGCGTCATGAAGCGCGTGCTCTTGCCGGCCTCGTCGATGATTTCGCGCGCCGCACCCACGCGTTCGCTGCTGTAGCTCTGCAACAGCGATGCGGGCGCCACGCCCCGGGTCACCAGCGCCAGCCGCCAGGCCAGGGCCTGCGCGTCCTGGAAACCAGTGTTGGCACCGCGCACGCCGAAGATGGGCAGCAGGTGCGCCGCATCGCCCACGAACAGCACGCGGCCGTGCACGTAGTTGGTCAGCGTGAGCGCGCGCGCCGAATAGACCGAGCACCAGTCCATTTCCCATGGCACGCCAGCGTGGCCGATCATGGCCAGTTGGGCATCGATACGGGCTTTGATGGACTCGGGTTTGAGCGCTTCTTCTGGCGTTTCACCGGGCGGCAGTTGGTAGTCCAGCCGCCAGATGCCGTGCGGCTCGCGGTGCATCAGGATGGTGTTGCCCGGGTTCCAGTCGGGGTCGAAGAAGGCCAGGCGTTCGGTGGGCAGCGGCAGGTCCACCCGGATGTCGGCGATGACGAACTTGCCTTCGTAGGACGCGCCTTCGAGTTTGAGTTCCATGAGGGCGCGGATCGCCGAACGGGCGCCATCGGCGGCCACCAGCCAGTCGGCTTTCAGCGTGTACGGTCCTTCGGCGGTGTCGACCTGCAACGTGGCACCGCAGGCGTCCTGCACGAACGACACCAGCTTGTTGCCCCAGCGCAGCGCTACCAGCGGATGGGCGTCGCAGGCCTCCACCAGATACTGCTCCAGATACTGCTGCTGGATGTTGATCAGCGGAGCGAAGCGGTCGTCGGGGTCGTGCGGGTTCTCCATGCGGAACACACGCTGCCCCCGGTAGAAGGAGTTGCCACAGTTCCACGGCAGGCCGTTCTTGGTGACGCGGTGCGCCACACCGACCTGCTGCAGGATCTCCATCGAGCGCCGCGTGAATGCGATGGCCCTGCTGCCCTCGGACACCTGCCGCTCGGCTTCGAGCACCACGCAGCGCACACCCTGCTGCGCCAGCGCCAGCGCGGTCACCAGGCCAATGGGGCCTGCCCCCGCGATGACCACCGGGGCGTGCTGTTCTGCCGGGTGTTGCGATGGCACCCAGGCGTCAAACACCTGGTAGTCGTAATAGATCGAGCGCCGCGGCTCGGCGTGGGGCTGGTGCATGCTGTCTCCTGTCGTGCGCCGCAGTGTAGGCAGCGAACAAGCGAACAATGTCCTGATTTCAGGACACCCAGGAAAAGTGGTCAGGTCGGTGCCAGCAGCGCGGCGAACAGTTCGCGCTGCCCGGCCACCCCCAGCTTGCGGTAGACCCGCTGGCAGTAGGTCTGGGCGCTGGCAGGCGTCAGGCCCAGGCGTTCGGCCAGAGTTCCCGTGTCCAGTCCGTCCATGAGCGCCTGCAACACATCCTGGTCGCGCCGGGTGAGATGCGGCCAGCGCCGCACGGCGCGGGCCAGCAGCAGCCCGTCCAGGTCCTGATGGGCCGCCAGGCCGGTGTGGTGCAGGCGCACGGCCTGCACGATCAGCGGAGCAAAGGCCTCGACCACGGCGACCGCTACATCGTCGAAGGGGCCGTGTTCGGTGCCACGGTACAGATGGACCGACATCCAGCGACGTCCTTCGTACATCGCCAGCACCGCCAGGCGCTCGGCCACCTGCGGCAGCGTGTAGCAGGTCTGGCGATAGCCTGCGTGGGCGATGTCGGCGCCGGCCTGGCGGTGCAGCAGGATGCGTGGCTGCTCGGTGCCTGACTTTTGCGCGGCGGTCCACTCGGCCTGCATCACAGCGGTCAGCCCGTCGAGCCGGTGGTAGCGGTTGACGTAGGCCTCGGCGATGTGGGGCAGTTCTCTGGTGCGCGAACGGTCGCCCACCGCCACCACCGTAGGCCTGCGCCCGGGTTCAAAGGAAAAAATGGTGCACTGGGCCAGTGGCGCGTGCGCGCCCACGAGCCGCAGCAGGTCTTCGGCCACCGTGTCCCTGGCGCCCTGACCCAGGTGGCTCAGCAACGCGCTGGCCTGCGCCAGCGGCAGGTCGAGTGCAGGGGGCTGACGTGAGCCCAGCACCCAGTGGCGGCGCGAGGGGTTGGACATGCGCGGCACTGTAGCGCAGGCGACGCTGCCCCGCCCCGCACCACTTCTAGCATCTGGTGACCATCCATCAGGAGTCCCCATGCCCGAATACAGCACACTGCGCATCACCCCCGACCCACATCAGCCACGCATCGCCCGCCTGCGGCTCAACCGGCCGGACCAGTACAACGCCATCAACGACGCCATGCCCGGCGAGATCCGCGCCGCGGTGGAATGGGCCAACGCAGAACCGGACATCCATGTCATCGTGGTCGAAGGGGCGGGCAAGGGCTTCTGCGGCGGCTACGACCTCTCCGGCTATGCCGAACAGCGGATCGAACACCCCTGCCAGCAGGAAGCCCATCCCTGGGACCCGATGGCCGACTACGCCGTCATGAAGCGAAACACCGAGGACTTCATGAGCCTGTGGCGCTCATCCAAACCCACCATCGCCAAGGTGCACGGTGCCGCGGTGGCCGGCGGCAGCGACATCGCGATGTGCTGCGACCTGCTGGTGATGGCCGAGGACGCGCGCATCGGCTACATGCCCACCCGCGTTTGGGGCTGTCCGACCACCGCCATGTGGACCTACCGGCTCGGGCCGTTGCGCGCCAAGCAGATGATGTTCACAGGTGACGTGATCGACGGCATCACCGCCGCGAACTGGGGCCTGGCCAACGAAGCTGTGCCAGCGGAACAGCTGGAGGGCGCGCTGATGCGGCTGGCCGGGCGCATCGCGGGCGTGCCCTCGTCGCACCTGGCGATGCACAAGATGGTGGTCAACCAGGCGATGCTGAGCATGGGACTGGAGCAGACGCAAATGTTCGCCACCGTGTTCGACGGCATCACCCGCCACAACCCTGAAGGCCTGTGGTTCCGCCGGTACGCGCAGGAGCAGGGCTTTAAGGCGGCTGTGCAATGGCGCGACAGCGGCCGCCCCATCCCCGAAGGCGACGAAGCACGCGCATTGATCCGGAAAATGGACGCGCACAAATAGCAAGCGCGCGTTACGCAACAGGCGCAACCAGACGTACGGTTCATCTCGTTACCCCTCTTACGGCAGCAATCCGAATGTAAGCCTCATGGCTCGTAGCATGACCGCTTCACTTTCAGAAGGAGCTCGCATGGCACTGCATTTCGGAAAACGCGACAACGAACCCACCAACACCCTCAACCAGGGGCTCAACTCCCCCCGTTACGGCGCCAGCAGCATGAACACCCCCTCCTCCAGCACCCCGCCTGAAAGCCGCCAGCCGGCGTCGGCAGCAGCATCCGCCAGCACCACCGTGCCTGAAGGCGGCAGCAAGCTCACAGTCGGCCCGAACATCAAGCTCAAGGGCGTGGAAATCACCGACTGCGACACGCTGGTGGTAGAAGGCCTGGTCGAAGCCACGATGGACTCGCGCGTGATCCAGATCGCCCAGCAAGGCGCGTTCAAGGGTTCGGCCGAGATCGACATCGCCGAGATCCACGGTGTGTTCGACGGCAACCTCACCGTGCGCCAGAAGCTCGTGATCTACGCCACCGGCAAGGTCACCGGCAAGATCCGTTACGGCAAGGTGGTGATCGAAGAAGGCGGCCAGCTCTCGGGCGACATCGAGTGTTCGGTGGCTGGCAGCGCCAAGTCATCGGCCTCATCGGCCAAGCCCTCCATGGCCCTCGCAGCCTGAGTTTTTCACCTCTCTGAACTTCACCGCCCGCTCTTGCGGGCGGTGTTCATTTGCGCCTGCCCCGGCGGCCCCGCTATCCTCTGGGCATGTACGCCGGCTATTTCGGTCTCCAGCAGACCCCCTTTTCCATCGCTCCCGACCCCCGTTACCTCCTGATGAGTGAACGGCACCGGGAGGCGCTGGCGCTGCTTCTTTACGGGGTGCAGGGCGGCGGCGGCTTCGTACTGCTCACCGGCGAGATCGGGGCCGGCAAGACCACGGTCTGCCGCTGCTTCCTCGAACAGGTCCCCGAGAACTGCCGGGTCGCCTACATCTTCAACCCCAAGCTCACCGTCGGTGACCTGCTCAAGACCATCTGCCACGAGTTCCAGCTGGAGGTCCGGCATGAAGGCATCGGCCCGGCCACGATCAAGGACTACCTCGATCCGCTGAACGAGTACCTGCTGCGCAGCCACGCCGCCGGTCAGCGCAATGTGCTGATCATCGACGAGGCGCAGAACCTCACGCCCCACGTTCTGGAGCAGCTGCGCCTGCTGACCAATCTGGAAACCAACGAACGCAAGCTGTTGCAGATTGTTCTGATCGGGCAGCCCGAACTGCGCACCGTGCTCGCCCGCCCCGAGCTCGAACAGCTGGCGCAGCGCGTGATCGCTCGGTTCCACCTGGGTGCCCTGAGTGCGGCCGAAACCCGGCAGTACGTGCGGCACCGTATGGAGGTGGCGGGCCTCAAGGGCCCCTTGCCATTCAGTGCCGAAGCGCTGGCACGTGTCCACGCGATCACCCGGGGAGTGCCCCGACGCATCAACTTGCTGTGCGACCGCGCGCTGCTGGGCGCCTACGCCACGGACAGTCGGCACGTTGGCCCTGCGATGGTGGACAAGGCGGCCAGCGAGGTGTTCGACATGCCCGCCACCCGGTCCGCACCCCCGCCGGTCAAGGCACTGGCCAAGCGCCCATGGCGCACGCTGGCGCTGGGCGCACTGGGTGGCGCCGTACTGGCCGGCGGGGTGGCCGCTGTCCTCTGGCAGCAGCGTGCACCGTCTGAGACACATCCTCCAGCCAGCCCCACCGCCAGCCCCCCCTCGGGCCCGGCTCCGGTAGCGCCGACACCAGCGCCCACTCAGCCACCGCCCACCGCGGCTGTCGAGGCCCCAGCCGACCCACTTCCTGTAAGCGCGCCCGCCCCGCTTGCCAAGCCTCCAGGGGCCGCTGACCTGCTGGGTTCCGAGGTCACGGCGTGGCGAGAGCTCGGAGCGCTCTGGGGGAAAACCCTCGCGGGGGCGGACCCTTGCGCCACGGCCCTGCAGCACCAGTTGCAGTGCTTCAGCACACAGCGCATGACGCTGCACGGTCTGCGCCAGTTGAACCGTCCGGGTATCCTGCTGCTGCGTCTGGGCAACGAGGAACCGCGGCGGGCGCTCGTCACAGCCATGACCGCTGAAACCGCCACGTTGCAAGCCAATGGCCAGCGCTGGCTGATGCCGCTGACCGCACTGGCCGACATCTGGCGCGGCGACTACGCCACCCTCTGGCGCCAGCCTGAGGGCGTGCGGGGCCGGATCACACAGAACCCCCAGGGTGTGGCTGGCGACTGGCTGTCCGGACAGCTCATCAGCCTTCAGGCCAAGGGCCTGATTCCCGCCGAGGCCAGCACCTTCCCCACCCGCCTGAAAGCCTTTCAGCAGACACAAGGCCTGGAGGCTGACGGCGTGGCCGGGTCCATGACCTTCATGCAGGTCAACCTGGCGGCGGGTGTGGACGAACCCCGTCTGAGCAAGCCCTGAACGCCGGCGCACCATGTCCTACATCCTTGATGCACTCAAACGGGCCGACGCCGAACGAGAGCGGGGCCACGTACCCGGCCTGCACAGCCAGGGCACGCCGCCCCCCGCAGTGGGCGCCACACGGTCTCAGCGAATCAGCCTGCCCCTGGTGGCTGGAGCCTTCGCCTTGCTGCTGGCTGCGGCGACCGTCGTCTGGTGGTGGAACAGAGGCCCTGACGAAGCGCCAGCACCAGGCGCTGCGGAGCAGGCTCCTGCCAACGTGGTGGAGAAGTCGGGTGCGGCCGCGGAGGTAGCGACAGCACCGCCGGCCCCTGCGCTGCCCATTCTGGCGCCGCCACAGGTGGCCGCCCCACCGCCGGCACCCCGTTCCGCCACCGCCCCTGCGATGGCCGCTCCTGCCCCACCCGCGGCACCGCCCGTTGCGCCCGCGCCCGCTGCACCTTCTGCCTCCGCTGGCGCGGACAGACTGCCTCCTCCGGCCGCCGCAGCACCGGCATCGGCGCCAGCGGTCAAGGTCTCTGGCGTCACCTACTCCTCGAATGCGTCCCACAGGATGCTGATAGCCAACGGGAAGGTGGTGCGCGAAGGCGAAGAAATCGAGCCGGGCCTCAAGGTGGAGGTCATTTCCCCCAGAAGCGCCATACTCAACCACCGTGGCTCCCGATACAACATCAACTACTGACCGCACCCTGCCGACGAGTCCTGTCCAGACGCACGCCAGGCATGGCACCTGGGGCCGCTCCGCGCTGTGGGTGGTGGTGCTGATCGGTATCGGATGGCTGCTGCGAGGTCGTCAGTACCTGTTCAACCGGTCCCTGTGGCTGGATGAGGCCTACCTGGCGGTGAACTTCATGGACCGCGATCTCGGACAGCTGCTGTTCGAACCGCTGTCCAACGGCCAGGCGGCCCCCCTCGGATTTCTTGCGCTGACCAAGCTGCTGACGACGGCGCTGGGCGTGGAGGACTGGGTGCTGCGCTTGCAGCCTCTGGCCGCAGGCCTGCTGACCCTGCTGGCGGCCTGGGGTCTGGCGCGCAGGACGCTGCCGCATCGCGCAGCCCAGGCCACCTTCATGGGTCTGCTGGCCCTGTCCCCGGTGCTGGTGTACTACAGCTCCGAGTTCAAGCAATACCAGAACGACGTGCTGGCCACGTTGGGCCTGCTCTGGCTGGCCGCGCGCTTCGACCTGCAGCTCTGGCAACGGGATGCCCCTGTGCTGGCTGTGGCCGGCGCACTCGCCATCTGGCTGTCCCACCCCAGCCTGTTCGTGCTCGCGGGTGTGGGCCTGGTGCTCTGGATCGAGGCGATCCGCCAGCACCAGCGAACCGCCTGGCTGGCGGTGTCCGGCATGGGCCTGGTGTGGATGCTGGCCTTTGCCCTGCACCACACGCTGGTGATGAAAACCCTTGCCGGCAACCAGCACCTGCTGGATTTCTGGAAGTTCGCCTACGCACCGCTGCCCCCCGCCTCGCTGGCCGACTGGCGCTGGTACCTGGACAGCGCGCTCGCGCTGGTCTATCTCGCCCTGCGCCATGTGGGCGTGGCGCACCACGGCATGCTGACCGCATGGTTCGACCCACTGAACTTGGGCCTGCTGGCGCTGTCTGCAATGGGTTCGTTGACGCTGGCGTGGCGTGCACCGCGACTCGCCGCCATCGGGCTGGCCGTGCTGCTGGCCACACTCGCTGCGTCCGCGCTGCACCTCTACCCATTCCGCTCACGCCCGACCATCTTCCTGGTGCCGCTTGTGCACCTTGGTCTGGCCGCGCTGGTGCAGGCCGTGCTGGACCGCCAGAGCCTGCCCGCACGGCACCTGCTGGCGGCGGTCGTCACCGGCTTTGCGCTGCTGGTGCCCGCCTCCGCGTCGTGGAAGGTGCTGCGCAAGCCCCACAACGACCAGGACATGAAGGGCGTGCTCCTGCACATCGCCAACCAGATGAAGCCCGGAGACGGCGTCGTCATCGACTCCATGTCGCACAAGGCGTTCGACTTCTACTCGCGCGACCAAGGCATGCAGGCCATGCCCGTCACGGTCTTCCGCCCGACCATCAACCAGTTCCACGACGCCATGGCCACAGTGCGCCGCCTGTGCATCGAACAGCCCATGCAGCGCAGCTGGGTCATCGTCACGCACCGGCTCCAGGGGCGCGCCGGCTTCCTGCAGCACATCGCGTCCGTCGCGCCGGCCCTGCAGCGATGGGATGGCGATGGCGCCATCGCGCTGCTGTACGACTTCCGGGCCAGCGACTACTGCCGGAAATACACCGCGCCCAACCGCGCTCCCACCGCGCCCTCGCCAGCCTTGCCAACACAGTGACCGAATCCAGCACATTCATTTACAGCGGCACCGAACTCGACCTGTTTGCCACCGCCCGGCACTGGAAGTCCTATTGGACCCAGGTCATCGACCCCTATCTTGGCCAACACGTGTTGGAACTGGGGGCAGGGATCGGAGCCAATGCACAGGCGCTGCAACACCGGCGATATGCACGCTGGCTCAGCGTGGAACCCGACGCGACCATGGTGGAACTGATGAGACAGGGCATTGCCCAGGGGCGGCTTTCGTCCAGCCACGAGGCGGTTTGCGGCACCTCCCTGGACCTGTCACGGGACGAGCGCTTCGACACCATCCTGTACCTGGATGTGCTGGAGCACATCGAAGACGACCGTGCCGAGCTGCAGCGCGTCAGCGAACTTCTGCAACCCGGCGGACACATCGTCATCCTGGCCCCGGCCCACAACGTTCTGTACACCCCGTTCGACAGAAAGATCGGGCACTTCCGTCGTTACGACAAGGCGATATTGCGCGCCGTCGTGCCGCCGGAGCTGCACATCCGCCGCATGCTGTATCTGGACAGCGTCGGAATGCTCGCCAGTCTGGCCAACAAGCTGCTGCTGCAGTCCGACTCGCCCTCGCCCGGTCAGGTCCGTCTCTGGGACTCGGTCATGGTGCGCATGTCCCGACTGGTCGATCCGCTGACCGGTTTCCAACTGGGCAAGAGCATTGTTTGCATTCTGCAAAAGCCATTGACCATTTGAATCAAAACAATTCTTCAGAAAAACCAAATTGCCACATTAATTGGTTGCCCACGAATTTTCATTTGCAAACCCCAACACTTCCGAATCCTGCAATCAAAAAAAGCAACTTCCCGCATCGAAATGCAGCCACCAAACCTTAAGAGGCCTACGCCGGTGGGCCGTTGTGGGTCACATCGTCGATGCCGTTGAGCCAGGCGGTTGTGGAAAGCCAATTGATGGCCAAGGCGTCCGCCCACGAATTCGTTTCGGGACCTGCAGCCAATCAGACCCAGTCGGCCTTGCCGGTACAATGCCGCGGCCTGCACAGCAGGCCATCGCCAACAAATAAAGCGAATCCTGCCCCACCCGACGCCCGGAGCCCCGCATGCGCATTTCCAACAGAAAAAGAATCCTGATCACCGGGGGAGCCGGCTTTCTGGGCTCGCACTTGTGCGAGCGGCTGCTGGCCGAGGGCAACGACATCCTGTGCGCCGACAACTTCTACAGCGGCACCAAGGACAACGTGGCCCACCTGATGGGCAACCCGCACTTCGAGCTGATGCGCCACGACGTGACCTTCCCGCTGTATGTGGAGGTCGACGAGATCTACAACCTGGCCTGCCCCGCCTCGCCGGTGCACTACCAGTGGGACCCGGTGCAGACCACCAAGACCAGCGTGCACGGGGCCATCAACATGCTGGGCCTGGCCAAGCGCACCAAGGCCAAGATCTTCCAGGCCTCCACCAGCGAGGTCTATGGCGACCCCGAGGTGCACCCCCAGCCCGAGAGCTACTGGGGCAAGGTCAACCCCATCGGCATCCGCTCCTGCTACGACGAAGGCAAGCGCTGCGCCGAAACCCTGTTCTTCGACTACCACCGCCAGCACCAGGTGGACATCAAGGTCGCCCGCATCTTCAACACCTACGGCCCACGCATGCACCCCAACGACGGGCGCGTAGTCAGCAACTTCATCGTGCAGGCCCTGCGCGGTGAGGACATCACCATCTACGGCGACGGCTCGCAGACGCGCAGCTTCTGCTACGTGGACGACCTGATCGAGGGCTTCGTGCGCCTGATGGCCAGCCCCGATGGCGTGACCGGCCCCATCAACCTGGGCAACCCCAACGAGTTCACCATCCGCCAGCTGGCCGAGGCGGTGCTCGCCAAGGTCGGCGGCAAGTCCAAGTTGGTCTGCAAGCCCCTGCCCTCGGACGACCCCAAGCAGCGCCAGCCCAACATCGAGCAGGCCAAGGCGGTGCTCGGCTGGCAGCCGCAGGTCCAGCTCGAAGAAGGTCTGGACAAGACCATCGACTACTTCCGCCGCTTCCTGCAATCATGAGCTTCGCGCAGCACGAGATCGTGATCGTGACCCCGGTCTACGAGGACCTGGAGGCCAGCGGTCGGCTGTTCAAGGAGCTGGCCAAGGAGTTCGGCCAGCGGGTGTTCGTGGTCGCTGTGGACGACGGCTCGGTGCGCCAGCCCCTGACCATCGCCAGCCTGCAAGATGCCGGCGCCGCCGGGGCGGTGCTCAAGCTGCGGCGCAACGTGGGCCACCAGCGCGCGATTGCGATCGGGCTGAGCTATGCGGCCGAGCACCTGGCGCCGCACCAGAAGGTGGTGGTGATGGACTCGGACGGCGAGGACCTGCCCTCGACCATCGCCGAGCTGCTCAAGCCGCTGGAGCGCGCCGACGTGGACGTGGTGGTCGCGCAGCGCAAGAGCCGGGTCGAGACCTTCCGCTTCAAGGCCTTCTACCAGGTCTACAAGCGCTTCTTCAAGCTGATGACCGGCCGCCCGATCAGCTTTGGCAACTTCATGGCGCTCAAACCAGTCGCCGTGCAGCGCCTGGTGGCGATGCAGGAGCTGCCCATCCATGTGGCCGCCGCCGTGCTGGCCTCCAAGCTGCGCACCAGCGTCTGCCCGTTGGACCGTGGGCCGCGCTACGCCGGCCAGTCCAAGATGAACTTCGTGGGGCTGGCGCTGCACGGCTTCAAGGCCCTGATGGTGTTCGCCGAGGACGTGCTGGTGCGGGTGGGCATCTTCAGCGCGGTGATCGCTGCGTTCTCGGTCGTGGGATCGACCTGTGCGGTGGTGCTCAAGCTGCTGGGTTACTCCACCCCCGGCTGGTTCTCCCTGGTACTGGGTATCTTCGTGCTGCTGTTCCTGCAGACCGGCGCCCTGGCGCTGATGACCCTCATGCTCACCGGTGTCATGCGCAGCGGCAGCGTGGTCACCGCCGTCGCCCACCGCGAGTTCATTGCCGAGGTCATCGAGACCCGACCATGAATGGTGTGGCCGCCTCCCACCCGCGCCAGGAACTGTTCCGGTTCGTGGTCAATGGCCTGGTGGCCACTGCGGTCCACTATGCGGTGCTGAGCTTCAACCTCCACGTACTGGGCTTCGGCTCCGCAGGGCTGGCCAACCTGTGTGCGGCGGTGATCGGCATCACCAGCTCGTTTCTGGGCAGTCGCTTCTACGTGTTCGCCTGCTCCGCGCGGCAGCCCTGGCTGCCCCAGCTGCTGAAATTCAGCGGACTGTATGGCGCCATCGCGCTGCTGCATGGCCTCGTGCTCTGGATCTGGACCGACCGCCTCGGTCTGGACTATCGCGCCGGATTCCTGCTGGCCACCGGCCTGCAGGTCTCGCTCAGCTACCTTGGCAACAAGTTCCTCGTGTTCAAACCCTCATGAAGCTCTTTCGCGCGCTCGCTGCCACTGCCCTGTTCGTTGTCCTGCTGCTGGCGACCTACTACATCCACATCCGTTTCTTCGCGGTCAACGTGGTGTTCTACGCCGCCATCGCCGACGGCGTGATCGCCGCGGTGCTGACCGGCCTGATCATGTCCACCAGCAAGACGTTCAATGGTTTCGAGAAGCTGCAAATGGTCGTGATCTGGCTGCTCTCGGGCTACTGCTTCGCCATATCGGTGCCGACCGTGATCGACCGCTCGCTGTCCTTCTACATCCTGGAGAAGATTCAGCAGCGCGGCGGCGGCATCCAGCAGAGCCGCTTTGCCGACGTGTTCACGCAGGAGTACCTCAAGGAACACCGGCTGGTCGATGTGCGCCTGACCGAACAGCTCGAGTCGGGCACCATCGAAATCCAGAATGGCTGCGTCAAGCTGACCGAAAAGGGCCAGCGCCTGGCCGCCGCCAGCCGCTACTTCCGCCAGAACTTCCTGCCCAAGCAGCGCCTGCTGATGGGCCAGTACTCCTCGGACCTGACCGACCCGTTCCGCCAGAGCGCAGACGTCGTCGACTACCAGTGCCAGTGAGCGCGTTTCTGGAGATCCGGGACCTGGGCTTCGCCTGGCCCGGGCAGGCGGCGCTGTTCGCCCACCTGAATGCCTCGCTGGGACCGGGCCTGGCTCTGCTGACCGGCGACGAACAGCGTGGCAAGACCACCCTGCTGCGGCTGCTGGCCGCTGAGATCCGACCGCAGACAGGAGTCCTGCGTCTGGACAGACAGGACATCGGTGAAGCACACGCCGGACTGCGTCCCGACATGACGCGCCCCGCTCTGGACCCGGTGGTGGTGGCCGACTGGCTGCGCGAGCAGGTGCCAGAGGGCCCGGCGCGCGACCGGCTGGACGACCACATCGACGGTCTGTCGCTGGGCGAACACCTGCACAAGGGCTTCTACATGCTGTCGGCGGGCGGGCGGCGCAAGGTGGGGCTGGCGGCGACCATGGCCCAGCAACCATCGCTGACCTTGCTGGACCAGCCGTTTGCGGCGCTGGACCTGGTCTCGATCCGCTACCTCACCGACTGGCTGCGGGAACAGTCCCGGGCCACCGACCGGCTGGTGCTGCTAGCGGACTACGAAGCACCCGCCGACCTCGCCGTCGCCCAGCGCATCGATCTGGGTTGAAGCCCGGCGAGCGCGTCAGCGTCCGCCCAGGCCCATGCCGCGCGAGATCACCTCCTTCATGATCTCGTTGGTGCCACCGTAGATGCGCTGCACGCGCGCATCGGCATACGCCCGGGTGATCGGGTATTCCCACATGTAGCCGTAGCCGCCGTGCAGCTGCAGGCATTCGTCCATCACCTTGCACTGCAGGTCGGAGCACCAGTACTTGGCCATGCTGGCGGTGGCGGTGTCGAGCTTCTCCTCGCACACCAGCTCGCAGCATTTGTCCACGAACACCCGCGCCACCTGCACTTCGGTCTGCAGCTCGGCCAGGGTGTAGCGCGTGTTCTGGTAGCTGGCCACCGGCTGGCCGAACACTTTGCGGTCCTTCACGTACTGCACGGTCCAGTCGATCGCCGCCTGCGCGGCCGCGACGGCGCCGATGGCGATCTGCAGCCGCTCCCAGGGCAGCTGTTCCATCAGGCAGATGAAGCCCTTGCCTTCGAAGGCCGCACCACCCAACAGGTTCTCGGCCGGCACCTTCACGTTGTCGAAGAAGAGTTCCGAGGTGTCCTGCGCCTTCATGCCCAGCTTCTTCAGGCGCTTGCCCTTGGAAAAGCCCTCCATGCCGCGCTCGACCAGGAACAGGCTGGTGCCCTTGGCGCCGGCGGCTGGGTCGGTCTTGGCAACCACGATCACCAGATCGGCGTGCCAGCCGTTGGTGATGAAGGTCTTGCTGCCGTTGAGCAGGTAGCTGCCATCGGCCTGCTTGATGGCCGTGGTCTTCACGCCCTGCAGGTCGCTGCCGGCGGCCGGCTCGCTCATGGCAATCGCCCCGACCATCTCGCCGGTCGCGAGCAACGGCAGGTAGTGCTTCTTCTGCGCTTCGGTGCCGTAGTGCAGGATGTACGGCGCCACGATCTCGCTGTGCAGGCCGAAGCCGATGCCGCTGACGCCGGCACGCGCGATCTCCTCCATCTGCGCCACCGAATACAGCTTGTCGGCCCCGGCGCCGCCGTATTCCTCCGGCATGGTCATGCAGAGGAAGCCGTTTTCACCGGCCGTACGCCAGACGTCTCGGTCCACGTACCCCTGCTCTTCCCAACTGTCGTGGAACGGAGTGATTTCCTTCTCGACAAAGCGGCGAAAGCTTTCGCGGAAGGCCTCGTGGTCGGCGTTGAAGAGCGTGCGGTCGATCATGGTTGTCACCTTTCGGACTGGGCCGGCTGATTTATACAAAGCACTTGCTTGGCAAAAGTCTATACTGATCCGCCTGGGTCTGGTACAGGACCTTTCCCCATAGGAGACACCATGAGCGAAGCCTTCATCTACGACGCCATCCGCACGCCGCGCGGCAAGGGCAAGAAGGACGGCAGCCTGCACGAGGTCAAGCCGGTCAATCTGCTGGCCAGCCTGCTGACCGAACTCCAGAAGCGCAACGACCTGGACACCGCCGCGGTGGATGACGTGGTCATGGGCGTGGTCTCGCCCATCGGCGAGCAGGGCTCGGTCATTCCGAAGGTGGCCGCGCTCAAAGCCGGCTGGGACTGGCGCTGCGCCGGTGTTCAGCTCAACCGCTTCTGCGCCTCGGGTCTGGAGGCGGTGAACATGGCGGCCATGAAGGTCAAAAGCGGCTGGGAGGACCTGGTGGTGGCCGGCGGCGTGGAGAGCATGAGCCGCGTGCCCATCGGCTCAGACGGCGGCGCCTGGGCGCAGGACCCCGAGACCAACAGCGCCACCCTCTTCGTGCCGCAAGGCATCGGCGCTGACCTGATCGCCACGCTCAATGGGTTCAGCCGGCAAGACGTGGACGCCTTCGCGCTGGAGTCGCAGAAGCGCGCCGCCGCCGCGCGCGCCGCCGGCCACTTCGACCGTTCGGTCGTGCCGGTGAAAGACAAGATGGGCCTGACCATCCTGGAGCAGGACGAGTTCATCAAGCCGGCCACAACGATGGAAGGTCTGGCCGGACTCAAGCCCGCGTTTGAGCAACTGGGCGCCATGGGCTTCGACGCCGTGGCCCTGCAGCGATACCCGCAGGTCGAGCGCATCCACCACGTGCACCACGCCGGCAACTCGTCGGGCATCGTGGACGGCGCGGCTGCCATCCTGATCGGCAGCGAGGCCGCGGGCAAGACCCACGGCTTCACGCCGCGCGCGCGCATCGTCTCGGTCGCGCTGTCGGGCGCCGACCCGACCATCATGCTCACCGGACCCATGCCGGCGGCGCGCAAGGCGCTGGCCAAGGCGGGCCTGACCATCGACCAGATCGACCTGTTCGAGGTCAACGAGGCCTTTGCCGCCGTGCCCATGAAGTTCATGCAGGAGATGGGCGTGCCACACGAGAAGGTGAACGTCAACGGCGGTGCCATCGCCCTGGGCCATCCGCTCGGAGCGACGGGCGCCATGATCCTGAACACCCTGATCGACGAGCTGCACCGAACCGGCCAGCGCTACGGCCTCGCGACCCTCTGCGTCGGCGGCGGCATGGGCATCGCCACCATCGTTGAACGCGTCTGAACGAAAGCGGAGACCACGAACATGATCACGAAAACCATCCGCTACGACCTGGCCAACGGCATCGCCACGATCACATTCGACGAGCAGGGTTCGCCGGTCAACACCATGTGCCTGCAGTGGCAGGACGACCTCGACGCCATCGCGGCCCAGGTGGTGCAGGACAAGGCACAGCTCAAAGGCATCGTGCTGGCCTCGGCCAAGAGCACCTTCTTCGCCGGCGCCGACCTCAAGGGCGTGATGCGCTCAACCGAAGCCGACGGCCGGCGCGTGTTCACCGAGATCGAGCGCATCAAGCGCAACTTCCGAACCATCGAGACGCAGGGCGTGCCGGTGGTGTCCTGCCTCAACGGCGCGGCGCTGGGCGGAGGCTGGGAGGTGGCCCTGGTCGGCCACCACCGCATCGCCGTGAACAACCCCAAGATCCAGTTCGGTTTGCCCGAGATCACGCTGGGACTGATCCCCGGCGGCGGCGGCATCACCAAGATGACCCGCGTGCTCGGCCTGATGGCGGCGCAGCCCTACATCCTGGAGAGCAAGCTGTTCGGTCCCGAGGAGGCGCTGAAGATCGGCGTGGTGCACGAACTGGTCGCCACGCCGGAAGAACTGATGCCCAAGGCGCTGGCCTTCATCGAGGCCGCGCAAGGGAAGCCCGAAGCCGCCCAGCACGTCTGGGACCGCAAGGACTACAAGATGCCCGGCGGCACGCCGAGCAACCCCAAGATCGCCGGCATGCTGAGCGTGGCGCCGGCCGTGCTCAAGCAGAAGACGCGGGGTCTCTACCCAGCGCCCGAAGCGGCGCTGGCCGCGATGGTCGAAGGCGCGATGGTCGACTTCGACACCGCGATGCGCGTGGAAAGCCGCTACCTCGCCGGACTCATGACTGGCAACGTGGCGCGCAACATGATCAACACCTTCTTCTTCAACATGAACGCCATCAAGGGCGGTCAGTCGAGGCCCAAGGATGTGCCGAAGTACCAGCCGAAGAAGGTCGGCGTGCTGGGCGCCGGCATGATGGGCTCGGGCATCGCCTACGCGCAGGCCACCCGCGGCATCGCCACCGTGCTCAAGGATGTGAGCATCGAAGCCGCCGAGAAGGGCAAGTCGTACACAGCCAAGCTCACCCAGAAGCGGGTCGACAAGGGCCAGATGTCGGCCGAGAAGCAGCAAGGCATCCTGGGCCTCATCACCCCGACCGCCAGCGCTGCCGACCTGAAGGGTTGCGACCTGATCATCGAGGCCGTGTTCGAGCAACGCGAGCTCAAAGCCTTGGTGACCAAGGAAGCCGAGCCCATGTTGGCCGAGGGCGGTTTCTTCGCCAGCAACACCTCCACCCTGCCCATCAGCGGCCTGGCCCAGGCCAGCCGTGATGCGAAGAAGTTCGTCGGCATCCACTTCTTCAGTCCGGTCGACAAGATGAAGCTGGTCGAGATCATCCGCGGCAAGGACACCGACGGCGAGACCATCGCCCGCGCCTACGACTACGTGCAGGCGCTGGGCAAGCTGCCCATCGTCGTCAACGATTCGCGCGGCTTCTACACCAGCCGCACCTTCGGCACCTTCGTGATGGAAGGCGCGGCCATGCTGGGCGAAGGCATTCCAGCGCCGGTGATCGAGAACGCCGCCATGCAGGCCGGCATGCCGGTCGGCCCGCTGGCTGTGCTGGACGAGACCGCGCTGTCGCTGTCGGTGCACGTGTTGGAGCAGACCCGCCTCGACTTCCAGAAAGAAGGCCGGCAGTACGTCGCCACGCCCGGCGAGACCCTGGTCGAAGAGATGGTCAAACGCCACAACCGCCCGGGCCGCGCGGCCGGCGGCGGTTTCTACGACTACCCCGAGGGCGACAAGAAGCACCTCTGGCCTCAGCTCAAGGCGCTCTACGAAAAGCCTGGTGTCGAATGGGACCTGCAGGATGTGAAGGATCGCCTGCTCTACCGCCAGGCGGTCGAGACCGCGCGCTGCCTGGCCGAAGGCGTGCTCACCAGCGTTCACGACGGCAATATCGGCTCCATCTTCGGCATCGGCTTCCCGGCCTGGACCGGCGGTGCGCTTCAGTTCGTCTATGGCCAGGGCATCGAGGCGTTCGAGCAGCGCTGCGCCGCGCTGGCCGCCCGCCATGGCAGCGGCTTCATACTCGCGGACGCGGTGAAAGCCGCGCTGCGTCAACACCAACCCCTCTACTGATTCATGAAACGACTCGAAGGAAAAATCGCCCTCATCACCGGCGCCGCCCAAGGCATCGGCCTGGCCACGGCCATGAAGTTCGCGCGCGAAGGCGCCACCGTCGTCGTCTGCGACGTGAAGCAGGCGGCGGTCGACGAGGCTGTCAAGCAATGCCAGGTCGAAGGTGCCACCGCCATCGGTTTTGTCATGGACGTCACCCAGCGCGAGATGGTCGACGCCGTGGTCGCGCAGGTGAAAGAGCGCTTTGGCCGCATCGACGTGCTGGTGAACAACGCCGGCATCACGCAGGACGCGCGCCTGCAGAAGATGACGCTGGAACAGTTCGACAAGGTGATCGACGTCAACCTGCGCGGCGTCTTCCATTGCGCGCAGGCCGTGGCCGACACCATGACCGCACAGGGCAGCGGCGTGATCCTCAACGCATCGTCCGTCGTCGGCATCTATGGCAATTTCGGCCAGACCAACTACGCCGCCACCAAGTTCGGCGTGATCGGCTTCACCAAGACCTGGAGCCGCGAGCTTGGCCCCAAGGGCGTGCGCGTCAACGCGGTCGCGCCGGGCTTCATCAGCACGCCCATCCTGAACACCATTCCCGACAAGGTGATCCAGGAGATGGAGCACCGCGTGCCGCTCAAGCGCCTGGGCCAGCCGGAAGAAATCGCCAACGTCTACGCCTTCCTGGCCAGCGACGAAGCCAGCTACATCAACGGGGCTGTCATCGAGGTTTCCGGCGGCATGTCGGTGTGACCACCGGGCGCCCGGGATAATCCGGGCATGCCCGAACACACGCCCGCCACCGACGCCGCCCCCGACCGCCCGCGCTCGCGCACCGACCTCTTCCTGTCCTTCACCTGGCTGGCCCTGCAGGGCTTCGGTGGGGTGTTGGCCGTAGTGCAGCGCGAGCTGGTCGAGAGAAAGCGCTGGATGACCCGCGAACAGTTCGTCGAGGACTGGGCCGTGGCGCAGATCATGCCCGGCCCCAACGTGGTCAACCTCTCGCTGATGATCGGTGGCCGCTACTTCGGCCTGCCTGGCGCGCTGGCCGCGCTCTCGGGCATGCTGGCCGCACCGCTGGTCCTCGTGCTGCTGCTGGCGGCGCTGTACGGCAGCGTGGCCGATAGCGCCGCGGCGCAGGGCGCGCTGCGGGGCATGGGTGCTGTGGCTGCCGGGCTGATCACCGCCACCGGCATCAAGCTGATCGCCGCGCTGGACAAGAACGCCATGGGCCTGTGGGTCTGCATCGGCCTGGCCGCCCTCACCTTCGTCGCCATCGCCCTGCTGCGCTGGCCGCTGGCCTGGGTGCTGCTGGTCATCGGCGGCGGCGCCTGCCTCTGGGCCTACCGGGTGCTGGGCCGTACCGGCCAGGAGGCGCAGGCATGAGCATGGCACCCACCTTTGCCAACTGGCTGGACCTGTTCCTGCACTTCGCATCGCTGTCGTTGCTGGCCATCGGTGGCGCCATCACCACCGCGCCCGACATGCACCGCTACCTGGTGGGCGAGCAGCACTGGCTGAGCGACGCGCAGTTCAACTCGTCGATCGCGCTCTCACAGGCCGCCCCGGGGCCGAACGTGCTGTTCGTCGCGCTGCTGGGCTGGAATGTGGGGCTGAACGCAGGCGGCGGACCTTCGGCCGGCTGGCTGGCCTGGGCGCTGGCGCTGCTGGGCGTGGTGGTGACCCTGGTGGCCATCATGCTGCCCTCATCCATCCTCACCTACACCGCCACCCAGTGGGGCCACCGCAACCGGGAACTGCGCGCCGTGCGGGCCTTCAAGACCGGTATGGCACCCATCGTGATCGCCCTGCTGATCGCCACCGGCTGGCTGCTGAGCGCGGCCCACAACGACCCAGCGCGTGACTGGCCCCTGTGGTTGCTGACCGTGTGCGCTGCGCTGCTGGTCTGGCGCACCCGGCTGCATCTGCTGTGGATGATCGGCGCGGGCGCTCTGGTGGGCGCGCTGGGCTGGGTCTGAGCCGGTTTACTTCTGCCGCTGCAGGCTGGACAGGCCCTTGACGTCCAGGGCGTTCATGGCAGCGCGCACGCCGTCGATGTTCACGTTGTCGCCGCTGACCTCGATCAGCACGCCATTGGCCAGCATCATCGACATCTCGGCGCTCGAACCGTCCTTGCGGTATTCCTCCTTGAAGGCCACGCCGTCTTTCTTGTAGACCTTCTCGACCTCGTCCTGGGTCTCGCGGCTGACGGTGCTCTGCGCCCAGGCGCCCATGGCCATCATCAGGGCCGGCATGGCACCGATGTCCTGCACCTTGACCTCGACGCGGCCCGCATCGTTGCGGAATTCGGAAGTGACACTGGAGAAGGTCATGCCCATGGCGGAATCCGAACGGGCCTCGATGGCCGTACGATCCATGCCGGCGAGCTTGGCTGGCACATAGGCCTGCAGCGCATCGGGCGCAAACGGCTGGCCGCCCTGACCGCTGCCCATGGCCGCCCCCATCATCTCGCCCAGCGCCTTTCCCGCGGCCTCCGAATCGCCCTTGGCCTGGGCCGCCTCCATCTGCTTGCTGGCCTCTTCCATCTTCTTGGCCGCCTCTTCCAGCTGCGCGGTGTTGATGGTGACCTCAGACCCCGGCACCTTGATGCTCACGTCCCCTGCGGGCGCGCTGGCGCCGCCCATCATCATGCCGGCGCCGCCGCTGAACAGGCTGCCCACGGTCATCACCACGATGCTGGCGACGATGCCGCAGACGATCAGCACGGCGGTGAAACCCAGCGCCTTGCCCTCGGGCACCTTCATCATCACCGGCACACCGGTGTAAAGCAGGTAGATCGAATAGAGCGCAGCCAGCAGACCCAGCATGGACAGCGCTGGCAGCAGGTTGAACACGCCGCCCAGCAGACCAGCGGTCGCACCGTAAGCCACCAGCTTGAAGGCCTTGCCCATGTCCTTCTGGCCGCCGAAGCTCGGAGCGAGCGCATTGGCCACCAGGGCCAGCACATAGATCATCACCAAGGTCAGCACGAAACCGACCACCATGTTGGCCAGGCCCGCCAGGATGGGCACGCGGAAATGGATGCCCATCATGCCGGTGCCGATCAGGCTGAAGCCGATGAAGGCCGCCACCGACGACACGCCGGCCAGGTAGACCAGGTAGTTCTTGTAGAGACCGGCAATGTCGTCCGGCTCGCCCTCGATGACCGGCCAGGTGGCCTTGGGCCTGAGCAGGATGGCTTGTACGCGTTCAACCAGGTTCATGAATTCCTCCTCGGAGTTGCAGACACAAGAAAACGGTCCGGCAGCGCGAACCATACCGCCATCCGCCGCGGCGGGCCACCTTTCAGCGGGGGCTTTCGAAGAACACCGCGTTGGTGTAATCGCTGATCTCGAAATAGACCTTCTTTTCGCCCGGGTCGGCCACCATGTTCAGGTTTTCGTCGAGCACGCCGTAGCCGTAGCGGTAGGCACGCGGCTTGCCGTCGTCGGTGCCCAGGGCTGTGCTCATCTTGTCGATGGCCAGGAAGCGCCGGGCCAGCTTGTCGCCCGCGTAGATTTCCAGCACGCCGTTGGTGCCGGTCCAGTTCTGGATGTCGCGGCTGATCTTGTTCTGTTGCTCCTGGGTGCAGCCTGCGAGCAGCACGGCTCCCAGAACACAGGCAAACGCAGACGTCATGGGCTTCATGCAGGCCTCCCTCATAAAAAATCAGCCGCGCTGGCGCAGGGCCTCGTACAGACAGACGCCACTGGCCACCGACACGTTCAGGCTCTCGACACCGCCCTTCATGGGAATGCCCACCAGCTCGTCGCAGGTCTTGCGCGTGAGCTGTCGCATGCCGTCGCCTTCGGCCCCGAGCACCAGGGCCACCGGCCCCTTGAGGTCGACCTGGTACAGCGTCTTGGGCGCATCGTCGCTGGTGCCGATGACCCAGATGTTGCGTTCCTTGAGTTCGTTCAGCGTGCGCGCCAGGTTGGTCACCATGAAGTACGGCATGGTCTCGGCCGCCCCGCTGGCGACCTTGGCCACCGTGGCGTTGATGCCGACCGCGTGGTCCTTGGGCGCGATCACCGCATGGGCGCCGGCACCGTCGGCCACGCGCAGGCAGGCGCCCAGGTTGTGGGGGTCGGTCACGCCGTCGAGCACCAGCAGCAGCGGCGCGATGCCGTCGGCTTCCAGCTTTTCCAGCAACTCGTCCAGCGAATGGGCCTGCTCCAGCGCGTTGACCCGCGCCGCCACGCCCTGGTGGCCATGGCTGCCCGCCAGCTTGGCCAGGCGCAGGCCATCGGCCTCGATCAGGCGCACGCCCGCTTCCTTGGCGCGCTCGATGAACTGCCGCATGCGCTGGTCGCGCCGCGTCGGCTCGAAATAGATCTCGATGATGGATTGCGGCGCGGTTTTCAGGCGCACGCCCACGGCGTGGAAGCCGAACAGGACTTTGGGGGAGGACATGCCCCGATTATCAAGCCCCCACGCGCCGCTTCCGATCCGTTCAGGCCGCCGCCTCAGCGGGCTCGCTGGCTTGGCCGGCCTCGATGGTGATGCGCCGCTCGCAGCGCTGGGCGATGCCCCGGTCGTGCGTCACCAGCACCAGGGTGGTGCCCTGCTCGCGGTTGAGCTCGAACATCAGCTCCATGACCTTCTCGCCGGTCGCGAAATCCAGGCTGCCCGTGGGCTCGTCGGCCAGCAGCACCGCGGGCTGCACCACGAAGGCCCGCGCCAGGGCGACGCGCTGCTGCTCCCCTCCGGACAGCACCTTGGGATAGTGGCCCAGCCGTTCACCCAGACCCACGCGTTGCAGCATGGCGGTGGCCGCGCTGCGCGCATCGCGCCGGCCAGCCAGTTCCAGCGGCAGCATCACGTTCTCCAGCGCGGTCAGGTTGCCCAGCAGCTGGAAGCTCTGGAACACGAAGCCCAGCTTCTGGGCGCGCAGCGCTGCGCGCTGGTCCTCGTCGCGGGCGAACAGGTCGACGCCGTCAATGAACACCGTGCCGCTGGTCGGGGTGTCCAGCCCCGCGATGATGGACAGCAAGGTGCTCTTGCCGGACCCCGAGGCACCGACGATGGCGGCGGTTTCCCCTTGGCGCAGGGAGAAATCGATATCGCGCAAAATCGTCAGCGTGCCCGTGGAGTCGGTGACCGACTTGAACACATGCTGCACCACAATCATTTCTTGTGCCATGAAGCCGCCCCGAAAGGCCCGCCAGTTGAAACGCCGCCACTTTAACGCCCTCCTCTGCTCTGCCGCCCTCACAGGGTCAATCGGGCCCGTTGCGGCGCAGACTTCGGCCACCGCCGCGTCCGTGCTGGTGGTCGGTGACTCGCTCAGTGCCGAATACGGCCTCAGACGGGGCAGCGGCTGGGTGCAGATATTGCAGGAGCGGTTGCTCAAGGAAGGCATACCCGCGCGCATGGTCAACGCAGGCATCAGCGCCGACACCACCTCGGGTGGGCGTTCCCGCCTGCCGGCCCTGCTCAAGCTGCACAAACCGGCGGTGGTGATCATCGAACTGGGCGCCAACGACGCGCTGCGCGGCCTGCCGCTGAACATGACACGAGACAACCTGACCGCCATGGCGAGAGCCTCGAAGGCGGCTGGTGCCAAGGTGGTCATCGTCGGCATGCAGGTGCCGCCCAACTACGGCAGCCAGTACACCCGCGACTTCCGCGACTTGTTCCAGCAAGTCGCCAACGCGGAGAAGGCGGCTCTGGTGCCCTTCCTGCTCAAGGGAGTGGCTGATCTGCCAGACCCGACCTTGCTGTTCCAAGAGGACCGCATCCATCCCAACGAGGCCGCCCAGCCAACCATCGCCGACAACGTCTGGCCGGTGCTCAAGCCCCTGCTGCCGAAACGATAATCGGCCGATGCCTGTCCGCACCCTGCCCGCCGCCGAAGCCCTGCACCGCCTCGGCGAGTTCGACACCATCATCGACGCCCGCTCTGAAGACGAGCATGCGCTCGACCACGTGCCGGGAGCACTCAATTGGCCCAGCCTGAACAATGCCGAGCGCATCCTGGTGGGTACCATGTACAAGCAGATCGACGCCTTCGAGGCCAAAAAGCGTGGCGCGGCGCTGGCCGCTCGCAACATCGCTGCTCACATCGAGCGCGAGGTACTGGAAAAGCCGAAGAGCTGGAAACCACTGGTCTATTGCTGGCGAGGCGGCAACCGCAGCGGCGCCCTGGCCACCATTCTGGGTGCAATCGGGTTTCAGGTCACGCTGATCGAAGGGGGCTACAAAGCCTGGCGCGCCGCACTTGTGGATGACCTGCCCGCCCAGGCGCAGCGCCTGCACTACCGCGTGGTCTGCGGCCCCACCGGCAGCGGAAAGACCCGGCTGCTGCATGCGCTGGCGGCAGAAGGTGCTCAGGTGCTGGACCTGGAAGGTCTGGCCCGTCACCGCAGTTCGGTGCTCGGGCACATTCCGGGCGTGGAGCAGCCCAGCCAGAAACGCTTCGACAGCCTGGTGTGGGAAGCCCTGCAGGCCTTCGATCCGGTCTGGCCGGTGTTCGTCGAGAGCGAGAGCAAGAAGGTGGGCAACCTGCGGGTGCCCGACGCGCTCATCGACGCCATGCGCGCCAGTCCCTGCATCGACCTCCGGCTACCCGATGAAGAGCGCGTGGCGCTGCTGATGGAAGACTACGACTTTTTCATCAAGGACAGCGAGCACTTCTGCCGCCGCTTGGAGGCTCTGACCGAACTGCGCGGCAAGGTGGTGGTCGGCGAGTGGATCGACAAAGTGCGCGCCGGGCGCACACGGGAAGTCGTGCTGGACCTGCTGAAGACGCACTACGACCCGACGTATGCGGCTTCAATCGAACGCAACTTCGCGCTCTATCCGCAGGCAGTGACTTGCAGCCTTCACTCCGGCTCGGCCCAGGCGATGAGCGCCGCCGCGCGCGCCCTGCTGAGCCCGGCGGACACGCGGCCCCTCGAGGCCCGGGGCTGACCGCTCAGTTGGCGGAAGACGGACCGGAATCGGAGCCGTCGCCGGCCTCTGGCCTTTGGCTGGCATCCTGCTCATCGGCGCCGCCATCGCCGTGCGACTTGCGCTCAGCCTTGTTGCGCAGCTTCTCCTCTTTCTTCTGCTTCTTGGCGAGTTCGCGTTGGCGTTTTTCGTATCCGTAGTTGGGTGTGGCCAAGGGAATGTTTCCGAGGTTGTGGTGGTGAATTGGTCAGGTGTGAAGGGCCGCAAGGGCTTGGGCCAAGTCGGCCCTGAGATCATCGGCGCTTTCGAGACCGATGGCAAACCGCACCAGCCCACCCTTGTGCGCCCAAGGCCGGGTGCGGATGGCAGGCACGTTGTACGGCGCACAAAGGCTGATCGGTCCCGCCCAGCTCCAGCCTGGCCGAAACAGCTGCAGACGGTCACAGAAGGCATCGATCTGGGACTGGGAAAAGCGCTCGTCAAACACTACACTGAACAGGCAGGCGGCCGCCTTCGCGTCGCGTGCCCACGCCTCATGCCCCGGGGAGCCCGGCAGCGCCGGATGCAGCACCTGCACGATGCCGGGCTGGCCCTGCATCCAGGTGGCCAGCGCCCGTGTGGTCGCGTCCTGTGCCTGGTAGCGCAACGACATGGAGGTCAGGCCCCGCAGCACCAGCTCGGTGTCGTTGCCGCTGACACCCAGCCCCAGTCGCATGTGGCACATCAGCAACTGATGGTGCAGCGCGTGATCGCGCGTCACCACGGAGCCCATCAGCACGTCGGCGCCGCCGCTGGGGTACTTCGTCAGTGCCTGCATGGAGATATCGACGCCCAGGTCGAACGGGCAAAATGCAATGCCGGCACCCCAGGTGTTGTCCAGCGCAGTCAGGATGTGGCGGCCCTCCGCCCTGCCCTGACTGGCATCACGCACCACCGCTGTCAGCGCTGGAACGTCGGGGAACTCCAGCGTGATCGAACCCGGCGCCTCGATCCACACCAGGCGTGTAGCCGGCGAGAGGCGGCTCGCCAAGTCTGCTGGATCGAGCGGATCGTAGTAGCGGTGGGTGATGCCCCAATGCGAGAGCTCACCAGCCGCAAACGCCTTCCCTGGGCCATAGGCGTTGTCGGGCAGCAGCACCTCATCGCCCTGGCGCAGGAAACTCATGTCGACCAGGGTCAGTGCCGACAGGCCGCTGGGCGCCAGCACGCAGTACTGCCCGCCCTCAATGGTGGCAATGCGCTCCTCCAGCGTGAACGTGGTCGGCGTACCGTGCAGCCCGTAGGTGTAGCCGCTCTTGTCGGCCCATTCCTGCGTGCGCAGGGCGTGCACGTCCTTGAACAGCACGGTCGACGCCTTGTGCACACCGGGCGCAACGGCGTCAAAGCCCTCGGGAGGGCGGTAAGGATGGTGGATCAGTCGGGTGGAGAGGTCTGACATCGAAATCAGAGCTTCCACTTTTCCAGCAACTGCGCCGGCCGCATGCTGTCGTAGCTCTCGAACGGCTGATGGATCCAAGGGTTGGTCGGCAGGAACTCGACCGAATAGTCGGGCGTGAACACCGACACCGCCTTGGTCCAGATCACGGCGCTGCGCAGCTCTGTGATCGGCTTGTAGTGGTTCTTGAGGGTGTCGATCACGGCCTTGAGCGTGTGACCGGAATCGGCCAGATCGTCAACCAGCAGCACCTTGCCTGCAATCTCGCCTCTGGGCGTGGTGATGTAGCGTGCGATGTCGAGATTGCCCTGCTGTGTACCTGCATTGGCGCGGTAGGAGCTCGTGGACATGATCGCCAGCGGCACATCAAAAATGCGCGACAGGATGTCCCCGGGTCGCATGCCACCACGCGCCAGGCACAGGATGGTGTCGAACTCCCATCCGGACTGGTAGACCTTGAGCGCCAGCTTCTCGATCAGGTTGTGATACTCGTCGTACGAGACGTAGAGGTGTTTGCCGTCTTCGGTGAGCATGCGTGTCTTCCGTTCGTGGTCGCGGGTGGGTCATTCTGCACCAGAGCAACGAGGCTCAGGCACTGAACGGATGGTGAAGCAGGATGGTGTGATCGCGGTCCGGACTGGTCGACACCACGTGGATCGGCACGCCGGTGGTCTCCTGGATACGGTCCAGGTAGCGCTGTGCATTGACTGGCAAGTCCTCATAACGCGTCTTGCCGACCGAGCTTTCGGTCCAGCCCGGCAGGGTTTCATAGATCGGCTTGCAGCGCGAGATTTCATCGGCACCAGCGGGCAGGATGTCGATGGTTTCGCCATCCAGCTCGTAGCCGGTGCACAGCTTGAGTTCGTGCAGCCCGTCGAGCACGTCCAGCTTGGTGATGCACAGGCCGGTCAGACCATTCACCTGGGCCGAGCGCTTGAGCAGCGCGGCATCGAACCAGCCGCAGCGGCGCGAGCGCCCCGTGGTCACACCCTTCTCGGCCCCCACCGTGCTCATGTGGTACCCGGGTGTGCCAGGCACGTCCCAGTCCAGTTCTGTCGGAAAGGGGCCGCCGCCCACCCGTGTGCAATAGGCCTTGGTGATGCCCAGCATGTAGTGCAGCATCTGAGGGCCAACACCCGAGCCAGCGGCCGCATTCCCGGCGACACAGTTGCTCGATGTCACGAACGGGTAAGTGCCGTGATCGATGTCCAGCAGCGTGCCCTGGGCGCCTTCAAACAGCAGGTTGGCACCCGCCTTGTGGGCTTCGTTGAGTTCACGGGACACATCGGCGATCATGGGCTTGATCAGTTCCGCCTGGCGCATGGCCTCGTCAAAAACTGCATCGAACTGGATTTCGCCGTCCTTCATGTAACCCGCAATCTTCTCGTCCCAGGCCAGTTCGGCGGAGTGGAGAAAGGTCTTGAGTACATGGTTGTGCAGCGCCAGCAGCTCGCGGAGCTTGGTTGCGAAGCGCTCGGGGTACTTGAGGTCCATCACGCGCAATGCGCGACGGGCGATCTTGTCCTCGTAAGCCGGGCCGATGCCACGGCCCGTGGTGCCGATTTTTTCGTTGCCGGCCTTGACCTTGGCGGCCTCGCGGGCAATGTCGATCGCAGCATGGAACGGAAGGATCAGCGGGCAACCCTCGCTCACCCGCAGGCGCGAGCGCACTTCCACGCCGGCCTTTTCCAGTCCAGCGATTTCTTCAAAGAGCTTGCCCACCGAAAGCACCACACCGTTGCCGATGTAGCACTTCACGCCGGGACGCATGATGCCGCTGGGAATCAGGTGCAGAGCAGTTTTCACCCCATTGATCACCAGCGTGTGGCCAGCGTTGTGACCGCCCTGGAAACGCACGACCCCTTGTGCCGACTCGGTCAGCCAGTCCACGAGCTTACCTTTGCCTTCATCGCCCCACTGCGTACCCACGACCACCACGTTGCGTCCCGCAGAAGCGGCGCTGCTGTTCTTGCTCATTGCTTGATTCCGGTTAAAGGGATTTCACTGTCCAGGCACCCGCGCGCGCCGGATCGGGCACCAGCTCGCGGTCACAATGGAACTCGTTGACTTCATGGTCATGCCCCGGCAGGGCACAGACGACGGTGTGGCCCTGGGCCCGCAGCTCAGCGACAGCTTCTCGCAGACCGGGCTCCATGCCCCAGGGCGAACGGATGGCCGCCACCAGAGGACGCGGCTCCACCGCACCAACCAGTTCCTTGAGGTCCAGGCTGAAGCCGACCGCCGGGCGCTTGCGCCCAAAGACGGCGCCCACCTCGTCATAACGACCACCGCGCGCCAACTCCATCGCAGCGCCTTGGGGGTTGTGGGCGAACACGGCAAAGCGCATGCCGGTGTAGTAGGCGTAGCCACGCAGGTCGGCCAGGTCCACCGACACCGTCATGTCCTGCGAGGCTGCGTGGTCTGCCAGCCACTGCAGGTCGTCCAGTGCCGCCAGCAAGGCCGCCGAGGCGGTGAGAACCGTGCGGGCACGTGCGATCACGGTCGCGTCACCAAACAGGCCTGGCAACGCCATCAGGTCCTTGCGCACAGTTTCTGGCAAGGATTGGGCCAGATCGCTCAAACCGGGGACGTCCTTGCCAGCCAAGGCCGCGTGGATTGCACGCACGGTGTCGGAGGGAAGCTGAACCGGCGCCAGAACGGCGTCGATCACACGCACATCTGCCAGATCGAGCTGCAGCCGCTGAACGCCGGCGTGGCGCAAGCAGGCACGCGCCAGTTCCACCACCTCGAGATCTGCCTCCAGACCCGCATGGCCATAGATTTCGGCGCCAAACTGCAAGGGTTCGCGACTGGCCAACGGCCGGTCGATCCGGGTATGGACCACCGGTCCGCAATAGCTCAGGCGAGCCACGCCCTGCCGGTTGAGCAGATGGGCATCAATGCGGGCAACCTGCGGCGTGCTGTCGGCGCGCAACCCCAGGGAGCGGCCAGAGAGCTGATCGACCAGCTTGAAGGTCATCAGGTCCAGCGCCTCGCCGGTGCCGGTAAGCAGCGACTCCAGATGCTCGACCATTGGCGGCATCACCAGTTCGTAGCCGTACCCACGGGCGGTGTCCAGCAAGCCCCTGCGAAGTTCCTCGATGTGGCGAGCCTCGGACGGCAGGACATCGGCAATGTGATCCGGGAGGACCCAGGCAGACATGTGAAATGAAGGGGCTGTTAAAAACGCGATTTTACCGGGTGCAGCGCGAGAGTCCGACGACCGCGATCAGGCCACCCACCACCAGAGCGCCACGCCGCAGCCGAGGCAGATCAGGCCAAAAAAGCGGATCTGCCCATCGCGCATGCGCAGCATCTCGGAAAACACACGGCGCCAGACCCGGGGCGCCACAAAGGGCATCAGCCCTTCGAAGATCAGAACCAGCGCCAGCGCAGGCCAGAACAGATCAGAAAGCGAAGCCTCCACTCAGCGAGACGCCGGAGCGCCGCGCATGGCCTTGAAGAACTCCGATGACGGGTCCAGCACCATCACGTCCGACTTGCCGGCAAAGCTGGCTTTGTAGGCCTCCAAGCTGCGATAGAACTGCGCGAACGCCGGGTCCCTGCCAAACGCCTCACCATAGAGCGCAGCTGCCTTGGCATCGCCCTCGCCCTTCACCGCCTGCGCCTGTTTGTAGGCGTCGGCCAAGATCACTTCGCGCTGGCGGTCAGCGTCGGCGCGGATCTTCTCTCCCTCGGCAAAGCCGGTGGAGCGCAGCTCGTTGGCCACCCGTTTGCGCTCGGTCTCCATGCGCTGGTAGACCGATGCGGTGATGCTCTCTGCATAGTCCACGCGGGTGATGCGCACATCGACCACATCCATGCCCCAAGGCTTTTCAGCACCAGCAACCGCGCGCAACACCTCGCGCTTGACGTCCTCCATCAGCTCCTCACGACGGCTGGACAGCAGCTCGTTGAGCGTGCGCTTGTTGACCTCTTGCTGGAAGGAGTTGCGCACCACTCGGTTCAGCTGCAGGGCGCCAGCGCTTTCATTCAATCCGACGTTGCGGATGTACTGCTGCGGCTCACTGATGCGCCAACGCACATACCAATCGATCACCACGCGCTGCTTTTCCGCCGTCAGCGTCGGTTCAGCGTCGCTGCTCTCCAGCGTCAGCAGCCGCTTGTCGATGTAGGACACGTTCTGGACCAGCGGGATTTTCCAACCCAGCCCCGGCTCGGTCACGACCTTCTTGATCTCTCCCAGCTGGAACACCACGCCAAACTGCCGCTGGTCCACCACGAAGAAGGTGGCACTGAGAAACGCCAGAGCCACCAAAAACGAGGTGACGATAAATCCAAGCTTGTTCATGTCTCGAAATCTCCGGACGTCTTGCTTCAGCGGCTCTCACGCTCGCGCGAGCGGGCATTGCTGTTGTTCGTGGTGGCAGGCGCCGGTACTGGCGAGCTGGTCACGGGAGGCGTCGCCGCAGAGGATGCTGCGGGCGACTGGGCAACCTGCTGCATCAACTTGTCCAGCGGCAGGTACAACAGGTTCGAGCCCGCCTTGCTGTCGACCATCACCTTGGTGACATTCGAGTAGATGTCGGACATGGCATCGAGATACATGCGGTCGCGCGTCACCTGGGGTGCCTTCTGGTACTCGGCCAGCACGGCGCGGAAACGCTGGGCATCACCATCGGCCTGGCCGACGATGCGCGCACGGTAGCCCTCCGCCTCTGCAGCCAGTCGAGAGGCTGCGCCGCGGGCCCTCGGCACGACATCGTTGGCATAGGCCTGGGCTTCATTTTTGGCTCGGTCGCGCTCCTGACTGGCCTTGAGCACGTCGTCAAAGGCTGCCTGCACCTGCTCGGGTGGCCTCACATGAGTCAGGTTGACGCCTTCGACCACCACACCCACCTTGTACCGGTCCAGGATGGTTTGCATCAGCGTTCGCACCCTTGGAGCGATCTGGTCACGCTCTTCGACCAGTGCGGCGTCCATCTTCATCTTGCCGACCACCTCGCGAACCGCAGTTTCAGCGGCCTTCACCACCGCAGACTCCGGATCGCGGCTTTCGAACAGGTAGGCCCGGGCATCGCTGAGGCGGAACTGCACGACCAGCTTGATGTCGACAATGTTCTCGTCGGCGGTCAGCATGGACGACTCCCGCAGGCCGGTGGCAGGCACGATGGCGTCGCGCCCCACGTCCACGGAACGCAACTGGGTTACTGCCACTGTCTCATGGCGCTCAATTGGGTACGGCATGCGCCAGCTGATACCTGCCCCCACCGTGTTGCTGTACTTGCCGAAACGCGTGATGACCGCCTGCTGGCCTTCCTGCACGATGAAGAAGCCTGTACCCAGCCATATCAGCAGTGCCACCAGACCGATCAGGCCAGCGCCGATACCAGCCGACTTGGGGCTTGGGTTGAAGCCCGGAGTGCCTCCACCGTTGCCACCGCGATTCCCGCCGCCTTTTCCACCCAGCAAACCACCCAGCTTGCGGTTGAAGTCGCGCCAGAGCTCGTCCAGGTCCGGCGGCCCCTGGTTGGGACCCTGGGGACGCTGCCCACGGGGCTGGAACTCGTCTTTTTCACCGGGCTTGGGATCGGAGTCGCCGCGCTGAGGCTCATCGCCTCTTCCCCAGCGGGGGTCGTTCAGGTTGAACACACCCAGCAGCTTCGCCCGCCAACCCGGATGGCCCCCGGCACCAGGACGGCCGGAGGGGGATTCCATATTCACATTCATGGATGGTCAACTCTTGTTTCGGATCAAAACCACATTGTGCCCAATCAGGGCGCCGGATCGTCGGAGGGGACATCTTCCGCGGGCGACTCACCGCCGGCGACACGCTCCAGCACGATCGAAGCCAGCAAGGCCCTCAACTCCGGCAAGCCCGTACCTGCCAGCGCGCTAACGAAGATACGAGGCACGCTCTGGCCGTCGAGTTCCATAGCGTCCTGCAGCACACGGGGTGCACTGGCCGGATCCATGGCATCGAGCTTGTTGAAAACCAGTATCTGTGGCACCTCGCTTGCCCCGATGTCCTGCAGGACACCTTGCACCGATGCAATCTGTTCCAGATGCGATGGGTTGGATGCATCAACCACATGCAGCAGCAGATCGGCATCAGCCGCCTCCTGCAGCGTCGCAGCGAAGGCATCCACCAGCCCGTGTGGCAGGTCGCGAATGAAGCCCACCGTGTCCGACAGCGACACCGACCGCCCCGCTTCACCGAGATACAGCTGCCGAGTGGTGGTGTCCAGAGTGGCGAACAACTGATCGGCGGCGTAGGCGCGCGCTTTTACCAGCGCATTGAACATCGAGGACTTGCCAGCGTTGGTGTATCCCACCAACGAGATGGCAAACGCATCGCGCCGCTCGCGCTGCCTGCGCTGGGTCGCGCGCTGCTTTTTGACTTTCTCCAGCCGGTCCTTGGTCCGCTTGATGGCGTCGGCGATCATCCGGCGGTCCAGTTCGATCTGCGTTTCACCCGGACCGCCCCGCATGCCAATGCCGCCGCTCTGGCGCTCCAAGTGGGTCCAGCGCCGGACCAGACGAGTCGAGAGGTACTGAAGACGTGCCAGCTCCACTTGGAGCTTGCCCTCGTGGCTGCGGGCGCGCTGAGCAAAAATCTGAAGGATCAGCAGGGTCCGGTCATTGACCGGCAGACCGAGCGCCCGCTCGAGGTTGCGCTGCTGGGCCGGACTCAGGGCCTGGTCGAACAGCACCTCACTGGCACCCGTGGCCTGTGCCAGCATCCTGATTTCTTCCGCCTTGCCAGAACCAACAAACAATGCAGGGTCCGGCGCCTTGCGCTTGCATGTGACACGATCCGCAACAGCAAAGCCTGCCGTCTTCGCCAGCAGGCCGAGCTCTTCAAGTGAGTGATCGAAGTGGGGCAGACCGAAGTCCACCCCCACAAGGACAACCGACGGATGCGCCGGTGCGGTGGTACCCGAGGGGATCAAGAGCCGGAGGATTCGTCCGCACCGACGGCGGAGAACTGGACCGGGCGACCCGGAACTATGGTGGAAATCGCGTGCTTGTACACCATCTGGGTCACGGTGTTGCGAAGCAGAACGACATACTGATCAAACGATTCGATCTGCCCCTGCAGCTTGATCCCGTTCACCAAGTAGATGGAAACGGGCACATGCTCCCGACGCAACTGGTTCAGGAAGGGGTCTTGCAAGAGCTGGCCTTTGTTATTGCTCACGATATGCTCCGTGTTCAAAAATGAAGTGGATAAGGAGCCGCACCATACCACACCGGTGGCGCGGGCAGGAAGACGCCCGAGCGGACCTATTCCTTGAAGGGATTGTCAGAGGTCTTGAACTCGATCCGCAACGGCGTTCCGACCAGATCGAACGCCTTGCGGAAGCGCCCTTCCAGAAAACGCTTGTAGGCGTCTGACACATGCTCCAGCGAGTTGCCGTGGATCACGATCACCGGCGGATTCATGCCACCCTGGTGGGCGTAACGCATTTTGGGCCGGTACATGCCCACCTTCTGAGGCGACTGAAAGGCCACCGCCTCCTGGAGCAGACGGGTCAGCATGGGCGTCGGCATTTTGCGCATAGCCGAAGCCTGAGCCTGCACGATGGACTTCCAGACAGGGCCAAGCCCCTGGCGCTTGCGCGCCGAAATCAAGTGCAGGGAAGCAAACTTGAGAAACGCCAGCCGGGTTTCGATCTGCCGTTCGATCTGCTCACGCTGGTAGCTGTCCACAGCGTCCCATTTGTTGATCGCCAGTACCACAGCCCTCCCACTTTCGAGGATGTATCCAGCGATGTGGGCATCCTGATCGGTCACCCCCTGCGTGGCATCGAGCAGCAGGAGCACCACATGGGCGCTTTCGATGGCCTGCAAGGTCTTGACGACCGAGAACTTTTCGATCGCCTCGAACACCCTGCCCTTGCGGCGCAAGCCGGCGGTATCGATCAGTTCGAACTTCTTCCCGTCGCGCTCGAACGGCACGGAAATCGCGTCGCGTGTGGTTCCTGGAAGGTCGAAAGCCACAAGACGCTCTTCACCCAGCCAAGCGTTGATCAGGGTCGACTTGCCGACATTGGGTCGGCCAGCCACCGCCAGTCGGATCACCCCGTCCACCGGCTCCGCCACATCCTCGTCGTCCTCCGAGAACCCTGGAATGGCGTCCAATGCCTTCTCCAGCATGCCTCGCACACCCTGCCCGTGGGCACTCGACACCGGCAGCACCTCTCCCTGCCCGAGCTCGAAGAACTCGGCCAGCTGCACACCTTGTGTCATGCCTTCGGCCTTGTTCGCCACCAAAATGGTGGGCTTGCCCAAGCGGCGCAGGTACTGCGCGATTTCATGGTCCTGCGCACTTAGTCCAGCGCGCGCGTCGACAACGAACAACACCACGTCGGACTCCGCCACGGCCTGGCGGGTCTGCTTGGCCATCTCGCGATAGATACCCTCGCTGGCATCGGGCTCGAAGCCACCGGTGTCGATGACGATGTACTCGCGCTTGCCCAGATGCCCGTTTCCGTAGTGGCGGTCGCGCGTCAGCCCCGCGAAGTCGGCCACGATGGCGTCGCGGGTACCGGTCAGCCGGTTGAACAGGGTGGATTTGCCCACATTGGGCCGCCCCACCAGGGCGATCACGGGTTTCACGAACAGGTGCTTTCGATCAGCTCACCCAGAGGGCGAATGGACAATTTATTGCGAGCGCCAGGCAAACACGCCGCCGTTGCGAGTCTGGACCACCAGCGCAGGACCGGACAGCACCGGCTGGGCAAGCACGGCCGATCCGTCAGTGCTGAGACGGGTGAGCTCGCTGCCATCCGCCGTCGACAGAAGGTGCACCTGGCCGGACTGGTCACCCACCACCAACAGCCTGCCCAGAACCAGCGGGGCCGTCAGATCCCGGAACTTGAGGCGGTCCAACTCCCAGCCTTTTTCCCCGTTGGCCCGTTGCCAGACCAGCACCCGACCATCCGATTCGGTCCCGGCGACCCACTGTGCGTCCCCGTGCACGCCCACCACACCCTGTGCAGTCTTGTTCCAGACGGAACGACCGGTGGCGGTGTCCACACAGGCCACCGAAGAGTTGTACGCGCGCGCACACACGCTGGCACCCTCTCTGCTCACAGGGCCGACCAGGTCCACCAGACGCTCCACCTCGTTGGTGCCGCGGGAGTTGGCCACCGGAACGTCCCACCGGGGAGTCCCGTTGTCCGGATTCAGCCCCACCAACCGACCCGACAGTCCAGCGACCAGCGTATCTCCCACGGCCAACAAGACCCCACCCTGCCGAAGCACCAAGGGCTCACCCGGGCGGCTTTGCGTCCACAACTTCGCGCCAATGCGACCGTCGAATGCCAGCACACTGCGATCGGCCGTCAACACAAACACCCGCCTGCCCGCGACCAGAGGTGACGTGTAGGAGGCGGCGGGAAGTTGCACACGCCAGAGTTCCCGTCCCTCCGCCATGGCCACGAGCTGGTGCCCCTGGGTCACCACGGCGACCACCTCCCCATCGCTTCCAGCGCCGGTCGACAAAGGCGTGTTGAGGTTCATCCTCCAGACGTCGCGGCCGGAAGTGGCATCGACCACCGCCACAGTGCCAGACCCACCCGCCAGGTAAACCCGCCCCTGATGAGCAAAGGGCGCAAGCGTGAGCGCCGATGCGCCCACCTGTGTGGACCAGATCAGCTGTGCCGATGCACGATTCGCCGGCGGTGGCAACTCGGCCGGCTTGACCTTGGCCGGACCTGATGAGCATGCAGCGAGCACCAGCAGAGCGACCGCCGCTGCCAGCCGCTTCACCGCAATGACAGAACCCAGGGGCACCGGCTTCACTGCGCCACCCCACCCGCCGGGGACGGCGACACGTTCACGCCCAGCGCTGCCAGCTTGACTTGCACCAGCTGTCGATACTCAGTGCGCTCGCTCATGGTGTCCCATGCCTTCTGGTACTGGGCTTTGGCTTCGTCGGCCTTGCCCTGCGCCATCAGCACATCACCCCGGCGGTCGGCAGCAAGCGCGGCGTAGGCCTCGGGCATCGGCGCCTCCAGCGCCTTCAGCGCCTCGTCGTAGGCCTGGGCCTGCAGAAGCACCCCAGCCAGCCGCAGGCGCGCCACCGCCTTGTAGGAGTCATCAGCGCTACTGTCAGCCGCCCAGGACAAAGCGGCTTTGGCCCCATCGGGCTTGCCTGCCTCGAACAGGCTCTGAGCAGCAAGCATGGCCCCCTGCGCGGCGAAACTGGTGCCACCGAACTTGTCCTTCATGTCAGCCAGCGCGCGCTCGATTTTTTCGGCGTCGCGCGCATCGGCAGCTCGTTCGATTTCGTCGTACAGCGCCGCCGCCTTGATCGATTGATTGCGCTGCCACCAGTTCCAGCCATTCCAGGCAGCAAACCCGCCGAGCACCACGATCAGTGCCCACGTGATCAGGTTGCCGTACTGCGCCCAGAAGTGCTTGAGCTGGTCGATCTGTTCCTGCTCTTCAAGGTCTAAATGAGTGGCCATGGCTGTCGTTTGGTTGAAGTGGTCGGATTGTAGGTGGTGGGGTCGGGCTCCAGCCCCGGTCAGGCGCCGCGCAGTCCCGGCCCCCAAGCGGCCACATCCGCCAATGGCTGCAGCTGCTGTCCAGTCTCGGCGGCCCGGTCACCACGCAGGGACTTGACCGCCACCATGCCCTGCTCCAGCTCCTGGGAGCCAAACACCAGCGCATAGCGAGCGCCGCTCGCGTCGGCCTTCTTGAACTGGGACTTCATGCTGCCCATGCCCTCGGCGCCCCCCGCATGCATCGCTACCGACACTCGCAGGGTGCGCAACTGGCGCAGCAGTGGCATGGCTACCGACAAGGCGGCTGCATCCGGAATCACCGCGTAGGCATCAGGCGCAGCGGGCACGGGCAGCTTGCCCTGCTCCTTGAGCAGCTCCAGAATGCGCTCCATGCCCAGCGCCCAGCCCACTGCCGGCGCCGGCTTGCCGCCGATCTGCTCGAACAGGCCGTCGTAGCGCCCTCCGGCACACACGGTGCCCTGCGATCCGAGCTGGGTGGTCACGAACTCGAACACCGAGAGGTTGTAGTAATCCATACCGCGCACCAGGCGCGGGTTGATCCGGTAAGCAATGCCCTGGGCATCCAGCAGCGCCCGCAGGCGGTTGAAGTGGTCGAGGGACTCGGCGCCCAGGAAGGCCATGAGGTGGGGCGCACCATTGACCATCGCCTGCATCGCCGGGTTTTTGGTGTCCAGGATGCGCAAAGGGTTGGAGTGCAGACGGCGTCGGGCGTCCTCATCCAGCAGATCTGCGTGCTCCTCCAGATAGCTGATGAGCGCCTGTCGGTGAGCCAGGCGTTCGGCCGGCTGCCCGAGGCTGTTGATCTCCAGCTCGATACCCTCCAGACCCAGCTCGGCCCACAGGTCGCAGGCCATCACGATCAGCTCCACGTCGACATCGGGCCCGGCAAACCCGAGCGCCTCGGCACCGAACTGGTGAAACTGGCGGTAGCGGCCGCGCTGAGGGCGCTCGTGACGGAACATCGGACCCATGTAGTAAAGGCGCTTGCCGCCGTCGTAGAGCATCGAGTGCTCGACCGCGGCACGCACCACACCCGCAGTGTTTTCCGGGCGCAGGGTCAGCTGCTCGCCATTGAGGCGATCTTCGAAGGAGTACATCTCCTTCTCAACGATGTCGGTGACCTCGCCAAGGCCCCGTATGAACAGGGCCGTCGGCTCCACGATGGGGGTGCGCACATTGCGGTAGCCGTAGCGGCGCATCAGCGACCGCAGTGTGTCCTCCAGCCACTCCCAGTGCGCGGACACCGGAGGTGCAATGTCGTTCATGCCTTTGACGGCGCTCAGTTTCTCTGCCATGGATCTGCTTCGCAATGTGGGGCGGCACGTGCTGCCGTCGGCTCAGGCGGCGGCGCCGAACCGCTTCTGGATGTAGTTTTCGACGATCTGCTGGAACTCGATGGCGATGGCTTCGCCCCGCAAGGTCATCGCCTTCTGGCCGTCGATGAACACCGGCGCTGCAGGCGCCTCACCGGTTCCGGGCAGGCTGATGCCGATGTCGGCGTGTTTGCTTTCGCCCGGGCCATTGACGATACAGCCCATCACGGCGACCTTCATGTTCTCCACGCCCGGGTAAAGTGCGCGCCAGACCGGCATCGAGGCCCGCAGGAAATCGTCGATCTGCTTGGCCAGTTCCTGGAAAGTGGTACTTGTGGTGCGGCCGCAACCCGGACAGGCCGTGACGCTGGGCACGAACGTGCGCAGGCCCAGTGCCTGAAGAATCTCGGAGGCCACCACGACTTCCTGCGTCCGTGCCTCACCAGGCTGCGGAGTCAGCGACACACGGATGGTGTCGCCGATGCCCTGCTGCAGCAAAACAGACAGCGCCGCGGTGGAGGCCACGCTGCCTTTCACCCCCATGCCGGCCTCGGTCAGGCCCAGATGCAGCACATGGTCGGTGCGGCGCGCCAGTTCCTGATACACCGCAATCAGATCCTGCACCCCCGACACCTTGCAGGACAGCATGATGTTGTTGCGATTCAGGCCGATCTCCTCGGCACGCTGGGCCGATTCGAGCGCCGACGTGATCAGCGCCTCATACATCACTTGGCGCGCATCCCACGGTTCGGCCCGGCGCGCGTTGTCGTCCATCAGACGGGCCAGCAGGTCCTGATCCAGGCTGCCCCAGTTCACGCCGATGCGGATCGCCTTGTCGTGCCGGGCAGCAATCTCGACCATCTGGGCGAACTGCCGGTCGCCCTTGTCGCCGCGCCCTACGTTGCCTGGATTGATCCGGTACTTGGACAGCGCCTCGGCACAGGCCGGGTGATCGGTCAGCAGGCGATGGCCGTTGTAATGGAAGTCACCAATCAGCGGCACATGGATGCCCATGCGGTCCAGCTGCTCGCGGATGTGCGGTACAGCCTGCGCCGCTTCGTCGTTATTGACCGTGATCCGCACCAGTTCAGAACCTGCTAGCGCCAGCTCCTTGACCTGAATGGCGGTCCCGATGGCGTCGGCGGTGTCGGTGTTGGTCATGGACTGCACACGCACCGGTGCACCACCACCGACAGAGACCTCGTGATCGCCCCACCTCACCACGCCGGGGCGGCTGTGCCGCACACGCGGTGCGCTGACGGCAATGGGCTGCGGCTCTGCGGGATGTACTCGACCAGATGGGATGGCTGTGAGCATGGTCATTTCACCTGGAAGCGCGCCACGCTGTTGCGTGCGAGAGGCATCACATCAAAACTCTGGCCCCGCACCGTCACCTGGACCGCGTCGGCCCGGCCGACCACCACCGAGTAAGGCGGTGAAGCCGAAAAGTCCAGCGAATCGCCAGGTTTGAGCATGCGCTGCACCTGGGACACGCCCTTGCCGTCCACCACCTCAACCCACGATGCACCGACCGCCTGAATGCGCAAGAGCGCAGCGTCAGCGACATCCGCCGGCTTGGTCTGCTCTGCAACTGCGTCGGGCGCCGGCGCAGCAGCAGGGCTCGCTGCCGTCGCCGGGTCGGCTGGCGCAGCAACCGCCTGCGTTCCAACCGCTGAGGTTTCAGCGGTCGCCGCTGGAGGGGGCAACGACACCTCTGGTCCAGGCTCAACCCGTTCCGGCGCAGCGCCCCCTGTAGGCGGTGTCACTTGCCGGAACTGATCAATCGTTGGCCCCCAGTCAGGTGCCAACAACAGGCCTGCGGCGGCCAGCACCAACAGGAGCGAAGCCAGCACAGCAGGCCTCCGCAGCCACTCGACAGAGGGAGTTGTCGCACCCTCCTGGGCAGGCTTGAAGGGTGCGTTGATGGTGTTCGGCGTATCGCCGAGGGCAGGTGTACGGCCGAAAGGAATCTGTTCCAGCACGGGCCCTGGGTCGACCTTCAGATGCCGGCAGGCGCTGGACGCGAGCGCCCGGGCAAATGTCAGATCAGGCAACTCCTCATACCGCCCGGCCTCCAGCGCCTCCAGCTTTTTGACAGGCACCTTGAGCGCTGCCGCCAGCGCAGCAATGTGCAGGCCGGCCGCCTCTCTCGACTGCTGCAGCAGCACCGGCCGCATCCAGGTCGCATCCTGGGACATGGACGCCTCACTCATTGAAAGCCCCTCGCTGGTAGGACGCCCACTCCTTGGAGCGAGGGAACCGGCGCTGCAGCTGCTGGGCCAGTTGCTCAACCACCTGGACGTTGTTGAGCCTGCGCTCAATCTTGATACCGAGCCACAGGGTCTCGGAGTTGGCCTGTTCGGAGTTGTTGATGCGACGGATCACAAACTGCGCCTTGGTGAATTCGCCCCTGAGATATTCCAGATTCGCGAGGTTGTATCCCACGAAGGGATTGGCCGGATCGAGTTCGTACGACCGTGCGAAGCTGGCTTCCGCCTCGGCAGCCTGCCCCATGCGCAACTGGCAGGTACCCTGCATCATCAGGGTCTTGGCCTGGTTGACGTACAAGGGATTGGACAACGCGCTGCGGAACAGTTGCACGCCCTCGGCGTACCGCTGCCGCTGACAGAGAAACACGCCGTAGTTGTGCATGGCATCGGCGTCGCGCGGATTGATCTGCAATGCACGACGGAAGCTCTCTTCTGCCAGCGCCGGCTCGTTCAACCTCATGTACACCAGCCCGCGCAGCGAATAAGCAGGCCCGAAGCTGGGGTCGGCTGCCAGGGACTGCTTGATCTGGTCGAGGGCCACTGAGGTCTGTCCCTGCTCGAAATAGCCCGCCGCCAGCTCCAACCGCAGCCTTGCTCGCTTGCGCCCCTCGGGCTCATCCGATTCTGTGATGGGCTCGGTACCTGTACCCGCGTTGGCGTTGGCGTTGGGACCTCCTGACGTGGCCGTGGCAGCGCAGCCCCCCAGGCCCGACAAGACTCCCAGCAGCAGGAGCATCCCCAGAGCACGAACCAGCCATGCAGACCGACCAACCTGCGGGGCCGGTACGGGCAGAGTCTCTGATCGCGCGCTGAAGTCGGTCATGCCTGTCATTCCTTGGCTGGGTGCACAAATCGGATGGGTTGGGCCGCGGCGATCCGCCTGGCGACCTGGGTTCGGTCCATCACGTCTCCGGCCAGCTGGCCGCAGGCGGCATCGATGTCGTCACCACGCGTCTTTCGCACGGTGGTCACGATGCCAGCCTCACTGAGGGTCCTGGCGAACGCCTGCACCACAGGACGCGGCGAACACTTCAGGCCGGAGTCGGGAAACGGGTTGAAGGGTATCAGGTTGAATTTGCACGGCACACCCTGACCGCCGTGATGCCGCACCAGGTCCAACAATTGCGCGGCGTGTTCGGGCTGGTCATTGACCCCGTCCAGCATGCAGTACTCGAAGGTGATGAAGTCGCGCGGCGCGGCCGGCAGATAGCGCAAGCAGGCGTCCAGCAGCTCGGCAATCGGGTACTTGCGGTTGATGGGAACCAGCACGTCACGCAGTTGGTCGTTGGGTGCATGAAGGGACACCGCCAGCGCCACCGGGCAGTCCTTGGCCAGACGATCGATCATGGGCACCACGCCCGACGTCGATACCGTGACGCGACGCCTTGAAAGCCCGTAGCCATGGTCGTCCAGCATCGCCCTCAACGCCGGCACCAGGGCGCTGTAGTTCTGCAGGGGCTCGCCCATGCCCATCATCACCACGTTGGTGACCACACGCTCGGACGATTTCAGGTGCTGGCGCAGAAAGTGCTCGGCATGCCAGAGCTGGGCGAGAATTTCTCCGGTCGTCAGATTGCGGGAGAAGCCCTGATGCCCGGTGGAGCAAAAGCGGCAACCCACGGCACAGCCCGCCTGGGAGGACACGCACAGCGTGCCGCGGTCGTCTTCGGGGATGAACACGGTCTCGACGGCGTTGCCATCGCCCACATCGAACAGCCACTTGATGGTGCCGTCGGCCGAGTCCTGGCGCGAGAGCACCGGCAGGCCGGAGATGGAACAGACCGATGGGAGCTTTTCACGCAGGCTTTTGGCGAGATCGCTCATCTCGTCAAACCGCGACGCCCCCTTCTGATGAATCCAGCGAAACAGCTGGACGGCGCGAAAGCGCTTTTCGCCCAGCTGTTCGCAAAAGGCGGTCAGGCCCTCGAGATCGAAGTCGAGCAGGTTGACCGTCATGATGGCATGGTCCGCCCGCGATCAGCGCGAGTAGACGTTCATGCCGGGGAAGAAGAAAGCCACTTCCACGGCAGCGGTTTCGGGGGCGTCAGAGCCGTGCACGGCGTTGGCGTCGATGCTGTCGGCAAAGTCGGCGCGGATGGTGCCGGCGGCGGCCTTCTTGGGATCGGTGGCGCCCATCAGGTCACGGTTCTTGAGGATGGCCCCTTCGCCTTCCAGGACCTGGATCATCACAGGGCCGGAGATCATGAAGCTGACCAGATCCTTGAAGAACGGACGCTCCTTGTGCACGGCGTAGAACTGCTCGGCTTCGCGCTGCGAGAGGTGGGCCATCCGGGCGGCCACCACCTTCAGGCCAGCTGCTTCGAAACGGGCATAGATCTGGCCGATGACGTTCTTGGCAACGGCGTCGGGCTTGATGATGGAGAGGGTACGTTCGATGGCCATGATGGTCCTTGGAGCAGGTTGTGAAATAGAAATCGTGCGCCTTGCGGCAAAGCCTTTGATTCTACATCGCCCCTATGTCAATACACCTGATGTCCTCTTGTGCGCAGCGGGCTCAACGCCCGCCGGAGCGCCCTGGCTTTCGCCCCTTCTGAGGCAGTTTGTCGCGTGCCGCGTCGCGCTCCCTGCGCCGTTGCAGCGAGTCCTGCCCGATGTACCCATACGAAGTTTTCATGGGGTCCGGTTGCCCACCCCCGCTGGCACCTTTGGCGGGACCTTTGCCTGCCCCCTTTCCAAAGCCTCTGGCGCCGGCCCCGACTGATTTGCCATCCTTGGCAAAGGAGGCACCAGAGCGCTGGCTACCACCTTTCCCGTCGGGTCGGGGGCCCTGTCCGAAGTGTCGACCACGCCCACCGGTGTTGCGAGCAGAGGGCGGGGTCTCACCGCTTTGCGGCATACCGGCCGCGGTGGTCAGTCGCTCAATGTCCCGATGGTCCAGTTCAAGCCAGACACCTCGCTTGAGCCCCCGCGGAAGCATCATGGCGCCATAACGGATGCGGATCAGGCGGCTGACGGCGTGCCCCACTGCCTCGAACATGCGACGCACTTCGCGGTTGCGCCCCTCGGCGATGGTCACCCGGTACCAGCAATTGGCCCCTTCACCACCACCATCCTCGATGGACGCGAACTGGGCCATCCCGTCGTCGAGTTGCACCCCATCGAGAAGGCGTTGTTTCTCTTCCGAGGACAACGCACCCAGAACGCGCACAGCGTATTCCCGTTGCAATCCGAACCGCGGGTGCATCAGCCGGTTGGCCAGCTCGCCAGAGTTCGTGAGCAGCAGAAGACCCTCCGTATTGAGGTCCAGACGCCCCACTGACTGCCATTTGCCGGTCTGCAGTCGGGGGAGGCGACGGAACACCGTGGGCCGGTTCTGCGGGTCGTCGTGCGTCACCACCTCGCCAGCTGGCTTGTGATACGCGAGCACCCTGGGCGGAGGCGGAGCGATGCGAACACGCACCGGCTTGCCGTTGACCTTGATCGTGTCCCCGAACTGGATGCGCTGGCCGATATGGGCCGGCTCCCCATTAACAGAGATACGCCCCTCCAGGATCAGCTGCTCCATCTCCAGCCGTGAGCCCAGCCCCGCCTGGGCCAGCACCTTGTGGAGCTTGGGGGAGTCGGCCTCAGGTTGCAGCACGCGCTTGGAAGGCAGGGGCAGGTCCTGCTCCTGCACGGCATCAAACGCCCCGCTGACCACATCATCAAAGGCCATGCTGCCGGAAACCGGTCCCGCGGAGGGTCCTGGTGCGGGCGCGGAACCGGCAGGCGAAGCCGCCTGAGCTTCGTCCAGAGCGGACTCATTCGGCTGTCGGGGTGGCACCATGTTCATGCGGTTCCTGAAAAAGTTCTGATGTCTGGGATTCGGCGGGCTCGTCCGTCCGTTCCGGGGTGCTGCCGCCCAGGGCGTCAAAGTCCAGCCGCCCCAGAGCGGACTCCTGAACCTCGCTGCTGTCCAGGGGTGGCAACTGATCAAGCGACGACAGGCCAAGGTCGTCCAGAAACTGGCGCGTGGTGGCAAACAACGCGGGCCGCCCGACGGTTTCCCGGTGGCCGATGACCTCGATCCAGCCCCGGTCTTCCAGCTGCTTGAGGATCAGGGAGTTGATGGTCACCCCCCGGATGTCCTCCATGTCGCCTCGAGTCACGGGTTGACGGTACGCAATGATCGCCAGCGTTTCCATGGCCGCCCGCGTGTACTTGGGCGGCTTCTCGGGATGCAACCGGTCCAGGAAGGGTCGCAGCTCGGGACGGCTCTGGAAACGCCAACCGGAAGCGACCTGCACCAACTCGACGCCGCGACCAGTCCATTCGGCCTGCAGGTCAGTCAACAGGGTCTTGAGCGTGTCGGCCGACAGCTCGCCATCGAACAGCACGCCCAGCTCTTTCACGGACAAGGGCTGGGGCGCACAAATCAGGGCCGTCTCAACGACGCGCCGGGCATCCGAAGTGTTCATCGGTGGTGCCTGAAAATGAATAGTGGGGGTCCTGACCAAGCCGCAACAGCGGCAGCGGGCGTCGCGCAGGACTGACCGAGGGCTACAGGAATCGGGGATTTGACGCGGCGCTTCAGAGGCCCTGAAGGCTGTTGAAACCGGGTCTACAGATTACCTTCATTGTAACGGAGCCCTGCGCCCTCCAAGGCCGTCTGGAAATCAGCAGGTACCGTACTGGCAAAAACCAGCTCGGCACCCGACACCGGATGACTCAGGCGCAAGCGCGCGGCGTGCAAAGCCTGCCGCTGCATGCCCCACGCCGCGCGACCACCATACAGCGCATCGCCCACCAGAGGATGGCCCAGCCAGGCCATGTGCACCCGGATCTGGTGCGTTCGGCCGGTGTGCAGTTTGCAAGCCACCAGGCAAGCCTGATCGACGGTATCCAACACCCTGAACGTCGTGCGAGCCGACTTGCCGGCGGTACTGTCTTTGCCCAGAACGGCCATTCGCAGACGATTGGCCGGGTCGCGCCCCACCGGCTGATCGACCTCACACAGCCCGCCTCGCCGCCAACGGCCCTGACCGATGGCCAGGTACTCGCGCTGAACCTCGCGCGCGGCGATCGCCCGCACCAAGCCATCCACCGCACGGCGGCTCTTGCCCACAAGCATCAGGCCTGAGGTGTCCTTGTCCAGCCGATGCACGATGCCGGCACGCGGCAGGCCGGCCGCGCCTACGTGGTGGGCCAGCAACCCGTTGAGCAGCGTGCCGCTCCAGTTGCCCGCTGCAGGATGGACCACCAGCCCCACCGGCTTGCAGATCACCATGAGGTCCTCGTCCTCGTAGACGATGTCCAGCGCCATGGCCTGGGCCACGAAGGCCATGGCCTGCTGCGTGGGTCGCAATTCGACCCGGAGCCGACCGCCAGCCACCAATCGCGCCGATGGCTTCGAGGCCAGCCGGCCATCCAGCAACACCGCGCCTTCCGCCATCAGCTGCTGGAGGTATGACCTCGAAAGCTCAGGCACCAGAGTGGCCAGCGCCTTGTCGATGCGCCAACCGTGCATGTCCGCAGGCACCGGAAGGTCGCGCACCTCGGTGTCCGCAAGCACATCGGCCGCATCAATGTCGGGCTCGGTCGCACCGGGTCCGTTCACCCCCCCCGTCGATATAATTTCTGCAGCCAATCCGGTGTTCCAGTTGTGAAGGTAAGCGTGTGATTCCTCGTTCGAGATTATCGGTCGTGCCCCTGTGTGCCGTTGCCGCCGCGCTGAGCTTCTCGGGCTGCAGCTCCACTCCCGTGGACCCGACCAAGGACTGGAGCCCCAACAAGATCCACAGCGAGGCGATGGACGAGCGCAACGCTGGCAACTACGAAAAGGCTATCGGCCTGTACGAGAAGCTCGAAGGTCGCGCGGCCGGCACGCCTCTGGCCCAGCAGGCCCAGCTTGAAAAGGCCTACACCCAGTACAAGTCTGGCGAGCAGGCCCAGGCACTGGCCACCATCGAGCGCTTTCTGCGCCTCCACCCAGCCAGCCCTGCGCTGGACTATGCGCTCTACCTCAAGGGCTTGGTGACGTTCAACGAAAACCTTGGGCTTCTGGGTTCGCTCGTCCAGCAGGACCTCTCTGAACGCGACCAGAAAGCGGCCAAGGAGTCGTTCGAGGCCCTGCGCGAGGTGGCCACCCGGTTCCCTGAGTCGCGCTATGCACCGGATGCGCGGGCGCGCATGACCCACATCGTCAACTCGCTTGCACAGTCGGAAGTGCATGTGGCCCGCTACTACATGAGCCGTGGTGCGTACCTCGCTGCCATCAACCGCGCGCAGACCGCCATCACCGACTACCCCAAGGCGCCCGCCTTGGAAGAAGCCCTGGCCATTCTCGTGAGCAGCTACGACGCACTCGGAATGACCCAGTTGCGCGATGACGCAAGACGGGTGCTTCAATCCAGCTTTCCGAACAGCGCCTACCTGGGCCGCGCCCAGAACACCGGCGGCAAGCCGTGGTGGAAGCTCTGGTGACACCATGCAGCCAGCCGCAATGGGCTGGAAATTAATGGTTACCATGCGGACCAGTGTGGGCAACCCGCCCGCTCAGAGAGACCTTCTCCCATGACCAAAGGCTATCGCATCCATGCGTCAACCGGCATCCATCGGGGTGACCGCGACTACCAGCAGGATCAGGTCTGTCTGCTGCACCATCCCCGCGAAAGCGGTTGCCTGCTGGCGGTGGTGGCGGATGGCATGGGTGGCCGAAGCGGAGGACGAAAAGCGTCGGATCAGGTGATGCTGACCTCGCGCCAGCTGTTCGAGCGCTACGACCCGGACACCGACGACGCCGCCTCCATGCTGCGCCAGGTGGTTGAGGAGTCGCACCTCGTCATCAAGCTCACCGCTGTGTCGGCCGAGCAGGAGCCGCACAGCACGATCGCCGCGTTCCTGCTCACCCCGGGGGGCAGCAGCCACTGGGTGCATGCCGGTGACTCACGGATCTACCACTTCCGCAACGGCAAGATGGTGTTCCGCACCATGGACCACTCCTATGTGCAGTCGCTGGTCAACCAGGGCGAGATCACCGAGGAAGAGGCGCTGGACCACCCGCACTCCAACATCCTGATGGGTTGCCTGGGCACCGACAGCGATCCTCCGGTGGACCTGCACGTGGTGCCGCAACTGGGGCCCGGCGACGCGATCATGGCCTGCAGCGACGGCGTGTGGCACTACTTCACGCCCGACGAACTGGCCAGCACGGTGGCCATGCTCTCGCCCCGCGAGGCCTGCGAGTTCCTTATCCAGAAAGCCCGCTCGCGGGCCAAGGGCTCGGGCGACAACCTTTCGCTGACCATCGTCAAACTCGATCCGCTGACCTGATCAGCGCAACGCCTTGAGCCGGAACGGGCTGATCACGTTAGCCCGGTATCGACCGTCCGGTGCGCCAGGGCCAGGTATTCGGCCGACTGCATCTCAGCCAAACGTGAGACTGTCCTGGGAAACTCGTGCGCCATCGGACCATCCACGTACAGCTGCTCGGGTGGCACGGCGGCGGACATCACCAGCTTGACCCTGCGGTCGTAGAGCACATCGATCAGCCAGGTGAAGCGGCGCGCTTCCGAGGCCTGCCGCACCGCCATCTGCGGCACATCGGACAGCAGCAGCGTGTGGAACTGGGTGGCGATTTCCAGGTAGTCGTTCTGCGAGCGTGGCCCGCCACACAGCGTCTTGAAGTCGAACCAGATCACGCCACCGGCCCGCCGCTTGGAGTGGATCTCGCGCGACTCGATGTGCATCACCGGGTCTTCGTCATGCGCCTCGGCCAATTCACCGAAGGTCTTGTCCATCGCAGCATCGGCCGCATCGCCCAGCGGACAGTGGTAGAGCTCGATGTGTGTCAGCGTACGCTGGCGGTAGTCTGTGCCGTTGTCGACATTGATGACTTCGAGTTTCTGCTTGAGCAACTCGATGGCCGGCAGGATGCGGTCACGATGCAGGCCGTTGGGGTACAGCCCGTCCGGATGGAAATTGGAGGTGGTGACAAAGCCGACCCCCGCCTTGAACAGCGCGTCCAGGAGGCGGTGCAGGATCATGGCGTCGGTCACATCCGCCACATGGAACTCGTCGAAGCAGATGAGCTTGTAGCGCTCGGCGACGCGCCGACCCAACTCGTCCAGCGGGTTGACCGTGCCCTGCAGGTCGCGCAGTTCGCGGTGCACTTCGCGCATGAATTCATGGAAGTGCAGCCGCGTCTTGCGCCGGATCGGAACCGCGTTGAAGAAGCAGTCCATCAGGAAGCTCTTGCCGCGCCCCACCCCACCAAACATGTAGACCCCTCGGGGAATCTCGGGGTGGACGAACATCTTCTTCAACGCGTTGGAGCGCTTCTGCTTGTAGTTCGTCCATTCCAGGGCACACCTCTCCAGAGCGTCGATGGCACGCTGCTGGGCGGGGTCGGTGGTGTAGCCGCGCTGCTTGAGCTCGGCTTCGTAGGTGGCGCGGACCGACAAGGGCGAACCCGGATCAGAAGTTCAGGGTGCGCTTGTCCACGGCCAGCGCCGCTTCCTTGGTCGCTTCCGATAGCGAGGGGTGCGCGTGGCAGATGCGGGCGATGTCTTCCGCGCTGGCCTTGAACTCCATGGCCACCACGGCTTCGGAGATCAGCTCGGACGCCATCGGGCCCACGATGTGCACCCCCAGGATCTCGTCGGTCTTCGCATCGGCCAGGAACTTGACCATGCCGGTCGTGTCACCCAGCGCGCGCGCGCGACCGTTGGCCAGGAACGGGAAGGTGCCGGCCTTGTACGCCACACCGTCCGCCTTGAGCTGCTGCTCGGTGCGGCCGACCCAGGCGATTTCCGGGCTGGTGTAGATGACCCAGGGGATGGTGTTGAAGTTGACGTGTCCATGTTGTCCGGCGATACGCTCGGCTACCGCCACGCCCTCTTCTTCCGCCTTGTGCGCCAGCATGGGGCCGCGCACCACGTCGCCCACCGCCCAGACGCCGGGCAGGTTCGTCTTGCAGTCGGCGTCCACGACTATGGCACCGCGCTCGTCCAGCTGCAGGCCCACCGCTTCGGAGTTCAGGCCGATGGTGTTGGGCACGCGGCCAATCGAGACGATCAGCTTGTCGGCGTCCAGCGACACGGCTTCACCCTTGGCGTTGGTGTAGGCGACGTTCACGCCCTTCTTGCCGGTCTTGATCTCACCGACCTTCACGCCGAGTTCAATCTTCAGCCCCTGCTTGTCGAAGGCCTTCTTGGCTTCCTTGGCGATCTGCTCGTCCACCGCGCCCAGGAAGGTCGGCAGACCTTCGAGGATGGTGACGTCCGCCCCGAGGCGACGCCAGACCGAGCCCATTTCCAGGCCGATCACGCCGGAGCCAATCAGCGCCAGCTTCTTGGGCACGGCACCGATGCGCAGCGCACCGTCGTTGGACAGGATGAGTTCTTCGTCAAACGGCACGCCCGGCAGGGCGCGGGCGTTGGAGCCCGTGGCCACCACGATCTGCTTGCCGGTGATCACCTCTTCGGCGGCGCCAGCGACCTTGACCTGGTAGCCGCCCTCGGCAGCGGCCACGAAGGAACCGCGGCCGTGGAAGAAAGTCACCTTGTTCTTCTTGAACAGGTAGAGGATGCCGTCGTTGTTCTGCTTCACGACGGTGTCCTTGCGGCCGACCATCTTGGCCACGTCCATCGTCACCTTGCCGGTGCTGATGCCGTGGTCGGCGAAGTGGTGGTTGGCGTGCTCGAAGTGCTCGGACGACTGCAGCAGCGCCTTGGACGGGATGCAGCCGACGTTGGTGCAGGTGCCACCGGGTGCGGGACCGCCAGCGGCGTTTTTCCACTCGTCGATGCACGCGACCTTGAAGCCCAGCTGGGCAGCGCGGATGGCCGCAATGTAGCCGCCGGGACCAGCGCCGATCACGACGACGTCAAATGCTTGGGACATGTTCTTTTCCAGAAAGGGGGTTGGACAAACGCCCCCGAAGGGGCGTCTGCAATTTCACTGGTCGATCAGATGTCGAACAGCAGACGGGCCGGGTCTTCCAGCGCTTCCTTCATGGCCACCAGACCCAACACGGCTTCGCGGCCGTCGATGATGCGGTGGTCGTAGGACATGGCGAAGTAGTTCATCGGGCGCACCACCACCTGGCCGTTTTCGACCATGGCGCGGTCCTTGGTGGCGTGCACGCCGAGGATGGCCGACTGCGGCGGGTTGATGATGGGGGTGGACATCATCGAGCCGAAGGTGCCGCCGTTGGAAATGGAGAAGGTACCACCGGTCATGTCGTCGATGCCCAGCTTGCCGTCCTTGGCCTTCTGGCCGAACTCGGCGATCTTCTTCTCGATGTCGGCGAAGCTCATCTGGTCGGCGTTGCGCAGGATGGGCACCACCAGACCGCGCGGCGAACCGACGGCGATACCGATGTCGAAGTAGCCGTGGTAGACGATGTCATTGCCGTCGACCGAGGCGTTGAGGATCGGGAACTTCTTGAGGGCGTGCACTGCCGCCTTGACGAAGAAGCTCATGAAACCAAGCTTGACGCCGTGTTCCTTCTCGAACTTCTCCTGAAACTTCTTGCGCATCTCCATGACCGGGGCCATGTTGATTTCATTGAAAGTAGTCAGGATGGCGTTGGTCGACTGCGACTGCAGCAGACGCTCGGCCACGCGGGCCCGCAGACGCGTCATCGGCACGCGCTCTTCGGGACGGTCGCCCAGGTCGGGGGCGACCACCGCCACCTGCGGCAGCACCTTGGTGGGTGCGCCGGTGGGAATGGCGGCCGGTGCGGCGACCGCAGCCTTGGGAGCGCTCGCGGCAGCCAGCACATCACCCTTGGTGACGCGCCCGTCCTTGCCGGTGCCGGCCACGGAGCCAGGGGCCATGCCGTTGTCGGCCATCAGCTTGGCGGCGGCAGGCATGGCCACGCCCGCCTTGCTGGAGGAAACAGCTGCGGCGGCAGGCGCTGCTGCAGCTGGAGCGGGCGCAGCAGCGGCGGGCGCCGGAGCAGCGGCCGGGGCTGCTGCTCCGGCCACGGCGGCAGTGTCGATTTTGGCGATGACCTGGTCGGCGGCCACGGTGGCACCGTCACCCTGAACGATCTCGACCAGAACACCACCAGCGGGTGCCGGGCACTCGAGCACGACCTTGTCGGTCTCGATCTCGATCAGGATTTCATCGGCGGCAACGGCTTCGCCGGCCTTTTTCTTCCACTGCAGCAGGGTGGCCTCGGCCACGGATTCGGAGAGCTGCGGAACCTTGACTTCTACGATTGCCATGTTTGTTCTACCTGGAATGTTTCGAGGGGCGTGGCCCAGAGTCCGCCCCGGCACGGAAAGGCCGGGGCGCGGGGCTCACAGCGCCGGAACGTTTATTTGGTGAGGATGAAGCCCTTGAGCTTGGAGAAGGCAGCCTCGATCAGGGCCTTCTGCTGGTCCTGGTGCAGGTGGGCATAACCCACAGCCGGCGAAGCCGAGGCCGCACGGCCGGCGTAACCCAGCTTCTGACCGTCCAGCATGTTCTCGTGCACCTGGTGCTGCACGAAGAACCAGGCACCCTGGTTTTGCGGTTCGTCCTGGCACCACACGATGTCGGTGGCGTTCGGGTACTTTTTGAGTTCGGCTCCGAACACCTTGTGCGGGAACGGATAGAGCTGCTCGACACGGATGATGGCCACATCGTCGGCGCCCTTCTCCTCACGCTTCTTGACCAAGTCGTAGTAGACCTTGCCCGAGCAGCAGATCACGCGCTTGACCTTGTCGGCCTTCTTGATCACGGCCTCGTTCTGCTCTGGGATCACCGTCTGGAACCCGCCCTTGGTGAACTCGGACAGGGGAGACGTGGCGTCCTTGTTGCGCAGCAGGGACTTGGGCGTGAAGATCACCAGCGGTTTGCGCAGGTTGCGCACCATCTGGCGGCGCAGCAGGTGGAAGATCTGGCTGGCCGTGGTGGGCTGGCACAGCTGCATGTTGGTGTCGGCCGCCAGCTGCATGAAGCGCTCGACGCGGGCCGAGCTGTGCTCAGGGCCCTGGCCTTCGTAGCCGTGCGGCAGCATCAGCGTCAGGCCATTGGCACGGCCCCACTTCACTTCGCCGGAAGCAATGAACTGGTCGATCACCACCTGGGCGCCATTGGCGAAGTCGCCGAACTGGGCTTCCCAGACCACCAGCGTGTTCGGGTCGGAGCCCGCGTAGCCGTATTCGAAGCCCAGCACCGCTTCTTCGGACAGGATCGAGTCGATCACCACGAACGGCGCTTGGCCCTCGCCCACGTTCTGCAACGGCACATAGGTGCCTTCATTCCACTTCTCGCGGTTCTGGTCGTGGATCACGGCGTGGCGGTGGGTGAAGGTACCTCGACCGCAGTCCTCGCCGGACAGGCGCACCGGATAGCCCGACGCCACCAGCGAGGCGAACGCCATGTGCTCGCCCATGCCCCAGTCGACGTTGATCTCGCCACGGCCCATGGCCGCGCGGTCGTCATACACCTTCTTGACCAGCTGGTGCGGGGTGACGGTGGCGGGGATGGTTGTGATCTTCTCGGCCAGGCGCTTCCACTCGGCCAGCGGAATCGCAGTGTCGGCCTGGTCGGTCCACTTCTTGCCGAGGAACGGCGACCAGTCGACCGAGTACTTGCTCTTGAAGTTGGTCAGCACCGGATCGACGGTGTGCTTGCCGGCATCCATGGCGGCGCGGTAGGCCTTGACCATGTCGTCCCCCAGCGCCTCGCCCAGACCTTGCGCAGCCAGCTTGTCGGCGTACAGCTTGCGCGTGCCGGGGTGCTGGGCGATCTTCTTGTACATCAGCGGCTGGGTCAGGCTCGGGGTGTCCTGCTCGTTGTGGCCCAGCTTGCGGAAGCAGATGATGTCCACGACCACATCCTTGCGGAAGGTCATGCGGTATTCCAGTGCCAGCTGGGTGGCCAGCACCACGGCTTCCGGATCGTCACCGTTGACATGCAGCACCGGCGACTCGACGCCCTTGACGATGTCGGTGCAATACAGCGTGGAACGCAGGTCGCGCGGATCGGAGGTGGTGAAGCCGATCTGATTGTTGATGATCAGGTGCACCGTGCCGCCCGTGGTGTAGCCACGGGTCGCGGCCAGCGCCAGGGTCTCCTGGTTCACGCCCTGGCCGGCAAAAGCAGCGTCGCCGTGCACCAGCACCGGCAGCACCTGCTTGCCGAGCGGATCGCCGCGGCGGTCCATGCGAGCGCGCACCGAGCCTTCCACCACCGGGTTCACGATTTCCAGGTGCGAGGGGTTGAACGCCAGCGAGAGGTGGACCGGGCCACCGGGTGTGGTCACATCGGAGCTGAAGCCCTGGTGATACTTGACGTCACCTGCCGGCAGCTCTTCGGGAGCGGTGTGGTCGAACTCGGCAAACAGGTCCTTGGGCATCTTGCCCAGGGTGTTGACCAGCACGTTCAGGCGGCCGCGGTGGGCCATGCCGATCACAATCTCCTGCACGCCCTGCGCGCCGGCTTGCTGGATCAGCTCGTCCATGGCGGCGATGAAACTCTCGCCACCTTCGAGCGAGAAGCGCTTCTGGCCCACGTACTTGGTGTGGAGGAATCGCTCCAGGCCCTCGGCCGCCGTCAGGCGATCAAGGATGTGCTTTTTCTTCTCGGCGTTGAAGGACGGCTTGGAGCGGATCGACTCCAGCTTTTCCTGCCACCAGCGCTTCTGGGCCTGGTCGCTGATGAACATGTATTCCGCACCGACGCTGCTGCAGTAGGTTTCGCGCAGCGCGTTGATGAGGTCGCGCAAGGACATGACTTCCTTGCCGAAATAGGTGTTGCTCGTGTTGAAGACGGTCTCGAAATCCGCATCGGAGAAACCGTAGAACGACGGGTCCAGCTCGGGAATGTGTTCGCGCTCGGTGCGCTTGAGCGGATCGAGGTCGGCCCAGCGGCAACCGACGTTGCGGTAGGCGGCAATGAGCTGCTGCACAGCCACGCGCTTGCGGCCGAGATCGGAGTCGGCGCCAGCGGCCATAACGACCTTGGTACCACCTTGCTTGGCGCGCTCGGCAAACGCATTGATGACGGGCTGGTGGGGAACATCTCGGGCATCGGTGCCATCAACGGCAGGCACATGCTGCAGGGCATCGAAATAACCGCGCCAGTTGTCTGGCACGCTGCCCGGGTTCTCCAGGTATTTTTCGTACATCTCTTCGACGTATGGGGCGTTGCCCCCGAAGAGATACGAGTTGCCCTTGTAGGCAACGTAGACGTTCGTCTCGCTCATTGATCCGCTGACCTCCGTTTCCCTCAGGGAAACATTAGCTGGTTAAAACAACCTTCCGCGACACGGCTGAACCGGTTGGCGGATGCGACAGTGACTTTGGAAGGACCTGACTGCAGCCGGCGATTGTGCCACCGCGAGCACTGTCCGGCAAATGAAATGCCAGGGAAGTGCGACGCAGTTCAGGAAAAAGGCACGCGGTGTTGCTTGCCGGCGAAGGGCGTGCCGCGTTGTGAACGCTGCCTCAAGAACCCACGCGCGGGGACAAGCGCTCGGACGCCGGCACGGCGCTGGGCTCGTCCATCTCGATGGCGATCTGGGTGCACACCGTGCGGCACAGGGTCACCGCCTTCTCGCTTTGCACCCGGTAGATCACCTGCGTGCCTTCCTTGCGCTTGGCCAAAACGCCGGCACGGTACAGCAGATTCAGGTGCTGGGACAGATTGGGCTGTGTGGTCTGGATTTCCTGCAACAACTGCGAGACCGATTTTTCCTTGTCGCATAGCGCGCTGAGGATGCGCAACCGCATCGGCGTAGCCAGCACACCGAACAATTCGGCTGCCAATTCGAACACCCGGACTTTCTCGGTTTGGGCATCCGCCCCGATCATCTGTTCCATGGTTTCCACGAGGTTGTCAATATAAGCATGCATGATACTGACATACCCCATGAAACCCCATACTCTCATACACCGGGGGGTTCGAAAAAAACGGCGCCCCGCGGGCACCGTCTGGCAGCCGCAAATGCCCTCAGGACTGCATGTCCTTGATCTGCTGCAGGGCTGCGGGGTCGTCCATGGTGGTCAGATCTCCTGGATCGCGCCCCTCGCAGACCGCCTGGATGGCGCGGCGCAGCAGCTTGCCGCTGCGGGTCTTGGGCAGCACACCCACGAAGCGCACGCGGGCCGGACGGGCGACAGCCCCCAGTTGCTCATCCACCAGTTTCATGACCTCGCCCTCCAGTTTGAGCAGCGCTGCCTCATCACTCAGCAGCGAGGTGTCCTTGAGCACGGCGAACGCCATCGCCACCTGCCCCTTGAGTTGGTCGGCGACCCCCACGACCGCCACCTCGGCGATCTTGGGGTGGCTGGAAATGCTCTCCTCGATCTCCCGGGTGCCCAGACGGTGTCCCGCGACGTTGATCACATCGTCGGTGCGGCCCAGGATGAAGTAGTAACCGTCCTTGTCGCGGATACCCCAGTCGAAGGTGCTGTAGACCTGCCGGCCCGGCACACTGGACCAGTAGGTCTTGACGAAGCGCGCGTCATCGCCCCAGATGGTCTGCATGCAGCCAGGCGGCAGCGGGCCCTCGACAGCCACCACGCCCTTGACGTCACCACCCTGCAGTTCTTCGCCCGTCTGGTCGTCCAGCAGCTTGACGTTGTAGCCGTAGACCGCCTTGCCAGGTGAGCCGAACTTGCTTGGCGCCTTTTCGACCCCGTTGCAAATCGCCAGGATCGGCCAGCCGGTCTCGGTCTGCCAGTAGTTGTCGACGATGGGTTTGCCCAGCTCGTCGGAAATCCACTTGGCGGTGGGTTCGTCCAGCGGTTCACCCGCCAGGAACAGTGCCTTGAGCGAGGACAGGTCGTACTTCTTGATGAACGAAGAGTCGTACTTCTTGAGCACACGCACCGCCGTCGGGGCGCTGAACATCACCGACACCTTGTATTTCTCGACCAGACTCCACCAGATGCCGGCGTCCGGGCGAATCGGCAGGCCTTCGTACATGATGGTCGCCATGCCGCCGATCAGCGGACCGTAGATGATGTAGCTGTGGCCCACCACCCAGCCGATGTCGCTGGTTGAGAAATAGGTCTCGCCGGGCTCGCCCATGTAGATGTGCTTCATCGACGCGGCCAGGGCCACGGTGTAGCCGCCGGTGTCGCGCTGCACGCCCTTGGGCTTGCCGGTGGTGCCGCTGGTGTAGAGGGTGTAGCTGGGGTGCGTGGCGTCGACCCATTCGCATGGGACCACCGCATTCATCACCTTGGCGCGCTCGGCGGCGTAGTCGACGTCCCGACCGCCCACCGCCGCGAAGGAGGCCAGACCCCGGTTGACCATCACGACCTTGCCCGGCTTGTGCGACGACAGTCGGATGGCCTCGTCCAGCAAAGGCTTGTACTCGACCACCTTGCCGCCCCGCGAGCCGGCGTCCGCGCTCACGATGGCCACCGGAGAAGCGTCCTCAATGCGGCTGGCCAGCGAGTGGCTGGCAAAACCGCCGAACACCACCGAGTGGATCGCGCCGATGCGCACGCAGGCCAGCATGGCAAACGCAGCCTCGGGAATCATCGGCATGTAGATCAGGACACGGTCACCCTTTTTGACGCCCTGCGCTTGAAGAATGGCGGCCATGCGCTGCACCTCGGTGTGCAGCTCGCGGAAGCTGTAGGTCTTCTCCATGTCGGTCTCGGTCGACACGAAGATCAGTGCGTTCTGATCGGGCCGATCCTTGAGGTGTCGGTCGACCGCGTTGTGGCACAGGTTGGTCAGACCACCCTCGAACCAGCGGGCGAACGGCGGGTTGTCGTAGTTGCAGACCCGGTCAAACGGCTTGTGCCAATCCACCAGTTCGGCCTGTTCGGCCCAGAAAGCGTCGCGGTCGGTGATCGAGCGCTGGTGAAAGGCCTCAAAGCCCTGCGGGTTGCCCATATGAGTCTCCTGGGTGGTGGATCAAACTGAATTCATAATTATGAATCCCAGACTTTCTGGAGTCTGACAAGACGATGGCAGGACCTCAGCACCCGCCATCCTCCGAACTTATTTGATCAGCGCGTGAATCTCGCGGAAATCCGGGTGTTCGGCCGAGCGCAACCACTCGAACAACACCATTTCGGTGGTCACCAGCTCACATCCTGTGCCCGCCAGCCGGTCGAACGCCGCGTCCCGGTTGCGCTCGGTGCGCGAGGCGCAGGCATCGGTGACCACCCACACATCCATTTCCTCCTCCACCAGATCCAGCGCCGTCTGGAGCAGGCAGACATGGGCCTCGCATCCGGCCAGGACCACGGTGTTCCGCGAATGGGCGGCCGGGACCGGCTTCTGAAGATGTTTGGGCAAGCTGCGGGCATTGCCCCCCTTGGCCGCAGGGCGCAGGTATTCCAGCAGGCCATCGGGAACGGCGCTGAAGTGCATCTTGGCGAGCGTGCGCTGACAGAGGTCGCGCAGGCCCGGGTCGTTGGACCCCAGTTTGGATGGGTTCTGCTCGGTGCCCCACACCGGCACGCGCAGGCGCCGGGCCGCCTGTGCCAGCCGACGCGCATTGGCCAGCACAGACTCGCGTTCCGGCAACGCCGCCATCAGGCGCTCCTGGTAGTCGACCAGAACAAGTTGGGAGTCGGAAGCTTCGAGCAGCATGAACAAATCCTGAAACCGTTCGCACGGACTGCACGAACCAAGGGGGCGATTGTGACAAACAGGCGCCGGGTGATCACATGGAAAAAAGATCACCCTGCCCCGCCTCGTCCGCATCCTGCTGCGCGGCGGCCAAGGCCAAGTCCATCCATCGCTGGAGGCTCTGCACAAAACGCGACTCCATCACCGCCCGCCCCTCGCCCCGTTTGGGCCCCTGCAACACCAGCAGTCCCAGCCCGTAGGCCAGCACTTCGTCGTGCAACTGCTGGGCGGCATCTGGCGCCAGTCCGCAGGCATGAAGGGTTTCGAGGCAGGGCTGCAGCGCGTCCGCCAAGCGCGCCAGAAGCATCGATGCCGATCCGTCCGCCTCACCCGCGGCATCCTGCTGACCATGTCCGCCATGCAGAACGAGCGCCAACCGCTGGGTGTCGCCCGCCAGCCAGGCCCACCAGGCCACCGAGCGCTCTATGAACAAGGTCCGCGCCTGCACCGCCTGCGCCGAGGACACCGGCCCGCCATCCCTGCGCGGCCGGACTGTGCGCTCACCGCGTGGCGCCCTGATGCCAGACACCAGATCGGCCAGCTCCTGCACGACGCGTTGCTGGAGCGCGGACAGGATCGCCTCCCGCCCCGGGAAGTAGGCGTACAGCGCACCGGCGGTGTAACCCGCGCGCTGCGCCAGTTGCCGCATGTTGAAGCCCTGCCCGCCAGCCTCCTGCCACAGCGCCCAGGCCACATCCAGCAGCTGTTGCCGCCGCTCGTCACCAAAACGCTGCTGTCGCGCCTGGCGGTCGGCCATGCGCTGCTGCTGCTGGCGAAGCTGTTCCGGCGTCAGGACCGGGGTGATGGCATCGAACTTGACGGACATGGCTGGATCACTCAGTACCTGGCAATTGTTTGATTATATGAACGCCGTTCACTTCAATAAACAAGGATAAGTTGATTGCTGAAAGATTAAATATGACGAAACTATTCCAGTCACTTGCCTCTTGTTTTTTCGTTTGAACACCAAGTAAGTCACCATACCCAGGCACCAGCAACAACCAGATCAAGGCACGCGAAAAAATTCAACAGAATCAAAGCACTTGGCAACAAACCTCGCTTGACTTCGGAGCAGTGCTTCGCTTAAGCTGCTGCGATGCGTGTTATTTTTGTCGCCGCTCTTCTTCTGGGATGTGCCCTGTGCCAAGCAGCCCCCAACGACCAAGAGCCCGACGAGATGGTGCGCATGCTGGAGGAGCGTGGTGTGATGGCCCGACTGGGTTCACAGCTCCAGCAGGCCAGAAGCGACATGGGAGAACGCGCATCTGATCTGGTGGTGCGTGCCATGGGGTTTCTCGGCGTGCCCTACCGCTACGGCGGCAACAGTGTGGACACCGGCTTTGACTGCAGCGGTCTTGTCCGGGCGGTCTACGAACAATCCTTCGGCAAGATCCTTCCCCGCCGGGCCGACCAGCAGGCCGCCGCCACGGAGGTCATTGACCGCAGCGACCTCAAGCCAGGCGACCTCGTCTTCTTCAACACCATGAGACGCGCGTTCAGCCATGTGGGCATCTACCTGGGTGAAGGCAAGTTCATCCACGCCCCACGCTCCGGAGGTGCCGTGCGTGTGGAAGACATGCGTGTGGCTTACTGGCAGACCCGCTTCAATGGTGCGCGCAGGGTGCCACTGAGCGGCCCGGACGCCGGCAGTCCCTGATCGGTTGCGGTTGGTGCCAAACCACCCGCAGCGAGCGGGACAGATCAGCAAAAAGGGCGCCACGAGGGCACCCTTTTTTACTGGAGTTCTGGCCGCTCAGCCCCGCTTCTGGATCGTGCGCTTGAAATAGCGCTCGCGCACGCGGCGCGCCGTGCGCCAGAGCACCGGCGGTGCAAAGTCCTGGCCCAGGCGCCACATCACGCCAGAGAAGCTCTCTTCCGGCCGCGACTTGAAGATCGTGGTGTGGATGCCGTCCGCTTCACCTTTCGGACGTCCGTTGGTGTAGTAGTACAGCGCCAGCGACTTCCGGGTCATGTCCTCCGGGCAGTTCAGGGGATCAGGATGCCCGTGGAAGGAATCGCTGGTGGTGGTGAAGATCGCCAGGCGGTTGAACACCGGAAGGATCTTGTCGCCACAGAACTTGGTGTCCTTGTCCCACAGCTCCAGATAACCACCATACTCCTCCTTCCAGTCTTTATTCAGATACAGCAGCACGTTGATGCGCCGATCCAGGAAGGTGCTGTCGTGCTTGTTGAAGTCGGCGTGCAGCTTCAGCAGGCCTCCGCGACGGATCTGGTGCAGACCGCCCCCACGAAGCAGCGGATCGGGAATCAGGTTGTCGATGCCGGTGAGCTTTTCGAGGAACTGAAGGAAGGGGATCGAATGGAACTGGTAGAACAGCTGGCGAGTCACCGGGCCGAACTGCGTTTCGTCTGCGCAGACCAGCTTGATCTCGGTCTGGCGGTTGTAGTTGTGCCAGTCGATGTCGGCGGGCTTCGGAAACTCGGCCAGCACCGCCTCGGCCACGTCCGGAGGCAGGAAGTTGTCCAGGTGGATGTGGGGGAAAGGATTGCCATTGGCATACCGCTCTGCGTTTTCCGCAGCGAGTTGAAGGTACTTGGGATCGTCAAACACAAAACGATCATTCAGATCCACGGTGGACATGTCCATGCGCTCCTCAGGAATGGGTCGGGTCAACCCGACAAACCCGACGATGCTAGGTTGCAAGACTTAAGGTGTGTTTAAGTATTCGGCCGGTGCGGGTCTGCACGGGCGCTTCGGGGTCGTGCCACATCAGGCCCATGGCGTGGCCCGACAGCAGAATCCAGAGACCCGCAATCGCGGCGTACACCGGTGCCACCCGCAGGGCACCCTGCTCCGGCTTGGTTCGCTGGGTGCATTCAACAGAATCCGGGCCTATGCAGCCGCCGCGGCAAAGTCGGGCGACCCTACCTGCCCGGGACACTGCTGACAACCCTGCGAAGCAAAGACTGCGTGAATTGCCCGTTCGTGCGACGTGATCCGAAGACCCGATGCAGGCGCGTCAGGCCAACCCGTCGCTGACGGGCTGCACGAGCAACAGCCAGTCGCTGTCGCCGGCCGCGTTCCTGGCCGGCGGCTTCACATGCAGCCGCCCTCCCCGCAGATCGAGGCGCAGGGGATGCGTGTCGAAGCTGGTCGGATCGACCCAGCAGCCCTTCAGCGGCCCTCTCAGCCGGCGCACATCGAGCGAAAAGTCCCTGCTTTCGATCGCGTAGGCGAGCACGATGGACCTGGCTTCGGCCATTCCCATGGCGATGGGTGCTGGCGAAGTGGGTCGCCAACCGAGTTTGAGAAGCAGCCTCTGCAGGCGCCTGCTGCGAGGCAGGAAGGGCTTGCGCCCCTCGGCCGGGCGCAGCGGCACGAACTCGTGCCACGGCAAGGTGACCAAGAATGAGCGGGCCAAGCCGATCTGCCGGGCGCCGGGCAGCTGCATCGCCTGCGCCCAAGGCAGGTTCCCCCAGCAGGACCCGGAGGGCGACGGACCGAACGGCCGCTGCTCCGTATTGACCTGCCAGATGCCGTTGGCCCCGTAGGTGTGCCCGGCCAGGCCACTGCTGAGCGCGTGCGCCCAGAACGCTTCGCGCGCGTCGCGGGCCGTGACGGTCGGGTTGATATCCAGCGCCTCGTACCGGGACTCCCCGCTGATCACCGGCATGACCGGCTCCGCGCTCCAGCCTTCCTGCGCGCGGCGCGCGTGGTGCAGCGTGGGCTGCCCGTGACCGGTCTGTTGCATCTCGAAGTCGAGCAAGGCGGCGTCCGTGACCGACTCACGGGCACTGGTGGCCGGGTGCGTGGAGATCAGGCGGTCGAACGCGTTGAGGCGGCGCATCTCGCGGATCACCTCGGTCCACTCCGTGCGCAGCCGGGCCCGCGAGGCGTCCTTCTGAAGGTGGCCTTCCAGGTACCACGGCATGGTCTGCTCGCCGGCGGCCACCCACACCACGGGCAGCGCGCCCCAGCGCGCGATCAGGTGGCGCCAGTGGCGCTGCATGTTCGCCAGACCGATCATGGGCAGGTAGTAGCCCCAGGCGCCCAGAATGCACGGCACCAGCCCCTGCTCGACCAAGTGAAAGATCCGCTGGTCCGCCTCGTCAAAAAAGGCCGGGTTGATCCGGCCCAGGTCGGTCTCCCAGGCAAAGCCGCTGGCGCTGCGGCCCCGCTCGTCGAACAGCGGCATGTCCGGGTAGAGACCGGCGACCAGCTGGATCAGGTTGAACCCGCGCTCCTTGCGGTTGCTGGCCAGCGCCTGGAAATCATCCGGCCACGAGAGGCGGCCACACAGCCCCATCCACCAGGTGTCGCCCAGCCAGAAAAACGGTGTGCCGTCGGCGTGGCAGAAGTGCCGCCGGTCCTCGGCCACCCGGATACCGCCATGCCGGTACAGCGGGTTGTCGCCCTGGTAGGCGGTGACCTCGACCGTGCCATCCTGGCCATGCAGACTCGCATTGCCCGCGTCGCTGCAGCGGGTGGTGAAGGTGTGGATGCCCGTCTCGGCACTGGCGTAGCGGACGCACCAGGTGTCCCCACCGGCCCAGAACGCTGGCACCGCGATGACCCGCTGGCCGGGCGAGACGAACACAACGTCCAGCTGCAGATCCCTGAACGGCGCCGGGTAGGTGACGCTGGATTGAAAGCGGATCTCGACCGCCTTGTTCTGGTGAGTGCTCGGCATCAGGTCTTGCCCCCACCCGCCAGCCGCCGGGCCTCGTCGAGCATGGACGCATCGCCGTAGCGCTCGATCAGAGACTCCGTGATCTGCGCCGTGGGCCCGCTCAGCCACATCGGCGACTTCTTCAGAAAACCGAAGCCCTGTTCGGGCAGCGACCAGTGCGGCAACGCATAGGCCGGCCCGGTGGCGGCCGTGGCCCAGAGAATGAAGCGGCGCAGCGTCGCTGGATCGACCGGTGCTGCCGACGGGTCGGTCAGGGCCCGCTGTTCCTCGCGCAGCGCCTTGTCCTCTGGAATCACCAGGTTCGCGGCCAGCTCGCGCAACTGGGCAGCGTCCATGCGCTCCAGGTGCTCGTCGAAGCGGGTGATGTCCAGCGTCTGGGCGTGGCGGTAGCCTCGATCGATGGCCCAGCGGCTCAGGCCAACCTCGCCGCGGCGGATCGTCTCCAGCTTGTCCGCCGTGAGCGTCAGGCCCTGCCAGAACTTTCGAAAGCCCGGGTCCCTCAGGATGCGCGCGCCAAACAGAAGAGCGAACGAGCAGTAGTGCAGGTGCGGCGTGCCCTCATCCGGCACCCAGGGCCGCCCGCGGCCGGGGTCTGCCAGATAGTCCAGCCAGCCGTCGTTGGACACCGCCCCAGCCAGATCCACCTCCAGTCGCTCGGCCTGCGCCAGCCAGTCGGCCGCGGCCGGCACTGGGAACCAGGCGGAATCGTTCACCAGCACCAGCTGGCCGAGACCCGGCAGTTGGTCGCAGGCCATCAGCACGCCCTCGCGATAGGCGCCGAAGTCGTAGCCATAGTTGGGTCGCTCCACCAGCCGCCAGCACAGGGGCTGCAGGCGCTGGCGCTCCTGCGGCGTCAGCGGCAGGTTGCTCACGACCACTGACGCACAGCCCTTGCGCGCCAGGTAGGCCAGCGACGCCAGGTGGGATTCCTGCAGCCCGAGGCGCGGGTACATGACATACACCGCGCAGCGCCGGGTGGACTCCAGGGCGCCTTCGGTGATGCGCACCTGGCGCCTCAGCCAGTGGTCGTGCCATAGGTTGCCGAACCAGAGGTTGACGAGCAGGCCCGGCATGCGCCGCACACGCCCCCACCGCCAGGCCAGATGGTCCCGCAGGCGGATGAGCCAGCGGCCCGCAGACTGCGCTCGCAAATCGATCCCCATGCTGCGTCGGACTGCTCAGGAAACCGAGCGACGGAGCATGGGCAGCACCAAGCGGCGGCCCAGCGGCGCGAACAAGGCCACCTCCACCAGCCCCAGCAGCAGCAGGCGCACGAACGGGTGCTGACCTGCCACCCAGGGCAAGTGGTGCACGAACCACCATCCGATGGCCGAGGCACCGAGCATGAGCAACAACAGCAGGCCCTCCATCCGCAGGTTGCGCAGACCCAGCTTCCAGCCCAGGTACTGGCTCGTGGCCCCGGTGACCACCTCGGCACTCAGCACGGCGAGCACCGCCGTCTCGATGGAGTAGTCGAACTGGAGGTAGACCCCAAGGAACAGCAGGAACGAGAGCACCTTGACCGCACTGACAATGGCGATCCACTGCGGCTTGCCCATGGCCATGAAGGCCGCGCCGTAGATACCGCTGAGGCTGCTGAACCAGACGCCCATGGCCAGCAGGGGCAGGAAGTCGCCTCCTTTGGCGTAGCGGTCGTCGTAGGCCAGATCAAAGAAGCTGCTGGCCCCGGTCACCAGCAGCACCACCAGAAAGCTCACCACCAACATCAGCGGCACGCGGGTTCGCCGGAAGGCCTCCTGAAGGGGCACCCCGTGATCCAGCATGCGCGAGTACCAGGGAAACACGATGGAGGACTGCAGCGTTCCCACCAGCACCGCCACCATCAGCGACAGGCTGGTGGCAATGGAATAGACCCCCACCTCGGCCAGCGGAAAGATGGCCGCCAGCAGCACGCGGTCGATCTGCAGCGCCAGGAACGAGATCAGCGTGCTCAGGAACACCCACTTGCCGAAGCCGAAGATCGCATTCACCGAGTCCCGGTCGAGACGGAACCGGTCCGTCATGCCCGACAACATCGCATACGAGAGCCAGACCCGCAGGCCGCTGCTGACCACCCCGGCGATGGCCAGCGCGTACACCGAGCGCAGGTACCAGGCCAGTCCCACCATCAGCACCGCGTTCAGCACCTGCACCAGGATCTCGATCTTGGTCATGCCTGCGATGTCCATCCTCCGGGCCGCCGTGAGCATGCGCGAGGACTGGAAACCGTCGGCGATGGCGCCGAAGGCCACCAGCGGGATCAGCCAGAGCAGTTCGCGAGCCATCGGGTCGTTGGCACCGTAGATGTGCGCCATCGGCCAGGCCAGCACCACGGCACAGGTGAACAGCACCAGGCCACGGAGGACCTGCAGTGTCCAGGCCGTCTGCAGGAACACCGGCTCGTCGCCGCGCGGGTTCTGCACCACACTGGGCTTGAGCCCGATGTCGGAGAACATCGCCAGGCCCTGCATCACCGCCGACACGAGTGCCATCAGCGCAAAAGCTTCTTCAAACAGCAGCGCTGCCAGAGCGATGTTCGATACAAGCCGCAGAATCTGCCCGCCACCGAACGCGACAACGATCCATATCGTCCCGGTCTTCGCTCGGGCGGAGATGTGGGCCATTGAGGGCTGGCCGGCCTCTCCAACAGGTGTCACTGAGTCGGTCACGCAGCACTCCCCGGCGCCACATCTTGGGCAGCTTGCAATCGCACCATTGGATACATCACGGTTGGTTGTGGTGCTCGGGCAGGCACCCTGTTGCGCAGGCGAATGAAAAAGTTCAAACGCGCGAGGCAAATTATCGCGAAGATTTCCCCCCGGCCCCGACCGCACGAGTCGCCCGCAACAAAACGCCCTCCGGAACACGGGGTCCCGGAGGGCGAATCGATTGGTTTTTTCCACCAACCGCCAGACTTCTGACGGTGGCCAACAAGGCTTACTTCTTCGCCGGTGGCAAATCGGTACACGACCCGTGCGCCACCTCGGCCGCCATGCCGATGCTCTCGCCCAGGGTGGGGTGCGGGTGGATGGTCTTGCCGATGTCCACCGCGTCGGCGCCCATCTCGATCGCCAGCGCGATCTCGCCGATCATGTCGCCCGCGTGCGTGCCGACCATGCCACCGCCCAGGATCTTGCCGTGGCCATGGGCCTCGGGCGAATCGTCGAACAGCAGCTTGGTGAAACCCTCGTCGCGGCCGTTGGCAATCGCCCGGCCCGAGGCCGTCCAGGGGAACAGGCCCTTCTTGACCTTGATGCCCTGGGCCTTGGCCTGGTCCTCGGTCAGGCCCACCCAGGCCACCTCGGGGTCGGTGTAGGCCACGCTCGGGATCACGCGGGCGTTGAAGGCGGCCGAGGCCAGCTCCTTGTTGCCCTGCAGTTCACCGGCGATGACTTCCGCCGCCACGTGCGCCTCGTGCACCGCCTTGTGCGCCAGCATGGGCTGACCCACGATGTCGCCAATGGCGAAGATGTGCGGCACGTTGGTGCGCATCTGGATGTCGACGTTGATGAAGCCGCGGTCGGTCACCGCCACGCCGGCCTTGTCGGCGGCGATCTTCTTGCCGTTGGGCGTGCGGCCCACCGCTTGCAGCACCAGGTCGTAGGTGCCTTCGCTCTTCGTGCCGTCCAACCCCTCGAACTGCACCTTGATGCCCTCGGGCGTTGCTTCGGCTCCGACCGTCTTGGTCTTCAACATGATGTTGTCGAAGCGGCCCTTGTTCATCTTCTCCCAGACCTTGACCAGGTCGCGGTCGGCGCCCTGCATCAGGCCGTCCATCATCTCCACCACGTCCAGGCGGGCGCCCAGCGTGCTGTACACCGTGCCCATTTCCAGGCCGATGATGCCGCCGCCGACGATCAGCATCTTCTTGGGCACGCCCTTGAGCGCCAGTGCACCGGTCGAGTCCACGATGCGCTCGTCCTGGGGGAAGAACGGCAAGCGCACCGCCTGCGAACCGGCGGCGATGATGCACTTCTTGAAGGCCACGACCTTCTTGGTGCCGGTCTTGTCCTGGCCGGTGCCCGTCGTCTCTTCCACTTCGACGTGGTTCGGGCCGACGAAGGCGCCGTAGCCGCGCACGGTGGTGACCTTGCGCATCTTGGCCATGGCCGCCAGGCCGCCGGTCAGCTTGCCGATGACCTTTTCCTTGTGGGCGCGCAGCTTGTCCACGCTCACCGTGGGCTTGCCGAACTCGACGCCCAGGTCGCCGAGGTGCGAGACCTCGTCCATCACCGCCGCCACGTGCAGCAGCGCCTTGGACGGAATGCAACCCACGTTCAGACAGACGCCGCCCAGCTGGGCGTAACGCTCGACGATCACGACCTTGAGGCCCAGGTCGGCAGCGCGGAAGGCGGCCGAGTAGCCACCAGGGCCGGCACCGAGCACCAGCACGTCGCATTCGATGTCGGCCGAGCCGCCGAAGCTGGCAGCCGTGGGGGCGACCACCGGCGCAGCGGCCGGGGCAGCTGCAGGAGCGGCGGACGCAGGCGCAGGGGCTGAAGCCGGCGCGGGAGCCGCCGCAGCGCCCTCCGCGTCCAGCACCAGCACGACCGAACCTTCGCTGACCTTGTCGCCCAGCTTGACCTTGACTTCCTTGACCACACCGGCGTGCGACGAGGGAATCTCCATCGAGGCCTTGTCGGACTCGACGGTGATGAGGCTCTGCTCGGCCTTGACGGTGTCACCCGGCTTGACCAGCAGCTCGATGACCGCGACCTCGTCGAAGTCGCCGATGTCGGGAACCTTGATGTCCATGAGTGCCATGTTCCGGTTCCTTTACAGCAGCACGCGACGGAAGTCGCCGAGGATCTGGCCGAGATACGCGTTGAAGCGGGCCGCGGCGGCGCCGTCGATCACGCGGTGGTCCCAGGTCAGGCTCAGCGGCAGCATCAGACGCGGCACGAACTGCTTGCCGTCCCACACCGGTTCCATCTGGCTCTTGCAGACGCCGAGGATGGCAACTTCGGGCGCGTTGATGATGGGCGTGAAATAGCGGCCACCGATGCCGCCGAGCGACGAGATGGTGAAGGTGGCACCGGACATGTCGGCCGGTCCCAGCTTGCCGTCGCGCGCCTTCTTGGCGAGTTCACCCATTTCCTGGCTGATCTGCAGCACGCCCTTCTTGTCGGCGTCCTTGATGACAGGTACGACCAGGCCGTTGGGCGTGTCGGCCGCAAAGCCGATGTGCCAGTAGTTCTTGTAGACCAGCGAGTCGCCGTCCAGCGAGCTGTTGAACTCGGGGAACTTCTTGAGCGCAGCCACCGAAGCCTTGATCAGGAAGGCCAGCATCGTGACCTTGACACCGCTCTTCTCGTTCTCCTTGTTGGTCGAGACGCGGAAGGCTTCGAGGTCGGTGATGTCGGCGTCGTCGTGGTTGGTGACGGCCGGGATCATCACGGCGTTGCGCAGCAGGTTGGCGCCGCTGATCTTCTTGATGCGGCCCAGCTCCTTGCGCTCGATGGGGCCGAACTTGGCGAAGTCCACCTTGGGCCAGGGGATCAGGCCCAGCTCGGAGCCACCACCGCCGGCTGGCGCCTTGGCGGCCTGCGCCTTGGTCTGCAGGCTACCTGCCATGACCGACTTGGTGAACGACTGGATGTCTTCGGCCGTGATGCGGCCCTTCAGGCCCGAGCCCTTGACCTCTTCCAGCGGCACACCCAGTTCGCGGGCGAACTTGCGCACCGAGGGCGACGCGTGCGGCAGGCCCAGTGCCGGGGTGGCGGTGGGGTTGTGCGCCGGAGCGGTGGCCGGAGCCGAGGCGACGGCAGCGGCGACCGGAGCGGCCACAGCCACAGCCACGGCGGGAGCGGCCACCGGGGCGGCGGCTACCGGTGCGGGCGCAGCGGCACCCGCGGCACCTTCCAGAATCGCCAGCAGGTCACCGATGTTGACCTTGTCGCCCACCTTGACCTTGAGTTCCTTGAGCACGCCGGCGTGCGAAGACGGGATCTCCATCGAGGCCTTGTCGGACTCGACCGTGATCAGGCTCTGCTCGACCTTGATGGTGTCGCCGGGCTTGACGAACACCTCGATGACTGCGACGTCCTTGAAGTCGCCGATGTCGGGCACGCGCACTTCCACCGGGCCCGCAGCAGCAGGCGCGGCGGCCGGTGCGGCCACCGGAGCAGCAACGGGCGCTGAAGCAGGCGCTGCCGCGGCAGGCGCCGCAGCCGGGGCCGGCGCAGCGGCATCGCCCGCGGCTTCCACCACCAACACCACCGAGCCTTCGCTGACCTTGTCGCCCAGCTTGACCTTGAGCTCCTTGACCACCCCCGCCGTGCTCGACGGGATTTCCATCGAGGCCTTGTCGCTCTCGACCGTGATCAGTGACTGCTCGGCCTTGACCGTGTCGCCCACCTTGACCAGCAGTTCGATGACCGCCACTTCGTCGAAGTCGCCGATGTCCGGGACTTTCACTTCTACCAGTGCCATATTCTTGTCTCCGGATGTTTACGCGTAGAGCGGGTTGACCTTGTCCGTCTTGATGCCGTACTTCTTGATCGCCTCGGCCACCTTGGCCAGCGGCAGCTTGCCTTCGTCGGCCAGCGCGCGCAGGGCGGCGACCACGATGTAATGGCGGTTGATCTCGAAGTGCTCGCGCAGCTTGCTGCGGAAGTCGCTGCGGCCGAAGCCGTCGGTGCCCAGCACCTTGTATTCGCGACCCTTGGGGATGAAGGGGCGGATCTGCTCTGCGTAGTTCTTCATGTAGTCGGTCGAGGCGACCACCGGGCCGGCGTGCTTTTCCAGCTGCTGGGCCACGAAGGGCACGCGCTGCTTCTCGGTCGGGTGCAGCAGGTTGAAGCGCTCGCAGTCCTGGCCGTCGCGGGTCAGTTCGTTGAAGCTCGGGCAGCTCCACACGTCGGCCTGCACGCCCCAGTCGGTGGCCAAAAGGGCCTGCGCAGCGATCGACTCGCGCAGGATGGTGCCGGAGCCCAGCAACTGCACGCGCTTGTCGCCTTCGGCGCCCGGCTTGCACAGGTACATGCCCTTGATGATCTGCTCTTCCGTGCCGGCGGTCAGGCCGGGCATGGCGTAGTTTTCATTGAGCAGGGTCAGGTAATAGAAGACGTTGTCCTGCTTTTCCACCATGCGCTTCAAGCCGTGGTGCAGGATCACGCCGACTTCGTGCGCGAAGGTCGGGTCGTAGGACACGCAGTTCGGGATCGTGCCGGCCAGGATGTGGCTGTGGCCGTCTTCGTGCTGCAGACCTTCGCCGTTCAGCGTGGTCCGGCCGGACGTGCCGCCCAGCAGGAACCCGCGCGCCTGCATGTCGCCGGCCGCCCAGGCCAGGTCGCCGATGCGCTGGAAACCGAACATCGAGTAGTACACGTAGAACGGCACCATGATGCGGTTGCTCGTGCTGTACGACGTGGCCGCTGCGATCCAGCTGCTCATGCCGCCGGCTTCGTTGATGCCTTCCTGCAGGATCTGCCCAGCCTTGTCTTCCTTGTAGTACATGACCTGGTCCTTGTCGACCGGGGTGTACTGCTGGCCAGCGGGGTTGTAGATGCCGACCTGGCGGAACAGACCTTCCATGCCGAAGGTGCGGGCCTCGTCCACCAGGATGGGCACCACGCGCGGGCCCAGGGCCTGGTCGCGCAGCAGCTGCGTCAGGAAGCGGACATAGGCCTGGGTCGTGGAGATCTCGCGCCCTTCGGCGGTCGGCTCCAGCACGGCCTTGAAGGTTTCCAGCGAGGGAACGGTGAAGCTCTCGTCGGCCTTGGTGCGGCGCTTGGGCAGATAGCCGCCCAGGGCCTTGCGGCGCTCGTGCAGGTACTGCATCTCCGGCGTGTCGTCGGCCGGCTTGTAGAACGGGATCTTGGGCAGCTCGCTGTCCGGGATCGGGATGTTGAAGCGGTCGCGGAAGTACTTGATGTCTTCGTCCGTCAGCTTCTTGGTCTGGTGGACGGTGTTCTTGCCTTCGCCGGCCTTGCCCATGCCGAAGCCCTTGACCGTCTTGATCAGCAGCACGGTCGGCTGGCCCTTGTGGTTCACCGCCTTGTGGTAGGCGGCGTACACCTTCTGCGGATCGTGGCCACCGCGGCGCAGGTTCCAGATGTCGTCGTCGCTCATGTGCGAGACGAGTTCCAGCGCCTTGGGATCGCGGCCGAAGAAGTGCTTACGGACATAGGCGCCGTCGTTGGCCTTGAAGGCCTGGTAGTCGCCGTCGAGCGTCTCCATCATGATCTTGCGCAGGGCGCCGTCCTTGTCGCGCGCCAGCAGCGGGTCCCAGTTGGAGCCCCAGAGCAGCTTGATCACGTTCCAGCCGGAACCGCGGAACTCACCTTCCAGCTCCTGGATGATCTTGCCGTTGCCGCGCACCGGACCGTCCAGACGCTGCAAGTTGCAGTTCACCACGAAGATCAGGTTGTCCAAGTTCTCGCGGGCCGCTAGGCTGATGGCGCCCAGCGACTCGACCTCGTCCATCTCGCCGTCGCCGCAGAACACCCAGACCTTGCGGTTCTCGGTGTTGGCGATGCCGCGGGCGTGCAGGTACTTCAGGAAGCGGGCCTGGTAGATCGCCATCAGCGGGCCGAGGCCCATCGACACGGTGGGGAACTGCCAGAACTCGGGCATCAGCTTGGGGTGCGGGTAGCTCGACAGGCCCTTGCCATCCACTTCCTGCCGGAAGTGCAGCAGCTGCTCTTCGGTCAGGCGACCTTCGAGGTAGGCGCGGGCGTACACGCCGGGCGACACGTGGCCCTGGATGTACAGGCAGTCGCCGCCGTGGTTCTCGGATTCGGCATGCCAGAAGTGATTGAAGCCGGCACCGAACATGTGGGCCAGCGAGGCGAACGAACCGATGTGACCACCCAAGTCACCACCGTCTTCGGGGTTGTGGCGGTTGGCCTTGACCACCATCGCCATGGCGTTCCAGCGCATGTAGGCGCGAAGGCGCTCTTCGATCTCGATATTGCCGGGGCAGCGGGCCTCTTCGGTGGCCTCGATGGTGTTCACGTAGCCGGTGTTGGCCGAGAACGGCATGTCGATGCTGTTCTGACGGGCTTCTTCCAGCAGCTGCTCCAGCAGGAAGTGGGCGCGTTCGGGGCCCTCTTTTTCGATGACGGCGGCCAGCGCCTCCATCCATTCGCGGGTTTCCTGGGCATCAATGTCCCCGGCACCACGGTTGTTCTGAGCGTCGGACGCTGCCATGTGCTTGTCTCCTGAAAGGGTGTAAACGGACTGACGGAGTGCGGCTCCGCAGTGTCGCGGATTTTTCCACAGATCTGCGGTCATTTCAATATGTGCTTGTTGATTTCTTTATGTGAAATTATGGGACACAGATTCTGTAGCGTTTTACGCGCCCACGACCCGCCCCGCACCCCGCACTCAGGGGGCACACCCGTACACTCAACCGGATGATTCCCGCCCCCGAACAACCGCCAGCCACCCCGCCTGGCGGTACCCCGCTGGACTGGTGGCGCCGCTGGTGGCGCCGTCTCCCGCCCTCGCGCCAGGACCGCTTCGCCACGCTGGCGCCGCTGCTGTCCGTGCTGTTGTTTCTGTCGGCCATCGCGGTGGCCATCACCTACCTGCGCTACGAGGAACTTGAGCGCGAACAGGAGGCAGTGACGCGCGACGTCGAGTACGCGCAACAGCGCATCCGGCTGCGCCTGCTGGAACGCCAGGAACAACTCATGCGCCTGGCCCGAGAGGTCGACAACAAGGAGATCAGCGCCGACGAATTCGAGTTCCAGGCCGAAACGCTCATCAGCCAGTTCCCCGAGCTGCAGGCCATCAGCTGGGTCGACGCGCGCCGCACGGTCCAGGCCAGCCACGCCTCGCCCAGTGCACCGCTGCCCCTGCTGCGCCCCAAGGGCAGCACGCTGGCGGCGGCCGAGGGCGATGGTTCGTTCGAACTGGCGCGTGACCTGCGCCAACCGATCTATTCGAGACCCCTCGGCGAGGACGCCCGCCAGTCCACCCTGATGCTCCAGGTACCACTCACCGAACAGGGCCGTTTCTCGGGCACCGTCATGGGCGAGTACTCCATCGACGGACTGATGCGCTTTGGCATGCCGCCGGAAATCATGGCCCGCTACGCTGTGGCCTTGATGGACGACCGCGGGCGCGTGCTCGCGGGCAACCTGCAATCGCCCAGCACGGTGCTGCGGCTGCTGCCCTGGTCGTCACAACCTCTGGAACACGAGGTTCCGGTCTCGCCGGTGGGCAACGGCCTGATCCTCAAGGCCCAGGGCTACCGCACCTCGCAGGACATTGTGGGCAGCGGCTTCTTCTGGGTGATTGGCGCGCTGTCCGCGCTCACGGTGTGGATGCTGCTGGGCACCTGGCGCCACACGCGCCGCCGCGTACAGGCGCAGCAAGCCCTGATGTCGGAAACCAACTTCCGGCGTGCGATGGAGAACTCCATGCTCACCGGCATGCGGGCGCTGGACATGCAGGGCCGCATCACCTATGTAAACCCTGCGTTCTGCTCCATGACGGGCTGGACCGAAAGCGAGTTGGTGGGCCGCACCGCACCCTTCCCCTACTGGCCAGAGGACGACCACGAGCAGCTGGCGGCCCGTCTGGAGGACGAACTCAACGGGCGGTCCACGCCGGGTGGCTTCGAAGTGCGGGTGCAGCGCCGGGATGGCAGCATTTTCGACGCGCGCATGTACGTCTCCCCCCTGATCGATCCGAAGGGGCATCAGACCGGCTGGATGACGTCCATGACCGACATCACCGAGCCCAAGCGCATCCGCGAAGAGCTGTCCGCCTCCTACGAACGCTTCACCACGGTGCTGGAGTCGCTGGACTCGGCGGTGTCGGTGGCGCCGCTGGGCAGCGACGAAATGCTGTTCGCCAACAAGATGTACCGGCTCTGGTTCGGCACCCGCGGCCAGGGCCATCGGCAACTGGTGGACCTGGCTGGGGACCAGCCCACCCCCAGCCCGGACAACGGCGACGCGGTGGACGCCTTCGCGGGCATGCCGACCGACACCCTGACCGATGCCGGGGCCGAAAACGCCGAGGTGTTCGTCGAGGAACTGGACCGCTGGCTGGAGGTGCGCACGCGCTACCTCACCTGGGTCGACGGCCGGCTGGCGCAGATGGTGATCGCCAGCGACATCACCCCGCGCCGCAATGCGGAAGAACAGGCCGCGCGCCAAGCCGAGCGCGCGCAGACCGCCAGCCGTCTGATCACCATGGGCGAGATGGCGTCGAGCGTGGCGCACGAACTCAATCAGCCGCTGACCGCCATCAGCAACTACTGCAACGGCATGATTTCGCGGCTGAAGGAGCAGCGCATCAGCGAAGAGGACATGCTCGCCGCACTGGAGAAAACCGCGCGCCAGGCCCAGCGCGCCGGCCAGATCATCCAGCGCATCCGAGCCTTCGTGAAGCGCAGTGAACCCAATCCCATGCCTTCCGACGTGGCGCAGATGGTGAGCAACGCGATCGAACTGGCCGACATTGAACTGCGCCGCCACCAGGTCCGCCTCTCACCCTATGTCGCGGCGCGCCTGCCCAGCCTGATGGTCGATCCGATCCTGATCGAACAGGTGCTGATCAATCTGCTCAAGAACGCGGGCGAGGCGATTGCGCAGGCAGGCCGCCCGCCCGGCGAGCGCTACATCGAGCTGCGGGTCGGCCCGCGGCGGCTCGACGACCAGGAGGTGGTGGAGTTCTCGGTGCGCGATTCCGGCAACGGCGTGCCCGCCGAAATGATCGAGCGCATCTACGAGGCCTTCTACAGCACCAAGAGCGAAGGCATGGGCATCGGCCTCAAGCTGTGCCGCAGCATCGTCGAGTCGCACCACGGCCGGATGCAGGTGCAGAACATCTACAATGGGGATGAAGTGGTGGGTTGCTGCTTCAGTTTTTGGATTCCGGTGCAGTCCCGGCTGACCCAGGAATCTGTTCCGGAAGCTCCCGCCGCGTCGTCGTTGACGGACACCGAAAGAGCGAGATGAGTTTGATTCCCAAAAAAGGCACCGTCTATGTCGTCGATGACGACGAGGCCGTTCGTGACTCCCTGCAATGGCTGCTCGAAGGCAAGGACTACCGGGTCCGCTGTTTTGAATCTGCCGAAGCCTTTCTCAGCCGCTACGATGCGCGCGAAGTGGCCTGCCTGATCGCCGACATCCGCATGGGTGGCATGACCGGCATGGAACTGCAGGAAAAGCTGATTGAGCGCCAGTCCCCTCTGCCCATCGTCTTCATCACCGGTCATGGCGATGTGCCGATGGCGGTGGAATCCATGAAGCGGGGCGCACTGGACTTCATCCAAAAGCCCTTCAAGGAAGACCAGCTGGTGCTGCTCGTCGAGCGCATGCTCGAAACCGCCAAGGAAGCCTTCGCGACCCACCAGCAGGCCGCCAGCCGCGATGCCCTGCTCTCCAAGCTCACGGGCCGCGAGGCGCAGGTGCTCGAACGCATCGTCGCCGGCCGCCTGAACAAGCAGATCGCCGACGACCTGGGCATCAGCATCAAGACGGTGGAAGCGCACCGCGCCAACATCATGGAAAAGCTGGGCGCCAACACCGTGGCCGACCTGCTCAAGATCGCCCTGGGCCAGACACCTGCCAAGGCCTGAACCCCCGTCACCTCAAGCCAACGCCCGCCCTTCCCGGCGGGCGTTTCCATTTCCCCTCTTCCGCCCGACCACCATGACCGCCCAACTCATCGACGGCAACGCCCTCTCCAAACAGCTCCGCACCGATGTGGCGGCGCGCGTGACCGCACTCAAGGCCAAGGGCGTGACACCGGGTCTGGCCGTCATCCTGGTCGGCGACAACCCGGCCAGCCAGGTCTATGTGCGCAACAAGGTCAAGGCCTGCGAAGACACCGGCATGCACTCGGTTCTGGAAACCTGGCCAACCACCATGACCGAGGCCGAGCTGCTGGCCCGTGTGGACGCGATGAACAACGATGCCAGTATCCACGGAATCCTGGTCCAGCTGCCGCTGCCGGCCCACATGAACGCCCAGCGGGTGATCGAAGCGATCTCGCCCGAGAAGGACGTGGACGGCTTCCACATCGCCAGCGCCGGCGCGCTCATGACTGGCCTGCCCGGCTTCTGGCCCTGCACGCCCTACGGCTGCATGAAGATGCTGGAAAGCATCGGCTACGAGCTCAAGGGCAAACACGCGGTTGTCATCGGGCGCAGCAACATCGTCGGCAAGCCCATGGCCATGATGCTGCTGCAGCAAAACGCTACCGTCACCATCTGCCACAGCGCGACCAAGGACCTCAAGGCCATGACGCTGCAAGCAGACGTGATCGTCGCCGCCGTGGGCAAGCGCAATGTGCTGACGGCCGACATGGTCAAACCCGGCGCCGTGGTGCTGGATGTGGGCATGAACCGCAACGACGAAGGCAAGCTCTGCGGTGACGTGGACTTTGCCGGCGTGAAAGAAGTGGCCGGCTGGATCACCCCGGTGCCCGGCGGCGTCGGCCCCATGACCATCACCATGCTCATGGTCAATACCCTGGAGTCGGCCGAGCGGCGCGCCGCCTGACCACTGCCCGGAGTCAGCGCAGCAGCTTGCAAGGCTGCGGGTAGATACGCAGCAGCGGCTCCGATGGCGCTCCAGGGGCGAGCGGCCCCAGCCGCTGCTGCTCCATCAGGTCCCATTGCGCCTGCCGCCCCAGCCAGCCGTGCTGGAACTGGGCTTTGGTGTCGAGCGCCTGCAACCGGGCATCCGCCGCCGCAACGACACCGCTGGCGCGGTACTGTTCCAGCCAGCACAGCTTCATGCCCGCGTAGTAACGGCCGAGCAGGTAGGCCTCGCGCGTTTCCGGCACCACGCGCACAGTGAACAGAAGCAACATCGCCAGTAGCAGCGGCCCCAGCCGGTCGCGGTGCCGAAACAGCAGCAGGTACACCGCCAGCAGCCCTGGCAACAGCAGGGCCGTGTAGCGGGACGCCATCGCGGCGCCGACACCCAGCTGCGCGCGCCCGTAAGCGGTGAGCAGGGCGAACACGAGGCTGCAACCGATGAGCGCCACACAGACTTGCCATAGGGCGCGCTCGCCATCCCGTTCAACGGCTGGTCGGCCGAGACGCCGCACGCCCCACAACCATGCAGCGATCCACGCCGCCAGCAGCAGCGCCCCCACCGGGTACAGGAACCAGGGCGAGGGACGCTGAACCATGAGCTGGAAATGGCTCAGCATGGCGGCCATGAACCGCAGGTAGTCGGTGGGGTCCGGTCGCAGCACCTGAAAGCCCTCGGCCGACACCACGAACTGGTAACGGTGCAGGAACGCCAGCAGCGTGAGCGCGCCGGCCGCCAGTACCACCACCGCCCGCTGCCGCCGCACTCCGGTGCCGCGCAACACCTCGATCAACCCCACCAACATCAGGGCAGGCAAAGCGGTCAGCCCAAAACCCGTGAAGCCCAGGCACACCACCAGGACTGCGACCGCCAGATGGTTCACGGGGGTCGGTGCCGCCAGCCACACATTGAGCAGCAGCATCAACAGCAACAGCGGGAAGATGCTGTGCGACGCGTTGGGCGCAACGATCACGGTCTCGAAGGTGCACACGCCCCAGAAGGCCAGCAACAGCACGGCATCCCAGAGCGACCAGGGCGCTGGCAGCAGGCGCCGCCGCAAACGCAGCGCCAGCAGGCCGGCCACCAGTTGCACACACGCGGTCCAGAGGCTGTCCCAGCGCACGTTCCAGTCGCTGAAGTGGTAGGCCGGCAGCACCAGGGAGAAGTTCAACCCCTGCCGATGGGGGCCGTGCTGCCAGATGAACGCAATGGCCACATCGCTCCACTGGAAGCCGTTGTACAGCCGGGTGAGCAGGGCCCACTGGTCGGAGAACGGCACATTGACGGCCAGCAGCCAGGTCAGCCCCAGCAGCCGCACGGCCAGCAGCACCGCGGTCAACGCCAGCAACCCGGTGACGATCGGCGGAGGCAGCGCCGTCAGCCACTGGGCCACACGCCGCAGGACGTTCATGCCGGGGTCGCCGACCGCCGGGCGCCGGCCAGGCGCCACAAAACCGCCCCCGCGCACAGCCATTGCCCCAGCACCAGCACCGAGCCCAGGCTGTGCCAAAGGCGCAGGTCACCGCCGGTTGCTCGCGCCGTCACGATCTTCCGTGCCACGCCGAATTCCTGGACCACGGCCAGCATCACGGCCAGCACCACCAGGGCCATGGTGACCACCAGGGTCTGAAACTCTTGCTGCGCCTGGGGCGAGCGATCAAAAGAGAGCGAAGCACGCTGGCGCCGCAGCACCAGCATCAGCGCCGTGCCCAGCACGAGCCCGATCCAGCACTGGAAGGAAAAGAGCTGCGCCGCCACCGGCCCTGCCACCGCCGGACTGCCAAGCCTGGCGAACAGGGTCGGCACCGCCACGAAACTCAGCCCCGTGATGCCGCCCCACCAGAGTGCGGCCATGAGGATGGACAGGCGGTGCATTGGCATGCGGGCCGGATCAGACGTAGCGCACCGCCACGATCTCGAAACGGCGCGTGCCGCCGGGCGTCTGCACCTCGGCAGTGTCACCCTCTTCCTTGCCGATCAGCGCCCGCGCTATTGGGCTGCTGATGTTGACCAGCCCCTGCTTGAGGTCGGCTTCGTCTTCGCCCACGATCTGGTAAGTCATCTCGTTGCCGCTGTCCTCGTCAGACAGGTCGACAGTGGAGCCGAACACCACGCGCCCACCGGCGTCCAGCGTCGAAGGGTCGATGACCTGTGCCGCCGAGAGCTTGCCTTCGATTTCGGCGATCCGGCCTTCGATGAAGCCCTGGCGCTCCTTGGCCGCGTCATAGTCGGCGTTCTCGCTCAGGTCACCCTGCGCGCGCGCTTCGGCAATGGCCTGGATCACGCCCGGGCGTTCCACGGTCTTGAGCTTGTGCAGCTCGGCCTTGAGCATTTCAGCGCCGCGCTTGGTGATGGGATAGGTCATTTTCGAACTCCGGGATCGGCAAAAAGCAAACCGCCGATCGTTTCCGGTCGGCGGCCATTGGCCCGGATTATGCCTCGAAACCCGAGCCGGCAAGCCCAGGAACCCGTGCTTGCGCTCAGTCGCGGCCGGCCTGCTCGATGGCGCTGGCCAGACGCTTCGGATCGGTGAAACACAGCTCGTGGCTGCCGCTGCACTCGACCAGCCGGAACAATCCCAAGCGTTCTGACAGCCGGGGGTGCCAGGGCAGGCTGTGGGGCAGCGCGGTGTCCTGCTGGCAGTTGATATAGCTCTTGCCGAGGTTCATGGCCGCCAGCGGTGTCGACAGCTTCGCCGGGTCGGTGAAGGTCTTGTAGGGATGGGGGTTGAGCCATCCGTACGTCTTCTCGGCCAGCGCCGAGTCGGCGTCGTTGATGAAGGCCTCGCGCCAGATCGGGTACGGCAGCATCACCGAACCGTTGTTCGCGGCGGCAATGCCATCGAACAGAGCCACGTAGTGCGGCGGCACCAGGTCGTTGAGGCTCTCGCCGTCCAGCGGCACGAAGGCGTTCCAGTAGACCAGGCGGCGGATGCGCTGCGCCACCTGGTCGGCGGCGTGGCTGATCACCATGCCGCCGTAGCTGTGGCCCATCAGGCGCACGTCCTGCAGGTCCTTCTCGCGGAGGAAGTCGACCAGGGACGCGACGGCATCGGCCAGGCCGGTGGCGCTGCGGTCGTCGCCGGGGCGGTTGCCGGCCAGGGTCGGACAGAACACGGTGTGCCCCTGGGCGCGCAGGTGCTGGGCGACAGGCTCCATCAGCTCGCCCGTGTGCCAGGCGCCGTGGACAAGAACATAGGTATCGGCCATGAAGGTCTCCTCGAATGGGTGGCAGGGGATGGTGGCCAGCGGCCACACCACCGCCACTCTAGAAACCCACGCCGGCTCGCGCTGGCCGATTTGCGCCAGCCGGTTAGCCGGGTTGCGCCAGCCCCTCGGTGTCAGTGACTGCGTCGGTCCCGCACCCAGCGCTGGGGTGTCACCCCCATCACCCGCTGGAAGTCGCGACCGAAATGGGAGGCGTCGGCATAGCCACAGCGCCGCCCCACCTCGGCCATGTTCAACCCGGCCAGCCGGGGCTGCGCGAGCAGTTCACACGCGCACTCGATGCGCATCTGGCGCCAGCGCCCCATCACCGTCTCGCCCGCCGCCGTGAACGCGCGGTGCAGGCTGCGCGCCGACACCTGCAGTTGCGCCGCAAGCTCGTCGGCGCGCCAGCCGGGCTCTCCACGACGCTCCCGCATGAGTGCCACGGCTCGCTCGCGAAGGTCACTCGCGCCAGCTGCGTGGCGATGCGTCACCGGCTCTATCGACGCCGCGAGCAAGGCGCCAAACTGGGCCTCCAGCCATTCGGGCGCCATCTCAAGTGCCAGTTCGGGTTGGCGCCCGAGTTGCAGGCTCAGCGCCGACAGCATGGCTCCCCAGCCCTGCTCGCGATGCGCCACACGCGCATGGGACACATCCACCGTCTGCAGCCACTGGCCTACCCAGGCGCGCGGCATCTGCACCGACAGGCAGGTGACCGAGTGGGGGAAGTGCAGTTCGTAGGCCTGTGCCGCGTCCACCAGCACCGCGTCTCCCGGACGCAGCTGCAGCACACGCCCGCCCTGCTTCACCAGCCAGGGTTGCTCGATCTGCGTGATCAGGTAAAACGGCTGTTCCTTGCTTTTTGCGATGGCTGCGGGCGTCCGGTACACGTCCTGGGTGGAGGCCTGCACCCGGTTGACTGCGAGCCGCTGCAGTGGCAGGTGCACGAGCTGTCCGTCGAAGCGGTCCGCGGCGGTGGAGCTGCAGTCCATTTCAAGGAAGGCCTCGCAGATCGCGCCCACCCAGTAGTCCAGCCGCTCGCGCGGCCGGGCCTGCGCGGTGGTCCACTCGCGCAGGCGGTTGTGGGAGGCGGAAAGCACAACGGGCATGGCCACAATCTAGTGACCATGCCCGCTGGAGACAAGGGGAATAACGCGGATCAGGCTGTCAGCAACGCGTGCATGTCCTGCACCGAGATCACGCCCAGGCTGTCCATGTGGCGCATGCCCTCCACCGCCGCTTCCGCACCCGAGATGGTGGTGAAGGTGGTGACGCGGGCCAGCAGCGCCGAGGTGCGGATCGCGCGCGAGTCGGCGATGGCGTTGCGGCGCTCCTCGACCGTGTTGATCACCAGCGCGATCTCGCCGTTCTTGATCATGTCGACGATGTGCGGACGGCCTTCGGTGACCTTGTTCACCGTGGCCACCGTCACGCCCGCAGCCGCGATGGCGGCAGCGGTGCCGCGCGTGGCCACCAACTCGAAGCCCATGGCTGCCAGCTGGCGGGCGACCTCAACCGCTCGCGGCTTGTCGCCGTTCTTCACGGTGAGGAAGACCTTGCCCGAGCGCGGCAGCTTGGTACCGGCACCCAGCTGGCTCTTGACGAAGGCCTCGCCGAAGGTCTTGCCCACACCCATCACCTCGCCGGTGGACTTCATCTCGGGGCCGAGGATCGTGTCCACGCCCGGGAACTTGACGAACGGGAACACGGCCTCCTTGACGCTGAAGTACGGCGGCGTGACTTCGGCGCCGATGCCCTGCTGGTCCAGGGTCTGGCCGGCCATGCAGCGCGCCGCCACCTTGGCCAGCTGGATGCCGGTGGCCTTGGAAACGAAGGGCACCGTGCGCGAGGCGCGCGGGTTCACTTCCAGAACGAAAATCACGTCGGTCTTGACGCCGTTCTCTTCCTTCTCCTGGATCGCGAACTGCACGTTCATCAGCCCCACCACGTTCAGGCCTTCGGCCATCGCCGCGGTCTGTCGTTTGAGCTCGTCGATGGTGGCCTTCGACAGGTAATAGGGCGGCAGCGAGCACGCCGAGTCGCCCGAGTGCACGCCGGCCTGTTCGATGTGTTCCATCACGCCGCCGATGAAGACCCGGCCCGAGGCGTCGCGCACGGCGTCCACGTCGCACTCGATGGCGTCGTTCAGGAAGCGGTCCAGCAGCACCGGCGAGTCGTTGCTCACCTTCACCGCCTCGCGCATGTAGCGCTCCAGGTCGCGCTGCTCGTGCACGATCTCCATGGCGCGGCCGCCCAGCACGTAGCTGGGACGCACCACCAGCGGGTAGCCCAGCGCGGCGGCCTTCTCCAGGGCGTCGGCTTCGGTGCGGGCAGTGGCGTTGGGTGGCTGGCGCAGGCCCAGGTCGTGCAGCAGCTTCTGGAAGCGCTCACGGTCCTCTGCGGCGTCGATCATGTCGGGCGTGGTGCCGATGATGGGCACGCCGTTCGCCTCCAGGCCGAGCGCCAGCTTGAGCGGTGTCTGGCCGCCGTACTGCACGATCACGCCGACCGGCTTTTCTTTGTCGACGATCTCCAGCACGTCTTCCAGCGTCAGCGGCTCGAAGTACAGGCGGTCGCTGGTGTCGTAGTCGGTGGACACGGTTTCCGGGTTGCAGTTGACCATGATGGTCTCGTACCCGTCTTCGCGCATGGCCAGCGCGGCGTGCACGCAGCAGTAGTCGAACTCGATGCCCTGGCCGATGCGGTTGGGACCGCCGCCAAGCACCATGATCTTCTTCTTGTTCGTCGGCTCGGCTTCGCACTCGCCGTCACCGTGGCCTTCGTAGGTGGAGTACAGGTAGGCGGTGTCGGTGGCGAACTCGGCCGCGCAGGTGTCCACGCGCTTGTAGACGGGGCGCACGTTCAGCGCCTTGCGGCGCTCGCGCACGGCGGTGTCGGTGGTGGCCAGCAGCTTGGCCAGGCGGCGGTCGGAGAAGCCCTTCTTCTTCAGGCCGCGCAGCGTGTCGGCGTCCAGGCTGGCCAGTGCGCCCTCGCCCTTTTCAGCGACCAGCTTGTCCATGGCCATTTCGAGCTTGATGATTTCCTCGATCTGGATCAGGAACCACTTGTCGATCTTGGTGAACTGGTGCACCTCGTCGAGGGACCAGCCGGCCGCGAAGGCGTCGCCCACGTACCAGATGCGCTCGGGGCCGGGCTCGCCCAGCTCGCGCTCCAGGGTCTCGCGGTCCTGAGTCTTTTCGTTCATGCCGTCCACGCCGACCTCCAGACCGCGAAGGGCTTTCTGGAACGACTCCTGGAAGGTACGGCCCATGGCCATCACCTCGCCCACCGACTTCATTTGCGTGGTCAGGCGGCTGTCGGCGGTGGGGAACTTCTCGAAGGCGAAACGCGGGATCTTGGTGACCACGTAGTCGATCGAGGGCTCGAACGAGGCCGGCGTGGCACCGCCGGTGATCTCGTTGCGCAGTTCGTCGAGCGTGTAGCCCACAGCCAGCTTGGCGGCGACCTTGGCGATCGGGAAACCAGTCGCCTTGGAAGCCAGGGCCGACGAGCGCGAGACGCGCGGATTCATTTCGATCACCACCATGCGGCCATCGGCCGGGTTGATGGAGAACTGCACGTTAGAACCGCCAGTGTCCACACCGATCTCGCGCAGCACGGCCAGCGACGCGTTGCGCAGGATCTGGTATTCCTTGTCGGTCAGCGTCTGCGCCGGCGCCACGGTGATCGAGTCGCCGGTGTGCACGCCCATCGGGTCCAGGTTCTCGATCGAGCAGACGATGATGCAGTTGTCCGCCTTGTCGCGCACCACTTCCATCTCGTACTCTTTCCAGCCGAGCAGCGATTCTTCAATCAGCAGCTCGTTGGTGGGTGAAGCCTCCAGGCCGCGCTTGCAGATGGTCTCGAACTCTTCCGGGTTGTAGGCGATGCCGCCGCCGGTGCCGCCGAGCGTGAAGCTGGGGCGGATCACGGTCGGGAAGCCGGTCATCTTCTGCACCGCCCAGGCCTCTTCCATGCTGTGGGCGATGCCCGAGCGCGCGGAGCCCAGACCGATCTTGGTCATGGCGTCCTTGAACTTCAGGCGGTCCTCGGCCTTGTCGATGGCCTCGGGCGTGGCACCGATCAGCTCGACACCGTAGCGGGCCAGCACGCCGTTGCGCCACAGGTCCAGTGCGCAGTTCAGCGCGGTCTGGCCGCCCATGGTCGGCAGGATGGCGAAGCCGCCCGGGGTCTGGGGCCGCTCCTTGGCGATGATCTTCTCGACCGTCTGCCAGGTGATGGGCTCGATGTAGGTGACGTCGGCCGTGGCCGGGTCGGTCATGATCGTCGCCGGGTTGCTGTTGATCAGCACCACGCGGTAGCCCTCTTCGCGCAGCGCCTTGCAGGCCTGCACGCCCGAGTAGTCGAACTCGCAGGCCTGGCCGATGATGATCGGGCCGGCTCCGATGATGAGGACGGTCTGGATGTCTGTTCTTTTCGGCATGGGTTCGCTTGTGTGTCTTAGCGGCAGGTCGGGCTCAGGCCTGGCGCTGGGTTTCCAGTTTGTTCAGCAGGGCCTGCACGCGTTCGGCAGGCACGTTTTTCTGCATCAGCTGCAGCAGGCCGTCGCCTTCGATGATCGGGCGCAGCACCTCGACCTCCGCGGGATAGAACAAGGCGTCCCAGGCGGCCATCTCGGTGTTGAAGGTCTCGTCGTCCCAGGTCTTGCCCTTGGCGATCAGCGTGACCAGCGGCATGGCCTTGTTCTCGATGAAAGCCTTGCGGTAGGGCTTCTGTGCCCAGCGCTGGGCGAACCACTCCTTGTGCGGTGACTCCAGCCCCAGCATGCGTTTGGCAATGGCTTTTTCAATCGCGAAAACCGGGAAACTGAAGAGCTTCATGGGTGATTCCTTGTGGTGCGGTCTCGGGCCTTGGACTGCATCAGGCCGATGAAGCGGTCGAACAGGTAGCCGATGTCGTGCGGACCGGGCGAGGCTTCCGGGTGGCCCTGGAAGCAGAAGGCCGGCTTGTCGGTACGGGCCAAGCCCTGCAACGTGCCGTCAAACAGGCTCACATGTGTCGCGCGCAGGTTGACCGGCAGGGTCTTCTCGTCCACCGCAAAGCCGTGGTTCTGGCTGGTGATGGAAACACGGCCGCTGTCCAGATCCTTGACCGGGTGGTTCGCGCCGTGGTGGCCGAACTTCATCTTGAAAGTCTTGGCGCCGGAGGCCAGCGCCATGATCTGGTGGCCCAGGCAGATGCCGAAGGTCGGCGTGCCGGTCTCGATCAGCTCGCGCGCGGCGGCAATGGCGTAGTCGCAGGGCTCCGGGTCACCTGGGCCGTTGGACAGGAAGATGCCGTCCGGCTGGTGCTTGAGGACCTCGGCGGCCGGGGTCTGCGCGGGCACCACCGTGACCTTGCAGCCGCGCTCGGCCAGCATGCGCAGGATGTTCTTCTTCACACCGAAGTCGTAGGCCACCACATGGAACCTCGGTGTGGTCTGTTCGCCGTAGCCGCTGCCCAGCTTCCACTCGGACTGCGTCCAAGGGTACGACTCGGTGGCAGAGACAACCTTGGCCAGATCCTGGCCCGCCATGTTCGGCGCGGCCTGGGCGGCGGCAATCGCTTGCGCACGGTGCGCGTCGGTGATGGCCTCACCGGCCGGCAGGGCCAGGATGCAGCCGTTCTGGGCACCATGGGTGCGCAGGCGACGGGTCAGTGCGCGGGTATCCAGGTCGGCGATGGCCACGGTGCCTTCGCGCTGCAGATACTGGGTCAGCGTTTCTTCGCAGCGGAAGTTGGACGCCAGAAGGGGCAGGTCTTTGATGATCAGGCCAGCGGCGTGGATGCGGTCGGCTTCCACGTCCTCACGGTTCACGCCGGTGTTGCCGATGTGAGGGTATGTGAGGGTGACGATTTGCTGGCAGTAGCTCGGATCGGTGAGGATTTCCTGGTAGCCGGTGATCGAGGTGTTGAACACCACCTCGCCGGTCGTCTGACCGGTGGCCCCGATGGAAACCCCCGTAAAGACCGTGCCGTCGGCGAGCGCAAGAAGGGCTTTCGGATGGACGGGAAGCACGGTTTTCTCCAGAGGTTTTTCGGACGCACCCGCGCCCGCCATGGGGCACAACCGGGGAGATTCGCGCCCGCTCCCGCATCGTCGCAGGGGATCGCGACAGCAGGCTTGGGACGGGGAACCTGGGCAGGAAGCCGGGGCGGACGCAGCGAGATGCGTCGATTGCGGGTAAACCGCGGAATTATAGCGGCAGGGTCCTCGCCGCCGCGCTGGCGTGCAGACAGATCGCCGCAGCGGCGGCCACGTTCAGCGACTCCTCACCGCCCGGCTGGGTGATGCGGACCGACCGGCTCGCCAGGGCCTCCAGCTCGGGGCGCACGCCCTGCCCCTCATGCCCCATGACCCAGGCGCAAGGCCAGGGCAGCTCGGAGCGGTGCAGGAACTCGCCCCGGTGGGAACTGGTCACCAGCATCGGCACAGAGAGCGCCCGGAGGTCGTCCGGCGCCAGCCCCTCGACGAGACGAAGGGCAAAATGTGCCCCCATACCGGCCCGCAGCACCTTGGGCGACCAAAGGCCGGCGGTGCCCTTGAGCGCCAGCACCTGGCCAAACCCCATGGCCGCAGCGCTGCGCAGGATGGAGCCCACGTTGCCGGCGTCCTGCAGGCGGTCCACCACCACTGTCGCGGAGATCGGCTCGAGCATTGGGTGGGCCGGCAGGTCCCAGACGAAGCCCATGCCGGCCGGCGATTCCAGTCCGCTGAGACCGGCCATCAAGGCTTCCGGAATCACCACCCGGTGCTCGCACGCGTCGCGCAGGTCGTGCGGTGAATCGGACCAGCAACGCTCAGTGAACACTGCGGTGGACGGACGCTGCCCGCGGGCCAGCATGGCACGGCAGAGATGGTCCCCTTCCAGCCAAACCTGCCCCTGCTTGCGGTAGGCCGTGCTGTCCTGGGACAGCAGGCGCAGGCGCTTGAGCAAGGGGTTGTCCCGCGAGGTGATCTGGGTGGGTTCGTTCATGCGCCACGCTCCTGCATCGCCTGGGCCACAGGTGCAAACGAGCGCCGGTGCGCTGGCAACGGGCCGTGCTTGCGCAAGGCCGCCAGGTGCTGCGCGGTGCCGTAGCCTTTGTGGCGATCAAACCCGTAGAGCGGGTGCTGGGCGTGAAGCTCGTCGAGCATGCGGTCGCGCGTGACCTTGGCCAGGATGGAGGCGGCGGAGATGGCCTGCACCAGCGCGTCACCGGACACGATCGCTTCTGCCACCACGTCCAGCACCGGCAGGCGGTTGCCGTCCACCAGCACCTTGGCCGGCTTGAGGCGCAAGCCTTTGACCGCGCGCTGCATGGCCAGCATCGTGGCCTGCAGGATGTTGAGCCGGTCGATCTCCTCCACGGTCGCGAGCGCCACACTGCAGCACAACGCCTTGGCCCGGATCTCATCAAACAGCTTTTCTCGCCGCAACGCGGTCAGCTTCTTGGAGTCGGCCAGCCCCTTGATCGGCTTGTGGTCGTCCAGAATCACGGCCGCCGCGACCACCGGTCCGGCCAAGGGGCCGCGGCCGGCTTCGTCCACACCCGCAACCAACCCGGGAACATCCCAGGCGAGACGGGCCTGCTCAGCCCGCAAGAACTTTTTCGATCGCATCGGTGGCCAGGCGTGCCGTGTCACGCTTGAGCAGATGGTGCAGTTGGGTGAAGCGCTCCTCCAGTGCCGCGACACGCTGGGGAGCATCCAGCCAGGCGAGCGTGGCATCCGCCAGAGCCGCTGGCGTCGCAGCGTCCTGCAACAGTTCGGGAACCACGAACTCGTTGCACAGGATGTTGGGCAGTCCAACCCAGGGCTGTAGCTGCTTGCGGCGCATGATGATCCAAGACAGCCAGTGCATGTTGTAGGCGATCACCATCGGGCGCTTGAACAGCGCCGCCTCCAGTGTGGCCGTGCCAGATGCGATCAGCGTCACGTCACACGCGGCCAGCACCTCGTGGGAGCGCCCCTGGACAATCAGCACATCCGGCAGTCCGGCATCCCGGGCATGACCCTCGATGGCCTCGCGCAAGGCCGGGACCGCGGGCACCACGAAGCGAAGCCCTGGACGGCGCGACCGCATCAGCACCGCAGCATCGAAGAAGCGACGGGCCAGGTACTGCACCTCCGAGCGCCGGCTGCCCGGAAGAATGGCCACGACCGGCCCCTCGCCTTCGATATCCAGTGCGCGGCGTGCGGCCAGACGATCTGGAACCATAGGAATCACGCTGGCGATCGGGTGCCCAACGTAGGTGGCCTCGATACCGTGGCGCGCGAGCAGCTCGGGCTCGAACGGAAAAATGCACAACACGTGGTCAGCGCTGCGGCGGATCTTTTCCACCCGCTCCGGACGCCATGCCCAGATCGACGGGCAGATGAAATGCACCGTCTTCACACCAGCCGAACGCAGGCCGCTCTCGAGATCGAGGTTGAAATCCGGCGCGTCCACACCGATGAAAATGTCGGGCCGCTCCAGCACCAGACGCTGTCGAAGCTGCGCGCGAATGCCCGCAATCTCGCGGTAGTGGCGCAGCACTTCGACATAGCCTCTCACGGCGAGCTTGTCGCTGGACCACCAGGCCTCGAAACCTTGCTTCGTCATCGCCGCGCCACCGATCCCGACAGCCGTCACATCGGGCCAACGCCCCCGGAGCCCCTGCAGCAGCAGGCCAGCCAGCAGATCACCCGACGTCTCGCCGGCGACCAGCGCTACACGGCGGGACGCATTCATGTTTGGAGTTGCGTGGTCAGCGGGCAATGCCGCGAGTGGCTGCGGACAGGAAGCGGCTCATCAGGGCCACGTCCTCTGCCGCCTCGGGCGTTTCGGCCGCCAGCGCATCGATGCCAGCCCGTGCCGCCTCCAGGGTGAGCCCCTGCCGGTAGAGAAGCCGGTGCATCTGCTTGATGGCTGCAATGCGCGCCGCGGAAAAGTCACGCCGCTTGAGCCCCACCGTGTTCAGCCCGCGCACCGCCAGGGGATTGCCGTCCACCAGCATGAACGGGGGAACGTCCTGGGACACTGCACTCGCGAAACCGATCATCGCGTGCGCCCCCACCGAGACGAACTGGTGAATGCCGGTGAGTCCGCCCACGGTCACCCAGTCGGCCAGCAACACATGCCCTGCCAGGGTGGTGTTGTTTGCCAGCGTGGTGTGGTTGGCGACATGACAGTCGTGCGCAATGTGGGTGTAGGCCATGATCCAGTTGTGGTCCCCCACCGTGGTCCGACCGCCCGCGCCCGGCACACCTAAGTTGAAGGTGCAGAACTCGCGGATGGTGTTGTGGTTGCCGATGATCAGTTCGGTGGGCTCGTCCGCGTACTTCTTGTCCTGCGGCACCGCACCAATCGAATTGAACTGGAAGATGCGGTTGTGGGTACCAATGGTGGTGCGCCCCTCGATCACGCAGTGCGCACCAATCGACGTGCCGGAACCAATCCGCACATGAGGCCCGATGATGGTGTACGGACCGACCGAAACCGATGCGTCGAGTTCGGCAGAGGGGTCCACCAGCGCGGTGGGATGAATCTGCGTCACGTCAGCAGCCCCCAGCACTCAGGACACCGTGCGCATGGTGCACATCAGCTCGGCCTCGCAGACGACATCGTCACCCACCCGGGTCACGCCCTTGAACTTGTAGATGCCGGCGCGCACCCGGTCCAGCTCGATGTCCATCACCAGTTGATCCCCGGGTTCGACTGGGCGCTTGAAGCGGGCCCCATCAATACCAGCAAAGTAGTACACCGTGTTGTCGTCCATCGTGACGCCGGCCGTATCGAATGCCAGCAACGCCGCCGCCTGGGCCATGGCCTCCAGCATGAGGACCCCCGGCATGACCGGGCGGTTCGGAAAGTGACCTCCGAAGAACGGCTCATTGATGGTGACGTTCTTCAGCGCCTTGATACGCTTGCCTTTGTCGATTTCCAGCACACGGTCCACCAGCAGGAACGGGTAACGGTGAGGCAGTTGCTTTCGGATCTGGTGGATGTCCATTGTGATGATGCTCAGCTTTTCGGAAGATCGTTGTCGATGCGTTGTTCGAGGGCACGCAGGCGCTCGCGCAAGCGACCGAGTTGCTTGAGCGATGCAGCGTTCTTTTCCCAAGCCGCATTGTCGTCGATGGGAAACATGCCGGTGTACAACCCCGGCTGATGGATCGACCGGGTCACGACCGTCGCAGCAGAGATGTTCACCCGGTCTGCGAGCGTGAGATGTCCGAGCACGATCGCGCCTCCACCGACCGAACAATGCGCGCCGATGGTCGCCGTGCCTGCCACGCCGACGCAACCTGCCATTGCCGTGTGATCGCCGATGCGCACGTTGTGACCAATCTGTATCAGGTTGTCGAGCTTGACCCCGTTGCCGATAACCGTGTCGTCCAGCGCGCCTCGGTCGATGCAAGTGTTGGCACCGATCTCGACGTCATCGCCAATGCGGACCGCACCCAGTTGTTCAATCTTCACCCACTCGCCCTGGTGAGGCGCGAAACCAAAGCCGTCTGCACCGATGACCACCCCGGGATGGAGGATGCAGCGCCGGCCCACCACGCAGCGGTCGCCGACGCTGACCCGGGCGTAAAGCAGCGTGCCCTCTCCCACAGAGGCCTCCCTGCCCAGCACGCAGTGCGGCCCGATCCGTGCGTCGGCACCGACCCGGACCCCTGCGCCCACCACGGCAAACGGTCCGATCGAAGCCCGATCCCCGATGTGCGCAGACGGATGGATGCTCGCGGAAGGGTCGACCCTGGGCTCCTCAGCCGGCTCGTGCACCGCTCGCCACCACTGGGTCAGACGGGCAAAGTAGAGGTAGGGATCGTCAGCAACGATGCAGGCGCCACGCAAACCCGCAGCCTCCTTGAGCGCGGCCGGTACGATCAGTGCACCTGCTGCCGTGGTCTGGATCTGGCTGGCGTAACGTGCCTGGGCGACAAATGAAAGCTCATCTGGCAGGGCGGAGGCGAGTGGAGCCAGACGACGGATCGAGAGACCAGCGTCCCCAACCAGTTCCCCTCCCAGGGCGTCGACGATGGCGCCCAGAGACCGGGACATGACCAAACCCTTATTTGGCGCTGTTCAAGCCACTGAGCACCTTGTCGGTGATGTCGTGCTTGGGGTTGATATAGACCGCCTCCTGAAGGATCAGGTCGTACTTTTCGGTTTCGGCCACCTGTTTGATCACGCGGTTGGCCTTTTCGAGCAGTTGCTGAACCTCTTCGTTCTTGCGCATGGTGACGTCCTCCTGGAACTCACGCTGCTTGCGCTGGAAATCGCGATCCTGGTCTACCAATTGCCGCTGGCGGGTCACTCGCTGCGCTTCGGGCAGTGTCGGTGCGTCGCGTTCAAGCTTCTCGGACGCGGCCTTGAGCTGGGCTGCAAGACCCTGCAGGTCTTTCTCGCGGCGAGAGAACTCCTGCTCAAGCTTGGTCTGTGACGCCTTCGCCATATTGGCCTCGCGCAGGATGCGCTCGGTGTTGACAAACCCCACCCGAAAATCCTGGGCCACCGCCGTCAAGGTCACGCAGGTGGCTGCGAGAAAAACGGCCAGGTGACGGGCGAAACGGCGCTGAGAGGTCTTCATCAAAAGGAGGTTCCGATCTGAAACTGGAATTTTTGGATTCTATCGCCGGAGAACTTGCGCACAGGGTTGGCCAGCGCGAAACGCAGCGGCCCCACCGGCGAGATCCAGCTCAGGCCGATGCCCACCGATGAACGCATCTTGCTGAAGTCGACGCTCTCAGATTCGCCGTAGACATTGCCGGCATCGATGAACGCGAACCAGCGCAATGTGCGGTCGTTGCCAGCTCCCGGGAAGGGTGCTATGAACTCAGCATTGAAGACGATGTTGCGGGCTCCGCCGATGTTGACGGTTTCGCCGGTGGTCGATCCGATGACCGCCGAGGTGGGGCCAAGGGTTCCCTGCTCAAAGCCGCGAACCGACCCGAGACCACCGCCGTAAAAGTTGCGCAATACCGGGAACGGCTTGCCACCTAGCCCCTTGCCAACACCCAGTTCCGTGTTGAAAGCAAAGGTGTACTGGCGTGTGATGGGCAGGTACTGCTGGAACTGATAGGTCAGCTTGGCATATCGCCGGTCGCCGCCCAAACCGAATTCGGAGTTAAGCCGCTGCAGTCGCCCCTCCGTTGGCACAAGCGCGCTGTCCCTATTGTCGCGGGCCCAGCCAATGGTGGCTGGCAAGTAGGTACCGCTCTGGTCCCTGTAGGCCTCGGGAAGCTGGTCCCCTTCCTTCACCTTGACCCGCTCAGCGCCGGCTCCGAAGAACACGGTGTCGGTTTCGGTGAAAGGCACGCCAAACCGCACGCCAACACCTGGTGTGGCGATCTCGTAGTCCCCGCCCTGGGCGTCATAGGGGCGCGTGGTCTTGTAGTACAGGTCGAAGGTCCGGGAGACACCATCCTGGGTGAAGTAGGGATTTGTGGTGCTCAGAACAAACTGCCGGTTGTAGGAACTGGTGTTCAGATCCAGCCCGAGATAGTTGCCGGTACCAAAGACGTTTTCCTGTTTGATACTGGCGATCAGCGACAGCTTGTCGGCTTGAGAATAGCCCGCACCGATGGACAGGTTGCCCGTGGGCTTCTCGGCCACGGTCACAGTGATGTCCACCTGGTCATTGGTGCCAGGCACAGGCTCGGTCTCGATGCCCACTTCGGTGAAGAAGCCCAGCCGGTCGATGCGGTCGCGCGAGAGCCTGATCCGATCACTGTCGTACCAGGCCGACTCGAACTGCCGGAACTCGCGGCGGATGATTTCATCACGCGTCCTGTTGTTGCCTTCCACGTTGATCCGACGGACATACACCCGACGCGACGGCTGCGCCCTCAGCGCAAACGCCACCCTGTTGTTGGCACGATCAATGAGAGGAACTGCCTCGACTTGGGCGAACGCATAACCGAACGCCCCGAAGTAGTCGGTAAAGGCCTTGACGGTACGCGCCACCTCTTCGGCGTTGTAGGCCTCACCGGCGCGAATGCTGACGAGCGACTTGAACTCCTGCTCTTTGCCTAGGTACTCACCCTCAAGCGCGACCGAAGACACAACGAAGCGATTGCCTTCGCTGATGTTGATGGTGACCGACATGTCCTGCTTGTCAGGAGAAATGGCCACCTGGGTGGACTCGACCTTGAACTCAAGGTAGCCACGCGCGAGATAGTACGAGCGCAGGGTTTCGAGGTCGGCATTGAGTTTGGCCCGGGAGTAGCGGTCAGCCTTGGTATACCAGCTCATCCAGCCCCCGGTATCCAGATCGAACAGGTCGCGCAAGGTCGACTCTGAAAACGCCTGGTTGCCGACAATGCGGATGTCCTTGATCTTCGCCACGTCACCTTCAACCACGTTGAAGTTGAGGTTGACCCGGTTGCGCTCACCCGGGGTTACGGTGGTCACCACTTGGGCGGCGTACATGCTGCGATTGATGTACTGACGCTTGAGCTCCTGCTCGGCGCGATCGGCCAGCGCCTTGTCAAACGGCCTGCCTTCGGCGAGCCCGACCTCCCTCAAGGCCTTCTTGAGCACCTCGGCATCAAACTCCTTGATGCCCGTGAAGCTCACATCGGCCACCGACGGACGCTCTTCCACGATCACCACGAGAACGTCTCCGTTGATCTGCAGCCGCACATCGGAGAAGAGCCCCAGGCCAAACAGAGCCCGAATGGCGGAAGACCCTTTGTCATCGGTGTACTGATCACCGATACGGAACGGGAGGGAGGCAAACACGGTGCCCGGTTCGACGCGCTGAAGGCCTTCGACGCGAATGTCCTTGAGCGTGAATGGATCAACCGCCCAGGCAGGCAGGGCCATCAACAGGGACGTGGCAATGGCGGACAGTTTGAGCCCACGCAGGCTGGAGGCAAATGGTTTCATGTGAGAGAGATCGTTCAGCCCACGAGGCGGGTGATATCGTTGAAGAGGGCAACGCACATGAGGGCCAGCAACACCGCCACTCCCCCTCGCTGCAGCCGTTCCAGCCAGACGTCGGACACCCCGCGGCCGGTCACACCCTCCCAAAGATAATACATCAGGTGCCCCCCATCGAGGACCGGCAACGGCAGCAGATTCAGGACCCCGAGACTGACGCTGATCAGGGCTAGAAACACAATGTAGGACGTGAGCCCCATGCTCGCCGATTTGCCTGCGTAGTCTGCGATGGTCAGCGGGCCGCTGATGTTTTTGAGGGATGCCTCTCCGATCAGCATCTTGCCCATCATTTTCAGCGTCAACCAAGACACTTCCCAGGTGCGCTGAACACCCAGCCATAGCCCTTCCAGCACGCCGTGGCGCACCGTCGTCATCGCCGGAGCGGAGCCGACATACGCACCGATGCGACCGATCCACGCATCACCCGATTTCTCGGGCTTGGGCTCCACGGTGAGACTCAGTGTGCTGCCGTCGCGGGACACCTCCCACGCCTGCCTGATCGCCTGCCCCTCGGCACCGACACTGTCGCGGATTCTCTGCCGCAGCGCACCGCCGTCAGACACCACCTTGCCGTCGACTCGCAACACACGATCTCCCGCCTGCAACCCGGCAGCCTCGGCGGCGCCTCCCGGCATGATCTCCCCCATCACCGGATCGGTCCACGGGGACAGGATGCCAATGCGCCTGAACAGTGTGGCGTCGGCCTCCTTGACGTCGATCTGGCTCAGGGACAACGTGAGCTCGCGCGCAACGCCCCCCTCATTACGGGATACCAGCAGCTGCATGTCCTGACCGGACAACGCCGCCTGCGTCAGACGCCAACGGAGATCCTCGAACGACCTCACGGGCGATACTTCTTCACCACTCACGTGAGCGCTCTGCACCCACTCCCCGCCAACGAGTCCAGCCTTTTCCGCCACTGAACCTGCCACGGGTGAAGCGAGCACGGGCTTGGGCTCCTCCACACCGCTCCAGTTCACCACGGCATACAACACCACAGCGAGCAGCAGATTTGCAACTGGACCTGCCGCAACGATGGCCGCTCGCGAACGCAGTGGCTGCGTGTTGAACGCCAGATGACGCTCCGCCGGATCCACCGGTGCTTCGCGCTCATCCAGCATCCGCACATACCCGCCCAGAGGCAAAGCACACAACACAAACTCGGTCGGACTGCCGGCGCGTTGCCAACGCAGCAGCGGCTTTCCAAATCCAACAGAAAAGCGAAGTACCTTGACCCCGCAGGCCACCGCCACCCGGTAGTGGCCGTACTCGTGTACGGCGATCAGCAGGCCAAGGGCCACGACAAAGGCAATCAATGTGGTCATTGGTCCCTCGAAGAAACAAATCGGCGGCGCGCCACGCCCCTGACCTCTTCAGCCGAACAGGGCAGGCTCAGCCGCTGCAGCGATCTACGCAAGCCGAGGCCATCGCTCGCGCTTGCTCGTCCAGCGCCAGCAGCGCTTCCAGACCATCGACCTTAGAGGGCAACAGGGCCTCCAAAGTTGCACGATTGACCACGTGAATGTGATCGAAGCGCAGCCGGCGTTCCAAAAAGGCCGCCACCGCCACCTCGTTCGCGGCATTGAGCACTGCGGTGGTTCCGAGAGGCCCTTCCAGAGCCTCCCAGGCCAAGCGCAGGCCGGGAAAACGAAGGTCGTCGGGCTTTTCGAATGTCAGGGCACTCAATGCCGAAAAATCCAGCGCATTTGCACCAGACTGCATGCGCTCAGGCCATGAGAGGCCGTAGGCAATCGGAACACGCATATCGGGTGTCCCCAGTTGAGCCACCACCGAACGGTCGTGAAACTGGACCATCGAATGCACCACGCTCTGGGGATGAATCACCACCTCGATTTGAGACGGGTTCACACCAAACAGGTACCTTGCCTCGATGACCTCCAACGCCTTGTTCATCATGGTGGCGGAGTCAACCGAAATCTTGCGTCCCATCACCCAGTTCGGATGGGCACAAGCTTCTTCCGGCGTCACCGAGTGCATAGTGGACGGATCGCGCTGTCTGAAAGGGCCGCCCGATGCGGTCAGCAGGATCTTCTCCACCCGCCGGGGCCAAGTCGAAGGGTCTTCGGGCAAGGATTGAAAAACCGCCGAGTGCTCACTGTCAATCGGCAGCAACCGGCCGCCCCCCTTTGCCACGGCCTCCATGAACCACTCACCACCCACGACCAGCGATTCCTTGTTGGCCAATAGAAGCTTCTTGCCAGCCCTTGCCGCAGCAACGCTTGGCTCAAGCCCCGCCGCTCCGACAATGGCCGCCATCACGGCGTCGACCTCTGGGTCGGCACTGACCTCGCAGAGTGCACGGGGCCCCGACAACACCTGAACCTTCAGACCTTCCGCCTTCACCCTGTCTGCCAGCACCCGGGCATGCTCCGGGCTGGCCATCACGGCGTACACCGGACGATGCACCTTGCATTGCTCGAGTATGGACTCGACCTGCGTCGCTGCCGTGAGGGCAAACACGCGAAATCTTTCAGGGTGACGCGCAATGACGTCGAGCGTGTTGGTACCGATTGATCCGGTCGACCCAAGGACGGTGATGTTCTGCACAGGCACGATCATCTCTCCAGCAGATGGGCAAACAGCATGGCGACAGGCAGCACAGGCAACAAGGCATCGACCCGGTCCAGCACCCCACCATGTCCAGGCAACAACCGGCTCGAGTCCTTCATGCCCGCACTGCGCTTGACCAATGATTCCAGAAGGTCGCCCACCACACTGGCCGCGGTCAGAAGAAGCAGTGCCAAGACCACCCAGCCCGGCCCTGCCTGCCACAGACGGCTGAAAAGACTGGGCGCATCCGACGGATAGCTCTGGTCGAACCAAAGCCAGAACAGCGCCAGCAGAAATACCCCGAGAAGCCCGCTGACCACACCTTCCCAGCTCTTGCCCGGACTCAGAGTCGGCGCGAGCTTGCGGCGGCCAAACGTCCTTCCGCCGGCATAAGCGGCGATGTCCGCAGCCCACACAAGGGTCAAGACCGAAAGCAGAAACACCAAGCCTGTTTGCCGGGCTTGCACGAGCGCAAGCCAGGCACATGCGAGAACCAATAGACCACCCGGCAATCGCCAAGCCATTGGCCACTGCTGCCAACCGACCACTCCACGCCTGAGCATCAAGACCGACAGCAACAGCCACCCCCCTGCAGCACCCCACCAGACGGCGGGCCACGAGCGATCCAGCCCATCCCACCACCAGAAGAGCAGCAACACTCCACCCAGCCCGGCGCCTATCAGCAAGGCCGCCCCCCCTGACTGGCCATTCATGCGAGCCCACTCCCACCCAGCAGCGGAAACCATCACCACTGCCAAGGCCGCAAACGGCACGACAGAGGCACTAAACATGGCCGGCAGCACCACAGCCAAGAGCACCAGTGCGGTGATGATGCGTTGCTTAAGCATGCGAGCCGCTGGGCGCTGCCACCGGGCTGGACGGACTCACCTGTTCGGAGATCAATCCGAAACGGCGCTCGCGCCCTGCATAGTCCTGGAAAGCCCGATCCAGTTCGGCGGCGTCAAAATCCGGCCACAGACAGGGTGTAAAAAACAGCTCGGAGTACGCGCACTGCCAGAGCAGAAAGTTGCTGATGCGCATCTCACCACCCGTGCGAATCAGCAAGTCGGGATCGCCCACGTGAGCCAGCGCCGTTGTTTCACACAAACCAGCTTCCGTGATGTCCCTGCCTTGGACCAACAGCTGCCTGGCTGCGTTCACGATGTCCCAACGCCCGCCATAGTTGAAGCACACATTGAGCACCATACGCTCGTTGTGAGCGGTAGTCTGCTCGGCCTTGCGAAGGCCTTGTAACAGCCGCGGAGACAATCCGGATGAATCGCCAGGGAAATGCAGTCTCACTCCGTTCTTGTCGAGCTTGGGCACTTCCCGTGAAAGGGCCAGCACCAATAGGTCCATCAGCCCGGAAACCTCTTCAGCGGGACGATTCCAGTTCTCGGACGAGAAAGCAAACACCGTGAGCACTTGGACCTGGCGCTCAAGGCAAGCCCTGACAGTTCGGCGGAGCGCATCCACCCCTTGCTTGTGCCCCGCCACCCTGGGCAAAAGACGCTTCTTTGCCCAGCGGCCGTTCCCATCCATGACGATGGCTACGTGCCTCGGCACGCCTGTGGCATTCGGCGCGCCGGTCAGGGAATTTGAAGACATCGGCAAGCGGACTTGGTGTTGGAATGGGGGAAGAAAATGGGTACGAATCAGACCGCCAGGATGTCCTGCTCCTTGGAGGCGACAATCCGGTCGACCTCCCCGATCATCCGGTCGGTCAGCTTCTGGATGTCGTCCTGGGCACGGCGCTCATCGTCTTCCGACACCAGCTTGTCCTTCAGCAATTTTTTGACGTGCTCGTTGGCATCGCGACGTAAATTGCGCACAGCCACTTTCGCAGCCTCGCCCTCGCCTTTGACGACCTTGGTCAATTCCTTGCGGCGCTCTTCTGTCATGGGTGGCATTGGCACACGAATCAGGTCCCCCTGACTGGCCGGATTCAGGCCCAGATCCGACTCCCGGATCGCCTTTTCGATCTTGGCACCCATACCCTTTTCCCATGGGGCGACCCCAATGGTGCGGGCATCCAGCAAGGACAGATTGGCCACCTGCGACAAAGGCAGCATGGAGCCGTAGTACTCGACATGCACGGTGTCCAGGATCTGCGGGTTGGGCCGGCCAGTGCGCACCTTCGAAAGGCTGGTCTTCAGCGCTTCCAGCGACTGGTTCATCTTGTGTTCGGCGTTCTGTCGGATCTCGGCGATGCTCATGAATGCTCCTATGGAAGACAGGTTCTCTGTACCAAGCGTCGGTCAGACGTGGACGAGTGTTCCTTCGTCCCCGCCCAGCACCACACTGCGCAGTGCTCCAGGCTTGAAAATTGAAAACACCTTGACAGGCAGCTTCTGGTCTCGACAGAGGGCAAAGGCCGTCGCGTCCATCACCTGAAGGTTTTTTGCCATGGCCTCGTCAAACGTCAACGCCGCATAGCGGGTGGCCTTGGGGTCCTTGTTGGGATCAGCGGTGTACACACCGTCAACCTTGGTGGCCTTGAGCACAATTTCGGCACCGATCTCGGCTCCTCGCAAGGCTGCGGCTGTATCGGTCGTGAAGAACGGGTTTCCAGTGCCTGCTGCAAAGACAACCACCTTTCCTTCTTCGAGGTACTGCAGCGCCTTGGGCCGGACGTACGGCTCCACCACCTGCTCAATGGCGATCGCCGACATCACACGGGCCACCAGCCCGGCCTTGTCCATGGTATCCGCCAGAGCCAGCGAGTTCATCACCGTGGCCAGCATGCCCATGTAGTCAGCCGTAGCCCGATCCATGCCGACAGACCCACCGGCCACGCCGCGGAAGATGTTGCCGCCCCCGATCACGATGGCCACCTGGACACCCAGACGGGTCACTTCGGCGATCTCCTCGACTATGCGGACCATGGTCGCGCGGTTGATGCCGAACGCATCGTCGCCCATCAGGGCTTCACCGGAGAGTTTCAGAAGAATGCGCTGGTAGGAGGGCATGGAGAATTCCTGTGTGACGGCTCTTGTTGTATGTGCAGCCGGCAAGTGTAGCGAGGAGCCGCGGGCGATTCGAGGCCAGGCGCCACCGGAGGCCGGAAAATTCGGATACCAGATATGACAACGGGCCTTACGGCCCGTTGTCATGATTGGCTCGACACTGCTGCGGGATCAGGCGCCTTTGGCAGCGGCCACCTGGGCGGCCACCTCGGCAGCGAAATCGTCCACCTTCTTCTCAATGCCTTCGCCCACCACGTAGAGGGTGAAACCCTTGACCGTGGTGTTGGCGGCCTTGAGGTACGCGCCCACCGTCTGCTTGCCATCGGCGGCCTTCACGAAGACCTGGTCGAAGAGAGAGACTTCCTTGAGGTACTTCTGAACAGAACCCTCCACCATCTTGGCTGCGATGTCGGCTGGCTTGCCGGACTCGGCCGCCTTGGCAGCAGCCACAGAGCGCTCGCGCTCGATCAGCTCCGCAGGAACGTCGGCCGAGGTCAGCGACACCGGCTTCATGGCGGCCACATGCATGGCAACATCCTTGGCGGCCGTGGCGTCGCCGTCGAACTCGACCACCACACCGATGCGCGTGCCGTGCAGGTAGGAAGCCAGCTGGCCACCGTTGGCCCAGCGCTTGAAACGACGGAACGACATGTTCTCGCCGATCTTGCCGATCAGGCCTTTGCGCACTTCTTCCAGCGTGGGTCCAAAGCCGTCCTGCTCGTAGGCCAGCGCACCCAGACTCTCGATGTCGGCGGGGTTGTGCTCAGCCACCAGCTTGGCTGCAGCGCTGGCCAAGGCCAGAAAGCTGTCGTTCTTGGTCACGAAGTCGGTTTCGCAGTTGACTTCGATCAGAGCACCGGTGTTGCCATCGATGGCAGCGGCGACCACGCCTTCAGCGGTCACGCGGCTGGCGGCCTTGCCAGCCTTGGTGCCCAGCTTGACACGCAGCAGCTCCTCGGCCTTGGCCATATCGCCATCGGCCTCCGTCAGCGCCTTCTTGCACTCCATCATGGGGGCGTCGGTCTTGGCACGCAGTTCTGCGACCATGCTTGCGGTAATTGCCATTTCAGTTCTCCGTTGTCCGGGCCCGCCAAGCGAACCCACACTATCAATTGATCGGTTTTTGCTTGTGAAAAAGGGGCTACTGGAGCCCCTCGTTCGCGCAGGCTGCGAGGTTCAGGCAGCAGCGTCTTCCTTGACTTCCACGAACTCGTCACCCCCCTCGGCGGAGACAGACTTTACAACCTCGTTCACCGCGTTGGCACGACCTTCGAGAATGGCGTCGGCGATGCCACGGGCGTACAGCGCCACGGCACGGGCCGAGTCGTCGTTACCGGGAATCACGTAGTCGATACCCACGGGGGAGTGGTTGGTGTCCACCACACCGACCAGCGGAATACCCAGTTTCTGGGCCTCTGACACGGCAATCTTGTGAAAACCCACGTCGATGATGAAGATGGCGTCGGGCAGCGCGGTCATGTCCTGAATGCCACCGATGTCCTTCTCCAGCTTTTCCATCTCACGAGCAAACATGAGCTGCTCTTTCTTGCTCATGCTGTCGAGGCCAGCCTCTTTCTGCGCCTGCATGTCCTTCAGACGTTTGATCGAGGTCTTGACCGTCTTGAAGTTGGTCAGCATGCCGCCAAGCCAGCGCTGATCGACAAAGGGCACACCAGCACGACGGGCTTCCTGGGCCACGATCTCACGCGAAGTGCGCTTGGTACCCACCATCAGGATGGTGCCGCGATTGGCAGACAGCTGCTTAACGAACTTTGCAGCCTCTTCGAACATCGGCAACGTCTTTTCGAGGTTGACGATGTGAATCTTGTTGCGATGGCCGAAAATGAACGGGGCCATCTTGGGGTTCCAGAAGCGGGTTTGGTGGCCGAAGTGGACACCGGCTTCCAGCATTTCACGCATGGAGATCGACATGATGTATTCCAGAGGTTGGGTCTAAAATCCAGCCCCGATTGCTTTACCTATGGCCTTTGTCGGACCTAGAAACAGCGAAGCAACACCTGGTTGGGCTGATTTGGGATTTGCCTGACACCAGCATTCCAGCAATGGACCACCAGCAGCAAAGCCCGTCGATTATAGCAGCACCACTTCTGGCGAACGGCAACTGTCGACCATGCTGCCCCACCCGACTCCTCGCACCCTAACATCCATGCACTGTGTCGATCGCTCTTGCCCTCCTCTCGCCCACCATCTCTGCCGGAGTTGCGATTGAAGCTGGCCGTACTGGGTGCAGGGGTGGTCGGTGTCACCACGGCTTACGAACTGGCCCAAGAAGGACACTCGGTCACAGTTTTCGAGCGCCGCCAGACAGCGGCAGAAGAAGCCAGTTTCTCCCCAGGCGGCCTGCTCGCACCGGAATGGGCAGCCGCGTGCGCCAACCTGGAATGGGAACAAGCAAACGAGCGCCAGTACTCTTGGTGGTCGAAACTGTTGGGCCACCGCTCGCCCGTCAGCCTCAATCCAGGACCAGCCCTTTTGGCCATGGCCTGTCACTCGCTCGAAAGACTCTCACAATTGTCCGAACAGTTGATGCCGTCCTTCGGAGAACAGCAGGGCCTGATGACTGTGTGGAAGGATCCGTCAGGGCACCGGGTAGCGGCCCGACTGCAAAGCCTCCTCGCGGACTTCGGCTGCAAATCCCATCTGACCGACGCGGAACAGGCCAGAGACCTTGAGGCAGCACTGAACCCCGACACCACGCTCGGAGGTTCGCTTGTCGTTCCTGAGACCTGGTCTGCGAACTGCCGTCAGTTCGTGTTGCAGCTCAAGTCCCATGCCCAGCAGGCAGGCTGCCGCTTTCGTTTCGCAACCGAGGTCTTCGGCATTCAGCACACGCCCGGCCAGCGAGGCGTCCGTGTGCAGAGCAGCCAGCATGAGACCGACAGTGAGCCGTTCGATGGCGTTGTCTTGTGCACAGGTCACTCCACGTCCGAGCTCCTGAAACCTTACGGACTGAGCCTTTCGTTGGAAACCCGAGTTGCCCATGCGGTGTCAGGACTCATCCGAGAACCCCTGGATGCGCCCTCGGCAACCATTCACGACCTCCAGCAGGGCATCACGATCGCGCGCACAGGACAGTGGGTTCGTGCGGTTGGTCCACCCCGCCGGGCTTCGCGACTGCCCCCGACAGAAGCTGCATTCAAACCGCTGTACGACGCTCTCAGTGACTGGTTTCCAGGAGCACTAAGAACCGGCGTCTCGGGCGCTGTACAGGAGTGGAGTGGCACAGTGACAACAACGCCTGACGGACTGCCTTTGCTGGGCCCCACCAGCGTGCCGGGCCTCTGGATCAACGCGGGACACGGCATGCACGGCTGGCTGTTGGCGTGCGGCTGCGCCAAGGTACTTGCGGATCAGCTGTCTGGCCGGCCATCCGAGATCGACACCACGCCATTCCAGGCCCAAAGAAGCCTGCCCGCGATCGCTTGACGGACTTGTCCTGCCGCCCCACCATCGGCCCAACATACCATCAACGCACCGAAAGCACGCCATGCGGACACTCCGCCTCATCAGCAAACACCGATGACTCGAGTGCGACGCATAAGCCCACTCCGAAGCGAGCAGCTGCACGACAGCGCGGCCACGCGAGCGCTGGAACGCGCAATGACTGCGCCCCTGCCAGCTCATGAACTGATGGCCCGTGCGGGACGAAGTGTGGCCGACCTTGCCATGGCCCTGGCCCCCCACGCCCGCCGAATCTGGATCGCCTGTGGTCCGGGCAACAACGGGGGAGATGGCCTTGTGGCCGCCCGCCACCTGCTTCAGGACGCCAAAGGCCGCCAGGGCCGGCCGGAGATCGTCACCACGCTCACCGGCGACCTCTGCCGGTTGCCTCCAGATGCTGCACACGCCCTGACCATGGCTCTGGAAAGTGGCGTGACGCTGGCGTCTTCACCGCCGCACGATTTTGACGTAGCCATTGATGCCTTGCTGGGCATCGGAACAGCCCGCCCGCCCGCTGGTGAAATGGCCAACTATCTGAGCCACATGCACCGATCCCGCGCCACGGTGCTCTCCGTAGACGTGCCGAGCGGCCTCCTGGCTGATACCGGAGAGTACCTGGGGCCTGCTGCACCGATACCGAACGCTCCCCGACACACACTGTCTCTGCTGACACTCAAACCAGGCCTGTTTACCGCTGCTGGTCGAGATCAGGCGGGGTCGGTGTGGCTGGACACCCTGGGAGCCACAACCACCAACTGCTCGGCACCTGCCGCCATTCTTCATGGCGCGACCGATGCGCGCCCGAGCCGCGCGCATGCGACCCACAAGGGAAGCCAAGGAGACGTGATCGTGGTCGGAGGTCAGTGTCTTGCTCCCTCCGGTGCCGGAATGACCGGAGCAGCCATCCTCGCCGCACGGGCTGCGCTTCACGCAGGCGCCGGCCGGGTGTATGTCGGGCTTCTTGCTCACGAGGCGCAACCGCCATCCTGGGATCCTCAATGCCCCGAGCTGATGTTCAGACAAACAGACACCCTGCTCGCCGATGAGACGCTGCTGCGGGGCGCCACGGTGGTGTGCGGCTGCGGCGGCGGCCAGGCGATTGCCGGCCCTCTCCACCGTATCCTATCGGCTTGCCCGTCTCTGGTCCTGGATGCAGACGCGCTGAACGCCATTGCGGGCGATGGCACGCTCCGCCGCTTGGTGGAGGACCGCAGCGCGCGGAACTGGATCACTGTCATCACCCCTCACCCGCTTGAAGCAGCGCGCCTGCTGTCGACCAGCACGCCTGCGGTCATGAAGGACCGCCTCCGCGCAGCGCGCCTGCTCAGCGAGCAGCTGAACGTGATCGCTGTGCTCAAGGGATCTGGAACGGTGATTCACGCGCCTGGCGAAACACCCAGGATCAACGCCAGCGGCAATCCTGCGTTGGCCACCGCAGGCACCGGAGACGTCCTGGCCGGCTGGCTGGGAGCCGCGCTGGCGGGTTCCGCCAGTCGATCAGTGACTACCTACGAGGCGGTCCTTGAGGCGGTGTCCGGTCATGGCTGGTTGGCAGACCAATGGGTGGCGAACCACGACCGGACGCTCACGGCCAACCGTCTGGTGGAGTGCATTCGTGGAGCGAGCTGAGCCGGCGCGTCACCCCAGCAGGATCAGCCCTATCTGCAGCAGGACAATGAGTAGCAGTACGGACAAATCCACACCGCCGATCTGTGGCACCACCTTTCGGATGGGGCGCAGCAGGGGCGAGCAAAGCTTGTCCAGCGTGCCCATCACCGGCGCCCCTGGCTGTACCCAGGATAGCACCGCGTACACCAACAACAGGAAGATGAGCCCCTGCAGCAGCACCCGGATCAGCAGATAAAAAGCCAAACCCGGAATAGCGACCAAGGGTGCGGCCACACCGACGGATGACGGCGCCAGTACCGCACCGAGCATCAGGCGCAAACCGCCATAGCCGATGGCCAGCAGCACCGCTGCCAGCAAGCTGCCCCAGTCGACCGGGCTCTGGGCCATGGGGCGCGGCAGGATTTTGCGCACCGGCCCCACCAGCCAGTGGGTGAGCGCCATGGCAAACCGGCCGGGCTGCGCCGACATGTTGATGCGAAGGTGATTCATCCAGGCCCGCAGGAGCGCCGCTCCAATGAGCAGAAAAAACACCGTTTCCAAAACGAAAAAAAGAGCGGCAACCATCAGCGGCGCCCCTTCCGCGTCTTGCCCGAACCACCTCGTGCGGAACCTCTGGCCTCCTTGCGGCCAGCTCCGTTTGAGATAGCCCCCTTGCCGGAACCTGCGGATCCTCGGGAGGCCACCTTGCCCTGCGTCCGTTCGTCACGCTCGCGCTGGCGTCTTCCCCCGCCCTGATCCGGAGCACCATCTCCACCAGTCTTGTCGCGCATGGCCCGAAGCACGGCATCGTCGTTGCCCGACACAAGCCGGAAGTCGATGCGACGCCCATCGAGATCAACCCGGCTCACCTGAACCTGCACCCTGGAGCCCAACGCGTACCGAATGCCCGTGCGCTCGCCCCGGAGCTCCTGCCGTGCCTCGTCGAACCGGAAGTACTCTCCACCCAGTTCGGTGATATGCACCAACCCTTCCACATACATCGCATCAAGTGTCACGAACAGTCCGAAGCTAGTGACCGCGGTCACGACACCACTGAACTCCTCACCCAGGTGCTCGCGCATGTACTTGCACTTGAGCCACGCCTCCACGTCACGACTGGCTTCATCGGCACGTCGTTCGTTGGCGCTGCAGTGCAACCCAGCAGCCTGCCACGCCAGGAGATCGGCCGAAGGCTTCTTCACCGGCTCACCAGCCACGGGCGGACGAGCCCGACTGGCCAGGCGCTTGCTGAGCTTAGCGTGCGCTTCCCCAGGCGTTGGCAAGGTGGGCAGCTGGTATTTTTGCTTGTTCAGGATGGCCTTGATGACCCGGTGGACCAGCAGATCGGGATAGCGACGGATCGGGCTCGTGAAGTGGGTGTAGGCATCGAACGCGAGGCCGAAGTGCCCTTGATTCATGGGCGTGTAGATGGCCTGTGACATGGAACGCAGCAGCATGCTGTGGATCTGCTGGGCCTCTGGCCGGTCCTTGGTTGCCTCGGCGATCTGCTGGAACTCGGACGGGTGGGGGTTGTCGCTGATGGAGTGAGAAACACCCATGGCTTTGAGGTAGTTGCGTAAGGTCTCCTGTTTTTCGGGTGTCGGCCCTTCGTGCACACGGAACAAGCCCGCATGCTTGCTCTGGCCAATGAAATCGGCGGAACACACGTTGGCCGCCAGCATGGCTTCTTCAATCAGCTTGTGCGCGTCATTGCGAGTACGCGGCACGATCCTCTCGATGCGGCCGGATTCATCACACACGATCTGGGTTTCCACTGTCTCGAAGTCAACGGCGCCTCGCTTGTTACGAGCCGCGACCAACGCCCGATACACATCGTGCAGATCCAGCAGGTGAGGAACCAACGCCTTTCGGTTCTGCGCCTCGGGACCCCGCGTGTTTTGCAGGATCGCAGCCACCTCGGTGTAAGTGAAACGCGCGTGGCTGTGCATCACTGCAGGATAGAACTGGTAAGCATGCACCTCGCCCTTGGCATTGACCAGCATGTCGCAGACCATGCACAGGCGATCCACGTCTGGGTTCAGAGAACACAGTCCGTTGGACAGCTTCTCCGGCAACATCGGAATCACCCTCCGAGGAAAGTAGACCGAAGTCGCTCTGTCATACGCGTCCACGTCGATCGGTGCACCTGTCTTCACGTAGTGGCTCACATCGGCAATGGCCACCAACAGACGCCAACCCTTGCCCCGCCCCACCTTGGCGGGTTCACAGTACACCGCGTCGTCGAAATCCCGCGCATCCTCTCCGTCGATGGTCACCAGGGCCACGTCGCGCAGATCGACCCGCTGCTTCAGGTCCCCAGGCCGAACCTTGTCGGGCAGCGCACGAGCTTCTGCAAGCGCTGAATCCGAAAACTCGTGAGGCACGCCGTACTTGCGCACCGCGATCTCGATCTCCATGCCAGGGTCATCGATCTCGCCAAGCACCTCTTTGACACGACCGACGGGCTGTCCATAGAGGGCCGGAGGCTCGGTCAGTTCCACAACCACCACCTGCCCAGTCTTCGCCGACCCGGTGGCGCCTTTGGGAATCAGGACATCCTGCCCATAGCGCTTGTCCTCAGGGGCCACGAGCCACACGCCACTCTCTTGCAAAAGGCGACCAATGATAGGCGCGGCGGGACGTTCGATGATCTCGGTCACCCGCCCTTCAGGGCGACCCTTGCGATCCAGCCGCACTATGCGGGCCTTCACCCGATCCTTGTGCAGCACCGCCCTCATTTCGTTGGAAGGAAGATAGATGTCGGGCTGTCCGTCATCACGGATCACAAACCCATGTCCGTCGCGATGACCGGAGACCACACCTTCGAATTCGGCCAGAAGATTGTTTTTTTCGTTCAAGATTATGTGTTCTGTTTTTTTACTGCTATACTAGCTGTCTTCCTGAGATGCCCAGGTGGCGGAATTGGTAGACGCACTAGTTTCAGGTACTAGCGCCGAGAGGCGTGGAGGTTCGAGTCCTCTCTTGGGCACCAATCATAAGGGCTTGCAGACAAAGAGTTTGCAAGCCCTTTTCTTTTTTGTTTGGGCCGAAAATATCGCAGCCGAAACGCGCTGCACCGCAGGCTATAATGGCAGCCTCCTGAGATGCCCAGGTGGCGGAATTGGTAGACGCACTAGTTTCAGGTACTAGCGCTGAGAGGCGTGGAGGTTCGAGTCCTCTCTTGGGCACCAAATACAAGGGCTTGCAAATTGTTCGTTTGCAAGCCCTTTCTATTTCCCACATCAAATCGGCTGAGCCACAAGGTCATGACCGTCCGCGGCAACGATGCGCGCACGAGTGAACTCACCCACCTTGAGCGTCTTGCTGATTTTTTCCGGCGAAAGCAGCCGCACCACGCCATCAATCTCAGGTGCATCGGCATAACTTCGACCCACCCCACCCCTCTTACCCTGGCCCGGCGCGGAGTCCACCAGCACCTGCATCGTCGCCCCCACGCGGGAGCGCAGCTTGTCGGCGGACACCCGCTCCGCGACCTGCATGAAGCGCGCTCGGCGCTCTTCACGCACCGCATCGGCAACAGGATCGGCCAGCGTATTGGCTGCCGCACCCTCCACAGGCGAGTAAGCAAAGCAGCCCGCACGATCAATGCGCGCTTCGGCCAGGAAATCGAGCAGATGCTGGAACTCAGCCTCAGTCTCTCCTGGAAAGCCTGCAATGAAAGTGCTGCGCACCACAATCTCAGGACAGATCTCGCGCCAGCGAGCAAGGCGCTCCAGATTTCGTTCTCCGCTCGCCGGGCGCTTCATCCGCTTGAGCACATCGGGATGGCTGTGTTGCAGCGGCACATCCAGATACGGAAGGATCAAGCCCTCTGACATCAACGGGATCACATCGTCCACGTGAGGGTATGGGTACACGTAGTGCAAACGCACCCATGCACCAAACCCTTTGGCCAGCTCACCGAGCGCTCGAACCAAATCGAGCATCTTGGTTTTCACAGGCTTGCCATCCCAGAAACCAGTCCGGTACTGCACATCGACACCATAGGCCGAGGTGTCCTGGCTGACCACCAACAACTCTTTGACTCCGGCCTCGAACAATTTGCGCGCCTCTGTCAGCACGTCACCCACCGGTCGGCTGACCAGATCACCTCGCATCGACGGAATGATGCAGAACGTGCAACGGTGGTTGCAGCCTTCGCTAATCTTCAGGTAGGCGTAGTGGCGCGGCGTGAGCTTGATGCCCTGAGGCGGGACAAGATCAACAAACGGGTCGTGCGGTTTGGGAAGATGCCGGTGAACAGCCTCCATCACCTCATGGGTCGCATGCGGCCCGGTCACCGCCAGCACGCTCGGGTGCATCTGCTGCACCAGATTGCCGCCCCCATCGCCTTCTCGCGCACCCAGGCAACCCGTGACAATCACCTTGCCGTTCTCGGCCAGCGCTTCGCCGATGGTGTCCAGGCTTTCCTTGACGGCGTCGTCGATAAATCCGCAAGTGTTGACAATGACGATGTCTGCACCGGCAAAGGTCTTGGAGGTCTGGTAACCCTCTGCGCTCAGTTGCGTGAGGATCAGTTCGGAGTCCGTGAGGGCCTTGGGACAGCCCAAGCTCACAAAACCCACTTTGGGCGCCGAAGCGCTGATGGAAACAGGGGAGTCACTCATCCCCGGATTGTCTCAGACCGGCTTGATCAGATCAGCGCTTGAGGCCAAAAGCAGCCAACATCTGCTCGCTGTTCTTCTGCATCTGTTCCTGCATCTGCGTGAAAGCGCTGCGAGACTGCTCCAGATAAGTCCCCATCATGCCCTGCATCATCGGAGACTGGACGTTCATGAACTGCTTCCAGACCTCCGGATTCAGCCCCTTCGACTGTTCTGCCATCTTGGCTTGCAGATCCATGAATATCTGGACGTTCTTTTCCAGATAGGAGCCCATGAAGTCCTGCATCGCGTGGCCGTAGAAACGGATGATGTTGGCAAGCACCTGCTCGGTGAAGATTGGCACGCCAGCCGTCTCCTCCTCCAGAATGATCTGCAACAGGATGCTGCGGGTCAGATCTTCATTGGTCTTGGCATCGCGCACCACAAAGCGCTCGTTGTCCATCACCAGAGATTTGACCTCCGTAAGCGTGATGTATGACGACGTATCGGTGTCGTAGAGGCGTCGGTTGGGGTACTTTTTGATGACCCGCACAGCCTCCGGAGAGGAACCATGGGCATCGGCCTTGCTTTTTTGCACTACAGGACCTTCACGTGAAGACGGAGAGCCCCCACAACTTGGAGGCTGCTGTTGCGCCGCATTCTAGGAAGCGCCCCCTGAGCTGCCAGATGGGTTTTCCCTGTGCGCATCGCAGATGATGCCATGCCGCAAGGCGGCCGCACAAAGAAAAAGGGCCTGGCGCAATGCCGGGCCCTTGTCGTTTCGGAAATGTTTGGTAGGCGCGATTGGACTCGAACCAACGACCCCCACCATGTCAAGGTGGTGCTCTAACCAGCTGAGCTACGCGCCTGCAAACTGTCCGAAGCCTCGCAGTATAGCAGCGAATTCAGCGATTTGTCCAAACCCGTGAATCATTTGCGCCTGACCATGCGCACACCGGCCACGTCGCCAACCACCGACATGGCACGAGACACCTGTCTCGCATCGGTGACCTCGATGGTGAAGGTCATCCAGGCGATGCCCTTGACGGACTGCGTCTGAACCCCAATGACGTTCATCTTCTCGCGCGCGAACACATCGGAAATGTCCCTCAGCAACCCTTGCCGGTCAATCGCCTCCACAGCCACGTCCACCGGGTACACTGCAGAAGCCCCGTCCCGCCCGCCAGAAACAGCGCCACCCCATTGCACATCGATCACCCGGTCAGGACTGGTGCGCTGCAGATGGGCAAAGTCGCTGCAATCGCTCCGATGGATGCTCACACCCTTGCCACGGGTCACAAACCCCCGGATGTCGTCCGGCGGGGCCGGCTTGCAGCATTTGGCCAACTGCGTCATCAGAGAGTCGACACCGACCACCAGCACCCCCCCGCTGGGAGCCGAGCGCGTGGGACGCGGCTTCTTCAGCCAAGGCGGAACATCTTCAGCGACGGGCTGGTCTCCCTGCCGCAGAAGCACTTCCAGTGTGCGAAGCGACAGATCGTCCTTGCCCACCTGTTCAAACAGCGCCTGCGCCGAAGGCAGGCCGGCTGAGCTGGCCAGATCCTCGAACCTCAGTGCCGTGCGTCCCTCTCGCTGAAGGAGACGCTCCACCGCCTCACGCCCACGGGCAACGGTCTCTTCCATTGCCAGTTGGTTGAACCATGCCCGGACCTTGCTCTTGGCACGGTGCCCGACCAGGTAACCCAGCTCGGAGTTGAGCCAGTCGCGCGAAGGCCCCCCTTCCTTGGCGGCAATGATCTCGACAGTCTGACCATTCTGCAGCGCCGTGTTCAGAGGAACCATGACGCCGTCCACCCGGGCCCCTCTGCAGCGATGCCCCAGGTTGGTGTGCACCGAATACGCGAAATCGACGGGCGTCGCACCCTGCGACAGCTCCACGATGGCGGCATCCGGCGTCAGGACATAGATGCGGTCGTCGAACAGCCCAGGCGAAGCCCCGCTGAGGTCACGCTCCCAAGCCAGCAGTTGTCGTAGAACAGCGATCTTGGCGTCGTATTCGGAACTGGCCGACACACCCGCATACCCCTTGGTTCCTGCCTCCTTGTAGGCCCAATGAGCGGCCACCCCATGTTCGGCGTGGTCGTGCATGGCCTGGGACCGTATCTGTATCTCGAACGCCCTGCCCTGCGGGTCTCGCACCACGGTGTGCAGCGACTGGTAGCCATTGGCCTTGGGCTTGGCGATGTAGTCGTCAAATTCCTCCGCAACAGGCGTGAACTGCGAGTGCACCAACGCCAGCACCGCATAGCATGCATCGGTCGAAGGCACCACCACCCGCAACGCCCGGATGTCGAACACCTGATCGAAGTCCAGCGACTTGCCACGCATCTTCTTGACGATGCTGTAGATGTGCTTGGGCCGTCCCTGGACCGACGCCTGGATGCCCTGCCGCCGCAGGTCCTGCTCGAGTTGCATCCGCACCTGCTCGATGTGCACCTCGCGTTCCGCCCTCTTTTCATCCAGCAGACGGGCCACCTCTTTGTACGTCTGAGGCTCAAGAAAGCGAAAGGCCAGATCTTCCATCTCCCACTTGATCTGCCAGATGCCCAGGCGGTTGGCCAGCGGCGCGAAGACATGCAGGGACTCGCTGGCCAAGGCCTTACCGGGATCGCCTTTACAGGCAGCGAAATAGCGCAATGTCTGCAGGCGCGATGCCAGCCGCAGCATCACCACCCGCAGGTCACGGGAAAACGCGAGCAACATCTTTCGGACGTTTTCGGTCTGGCTGGCTGCAAGTTCGGACACGGGCACCTTGCCCGGTGACGCCACAGGCAGGGCAGCCTCTTGCGCAGCCAAGCGCTCCCCGGTCTTCCGGTTCTGCACCTCGGCCGACTTGATGCGGGCCTGCCGCTGCAGTTGCACCAGCTTGCTCGTCTCAAGAGCGAGCGCTGCGTAGTTCTCGCCGAACGCCTTGGCAATCACTTCCTGCGGCCTGTTGAGGTACTGGCACGCGTACACCAGATAGGCGGCGGCCTGCATCGCCTCCGACCCGCCAATGTCGCGCAGCACCGTGGCGACCGCATCGGCGTGCGCAAGGATATTCTCGCCAGTGTCCAGCTGCTCGCTGGCCAGCAGCGGCTCGGCAAAGGCACGGGCACGCGCCAATGCCTGGGCCTGTTGAGGCAGGCTGTCCGAGGTGGCGGCCACGATGGCCGACGTCGGTGGTGGAGGAACAGAACTCGAATATTGCATGGAAAGGGCTCACTCAGGCCTGTCCCAGGAAACCAACCACCGAAGCCACCTGGTCCGGCGCCACCAGGGTCGGTGCATGTCCGACACCCGGAAATTCGACGCAGCGCGCGCGAGGTCCTCTATCAGACATGGTCTTCGCCGTCTCGCGGGTCAAGAGGTCGGAATCGGCGCCTCGCAGCAGCAGGGTAGGCGCCGAGATGGCGTCGTACAGCGCCCAAAGGGCAGCCTCCCCATCGGCCACTAATTTGCGACCGACGGACTCATCCATGTCTGTCATCGCCCGGATTGGAACGGCCAGAGCAGGGTCGTAGTGCAGCCACCAGCGCCCATCCCTCTCGCGCAGCATGGGATGGGACAGCGCCATCCACTGCTGCGGGCTGTGGGGCCCAAAACTGGACGAGATGGACCACAGGTAGTCCACAGCCTCCTGCTCGCTGGCAAAAGAGGGGTTGAGCCCCAGATAGGTCCCGATGCGCCGCAAGGCTTCCCATTGGAGCACCGGACCGACATCGTTGAGCACCAGCCTTCGGATACGCATCGCAGGCTGGGCCGCCAGGGCCATGCCGATCAGTCCCCCCATGCTGGTGCCGACCCAGTCGATCTGGAGCATGGGGTCTTCGGAACGAAGCCCGGCAATGAGACTTCCCGCATCCGCCGCGTAGGTTCCCACTTGATAGCTCATCGGGTCGGCGAGCCAGTCGCTGAATCCGCGACCGGCAACGTCCACGGCAATGACGCGCGCCTGACCGGTCAGGGTGGACGCCAGCACATCGAAGTCACGCCCCTGACGGGACAGCCCATGCACACACACCACAACGCGGTGTGCATCGGCACCTTGTTGCGGCACCCAGTCCCAGTACGCCAATCGGCGCTGCTGGCCACTGCTGGAGACTGGCCCGGGAACATCGACGAACCGCAGCTCTGGCATCTGGCTGGAACCGCTCATTCCTCGGGACTCCGTGATAATGGTTTGCATGTTGTTCAACCAATCGTAATGGAACTGGAGATCCCTCATGCTTGCCAACAAAACCGCCCTCGTCACAGGCTCGACCAGCGGCATTGGACTGGGCATCGCCAAGGCGCTGGCTCGTCAGGGTGCGAACATTGTTCTCAATGGTTTCGGTGACTCCGAAGGTCCGCAGGCCGAGATCGCAACCCTGGGTGTGCAGGTGGCCTACCACGGCGCAGACATGAGCAAGCCGACCGAGATTGAAGACATGGTGAAGTTCGCGGCCAGCCGCTTTGGCCGGGTCGACATCCTGGTGAACAACGCCGGCATCCAGCATGTGGCGCGCGTGGAGGACTTCCCGGTCGAGCGCTGGGACGCTGTGATCGCCATCAATCTCTCCAGCGCGTTCCACGCCACTCGCCTGGTGCTGCCCGCCATGCGTGCAGCGAACTGGGGACGCATCATCAATGTGGCCTCGGTCCATGGCCTGGTCGCCTCGGCAGAGAAGTCAGCCTACGTTGCGGCCAAGCACGGGGTGGTCGGCCTCACCAAGGTGACCGCCCTTGAAAACGCGACCACCGGAGTGACCTGCAACGCAATCTGCCCTGGCTGGGTGCTGACACCGCTGGTGCAGAAACAGGTGGATGCCAAGGCGGCGGCACTGGGTCTTTCCAACGAGGACGCCAAGAAGCAGTTGCTGGGGGAGAAGGAGCCCTCGATGCAGTTCACCACACCCGAAGAGTTGGGCGAGCTGGCGGTGTTCTTCTGCTCACCGGCCGGCGCCAACGTACGTGGCGTGGCCTGGAACATGGACGGTGGCTGGGTGGCGCAATGACCCTCAGCGCAGCTGGACCGAGCCCGACACCGTGACCGTGACCAGGCTCTTGCCCGCCTCGACAGGGACTGAGGCGTCGGCAGGTGCCTGGGCCACCGACGCTGCACGCATCCGGTACATCGGCCGCTCACCCTGGTCAGCGGGGCTGACCGACACCTCGCGCAGGGTGTAGCCCTCGAATCCGAAGGCCTTGGCCACCTCGACCGCCTTGGCCTTGAAACGTTCGATGGCCGAGGCCTGAACCTCGGACTCAAGCCTTTGTTGCGCCTCGCGTGACAGCGAGAAGGCCACGTTGCCAACGCCCATGGAAGAGATCTTCCCCGCAGTGGTGCTGATGCGGACGAAGTCCCGTCCTTCCAGCACCAACTCCGCCGCCCCCTGCCAGCCCACGATACGTCCGTTGCTGCCATGGCGCGGATACACCCCGAAAGATCCTGTTTTCACCTCCAGTTGCTGGGCAGAGGCCTGCGGCTTGGCCACCGCCAAGGCGGCGTCAACCGCTTGTCGCAACTGGCTCTGCACTGAAGCGGCATCGCTGCCATCCCGCGAGGTGGTCAGGGTCATTGTGAGCCAGTCCTGAGGCACTTCAAGCTGTGCACTGGCCGACACCACCACCACATTGACCGGAGCGACAGCTGGCACAGGTTGGGCAAAAGAAGCACCAGCACCCAGAAGCCCCGAAAAAACCACGGCGAGCACGCTCACCCGGTGGCACGACAATGCCACCCGCAGATATTTGTTCATAGCCGGCTATTTTGATTGAGCAGACTGCTCTGGCCAACCGCGCAGCTGTTCGCGCATGCGCTGCCGCTCCTCAGGAGAGAGCCTAAATGGTTTGCTGGCTGTGTAGCCATCGCCGAGCGGCTGCCTCAGGGACTCGCGCAACCGTGTAGCTCCCGGGCGTCCTTCCTGGACCTCGGCGGGCGACACGGCCACTGGCTCGGTGGCCAGGGACTGGGCAGGCTGCTCCCTCAACTCCAACGCCGCAGAGAGCAATGGCGCCCCCAGCAGCATCGCAGACACAGAGTATTTATGGTTGATCATGGTTCTGACTGAACTGAACGATGAAGGCATTCTGAGCGGGCCGCTGGTAACGGTGTGCGGGGGTCGGGCAACAGATGTAACAGCCTGTCAAAAAACCAAAAAACAAGCCCTGACAAGCACTTGGCGCTGCCACAATCGCCTTTGTTACATTTATCCGGAGTTGCTTCCATGCCACAAAACACCGCCCGCCCGAACAAGATCCTGGTGGTCGATGACGATGTCCGCATCCGCGACCTGCTCCGTCGCTACCTGATGCAGGAAGGATTCGAGGTCATGCTGGCCGAGGACGGCAAGGCCCTGAACCGTGTCCTCCAACGTGAGGCAGTGGACCTGATCGTGCTCGACCTGATGATGCCGGGCGAAGACGGCCTGTCGATCTGCCGGCGCCTGCGCGCCAACGGTGACCGCACGCCGATCATCATGCTCACCGCCAAAAGCGAGGATGTGGACCGCATCGTCGGCCTTGAGGTAGGCGCCGACGATTACCTGGGCAAGCCGTTCAACCCGCGCGAGCTGCTGGCGCGGGTGCATGCTGTGCTGCGCCGCCGCCCTCCGGCCGAGGTGCCAGGCGCTCCCTCACAGGATGCGGAGGTGGTCAACTTCGGCCCGTTCGAGTTCGACCTGAGCCTGCGCACCCTGCGCAAGGACGGCGCCGACCTGCCGCTGACCACGGGCGAATTTGCCATGCTCAAGGCTTTGGTGCGCCACCCGCGCCAGCCGCTGTCCCGCGAGAAACTCGCTCAGCTGGCCCGCGGACGAGAGTTCGAACCGTTCGACCGCAGCCTGGACGTGCAGGTGTCCCGCCTGCGCAAGTTGATTGAAGAGGACGCAGCGTCGCCCCGCTACCTGCAGACGGTGTGGGGCGTGGGCTATGTGTTTGTGCCGGACGGCAACGCCTGATGATCGACGAATCGCGGGTCCCCACCTTCGAAACCGAGCCGGCGGCGCTTGAGACGGCGTCCGCTCCGCTGGAGAGCAAACCCGCGCGCGAGGTGAGCCTGTTCTGGCGCACCTTTTTCCTGCTGTCGCTGCTGCTGGTGGGCTGCATCGTGGCATGGCTTCAGACATTCCGGGCGCTGGAATACGAGCCGCGCACGCTGCAAAGTGCGCAGCAGCTGGCCTCGCTGGTGAACCTCAGTCGTGCGGCACTCGTGCACTCCGACTCGATTGCCCGTGTGTCGCTGGTCAAGACCATGGCCGACGAGGAAAAGGTGAGGATCGCCCCGCGCGAGCCGGGTGACAAATTCCGCCTTTACGACGCCGATCAACTCAGCAGGACGGTCAGCGCGCAACTCAGCGCCCGGCTCGGCCCCGACACCGTGGTCGCACGCGAGGTCAACGGCACGCCGGGTCTCTGGATCGGCTTCTCCATCGACGGCGACCCTTACTGGCTGCAGGCAGACCCTTCGCGGGTGGAGCTGGTGACCGGCAAGACCTGGTTGATCTGGCTCGCCACCGCCGCCGTGCTTTCGTTGATGGGCGCCGCGTGGATCGCGCGCCTGATCAACCGGCCATTGCAGAAGCTGTCGTTTGCCGCGAGCCGTGTGCGCGACGGTGACTTCAACTCCAGCCGACTCAATGAGGCGGTGGCCACGAGTGAAATCCGGCAGGTGAACATTGGGTTCAACCAGATGGCGCAGCGGCTGTCAAAGATCGAGCAGGACCGCGCCCTGATGCTGGCGGGCATCTCGCACGACCTGCGCACGCCGCTGGCTCGGCTGCGGCTGGAGACCGAAATGAGTGTGGCCGACGCGGAAGCGCGGGAACACATGTCGGCCGACATCGAACAGGTCAATGCCATCATCGACAAGTTCCTCGACTACGCCCGGCCGGACCACATGGAGCCACAGCGCGTGAGCCTCAACGAGGTCATCGAGGCCGCCGTGTTTGCGTTGGGCAACCAGCCCGACGTGGCGGTGAAAACCAGCATTCCTGACGACACCTGGGTGATGGGCGATGCGGTCGAACTCAACCGCGTGTTCTCCAACCTCCTGCAGAACGCCGTGCGCTACGGCCGCAACCAGACAACCGGCGTGGCCGAGATCGACATTGGGGCCAAGACCAAGGACCAATGGGTGCTGGTCAAGCTGCGCGACCACGGCCCAGGCGTCAATCCCGAGATGATCAGCCAGCTCACACAGCCTTTCTTCCGTGGAGACGCCTCGCGCAGCGCCGCCACCGGCACCGGGCTGGGCTTGGCCATTGTCGAGCGCGCGATTGCCCGCATGGGGGGCCGCTTCGCGCTGGCCAACAGCAGTTCGGGCGGGCTGGCCGCCCACATCAAGCTGCCGGTCGGCAAAACCGCCTGATGCAAGCCGGGCTCAGCCCGACCGATGCACCAGCAAGGCCACCGCCCGTGCCTCGATGGACAGGCCCTGTCCGACCGGGCCCAGCTTCTCGGCGGTCTTGGCCTTCACGTTGACGGCGTCCACAGGAAGGCCCAGCGCCTGCGCGATCCGGTCACACATGGCCGGAATGTGCGGTCCGAGTTTGGGGGCCTGGGCGACCACGGTGCTGTCGATGTTGCCGATCTCAAAACCCGCTTCCCGCACGCGCCGCGTCACTTCTGTCAGCAGCACCAGCGAGTCGGAGCCCTTGAACCTCGGGTCGGTGTCGGGAAAGTGACGGCCGATGTCGCCCAAGGCCGCCGCGCCCAGCAAGGCGTCGGTGATGGCGTGCAGCAGCACATCGGCGTCCGAATGGCCCAACAAGCCGACCGTGTGGGGGATGGTCACACCACCGATGATCAGCGGTCGTCCGGGCACCAGGGCGTGCACGTCCCAGCCCTCACCGATGCGAAATGGAATGGACGGTGTGGTGGTGGCAGTGCTCATGTTCGGCTTGAAAGGATGGCTTCGGCGAGGGCGAAGTCTTCGGGGTAGGTGACTTTGAAGTTCTGTGCGCTGCCCGGCACCAGCAGCGGCCGATGCCCGACTATTTCCATGGCGCTGGCCTCGTCGGTCACACCGGCAAAGCCACTGTCGGCCTGAGCGGCGAGCGCGCTTTGAAGCATGCCGAGCCGGAACATCTGCGGCGTCTGGGCCAGCCATTTGTCCGAGCGGTCCACGGTGGCGGCCACCCGCCCCTCGCGTTCGGTCTTGAGCGTGTCGGGCAGCTTGAGCGCCAGCAAACCGCCCACCGGGTCGTTCCGGCAGGCATCGATCAGCGCCTCGATCTGCTGCGGTGTGATCAGGCAGCGCGCCGCGTCGTGCACCAGCACCCAGTCGTCGTCGGCCGCACCTCTGGCGCGCAGGGCGTCCAGCCCGTTGAACACGCTGTGCGCACGGGTCGCGCCGCCGCAGCGTGCGAGCAGCAGATCGGGCTGATCGACGCTCAGGAAGCGGTCATCCGGCGCCACCACCAACACCGTCTGCTTGACGCGGGGGACTGCGCTGAAGGCGGCCAGGGTGTGCAGCACCATGGGCATGCCGGCGACGGTCTGGTACTGCTTGGGGCCAGCGGTGCCCGCGCGCGAACCGGTGCCGGCGCAAGGCAGCAGCGCGTGGCAGCGCACAGGGATCGGGTTGTTTTCGAAAGCACTCATGATCGGTCCGGGCATTCTAGAATCCCCCCTTCACCCCCCTGTCCCAACGACCGGGGGGTTTTCGTCATTTGCGCCTGAATCCATGGACCTTCCCAAGCTCAAACCCGGCCAACGTTTTCATCTGCCCCGCCCCGCTGGCGCGGCCGACTCGCTGTTGCTCGCGCAACTGGCCGCGCGGGAGAAGGCCACCGGGCGGCCTGTGGCCATCGTCACCGCCGACGCGACCGACGCGCAGCGCCTGATGGACGAGATGGCGTTCTTCGCGCCGGACCTGCGCTGCGCCCTCTTCCCCGACTGGGAGACACTGCCCTACGACGCCTTCTCGCCGCACCAGGACCTGATCTCCGAACGTCTGGCCACGCTCTGGCGCATCCACAACCGGGGAAGTTCGAGCGACAAGGACGCAGGCGCTGACGTGGTGCTGGTGCCGGCCACGACGGCGCTGTATCGGCTGGCGCCGCCGTCCTTCCTCGCGGGCTACACCTTCCAGTTCAAGGTCAAGCAGAAGCTGGACGAAGCCAAGCTCAAGGGCCAGCTCACCCTGGCCGGCTACAACCACGTCACGCAGGTGGTGAGCCCCGGCGAATACGCGGTGCGCGGCGGGCTGATCGACCTTTTCCCCATGGGTTCGCAGGTGCCCTACCGCGTCGACCTGTTCGACGACGAGATTGACTCGATCCGTACCTTCGACCCCGACAGCCAGCGCAGCCTCTACCCCGTGCCGGAAGTGCGGTTGCTGCCCGGCCGCGAATTCCCGATGGACGAAGCGGCGCGCGCACGCTTTCGCAGCCGCTGGCGCGAGCTGCTCGAAGGCGATCCGACCAAGAGCCGCATCTACAAGGACATGGGCAACGGCGTAGCCACCGCCGGCATCGAGTACTACCTGCCGCTGTTCTTCGAGGAGACGGCCACGGTGTTCGACTACCTCGGCGAACAGGCCACCGTGGTGCTGCACGGCGACCTGGAACCGGCTTTCCAGCGCTTCTGGCAAGACACGCAGGACCGCTACCGCCTGGTCAAGGGTGACCCCGACCGCCCCGCCCTGCCGCCCGGGAGCCTGTTCCTGTCGATGGAACAGTTCTACGGCCAAGCCAACGCCCATGCGCAGCTCGCCATCCGGCCCGCGGTGGAAGACATCGCCGACAACGCCTTTGCGCAGAAGCTGGGCGAGCTGGCCGCGGTTCGCGGCGCCGAAGACCCGCTGGCCAAACTACACGGCCACATCCGCAACACGGCGCACCGGGTGCTGCTGCTGGCCGAAAGCGACGGCCGGCGCGAGAGCCTGCTGGACTTCCTGCGCGCCAGCGGCCTGAACCCGCCGGCCTTCGATTCGCTGGCCGAGTTCCAGGCCAGCGACGAGAAGGTCGGTATCGCCACCGCGGGCCTGACGATTGGTTTCTCGTGGCTGGAAGCGGGCATCGACTTCGTCACCGAGACCGAACTGTTCGCCGCCGGTCCCACCACGCGCCGGCGCAAGAAGCAGGAACAGGTCAGCGATGTCGACGCGCTGATCAAGGACCTGAGCGAGCTCAACGTGGGCGACCCGGTGGTGCACAGCGCCCACGGCATCGGTCGCTACCGTGGGCTCATCAACATGGACATGGGGGACAAGAACCCCGACGGCACGCCCGCGCTGCAGGAGTTCCTGCATCTGGAATACGCCGACAAGGCCGTGCTCTATGTGCCGGTGAGCCAGCTCAGCCTGATCGGCCGCTACACCGGCGTGAGCGCCGACGAAGCGCCGCTGCACAAGCTGGGCAGTGGCCAGTGGGAGAAGGCCAAGCGCAAGGCGGCCGAGCAGGTGCGCGATGCCGCCGCCGAGCTGCTGAACATCTACGCCCGCCGCGCGGCGCGCCAGGGCCACGCGTTCCGCTTCAGCGCGCAGGACTACGAGGTCTTCGCCAACGACTTCGGCTTCGAGGAAACCGCCGACCAGAAGGCTGCGATCCACGCCGTGATCCAGGACATGATCAGCCCCCAGCCCATGGACCGCCTGGTCTGCGGCGACGTGGGCTTTGGCAAGACCGAGGTCGCGCTGCGCGCCGCGTTCGTGGCCGTCACCGGCGGCAAGCAGGTGGCGTTTCTGGCGCCCACCACGCTGCTGGCCGAACAGCACTATCAGACGCTCAGCGACCGCTTCGCCAAGTGGCCGGTGAAGGTGGCGGAGATGAGCCGCTTCCGTTCGCAGAAGGAAATCACGGCCGCGATGAAGGGCATCAACGACGGCAGCGTGGACATCGTGGTGGGCACGCACAAGCTGCTGTCGGAAAAGACGCAGTTCAAGAACCTGGGCCTGCTGATCATTGACGAGGAGCACCGTTTCGGCGTGCGCCACAAGGAGGCGATGAAGCAGCTGCGCGCCGAGGTGGACGTGCTGACACTGACGGCCACTCCAATCCCGCGCACGCTGGGCATGGCGCTCGAAGGTCTGCGCGATCTCAGCGTCATCGCCACCGCACCGCAGCGCCGCCTGGCGATCAAGACCTTTGTGCGCAACGAAGGCACGGGCGTGATCCGCGAAGCGGTGCTGCGCGAATTGAAGCGCGGCGGGCAGGTCTATTTCCTGCACAACGAGGTGGAGACCATCGAGAACCGCAAGCAGAAGCTCGAAGAGATCCTGCCCGAGGCGCGCATCGCCATTGCCCACGGCCAGATGCCCGAGCGCGACCTGGAGCGCGTGATGCGCGACTTCGTGGCCCAGCGCTACAACCTGCTGCTGTGCTCGACCATCATCGAGACCGGGATTGACGTGCCCACGGCCAACACCATCGTCATGAGCCGCGCCGACAAGTTCGGCCTGGCCCAGCTGCACCAGCTGCGCGGCCGCGTGGGCCGCAGCCACCACCAGGCCTATGCCTACCTGCTTGTGCCCGAGATCGAGGGCCTGACCAAGCAGGCGGCGCAGCGACTGGACGCGATCCAGCAGATGGAGGAACTGGGCTCGGGCTTCTATCTGGCCATGCACGACCTGGAGATCCGCGGCGCTGGCGAGGTGCTGGGTGAGAACCAGAGCGGCAACATGCTGGAAGTCGGCTTCCAGCTCTACAACGAGATGCTGAGCGAAGCGGTGAAAGCGCTCAAGGCCGGGCGCGAGCCTGATCTGCTGTCCCCGCTGTCGGTCACCACCGACATCAACCTGCACGCGCCGGCCCTGCTGCCCAACGACTACTGCGGCGACGTGCACCTGCGCCTGTCGTTCTACAAGAAACTGGCCACGGCCAAGACGGCGGACCAGGTCGACGGCCTGCTGGAAGAAATCGTCGACCGCTTCGGCAAGCTACCGGCGCAGACCCAGACCCTGATCGACGTGCACCGCCTGCGCGTGCTCTCCGCACCGTATGGTGTGGTCAAGGTCGACGCGGCGCCGGGTGTCATCAACATCACCTTCCGCCCCAACCCGCCGATCGAACCGATGAAGATCATCGAGCTGATCCAGAAGAACAGGCACATCAAGCTGGCAGGTAACGAGAAGCTGCGCATCGAACGCGCCCTGCCCGAGGTGAAAGACCGGGTGCAGATGGTGCGCGACGTGCTGCGCTCGCTGGGTCAGCCGCTGAAGCAGGAAGCCACCGCCGGCACGACTTGATCTGCATCAAAAACAGGAGCAGCACCGGCAGGCGTTCACCAGCCGTTCACACAGCGGCGACCAGACTTCAACACAGAGGCTCCAGCATCGGAGCTTTCAACTTGAAGGAAGAAAAATGAACCTGTCCGCCCAACGCCCCTGGATCACCCCCGTCGTTATCGGCGCCTTTCTGCTGTCTGCCGTCACCGGCATGCTGATGTTCTTTCACCTCGATTCGGGCCTGAACAAGACCGCACACGAGTGGCTGAGCTGGGCCATGGTGATCGGGGTCGGCCTGCACGTGCTGCTGAACATGCCGGCGTTCAAGCGCTACCTGAAACAGACCACCGGTCGGGTGGTCATCGGTGCGTTCGCCCTGATCCTGGCCCTGAGCTTCATCCCGGCGGGTGGCAGCAGCGGCAGCGAACCCGGCTTCGCGCCGCCGGTGCGTGCGCTCGCCAAGGCACCGATCACCGTGCTGGCCCAGGTCGCCGGCACCAGCACCGAGGACCTCAAGGCCAAGCTGCAGGCACAGGGTCTGACCGTGACCAGCGACCAGCAGTCGGTGGCCGATCTGGTGGGGCCGGACCTGCGCAAGCAGATTGGCACCATCTCCAAAGTGCTGCCGGCGGCCAAGTCCTGATCGGGGCGTCATCCCGGCTCCCGCGATAATTCCGGGATGACTTCCTCCATCGAATTCGCCCCCGGCCTGACCGTACAGGGCATCACGCCGCCCCTGAACCTGCGCGATTTCAAGCTGATCGCGTTCGACATGGATTCCACGCTGATCAACATCGAATGCGTGGACGAAATCGCCGACGCCGCCGGCCGCAAGGCCGAGGTCGCGGCCATCACCGAAGCCGCGATGCGCGGCGAGATCACCGACTACAAGGAGAGCCTGCGCCAGCGCGTCGCCCTGCTCAAGGGCGTGACCGAGGAACACCTGGCGCACGTCTACCGCTCGCGCCTGCGCCTGAACCCCGGCGCGGCCGAGCTGGTGCTGGCCTGCAAGGCCGCCGGGCTGAAGGTGCTGCTGGTCAGCGGCGGTTTCACCTATTTCGCCGAGCGCCTGCGCGACCGCCTGGCGCTCGATTTCGCACGCAGCAACCAGCTGGAGATCGTCGACGGCCAGCTCACCGGTCGCCTGCTCGACCAGAGCTGGGGCGACATCTGCGACGGCGCGATGAAGCGCGAGACCCTGCTGCGCACGTGCAGCCTGATCGGCTGCTCGCCGGCGCAGGCCATCGCCATGGGCGACGGCGCGAACGACCTGGAAATGATGGGCGTCGCCGGCCTTTCGGTGGCCTACCGCGCCAAACCCAAGGTGCGCGCCCAGGCCAAGGTCGCCATCGACATGGGCGGGCTGGACCGTCTGCTCGAACTGTTCAAGAGCGCATGAGCGCCGCCAGTCGACTGCGCTCTTGGGCAACCGGACTGCGGCGCGACTGGAAGCGCCACCTGGGCACCCTGGCGCTGTTCGCAGGCGTGATGCTGGCGTTGCAGCTCTGGCAGACGCGCAGCGTGTCGGGCGGCCCGCTGCCCGTTGCGGCGCTGGACGCCCCGCTGCCCGTGCTGGCTGGCAGCGCCGTGCGGCAAAGCAGCCTGCGCGCCGAGATCGCTACGCTGCAGACCGCCCACCCGGATCAGAACATCGGGCTCTACGTCTGGGCCGAGTGGTGCCCCATCTGCAAAACCATCCAGGGCACGGTCAATGGCCTGACGCAGGACCACCCGGTGATCACCATCGCCATGCAGTCCGGACCGCCGGAGAAGGTGTCCCGCTACTTGGCCTCGCGCGGCTTGGCCTGGCACACCGTCGTTGACCCGCGTTCGACCATCCCTGACGCGCTCGGTTTCGGCGCCGTGCCGGCTTTTGCCGTGATCACGCCCGAAGGCGAGCTGCGCTGGCCCACGGTTGGCCTGACCAGCGGCTGGGGGCTGCGGGCGCGCCTCTGGCTGGCGCGCTGACGCGTCCCGCCCACCTTTCAGTTCATCAGGCCGGTTCCGGCACGCTCGGCAGGCCCGAGAGCGCCATCGCCAGCTCCTTCTCGTCGTACTGCTCGTCCTTGAGCTCGCCCGCGAAGTACTTCTGGTAGGCGGCCATGTCGAAGTGGCCGTGGCCACAGAGGTTGAACAGGATGGTCTCCGACTTGCCTTCGCGCTTGCAGCGCAGGGCTTCCTCGATCGCACCCTTGACCGCGTGGTTGGCTTCCGGTGCCGGCACGATGCCTTCGGCGCGGGCGAAGGTGACGCCGGCCTCGAAGCACTGGCCCTGTGTGTAGGCCACCGCGTCCAGCAGGCCCAGCTCCTTGCAGTGACTGACCAGCGGCGCCATGCCGTGGTAGCGCAGGCCGCCGGCGTGGAAGCCCGGCGGCGTGAAGGTGCTGCCCAGGGTGTGCATCTTGGTCAGGGGCGTCATGTGGCCTGTGTCGCCGAAGTCGTAGGCGTACTTGCCGCGCGTGAGCGATGGGCAGGCCGCCGGCTCGACCGCGACGATGCGCGACTTCTTGCCGCCGCGCAGCGCGTGGCCGATGAAAGGAAAGGCGATACCGGCGAAGTTGGAGCCGCCGCCCGTGCAACCCACCACTACGTCCGGCCAGGCGTCGGCCATCTGCAGCTGCTCCATGGCTTCCAGACCAATGATGGTCTGGTGCATCAGCACGTGGTTGAGCACCGAACCCAGCGCGTACTTGGTGTCCTCGCGCTGCACCGCCAGTTCCACCGCTTCGGAAATGGCGATACCGAGGCTGCCCGGATGGTCGGGCCGCTGGGCCAGCACGCTGCGGCCGTACTCGGTCTGATTCGACGGTGAGGGCAGGCAGCGCGCACCGTAGGTCTCCATCACGGCGCGCCGGTAGGGCTTCTGGTCGTAGGACACGCGCACCTGGAACACCAGCACCTCGAGGTCAAACAACGAGCCGGCGAACGAGAGCGAGGTGCCCCACTGGCCGGCACCGGTCTCGGTGGTCAGGCGCTTCACACCGGCCTGTTTGTTGTAGAAGGCCTGCGGGATGGCGGTGTTGGGCTTGTGGCTGCCGGCGGGGCTGACGCCTTCGTACTTGTAGAAGATCTTGGCCGGGGTGCCGAGCGCCTTTTCCAGCCGGTGGGCTCGGTACAGCGGGGCCGGGCGCCAGAGACGGTAGATGTCGCGCACCGGTTCGGGAATCTCGATCTCGCGCTCGGTGCTGACCTCCTGCATGATCAGTTCCATCGGGAACAGCGGCGCCAGATCGTCGGGGCCGATGGGCTGCAAGGTACCGGGGTGCAGCACGGCCGGCAGCGCCTTGGGCAGGTCGGCCTGGATGTTGTACCAAAACTTGGGCATCTGGCTTTCGTCGAGCAGGTACTTGGTCTGCAGGGTCATGGCGGTTCTCCTGATGGGTTGGGACAGGGTGCGGACAGCGAACCGGGACATTCTGGAATCGGTGCACGGCGGCGGCCATCCGAGAAACGAACGCGGGTATCCGATAAGTGAAAAACCACGGGTAATCACTAACATGCCCCGCATGGCACCCAGCCCAGCGCCCTCCCCCCGACCGGTCGCCGCGCCCGCGTGGCTGGACCGGGCCGCCCCCGGTGGTCCGGCCTGGGCGCCGCTGTCGGTACTGGCCTCCGACGACCTCGACGAAACGCGCGAGCAGATCGCGCGCATCTACAAGCCGCACGAGCTGTCGGTGATCGGCAGCCGCCAGCGCGTGCGCGCCCGCATGCACCACCGCGCGCTCGGTCCCTCGGTCTCGCTCAACCGGCTGGCCCATGGTGCGGCGGTGCGCATCGACCCGGACCGGCTGGGCGACTTTTTCCTGGTGCAGATGCCTCTGGCCGGTGAAGCCGCGGTGTGGCACCAGAACGCCCGCCACCTCAGCGCAGTGGGCGAGGCGACGGTGATCTCGCCGCAGGACGCGGTGCGCATGGAGTGGTCGGGCGAGTGCGACCAGTTCATGCTGCGCATCGACGGCCAGCGGCTGCTGCACGTGGCGGCGGCCCTCAGCGGCTGCGAGACCGCGGCCACCCTGCGGCTGTCGCCCCGGCTGGACCTGCGCCAGGGCTCGGGTGCGCACTGGTGGCAACTCATGCACTACCTCGCGGCGCTGCTGCAACCGGGCGGCGAACACCCCTCCTCAGGCCTGCACACGGCGATGCTGGAAGACCATGTGCTGGCCATGCTGCTGCGCGTGGCGTGGGCACCGGCGACCGTGAGCCGTGCGCCCGCTGCGGCCACCGTGCCCCGACTTCGCCAGCTGGAGGACCACATCGAAGCCCACCTGGACCAGCCGCTGACCGTGGCCGATCTGGCGCGGGCGGTCAACAGCAGCGTGCGCCTGGTGCAGCAGCTGTTTGCCCGCGAGCGCGGCACCACGCCGATGGCGCACATTCGCCGGCTGCGGCTGGAGCGCGTGCGCCACGACCTGCTTCACCCCGGTCCGGACACCCGCGTGCTGCAGACCGCCGAACGCTGGGGCTTCGAGCACCCCGGCCGCTTCGCCGCCGCCTACCAGCAGGCCTACGGCGAAAGCCCCAGCGCCACACTCGCACGCAGCCGCTGAGCCAGGTCTTTCAGTTCCTTCCGTTGTGCTTCTTGCGGTGGATGTTCCGGCTCGCGCGGTCTTGCGCGTGCTCCATGCGCACCGCTTCGCGTCCGGTCACCTTGCCATCGCTTTCCATGCGGTTTTCCATGTTGGCAAGGTGCTGCTGCTGGTGCTCCAGGCGCTTTTCTTCGCGCCGTGTCAGCTGACCCGAGGCCACGCCCTGGTCGATGCGTTCGGCCTGGCGCGCCTGGCGGTTGTCGACGCGCTGGGCCTGGCGTTCGGCCGGTGTGACGGCCTGGGCTGCGGTGACGGCGCCCAGCGCCAAGACTGTTGCGGTGAGGGGTTTGAGCCAGAATGACATAGTGGTTTTCCTCCGTGGTGGTTCACGGACCACCCTGGCCCGTGTGCCTGTTGAACCGGTGCCGCACCCTCGCCTTACGTCCCGCCGCCCATGCCCGAGGAAATCGGTCGGAATGGCGTAAGAGACGTGATGCCCGTGGGTTGAACCGGTGCCGCCCCACTGTTTTCGCCCCACCCCATGTCGCTCCGGTTTCGTCCATTGCTGTCCTGCTGCCTGCTGGCCGTCGCCGCGCTCAGCCTGCCCGCGCGGGCCGCGCCCGTGCCGGTACCCGACGCACAGGAATGGCAACGACTCACACCCGCGCAGCGGCTGCAGCGCCAGGCCGACATCCGCGAGCGGCTCAAGCGTGCCACTCCTGAGGAGCGGCAGGACTTCCGCGAGCGGCTGCGCGAGCTGCTGGTCAGCCTGCCGCCGCAGGAGCGGCAGGCCCTGATCGACGACGCACGCGAGCGCTGGCAGGCCATGACCCCGCAGGAGAAGCAACGCCTGGCCGACGAGCGCCGCGAGAAGCTGCGCGAGATGACCCCCGCCGAGCGCCGCGCCCTGCTGCGCGAGCGGCGCGAGATGCTGGAGCGCATGACCCCGGCCGAACGCCGCGCGCTGCGCGAGAAGCTGCGCACCGAATGAGCAGCGACTGGGCCATGTGGCGCGCCGCCTGCCAGGGTCATGAAGCCAGTGCCGTCCAGCTGGTGCGTCGGCTCACGCCGCAGGCCATGGGGCTGGCCCGTCAACTGCTGCGGCGCCAGGAGGACGCCGAGGACGTGGTGCAGGAGTCGTTCCTGCGCCTGTGGGGCGCGCAGCCCTCCGACACCCGGGGTGCCGCGCTGGCGACCTACTTCAACACCATCGTGATCAACCGCTGCAAGACCTGGCTGGTGCAGCGCCGCGAGCTGAGCACCGACCCCGAACAGCTGGCCGAGTGGATCGACGCAGCACCGCCAGGCGACGAGACCGACGACACGACCGGCGAGGCGCTCGATGCCCCACGCCTGCAGGCCGCCATGCTCCGGCTGCCGGCCCGCCAGCGAATGGCCCTGGCCATGTGGGCCTACGCCGACGCCGACGCGGCCGGGATCGCGCGCTCGCTCGAACTCGACACCAACGCTGCCCACCAGCTGCTGCACCGGGCCAAGGCGGCCCTGCGCCGGTGCCTTCAGGAGAAACCGTCATGAACACGCCCTCCCCCCACGACAACGACGCCGCGCGCGACGAGGCGCTCAAGGGGCGTCTGAAGCACACACTGGCTCAGAGCACCAACGAAGACTCCGACGCCTTGCAGGCTCGCGTGCTCGCCCAATGGCGCCAGTCCCGGCCTCAGCAGGTCGTCGTGACCTCGAACGGCCCGCTGGCCTCACTGCAGGCGGCTTGGCGCCAGCACCCGGTGCTGTGGACCGGCGCGCTGGTGGCGCTGGTCATGGCGCTGTGGATGCTGCGCCCGGCGCAGGACCCGGCACTGGAAGAGCTGATGCAGCCCGATGTGCTGATGCTGATTTCCAACGGGGAGCTGTGAAGGGGTCAGCCCCCCACGCGCTTGACCGTGTGGCCCTGCGCCTTGAGCGCCTCGATCACGCGCTCGACATGGTCGCCCTGCACCTCGATCACGCCGTCCTTGACCGTGCCGCCGCTGCCGCAAAGCGTGCGCAGCTGTTTGCCCAGCGCCGCCAGACCGTCGGCGTCCAGCAGCGCGCCCTTGACCACGGTCACCGCCTTGCCGCCCCGGCCCTTGGTCTCGCGCGAGACGCGCAGCACGCCGTCGCCCTTGGGCACAGCGGGAGCGCCACAGCGGCACGAGGCCACCGGCTCGCGGCAGCCCGGGCACATGCGGCCCGATTCGGTCGAATAGACGAGGCCACCGGAAGAAGAACGCGATTTCATGGGCCGGGATCGTAGCGCGTCGCCGACAATCGCCCCCATGCCGTTTTCCTCTCTGGGCCTTGCGCCCGCCCTCGCCCAGGCCGCCGCCGACCTGGGTTTTGACGCTCCCACCCCGATCCAGGCCGAGGCCATACCGCCGGTGCTCGCTGGCCGGGACCTGCTGGCCAGCGCCCGCACCGGTTCGGGCAAGACCGCCGCCTACGCCCTGCCGCTGCTGCAGCGCTGGCAGGACCATGCGGGCAACGGGCCGCGCCGCACCCGGGCGCTGGTGCTGGTGCCCACGCGCGAACTGGCGGCCCAGGTCGGCGAGGTGCTGCGCTCGCTGGCGCAGGCGCTGCCCCGGCGGCCGAAATTGGTGGTCGCCTTCGGCGGTGTCTCGATCAACCCGCAGCTGATGGCGCTGCGCGGCGGCGCCGACGTGGTGGTGGCCACACCCGGCCGGCTGCTGGACCTGGTGGACCACAACGGCCTGCGGCTAGACGCGCTGGACCTGCTGGTGCTCGACGAAGCCGACCGCCTGCTGGACCTGGGCTTCGCCGACGAACTGGCGCGCGTGCTGGCCCTGCTGCCGGCGCGACGCCAGAACCTGCTGTTCTCGGCCACCGTACCACCGGCAATCGAAACCATGGCGCTGCAGCTGCTGCGCGAGCCGGTGCGGATCGACGTGCCGACGCCCGACGACGACGCGGCCGCGCCGGTGGTGCAACAGCGCGCCTTTGCGGTCGACGAGAAACGGCGTACGCAGCTGCTGCGGCAGCTCATGAAGACCGAAGGCTGGAAGCCGGTGCTGGTGTTTGTCGCCACGCAGTACGCGGCCGAACGCCTGGCCAACAAGCTGCACCAGGGCGAGGTCTATGCCACCGCCTTCCACGGCGGGCTGAGCCAGGGCGCGCGCCAGACCACGCTGGGTGAGTTCAAGGCCGGCCGCTGGGACGTGCTGGTGACGACCGACCTGGCGGCGCGCGGCATCCACATCGACGGTCTGCCCGTGGTGGTGAATTTCGACCTGCCGCGCTCGGCGGTGGACCACGTGCACCGCATCGGGCGCACCGCCCGCGCGGGGCAGAACGGGCTGGCGATCAGCTTCGTCACTGCGGCGCAACTGGCGCACTGGCGCCTGATCGAGAAGCGCCAGGGGCTGAGTCTGCCGCTGGAAACCGTGGAAGGCTTCGAGCCGACCGAAACGCCACCACCGCCCGCGCCGGGCAACGGTGGCATCAAGGGCAAGCGCCCGAGCAAGAAGGACAAGCTGCGCGCACAGGCAGCGAAACCGTAGGCCACACTCTCCGCCGCTGCGCGGGTCGCTGCCCCCCGGGGGAGCGCGTTTCGCCTTGGGGCGGCCCGGCGGCGAAACCCTTACTCTTCGTCGCTGGCGGCTTCAGGCTCGGCGCCCGCCGGACGCGGCTTGCGCACCCCCGGTTTGGCCTGCAGCTCGACGTAACACTGCGTGGCGCCCTCTTTGGCCAGCGCGTCCAGGAGGTTCATCAGCTCGCCCGGGTGCACGGTCTGCGCACTGTCCTTGTCGGCACCGAAGCGGCAATCGAAGTCCCAGAAGTGGGCGCCCTCGGGCAGTTCGCGTCGGCGTTCGCGCTTCTGGTATTTGCGGATGTCGTGCTTGACGGCGTCGAGCACACGGTCTGGGTGCTTGCCTTCGGGGCGCAGCGGGTAGGTTTTTCTCATGGATGTCCTTGGGTGGGTGCGTTCGCCCCGGCAGGACGTGAAACGGACCCGGATTATGCGGGCAGCACGATGTCGTAGCCGCCTTCGTCCAAGTGGCGGTGCGGACCGAACACGGCCTCCAGCGCCGCGGCTTCGGCCATCTGCCAGTGCTCCAGCACTGTGCGCTCCTCGACCGTGAGCGCCTCGGGGTCGGGTGTCTCGCCGTGCTGCGCGAGGATGCCCTGGTAGGCGCGGTAGACCGGCGCCACCAGCGCCGCATCGCCCAACGCGCCTTCCAGCGCTTCACGGAACAGCCGCTCGGCGGCCTGGTGCTGACCGGGCGGGGTGTCGTCGGGCACGTAGAGCTTGAGGGTGTAGGTCATGGCGGGGCGGCAGGCACAATGCCCGATTATCCCGCGCCACCCCAGAGAGACCGCTTCATGCACACCACCCGCGCCACACCTGGCAAGGACGAGATCGCCCTGCTGCCCGAATTTCCCCGCCTGGGCCTGGACCGGATCGCGCTGGTGAACACGGCGGCGGCGGCGCGCGAGGCTGTGGCGGCGCTGCGCGACCATGCCCACTGGGGCTTTGACACCGAGAGCAAGCCGACCTTCGTGCAGGGTGAGGTCTCCGACGGGCCGCACGTCCTGCAGCTGGCCACGCTGGAGCGGGCCTGGGTGTTCCAGCTGCACGACAGCGCCAGCCGCGACCTGGCGGCGCAGGTGATGGCGGAAAGCGGGCACAGCAAGGCCGGCTTCGGCCTGGGCGACGACACCAAGCGCATCCGTGCCAAGCTGGGCGTGGAGCCGCAGGGCGTGGTCGAGCTCAACCACCTGTTCCGCGAGCGCGGCTATCGCAAGGACATGGGCGTCAAGGGTGCGGTGGCGGTGCTGTTCGGGCAGCGCTTCATCAAGTCCAAGAAGGCCGCCACATCCAACTGGGCCCACCCGCGCCTGACCGAGGGCCAGCTCATCTACGCGGCCAACGACGCCTGGGCCGCAGCCGTGGTGCACGAAGCGCTCAGGACCTGCGCGCCTTAGGCGGCCTGCTGTTGCGCAATGGCGTGAGCAGCTCGCCGAGGCCGTTGTGGTCGATCTCGTGCATCAGCGCAATCAGCCGTCCGAGATCCCCTTTCGGAAAACCTTCTCGGGCGAACCAGTTGAGGTAATACCCCGGCAGGTCCGCGATCACCCGGCCCTTGTACTTGCCGTAGGGCATCTCCACGGTCAGCAGGCGCTCCAGCTCGGTCGGGTTCATGTCGCGGCCTGCGCCCGGTCCAGCCAGTCGCGCACCAGGCGGTTAAAGGGCTCAGGCTTCTGCTTCATGAGCCAGTGTCCGGCGTCCAGGCCATGGGCCTCGCTGCCCGGCGTGGTGGCGAGTTGCGCCAGCCAGCGCGCGGAATGGAACATGAAGGGCTTGCGCTTACCGAAGAAGAACAGCGTGGGCAGCGTCGGGCCGAACACCTTGTCCACCCGTGCCACGCCGCGCAGACCACCCAAGGTGCCGAACCACTGCATCGCATAGGGGTAGTTCATCTGCCAGGCGATTTCTGCGGGGGGCGTGCGGCAGCCGATGGTGCGCGCCATCCAGCGTGTCATTCGGTTGGCCAGTCCCGGCAGCAGCGGTCCGAGCTTCCAGGCCACGGCCAGCCAGAGTTGGTAGCCCGCGATCATCAGCTTTTCCTTCACTTTCAGCGAGCTCAGGTAGGCGCCGGTGTTGGTGTCACCGATGTCGGCGGCCACCACGCGGGCCACGCGGTCCGTGTTCCGCGCAGCGTATTCGTAGCCGAAGAAGCAGCCCCAGTCGTGCAGCATCAGCGTCACCTTCTGGCCGGGGCTGACCGCGTCGACCACGGCGCCCACCAGTTGGCACATCTGATCCACGGACACCGGGCGCGGTGGCTGGCGCAGGTCGTACCCCGGCAACGCGAAGCGCACGCAGCGGTAGCCGTCCCGCAACGCCGCCACCGATTCCTCCCAGAGCGCTGGCGAATCGGGCCAGCCGTGCAGCATGACCACGGTCGGTCCTTGGCCGTCGATCAGGACCTCGATGTCCTGCACGGTCAGCGTCTGCGTCATGTCGCGGTCTCCTCGGGTGATTCGAGCGGGCGATGGTAGCTTGGCGCAGATCAAGGGCGGTCGCGCCCGCGTCACCGACAATGGCGCCCGTCATGCATCGCACCATCTTCACCACCCCGGTGGTCGCCCCCCTGCTGCGCGCCCTGTCGACCGGCTTCCTGAGGCTCACCGGCTGGACCGTCGAAGGCCACCTGCCGCCCAGTGCGGCCAAGAGCGTCTTCATCGCCGCCCCGCACACCAGCAACTGGGACCTGCCCTACACCCTGATGGTCGCCTTCGCGCTGCGCCTGAACCCCTACTGGATGGGCAAGGCTAGCATCTTCCGCTTTCCTTTTGGCGGCCTGATGCGGTGGCTCGGCGGCATCGCGGTCGACCGCTCGAAGTCCAACAACCTGGTCGCCGCGTCGGCCCAGGCGATCCAGGACGCCGACGGCCCGCTGCAGCTGATCGTGCCGCCCGAAGGCACTCGCAGCAAGACGCGCTACTGGAAGACCGGCTTCTATTACATCGCCACCACTGCGCAGGTGCCGATCATCCTGGCCTACATGGACTACGCGACCAAACGCAGCGGCCTGGGCCCGGTGTTCGAGCCGACAGGCGACATCGACGCCGACATGGTGCGCATCAAGGCCTTCTACCAGCCGTTCCAGGGCAAAAACGCCACCCAGTTCACCGGTGACTGAGCGACCCGACCTGTAACACGACTACAAAAGGTTTCATTCCAACCTGCAAAACCGCCCCACAGATTGGGTAATCTTGGTCGGGTGAGCCGCCAGCATTCCGTCTTTCAAGGGCATCTGTCCACCCTCTCGACCCTGTCCAGCACCTTGCGAGAAGGCCTGGGATCGCTGCTGGGCGTCGAGAAGGTCCGCCACAACGACGCCGATGTGGCGCGCATTCGCATCGCCATGCTGCGCCTGCATGGCGAAGACGGTCGCATCAACAACCCCCGGCTGCACCAGCGGCTGCACCACACCCGCGATGCGGAAGGGCTGTGGTACGCACGGGCCGAGCTGTACGCCGACCTCTGCCAGCGCCACAACGAACCGCATGCGATCCGCGCGCTGGAGTCGCTTCGGCCCATGTTTCGGGGCACCCTGCCCGACAGCCTGCTGCGGTCCCGGACGCCCGGGGCCTGAGCCCGTCGGATCGTCCGGCTGCGCGACGCCTCAGAGTGCAGTGGCCAGCCGGCCCACACCTTCCTCGATCTTGTCCAGGCCCACGGTCGCGAACGACAGGCGCAGGGTCGTGTGGTCGGGTTGGCTGGCGTAGAACGGCGCCCCCGGCACAAAAGCCACGCCCTTGTCGATGGCGCGCTTGGCCAGCTCACCGCCATCGGCCAGCTTGCCGCCTGCGCCCGTAAGACGGGCCCAGACGAACAGGCCGCCCTGCGGCTGCACGAACTCGATGGCCTCGCCCAGTTCGCGGCGCAGGGCGTCGCCCATGGTGGCGGCGCGCTCGGCATACACGGCGCGCACCTTGGCCAGGGTGCCTGGCATGCGTCCGGCTTTGAGGTACTGCGCGGCCGTGGCCTGGGCGAAGGTGCTGGTGTGGGCGTCGCTGAACTGCTTGCACATGGTGGCTTTGGCCAGCAGATCGGCCGTGCCTACCATCCAGCCCACGCGCAGGCCAGGCGAGAGCACCTTGGACAGCGAGCCGCAGTGCACCAGGCGCTCGCGGCTGCCGGGCACCTGGCTGCTGAGAGCCAGCAGGCTGGGCGGCGGGGCGTCGCCGAAGTACAGGTCACCGTACGGGTCGTCTTCCACCACCAGCACGTTGTGCTGCACGGCCAGTTCCAGCACCTTCTTGCGGCGCTCCAGGCTCAGCATGGCGCCGCTGGGGTTGCCGAAGGTGGGGATCAGGTAAATGAACTTGGGCTTGTGTTCAACGATGAGTTGTTCGAGCCGGTCGGTCTGCACGCCCTGCCCGTCCACCGGCGCCGTCACCAGCTGCGCGCCATACAGGCGGAAGCACTGGATGGTGGCCAGGAAGGTCGGGCCTTCGACGATCACCTTGTCACCGGGCGAGACCAGGGTCTTGCCCAGCAGGTCCAGCGCCTGCTGGCTGCCGGTGGTGACGATCAGGTTGTCGGGCGCGACGCCCTGGTTGCCCTTGGCGGTCATGAAGGCGGCGAGCTGCTCGCGCAACGGGTTGTAGCCCTCGGTGGCGCCGTACTGCAAGGCGCCGCCGGCTTCTTCAGTCAGCGCAGCGTTAACCGCCTCGCGGATGCCATCCACGTCGAACATGGCGCTGTCAGGAAAGCCCCCGGCAAAGCTGATGATGCCGGGCTTGCCCAGCAGCTTGAAAAGTTCGCGGATGGCAGAGGTTTCGACGTTGTTCAGGCGGTCGGCGAACGGGATGGAAAAGGTCATTCGGATGTCTCTGAAGAGGAATTGAAAGGTGGCGAAATGGTAGCGCCCGACCCGGAACTGGGACGAAAAGGCACCGGACATCGGACTTTGACGCGCTGGCCGTTCCGGAAAAATAGGCACCATGAGCCCCACCGCCGACCGGAGCCCGCGATGACCGCGGCCGAATTCTTCAAGGACCTGACCCTGCCGGTCATGCCCGAGGTCGCGCACGATCTGATCCGTTCGCTCAACCAGGAGGACGTGCCGCTGTCGCACCTGTGCGAGGCCATCGCCCGCGATCCGGCGCTGGCGGTGCAACTGCTGCGGCTGGCCAACAGCGCGCACTATGGCGCCCGCGAAAAGGTCGGATCGATCGAGGACGCCATCGCCCGCGTCGGCACCGCACAGGTGCGCGCGCTGGCGCTGGCCTCGATGTTCAACGACGCCTTCCCCATCACCCCCGGGCTGGACCGCCAGACTTTCTGGCGCGAAAGCCAGGAGCGCGGCGGCATGGCGCAGTGGCTGGCCAGCGGCATTGGCTCCGACAGCCAGCAGGCCTGGCTGACCGGCTTCATGGTGCGCTTGGGCGAGCTTCTGATGGGCATGAAGACACCCCAGTGCATCGCGGAGTTCGAACGCCTGCCTTGCCCGCCGGGCGCCCGCTGGGAGCGCGAGGCGGCGCTGATGGGGTTCACGGAAGGTCAGGTCAGCGCCGAACTGGCCCGCGCCTGGAACTTCCCCGACGAAATGATCCGTGCGCTGGACGCCGCCGCCGACCCGATGGCGGCCCAGCCGTTTTCGCGCCTGGGCGCGGTGCTGCACGTGGCCGAACTGCTGGCGGCCGTGCCCACCCCCTCGTTCGAAACGGTCGACGAACTGCCGGCCGACGTGCTGGCCGCGCTGGAAGTCGACACCGACTGGATGCGCCAGCGGCTGCCGCAGGCGCAGCGCTACGTGGAGGCCTCGCGCCTGCACTGACCCCGGCACTACACTGCGCGGCATGAAACCCGCGCAGATCGAGACCTTCTTCGCCACCCTCCAGGCCGCCAACCCGCAGCCCGTCACCGAGCTGGAGTACACCAGCGTGTTCGAGCTGCTGGCCGCCGTGCTGCTCTCGGCACAGGCCACCGACGTGGGCGTCAACAAGGCCACGCACCGGCTGTTTCCGGTCGCCCACACGCCGCAGCAGATCCTCAATCTGGGCCTGGAAGGCCTGGAGTCCTACATCAAGACCATCGGCCTGTACCGCAGCAAGGCCAAACACCTGATGGAGACCTGCCGCATCCTGGTGGATCGCCACGGCGGCCAGGTGCCGCGCACGCGCGAGGCGCTCGAAGCCCTGCCGGGCGTCGGCCGCAAAACCGCCAACGTGGTGCTCAACGTGGCCTTCGGCGAACCGACCATGGCGGTGGACACACACATCTTCCGCGTCGGCAACCGCACCGGCCTGGCGCCGGGCAAGACGCCTCTGGCGGTGGAACAGCAACTGCTCAGGCGCATCCCTCCACGTTACCTCGTGGACGCGCACCACTGGCTGATCCTGCACGGGCGCTATGTGTGCCAGGCGCGCAAGCCGCTGTGCCACCAGTGCGCCGTGTCGGCCTGCTGCGATTTCAGGCCCAAGACCACGGCCTGAGCCACAACAGGGCATCTGGATGCCCACAGGCGTTCAGCGCGTTCACAGCAGCGCCTGTGTGAGCGCGTGCAACAGCAGTCCCACCAGAGCGCCCACCAGGGTGCCGTTGATGCGGATGAACTGCAGGTCGCGCCCGATGTGTTCTTCCAGCACGCGGCTCATGTCCTGCGCATCCCAGACCTGCACACGCTGGGCCACGAAACCGACGATGGCTTCACGGCTGGCGTCCAGCACCCGCAGCAGCACCTGTTGTGCCTGGGCGTTGAGCCAGCCGCGCAGGGTCTCATCAGCCAGCAGTTGCCGGCCCGCCGCCTGCGCCACCCGCGCGTAACGGCTGCCCAGGTCGGTATCGGGTCGGGCCGCTTCTTCGCACAGGCGGTTCACCACCTCGTGCCACCAGGCCTCGATCGGTTGATTCCACTGCGGCTGGTCCAGCCAGGCATCGCGCCAGACCGCCACCCGCTGTTGCCAATCGGCATCGGTCTGCAGACGCCCGATGGCGTCGGCCATCCAGTCGTCGAAGCGGCGGCGCAATTCGTGCTCCGGGTCGGCCGCCACGTCGGACAGCGTGTGCGTGAGCGCGGCCACCAGCTTGCGCGTGGCCAGACGGGCGGCCATCTGGTCCAGTCCGACGTATTTGAGTTCCTTGAGCTCCCGCGCGATGCGATCGGTGAGCTGCTCCTGCACCTGCGGCTGCTCCGCCCATCGCGCCATCTGCTGCAGCAGGCCGTCCAGCCACTGCTGGTGATGCCCGTCGCGGGTGAGCGCCGCCAGCGCCTGCCCGCCCAGCATGGCCACATCGACCTGCCGCAACAGACGCTGCGCCAGGCCGACGATCCATTGCCGGACATCGCCCTGGTCCAGCGCGCCGAGCACGGCGGGGGTGGCCTGCTGCATCCAGCGGCCCACCCGCCGGGCCGATTCGGTCTGTTCCAGCCACTGCCCCAGCTCCTGCGCCAGGTCCCAGCGCGCCAGCATAGGCTGCACATGTTCGGCGGTGAGGAAATGTGTGCCGAGAAACCGCGCCAGCTGCGCACCCAGACGGTCCTTGTTGGACACGATGATCGCCGTGTGCGGGATGGGCAGGCCCAGCGGATGGCGGAACAGGGCGACGACCGCAAACCAGTCGGCCAGTGCCCCCACCATCGCGGCTTCGGCCGCTGCCGCGACATAGCCCCATGCGACATGGCGCGGCTCCATCAGCGTGGCGCTGACATACACCCCGGCCGCCAGCAGCAGCAGGCCCAGCGCCAGTGCCTTCATGCGGTCGACCGGGGAGACCGACGCGGAACGGGATTCATCCATAGGCTCGAGTGTGCCCTCTCGCGGCGGACCTGCGCCTCAGACGTCGAGCACCATCCATTCGCCCGGCTGGGGTGCTTCACGCGGCCATTGAGCGACCGACACGATGGGCCGGCGCCCATGCTGCGCGAGGTAGTTCGCGGAGCGGATCACGCCGGCGTGGGTGATCCACAGCGCCTCGCCGTTTGGCCCCACGGCCGCGCGGGTGTCGTCCAGTGCGTCGGCCACCCGGGTCATCAGCTCGTGCACGCTCTCGGCGCCGCCGAAGCGGTGCTGCGCGAAGTCGGCCATCCAGGTGTCGAACGCGGCGCGCGGCACCGCGTCCCAGGCGGTCTGCTCCCAGCTGCCGAAGTCCATCTCGCGGATGCGCGGGTCGGTCGCCGCCGTACCCAGGTCGGGCCGGAGCCCCCGCAGGGTCTGGTGCAGTTGCTGGGCGCGGCGCAGGTCCGACACCCGCACGGGCAAGCCCTTCGGCAGCAGCGGTGCGATGGCCTGCGCCGCCTCGACGGTCAGGGCTTCGTCGGCCGGCACGTCGCTGGCGCCGTAGCACAGGCCCTGCGGCAACACCACCCGCGCATGGCGCAACAACCAGAGCTTCATGGTGCAGCCGTCGGCAGGGAGAGCGACAACGCGAACAGGAAGGCGATCTCGCTGACCTGCTGCGTGGCACCCAGCCCGTCTCCGGTGAAGCCCTGCAACCGTCGGCGCAGCAGCCGGCCCATCCACAGCAGCGCCAGCAGCGCGCCCAGCACCGCCTGAGCCCAGCGCACCGAGGGCAGCAGCGTCACCACCAGCGCCATGGCCAGCGCCCACCAGAGCACGCCCACCGCCAGCGCGCCCCGCCCGATGCTCTCGGCCAGCGGCTTGGACTTGGAGCTGGGCGTATCGCCCACGTGCTGCATCGTGTGGATGATGAACAGCGGCATCAGGCGCGAAGTCACGTGGCCGGCGAACAGCGCCACCGCCGCCACCAGCGCCCCGCCCGCCTGCGCAATCAGGGCCAGCAACGCCACCTTCGAGCACAGCGCCAGCACCAGCGCGATGGCGCCGAAGCTGCCGATGCGCGAGTCCTTCATGATTTCCAGGGCGCGCTCGCGGCTGGTCGAACCGCCCAGCCCGTCGGCCAGGTCCGCCAGCCCGTCCTCGTGGAACGCGCCGGTCAGCAGCACGCTGAACACGGTGCTCAGCAGCGACGCCACCCAGGGCGCAGCGGGCTGCGCCGGCAGCCACCACCAGACCGCTGCAAACACCAATGCGGTGGGCAGCCCCACCACCCAGCCCACGCCAGGAAAATGCGCCGCGCTGGCGCGCAGCATGGCCGGCGAAAAACCCACCCAGTCCGCCAGGCGCCCGGTGACGGGGATGCGGGTGAAGAACTGGACAGCGATCAGAAAGTGACGGATGAAGGCCATGCCCTCAGCGTACCGCCGTTTGGGCACTGTCCTGCCGCGACACACCCGCCGACTCGAAGCTGGCCATCTCGCGCAGGATGGCGCAGGCGCTCATCAGCAGCGGCCAGGCCAGCGCGGCACCCGAACCTTCGCCCAGGCGCAGGCCCAGGTCCAGCAGCGGTTCGGCCTTGAGGTGCGCGAGCATCAGCGCATGACCGCGCTCGCCCGACTGGTGGGCGAACACGCAGCGCTGCAGCACGGCCGGCTGCAATGCACTGGCCACCAGCACGGCCGAGCTGGCGATGAAACCGTCGACCACGATCACACGCCGCTCGGCCGCGGCCTGCAGCACCGCGCCGACCATGGTGGCGACCTCGAAACCGCCGAAGGCCGCGAGCGCGTCAAGAGGGGCTTTCGCATCCGGGTGGCGCGCCAGCACCTGGCGCAGGATGCCGATCTTGCGCTGCACCGACGGCGCGTCCAGCCCGGTGCCGGCACCCGTGCAGTCCACGATGTCCAGCCCGGCCAGGCGGCTCATCAGCAGCGAGGCGGCCGAGGTGTTGCCGATGCCCATTTCGCCCAGCAGCAGCGCGTTGCCCGGCAGGTCCTTCACCAGCGCCGCGCCGCTGGCAACCGCGACATTGCACTGGGCGGCGCTCATCGCCGGACCTTCCAGTGCGTCGGCGGTGCCGGGCGCCAGTTTGTTGATGACCAGACCCGGCCGCGGTGCAAAGTCGTGACACACACCACAGTCCACCACCGTCAGGCCGATGCCGTTCTGCCGCGCCAGCACGCTCACGGCGGCGCCGCCGGCCAGGAAGTTCTCGACCATCTGCCAGGTCACGTCGCTCGGGTAGGCCGAGACGCCGCGCGCGGCCAGACCATGGTCACCCGCGAACACCACCAGCTGCGGGGCCTTGAGCTCAGGCGCCTCGCTGCCCAGGATGAGGCCGATGCGCTGCGCCAGACGCTCGATCTGGCCCAGGGAACCGACCGGCTTGGTCTTGTTGTCGAGCAGGTGCTGCAGGCGTGCGGCCAGCGCCGGCTGGGTGATGTCGTCGATGACTGGGATATTGAATGGCATGAATCAGTCCTATTGAATGAGGGTGTCGAGCACACCGGGCTCGACGTGTTGTGCAATGAAATCGGCGAGGCCGTCGAACACGCTGTCCAGCGTGGGCACGGTGGCGCCGAACAGCGCGCGCAGCACGGCCGGGTCCTCGAACAGGCCGTGCAGGTAGCAGCCCAGCACGTTGCCGGCGGCGTTCTGCCAGGCCAGTCCCGGAACGACCTCGCGCGCGACGTCGCCTTTGGCGGCCATGGCCGGGTGCTGCGCCGTCTGCCCGTGGTGGATCTCGTAGCCCGAGGCGGTGATGCCCGACAGCGCCGACCAGGTACCGGTCAGTGCCCCAAAGGTTGTGGTCGTACGGCGCACGGTCTTGTCGGTATCAAAGGCCGTCACCAGCGGCAGCAGGCCGAGGCCCGGTGCGTTGCCGTCGATCCCGTGGGTGTCGATCAGCGCCTCGCCCAGCACCTGCAGACCACCACAGATGCCCAGCACCGCCTTTCCTTGTGCGGCGTGTTCGGCCACCGCGCGGTCGAGTCCTTGCGCGCGCAGCCAAGCCAGATCGGCTGCGGTGGCCTTGGAGCCGGGCAGCACGATCCAGTCCGCGCCCGCACAGTCGGCCGGCGTGCGCGCCCAAACGAGCCGCACACCCGGCACGTTCTTGAGCGGCTGGAATTCGTCGAGGTTGCTGATGCGCGGCCAGGCGATCACTGCGATGGTGGTCTGCACTGCGCCGGCCGCCCGCGTTCTGTCATCGAAGACGCCGTCTTCCTCGGGTAGGCCGTGCTGCCACCACATCGGCAGCGTGGCGACCACGGGCACACCGGTGAGTTCATGCAGCATCTGCGGCGCAGGCGCCAGCAACGAGGCATCGCCCCGGAATTTGTTGAGCACAAAGCCCTTGATCAGCGCGCGTTCGTCTTCGGGCAGCAGCGCCCAGGTGCCATAGAGATGGGCGAAGGCGCCGCCGCGGTCAATATCGGTCACCAGCAGGCAGCGCGCCTGCGCATGGCGGGCCACGCGCATGTTCACGATGTCGCTGGCGTGCAGGTTGATCTCGGCCGGAGAGCCCGCACCCTCGATCACCACCACGTCGTTCTCGGCGCGCAGGGCATCGAGCGCTGCGGTGATGTGCGGCCACACCTTGTCGCTGCGGCCCCGCCAGGGCATGTCGCTGAGCTCGCGACTGACCTCGCCCATCAGCACCACCTGGCTGCGTGTGTCGGCCTCGGGCTTGAGCAGCAACGGGTTCATGCGCACATCCGGTTCGGCCCGCGCTGCCAGCGACTGGAAGTACTGAGCGCTCCCGATTTCCGCCCCCACGCTCCACCGCTGGCGCGGGTCGCTGCCCCCCGAGGGGGCTGTTTCACCTTGGGGCGGCCCGGCGGCGAAACGCTCATCACCCTTGCACGGTTTGGTGACAACGCGAGCGTTGTTGCTCATGTTCTGGGCCTTGAACGGCGCGACGCGCAACCCTTGACGAGCGTAGTGCCGGCACAGCGCCGTGGTGAGCCAGCTCTTGCCGGCGCCGCTGGTCGTGCCCAGCACCATCACGCACACGGCGGTCATCGCGGTGTCCCTTCGTTCACAAGCTGTTCCTGCAGCGCCGCGTCCAGGGCGGCCAGCGCCTCGGGGCGCTGCGCGTTCAGGCGCCACCAGCCCGGCAGACCGAACGATGTCGCGTCGCGCAGCTTGATGCCCTGCGCGCGCAGGCGCGCAGCGTCCAGCGGATGCGGCGGCTTGGAGCACACGTAGGCCGTGTCGCTCGGCGCACAGATCCAGCCATGGCGCTCCAGCGTCGCACGCAAGGCCTCTGCCCAGGCGGCCAGGTTCTCTCGGCTGTCGGCCACCCAGCGCTGCACCTCGGTCTGAGCCCAGGCCATCAGCATGGCTTCGCCGTGCGCGCCGATGGGCCAGGAGGCGGCCAGCGCTTGCAGCGCCTCGACATCGGCGTGGGCGCCCAGCGGCGCGATGGCGTAGGCCGCGCGCACCCCCGTCAGGCCGAGGGCCTTGTTGGGCGACCAGAGCTGCCAGACGCGGTCGAGCTGCGCGGCGTCGAGTGCGCTCTCGCCCCGCAGCCGCAGCGGTGCGTAGGCACGGTCCAACACCGCGGTGCGCGGCGTGTGGTTCAGCAAGGCCCGCACGACCTCAACCGATTCGCCCTGCCCCAGCGGACTGCCAGGGTCGCAGAGCCAGGCCAGCGGAGCCTGCGCCGGCGCGCCGACCCGTTCCAGCCCCCAGGCCGACGCCGCGTGGGCGTAGTCGCCGTAGGCATGCGGCGGCGTCCAGAACCGGCGGTCGCCCGCTTGCCAGCGCCAGGCGGTGAGACGCTGGATGCACTCGCTGGCGCTGGCGGCCAGCAGCACGCGCCAGGGCGCCACACCATGCAGCTCCGCCAGCGTGGCGCGCAGGCGGGTGTAGGCCGGGTCGGGGTAGTGCGTGGCATTGGCCTGCCACACCGCCTGCAGCGCCATCGGACAGGGCCCGCAGGCGTTGGCGTTGCTGGAAAAGTCCCAGCGCGCCACGCCCTGGGCGTCCGGCCCCCCGTGGATGCGTGCAGTCATGGCCGCGCCCCGAGCGACAGCAGGAGCGCACCGCCCGCGATCAGCGCCAACAGGGCCACCACCTGGGCGCAGCGCCGCAGCGCCATCGCCGTGTCGGCCGCCAGCGGCGCCCGGCCCGGGCTGTTGAGTTCGTACACACCGGGTTTGCCCAGCCGGATGCCCAGGCCCACAGCCAGCGCGCCCATGGGCCAGCCGCCGTTGGGCGACGGCGTGAGGCCGGCGTTGGCGACCACCGTCGACCAGCCGCGCCCGGCCGACAGCAGCGCGATCAGCAGCGCCGTAAGTCGCGCGGGCAGCCAGGACAGCGCGTCGTCCACGCGCGCGGCCCACTTGCCGGCCCAGGTCCAGTCGCGGCCGGCGCGCTCGCCCATGTAGCCCCACATCGCATCGGCGGTGTTCGCAAAGCGGTAGAGCGCCGCTCCCGGCAGACCCGCCACAGCGAACCAGAACAGCGGCGCCACCACGGAGTCGTTGAGATTTTCGGCCAGCGTGGACACCGCCGCCTCGCGCACCTGCGTTTCGCTCAATGCGCTGACATCGCGGCTGACCAGCCAGCCCACGCGCTGTCGCCCGGCCGCGAGCGATTCGGCCAGCGCGGCTTCCACCGCCCGCACCTCGTCGCGCAGCATGCGCCAGGACAGCATGGGTTTGAGCAGCACACCCAGCAGCGCGATCTGCGCCAGAGGATGCAGATCTTCCATGGTCCAGCCGGCGGCGAACGCCAGGGCCGCCACCAGCGCCGCACCCGCACACCAGCCCAGCGCACCCAGGCAAAACTCGGTCCCCGGCCGAGGCACCGTGCCTGCCGCACGCGACACGCGCCGCCCGACCGCGCCCAGGTAATGACCCATCGCCACGACCGGATGCAGCTTCGCCGGTGGTTCTCCGAACAGAACGTCCAGCCCCAGCGCGACCAGCACCGCGCCAGCCTGAACGGCGGCGTCGGGGGGGAACTGGGCCATGAAGCTCATGGAAAGGTCAGGCGTGCGCCCTGCTCGTGTGCATGCCCATCTTCTTCAAGAGCTCCTGATCGGCCTCCACATCCGCATTGCCCGTCACCAGCAGCTTGTCGCCGTAGAAGATGGAATTGGCGCCGGCCAGGAAGCACAGCACCTGGGTCGATTCGTCCATCTGCCGGCGCCCGGCCGACAGCCGCACCTTGGCCTTGGGCATGGTGATGCGGGCCACGGCCACCGTGCGCACGAACTCCAGCGGGTCGAGGTCCGGCTCATCGGCCAGCGGTGTGCCCGGCACCTTCACCAGGTGGTTGATCGGCACCGACTCCGGGTACGGCGCCAGGTTCGCCAGTTGGGCGATCAGGCCGGCGCGGCCTGCGCGCGATTCGCCCATGCCCACGATGCCGCCGCTGCAGACATGGATGCCGGCCTCGCGCACATGGCCCAGCGTGTCCAGCCGGTCCTGGTAGTCGCGCGTGCTGATGATGTCGCCGTACAGCTCGGGCGCGGTGTCCAGGTTGTGGTTGTAGTAGTCCAAGCCCGCGTCCTTCAGGCGCTGCGCTTGGTCACCCGTCAGCATGCCGAGGGTGCAGCAGGCCTCCAGGCCTTCGTCCTTGACCACGCGCACCAGTTCCTCGACCTTCTCCAGGTCGCGGTCGTTGGGCGCGCGCCAGGCCGCGCCCATGCAGAAGCGCGAGGCGCCAGCGGCCTTGGCGCCCAGCACCGCCTCGCGCACGTCTTCGGGCGTCATCATCTTGCTGGCGGCCACACCGGTTTCGTGGTGGACCGACTGCGGGCAGTAGCCGCAGTCCTCCGGGCAGCCACCGGTCTTGATGGACAGCAGCGTCGCCAGCTCCATGTGGCTCGGGTCGTGGTGCTCGCGGTGCACCGTCTGCGCACGGTGCATCAGTTGGGGCAGCGGCAGGTCCAGCAGGGCTTGCACCTCGTCCAGCGACCAGCGACCTTCGATGGCCGGCGCGGCCTTGGCCGGGCGGTGCAGGGTCACGGGGGATTCAATCGTTGTGTTCATTGGTGGTCTCCAGAGGTCAATCCTCAATGCCGCGCTGCGCCGGGATGCCGGCGTTGAACGCGTGCTTGATTTTGGTCATTTCGGTCACGGTGTCGGCCAGCTCGATGATCTCGGGCGGGCAGCGGCGACCGGTCAGGCAGACGTGCACATGGCTCGGGCGCTCACGCAGTGCCTGCAGTACGCCGTCCAGCGGCAGCCAGCCGTAGATCAGGGGGTAGGTGATCTCGTCCAGCACCACCAGGAAATGCTCGCCGCCCAGGATGGTGGCTCGCGCCTTTTCCCAACCGTCGCGCGCCAGCTGCGCCGAGTGCTCCAGGTCCTGGCTCTTCCAGCTGAAGCCGTCGCCCAGCCCTTCGATCGGGATACCGATCTGTTCGAACATGCGGTGCTCGCCGAACCGCGCGGTCGGCACCTTCATGAACTGGTAGATCTTCACGGCCTTGCCGCGGCCATGGGCGCGCAGCGCCAGGCCGAAGGCGGCCGTGCTCTTGCCCTTGCCATCGCCGGTGTTGACGATCACGATGCCGCGGCGCTCGCCTTCGGCTTTCTCGTAGGGCTTTTCTGTCGGCGGGGTTTCAATCTGCATGGTGTGAACTCTTCAAAGGGTTGATCCGCGGCAGCGCCACCCACTGCCCCTGCAGCGCGTGCACCTCGATGCGGTGGTCAAAAACGGCTTCCAGCGCACGGTGCGTGGCGGCGTCGGCACACGGCCCCTGGTGCGTGACGCGACCTTGCGCCATCACCACCAGCTCGTCGGCGTGCAGCGCCATACCGACCTCGTGCAGCACGCTCACCACGGTCTTGCCTTCTCGCACCAGGGCCTGCACCAGTTCGAGCCAGTCGGCCTGGTGCGGCGGGTCCAGGTTGGCCAGCGGTTCGTCCATGAGCAGCACCTGGGCCTCCACGGCCAGGGCACGGGCCAGCAGCACGCGCTGGCGCTCGCCGCCCGAGAGCTGGCCCAGCGAGCGGGCGCGCCAGTCCCAGGCCTGGGTGGCGCGCAGCGCGCGCTCCACCGCAGCGCGGTCGTCGGCACTGGGCGGGCTGAGCCAGGCCTGGTGCGGCAGGCGGCCGAGCATGGCCACGTCCCACACCGTCAGGTCGTCTGCGCTGGCCTCGTTCTGCCCCAGCCACGAGAGCTGGCGGGCGCGCTGGCGCTGCGGCCAGTCGGCCAGCGGCCGGCCCAGCACAGACACCGCACCGGTGTGCGGCAGCAAGCCGGCCAGACAACGCAGCAGCGTGGACTTGCCCGCGCCGTTGGGACCGACGATGCTGGTCCAGCGCTCCCGCGGCAGGTTCAACGCGATGCGGTGCAGGATGGGCTCTTCACCCAGACGAGCGCTCAGCTCGCAGGTTTCGATGGCGGCGCTCATAACCCGCCTCCGCGAGCCACCCGCGCATTGCGCTGCATCAGCCACAGCAGGTAACCACCGCCCAACACCGCGGTGAGCACGCCCACAGGCAGCTCCTGCGGCGCGATCAGCCAGCGCGCCAGCGTGTCGGCCGCCATCAGCAGCGCGCCGCCCATGCAGCTGGCCAGCAGCATCAGGCGGGCGCTGGTGGTCTTGACCAGCGAGCGCACCAGGTGCGGCGCGGCCAGTCCCACAAACGCGATCAGCCCGGTCTGCGCCACGGCGGTGCCGGTGGCCAGCGCGAGCACGGCCACCAGCGCAGCACGCATGGGGCCCAGTGGGAGACCCAGGCTGCGCGCCGTGGCGTCGCCCAGGCTCAGGCCGTCGAGCACCCGCGCCAGCAGCCAGGCCGCCAGCGTGCACAGCACCCACACACCCACCATCAGCAGGCATGCCGTCCGATCCACAAAACTCGTCGACCCGAGCACGAACGCCCGCATCGCCCGCAAGCTGTCCGGCGAGAACAGCAGCACCATCTCGGTCATTGCACCCAGTACCACGCCCACCACCACACCGGCCAGCAGCAGGCGCAGCGTGTGCTGCACGCCGCGCGAGAGCACCAGGGTGATCAGCACCGCCAGCACCGCACCGCAGAACGCCGCACCGGTCAGTCCCAGGCGCACCAGCGCGCTGCTGGAGAACACGCTGACCGCCACACCGCTGTTCATCATGCTGCCACCCAGCATGCCGGCGCCTCCGCCCATGGCCGCCAGCGCCAGCGCCACACCCAGCGACGCGCCCGAGGCGCTGCCGAGCAGAAAAGGATCGGCCAGCGGGTTGCGGAACAGGCCCTGCGCCACCGCACCGGCCAGGCCCAGCAGCGCGCCCGCCGCCCAGGCGCCCAGGGTGCGCGGCAGGCGGATGTCCCACACGATCTGCTGCGCCATGGCGGTGGCGGCCGGGTCGGCCTGCGGGTCCAGCAGCGGGCCGACCAGGTTCTCGAAGCCGGTCGCACCGACGCACACGCCCAGCGCGGCCAGGCCGATGGCCGACAGCAGCAGTGCCGCGATGAGCCAGACGGCCCGGCGAGCGTTCACGGTCTCGCCCCCGCTTGCTTAGAACCCGCCTTCTCTGCCAGGCAACGCGCCATCAGGCGGGCCCCCTCGGCCATGCGCGGCCCGGGGCGCACCAGGGTGTCGGACTCGTTGGTGCTGAACACGCACAGGCGCTGCTCGCGCATCGCGCGCATGCCCATCCAGCCAGGGCGCTGGGCCATGCCGTCCACGCTGCGCTGGCCGATCATGATCAGGTCGGGATCGGCGCGCACGATGTACTCGGGATTGAGCTTGGGAAACGGGCCGAGCGAGGCCGGCACGATGTTCCGGGCACCCAGGCGGGTCAGCGTTTCGCCGATGAAAGACCCCTCACCCGCCGCGTACGGCCCGGGGTTGACCTCGAAATACACGCGCGTGCCGCGCACACTGGCCGGCAGCGACTGGGCAGCAGCCATCACGGCGGCGTCGATCGCGCGCCAGATGCGCTGGGCGTCCGCCACCTCCAGCAGCTGGCCGATCTTGAGCATCACGCGCTGCACGTCGGCGTGGGTCTTGGGCTCCAGCGCCACCACTTTCAGGCCCAGCGCGCGCAGGCGCTCGCCCGCGCGCGAGGAGGTGGCCATCAGCACCACGTCGGGCCGCAGCGCCACGATCATCTCGATGTTCGGGTCCAGACCGCCGCCCACCTGGGGCAGCTTCGTCAGGCTGGCAGGAAACGTGGAATAGCGGTCCACACCCACCAGCCGTGCGCACTGGCCGAGCTCGCACACCGTCTCGGCCAGTGAAGGCAGCAGGCTCACGATGCGCTGCGGCGAGCGCTCAAAGTTCACCACCACGCCGTTGTCGTCGGTGATCTGCAGGGCCGCCTGGGCGGAACCTCCGACCAGGGCCATCAGGGCCCACACCAGCGCGAGCCATGCCGTGCGCATCCGTTTCATGTTCTGTCCTTCAAAGTCAGCGGCAGCCCCGCCGCCATGAGCGTCACGCGATCACAGGCAGTCGCCACCCGCTGGTTCAAACGGCCCAGCGCGTCCACGAAAGCACGCACTTCGCGCCCCATGGGAATCACACCCAGACCGATCTCGTTGCCCACCAGCACCAGCGGCCCGGGCGCTGCGGCGATGACCGTGCACAAGTCTTCCCCCGCCGCGGTCACAGCGGCCTCAGGGAATGCCTGCGCCGGGTCGGCCGGCATCATCAGGTTGGTAAGCCACAGCGTCAGGCAGTCGACCACGATGAGCGTGTTCGGGTCGCTGTCCTGCTTCAATGCGTCGGCCAGCGCCAGCGTTTCTTCCACGGTCACCATGCCGGGCACGCGCACAGCGCGGTCGGCCTGATGACTTGCGATGCGTTCGCGCATCTCGTCGTCCCAGGCCTGTCCCGTCGCGACCATCACCGCACGGTGCTCGGGCGACTTGTCCAGCCACTGCCGTGCGAGCGTCTCGGCGCGGCGCGACTTGCCGCTGCGCTGGCCGCCGAGGATGAACTCGCTGCGCACCGGATCAACCATGGGCCACCATCCATTGCTTGACGATGCGGTGCATCTGCTCCACCCCGTCGGTCAGCGCCGCCGGACCGGGCTGCAGGATGTCGGCGGACTTGATCTCGAACAGTTGGCCATTGCGCACGGCGGGCACGTCCTGCCAACCCGCCCGAGCCGCCACTTTCTCGGCGCGGAACTTCTTGCCGCACCAGGAGCCGATCACGATGTCCGGCGCGCGGCGAACGATCTCGGCACCGTCGGCAATGATCCGGTGCTTGCCCAGCGACTGCACGGCCAGCTCGGGGAAGATGTCGTCGCCCCCTGCGATGCCCAGCAGCTCCGACACCCAGCGGATGCCGCTGATGTGCGGCTCGTCCCACTCTTCGAAAAACACGCGCGGCCGGCGCTTGCCCTCCGCTTCGAGCGCGGCCACCTCCGCACGGATCGCGTCCAGCCGCTGGCGCATCACCGCGATGCGCGCCAGCCCGTCCTCAGCACAGCCCACCATGGCGGCGACCTGGAACAGCATGGAGAAGATCTCTTCCACGCTGCGCTGGTTGAACACCGTCACCTGCACGCCTGCGCGGATCAGCGCGGCGGCGATGTCGGCCTGCAGGTCCGAAAAGCCGAACACGCAGTCGGGTTGCAGGTCCAGGATCTTGTCGATCTTGGCGTTGAGGAAGGCGCTGACCTTGGGCTTCTCGTCGCGCGCCCGGCGTGGCCGCACGGTGTAGCCGCTGATACCGACGATGCGCGCCTCCTGGCCCAGCAGGTACAGCCACTCGGTGGTCTCTTCGGTCAGACAGACGATGCGCTGCGGCCCTGGCAAAGCGACGGTCATGCGGCCTCCGGCAGGAACAGCTGCGCGGCCGCTTCCGGGTTCGAGGCAAACCACGCATGGAAATAGCTCGCGCGCACCGAGCCCTGGCCGTACACGGCTTCGGGTCGCCCGAACTTGCCGCCCGGCACGGTGTGGGCCATGGGCGACAGCGGTGATGTGGTCAGCGAGTAGTGAAAGGTGTGCCCGCGCACCTCGCCCTGCGCCGTGTCCCAGCGCTGCGGGCCGAGCGCGGCCAGGCGCGGCTGCATGGCCACCTCGCCCGGGAGCAGGCCCCACATCGGCACCCGCGTGCCATCGGCCAGCGTAAGGCCGTCGAACAGCGGCATCATGCCGCCGCACTCGGCCCAGACCGGCTTGCCCGCCGCGATGTGTGCCGCCAGCGAGGTGCGGCAACGGGTGCCTTCCGCCAGTGCTTTTGCGTGCAGTTCAGGGTAGCCGCCGGGCAGCCAGAGTGCGTCGCAGTCCGGCACTGGCTCGTCGGCCACCGGCGAGAAAAACACCAGCTGGGCTCCCAGCGCCTGCAGCGTGTCCAGGTTGGCCGGGTAGGTGAAACAGAAGGCGGTGTCACGCGCGACGGCCACGGTGCGCCCGCGCAGCAGCGGCGCCACCGGACGCTCGGCTTGCGCTTCAAAGGGCACGGCCCAGCGCTGCCAGCCGGCCACATCGAGCTGGCCCAGCGGCGTGGCTGCCATGGCGTCGGCCAGCGCATCCAGCCGCGCCATCGCGTCGGGTAGTTCGGACGCCACCGTCAGGCCCAGGTGCCGTTCGGGCAGCGCAAAACCGGTGTCGCGCCGCAGGCCGCCCAGCCAGCCCGCGTCGATGCCCGCCGGCTCGCGGCCCAGATCGTCGCCGCGCACTGAGGCCTGCAGCATCTTCTCGTGCCCCTCGCTGGCCACGCGGTTGGCGAGCACGCCGGCCCAGGGCAGGCCCGGGCGGTAGTGGCGCAACCCGTGCACCAGCGCGCCGAAGGTGCCGGCCATGGAACCGGCGTCGATCACCGCCAGCACCGGAATGCCCAGCTTTACCGCCAGATCGGCCGCGCTCGGCTCGCCATCGAACAGCCCCATCACCCCTTCGATCAGGATCAGGTCGCTGCTCGCCGCAGCCTCGTGCAGCCGCGCGCGCAGGTCGTGCTCGCCGTTGAGCCAGAGGTCCAGGTTGTGCACCGGGTGGCCGCTGGCCAACTGGTGCCAGTGCGGGTCCAGAAAGTCCGGCCCACACTTGAACACCCGCACGCTCCGCCCGGACCGTGCGTGCAGCCGCGCCAGCGCCGCGGTGACCGTGGTCTTGCCCTGGCCGGAGGCCGGAGCTGCGATCAGCAGGGCAGGACAGGTGGCGGTGCGATCCATCGTGGACCTCAGCGGGGCGACCAGCTCAGGCCCAGGTAGAAGGTCCGGCCAGCCGTGGCGTAGCCCAACACCGACTCGTAGTCCTTGTCGGTGGCGTTGTTCACACGCGCCAGCAACCGCCAGTCGCGGGCGATGTCGGTGCTGGCCGTCAGGTTCAGCAGCGTGTGGGCCGGCAAAGGCTTTGCATTGGCTTCGTCGTCGTAGCGCTTGCCCAGGTGCTGCACCTCGGCGCCCAGGCGCCAGGCGCCCACCGGCGTGTCGGCCGTCAACGTGGCCTGGGTTTCGGCACGGCGTGCCAGCAGCTTGCCGGTTTCAGCGTTCTTCGGACGCATCAGGTCCAGCGAAGCGCCCAGGGCAACCTCGCCCAGCTTCGTGCCGCCGGCCAGCGTGACGCCGGTGTAGGTGGCGCGTCCGGTGTTGCCGTAGCAGCCGGCGAAATCGCCCACGCCGTTGACACAGCTGCCGGGGCCGGCCAGGTAGTCGATCAGGTCCTTCACGCGGTTGCGGTAGACCACCACCGAGGCGCGGCTCGCAGCCTCCTGCCAGCGCAGTCCCGCTTCCATGTTTCGCGCGGTTTCGGCCTTGAGGTCGCGCGTGCCGTAGATGCTGAAGCGCTGGAACAGCGTGGGGGCACGGAAGGCCGTGCCCACGGATCCTGTGAGCTGCAGGGTCTTGGACAGCGCATAGCCGTAGGCGAGCGAGCCGGTGGTGTGCGCGCCGAACTCGCTGTCGTCGTCGCGGCGGGCGTTGAGCTGCAGCGTGTGGTCGCCGGCCTGTACGCCATAGCCCAGCGCAATGGCGTTCTGGTGGCGGTCTGTCTGCTCGGGAGTGGTGCTGGCGTTTTCCAGTTGGTCTTCGCGGCGCTCCAGATCCAGCGTCAGCCGGCCTGGCCCCACGCGCAGCTCGTTGCGAAGCAGCCAGCTGTCCACCGTGGTGTCCGTCAAGTAGCTCGAGGGTGAGGTCTCATAGCGGTCGGTTCCTCGGCTGAGCCCCACACGGGTACTCCAGGCCTCACTCCAGCGGCTGTCCCAGTTCAGACCCACCGCCTGCAGACGCTGCCTGGCCTGGTCGTCCTGCCCCGGCATGAAGCCGTCGTAGCCCGCCCTCTGGCGACTGTCCAGCAGCGTGGCTTCCAGCTTCTGCCCCTCGGAGAGCTTCCATCCGAGGCGGCCCGAGAACGACTCGTTGCGGTAGCCGTCGCGATCAGGGTTGCCAGAAGGTTTGGCGTTGAAGCCGTCGCTCCGTTCCGAGCCCAGACCGAAGGCGTAGTCGACCACCCCGTCGCCGCCGCGCAGCGCGGCACTCAGCTCGTAGGTGCTGTTCGATGCCACGCCCATGCGCAGCGACGGAAAGAAGCCTTTGTCGCCCTGGCGCGTGAAGATCTGCACCACACCAGCCATCGCATCCGAACCGTACACCGCCGCCGCCGGCCCGCGCAGCACCTCGATGCGGTCTACCAGGGACAAAGGGATTGCATTCCAGGTGGCACCGCCGGTGGACTGGGAGTCGATGCGCACACCATCAATGAACACCGCCGTGAAGCGGCCTTCAGCGCCGCGAAGGTAGACGTTGGTGGTGGATGCGGGCCCTCCATTGCGGTTGACGGTCACGCCCGGCAGGCGCTCGAGCACGTCGGAGACCGAGGCAACGCCCAGACGGTCGATGGCGCTGCGGTCGACCAGGGTCACATCGGCCACCACATCGGTGATGGGCAGCTCGGACCGGGTCGCCGACACGACCACGGTCGACAGGGTGGACTGGGCGAGAACAGGGAACGCGATGGCGCAAGCCAGGGGCAGCGCGGCCAGGCGCACCGGAGCAGAACGGAAAGACATGGATGAAAGACAAACGATGGTTGCCCTCGCCGTCTTCCCCGACAGCGCCTGGGCGTCACGGCGACGGCCCCGGACAGGACGCGTCACCACCGTGTTGGCCGGTATCCGGGCTGGCAGAACAACCTCCACCGCCTTCCCGGAGCGCCGGTCGAAACCGGCTGTCCAGTGGCTGTGGGATGGAGGCGGGGACTGGGCGGAAAACCCGTATCCCGTCTGCTTACCGTTGCGGGGGCAGCGCAGGTTAGGTCGGTCGCTGTGGACTTTCCCTCCTGCTTCCCGTTGAACTGCGGCATGTGAACCACACCGCGAGCACCAACGCAATCCATTGTAAGCCCGTGCTCCTTGCGGCAACCCTACAATGGATCACTCACCAGTCGTCACCATGGCCGATCCCAAGCACATTGACCTGATCGCCGAGCGCGTGGAACGCCTGCTCCTTCGCCACGAAGAACTGCAGCGCACCAACGCCCTGCTGATGGAGCAGGTGGCCTCGCTCAAGGCAGAACGTGACTCCATCAAGTCCCGTCTGAACGCGGCACGCTCCCGCATTGACGCGCTGCTGGACCGGTTGCCGGTCGGGACCGAGACACCCTCCCACAAGGACTCCGAATGAACAAACCTGCCTCCAAGCAGATCGAGGTTCAGATAATGGGCCAGAGCTATCTGCTGGCCTGTCCTGCTGGTGGTGAGCAGTCGCTGCTGGACGCTGTGGAGCGTGTGGACACCGCCATGTGCCGCATCCGGGACGCCGGTAAGGTCAAGGCCCGTGACCGCATCGCCGTGCTCGCGTCGCTCAACCTGGCGTTCGAGCTGTCCCAGAAGGAAGCCCAGGGGTTTGCTTCCTCGTCGTTCCTTCCTCCCGAGCCGCCGCCCCTGCCGGAATCCGCCCCCGCGAGCGAAGCGTACGACGCGGCTGCGCTGGCGCGCGCCGAGGAGCTGGTGCGGCGCCTGGACCAGGCGCTGGGCAGTGACGGCCAGTTGATCTGAATCCGGCCCCGACCTTCAACTTTTCCGACGGGCGAAGCCTTCCCTCGGGCCTCCAGCCTCTACAATTTGCCCTGTCTGCAGTGCATGCCGGGCTTTATATTTCCTTGAACCAATGCTCCATGAGCCCGGGCTTGGTACATAACGTGGCTGGTGTGAGCGTCTCGCGTCAGATGAACCCGAAGCCCCGTTGCCCTCGCCCACCTGAACCCCCGGTTCAGGATGACGGTCTGGTGGCACTTGCAGACACCTAATACCCTTCGCTGCGGCCCCACGGATGTTTCCTGGGGCCGCACTCTTTTCTGCCCTCCGGATTTCCGCCCATGAGCCTTGAACCCCTGCTGATCGCCGAGCTGGCCCTTCTGGGCGTGTTCACAGGGTTTCTGGCCGGCCTGCTGGGCATCGGCGGCGGCATGATCATGGTGCCGTTCATCAGCGCCATCCTCACCCACCGTGGCGTCGCGCCCGGCCTTGCGGTAAAGATGGCCATCGCCACCTCCATGGCCACCATCATCTTCACCTCGATCTCCAGCGTTCGCGCGCACCACAAGCGCGGCGCCGTGCGGTGGGACATCGTGCGGCGTCTCGCCCCCGGCATCGTCCTCGGTGCGGCGGTTGCGAGTCTGGGTGTCTTCGCGGTTCTCAAGGGTGGGGCGCTGGCCTTGCTGTTCGCACTGTTCGTGGGCTTCTCGGCCACCCAGATGCTGCTGGACAAGAAGCCACAGGCCTCGCGCACCTTGCCGGGAACGCTCGGTCAGCTCGGTGCCGGGGGTGTGATCGGATTCCTGTCGGGACTGGTCGGTGCCGGCGGCGGCTTTGTCAGTGTCCCGTTCATGACTTGGTGCAACGTCGCCATCCACAACGCGGTGGCCACCAGCGCTGCGCTCGGTTTCCCCATCGCGCTGGCGAACGCCGCCGGATACGTCATTTCTGGCCAGGATGTGGCCGACCTTCCGGCGGGTTCGCTGGGCTACGTGTACCTACCCGCGCTGACGGTGATCGCCATGGTCAGCGTGCTGATGGCGCCGCTGGGCGTGAAGGCCGCACACGCGCTACCGGTGAAATCGCTCAAGCGGGCCTTCGCACTGATCCTCTACCTGCTTTCGGCGTACATGCTCTACAAGGGCCTGACCGCCTGAGCTTGCTCAGGCGCCCCGGTGCAACGGCCGGTCGGCGATCACGGTGCCATCCTCGTCCGCATACAGCCATTCGCCCGGACGGACGGTGACGCCCTGGATCTTCACGGGCACATCGCGCACTCCCTGGTTGCGCCGCTCGGTCGGCAGCGGCACCGAGGCCAGCGCGCGAATGCCGGTCTCGCACACCGCCAGTTCAGCAACATCGCGCACGCACCCATCCACCACCACCCCCGCCCAACCGTTGTGCGCGGCGGCGGCGCCCAGATTGCCGCCGAGCAATGCGCGCCGCAGCGAGGCCCCACCGTCGACCACCAGCACACGCCCCTCCCCGGGCCCTTCGACGAGGGCCTTCACCTGGCTGTTGTCGTCCAGGCATTGCACGGTCACGACCGGCCCGGCGAAACGGCGGTGTGCACCGAAGTCGCGGAACACAGGTGGCAACACACGGAATGCGCCACTGGCATCACCCTTGTGTTCGTCGCCAAAGTCGCAGGTCGAAAAATCGATGGAAGAAGTCATGGTGAACCACTCTGGAAAACTGGTTTTTCGGAGCAGAAATTGAAGCACGCTCTGCACTGCGGATTGGTGGGAGGTGCGCAATACCGGGCGCAGTGTTGTTTTCGGGGCCAAAAAACCCCGATTTCCCTCTGACATCGCGCAAAAAAACGGTGCTTCCACCTTGGAAGGACCATGCATCTCCATTAGCATGCGAGGCACCAGTGAGAGAGCGCGTTCTCCTCTGGCGTCAAACCACTTCTAGAAGGAATCCTCAACATGGCAACTGCAAAGAAAGCTCCTGCGAAGAAGGCCGCTCCGGCCAAGAAGGCCGCTGCTCCGGCAAAGAAGGCTGCGCCCGCCAAGAAGGCTGCCGCTCCGGCGAAGAAGGCTGCTCCGGCCAAGAAGGCCGTTGCTCCGGCGAAGAAGGCTGCTCCGGCCAAAAAGGCCGCCGCTCCCGCCAAGAAGGCCGCACCTGCCAAGAAGCGCACCCCCAACGCAGCCTTCATGAAGGCCATGACCCCCAGCGCTGCACTGGCCGCCATCGTTGGCAACAGCCCGCTGCCCCGCACGGAAGTGACCAAGAAGGTCTGGGAATACATCAAGAAGAACAAGCTGCAGGATGCGGTCAACAAGCGCATGATCAACGCCGACGCCAAGCTGAAGGAAATCTTCAAGAAGGCCCAGGCCTCGATGTTCGAAATGACCAAGATGATCAACGAACACCTGAAGTGATCAGGGCGCTAAGGAGCACCAGATGCTCCTGTCTGCGGAGAGCCGGCCTTGCCGGCTCTTTTTTTTGCCGTTGTCGTCTGCGCCCGGACCTTTCAGATGTGAGAAACTGAAACAGCACTTCCCCCTTTCGAGGTATGACAAGCCAGCCACACCCCAGCACCATGGGCTCTCACGGCGAATCGGCTCCATCCCCAGAGGTGCCGCCTCTGCCGCTCATGCAGAACAAGGTGGTGCTGGTGATGGACCTGGTGGAATCCGTGAGGCTGATGGCATCGAACGAAGCGTCCGTGGTCCACCAGTGGCACGGCTTTCTCCAGCACGCCCGTGAAGAGGTTCTGCCAAGACATGGCGGCCGCCTGGTCAAGAGTTTGGGCGACGGCATCCTGGTGGAGTTCGACGAACCGTCCCAAGCTGTCAAGGCCACCCTGCGCCTCCACCGCTATTTCGACGACGCCAATCGCCGGCGGGATGACGACAACAAATTCTGGCTCCGCGCCGGACTGAACGCCACCCACCTGTACATCGACGACCATGATGTGTTCGGCCACGGTGTCAACCTGGCCGCCCGGGTAGCGGGACTCGCAGGTCCCGGAGAAACCGTGATCACAGCCAATGTGCACGACGCCCTGGTGGACGGGGTCGACGGTGACATGGAGGACATGGGCGAGTGCTACCTCAAGCACTGGCCGGAGCCCGTCAGGACCTGGACGCTCTCCCCGCCCTCAGGAACAGGTGTCACCCTCAAACCGCCCGCCCCTGCCGCCAGACCGGAGGACTTCCGGGCCACCATCGCCGTGCTGCCTTTCGTGTCGCGAAGCAATGCACCCGAGCACTTCGTGATCGGCGATCTGCTGGCGGACGGCGTCATCGTCCAGCTCTCGCGCAGCCAGCACCTGCGTGTCATCTCGAGGCTGTCGACCACCGTGCTCAGGGGGCGGGACGACATCAACCAGACTGCGAGCCAGCAGCTGGACGCCCACTTCGTGCTGTCAGGGAGCTACGTGACGCTGGGCGAGCGCGTGCTTGTGACCGCGCAGCTGAGCGACACCCGGCACAACGAGGTGATCTGGGCAGACCGGCTCACCGGCGACGTGATGGACGTGGTGCAGCAGGAAAGCGAGCTGATCAACTCGCTGGCGTCCACCTGCGCCGACCAGCTGCTGCACTCGGAAGTGCAACGCACCCTGACCCAGGCCCTGCCCCGGCTGGACAGCAGTGCCCTGATGTTGGGTGCCATCAACCTGATGCACCGATCCACCCGCCGGGATCTGGAGCGCAGCCAGCAGCTGCTGGAGGCCCTGGTGGACCGGCACAAGCGCTCGGTCGCACCCTGGGCGTGGCTGGCCAAGTGGCACATCATGCAGGTGGTGCAGGGCATGGCTGCGGACCCCCACGAATCATTCCAGAGGGCGATCGACATCTCGGACCGCGCGCTGGACATGGCGCCGGACAGCGCTCTGGCGCTGTCGGTGAAGGGACACGCCATGTGCCACCTGGGCAAAGACATCCAGGGCTCCCATCAGTTGCTTCTTGAGGCCACCCACAGCAACCCCAACGACCCTATGGGGTGGCTCTACAGCAGCGTGTGGTCGACCATGTGGGGATCGCCGGAGCAATCTGTGATCGAAGCGGAGAGTGCGCTCCAACTGTCACCCTTGGACCCGCAAAAGTACTACTTCGAAATGATGCTGGGCAACTGCTACCTGGCACAGGGAAAACTGGAAGACGCTGTAACGATGTGCGAAGCGTCCTTGCGCAAGAACCGCTTCCATCTCCCGACCATTCGTGCGCTCTTGGTGTCTCAGTACGAGCTGGGGCGTGAGCGCGACGCAAAGGCCACATTTGAATTGCTGCGTGTCATGCAACCCGAGCTGACGGTGACTCGATATCTGGCATCAGCAGGAGTGAGTCAGGCGCGACTAAGAACTGCCAAGGCTATGGAAGCCCTTGGCCTCCCGAAATCTTGATCCCAAAGGAGACGACATGAGTGGTGGCGTGAGTGGTGGCGTGAGTGGTGGCGTGAGTGGAGGCGTGAGTGGAGGCGTGAGTGGAGGCGTCAGTGGAGGCGTCAGTGGTGGCGTTGGGGCTGCGAGCAGTCTGTCAGCTGACGCGCTGACCATCAGCCGGGCCGCCATCGCCGGACCATTCGGCGGCGCGGTGCTCCACCCCTCCACCCCCGGGTTCAATCAGGACCAAAACCTGCGTCTCTGGGCCGACGGTCCGCGGATGACCACCTGCTTCGAGCAACTGGTCGAAGGTCTCTCCGTCACTGCTTCGGCCAGCACCAAACAGGCCGACCTGAAGTTCGCCAACCTCGGCGCGACCACGATCAAGAACCGGACGCTGGTGCAGCTGCAGGGCCCCTCAAAGAACCTGCTCAAGCAGCAGCTGGATCTGGTCGCGGCCTACGCGGATCTGCGCGGAGACCGGGCTGCCGAGGTGCTGGACCAGCTGACCGCGCCGGTTGGCTACTGGTCCGCCGTGCTCGGCCTGACAGCCCACCGGCACAAAAAAACGCTGCAGCTGATCGAGATCGCGCTGGGCCTGTGTGTACACGTCGAGATGCGACTCAAGCACATCTTTGCCACCCTGCGGCCGGTGGAGCTGTCGCCACAAATCCAGCCCATGATCCCCACGCCGGGACACGGCAGCTGGCCCAGCGGTCATTCGACAGAAGCGTTCGCAGTGGCCACCCTGCTGGAGTCGTTCATGGACCAGACCCGCCCTGGCAAGCACGATGGCCAGAACAGCCGCACGCAGCTGCAGCGCCTGGCGGCGCGCATCGCGGTCAACCGCACGGTGGCGGGGGTGCACTACCCGGTGGACAGCGCGGTTGGCCGCCTGCTGGGCACGAGTCTCGGGGAGTTCTTCGTCGCCCGCGCCACCGGTGGCAACGTTCGACTGCGCGGCTTTGACAGCGACAAGTTCGTCGAGGCGGATGGCGCCCCCAAGGACTTCAAGCTCAGCGACCCGATGGACGCGGGCGCCTACAGCGTGAGCGGCCCGCAGATTCCGCTGCCCCAGGCCGACACCCTGGGCTGGCTGTGGCAGGAGGCCCTGAAGGAGTGGTCATGAGCGCGGCCCAGCCCTGGCAGCCGCTGCCCAAAGGCGAGGTCACCGGCACGGACTGGTCCCTGCCCGGCAGCATCGAGGGCGCCGACCCCTACCTCGCATGGGCCGAAGCCGACCGCTTTGAAGGCTACCGGCTGGGCGAAGGCCCGGCAGCTCAGCCCAGATGGCTGCCGATCATCATCGAACTCCACTCCGGTTTCGGCATCCAGGACCTGCTGCAGGCATCCGACGTGAAGTGGCTGCAGGTGCCCAAGGCTTACCTGCTGCTGCCCGGGCTTCGTTTCTGCACGGCACGCGCACGCAAAGGCTTTTTCAAGGAGATGCGCAAGCGCTCGGACCTGGCCGGCATCGTTCGGCGCTACGAGCTCGGCCTGCCCGTGGAGGAGCACACCGGACCGCTGACCGACCCGGCCTTGCCTGGCGACACAGTGCCCCCCTGTCCGGATCGCTTGGGCGGAAAAGTGATCGGCATCATCGATGGCGGTCTTGCGATGGCCAACACCGCCTTTCTGAAACCCGACGGAGAGCCGCGGGTGCGCCACTTCTGGCGCCAGGACGAATTCGACGGTCCGCACGGTCCGGGCCTGGGTCGCCGCCTGCGCAGCCGCCTCGACCCTCGCCGCGCCGGCCCCACGCCGCCGGTCATGGGCTATGGACATGAACTGACGGCGGCCGACATCCGCGCCGCGATGAACCGGTTCACGCTGAACGGCTCGGTGGACGAGGATGACCTGTACGACCACCTGCAATGCTGGGACCTGAAGCACCCGGTCAACCACGGAACGGTGGTGGCCAGCCTGGCCGCTGGCCCCTGGCTGGCCACCGCCCGAATGAGCAGTGCGGGCCACACGCCGGACATGACGCCAGCCCACGACGAGGCCAGCCGCGCGCCCCTGATCGCAGTGCAGCTGGACTGGTCCAACGTGATCGACACCTCGGGCGGAGCGATGAACGTCAGCGTGCTGGACGCGCTCATGTTCATCCTGAACCGGGTGACCACCGATGCGCAGCTGGTGGTCAACATCAGTTGGGGCACGCTGGCCGGTCCACACGACGGAACCTCGGTGCTGGAAGCAGCCATGGATCATCTGGTGGCACTGTGCACGCCCGAACGGCTGCAGGTTTTCATTCCTGCGGGCAACGGCTATCAGGACCGCACCCACGTGAACCAGACCCTGCAGCCGGGAGGTGCGCCCGCCGAGTTGCACTGGCACATCCAGCCCGACGACCGCACCCAGAGTTTTCTCGAATTGTGGCTGGGCGACCCCGACCTGCCTGAGGAAGCGCTGCAGGACATCAGCATCGAGGTCACGCTGCCCGGCGGGCAGGTGCTGGGACCGATGAGCGTCGGCAACGCAGGTTGCTGGCCCTCGACCACCGCACCCCAGCTGGCGTTGGTGTTTCCGAGAAAGACAGCATTGGGTCGGCACGGCACCTGCGCTCTGCTCGCCCTGTGCCCGACGGCCTCGCACCACCCCGAGGACCGGCTGGCCCCGGCCGGCGTCTGGCAAGTGAAAGTCTGCAACGGAGGGCTCAATCCGGTGGTCCTGGATGCCTACGTGGAACGGGACGACGTGGCACAGGGGACCTACACCGGCGCTCGCCAGTCCGCCATGCTGGACAGGTTCTATGACACCAGCGGCAACATCGACAGCTTTGTCGACCACCCCGACAACCCGACGCCGATCCGGCGCAGCGGGGTGTTCAACAGCATCGGAACGGGGCAGCGATCCGTCTCTGTCGGCGGCGTCCGATTCGCCAGCAGCGCCTTCAACCCCGCCGCCCGCTACAGCCCGAGACTGCCAGACCCAGATGCCGCACGACTGCCCCAACGCTACGGGGTGAAGAAGGTGCCGGACGAACTGGCAGTGAGCGACGAGAGCACAGCGCTATGGGGGGTGCTTGGTGCCGGCAGCCGCAGCGGCTCGTCGGTGCGCATGTATGGCACCAGCTGTGCGGCACCACAGATCACCAGGAAGCGGCTCTGAATCTGTCCTTCACCAGCGCGCCGGCAGCGCCTTGAGCAGCCAGATCCAGCGCTCGCGAACGGCGATGTAGCCGCCGGTTTCCAGGTCCTTGAGCAGGCGGGACACCATTTCGCGTGAACACGCAAGGTGTTGCGCCAGCTCTTGGTGGGTGAGGCGCTCCGCCAGCCGGCGCTCGCCAGAGGCTTCGGGCTCCTGGGCCAGCTGGTTGAGCAGGCGCACCAGGCGTCCATAAACGTCAATGAGGGCCACATTGCCGGCACTCTCGGTGGCCAGCCGCGCCCGGCGGATCAGCCGGGCCATAAGTTCCAGCGCGAACTCGGGGTGCTGGGCGATGTAGTTCAGCAGCACGGCACGGGAGATGACGGAACAGGTCGTTGCATCGACCGCCTCCACGTTGGCCGAACGCGGACCACCGTCGAGCGACATTTCGCCCACATATTCCAGCGGGCCGTAAAAGCCCAGGGTCAGTTCCTTGCCGTTGCCGTCGCCGAGGAAGGCCCGCAGGCGCCCCTGCAGGACGATGTAGATCGTGTCCCCGGACTCACCTTCCTGGATCAGCAGCGCGCCGTTGCGGTAGCGCCGCTGCACGCCCAGTGCCGCCAGTGCCTGGATGTGGGAGGAAGGCTCTGTGCTGGCGGGAAGGAAGGCGGACATCCTGGCTCATGGTTGGGCAAACTCCATGGCATTGTGCGGCATCGCGGAGATCACCCGCAAGGCAGGGACCATGGGCGGCAGGCTGTGCACCTTCTGCATCAGGGCCCGGATGCTGCCGCAGCCGGTTTTTTCGCGCAGTGCCTTGATCTGGCTGCGCACGGTGGATTCGGCCACCTTGTGGTCGGACGCGATCTCAGGAATCGAGGCGCCGCGGCACAGGGCCAGCAGCACCGCCTCTTCGCTGGGGCTCAGGTTCTGCGAGCGGGCGAACATGCGCAGCGCCAGGTTGTCACAGGCATTCTTGCGAGAGAGCAGCACCAGAACGGTGGGCGCGTCGAACTCCAGCGGGTGGCTCAGCGGCACGAAGGCCAGCGACAGCTCGTGTTCACCCTGCTTGAGTTGCAGCAGGCGGCGCTGGCCGCGCAGAGCGTGTTCCAGGGCGCTCTGGATCTGGGTGGTGAGCTCGGTGTTGCGCCCCAGCAGGGAGCGCGAATGGGTGACGATCACCCGCCCGGTCGACATTTCGTGCCGCGCCAGGTGGTTGGCGTGGCGGATGTGGCCCTGGGAGTCGATCACCAGCAGGCCGTAGTCGACCTCGTCCAGCACCCGCAATAGCAGGTCTTGCCCCAGGCTGTCCGGCACCGACTGCGTGCGCTCGGCGTGGAAGTACAGGTCGCTGGTGGTACGGTCCATCAGGTGGCGTTGGGCGGTGGTTTCCATGGCGCTTTCCTCGTGTGTTGCGGATGGGGAAAGCTTAGAAACCGGCACCCGTCCTGAGGCGTGTGCCATTGCCCACCGGCCTGTGACCTATTCACAAACGTTGTTGCCAAAAAGCAACCAATGCACCCCAATCAGCGGGATTTGTTCCGGATCGCCGAGAGGGTTCCGCGGGTGGTGATGACCTCCGGATCGAGCATGACCTCGATCAGCGAGCCGCCGTCGGCGGCCAGCGCCCGCTGCAGCGCTGGCTCGAACTCCGCCGTGTGGGTGATGCGTTCGGCCATATAGCCATAGGCCCGCGCGAGCGCGCAGAAGTCGGGGTTGCGCAGGTCCGAGCCGCTGACCCGTGCCGGGTATTCGCGCTCCTGGTGCATGCGGATGGTGCCGTAGGTGCCGTTGTTGAGCAGCACGATGACCGACTTTGCGCCATGCTGCACCGCCGTGGCCAGTTCCTGCCCGTTCATGAGGAAGTCGCCATCGCCCGCGATGGTGAAGGCGGTGCGTCCGGTGAGGATGGCGGCGCCGATGCCCGCGGGCACGCCATATCCCATGGCGCCATTGGTCGGCGCCAGTTGCGTCTTGTGCCCCTTGAGCAGGCCGTGGTAACGGTAGAACCGGTGCAGCCAGCTGGCGAAGTTGCCTGCGCCGTTGGTCAGCACCGCGTCGGCCGGCAGTTGCTTCTGCAACATGTGAATGAGGGCTGGCATGTCGATGCTGCCTGGCAGCACGATGCCGCCGTTGCCAACATCCACATTGACCTCGTAGTCGGCGTGACAGGCGGCCGTCCAGGCCGACCACGGCAGGCTGGGCGGGGCGGTCAGCACCTCCAGCGAACGCGCGGCGGCGTTCATCGTGGCCTGGATCGCGAGCGTGGGCTGGTAGACCCGGCCCAGTTCCTCGGCGCTGGCGTGGATGTGCACCAGCTTCTGTGCCGGCACAGGCGCCTCCAGCAGCGTGTAGCCGCCGGTGGTCGCTTCGCCCAGGCGCGGGCCAATGGCCAGGACCAGGTCGCTCTCGCGGATGCGTCGGGCCAGCGCCGGGTTGATGCCCAGGCCGACATCGCCCGCGTACTGAGGGTGGTGGTTGTCGAAGCAGTCCTGGAAGCGGAAGGCGTTGGCCACCGGCAGTTGCCAGTTCTCGGCGAAGCGCTGCAGCGCGGCGGCCGACTGCGGCGTCCAGCCTCCGCCGCCGGCGATCACCAGCGGGCGCTCGGCCGCCAGCAGCAGCGTGCGCAGCTCGCGCAGCGCACCGGGGTCGGCCCAGGCCTGCACCGGTTCCACACGCGGCAACGGGGCGGCATCCACCGCCTGCGTCAGCATGTCCTCGGGCAACACCAGCACCACCGGTCCAGGCCGGCCGTTCATGGCGGTGGCGAAGGCGCGCGCCACGTATTCGGGGATGCGGCGCGGGTCGTCGATGCGCTCGACGCGCTTGGCCATGCCTTTCGTGCTCGGGCCGAAGAAGGCGTTGTAGTCCACCTCCTGGAAGGCTTCACGGTCTCGCGCATCGCTGGCCACATCGCCCACAAACAGCACCATCGGCGTCGAGTCCTGGTAGGCGGTGTGCAGCCCGATCGAGGCATTGGTGGCTCCAGGGCCGCGCGTCACGAAGCAGATGCCAGGCCGCCCGGTCAGCTTGCCCTGGGCCTCGGCCATGAAGGCCGCGCCGCCCTCCTGCCGGTTGATCACGAAGCGGATGCGGTCCGCGCGGTCGTGGAAGCCATCGAGCACCGCGAGGTAACTTTCACCCGGCACGCCGAAGGCGTGGGTCACGCCCTGGGCGATGAGGCAGTCGACGAGCAGGTGTCCGGCAAGTTGTGTGGTCATGCCGGAATTGTGCACAGACTCAGCGGGCTGCTGTCCGGCGGCCCACACCAATGGCGGCATAGACGGACACCAGCAGCACCAGCGCCGCACCCGCCAGCGTGAGCGCGTACCAGCCCCGGTCCATGAAAAGTCCGAAGACCATGGGCGAGACCGCGAAGCCCACGTCCAGGCCGGAGTAGACCGTGCCGTAGACGCGCCCGGTGGCTCCCTTGGGCGTGGCCTTCTTGATCATCATGTCGCGGCTGGGCCCGCCCACGCCAACGGCAAAGCCGGTGGCCGCCAGCACGACCATGGTGCCGGTGCCGTTGAGCCAGCCGGTGGCACAGACCAGCAGCAGCAGGGCGCCGGCCGTCATCGCCCAGGCCACCACGCGGTCGCTGTGTTTGGAGGTGGCGGCCACGAAGCCGCCGACGAACATGCCCAGCGCGCCACACAGCATGTAGGCGCTGACGGTGAGGGTGGCGGCCTCGACACTGACCCCGTGCAACTGCTTGAGGATGGACGGCGCATAGCTCTGCACCACCGCGAGCGTCATGGTGGACAGCAGGAAGAAGGCAAAGCACCACCAAACCACCGGCAGCTTCATGAACGCCAGATCCGAGCCCTTGGGCGCGTCGGCGTGGCGCACATGCACCTCGGTACGCAGCTTGTCCCGTTGCCAGAACAGCAGGGCCAGCACCGCGATGTAGAGCAGCGCGGCGCAGTGGTAGGCGGTGCGCCAGTTGGCCAGCGCCGTGATGCCGACCAGGAAGGCCGGCGCCAGCGCCCAGCCCAGGTTGCCGGTCAGGCCATGGGCGCTGAAGGCATAGCCGAGCCGCGGTGCCGACACGCGCTGGTTCAGGATGGTGAAGTCGGCCGGGTGGAATGGCGCGTTGCCCATTCCCGCCAGCACCGCCACCAGCACCAGGCCGGCGTAGCCGGTGGCCATGGACGCCGCCAGCGAGGCCAGCAGGAAGCAACTGATGGCCGCAAACAGAACCGGGCGTGCGCCGATGCGGTCGACCACAAAGCCGGACATCGCCTGGCCGGAACCCGAGATGACAAAGAAGATGCTCATCAGCAAGCCGACGTCGGAGTAGCTCAGGCCGAAGTCGCGCATGAAGATCGGGAACAGCGGCGCCAGCAGCAGGTGCGAGAAGTGGGACGTGCCGTGCGCCAGGCCGACCAAGCCGATGACGGCGGCGTCCTGCTTCAGGGGAACGGGGTTGGCCGGCGGGGGCACGGCGTCGAGGGTGGCGGTGTTCATGCAGGGCATGGTACGGGCTGACGCAGCGGCCGATATGCGATAGAAAGACAACCATCATCGAATTTCCGCCAAATCCGGGAGCCATCTCATGACCAGACGCGAGCGCCGCGCCGTGCCCGTCGGCGACACAGACCCGTTCCGCCCCTCGCCGGAGCGGCCGGTGCGCTGCAGGGCCCGTGCCATGGGCCACGACACCCAGTTCGAACCGCACCACCACCCCTGGGGTCAGCTGGCCTACTGCGCCAGCGGCCTGTTGCAGGTCACGGTGGCCGACGCCGCGCCAGACCGGACCTCGGGGCTGGAGACCACGACCATCGTCCCGCCGTCGCGCGCCGTCTGGATCCCGCCGGGCGCCCGCCACGCGGTCAGCATGCTGGAGACGTCGCAGCTCTACACGCTCTACATCGATCCGTCGGTGGTGACCGCCGAGTGGCGCCGCTCCCGGGTGCTGGTGGTCTCGGCCCTGCTGCGCGAGCTGGTGCTGGGCATGGAGTTGCCGCACCACGCCAGCGACGAACTGCGGCAGCGCGCGTTGTCCACCCTGGTGCTGGCGGAGCTGGCGCACGCGCCCACCCAGCCGCTGGGCGTGCCGATGCCCGACCCGCAGCGCGGCGACCGGCGCCTGCGTGCCCTGTGCGAGGCGGTGCTGAACGCGCCGGCGCAGCACGCGACGCTGGCCGGCTGGGCCGCCCACAGCGGCGCCAGCGAGCGCACCCTGGCGCGCCTGTTCCGGGACGAGCTGGGCATGGGCTTTCAGCGCTGGCGGCAGCAGGTGCTGCTGGCGCACGCGCTGCCGATGCTGGCCAGGGGCACGCCGGTGAGCCAGGTGGCCGCCGCCGCTGGCTACGCCAGCGACAGCGCCTTCAGCTCCATGTTCCGCGCCGCACTGGGCCAGCCGCCGTCGCGCTTCGGCCCTGTGGCGGGGCAGATCTGATCAGAGCACCTCTTGCAGCCGCTCCTTTGGGCGGCAGAGCACGGTGCCGCGCGGCGTCACGACGATCGGCCTCTCGACCAGCACGGGGTGCTGCACCATCAGGTCCAGCCACTCGGCGTCGCTGCGGTCCGGCTTCGCCTCGGCCAACCCGGCGTACAGATCGCCCTTGCGGCGCAGCAATTCACCCGCGCTCATTCCCATGGCCTGGAGCAGCGCGGCGAGCTGCGCCCGGGTGTAGGGCTGCTTGAGGTAGTCGATCACCACCGGCTCGGCCCCGGTCTCGCGGATCGCGGCCAAAACGTTGCGCGAGGTGCTGCACTGGGGATTGTGAAAGATGGTGATGGCAGTAGGCTTCATCGCGGTGCTCCGTGTGATTCGCGGCCGAGCATAACGCCCGCTGGCGGTGCAGCAGCGGGCGTCACGGCCCTGTCATCTCAGGCCCGTATCTTGCTGGATGCTCACACACAAAACGCGCCAGCAGGGGAAGACGATGAACGCACCACAACGCATTGCCAAGACACCGAAGGCCTGGGAGGCTCTGTCACGCCCCGACCTGGTCGGCCGCCGCGCCCACAGCCTGCTGCTCATGGCCAACGGCCGCCGCAGCGAACGCGAGCTGTCGGCGCTGCTGGGTGGCGATGTCAGCGATCTGGCCGCGGGTCTGCTGCAGCAGGGCTACCTGCAGCCGGTGCCGCTGATGCTCTACGGCGACAACGACAGCGCCTGAGCAGCGCCGCTCAAAGCCAGCGCTTGAGCAGTCCCATCACGCGGTCGAAGGTGGCCCCGTAGGGCGGGTAGAACAGGCTGGCCGCCGCCCAGCGCGACTGCACCAGCACCGCTTTCTGCTGCGTGAAGCGCAGGAAGCCGGTTTCACCGTGGTAGGCGCCCCAGCCGCTCTCACCCACCCCGCCAAAGGGCAGATTCTCGTGGGCGATGTGCAGCAGGGTGTCGTTCACCGTCACGCCGCCGCTCACCGTGCCTCGCAGCACCCGGTCGCGCGCGGCCCTGTTCTGCCCGAACCAGTACAGCGCCAGAGGCCTGGGGCCCGCGTTGACCGTGGCGATGGCCTGGTCCAGATCCGTGTAGCTGAGCACCGGCAGCACCGGTCCGAAAATTTCCTCGTGCATCAGGCGCGCCTCGGCCGGCGGCTGGAACACCAGCACCGGCGTCATCTGGCGCTCGTGGCCCGAACCGCTGCGCGGAGCCACCTCGACCACACGGGCACCCTGGGACTGCGCCTCCTTCACCATCGCCAGCAGCCGCGCGTGGTGCCGCTCGCTGATGATGCTGGCGTAGTCCGGGTGTGCGGCCCCACAAGGAAATAGCCTCGCTACCGCGGCAGCGAAGGCGCGCTCGAACTCGGCCTCACGCCCCTGGGGCAGCCACACGTAGTCGGGCGCGATGCAGGTCTGGCCGCCGTTGAGCAGCTTGCCGTGCGCAATCTTGATGGCCACCGCGTCCAGGTCGGCCGAGGTGTCGACGATGCAGGGCGACTTGCCGCCCAGTTCCAACGTAGTGGGCGTCAGGTTGGCGGCGGCGGCGGCGGCCACCTTGCGCCCCACGGCAGTGGAGCCAGTGAAGAACAGATGGTCGAACGGCAGGCTGGCGAACTCGTGCGCCACGTCCGGCCCGCCCAGCGCCACGCACACCTCGTCGGCGGAGAACGCCTGGTGCAGCAAGGTCGCGAGCAGCGCCGAGGTGTGCGGCGTGAGCTCGCTGGGCTTGAGCATCACCCGGTTGCCCGCCGCCAGCGCGGTGGCGGTCGGCCCCAGCGTCAGCTGCAACGGGTAGTTCCAGGGGCCGATCACGCCGACCACGCCCAGCGGCTGGCGCTGGATGTGGGCGCTGGCCGGCTGCAGGTAGACCGGCGTGCGCACCCGGCGCGTCTTCATCCAGGCGCTGGTGTGGCGCTCCAGGTCACCCAGCAGCGAACGCAGCACGAAGAAGTCGGCCACCTCCGTGAGCCGGGTCGAACGCACCCCGAAATCGGCCTGCACCGCCTCGGCCAGCGCAGCGCCGTGCGTGTCGATCAGCGCCCGCATGCGGCGCAGCCGGTCCAGGCGAAGCGCCAGCGGCACGTCGATCTGCGCGCGACTGGCCTGGAACTGCGCGTCAAACAGGGCACGCAACGGAAGGTCGGGGGGCGTCTGGGTCATCGAGCCATGATAGGAGCGCGCCCCGGGCGGCGGTAGAGGCGGCGCCCCATGCCGGGGCACCGCCTGTCGCCTGGGGCTCAGTCGTAGCTGATCGCGTCCGCGAACTCGAAAACCCCCGGGTTGCGCACCGGGTCCACCCCCACTGGAATCACCGACTTGGGCGGGTACTTGCCCTCCAGCAACAGCTTCGAGAGCGGGTTCTCGATTCGCTGCTGGATCGCGCGCTTGAGCGGCCGGGCACCGAACACCGGGTCGAAGCCGACCTTGGCCAGTTCGCCCAGCGCCGCGGGAGACACGTCCAGCCGCAGGTCCATCTTCTGCAGGCGAGCCTGCAGGGCCTTGAGCTGGATGCCGGCGATCGACTCGATGTGCTTCGCGTCCAGACCGTGGAACACCACCGTCTCGTCGATGCGGTTGAGGAACTCGGGCCGGAAGTGGTTCTTGAGTTCGCCCCAGACCGCGTCCTTCACGTCCTCGTAGCTGTCGCCTACCATGGCCTGGATCAGGTGCGAGCCGATGTTGCTGGTCATGACGATCACCGTGTTCTTGAAGTCCACGGTGCGGCCCTGGCCGTCGGTCAGGCGGCCGTCGTCCAGCACCTGCAGCAGCACGTTGAAGACGTCCGGGTGGGCCTTCTCCACCTCGTCGAGCAGCAGCACGGAATACGGCTTGCGGCGCACGGCCTCGGTCAGATAACCGCCCTCCTCGTAGCCCACGTAGCCGGGCGGCGCGCCGATCAGGCGGGCCACCGAGTGCTTCTCCATGAACTCGCTCATGTCGATGCGCACCAGGTGCTCCTCGCTGTCGAACAGGAAGCCTGCCAGCGCCTTGCACAGCTCGGTCTTGCCCACGCCGGTCGGGCCCAGGAACAGGAAAGACCCGGTTGGCCGGTTCGGATCGGACAGGCCCGAGCGCGAGCGGCGAATGGCATTGGCCACCGCGCTGATGGCCTCGTCCTGGCCGACCACGCGTTCGTGCAGCTTGGTTTCCATCTGCAGCAGCTTGTCGCGCTCACCCTGCATCATCTTGGACACCGGAATGCCGGTCGCGCGGCTGACCACTTCGGCGATCTCTTCGGCGCCGACCTGGGTGCGCAGCAGCTGGCGCGCCGGCCCGGCGTCGGCCTTGCCGGCCTCCTTCGCCTGGGCTTCATGGAGCTGCTTCTCCAGCTCGGGCAGCCGGCCGTACTGCAGCTCGGCCACCTTGTTGAAATCGCCCTTGCGTTTGAGTTCCTCGATCTGCAGCTTGACCCGCTCGATCTCTTCGCGCACGTGCGCGCTTCCCTGCGCCTGGGCCTTCTCGGCCTTCCAGATCTCTTCCAGATCGGCGGCTTCCTTCTGCAGCTCGACGATTTCCTCGTCGATCAGCGCCAAGCGCTTCTGCGAGGCCTCGTCGGTTTCCTTCTTCATCGCCTCGCGCTCGATCTTGAGCTGGATCAGCCGACGGTCCAGCTTGTCCATGACCTCCGGCTTGGAGTCGATCTCGATCTTGATCTTGGCCGCGGCCTCGTCGATCAGGTCGATGGCCTTGTCGGGCAAGAAGCGGTCAGTGATGTAGCGGTGGCTCAGCTCGGCCGCGGCCACGATGGCCGGGTCGGTGATGTCCACACCGTGGTGGACCTCGTACTTTTCCTGCAGCCCGCGCAGGATGGCAATCGTCTGCTCCACGGTCGGCTCATCGACCAGCACCTTCTGGAAGCGGCGCTCCAGCGCAGCGTCCTTCTCGATGTACTTGCGGTACTCGTCCAGCGTGGTCGCGCCGATGCAGTGCAGTTCGCCACGTGCCAGCGCGGGCTTGAGCATGTTGCCAGCGTCGATGGCGCCCTCGGCCTTGCCGGCGCCCACCATGGTGTGGATCTCGTCGATGAACAGGATGATCCGGCCCTCGTCCTGCGCCACCTCTTTCAGCACCGACTTCAAGCGCTCTTCGAACTCGCCGCGGTACTTGGCGCCGGCCAGCAGGCCCGCCATGTCCAGCACCAGCACGCGCTTGTCGCGCAGGGTTTCGGGCACCTCGCCGTTGACGATGCGTTGCGCAAGGCCCTCGACAATCGCCGTCTTGCCCACGCCAGGCTCGCCGATCAGCACCGGGTTGTTCTTGCTGCGGCGCTGCAGCACCTGGATGGCGCGGCGGATCTCGTCGTCGCGGCCGATCACCGGGTCCAGCTTGCCCTGGCGGGCGCGCTCGGTCAGGTCCAGGGTGTACTTCTTGAGCGCCTCGCGCTGGCTCTCGCCTTCGGGCGAATCCATCTTCTGGCCACCGCGCACGGCTTCAATGGCCGCTTCCAGGCTCTTGCGCGAGAGGCCGTTCTCGTTGGCGATGCGCCCGATCTCGCCCTTCTGGTCGGCCACGGCGAGCAGGAACAGCTCACTGGCGATGAAAGCGTCGCCGCGCTTGATGGCTTCCTTTTCGGTCGCCTGCAGCAGCTTGATCAGGTCCGGGCCGGGTTGCACCTGCTCCTGGCCCTGCACCTCGGGCAGGCGGTTGACCGCGTCTTCGGTGGCCTTGGTCAGACCCGGCACATTGACGCCCGCGCGCTGCAGCAACGACTTCGGTCCATCGGCCTGGCGCAACATGGCCAGCAGCAGGTGGGCCGGTTCGATGTAAGCGTGGTCCTTGCCCAGGGCCAGGCTCTGGGCCTCGCCCAGGGCTTCCTGGAACTTGGTGGTGAGTTTGTCGAGACGCATGTTGTGATGCTCCGAAATGCTTGAACTGACGGGCATGTGGCGCTGACCGCCACCATTTCAAGACCTTGCGCCGGTCGGGGTCCAGCGGCGTTGACCCAGGTCAACGGTCAGGCCAGATCCGGCGCCGGGCCGCCCCAAGCCGGATCAGCCCCCTTGGGGGCAGCAACCCGCGAAGCGGCGGAGCGTGGGGGCTATCCCGCCCGCCAGTAGGCGTAGGACCAGGCGGTGGTCATGCCAGCTCTGCGGTACAGCGCCAAGGCGGGCTCGTTGGACGCGTCCACCTGCAGAAAGGCCCGGGTGATGCCCCGTCGCTGCGCCTCCAGGGCCATGGCACGGATCATCCGCCCCGCCAGCCCCCTGCCCCGCCGGCTGGCGGCCGTGCGCAAGCCGTGCATGCTCAGCCAGCCCTGGGCGAAACAGGCGGCGCCACAAGCCAGGGTCTCGCCACCACCCTCTCTAAGGCTGACGAAGAGCATGCCCTCGGCGCGGGACAGCGCCTTCGAGCGGCTTGCCCCGTCCACCGGGTCGAGTCCCTCACCCAGAAACATGGCCATCCAGGCCGCATCAGGGCGCGGGTCCAGCGACACCCCGTCGGTGTTCGGCGCCAGCGCCAGCAGGCCATCCAGCGCACCGGTCTGGGTCAGGGTAGGCTGCTCGCGCCGGAAGCCCTGGGCCCGGAGCTCGGGCCACCAGGGCTCGAACTCCGGCACGTCGGGCAGGCGCAACACCGGTCTCAGGCCGGCATCCCGGTAGCGCTGAACAATGGTGTCGATCAACGCCGGGGGGTGAGCTTCGTGGTGCAGAGGCACCGCACTGTGGGCGCGACCAACCGTGCCGTGGTCCATGGGCAGCAGCCAGCCGTCCAGCGCCTCCACCCGTTCAGGCGCCACCGCCGTGAGCGTGGCCCGTTCGATGGATTCGATGTCGGCGACGGTCAGCGGCATGGACGCCTTCACAGCCCTTCAGGCGTTGTTCGAGGCAATGCCCCACTTGGCCAGCGCGGCGTCGTCGCTGACCCGCGCATCGACCCAGCGCGCGCCCTCGGGCGTCTGTTCCTTCTTCCAGAACGGCGCCTGGGTCTTGAGATAGTCCATCAGGAACTCGCAGGCCTGGAAGCTTTCGCCGCGGTGGGCCGAGGTCACGGCCACCAGCACGATCTGGTCCAGCGGTTGCAGCAGGCCGACGCGGTGGATGACCCGGGCGCCCAGGATGTCGAAGCGCTTGAAGGCCTCGTCGATCATCTGCTCGATGGACTTCTCGGTCATGCCCGGGTAGTGCTCCAGCTCCAGGGTGCTGACGCTCTGGCCATCGTTGCGGTCCCGCACGGTGCCCACGAATGTGCAGACCGCACCGACGCCCTTGTGACCAGCTCGCAACCGGGCCACCTCGGCAGACAGGTCAAAGTCTTCGGTCTGGATGCTGACACGGGCGTTCATGCTCAGCCTCCGGTGACGGGTGGGAAGAAGGCCACCTCGGCGCCGTCCGTCAAGGCGGCCGATTCGTCGGCCATGGTCTGGTTGACCGACACGCGCACCGCACGCCCGCGCGCCAGCGCCTCGGCGTAGGCACCACCACGTGCGATCAGTTCATCGCGCAGCCCGGCCAGCGTGGCCGCTGCGGTTTCGACGGATTCGCTGCCGGAGCCAATGGCCTCGCGGATGGAGGCGAAATAACGCAGATGGATCTTCATGCGAGCAGGTCCGAAAGAGAGATGTAGTTCACGAGGTCACCACGGGCGATGGTGTTGCCGGCCGGGTTGTCGACCAGACCATCGCCCCACACGGTCGAGGTCAGCACGCCCGAGCTCTGGTTGGGGAACAGGTCCAGGCCACCGTCGGCATTGCGGCGCACCCGCAGGAATTCGCGGCGCTTGTCGGCGCGCGGCAAGTCGAAATCGGCGCGCAGCCGCATGGTCATGAACGCCGGCTGGTAGACCGGTTCAGCCGCACCTTGCAGCTTGAGCAGAAAGGGCCGCACCAGCAGCAGGAAGGTGACATAGCTCGACACCGGGTTGCCGGGCAGGCCGATGAAGTGGCAGTGGCCTTGGGCGCCTGCGCCGGCCCCTGCGTCGCGGCGCACCGTGCCATACGCAAACGGCTTGCCCGGCTTCATCGCGATCTGCCACAGGTCCAGGCTGCCCAGTTGTTGCACAGCAGGCTTGATGTGGTCTTCTTCGCCCACCGACACGCCGCCGCTGGTGAGGATCAGGTCATGGTGGTCGGCAGCGGTCTTAAGGGCGGCCAGCGTCGCCTCGCGCCGGTCGGGCACGATGCCCAGATCGCTGACCTCGCAGCCCAGACGCTCCAGCAGCACGCGCAGGAAGAAGCGGTTGCTGTTGTAGATGGCGCCCGGTTTCATCTCTTCGGGCGGCACCTCGCCGGGCATGACCAGTTCATCACCGGTCGAAAACAGCGCCACCCGCGGCTTGGCGGTCACCCGCAGCTGCGCCGCGCCGATGCCGGCCGCCAGGCCCAGGCTTGCGGCCGACAGGCGCGTGCCGCGCGGCAGCACCACGGCGCCTCGTGTCACGTCTTCTCCGGCGCGGCGGATCCACTGGCCGGGCTCGGGGATGGCGTCGATGTGCACGGCATGGAAATCGCCGCCGACCTCGCGCGTGTCTTCCTGCATCACGATGGCGTCCGCGCCAGGAGGCACCGGAGCGCCCGTGAAGATGCGGGCACAGGTTCCAGACTGCAGAGGCTGCGCCGCATGACCGGCGGGAATGCGCTGGCTGACCGGCAGCACCACGCCCTTCTCGGTGATGTCGGCCAATCGCACCGCATAACCGTCCATGGACGAGTTGTCCTGCGGCGGCACGTGCAGAGCCGACACCAGGTCCTCGGCCAGCACACGCCGGTCGGCCAGCACTGTGGCCAGGGTCTCGGTGGCCGCGAGAGGTGTCGCCCGTGAAAGCAGGTCGGCCAGCGCGGCGTCCAGCGCCATCAGGGGTTTGCGGACAGGTTGGGGAGCGTTCATGGTCTTGGAGGCAGCGCCCCGGCCGGCTTGGCCAACGCAGTGGCGATCAAACGTAGGCTTCGGGGTCGTAGTCGAAACGGTCCTCATTGTCGATCAGCCAGACCGCCACCGCATCGGGATCGTCCAGATCCAGCCGCGGGCGCAGGGTGTCCTCGGGCAAGGCATCGGCCAGTGGCAGCGCGATGGCCGCCACAAAGGGGTCGTCCGGGTACCGGACCGGTTGGGTGGTGGCTGCACGCCAGACCTCGATCTTGAGCAGGTTGCTGTCGCGCCAGCCTTCGACCAGCACCCAATCCACCCCGGGATGCAGCGCCGGGATCAGCTCGTGCACCGTGCGCTCCAGGGGTCGTTCGAAGCTGCGCTGCAGCACCAGCCGGTCGGGCGACGCGGCCAGCACCTCGTAGGCACCGGCCTCGCGGTGGCGCCAAGTGTCCTTGCCCGGCTGGTCGGTTTCCAGCCCGCAGTGCGCGTGCTTCATGACCGACACACGCAGACCCCGGGCCTTGAGGGCCGGGATCAGTCGCTCGATCAGGGTGGTCTTTCCCGCGCCCGACGATCCTGCAAAGCCGACGACCTTCATGGGCCAGCTCAGTCCGTCAGACCGGACAGTGATCGGTGATGTAGCGCTTGACCGCAACCGCGTCCGCACCCATCACCTGCACGCGCTTGGGCAGGGCCTCGATGCCGTCGAATTTCGCCGGTCTCTGGGGATCGCGCCCCAGCGCTTCGCGGATGGTCTCGGCGAACTTGATAGGCAGCGCCGTCTCCAGCACCAGTACGCGCTCGCCGGGCTGGCGCAGCTCACGCGCCACCTTCACGCCATCGGCGGTGTGCGTGTCGATCATCACGCCGTGTTGCTCGAAAGTGGCCTTGATGGTGGCCAGGCGGTGGGCGTGCGTGCTCTTGCCGCTGACGAAGCCGTAACGGCTGGCGGCCTGTTCAAACAGGGGATCGGCGCCCAGGTCGAAGCGGCCGTGCAGGCGGAGCTCATCGTCGAACAGGCGCTTGGTACGCGCCGCATCGTGACCGAGCAGATCGAACACGAAACGCTCGAAGTTGCTCGCCTTGGAGATGTCCATCGACGGGCTGGAGGTTTCGTAGGTGTCGGCGCTGCCGCGCACGCGGTAGGTGCCGGTGCGGAAGAACTCGTCGAGCACGTCGTTCTCGTTGGTCGCAACGATCAGACGACCAATCGGCAGTCCCATCTGGCGCGCCACGTGACCGGCGCAGACGTTGCCGAAGTTGCCCGAAGGCACAGCAAAGCTCACCTTTTCATCGTTGGACTTCGTCGCATAGAAGTAGCCAGCGAAGTAGTACACCACCTGGGCCAGCAGACGCGCCCAGTTGATCGAGTTGACGGTGCCGATCTTGTACTTGCGCTTGAAATCCAGGTCGTTGGACACCGCCTTGACGATGTCCTGGCAGTCATCAAACACGCCTTCGATGGCGATGTTGTGGATGTTGGCGTCCATCAGGCTGAACATCTGCGCTTGCTGGAACGGGCTCATGCGGCCGTGCGGGCTGAGCATGAAGACTCGCACGCCCTGCTTGCCACGCATCGCGTACTCGGCCGCGCTGCCGGTGTCGCCCGAGGTCGCGCCCAGGATGTTGAGCTGCTCGCCACGGCGTGCCAGTTCGTACTCGAACAGGTGACCCAGCAGCTGCATGGCCATGTCCTTGAAGGCCAGCGTCGGGCCGTTGGACAGGGCTTCGAGCTGCAGACCAGCTTCCAGCGCGGTCAGCGGCACGATCTCCTTCGTGCCGAAGACATCGGCCGTGTAGGTCTTCGCGCACAGCGCCTTCAAATCGGCAGCCGGGATGTCGTCGATGTAGAGCGATAGCACCTCAAAAGCCAGCGCGGCATAGCCCTGCTCGGCCAGCACTGAGCGCCAGCGCGTCAGAGTGGCTGCGTCGACCCGCGGGTAGGCCTCGGGCAGGTACAGGCCTCCATCAGGGGCCAGGCCCTCAAGCAGGATTTCGCAGAAGCGCTTGCGGTCCGAGTGGCCGCGGGTCGACAGGTACAGCATCTCAGTTCAGCTCTTCCTTGCGGATGCGGGTGATGGGCGCCAGAACGGACGGCAGGTCTTGCATCTGCGCGATCACATCGTTCATGGTGCCTTCGCGCGTGTCGTGCGTCAGGATGATCAGGTCGGTAGAGGTCGCGCCCTCGCCGCCCACTTCGTCGGCCTCGCGCTGCAGCACCGCATCAATGCTCACGCCGGCACCGGCCAGCAGACCGGTCACCTGGGCCAGCACGCCCGCCTGGTCGGCCACGCGCAGACGCAGGTAGTAGCTGGTCACGACCTCGCTCATCGGCAGCACGACGGCATCACTCATGGCATCGGGCTGGAAGGCCAGGTGCGGCACGCGGTTGAGCGGATCGGCGGTGTGCAAGCGGGTGATGTCCACCAGATCGGCGATCACGGCCGAGGCGGTCGGTTCGCTGCCGGCGCCCTTGCCGTAGTACAGCGTGGTGCCCACGGCGTCGCCATGCACCACCACCGCGTTCATCGCGCCCTCCACGTTGGCAATCAAGCGTTTGGCCGGCACCAGACTGGGGTGCACGCGCAGTTCCACGCCCTTGTCGGTGCGCTTGGTGATGCCCAGCAGCTTGATGCGGTAGCCCAGCTGCTCGGCGTAACGGATGTCGACTGCCCCCAGCTTGGTGATGCCTTCCACGTAGGCTTTGTCGAACTGCACCGGGATGCCGAACGCGATGGCGCTCATCAGCGTGGCCTTGTGCGCCGCGTCCACACCCTCGATATCGAAGGTCGGGTCGGCCTCGGCGTAGCCCAGGCGTTGCGCTTCCTTGAGCACCACGTCGAAGTCCAGGCCCTTGTCGCGCATCTCGGACAGGATGAAGTTCGTCGTGCCATTGATGATGCCGGCAATCCATTGGATGCGGTTGGCGGTCAGGCCTTCGCGCAGGGCCTTGATGATGGGGATGCCACCCGCCACCGCGGCCTCGAAGGCCACCATCACGCCTTTGGCCGACGCAGCCGCAAAAATCTCGGTGCCGTGCACAGCCAGCAGCGCCTTGTTCGCAGTGACTACGTGCTTGCCGGCGGCAATCGCTTCGAGCACCAAGGCCTTGGCAATGCCGTAGCCGCCGATCAGCTCGATCACGATGTCGATCTCGGGGTTGGCGATCACCTGACGGGCATCGTTCACCACCTTGACATCCGGACCCACAACGGACTGCGCACGTGCCACGTCCAGATCGGCCACCATGGTGATTTCAATGCCGCGGCCGGCACGGCGCTGAATCTCTTCCTGATTGCGCTTGAGCACGTTGAACGTGCCGCTGCCCACGGTGCCAATGCCCAGCAGGCCTACTTGGATGGGTTTCATGCTTGACTCATTTCCAACAAAAAACTCGAGCGCTGTTCGCCCTGTCCGATATTGACAGCCGGCGGTGCGGGCATTGATGACATTGCCCGACAGCATTGATGATCAGTTGCCTGTGCCGTGGCGATGGCGCCACTGCTCCAAGAACTTGGCCAGGCGGTTGATGGCCTCGCGCAAATCGTCTTCATGCGGCAGGAACACGATGCGGAAATGCTGGTTATCCGGGTAATTGAACCCCGAGCCCTGCACCAGCATCACGCGGGTCGCCCGCAGCACCTCCATGAAAAACTGCCGGTCGTCCTCGATCGGGTAAACCTTGGGATCTAGCCGCGGAAACATGTACAGCGCCGCCTGCGGCTTCACGCAGGTCACACCCGGGATCGCGGTGATCAATTCGTAAGCCAAGTCGCGCTGGCGGCGCAAGCGCCCCCCCTCCTTGACCAGGTCGTTGATGCTCTGGTAGCCACCGAGTGCAGTTTGGATCGCCCACTGACCCGGCACGTTGGAGCCGAGCTTGAGGTTGGCCAGCATGTTGAGGCCTTCGATGAAGTCCTTGGCGATCTCCTTCGGACCCGACAACACCATCCAGCCGGCGCGATACCCGCACGACCGGTAGGCCTTGGACAGCGAGTTGAACGTCAGTGTCAGCACATCGGTGGACAGGCTCGCCATCGCGGTGTGTTTCACACCTTCGTACAGCACCTTGTCGTACACCTCGTCGGCCAGCAACACCAGGCCGAACTCGCGCGCCAGATCGACCATGCCCTTGAGCAGTTCGTCGCTGTAGAGCACCCCGGTCGGATTGTTCGGGTTGATGACCACGATGCCCTTGGTGCGCGGCGTGATCTTGGCACGCATGTCCGCCAGGTCCGGCTGCCAGCCGTTGCTTTCGTCGCAGCGGTAGTGCACCGGTGTCCCGCCCGACAGGCTGGTCGCAGCGGTCCACAGTGGGTAGTCGGGCGACGGCACCAGCAGCTCGTCACCATTGTCCAGCAGCGCATTGGCCGCCATCACAATCAGTTCGCTGGCACCATTGCCGAGATAAATGTCTTCCAGCGTCACACCCTGCACACCCTGCTGCTGGGTGTAGTGCATCACCGCCTTGCGTGCGGCAAAGATGCCTTTGCTGTCCGAGTAACCCGCCGAGTTCGGCAAGTTGCGGATCATGTCCTGCTGGATTTCCTCTGGGGCGTCAAATCCGAATGGTGCCAGGTTACCGATGTTCAGCTTGATGATCTTCTGGCCCTCATCCTCCATCTGCTTGGCTGCGTCGACGATCGGGCCCCGAACGTCATAGAGCACATTGGCCAGCTTGGCGGATTTCTGGATCGGTTTCAAAGTCCCTCCGGACAGGTGAGGCAAGGTGTTGGTGGTTGCGGGCAGGCGCGCGCTAAGATCGCAACCCGTTCGGGGAAAACCCATGATTTGACCACAGTTCGTCTGTACACCTCCGCCCCCGGACAGACGCCACGGACCCAATGAAACTTCATGCAGACAAGCCTGACCAGCTGTCCGTCACCGCCCATGGCGACGGATGGATTTCCGTCAATGGCGAGAGGTACAGCTCCAGCGTGGTGCTGCTGGCTTCGGGATCCGTTCGTCCCTGGGGCGTGACACGTCTTGAAGAACTCACCGCCGAGCATTTTTCGGAACTCATCGGGAGCAACGCCTATCCTCCTGAACTGGTGCTGCTCGGGTCCGGCTCCCGGCTTCGTTTTGTGGCCCCCGCCTTGCTGCGACCGCTCATCGAACAACGTATTGGCGTGGAGACCATGGACACCCCGGCCGCCTGCCGAACCTTCAACATCCTTGCAGGCGAAGGCCGGCGCGTGGTAGCGGCCCTGCTGATCGAAGCCTGACGCCCGACCCCTGGTTCGGGGTAAAATAGCCGATTGTTTTCCCGCAGCTGCCAGAGAGTGGCTGTCGCCCAGGGAGGGCGACGGGAAGACCAACGCATCTCCACCAACCTACGTCAGGGGTCCACGCAGCATGGCAGTCGTTGTCAACAAACCCATTCCCGAATTTGAAGCCATGGCCACCGGCGGCATCAAGGTCAGCAACCAGTCGCATGTGGGCCAGACGGTGGTTCTGTATTTTTACCCCAAGGACAACACGCCTGGCTGCACCACCGAGGCCATGCAGTTCCGCGACAAGTACAAGGATTTCGTCAAGGCGGGTGCGCAGGTGTTTGGCGTTTCCCGAGACAACATGAAGTCGCACGACGACTTCAAGGCCAAACTGGAACTTCCGTTCGAGCTCATCGCCGACACGGAAGAAAAGATGTGCCACATGTTCGGCGTGGTCAAGAACAAGATCATGTACGGCAAGAAGGTGAAGGGCATCGAGCGCAGCACCTTCCTGATCGGCGCAGATGGCGTGCTCAAACAGGAATGGCGGGGCCTGAAGGTTCCGGGCCACGTGGAAGAAGTTCTAAAGGCTGTCAAGACCCTCAAAAAGGCCGCCTGAACCCGATTCGGGAGGGTCATTTCAGTCGTGCATAATGGGTTCATGACCCAGGTCAGACCGATTGAATCCACGCCTCTCCGATTGCCTTGCCTCACGCAAAGCCGCCCGGTTTTCCTGGCGGCTTTTTCGTTTTCCGGTCCGCGCTGAACCTCTTCCCACATGCCACTGCCCCCCGCTCCATCCAAACGTGCCGCCCTGCTTGCTCCCGAGGCCTACAACCTGAAAGCCGGTGTCGACAGCTTCGACGAGTTCCCGGTGTCTGCCCCTGCGCCTTCCCCGCATCAGGAGCCCCGTCAGACATCAACCCCCGCCGCTGCTGGTAGCACCAAGAAGAGGACGAAATCGGCCAGCACCAGTCCTCGCCTGGTATCGGCCCTTGTGGAGGCGGAGACGTCTGCACCGATTGTCCCTGTGACACGCACGGCGAAACACCCCGAGTCAGCCCCCACCAATCCAGTCGAACCTGTGCGTCGCAAATTACCCAGGGCAGCAGCCAGCAATGGTCCTGCCAGGCTGTTTGTGCTGGACACCAACGTGCTCCTGCACGACCCGATGAGCCTGTTCCGCTTCGAAGAACACGACATCTACCTGCCGATGATCGTGCTCGAAGAGCTCGACGGTCACAAGAAGGGCATGACCGAGGTCGCACGCAATGGCCGCCAGACCAGCCGCACGCTGGACGCGCTCGCCGCCCAGGCGGGCGGGGACATGACCAAAGGCCTGAAGCTGTCGGCCACCGGCAATGCATCCGCTCGTGGCCTGCTTTTCTTCCAGACGGAACCGCTGGACACCCAGCTGCCGACCAGCCTTCCACAAGGCAAGGCGGACAACCAGATTCTGGGTGTGGTGCAAGCGCTGCGTGACAAGCACCCGCAGCGGGAAGTCATTCTGGTGTCCAAGGACATCAACATGCGTGTCAAGGCCCGAGCCCTGGGCCTCGCCGCGGACGACTACCAGAACGACAAGACGCTGGACGACGGCGAACTCCTGTACTCAGGCGCCCTGGCACTGCCACAGGACTTCTGGACCCGCCAGAGCAAGACCATCGAAAGCTGGCAGAGTGGCAGCCACACCTTCTACCGGGTCAGCGGGCCGGCGGTCACTCAGTTCCACATCAACCAGTTCGTCTACTTTGAAGCGCCAGGCGAGCCCTCGCTCTACGCGCGAGTGACCGAAATCCGCGACAAGACCGCCGTCCTCAAGACCCTCAAGGACTACACACATCTCAAGAACGCCATCTGGGGTGTCACCAGCCGCAACCGTGAGCAGAACTTCGCGCTCAATCTGCTGATGGACCCGGAAATCGACTTCGTCACCTTGGCTGGAACCGCCGGGACAGGCAAGACGCTGATGGCCTTGGCCAGCGGTCTCACCCAGGTACTGGACGATCGCCGCTACACCGAAATCATCATGACCCGTGCCACGGTCAGTGTGGGTGAGGACATCGGTTTTCTGCCAGGTACCGAGGAAGAAAAAATGGGCCCCTGGATGGGAGCACTCGACGATAACCTGGAGTTCCTGGCCAAGGGCGATGCTGGAGGCGCAGGTGAATGGGGGCGCGCCGCCACCAACGAGCTGATCCGCAGCCGCATCAAGGTCAAGAGCATGAACTTCATGCGCGGCCGCACCTTCATGAACAAGTACGTCATCATCGACGAAGCGCAGAACCTGACGCCCAAGCAGATGAAGACTCTGATCACGCGCGCCGGTCCAGGCACCAAAATCATCTGCATGGGCAACCTGGCCCAGATCGACACACCCTACCTGACCGAAGGGTCGTCAGGTCTGACCTATGCGGTCGACCGCTTCAAGGGCTGGCCGCACGGAGGACACATCACACTGGCGCGCGGGGAGCGCTCGCGGCTGGCTGACTTCGCCTCAGAAGTCCTGTAAGCCAGGCACCCAACAAAAGAAAAGCCCGACTCTGTTGGGCTTTTCTTTTTGGATCAAGGCGATGGGCGGCCGCCTTGTTCAGTAGTCGTCTCCGCCCATGCCGCTTCCCGCCAGCGTCTCGAAGCGCGTAAGCATGTTCAGGAAGGCGAGCTTCACGGTGCCGGTCGGGCCGTTGCGCTGCTTGCCAATGATGATCTCGGCCACACCTGGTTCCTTGCAGGTTTCGCGGTTGTAGTACTCGTCTCGGTAGATGAACATGATGATGTCCGCATCCTGCTCGATGGCACCGGATTCGCGCAGGTCGGACATCATGGGGCGTTTGTCGGTGCGTTGTTCCACCGAGCGGTTGAGCTGCGACAACGCAATCACCGGACACTGCAGCTCCTTGGCCAGCATCTTCAGACCCCGCGAAATCTCGCCCAGCTCGGTCGCCCGATTGTCACCGCCCGAAGTGCTGGAGCCGCTCATCAGCTGCAGATAGTCGACGACGATCAAGCCCAGCTTGCCGCACTGGCGCGCCAGACGTCTTGCGTTGGCACGCAACTCGCTTGGCGTGAGACCCGGGGTTTCGTCGATGTGCAGAGACACATTGCGCAGCTTCTCGATCGCCTCGGTCAGACGCGGCCACTCGTCGTCGGTCAGTTTGCCGGTGCGCAGGTGCCCCTGATTGATGCGGCCGATGGAACCGACGATACGAACCGCCAGCTGGGAGGCGCCCATTTCCATGGAGAACACGGCCACCGGAAGGCCTTCGTTGAGTGCCACGTGCTCCGCGATGTTGATGGCGAACGCGGTCTTGCCCATGGAAGGTCGGGCCGCCAGCACCACCAGATCGCCAGCCTGCAGACCCGAGGTCATGCGGTCCAGGTCGATGAAGCCGGTGGGCACGCCCGTGATGTCGTTGGGGTTGTCGGCCATCTCCTGCACACGATCCAGCAGGTCCACCACCAGGGTGTCCATGCCCTGGAAGCCCTCCTTCATCCGCGAGCCCTCCTCGCCGATCTTGAAGATCTTCTGCTCGGCTTCGTCGAGGATCTTGGCAACCGGCCGGCCCTGCGGGTTGAAGGCATTGGTGGCGATCTCATCGCTGGCTGCGACCAGCTTGCGCAGGATGGCGCGCTCGCGCACGATCTCCGCGTAGCGTCGGATGTTCGCTGCGCTAGGCACGTACTGCGCCAGCGAGTTCAGGTACGCCAGCCCACCTGCCTCGTCGGCCTTGCCCAGGTTCTGCAGGTGCTCGTACACCGTCACCACGTCGGCGGGCTTGCTGGCGTTGACCAGTGCCGCAATCGCTGAAAACGTCAGACGATGCTCGTAGCGGTAGAAGTCCGAGTCGTTGATGAGGTCGGCCACACGGTCCCAGGCGCCGTTGTCCAACAGAAGCCCGCCCAGCACACTGGATTCGGCCTCGATGGAGTGCGGGGGCACCCGCAACTGGGCCAACTGCTGGTCTGGGGAGAAACCCACCTCGTCCAGTCCAGCATCGAAAGAAGAAAACGGGGTGGAAAAGACGTCTGCCATGGCGTTCCTGTGAATCCTGAAATGGTACGCCCGACCTACCACACTGTCATGGGACAAGTCTGTGGACAAGGCGTGCAAAGTCTGGGGACGGCGCGGGAAAACCCTGCGCAAGAAAAAAGGCCGCTGACCCGAAGGCAGCGGCCTTTGCGGGACGGCAGCAGCCGTCCGAAGTATCAGGCGGTTTCGCCCAGCACCGTGACGGCCACGTCGACCGTGACGTCTGTGTGCAGGTTCACGCTCACGGTGTACTCGCCAACGGTCTTGAGCGGACCGTTGGGCATGCGCACCTGGGACTTCGCCACAGCGAAACCCTGCTTATTCAGCTCTTCGGACACGTCGTGGTTGGTGACAGAACCGAAAAGGCGGCCGTCCACGCCGGCCTTCTGGCTCAGCTTGAGGTTCACGCCGGCGATCTTCTCTCCCAGAGCCTGGGCTTCGGCGAGCTTGGCGGCGGCGGCCTTTTCAAGATCGGCACGGCGGGCTTCGAACTCGGCCACGGCGGCTTGCGTGGCGCGACGTGCACGGCCGGCGGGAATCAGGAAGTTGCGGGCGTAGCCGTCCTTGACCTTGACCACATCGCCCAGGGCGCCGAGGTTGACAACTTTGTCGAGCAGAATGATTTGCATGTGAGTCTCCCTATCAGACGCGATGCTGGTCGCTGTACGGCAGCATGGCCAGGAAGCGGGCGCGCTTGATGGCGGTGGTCACCTGGCGCTGGTAGATCGCACGGGTGCCGGTCAGGCGGGCGGGGATGATCTTGCCGTTCTCGGAAATGAAGTCGCGCAGGACGTCCACGTCCTTGTAGTCCACTTCTTCCACACCGGCGACGGTGAAGCGGCAGAAGCGCTTGCGCTTGAACAGCAGCGATTGGGTGTTGCGCTTGGGGCGCTTGTCTTTGTTGAAACGTTTCGGTGCAGCCATGATGGGCCTTTCCTATGTCTTGCTGAAATCTTGGATATGGAACACAACGCCTTTGCCGTTGCGCGAGTTGGCCATGAAGCCCTGAAACCTGCCCGCCATCTCGAGACTTTGCCTTGAGAGCGTCTCGGCCAACGCACCGAATGCGACAGCCTTGAGTTGCAGCTTCACGGCTCGCGGGACATCCAGCTCTACAACCGTGGACTCATGCTCGAGCACGAGATTGACGGCAGGTACGCCAGCCGGCGTGTAGCGCAGGCTCTGGACCTGCACCACCGTGGCCGACAGTTCGAACCGGTTGATGCCCGTTGGCGACGTCACGCTCCGGAATCAGGCCTCGGCGCGCTGTTCGCGGCCTTCGCGCTGCTCGGGCGCAGCCAGCTTCCGGGCTTCCTCGCGCTCGACCGCCTTCATCATGCTGGAAGGACCGGTCTCGGCCTTCTTCTTCTGCACGGTCAGGTGGCGCAGCACAGCATCGTTGAACTTGAACGCGTGTTCCAGTTCGCTCATCACAGCCTGATCGGCTTCGATGTTGACGCACAGGTAGTGGGCCTTGGACAGCTTGTTGATCTGGTAGGCCAGCTGACGGCGACCCCAGTCTTCAACGCGATGAATCTTGCCACCGCCAGTGGTGATCATGCCCTTGTAGCGCTCCAGCATGGCCGGAACTTGTTCGCTTTGATCCGGGTGGATCAGCAAAACGATTTCGTAATGACGCATGGACTCTCCTTGTGGATGGAAAACAGCCGCCCCCGGCGTCAACACGGGGTGCGGCAAGGCGAAGCCCATGATTCTAACAAAAAAGGCGGGCCGCAACAGCAACCCGCCTTCGGAACAGGTCCACCGGGCACACCGGCGGACTGGGCACTCTCAGCCGAGCTTCAGGTTTGGATAGCGGACGTGCTCCACCAGCTCCTGGATCTTTCGACTAGGAGCCGGCGTGATCAGGCTGACCACAATGATCACCAAGAAACCAACCGGTACCCCGAAGACGCCAGCAGAGATAGGCTGGATGCCATACCAGAGCTCAACCGGCGAGGTCACACCGAAGACACCGCGCAGCCAGGGCTGGGTGGTCACCATGTAGTAGAAAGTGATACCAAGTCCCGCCACCATGCCCAGGGAGGCGGCGACACCAGTGGCTCGCTTCCAGAAGATGCCCAGCACCAGGGCCGGGAAGAACGCCGCAGCTGCGAATGAGAACGCCGCCGACACCAGGAACAGGATGTCCGCCGGTTTCTGCGCCGCAACATAGGCCGCCATCAGCGCGACGATCAGCAGCAGCATCTTCGAGATGGTCACCCGGCGGGCCGTGGAGGCATTCGGGTCGATCATCTTGTAGTACAGGTCATGCGACAGCGCGTTGGCGATCGTAAGCAGCAGGCCGTCGGCCGTCGACAGCGCCGCTGCCAGACCACCTGCGGCCACCAGACCCGAGATCACGTACGGCAGGCCACCGATTTCGGCGGTTGCCAGCACGATGATGTCGCCGCCGATGCTCATCTCATTGAGCTGCAGGATGTTGTCCTTGTTGATGTCGGTCACCGACAGCAGCGACGCATCCACCTTGCTCCACGCCGCCACCCACTGGGGCAACTGATCGAATGGCGTACCGATGAGTACGTGGAACACCTCGTACTTGACCAGCACCGCCAGCGCAGGCGCCGTGAAGTACAGCAGGAAGATAAAGAACAGCGACCAGGTCACCGACTGGCGGGCCTCCTTCACGCTGGGCACCGTGTAGTACCGCATGAGGATGTGAGGCAAGGCGGCCGTACCGATCATCAGGCAGAAGATCAGGGCCAGGAAGTTGCGCCGCGACTCGTTGTAGGTCTTCTGGGCCTTCTCGTCGCCGTTCGGGTCGCCCGAGAACTGCGCTGCGTGCGCGGGCATGCCATTGAGCGGTTTGGCCTTGTTTTCAGCAGCCGTCTTCGCGGCAGTCCATGCCTTCTTGGCCGCCGCTTCGTCCTTGGGCACCGCAGCCAGCGCCTTCTCGGCAGCCGCGATGTCCGCAGCGGGTGCATTGGCGGCGCGCAGCTCGGCCAGTTTGGCCTCGGCAGCGGCCTTGTCAGCAGCCAGCGCGTTGGCAGGGTCCTTGAGCTTGGCGTCCAGATCGGCGGCGCGCTTCTTGTAGATCTCGCGCACCTCCAGCTCCTTGGCGTCGTTGGTCAGCAGCTTTTCCTTGGCCGTGACCTTCTCCAGTTGGAAGCCGTAGACGGCTTGCGGCACCGGCACGCTGGTCTGCTTCACCGACAGCCACACGACGGGAATCATGTAGGCCACGATCAGGATGATGTACTGCGCCACCTGGGTCCAGGTCACCGCGCGCATGCCGCCCAGGAACGAGCAGACCAGAATGCCGCCCAGTCCCAGGAAAATGCCCAGCTCGAAGGCCACACCGGTCAGGCGCGACGTGATCAGGCCCACGCCGTAGATCTGCGCCACCACGTAGGTGAACGAGCAGAGGATGGCTGCCACGATGCCGATGAATCGCGGCAGGTTGCCACCGTACCGCTCACCCAGGAAGTCGGGAATGGTGAACTGGCCGAACTTGCGCAGGTACGGCGCCAGGAACAGCGCGACCAGGCAGTACCCACCTGTCCAGCCCATGATGAATGCCAACCCGCTGTAACCCGTCAGGTAGAGCGTGCCGGCCATGCCGATGAACGACGCCGCGGACATCCAGTCGGCACCGGTCGCCATGCCGTTGTAGACCGCGGGCACCCGGCGCCCTGCCACGTAGTACTCGGCAGCGTCGGTCGTGCGGCTCATGATGCCGATGCCGGCATACAGACCGATGGTCGCGAGCAGGAAGATGAAGCCGATCCACTCGCGGGACAGCCCCATCTGTTCGAGGATGGCCAGCGTCACCACAAAGATGAAGAAGCCCCCGGTGTACCAGGTGTAGACCTTGTTGAGCTGCTGCTTGAAGGCCTTGTTGGAGCCTCCGGCAGCGCCTGCAGTTTCAAACATGCCTGCCATGGTTCACTCCTCGGATTCTTCGACACCGTGCTCGATGTCAAGGCGGTTCATGTACCAAGCGTAGTACCCGATGATCAGGCAATACACCACCAGCGCACCCTGCGCACCCACCCAGAAGCTGAACGGCCAACCGAAGAAGTTGAAGCTCAGGTCGCGAGCGAAGTAGCTCACGACAAAGGTCACCACGAACCAGATTGCTAGCAATATGGCCGTGATGTTCAGGTTTTTCCGCCAGTATCGGCGGTGGTTCTCAGTCAATTCCATGGCATCGACCTCTTTTCAAGAACACCCTTTCGGGCAGATCACGGGCGCCACCCGTCTCCTTCCGGTGGCTTGCAACCGACCCGTGCGTGAGCAAACTCGCGTCACGGCTCCAGCGCCAGAAGAATGCCTGCCAGCATGCCGCCGGCATGCATTCAGGTCGAGGCAACGCCCAGACCCGTCTCGCGTTCGAGCTGCGCCGCCACTTTCGGCTCGAACTTCTTGAGGTGGCGAATGATCCTCGCCGCCTCTTCGGGCTCTTGCCGGTCGACATGAACCCGTGCCAGCTGGTACCAGCCGTAGGGACTCATGGGTTGCAATTCGGTGTTCTTGCGCAGCGCCATCACGGCGTCGTCGAAACGACGCAGGCGGATCAGGCACAGTGCCAGGCCATACCAGGCGCGATCCAGTTGAGGGTCGATGTCGGTTGCTCGACGAAAGGCCTCTTCGGCCTGCTCCAGCCGCCCTGCCTCTTCCCGCAAAAACCCCAGGTTGAACCAGGCCGAAGCCTGCCTAGGCTGCAGCTTGACCAGCCGCTCGATCGAGTCGATGGCACCGGACTTGTCCCCCAGTTCGGCCTGCAGGTGGGCCCGTGTCGCCAAGGCATAGGCGTTGTCCGGACGCGATGCCAGATGGCGCTCGATGCGGGCCAGGGCCTGCGTTTTCTGTCCGGCCAGCAACAGCAGGCGGACCTGCCAGCGCACATACCAGTCTTCGAGCGAATTTTTCATTGACACAGCTGCACCCCGATCTTCACGCAATGGGAGATCTTGGCCACTGTCGCCCCCGCCCAGACCAGCCCCAACAACAGAAACGCCACCAGTGGATGGTGGCGTTCCAGCACGAAACGCGGTGTGATCAGGCGCGCCAGCAGCACAAAGGGCCGTCCGATCTGTTCCAGCACCTGGTAGAACAGGTTGGTTGACTTGCGCTGCCCTGCCAGCAGTCCAAGCACCCATTGCCCGAACAGCGCCATCAGCGCGATTTCGGCAATCAGTTTGATGGCGAGGATGAGCGTCAGCATGTAAGGATCGTGTAACGGTGGGCCCATTCTGATTTGGTAACTTACCAACTCCTTACAAACTTGTCCGACAAGCACAGCCCTCCGGTCAAACACCAAGAGGGTTTACCCTGGCCCACTCTGGCCCGGATGTAGGATCGGTTCACCCCGTCACACAATCGTTGCGCCATGGACAACGCATCTTCATCTTCCAGCTTGCTCGCCAGCGCGCTGGAGAGCCACCGGGCTCTGGGCATGCTGGCGCCATCGACGCGGGCGTCCCTCGCAAAAGCCCTGGTCCCGGAGCAGGTGCCGGCCGGCGAACGACTGTCCGGCAGCGAGCGTTTCGGGGACCACCTCTACTGGCTGCTCGAAGGCCAGGCGGAGCTGCTCGATGCAGACGGCGACCCGGTGCTGGATCTGCAGGCGGGAGACCTGTTCGGCCTGGGCCTGGGCGATGCGCTGGGCGTCTTCGGTGCCAGGGCCACAACAGCCGCCACCTGCGTCCGACTGGATGCCCTTACGGTGCAGACCCTGTGTCGGGAAGCACCGGGACTGGCCTATTTCTTCGGCCCTGTTCCCGGCGCCCCCAGGCCGGGACCCGGCGCCAGGGTCGGAGGTGGCGGACCGAGCGACCCCGCGCTCAACCTCATGACCACACCGGTGCGCGCCCTGATCAAGCGCGAGCCGGTCGCGCTGTCGCCGCAGACCAGCATCCGCGAAGCCGCCCGGGTGATGAGCGAGAAGCGCGTGTCTTCGGTGCTGATCGTCGAACAGGACCTGCTGTTCGGCCTCATCACAGACCGCGACCTGCGCAACCGCGTGATCGCAGCCGGGCTCGACACCTCGCGTCCCATCGCCGACATCGCCACATTGGCGCCGATGAGCATCGACGTGCACAGCCCGGCCTTCGATGCACTGCTGCTCATGGCGCGACACAACATCCACCATGTGCCGGTGCTCGACGGCCAGCGCATCGCGGGCATGATCACCGCTACCGACCTGACCGAGCAGCACAGCACCTCGGCCGTCTACCTGGCGGGAGACATCTACAAGCAGACCACGCTCGAAGGACTGCAGGCGGTGGCGGGCAAGGTCAAGCGCCTGCAGCAGAGCCTGGCGGCGGCCGAGGCATCGGCCTACAGCACAGGCCACATCGTCACCGCCATCACCGACGCGATCACGAGCAGGCTGCTGCAGCTGGGCGAAGCGGAGCTCGGGCCGGCCCCGGTCGACTACGTGTGGGTGGCAGCGGGTTCGCAAGCCCGCAGCGAGCAGACAGCCAAGTCCGACCAAGACAACTGCATGGTGCTCGACGACGCCTACGACGAGGCGCTGCACGGGGCCTACTTCAAGGCTCTGTCGACCTTCGTCTGCGACGGGCTTGATGCCTGTGGCTACGTGCACTGCCCTGGCGAGATGATGGCGATGACGGACGAGTGGCGACAACCGCGGCGCAAGTGGATGGAGTACTTCGCACGCTGGACCGGCCAGCCCGATCCTAAGTCGCTCATGCTGACCTGCGTGTTCTTTGACCTGCGAGCCATCCACGGCAACCTGGACATGCTCGACAAGCTGCGGCGGGACGTCCTGCAGCGCACCCAGGGCAACAGCATCTTTCTGGCCTACATGGTCGGCAACGCGCTTCAGCACCAGCCCCCCCTGGGCTTGTTCAAAGGGCTCACCACCATCCGCAGCGGTGAGCACAAGGGAACGATCGACCTCAAGCACAGCGGCATCGTTCCCATCGTGGACCTGGCCCGCGTCTACGCGCTCGCTGGGGGCGACAGTGCCGTCAACACGCACGACCGCCTGCTCGGCGCGGCAGCGGGTGGTGCCATCAGCGAGCAGAGCGCCCGCGACCTGCGCGATGCCCTGGAGTTCCTGGCCTTTCTGCGCATTCAGCACCAGGCGCGCCAGATCACCGCGGGTCAGAACCCCGACAACTTCCTCAGCCCCGACGAGATCTCCAACTTCGAGCGCACCCAGCTCAAGGACGCCTTCGCGGTGGTGGCTTCTCTGCAGGGCGTGCTGGCCCAGAGATACCGGATGTGACCCCCCGCGCTGCCTGCGGCGGGGGGGTCAGTACCTGATCCGGGCGTAGTAGGTCTTCTGCGCGGCCTCGCGCGCTTGGCCGAGGGTGCGAATGCCCTTTTCCGCCAGCAGCGGAATCAGCTTGAGGAACACCTCGGCCGTCACCATGGCGTCGCCCATCGCGGTGTGGCGGCCGATGACGGTGACGTTGAAGCGCTCAGCGATCGCCTCCAGCCGGTGGGAGTCCTGGTTCGGGTGGATCACCGCCGACAGCAGCAGCGTGTCCAGCACCGGCTGGTCGAACGCCACACCGGTCTGCCCTTCCTTGAGCTGCAGAAAGCGCATGTCAAAGGCCGCGTTGTGCGCCACCAGCACCGTGTCCTGCGCAAACGCATGGAAGGCCGGCAGCACCTGGTCGATGGTCGGCTGGCCGATCACCATCTCGGGCTGGATGCCGTGGATCGGGATCGTGGCCGGCGGAATCGGCCGTTTCGGGTCCACCAGCTGCTCGAAACACTCCTGCCGCAGCAGCTTGTTGTTGACCAGGCGCGCAGCCCCGATCTGGATGATCTCGTCGCCCTGCGACGGGTTCAGGCCCGTGGTTTCGGTGTCGAACACGGTGTAGGTCAGCTCGGTCAGCAGGCGATCGTCCATCGAGCGCGTCTGCTCGGTGGTCTTGAACAGGTCGAAGTCGTAGTACTCGGGTCGGCTGTCGCTGCGCACGAAGGTGGCGGCATCCACCTGCTCCTGCGGGCTGGCCAGCGGCAGCAGGATGCGGAAAAAGGCCTGGTGGCGGATGCGCTCGCGCTCAAACCAGAAGGCGCCGTTGTGCCGCTCGACCACATCGCGCACCGTCAGGCGCTGGGTCTCGCCCCCCACCGTCATCGGGTCCATCTCCCAGCTCATCACGGTCTCGGTGCTCATGGCCTGGCCACTCCAGATCAGGTCCAGCCAGGCCTTGCCCGCCGCCCCGGTGGCAGGCTGCAGGCGCAGCTGCACGAAACGCACCTCGAACTCGTCAGACAGGCGCCCCGTCAGGTACACCAGGGCCTGGATCAGCGAAAAGCTCTCGATTCGCAACCACAGCGCGCCATCCACCTCGGCGGCCGACACCGGCACCGAGGTCGCCACCTCAATGCGCTTCAGGGCCGCGGTCACGAAGTCGGCACCCAGCATGTCCTCCAGCGGCCAGCGGGTCTTGAGGCTGTCGGCCGAGCCAGCCTCCAGGTCGCCGATGCGCCGGCTCAGGGCGCCTGTCTCGTCGCGGATCACGCCCAGAAAGCGCTCGCGCATCGCCGCATCCAGGTCGGGGTAGTCCAGCATGTCCAGCGCCGCCTGCATGTTGGCCAGCGCCGCCCGGCTGCGTTCGGTCAGCGTGTGCAGCACCTGGTCCTTGGCCGCCTCGACCTCGAACTCGCGCGTGATGTTGTCCAGCATGAGCACGAAGCCCGTCAGCGCCGCGCCGGACGCATCGGCCTCGTCGCCGGCCGGCGCGCGCACCGGCGTCATCTGCACGCGCAGCAGCTGGCCGGCCGGCGTGGTGGTGACGAACTGGGCCGAGGGCTGGGCGGCACCGCGCGCCATGCGCTGCTGGATGTTCTCCAGCGCGTGCGCCACCAGCTTGCGGTCGAACACGCTGTAGACCGAACGCCCCAGCCCGATCAGCTCGGCGCCCCCGGCCACGCCCGGCGCCTGCGACAGCGCACGGAACTGCATGCGCGCCCGGTTGTTGTAGAGCAGGATGCGCCCGTCCAGGTTGCAGACCACCACGCTCTGGGTCAGCTCCGACATCAGCGCCGCCAGCCGACTTTTCTCCTGCTCGATGCCGCGCGCCGCTTCGTGCACCTTGCGGTCCATCTCGCGGCGCAGGTCTTCCCGCTGTGCCACCAGCTGGTTGAACAGGCCCACCAGCACCTTGGTTTCTGCATTGCCCTTGGGCGTGAGTTCGCGCACCACGTCGGTCTTGAGCAGGACCTGGGCCTCCTCGGCCAGCTGCACCGAGGGCGTGACCCACAGGTCGAACCAGCGCTTGAGGCCCCAGCCGATCACCGCCATGCCGGCCGCCCAGGTCAGCACGAGCAGCGCCAGGCGGTCGCCCACGGTCTGCAGCACCGCCTGGCGTTCCTCGGCCTCCATGGCCGAACCGATGAGGCCGACGGTCGCACCCAGCCACAGCAGGGAGGCCACCGCGGCCGCGCCCAGCAGCCACCACAGGCGCGGGTCGGTCTTCTTCTGAAGACTCATGCAGCGCCCCCCAGCAGCTCCCGCACCTTCTGCACCAGTTCCTTGGTCGAGAACGGCTTGGTCATGTAGGCGTTGGCGCCCAGCGCCAGGCCCTTGGCCACGTCGGTGTCGCGCCCCTTGGCCGTGAGCATGACGATCAGCGTGTCTCGCACAGCCTCGTGGGCGCGCACCTCGCAACAGACGTCGAAGCCGGTCTTGATCGGCATCATCACGTCCAGCAGCACCAGCGCCGGTCGCTCACGGACGATGGCGTCCATCGCTTCCTGGCCGTCGCGCGCCAGCACCACCTCGTAGCCCTCGCGCTTCATCAGGAACTCCAGCGAGATCAGGATGTTCGGTTCGTCGTCGGCGATCAGAATCTTGGTGCTCATGTGTCTTGTCTCCTCTGTGGGTCTGTCTGTTCATGCCCTGCGGCCACTGGCAGCGAGAACCCGAAGCAGGCGCCCTGCCCCGGCTCCGACAGCAGCCACATGCGCCCGCCGAAATGCTCGACGATCTGGCGGCTGATGGGCAGCCCCAGCCCAGTGCCGCCGGGCCGGTAGTGCGCGTCGCCGGCCACCTGCCGGAACTTCTCGAACACCATGGCCTGCTGGTCCAGCGGTATGCCGGGGCCGTTGTCCTGAACCTCGATGCGCACGCTGCCACCATCGCAGTCCAGACGCAATACCACCTGTCCGTTCTCGCGCGGTGCGTACTTCAGCGCGTTCGACAGCAGGTTCAAAACCACCTGGGTCAGGCGGTCGGCATCTGCCTCCACCAGGGGCACATGCCCGACCAGTTCCCGCTGCAGCGCCACGCCACGCTCCCGGTACATCTCGGCCATGCTGTCGGCCGCCTGCTCGGCCACCTCGCGCAGGTCCACTTCGGCCACGGTCCACTCCGCATGCCCGGCCTCGATCTTGGCCATGTCCAGCACCTGGTTGACCAGGCGGCTCAGGCGCTCGGCCTCGGTCACGATGATGCCCAGAAACTGCTGCCGCTGCGCCAGTTCCATGGCGTCATCGTCGCGCATGAGTTCCGACAGCGCCCTGATGGATGTCAAAGGCGTGCGCAGCTCGTGCGTCACCGACGACATGAAGTCGTCCTTGAGCCGGTCCAGGCTCTGCAGCTTCTCATTGGCCTCCCGCAGCTCGGCGGTGGCACGCTCCAGCGACTGGGACTTGTCCTCCAGCGCCTTCGAATAGGCCCGCAGCTGCGACGCCTCGTCCAGGATGCGCATCACATCGTCGAGGTCCAGCTGCTCCTCCTCGGCCACCGAAGCCACCATCACCCGGGCCGAGGCGCTGCCGATGGCACCTGCCAACTGGGTCTCGACAAAGTGCACCAGTCGCGCGTCGGCCGGAATGTCGTCCAGCTGCGCCACGCCGCGGTCGCGCGCATGGGCCTGCAGCAACTGACCGGCCTTCGCGGCACCGAGGAAACGGGCCATCAGGGCCTGCAGGTCGGACACCTGAGCCCGCCCCTGCCAGAACACCGGGCGCGCACCCTCGGTGCGGTGAAACACATCGACAAACAGCAGCGCCTGACTGGTCTCTGCCGCCGTCGGTGCGCGCCAGAGGGACACCGCCACATAGGCGCCGACGTTGGCCAGCAGGCTCCAGAACAGCGCATGGGTCAGGTTGTCCAGGCCGCTCAGACCCAGAAAGGCCTCGGGCTTGAGCCAGGACCATCCGAACAGGCCATGGACCAGAAAGCCATCGGGCAGCCAGCCCGACTTTGCCAGCGACGGCAGCATCAGCGTGTAGGCCCACAGGCCGAAGCCCAGCACCAGGCCCGCCAGCGCACCGCGCTGGGTGCCGCCCTTCCAGTACATGCCACCCAGCATCGCGGGCGCGAACTGCGCCACCGCGGCAAAGCTGATCAGCCCGATGCTCACCAGCGCGTAGGCCTCGCCCGCCAGGTGGAAGTACAGGTAGCCCAGCAGCAGGATCAGCAGGATGGCCAGGCGCCGGATCAGCAACAGCAGCCCGGTCAGGTCGCTGGCCGAGCGCATGCCGACGCGGCGGCTGCGCAGCAGCAGCGGCATCACCAGGTCGTTGCACAGCATGGTCGACACCGCAATCGCTTCCACGATCACCATGCCTGTGGCGGCCGAGAGTCCGCCCACGAAGGCCAGCAGCGCCAGCCCGTGCAGCCCCTCGGACAAGGGCAGCGACAGCACGAAGGTCTCCGGGTCCATGCTGCCCGGGCCGAAATGCATCAGGCCACCGATGGCAATGGGCAGCACGAACAGGTTGATCAGCAGCAGGTACAGCGGAAACACCCAGACCGCGCGGCGCAGGTGCTGCTCGCGAACGTTCTCGACCACCATGACCTGGAACTGGCGCGGCAGGAACAGCACCGACAGCATGGCCAGCAGCGTCTGCCCGGTCCACTGTGCGTAGGCGAAGGGCTGGCCCTGGTCGAACTGCAGCAGGCGGTGGATGGCCTCCTGTGCGTCCGCTTTCTCGAACAGGTCACCCAGCCCGTCGTAGAGACCAAAGGACACGAACACGCCCACCGAAAGGAACGCCACCAGTTTGACCACCGACTCGAAGGCGATGGCCGCCACCATGCCCTCGTGCCGTTCGGTGCTGTCCAGATGCCGGGCACCGAACACCATGGTGAAGCCTGCCAGCGCCAGCGCCACATAGAGGGTGCTGTCGCGCCACCAGTGCTGCGGCGCCGCAGCCGCCTCGCCCGGCGGCGAGGTCAGCACCGCGTAGCCGCTGGCGATGGCCTTGAGCTGCAGGGCGATGTATGGAACGATGCCCACCAGCGTGATGAGCGTCACCAGCCCGGCCAGCAGCGGGCTCTTGCCGTAGCGGCTGGCAATGAAGTCGGCGATGGAGGTGATGCGGTAGGTGCGGGCGATGCGGATCATCTTGCGCACCACCATCCAGGCCAGGATCATGGCCAGCATGGGCCCCAGGTAGATCGGCAGGAACCACACGCCCGAACTGGCGGCGCGGCCAACGCTGCCGAAGTAGGTCCAGGCGGTGCAGTAGACCGCCATCGACAGCGCATAGACCCAGGCATTGCCGATGACCGAGCGCCCCGCCTGCGCGCGGCGGTCGCCCCAGTAAGCCACGGCAAACAGCAGCAGCAGATAGGCAAAGGAAACGCCGATGACCAGCGGGGCGGACAGCATGGTTCAGTGGCGTTCGCCTTCCGGCGTGACCTCGGGTGAGCGCTCGACGATCCAGGCCAGCGCGGCGATCATCAGGCCCCAGATCAGGAACAGCGCAGCCGGAAACAGCGGCAGGCCCAGCACCCGGACATCGTGGTCCCACAGAGCAAGCAGCGGAAAGTTGAACAGCAACAGACCCGCCACGAACAGGGCCACCAGGCGTTGGGCGTCCAGTCCTTGAAACATGCGCGTCTCCTCGGTCGGCGGCGGCCTCCTGGGGCCGCCTTTGTGCCTGATTGTGCGCCAGGCACTGACCCCGGCCTTACGCTGGCGCACAAAGCAAAACGGCCGGGCAGAGCCCGGCCGTTTTGGCATTCAAAGGTCGGCGGTTACTTGGCGGACGACGCCAGCAGCTGCCAAGTGTCGACCACCGAGTCGGGGTTCAGCGAGATCGAGCTGATGCCCTCATCTCGCAGCCACTGCGCGAAGTCCGGGTGATCGCTGGGGCCCTGGCCGCAGATACCCACGTACTTGCCCTCGGCCTTGCAGGCGCCAATGGCCAGCTTGAGCAAGGCCTTGACGGCCGGGTCGCGCTCGTCGAAGTCGTGCGCCAGCAGCTCCAGACCGGAGTCGCGGTCCAGACCCAGGGTGAGCTGGGTCAGGTCATTGGAGCCGATGGAGAAGCCGTCGAAGTACTGCAGGAAGTCCTTGGCCAGCACCGCGTTGCTCGGGATCTCGCACATCATGATCAGCTTGAGATCATGCTCGCCCCGCTTCAGACCCTTCGCCGCCAGCAGCTCAGTGACCTTGCGCGCCTGCTCCAGCGTGCGCACGAAGGGCACCATCACCTGCACGTTGGTCAGGCCCATGTCCTCGCGCACTCGCTTGAGCGCTTCGCACTCCATGGCAAAGGCTTCGGCGAAGTCCTCGCTGATGTAGCGCGCCGCGCCACGGAAGCCCAACATCGGGTTCTCTTCGTCGGGCTCGTAGCGGCTGCCGCCGACCAGCTTGCGGTACTCGTTGGACTTGAAGTCCGACAGGCGCACGATCACCGGCTTGGGCCAGAACGCAGCGGCAATCGTCGCCACACCTTCGGCCACCTTGTCGACGTAGAAGGCGCGCGGCGAGGCGTGGCCACGGGCCACCGATTCCACCGCCTTCTTCAGGTCGGCATCGACGGCCGGGTAGTCCAGGATGGCCTTGGGGTGCACGCCGATGTTGTTGTTGATGATGAACTCCAGCCTCGCCAGACCGACGCCGCCGTTGGGAATCTGGGCGAAGTCGAACGCCAGCTGGGGATTGCCCACGTTCATCATGATCTTGACGTCGATCTCGGGCATGGTGCCACGCTGCACTTCGGTGACCTCGGTCTCCAGCAGGCCGTCGTAGATGTGGCCGGTGTCACCCTCGGCACAGCTCACCGTCACCAGCGTCCCGTCCTTGAGATGGTCGGTGGCATTGCCGCAACCGACCACGGCCGGGATGCCCAGCTCGCGCGCGATGATGGCCGCGTGGCAGGTGCGGCCGCCGCGGTTGGTGACGATGGCGCTGGCGCGCTTCATCACCGGCTCCCAGTTCGGGTCGGTCATGTCGGTCACCAGCACGTCGCCGGGCTGGACCTTGTCCATCTCGCTGATGTTGTGCACCAGGCGTACGGGGCCGGTGCCGACCTTCTGGCCAATGGCGCGGCCCGAGGCCAGCACGGCGCCCTTGCCCTTGAGCTTGTAGCGCACCTCGGTCTTGCCAGCCGACTGGCTTTTCACCGTCTCGGGCCGGGCCTGCAGGATGTAGAGCTGGCCGTCGGTGCCGTCCTTGCCCCACTCGATGTCCATCGGACGCCCATAGTGCTGCTCGATCACCAGCGCGTAGTGCGCCAGTTGCTCCACTTCGGCGTTGGTCAGGCTGTAGCGGTTGCGCAGTTCGACTGGCACGTCCACGGTCTTCACCAGCTTCTTGGTGGCGGCCTTCTCCTCGGGCGTGGAGAACACCATCTCGATCAGCTTGCTGCCCAGGTTGCGGCGGATCACGGCCTTCTTGCCAGCCTTGAGCATGGGCTTGTGCACGTAGAACTCGTCGGGGTTCACCGCCCCCTGCACCACCGTCTCGCCCAGACCGTAGCTGGAGGTGATGAACACCACGTCCTCGAAGCCGGACTCGGTGTCGATGGTGAACATCACGCCCGCTGCGCCGAGGTCGGAGCGCACCATGCGCTGCACGCCGGCCGACAGCGCCACGTCGGCGTGGGCGAAGCCCTTGTGCACGCGGTAGCTGATGGCGCGATCGTTGTACAGGGAGGCAAACACCTCCTTCATCTTGTGCAGCACGTCCTCAATGCCGTGCACGTTCAGGAAGGTTTCCTGCTGGCCAGCGAACGAGGCATCCGGCAGGTCCTCGGCGGTAGCGGAAGAACGCACGGCGAACGAGGCGTCGGGGTTGCCTTCACTCAGGCGGGCGAACTCTTCGCGGATCGCCTTTTCCAGATCGGCCGGGAAAGGCTGGTTCTCGACCATGGCGCGGATCTCGGCGCCGGCTTCGGCCAGCGCGCGCACGTCCTCGGTGTCCAGCGCGTCCAGGCGGGCGTTGATGCGCTCGGTCAGACCATCGAATTTGAGGAACTCGCGGAAAGCATGGGCCGTGGTGGCGAAGCCCGTGGGCACCTTCACCCCCTGGGGCAGTTGCGAGATCATCTCGCCGAGGCTGGCGTTCTTGCCGCCGACGACCTCGACATCGCTCATTCGCAGTTTTTCGAAAGGCACGACCAGGGCGGTCGGCTCGAACAGGTTGGACATGGAAGACTCCTAAGGTTGAAAAACCGGGGGGCTCCATGCGCCAGCGGGTGACCTGTGGTTCTGTTATGGGTCGTGCACCGGGCAGGGGGCGAGCAATCTGGGCGCCCGTGATTGTAGGATGGTGCCGCCAGCGCCGGACCACCCCGTGTCCGCCCCCCTGTGAAATCAGCAGGGACTGGTCATGAAATTTCTTGAACACCGAGCGAGCCCTGCCATGCCCAACCGCACCGTCTTCTTCATCTCCGATGGCACCGGCATCACCGCCGAGACCTTCGGAAACGCCATCCTGGCCCAGTTCGAGACCACGGTCCGCCGGGTGCGCCTGCCGTTTCTGGACAGCGTGGACAAGGCCCACCAGGCCGTCCGCCAGATCAACCACACCGCCGAGGTCGAGGGCCGGCGCCCCCTGGTGTTCGCCACAGTGGTCAACATGGAGGTGCTGGCGGTGGTCAAGGAACACTGCCACGGCATGATGCTGGACATGTTCGGCACCTTCGTCGAACCGCTGGAAGATGAGTTGGGCATCAAGTCCAATCACCGGGTCGGACGCTTCTCCGACGCCTCCAAGAGCAAGGAGTACAACGACCGCATCGAGGCGATCAACTTCGCGCTGATGCACGACGATGGCCAGAGCCACAAGGACCTGGAGGGCTCGGACGTGATCCTGGTGGGCGTCAGCCGCAGCGGTAAGACGCCGACCTCGCTCTACCTGGCCATGCAGCATGGCCTGAAAGCCTCCAACTATCCCCTGATTCCCGAAGATTTCGAGCGCCGAAAGCTGCCCCCAGCACTGATGCCCCACCGCAAGAAGATCTTCGGCCTGACCATTGCCCCCGAACGGCTGTCCGAGATCCGCAACGAGCGGCGGCCCAACTCGCGCTACGCCAGCCTGGAAAACTGCCGGGCCGAGGTCAACGAGGCCGAGGCCATGATGCGCCGCGAGGGCATCCGCTGGCTCTCGACCACGACCAAGTCGATCGAAGAGATCGCCACCACCATCCTGCAGGAAATCCGGCCGGAACGGCTGGCGTACTGAGCCCTCCCGTCGCCCGGGTCAACCCTGCTTGACCCGCCCGCCTTTTTTGCCGGCCGGTGGCAGCCCGTGGGCATGGCGCCCCAGGGCGAAGGATGCAAAGAGCTTGATCCACAGGGTGGAGCCGGCGATGGCCACCCAGGTGTCGTAGTCCAGCAGGCCCAGCACCACCATCACGATCACGCATACGATGACCGTGCCTGCCACACCATTGATCGCCAGTTCATAGGGCGCCCATCGCTCCGCGTCGTGCGGGGGCACGCCCTTCTTCAACGCCACCTCGGAGAAGTCGCGCTTGACCAGAATGCGCCAGGTGCGCCGCAGCCAGAAGAAGGCCACCGGGAACAGCGCGAGGAAAAAGATGATGCGGATCGGAAAGATGCTCAGGCCGGATTCCATGAAGGGTCCTTGAAGACGGTTCGCCCAACGCTGGCGGGATGGGCATTGTGGCGCAGGGCCTGCCCGAAAAGCAAAGCCCCGCCGGTCGCCCGACGGGGCTTGTCACCCACCCCCGGGCAACCGGGCGGTGGGCCTGTCACGCTCAGTGACCGGTGGCCGCGCCCGCGCCCTTGGGGATACGGATCGACTCGACCAGGTCCTGGATGTGCTTCGGTGCCGGAGCCGTCATCTTGTTCACCAGGTAAGCCACGGCGAAGTTGACGATGGCGCCCAGGGTGCCGATGGCTTCCGGCGCGATGCCGAACCAGCCGTTGACACCACCGACCAGGTCCACGAACTCGGTGCCCTTGATGAAGAACAGGCCCTTGTGTGCGAACACGTAGAACAGCGTGGTGAACAGACCGGCCAGCATGCCGGCGATCGCACCCTTGTCGCTCATGGTCTTGCTGAAGATGCCCATCATGATCGCCGGGAAGATCGAGCTGGCGGCGATACCGAAGGCCAGGGCCACGGTACCGGCCGCGAAGCCCGGCGGATTCAGACCCAGGTAGCCCGAGATGACGATGGCCACGGCCATGGCGATCTTGCCGGCCAGCAGCTCGCCCTTTTCAGAGATGTTCGGGTTGAACACATTCTTGATCAGGTCGTGCGACACGGCGGACGAGATGGCCATCAGCAGACCGGCGGCAGTGGACAGCGCGGCCGCGATACCACCGGCGGCGACCAGGGCGATCACCCAGTTCGGCAGGTTGGCGATCTCGGGGTTGGCCATCACCATGATGTCTGCGTTGACGGTCAGCTCGTTACCGCCCCAGCCAGCGGCGGCGAACTTGCCGGCCTTGGCTTCGTCGTGCTTCTTCTGGGCAGCATCCACGGCGGCCTGTGCCTTGGCGACGTCGCCGCCTTCCTTGGTGGCCTTGGCCAGCGCAGCCTTGGCTTCGGCCAGACCGCTGTCGCTGTAGTACTGGATGCGACCGTCGCCGTTCTGGTCGGCAAACTTCAGCAGGCCGGTCTTTTCCCAGCGCTTCATCCAGTCCGGGCGCTGCTCGTACTGCAGGCTCGATTCGGCGGCGTACAGGTCGCCGTTGGTCTTCACGGCCGTGTTGACGGTGGCATGCAGGTTCAGCTTGGCCATGGCACCGACGGCGGGAGCGGTCGTGTACAGCAGGGCAATGAACACCAGGGCCCAGCCAGCGGACGAGCGCGCGTCAGCAACCTTCGGCACGGTGAAGAAGCGAACGATCACGTGCGGCAGACCCGCGGTACCGATCATCAGCGACACGGTGTAGAAGAACATGTTCAGCATCGAACCAGCGCTGTTGGTCGTGTACTGCTTGAAGCCGAGGTCGGTGACGACCTGGTCGAGCTTGGCCAGCAGCGGAGCTCCGGCGCCCTGCAGGTCGGCACCCAGCCCGGTCTGCGGGAAGAAGTGGCCCGTCAGGTTCAGCGAGATGAAGATCGCCGGGATGATGTAGGCGAAGATCAGCACGATGTACTGCGCCACCTGGGTGTAGGTGATGCCCTTCATGCCGCCGAACACCGCGTAAAAGAACACGATGGCCTGGCCGATGTAGATGCCGGTGGCGCTGTCGACGTTCAGGAAGCGCGAGAACGCCACGCCCACGCCCGTCATCTGGCCGATGATGTAGGTGGTCGACGCGGTCAGCAGGCAGATCACGGCCACGGTCGAGGCGGACTTCGAGTAGAAGCGGTCGCCAATGAACTGGGGCACTGTGAACTTGCCGAACTTGCGCAGGTACGGGGCCAGCAGCATGGCCAGCAGCACGTAGCCGCCGGTCCAGCCCATCAGGAACACGGCGCCGCCGTAACCCATGTTGGAGATCAGGCCGGCCATCGAGATGAACGAGGCTGCCGACATCCAGTCGGCGGCCGTGGCCATGCCGTTGGTAACCGGGTGCACGCCGCCGCCGGCGACGTAGAACTCCGAGACGCTGCCTGCGCGCGCCCAGAAGGCAATGCCGAGGTACAGCGCGAAGCTGGCACCCACGACGAGGTAGATGGTGGTTTGGAGATCCATGGAAGGTGCCTCTTGATCAGTCTTCGCTCACGCCGAACTTGCGGTCGAGTTTGCCCATCGCCCAGGCGTAGTAGAAGATCAGGACGATGAACACGTAGATGGATCCCTGCTGGGCGAACCAGAAACCCAGCGGATAGCCGCCAAGCTTGATGCCGTTGAGCATGTCCGCAAACAGGATGCCGGCGCCGTAGGACACCAGGAACCAGATGACCAGGATCTTGGTCAGCAGCCCCAGCGTTGCAGACCAGTAGGCCTTCGCGTTGCTTTCACTAGTCATGAAAGTTGTCTCCTCGAAGTGATGCGTTTGCTGTTTTGACGGCTGTCACCGCCGCGCTTTGCGCAACCGGAAAAGGACTTTTCCAATTGCCACGGGCCGGACTTTGGTTGCGCTTCCTTACAGCTAAATTGCTGCTGACTGTCAGCGGCGGTAATCCAAGGGTAAGTCCTAGGTAAGAGGGTCCACTTAGCCTCCGGAGCGTTTCCATTCAAAGGAGGACTCCATGGAAGACAAGATGGTCCAGCGCATCCTGGACAACCCCAAATACCAGCAGCTCAAGCAGCGGCGATCCAGCTTCGGCTGGTGGCTGACCGCCGCGATGATGATCGTCTACTACGGCTTCATCCTGCTGGTGGCCTTCAACAAGGAATGGCTGTCGCAGCGCCTCGGCGAAGGCGTGATGACGGTGGGCATTCCGGTCGGCTTCGGGGTGATCCTGTTCACCATCGTGATCACCGCGATCTACGTGCGCCGCGCCAACAGCGAGTTTGACGACCTGTCCCACGCCATCATCACCGAGGTGCACCAATGAACACCCGCACCTTGCTGCGCCCTGCCCTGACCCTGGGCGCCCTGTTCACCGCTTCAGCCGCCGCCCTGGCAGCCGGCGCCGATCTCGGCCAGGCGGAGAAGCAGGCCACCAACTGGACCGCGATCACCATGTTCGCGCTGTTCGTGGTGTTCACCCTGTTCATCACCAAGTGGGCCGCTGCCAAGACCAAGAGCGCCGCCGATTTCTACACCGCCGGTGGAGGCATCACCGGGTTCCAGAACGGCCTGGCGATTGCGGGCGACTACATGTCGGCCGCATCCTTCCTCGGCATCTCGGCCGCGGTGATGGCGTCCGGCTTTGACGGCCTGATCTACTCGATCGGCTTCCTGGTCGGCTGGCCGGTCATCACATTCCTGATGGCCGAGCGCCTGCGCAACCTGGGCAAGTTCACCTTCGCCGACGTGGCCGCCTTCCGCTTCGAGCAGAAGCCGATCCGCATCTTCGCGGCCTCGGGCACGCTGGTCGTGGTCGCCTTCTACCTGATCGCCCAGATGGTGGGCGCGGGCCAGCTGATCAAGCTGCTGTTCGGCCTGGAGTACTACATCGCCGTGATCATCGTCGGCGCGCTGATGATGGTGTACGTGCTGTTCGGCGGCATGACGGCTACCACCTGGGTGCAGATCATCAAGGCCTGCCTGCTGCTGGGCGGCGCTTCGTTCATGGCCTTCATGGTGCTGTGGCACTTCGGCTTCAGCCCCGAGGCCATGTTCGCCAAGGCGGTCGAGATCAAGGCGGGCCTGGCCGGCACAGCGGGCAAGACGCCCGAAGAAGCCGCCGCCGCGGGCCAGTCCATCATGGGCCCTGGCAACTTCGTGAAGGACCCGATCTCCGCCATCAGCTTCGGCATGGCGCTGATGTTCGGCACCGCCGGCCTGCCGCACATCCTGATGCGCTTCTTCACCGTACCCTCGGCCAAGGAAGCGCGCAAGTCCGTGATGTGGGCCACTGGCTGGATCGGCTACTTCTACCTGCTGACCTTCATCATCGGTTTCGGCGCCATCACCTTCGTGCTGACCAACCCCGACTTCCTGGACGCCAAGGGCGGCTTGCTGGGTGGCAACAACATGGCGGCCGTGCACCTGGCCAACGCCGTGGGCGGCAACGTGTTCCTGGGCTTCATCTCGGCCGTGGCCTTCGCGACCATCCTGGCCGTGGTAGCTGGCCTGACGCTCTCGGGCGCCTCGGCCGTGTCGCACGACATCTACGGTACGGTGATCAAGAAGGGCAAGGCCAACAGCGCCGACGAACTGCGCGTCTCCAGGATCACCACGATCTGCCTGGGCATCATCGCCGTGGTGCTGGGCATCGCCTTCGAGAAGCAGAACATCGCCTTCATGGTGTCGCTGGCCTTCGCGATTGCGGCGTCGGCCAACTTCCCGGTGCTCTTCATGAGCGTGCTGTGGAAGGACTGCACCACCAAGGGCGCGGTGATCGGTGGCTTCCTGGGCCTGATCTCGTCGGTCGCGTTGACCGTGGTGTCGCCCTCGGTGTGGGAAGCCACGCTGGGAAACCCCAAGGGCTCGGCGCTGTTCCCCTACACCTCGCCCGCCCTGTTCTCCATGACCATCGGCTTCGTCGGCATCTGGCTGTTCTCCATCCTGGACAACAGCGCGCGTGCCAAGAAGGACCGCGCGGGCTTCCTGGCCCAGCAGGTCCGGTCTGAAACCGGCATCGGTGCCGCGGGCGCGTCGGGTCACTGATCGGTTCCGCTTCCCCATGAAAAAGGCCACCGGGCAACCGGTGGCCTTTTTCTTTCCCGACGACGCCTTGTTGTCTGGTTCAGGCCGCCACGGCCGCTGGGGCCGGTGCCGCCACCGGCTGGCGGATCAGGTGATCGAACGCACTGAGCGCGGCCTTGGCACCCTCGCCCGCGGCGATCACGATCTGCTTGTACGGCACCGTGGTGCAGTCGCCCGCAGCGAACACGCCTTCGACATTGGTGTGACCCTTGGCATCGACCACGATCTCGCCGAAGCGGCTGAGCTCGACCGTGCCCTTGAGGAACTCGGTGTTGGGCACCAGGCCGATCTGCACGAACACGCCTTCGAGCGCGATATGGTGTTCCTGACCGCTCACACGGTCCTTGTACTTCAGGCCGTTGACCTTGCTGCCATCGCCAGTGATCTCGGTGGTCTGCGCGTTCACATGGATGGTGACGTTGGGCAGGCTCTTGAGCTTGCTCACCAGCACCGCGTCGGCCTTGAGCTGGTCGGCGAACTCGATCAGGGTCACGTGCTCGACGATGCCGGCCAGGTCGATGGCGGCTTCCACACCCGAGTTGCCGCCGCCGATGACCGCCGTGCGCTTGCCCTTGAACAGCGGGCCGTCGCAGTGCGGACAGTAGGCCACGCCCTTGTTCTTGTACTCCTGCTCGCCAGGCACGTTGACGTTGCGCCAGCGCGCACCGGTGGACAGGATCACGCTGCGCGCCTTGAGCACGCCGCCGTTTTCCATCTGCACCTGCACCAAACCGCCCGGCTCACTGGCGGGAATCAGCTGGTTGGCGCGCTGCAGGTTCATCACGTCCACCTCGTAGTGGCGCACCTGGGCTTCGAGCGCAGCGGCGAACTTCGGGCCGTCGGTTTCCAGCACCGAGATGTAGTTCTCGATCGCCATGGTGTCGTTGACCTGGCCGCCCATGCGCTCGGCCGCAATGCCCACGCGGATGCCCTTGCGGGCCGCGTACACGGCCGCCGCGGCACCGGCCGGACCACCGCCGACGATCAGCACGTCGTAGGCGTCCTTGGCGTTGAGCTTGACGGCCTCGCGCTCACCCGACTTCGTGTCCAGCTTGGCAACGATCTCTTCCACGCTCATGCGGCCCGAGGCAAACACCTGGCCGTTCATGAACACCATGGGCACGGCCATGATCTCGCGCTCGGTCACTTCCTGCTGGAAGGCGCCGCCTTCGATCACTACGGTCTTGATCTTCGGGTTCACGATGGCCATGAGCGAGAGCGCCTGCACCACGTCCGGGCAGTTGTGGCAGGTCAGGGACATGTAGACCTCGAAGCTGTAGTCACCGTCCAGCGCCTTGATCGAGTCGATCACGTCCTGTTCCACCTTGGGCGGGTGACCGCCGGTCCAGAGCAGCGCCAGCACCAGCGAGGTGAACTCGTGGCCCAGCGGCAGGCCGGCAAAGCGCACGCCAGTGGTTTCGCCCGCACGGGCGATCACGAAGGACGGCTTGCGGGCATCGTCGCCCGACGTGTCCAGGGTGACCTTGTCCGACAGGCTGGCGATGGTTTCCAGCAGCGAACGCATCTCGGCGCCGGTCTCGCTGTCGTCCAGCGACGCGATCAGCGTGATCGGCTGGCGCAGCATGCCGAGGTACTGCTGCAGCTGGGCTTTGAGGGTGTCGTCGAGCATGGGGAACTCCTTGAATGCGGTGCGTTGTGCGCGAAGCGTTGGGGGAAGGGCGCTCGGCGAATGGCCGCCGAACGCCCGACGCTCAAGACTCAGCGGGGATCAGATCTTGCCGACCAGGTCCAGCGAGGGAGCCAGGGTCTTGGCGCCTTCGTTCCACTTGGCGGGGCACACCTGGCCGGGGTTGGCGGCGGTGTACTGGGCGGCCTTGAGCTTGCGCACGGTTTCCTTCACGTCGCGGGCGATTTCGTTGGAGTGCACTTCCATCGTCTTGATCACGCCTTCGGGGCTGATCACGAAGGTGCCGCGCAGGGCCAGGCCTTCTTCTTCGATGTGCACGCCAAAGGCGCGGGTCAGCTGGTGCGTCGGGTCACCGACCAGGGGGAACTTGGCCTTGCCCACGGCGGGGCTGGTCTCGTGCCACACCTTGTGCGAGAAGTGGGTGTCGGTGGTGACGATGTAGACCTCGGCGCCGGCTTTCTGGAACTCGGCGTAGTTGTCGGCGGCGTCTTCGATCTCGGTCGGGCAGTTGAAGGTGAAGGCGGCCGGCATGAAGATCAGCACGGACCACTTGCCCTGCAGGCTCTTCTCGGTCACTTCGATGAACTCGCCCTTGCCCGTGCGGTTGACGAAGGCGGTGGTCTTGAAGGGCTGCACTTGCGTGTTGATGATGGACAGCGCGTTGATCAGGGACATGGTGTTTTCCTGTGAAGAGGTTGAAGGGAATCGGAAACGGGAAGCGATGGATATCGCGACGGGATGAATCATAGTCGACATCTATCAATCTTCCGCATTGATAGTTTACATCGGGCCGATAGTCTTTGCTGCTATGCAGCAATCGCACACCCCGTCGACAGGCTTGATTGGTGTGGACCGCTTGCTACAAATAGCGCACAAAATGTCTGCCGAGTAAAGACTTTATTGAGAATCGTTTTTGTTTGCAATATCATCGCGACTCCAGCCAGCCACAGCGCCTTGCGTTGAAGCCAGCCGACAACCTGTTCGACCCGAGCTTCCATGTCCCAACGTCGCAAGAACCTGCGCGCCCGTGCCGGCCGCCCCCACCCTGCCCCTTCTTCCCACCTGCCCGCCGCCTCCAGCGTGATGCTGCCCCTGGGCGCCATGCTGCTGGCCAGCTCCTTCGGCGCCCTGGCCCAGACCGCTCCCGCCAGCGAGGACAAGCAGCTGCCCACCGTGGTGGTGCGTGAAAAGGCCCTGGCTCCCGAAGGCAAGGACGCGCTGCAAGCCACAGAGACCACCATCGGCAAGGGCAAACAGCAGCTGCGCGACATTCCACAGTCGGTCACCGTCGTGACCGAACGCCTGATCGACGACCGCAACCTCGACACCGTCAAGGAAGCGCTGAAGAACACCGCCGGCATCACCTTCCTGGCCGCCGAGGGTGGTGAGGAAGACATCCGCCTGCGCGGCTTCGCGCTGCAGGCCACCGGTGACCTCTTCATCGACGGCATGCGCGACCCGGCCATCTACGACCGCGACACCTTCGCCATGGACCGCATGGAAGTGCTGCGTGGCTCGGCCTCGATGCTCTTCGGCCGCGGCTCCACCGGCGGTGCCGTCAACCAGGTGTCCAAGACGCCGCGGCTGATCGACGAGCACCAGGTCGACCTGACACTGGGCAACCACAAGTACGTGCGCGCCACCGGTGACTTCAATATCAAGACCGGCGAAAGCTCGGCCCTGCGCCTCAACGCCATGGCCACCAAGGCCGACAACAACGGCAGCGGCGCCAGCCTGGACAAGCGCGGCATGGCGGTGGCCTACCGCACCGGCATCGGCGAGCGCGACGAGTTCCTCGCCAGCCTCTACCACCTGGACAACAACAACGGCGTCAACTACGGCATGCCGTTCATTGCCCCTGCCCGAGGCTCCAACGACCGCACGCTGCTGCCGGTCGACCCCGATACCAACTACGGCCTGGCCAGCGACTACAACGACTCCAGCGCCACCATCGCCGGCCTGGCCCACACCCACCGCTTCAGCCGCGACAGCGAACTCAAGACCCAGGTGCGCGTGGGCAAGTTCGACCGCGACCTGCGCTCGGGCGCGATCCGCTTCTGCACGCAAGGCGTGAACCAGCAGACCGGCGCCATCACCAACCCGAACTGCCCGACCGCAGTCAGCCTGGACAACTTCGGCCCCGGCACCGTGCTGACGCGCGGCACCCACCTGAAGATCCAGAAGCTGGACACGGTCCAGGCGCAGTCGGACTTCAGCACCAAGTTCGACGCGCTGGGCGTGAAGCATGAGCTGATCGCTGGTGTCGATGTCTCCCGCGAAGAGCGCACGGTCTACGCCGCGCGCTCGGCCGCGCAGGGCGGTGTCACCATCACCAAGCCCACCACCACCATCGGCACCCCGGAAGACGGCGCCTCGGTGAACGAAGCCAGCCGCGTGCTGCGCGTGAACAACGCCTATGTGGCCACCGGCGTCGGCGCCTATGTGCAGGACGTGATCCAGGTCGCACCGGCCTGGAAGGTCGTTGGCGGCGTGCGCTACGACAACCTCAATGGCGACTACGACATCAACGCGATCCCGGACGCGGCCCCCGGCCCGGTCACGGCCACCAAGTACCGCATGCACGTCTCCGAGTTCAGCCCGCGCATCGGCGCCTTGTTCCAGCCCACGCCGCTGCACTCCTTCCACGTGTCCGCCGGCTCCTCGTTCAACACCTCGGGCGACGCCTACTCGCTGAGCGCCTCCAACGCCGACACCGATCCGGAAAAGAGCGTCAACCTCGAACTCGGCGCCAAGCTCGACTCGGCGGACAAGCGCTTTTCCACCCGCCTGGCCATTTTCCGCTCGACCAAGACCAACGAGCGCAACACCGACCCGGACCTGCCGGTCACCGTGCTCAGCGGCAAGCGCCACGTCGCCGGCTTCGAGGCCGACATCACCGGCCGCCTGACCCCGCAGTGGGAGGTCTACGGCTCCTACATGTGGCTGCCGGTGGCGCGCGTCGACAAGGCCGCGCCCTGCCCGGCCACCGGCGCCTGCGCGCAGTCGGCCATCGGCGAGCGCCCGGGCGACCGCCCGGCCCTCACGCCCGAGCACAGCGGCACGGTGTGGAGCACCTACCAGGTCACGCCCCGCCTGCGCATGGGCGCCGGCCTGAACTTCCGCAGCTCGCAGAGCCCGACCCGCGTGGCCTTCAAGGTGCCGTCCTACACCACCGTCGACCTGATGGCCGAGTACACGTTCGACTTCGAACGCCTCTCGATCAAGGCCTACCTGGCCAACGCCACCGACAAGCTCTATGCCGACCAGCTCTACCCGGCGCACTACATCCCGGGTGCCGGTCGCACGCTGCAGGTGACCGCCAGCCTGAAGTTCTGATTTCAAACCCATGCCCCCACAGCCGCCCCGCGCAAGCCGGGCGGCTTTTCCGCTGAAAGACCACGACAGATCCCACGATGCTGCTGACCCTGCCCGACATCCTGTCGCCCGACGACATCCGCACTGCTCGCGCCTTACTGCACGACGCCCCCTGGACCGATGGCCGTGACAGCGCCGGTCCGCAGGCGCTCACCGTCAAGAACAACCAGCAACTGCCACATGACTGCGAGGCCGCGACCCGCATCCGTCAGATGGTGCTGGACGGGCTGAACCGATCCGCCCTGTTCTTCAGTGCCGCACTGCCGCTGCGCATCTTCACGCCGCGCATCAACCGCTACGGCGGCGAACACAACACCTACGGCAACCACATCGACAACGCCGTGCGCCTCAAGGCCACGACCGCCGGCACCGAATACGTGCGCACCGACGTCTCCTGCACCGTGTTCCTCAGCGACCCGGAGGAGTACGACGGCGGCGAGCTCACCGTCAGCGACACCTACGGCACGCGCGGCGTCAAGCTGCCAGCCGGCCACGCGGTGCTCTATCCTGGCACGAGCCTGCACCAGGTCACCCCCGTCACGCGGGGCGAGCGCCTGGCCTGCTTTCTCTGGGTACAAAGCATGGTGCGCAGCGACGAGCAACGACGCCTGCTCTACGAACTAGACATGAACCTGCTGGCCCTGCGCCAGCGCCACGGCGAGACCACCGAAACGACGGGTCTCACTGGGACATACCACAACCTGCTTCGGATGTGGGCCGAAACATGACAGAACCGGTCACGCTCGCCGACCACGAACGCCTGGCGCGGGAGTGCATGGACCCCGGCGCCTGGGCCTACCTGTTCGGGGGCGCCGCCGACGAAATCACGCTGCGGGACAACTGCACCGCCTGGCAGCGTCTGCAACTTCGTCCCAGGGTGCTGCGCCCGCTCGTCGGTGGCCACGCGCGCCGCACGCTGCTGGGCCGGGAACTGGCGCACCCGCTGCTGGTCGCCCCCATGGCCTACCAGCGGCTGGCGCACCCACAGGGCGAACTGGCCAGCGCGCTGGCGGCGGCGGTGATGGGTTTGGGCTATGTGCTGAGCACGCAGGCTTCGGTGCCCCTTGAAGAAGTGGCCCGCCTCGCCCATGGCGAAACTGCCCGCGGACCACTCTGGTTCCAGCTCTACCTGCAGCCCGACCGTGGTCTGACGCAGTCGCTGGTGGCGCGCGCCGAGGCCGCTGGCTACGAGGCCCTGGTGCTCACGGTGGACGCCCCCGTGCAGGGCAGCCGCGACCAGGAGCGCCGCTCCGGTTTCCAGCTACCCCCTGGTGTGGTGGCGGTCAACCTGCCCGACGGCGTCGCCACGGCGGCCGGCGGCCCTGGTCTGTGTGGCGGCCTGGCGGAACACGCTCCGACCTGGGAAGACCTGGTCTGGCTGCGCTCGGTCACACAGTTGCCCATCCTGCTCAAGGGCATCACCCACCCGGACGACGCCCGTCTGGCTATCGAGCACGGCGCTGCGGGCGTGATCGTCTCCAACCACGGCGGCCGCACTCTGGACACCGTGCCTGCCACCGCCGTTCTGCTGCCTGAGATCGTGGCGGCCGTGGACGGCCACGTGCCGGTGCTGGTCGATGGCGGCGTGCGCCGCGGCACCGATGTGCTCAAGGCCCTGGCGCTGGGCGCCAGCGCGGTGCTGGTCGGCCGCCCGGTGCTGCACGGGCTGGCGAACGCCGGTGCGACCGGTGTCGCCCAGGTGCTGCGTCTGATCTGCGACGAGCTGGAGATCGCCATGGCGCTGTGCGGCTGCCGCACGCTCGATGAGGTGGGGCCTGCGCAGCTTCAGCCGCGCTCGTGAGCAGAAAAATTTTGCCCAATCAACAGAATACGAACCATTCTCATTTATAATCGCGACATCGTTTTTCGGCCCATCGCCTTCACCAGAGAGCTCACCATGACCGGAACCCTGACCACTCTCTTTGTCAGCCTCGCCCTGCTGCTGGGCGCCCTGTGGTGGGTGTTCCGTCCCTGACAAGGACCGGCTCCGTTCCGACGACACCTACACTATGAGTTCCGCCGCTCTTGGCCTTCCCGTCCCTCCGGCACCGTCTGCCGGCGACGCACGCGAGGCACATTCCAACCCAGCTCCCATGGACCGCCGTCTGCTCATCGTGGCCGCCGTCATCGGCTTTCACGTGCTGGGCCTCTGGGCCCTGCAGGCCGGTCTGCTGCGGCGCGCCGTGGAGCTGGTGGTGCCCGTGGCGGTGATGGCCGAGTTGATCGAGCCGCCCCAGCCCCAAGTCACGCCGGAGCCCACTCCGCCCAAGCCACAGCCCGCCCCAAAACCGGTGGCGCCCGTACAGCGCGCGGTCAAACAGGCCCCAATGCCGCTGGCCATTGCCGACCCAGCCCCGGCGCCCGAAGCCCCCACAGGCGTGGTCAGCGCGCCACCCGAACCCGCGCCGGCGGTCACCGAGCCTGTGGCGGCTGCCCCGGTGGCGCCACCGGCTCCGCCCAAGGTGGAACTGCCGTCCAGCGACGCCAACTACCTGAACAACCCGCAGCCGCCTTACCCTCCACTGTCCAAGCGGCTGCGGGAGCAAGGCCGTGTCATCGTCCGTGTCCACATCAGCACCGACGGCCTCGCCACCCGCGCCGAGGTCCAGAAATCCAGTGGCTTCCCTCGCCTGGACGAGACCGCAGTCCAGACCGTGCTGCGCTGGCGCTATGTGCCTGGCAAGCGGGCCGGCGTGCCCGAAGCCATGTGGTACCTGGTGCCAATCGATTTCCGCCTCGAAGACTGACCTTCGTAAACCCTCCGATTTCTCAGAATTTTTCATGGACACTCCTCTCGCAAGCTCGGGCCTGGCCCACGTCTGGTCGCAAGGCGACGCCGTCACCCGCACCGTCGCCCTGGTGCTGCTGGTCATGTCGTTGGCCACCTGGATCATCATTCTCTGGAAGGTGCTGGACCAGCGCGCCCAGCGCCTGCAGGCCAAGGCCAGCGAAGGCTTCTGGCACAGTGCCGATTTCGCCGAGGGGCTGGACAAGCTCGGTGCCGCCGACCACAACCCCTTCCGCGCCCTGGCAGTAGAAGGCCGTGAAGCGCAGCGCCACATCCTGCACAAGGACGGCCGGCAGGCTCCGCAGCTGCACGACAGCCTGGACGTGAGCGACTGGATCGAGCGCTGCCTGCGCCGCACGCTGGACGACCACGTCGCCAAGGCACAGAGCGGCCTGACGGTGCTGGCCTCCATCGCCTCCACCGCGCCCTTCGTGGGCCTGTTCGGCACCGTCTGGGGCATCTACCACGCACTGCTGGGCATCGGCGCCGCCGGTCAGGTCAGCATCGACCAGGTGGCCGGCCCGATCGGCGAGGCGCTGATCATGACCGCGCTGGGTCTGCTGGTGGCGATTCCCGCGGTGCTGGGCTACAACGCCCTGGTGCGAGGCAACAAGGCCATCCTGCACAAGCTCAACCGCTTCGCCCACGACCTGCACGCCTACTTCGTCACCGGCGCCCGTGTCAGCTCCGGGGCTGACGCCAAGGTGCTGCCGATGAAGAAGGCCTGATCAAGGAGTCCCCATGGCCATCGGAACCCAGGACGACAGCGACGAAATGATGGCGGAGATCAACATGATCCCGTTCATCGACGTCATGCTGGTGCTGCTCATCATCTTCATCATCACGGTGCCGGTCATCAAACACGCGGTCAAGGTCGACCTGCCGCGCGCCAGCAACGAGAAGCTGGTCGACAAGCCGGAAAACGTGCGCCTGTCGGTCGACGCCTCTGGCGCCTACTACTGGAACGAAACGCCCGTCGACGACGCCGAGCTGGGCACCCGCCTGTCGCAGATTGCGGCCATGGAGCCGCAGCCCGAGCTGCACATGCGCGGCGACAAGGACGTGCGCTACGAGCGCGTGGCACTGGCCATGGCCAGCGCCCAGCGCGCGGGTGTGCGCAAGATCGGTTTCATCACGGAGCCCGTACAGCCATGAACCGTCCGACCACCTCTACTCCTGTGTCGACCAGCCCGGTCACGGCCCCTGCTCCGACGTCGGCTGCGGGCGCTGCGCCCGTGCTCAGCAGCCAGTCGGTGCTGCAGGGCCGGTCGCAGGTGGCCATCGAGCACAACGGCGCGGTCTACCGCCTGCAGACCACCCGCCAGGGCAAGCTCATCCTCACCAAGTGAGCAGCCCGACCTGAGCGTTTTTTCAATCGTGGGGCGACCCGGGGTATGAGCAATTCCCCGAGCGTCGTTTTTCGCCAGCCAGGGGGCCGAAGGCCCCGTTAGCCAGGCGTTTTTTCAGATCACAGACCGATTGCGGCGATGCCCGCCTTGGCGATCTGGGCGTCCTCGCTGGACTTCACGCCGCTGACGCCCACCGCGCCGATGCACTGGCCATCCTTGATTACCGGTACACCACCTTCGAGCAGGCCCTGCACCGTCGGCGCGCTCAGGAACGAAGTGCGGCCCTGGTTGATGACGTCCTCATAGACCTTGCTCTCCTTGCGGCTGAGCGCCGCCGTGTGGGCCTTGGCCGGCGCGATGTGCGAAGACATGGCGGGCGCGCCGTCCAGGCGCTGCAGCCAGAGCAGATGACCGCCGTCGTCGACGATGGCAATGGTGACGGCCCACTGGTTCTTCAGGGCCTCGGCTTCGGCGGCGGCGGCAATGGCCTTGACGTCGGCGAGTTCGAGCACGGCTTTGGTTTTCATGAAAACAGTCCTGCAGAAAATGAAATGAAAAGCGAACGATAACGCGTTCATTGCAGAACCGGCGATCAAAACTGTTCTCACCGCGCGGACGCTCGACAGCACTTTCCACACGCCAACGAGCACCGCCCTACAATGCGCCGCACGCGGCCTTCCGCCGACCAACAGGAGAGACCATGACCGACTTCACCCAATACCAAGGCACTGCCGGTGCCCTGAGCGCCGAGCGCAACAAGGTGCTGCGCAACACCTACTGGCTGCTGGCCCTGTGCATGCTCCCCACCGTGCTGGGTGCCTGGATCGGCGTGAGCACCGGCATCACCCGCAACATTGGCGGCATCGTCGGCATGGTGCTGTTCATCGGCGGCATGATGGCCTTCCAGTTCGCGATCTACCGTTTCCGCAACTCGGGGGCGGGTGTGGCCATCCTGATGGCTTTCACCTTCTTCATGGGCCTGATGCTCTCGCGCCTGCTGGGTGTGGTGCTGGGCATGGGCAACGGCACCACGCTGGTGATGGCCGCCTTCGCCAGCACGGCCGGCGTCTTCTTCACCATGGCCACGCTGGCCACCGTGATCAAGCGCGACCTCAGCGGCATGGGCCGCTGGCTGTTCGCCGGCATGATCGCCATCCTGATTGCCGCGGTGATCAACGTCTTCATCGGCAGTTCGGCCATGATGCTGGCCCTGACCGCCCTGAGCACGCTGGTCTTCAGCCTGTACATGCTCTACGACGTGAAGAACATCATCGACGGCGGCGAGACCAACTACATTGTGGCCGCCACCCAGCTGTTCATCGACATCTTCGCGGTGTTCCAGAACCTGCTGGCGCTGTTCGGCATCATGGGTGGCGACGACTGATCCGTCGGACTACACCTTCGACACAAGGGGACCTCCAGGTCCCCTTTTTCATGCCTGTGCGCTCTCAAGTTCTCGTTTGCGCCGCCGAAAACGAAGACAAACCTCGTTCAAGCACCATGCGACACCTTGCCCTGCCCCTCTGCCTGTGCGCCGCCCTGCTGGCCGGTTGCGACGCGCTGGGCATTGAAAGTGCCACCCAGGTGGCCGAGCGCAAACAGGCCGAGGCCCACGCCATCGGCAGTGCCTGCCGGCATGCGATCCGCAGCATCGAGGACTGCTTCAAGTCCAACCCCAAAGCCGGCAAGGCCGCCGTGTTTGCGGGCTGGAAGGAAATGGACCAGTACATGCGCGACAACCAGATCGTCGGCATGCCGTCCGCCATCGATTCGCCCACAGGCGAGGAGCTGGTCGAACACAAAGACACCGCAGCCCAGGACGAACACGTCTCGGGTGACGCGAAGTCATCCTCCGGGAAGAAGGCAACCGACAAGGCCCCGGCCGGCAAATCGTCCGGCGACGCCAAGACCCAGAGGTCCTGACAGCCTGGGCCCACCTTGGCCGGCTGAGCCTCAGGGCAGTTCAAACACCGCCATGCTCTCGACGTGCGCCGTGTGCGGGAACATGTTGACCACCCCCGCCGCCGTGCAACGGTAGCCCGCCTGGTGCACCAGCAGGCCGGCGTCGCGCGCCAACGTCGCCGGGTTGCAGCTCACATAGACGATGCGCCGGGGCGGCGTCCAGCCAGCGCGCAGCTCCGGCTGCTGGTGCAGGTCGGCCAGTGCCTTGGACAGCGCAAACGCGCCTTCCCGCGGCGGATCCACCAGCCACTTGTCCGCCACACCATCGGACACCAGCATCTCGGGCGTCATCTCGAACAGGTTGCGTGCCACGAAGGTCGTGGGCGCCAGCGGCGACGGGCGCCCCTGCTGGTTGAACGCGAGGTTCTCACGCGAGCGCGCCACCAGCGCCTCGCTGCCCTCGATGCCCAGCACCTCACCAGCACCCGTGGCAATCGGCAGGGTGAAGTTGCCCAGACCGCAGAACCAGTCGATTACGCGCTCGCTCTTATGCGCATCCAGCAGGCGCAGCGCGCGCGCCACCAGCACCCGGTTGATGTGCGGATTGACCTGGGTGAAGTCGGTCGGTTTGAAGGGCATGGTGATGCCGAACTCGGGCAGGCGGTAGCTCAGCTGCGCCCCGCCCTCGTCGAGCAGCCGGACCGTGTCCGGGCCCTTGGGCTGCAGCCACCACTGCACGCCGTGCTGCTGGCCAAAAGCGCGCAGCCGGACCAGATCGTCCTCGCTGAGCGGCTCCAGATGCCGGAGCACCAGGGCGGTGACGTCATCGCCGCAGGCCAATTCGATCTGGGGGCAGGTCTCGCGGGCGTCCATGCCGTAGATCAGTTCGCGCAGCGGCATGAGCAGCATGCTCACATGAGGAGGCAGCACACGGCAGACCTGCATGTCGGCCACGTAGCGGCTCTTGCGCTCGTGAAAACCGATCAGCACCACACCCTTCTTGTGCACGAAGCGCACCGACAGGCGCGCGCGGTAGCGGTAGCCCCAGGCCGGCCCTTCGATCGGGCGCAGCAGCATCTCGGCCTTGACCTTGGCCAGATGCCAGAGGTTGTCTTCCAGCACACGCTGCTTGATCGCCACCTGCGAGCTGGCATGCAGGTGCTGCATCTTGCAGCCACCGCAAGCGCCTTCATGCAACCCGAAGTGCGGACAGCCAGGGGTGACCCGCTGCGGCGATTCGCGGTGGATCTCGGTCAGCGTGGCCGCTTCCCAGTTGTTCTTCTTGCGATGGACCTTGGCGCTGACGATCTCGAACGGCAATGCGCCGTCGATGAACACGACCTTGCCATCGGGCCGGTGGGCGATGCCCTGCGCCTCGATGTCGAGCGATTCGACAAACAGCTGGCCGTCGGGCAGGCCGGCAGAGGGTGACGCGGGAATGTGTGGATCTTGTTGTGTGGGGCTGTCTTGGCTCATGCCCCGATTGTCTCAGGCCCAGGCGGCGAGGTATTCCTGCCAGTGGCTTTCCGTCGGCGCCAGTTGGCCCAGCGTCTCTTTAACGAACGCGATTTCCTGCTCGTACTCCGCTTCGGTGAGGCCGCCACGCATCTTTTGGAAACGGCAGTACACCAGATAGGTGTTCATCACGTCAGTCTCGCAGTAGCGGCGGATGTCCTCCAGACGCCCATCGAGGTACTGCGGATAGACCTGTGAGCCGTCCATGCCCAGCTTGCCGGGAAAGCCGCAGAGCTTGGCCAGCGCGTCCAGGGGCGCGTTGTTCTTGGGGCTGTACATCGCCAGCAGGTCCATCAGGTCCAGATGGCGCATGTGGTAGCGGCTGATGTAGTTGTTCCACTTGTACTCGCGGTCGTCCTCGCCCAAGTCCCAGTACTTGCTGGCTTCGACCCCATGGCGCAGGCCGCGGTAGTGCAGCACGGGCAGGTCGAAGCCGCCGCCGTTCCAGCTCACCAGCTGCGGCTGGTGCTTTTCGATGCTGTTGAAGAAGGTCTGGATGACCCGGCCTTCGCTTTGGCCGTCGCGGTCGACAAAGGAGTGCACGCGCAGGCCCTCGGCATTGCGGAACACCACGCTGATGACGAGCACCCTTTGCAGATGCAGCGGGGCGAAATCGCTCTGCCCCTTGTCCTTGCGCTCGTTCAGCCAGGCCTCATACACCTGGGCATCAGAAGCCTCTGCCGGCATGTCGCGCAGCCTGCGCAACCCATCGACATCCGGAATCGACTCGATGTCAAAAACCAGCACCGGCCAGGCCATGTGCCGGCCCGCTCAGCGCTTGGGCAGGTAGGCCACCGGGTCGACCGGTTTGCCGTTGCGGCGCACCTCGAAATGCAGCTTGACCCGATCGGCGTCGCTGCTGCCCATCTCGGCGATGCGCTGCCCCTGCTTCACGGTCTGGTCTTCACGCACCAGCAGGGCCTGGTTGTGGGCGTAGGCCGTGAGAAAGGTGTTGTTGTGCTTGAGGATGATCAGGTTGCCGTAGCCGCGCAGACCGGCACCGGCATACACCACACGCCCATCGGCGGCAGCGAGCACCGGATCACCCAGACGACCGCTGATGGACACACCCTTGTTCTTGCCCTCGTCGAAGGAGGCCACCACCGCCCCTTGGGCCGGCCACACGAATGCGACATCGTCGGCACCGGCGGAAACGGGCTCCGTGGCCGGTGCGGGTGTGGCCGCAGTCGGCGCGGTGGGCGTTGCACCCGGCGTGCCTGGTGCGGGGGGCGTGTTCAGGGGCCGTGCCACCACGCCCGGCGTGGCCACTGGCGCAGCGGTTACACCGGTCGCTGTGGGGGCTGCGCCCGATACGGGCGGCGTCACCCGCAGGACCTGACCGACTTCGATCAGGTTGGGGTTGGTCAGGTTGTTCCATGCCTGCACGTCGCGTGGTGCCTGGCCCGCCTCCAGCGCGATCCGGTACAGGGTATCGCCTGGGCGAACGGTGTAATAACCCGGTTTGCCAGCGTTCTCCGCACCTGGCAAGGGCTTGCCTTCGGAAGGCCGCGCCGCGCCGGAACGGTCCTCGACCGGGGCGGGCTGGCTCAGTCGCCGTGTGGAGCATCCGGCCGTCAGCACCAGTCCCCCCATCAGGGTCCACAGGGCCACACCGCGCCATGAGATGCGCCGCGTGCGCACTGGCTGTCTTTCGAAATCCCGCTTGTTCATTCCTGTTTCCTGCCTGATGTCAGGCCCGTTTCCACCCGGGCACTGCCTCTACGAAACACTTGCCGGCCGCATGTGGGCCGAAAGGTTTCACGAAACGCCTGATTTTAGAGGCACGAAGAGCACCGGCTCCAATACAGAACGTGTGAATCCGTGAGCATGGCGCTCAATGACGATCAGGTGCTGCTGGCCCGAGTCGGTCACTGCGGGTGCCACGAGGCGCCCCCCGACCGCGAGTTGTTCGATCCATGCCTGCGGCACATCGTTCCCGCCCGCAGCGGCCACGATGCCGGCGTAGGGGGCGCCTTGCGGATAACCTGGCATGCCATCGCCGAACAGAAGATGGACATTGGCCAGTCGGAAGGCTCGAAGGTTGTCGCGCGCCTTCTCATGCAGTGCTCGCAGCCGCTCGATGCTGTAGACCTCCTGTACCAGATGGCTCAGCACCGCGGCCTGGTAGCCACAGCCGGTTCCGACGTCCAGCACCCGGCCGATGCGGCCTTCCCTGCCCTGGCACAGCAACTCCAGCATGCGCGCCACCACGCTGGGCTTGGAGATGGTCTGCCCCAAGCCGATCGGCAGGCTGGTGTCCTCATAAGCCTGATTGGCCAGCGCGGTGTCCACGAAACGGTGCCGTTCCACCGCCTGCATGGCGCCCAGCACGCCCGGATGGGAGATGCCCTGGGCCTGCAGCTTGCGCACCATGGCTTGCCGAACCGCCACCGAATCCATGCCGACGCCACGCGGGGCTGCGTTCGCAGCCATGGGCGCCGGGCTGCGACCCTGCACCGCCGATGTGACGCCGGGCCTGTTGACCGGCGCAGCCGGAGCTGTGTCCAGGCGGGCGGGAAACCCCGGCCGCGGCTTGCCGGAGGCAGGGGCTGCAGAAGCGCTCCTGGTCGGCGGCGGAGCGGGGTTTGTCCGCTTCATGGCGTTCCAGCGCCCATCGCGGCAGCCGTCGGAACCCAGTAGGCGAGTCGTTCGTGGTCGGTGAGGTCCACCTGCAGCGGCGTGATGCTAGCGAAGCCCTGCGCTGTGGCATGAAAGTCGGTGCCTTCGGCATCGTCCTTGGCCGGACCGGCGCTGCCGATCCAGTACATGGTTTCACCGCGTGGATTCGTCTGCGTGATCACCTGTTCGGCCGCATGGCGGCGCCCAAGCCGGGCGACCTTGAACCCCCGGATCTGCTCCGCCGGACGGCAGGGGATGTTGACGTTCAGCAGCCACGGCGCCTGTCGCCGACCCGCGTCGTCCCCGGACGGCAGCGTCGGCAGCAGGTGTCTGACCAGCTCGGCGGCCTTCTGTCCGGCCACCTCCAAGTGCGCCCAGCCCCGCTCGGTCTGGGAAAACGCGATGGCGGGGATGCCGAACAAGTAACCCTCCATTGCCGCTCCGACGGTGCCGGAGTAAATCGTGTCGTCCCCCATGTTGGCGCCGTTGTTGATGCCGGACACCACCAGATCGGGCCGATAGCCAAGCAAGCCTGTCAAAGCGATGTGCACACAGTCGGCCGGCGTACCGTTCACATAGCGGAAACCGTTGGCCGCGCGGTGCACATACAGCGGCGAGTGCAGGGTCAGCGCGTTGGACTTGGCACTGTTGTTGTGCTCGGGCGCCACCACCTCCACGTCGGCCAGGCCCTTGAGCGCCTCGTACAGGGCCACGATGCCGGGCGCCTGGTAACCATCGTCGTTGGAGATGAGAATTTTCATTGGCAGGATTTTAGGCGGCCCGCCCCGGGTCGCACCCGGGACATGGGGCCGCACAGGTGACGCCCATTGTTTGCGGCCCTGCCTATCATGCGTCGACCCTGACAACACCGGAGACGACCGATGCAAGCCTGGCTTTGCGAAAACCCTGTGGGCGTGGAGGCCCTGACCTGGAAAGAACTGCCCACACCCGAACCCGGACCGGGCGAGGTGCTGATCGAGATCCAGGCCGCCAGCCTCAATTTCCCGGATCTGCTGATTGTGCAGAACAAGTACCAGATGAAACCTCCGCTGCCCTTTGTACCCGGATCGGAATACGCTGGCGTGGTTCGAGCAGTCGGTGAAGGCGTGACGCACTTGCAGGTCGGCCAAAGCGTTGCCTGCCTGAGCGGCACCGGCGGTTTCGGCACCCACACGCTCGCGCCCGCAGCGCTGTGCATGCCGCTGCCACCGGGCTTCCCGCCCGTGGATGCTGCTGCATTCATCATGATCTACGCCACTTCGCAGCACGCGCTGGTGGACCGCGCCCAGCTCAAGGCCGGCGAGACCGTGCTGGTGCTTGGCGCCGCTGGTGGCGTCGGCACGGCCGCGATCCAGCTGGCCAAAGCCGCCGGTGCGCGGGTGATTGCTGCCGCGTCGAGCGACGACAAGTGCGCCCTGTGCAGGCAGTTGGGTGCCGACGAAACCATCAACTACAGCGTGCACACACCGCAGACCACGCTGCGCGACGAAATCAAGCGGTTGACCGGTGGCAAGGGGCCCGACGTGATCTACGACCCTGTCGGCGGCGACTTCGCCGAGCCGGCTTTCCGGTCCATCGCCTGGCGTGGCCGCTATCTGGTGGTGGGCTTTGCCAGCGGTCCAATCCCGAGCCTGCCGCTGAACCTGTCTCTGCTCAAAGGCGCAAGCATCGTGGGCGTGTTCTGGGGCGACTTTGCCAAGCGCGAACCGAAAGCCAATGCCCAGATGATGCAGACGCTGGCTACGATGTACATGAAGGGCCAGATCAAACCGGTGATCGACCAGACCCTGCCGATGAAAGACCTGCCGAAGGCCTACGCCATCATGGGTTCGCGTTCGGTCAAGGGTAAGCTGGTGCTGGTGAACTGACCGGAAGGCCCGCCAGAAGCCAAAAACGACAAAGCCCGGCGAACGCCGGGCTTTGATCATGTTTTTTGGGGTGGCTGATGGGACTCGAACCCACGACAACAGGAATCACAATCCTGGACTCTACCAACTGAGCTACAGCCACCGCAAGCCAGCGATTATAGCGTGAACCTTTACTGTTTTGGCTCGGGCACCAGGATCTTGACCTTGAACCTTTGCTTGAGCAGCTCGTAGTGAGCCTGCGCCTCGGCGGTGGCCCACCACTGGGCGTATTGCTGCACTTCCTGGTTCTGAGCCGAAGGCGTGGCGCGCTGCAGCACCTTCTCCACCTTCACGATCGCATAGCCCTGCTCGCCCAGGTCCACACCGGCCCAGGATGGCAACTGCTTGGGATCGGTGCTGAGCGCCGCCCTCAGGACCTGTCCAGCCACGCCCTGCGGGTTGTCGCGAGAGACGACCACAGACGCCGGTAGCGCAGTGGTGTCGCTGCCCGACTTGAGCCCTTCCAGCTTGCGGGCCCCCTCTTCCCTGGCCATCTGGGCGGACCGCTGAGCGATCAGGCGAGCGCGCACGCTTTCGCGGACCTCGGCCAGTGGCAGCGTGCGAGCTGGCGCGTGGCTCACGACACGGGCCGCAGTCATCTGCCCCGAAGCCGTTTCGATCGCTTCTGTGTTGCGCTTGTTCTGCAGGGAGTCGGGCGCAAACAGGGCAGCGAGCAGGCGCTCGTTGGCCAGCACACCGGAACCCGGTACCGGCTGCCGTATCAGGCCCTTTGCGGTCTTGATCTCGAGCTTGAACTGGTCTGCTGCGGGCTTGAGGCTTTCCGCCTGCTCGTAGACCATGTTGCCGAAACCGTCCGCGCTTTCTGCGAAGCGCTTCTGTGCCTGCTGCTTCTTCAGATCGGTCTCGATCTGCGGACGCATTTCTTCGAACGTCTTCTGTTTGGGGGCCTTGATGTCGGTGAGTTGGATGATGTGGTAACCGAACTCGGTTTCCACCAGATCAGAAATCTCACCCTTCTTGAGCGCGAAAACCACGTCCTCGAATGGTTTGACCATCGCACCACGTCCGAAGAACTCCAGGTCGCCGCCCTTGGCAGCAGACCCGGTGTCCTGCGAGTTGGCTTTGGCCACGTCCGCGAAGGTCTCGGGCGCCTTGCGCACCTGCTCCAGCAGGGCCCGGGCCTTGGCCTTGACCTTTTCGCGCTGCTCGGCGGGCGCGCCGGCTGCGGCGTTGAGCAGGATGTGACTGGCGCGGCGCTCCTCGTCACCGGAGAGTTTGGCCACGTTTTCCTTGTAGTAGGCACGCAGGTCTTCTTCGTTGAGCGTCAGGCCCTTGGCGATTTCCGCGGCATCGAGCACGAGGTACTCGACGTCGATCTGCTCGGGCGCCTGGAACAGGGCCTGGTTGTCCTTATAGAACTGCTCGATCTCGGCATCGGTCAGCGCCACTTTGGCCGCAAAGTCTTTGGCGGCCAGCGTCAGAACACGCACTTCACGGCGTTCGAAAAAAGCATTGAGCGACACCTGGGCCACGGACGGAGGCGCGAACCCGGTGCCTTGCACACCACCGAGAACCTGACGCATGGACAGGTCGGAGCGGATGCGAGACTCGAAGCCCTCGGGCGTCAATCCCTGGCGCGCAACCATCTGCGCATAGCGCTCAACATCCAGCGAGCCATCGGGCTTGCGCAAGGCGGCGATGCTGGGATCTTCCTGGAGCGCACGCGCCAGTCGCTGATCGCTGGTGTAGAGGTGGTCTTTCTGCACGGCGGCGGCCAGCACGCGGTCGCGCACCAGCCGCTCCAGGGTGGCGTAGCGGGCGGCGTCGCTGTCAAGCAGTTTGGCATCGAGGTTGGGCATCTGCTCCCGCAGGCGTTGCGCCTCGTTCCGGTGCGCCTCGTCCCACTCGCTCTTGCGGATGTCGTGACCATCCACCGTCGCCACGGCTTCACCGCGCTGGTTGAAGTCGGTGAAGCCCTGGACACCGAACAGCACGAAGGACGGGATGATCAGTATCAGCAGGAAGCCCATGAGGTACTTCTTGTGATTGCGGATGGAGTCGAACATGCCTGGAATCCTGCTACTTCAAACAAACGCCGACACCGGGATGTCGACAACAAAAAAGGCGAACCCGAGTTCGCCTTCTTGATGGTGGTGGGTGCTGACGGGGTCGAACCGCCGACCTACGCCTTGTAAGGGCGCCGCTCTACCGACTGAGCTAAGCACCCCACCGGGTACCTTTGGTTGCTCAGTTCAGAGCATCCTTGAGGGCCTTGCCCGGACGGAACTTCGGAACCTTGGCTGCCTTGATTTTAATCTCAGCGCCGGTGCGGGGATTGCGACCCTTGCGAGCGGGACGTTTGGTCACGGCGAACGACCCGAAACCCACCAGGGACACCGTGCCACCCTTCTTCAGGGTGGTGCGGATGGCGGTGATGGTGGAGTCCAGTGCGCGGGTGGCCGCAGCCTTGGAGATGTCGGCGTGCTTGGCGATGTGCTCGACGAGTTCTGTTTTGTTCACAAATAGCCCCTCTATAAGAAATAAAAGTTCGTCTCATCAGGCGAGTGCGTGATGGTGAAACACCGGCCGCCACTGCCTGCAGTTTCTGGTTGGATCACAGGTCGCATTGGTGCGGAAAAACCACCGTCCATGCGCATCTTCATTAGACCCACTGGCCTGCTGCACTGTCAATACAGAGGCCGTCGAAACCCCCAACGAACGCCAGAACCGCGAGATTCTATGCGGTTTCCATGGGCTCCCAGCGACGCACTCGCGACGGACGCCATGGCCCGCACACCCGGTCAACCCGCTTGCACTCTGGCAGCAATGGCCTTGCCGAGATCGCTGGTGCTGGCCTGCCCACCGAGGTCGCGTGTGCGCGGCGCATCGCTGCCGGGCGCCAGGCACTCCTCGATCGCACGCATGATGGCGTCGTGGGCAGCCTGATGCCCTAGGAACTCCAGCATCATGGCACCGCACCAGATCTGACCGATCGGATTGGCGATGCCCTGCCCTGCAATGTCCGGGGCCGAACCATGAACGGGCTCGAACAGTGAGGGATGCTGGCGCGTGGGGTTGAGGTTGGCACTGGGAGCGATGCCAATGGTGCCGGTGCAGGCAGGCCCCAGGTCGGAGAGGATGTCGCCGAACAGGTTGCTACCTACCACCACATCGAAGAAATCCGGGCGCTGGACGAAGTGCGCCGTGAGGATGTCGATGTGGAACTTGTCCACCTTTACGTCGGGGTACTCCTTCGCCATGGCCTCGACCCGTTCGTCCCAGTAGGGCATGGTGATGGCGATGCCGTTGGATTTGGTGGCGCTGGTCAGGTGCTTCTTCGGGCGGGAACGCGCGACTTCGAAGGCATGTCGCAACACCCGATCCACACCGACGCGAGACATCACCGTCTCCTGCACCACGATCTCGCGCTCGGTACCGGCGTACATGCGACCCCCGATGCTGCTGTACTCGCCTTCTGTGTTCTCCCGCACGATCACCATGTCGATCTCCCCGGGTTCGCGCGGGCTTCCGTCGCGCCGCACCACCGGCGCCCGCACCCCGGGCATCAGCCTGGCCGGGCGCACATTGACATATTGGTCGAACTCGCGGCGGAACATCAGCAGCGATCCCCAGAGCGAGACGTGGTCGGGCACCTTGTCGGGCCAGCCAACCGCACCGAAATAGATCGCGTCGTGGCCTCCGATCTGCTCTTTCCAGTCGTCCGGCAGCATCTTGCCGTGGCGCTCGTAGTAGTCGCAGCTGGAGAAGTCGAAATGGTCGAACTGCAGGCCGATGCCGAACCTGGTTGCGGCCGCTTCGAGGACGCGCAGGCCCTCAGGCATGACTTCGGTACCGATGCCGTCTCCGGCGATGACTGCGATGCGATGGGCGGATGACATGGGAAGCTCCTTTGCTTGGGATGTGCGCTGAGCTTACGGCTCCTTTGAACAATAATTTGTCCATTAATTATTTCCAAAAAAGAAAGAATTGGACCGTCCTGATCTGGAGCTTGTGCTGGCCGTCCGGCGCCACGGCAGCCTCGTCACCGCAGCACGCGCACTCAAGGTGGCACCGTCGGTGGTGACCAAACGACTGGCGGCACTGGAAGCCCGGCTGGGCACCCGGCTGTTCCAGCGCACCACCCGCCGAGTGAGCCCGACCGCGGATGGCGACACGCTGTGCGAGCGTGCGCAAGAGTTGCTGCGTGCCTTCGAGTCCGCCGAGGCGGAACTGCGGGAGCGCCAGGCCGAGCCGTCCGGGCCGGTCCGGCTGGCAGCCACCTTCGGCTTCGGCCGCATGTGGCTGGGACCGGCGCTCGCGTCGTTCCAGTCGCTGTACCCCAAGGTGAACGTCCAGGTTCAGCTGACGGAACAGTTGCCCGACCTCACCGTCGAGGGCATGGATGGGGCGATCTGGTTGTGGAATGCACCGGCCCAGCGCGCGGGCGAGTGGACCGAACGGCGGCTCGCCAACAACCAGCGTGTGCTGGTGGCCTCGCCGGCCTACCTGCGCCGGCGGGGCGTACCCCGCTCGCTGGACGAGCTGTCACAGCACAACTGCCTGGTGGTGCGCGAGAACGGCAGCGGCGCGGAGCTGCGCTTCGACCACTGGCGCCTTCAACGGACCGGAGCGCGCGAGTGGACCCACACGCCAGTGCGGGGTCCGCTGTCGAGCAACTCCGGCGAACTGGTGCGCGACTGGTGCCTGGCGGGCCACGGCATCATGCTGCGCAGCCTGTGGGACGTGGCGCCGCTGCTCGCGCGCGGCGAACTGGTGCGGGTGCTGGACGAATGGAGCATGCCCGACGCTGACGTTCACTGGATCGCGCCCTACCGGGCGCAGGTGCCGCGGCGCGTCCGGTTGCTGGTGGACTTCCTGGCCGAGCACTTCAAGGAAGAACCGTGGCGCCGTCACGACGCGCCCGCTCCGCTCAGCGAGAAGGCCGCACCACCAGGCTCACGCCGAAAGCGGTGAGCGCGGTGCCGGCAATCGTCGTCGCCGTGATCGGCTCGGCGAACAGTACCCAGGCAATGAGCGCCGTGCAGGGCGGCACCAGGTACATCAGGCTGGTCACCGACGCGGCCGCACCGCGCTGGATCAGCATGTAGAGCAGCGAACTGCCGCCCAGCGTCAGGCCGAGCACGGACCACGCCATGGCGCCCACCAGCTCGGCGTTCCAGTGCATGCGTTCAGTCTCCAGCAGCGCCAGCGGCAGCGTCACCACCAGCGCCGCCGCCAACTGAACCGTGTTCGCTGTGCGCACGTCGCAGGGCTGGACGAAGCGCTTCTGATACAGCGTGCCAGCGGTGATCGCGAACAGGGCCATCACCGCAAACGACAGGTTCAGCCAGTTGGCCGAGTCGCCCGGGCCACCGGCACCGAACTTGCGGGAGACCACCAGCACCAAGCCGGCAAAGCCCAGCAGCAAGCCCAGCCACTGGCGGCGCGACACATGGTGCCCACCCACGGAGGTGAGCCAGATCGCGGTGAGCACGGGTTGGATGCCGACGATCAGCGACGAGAGGCCGGACCCCATGCCGGCCTTGACCGCGGCCCAGACTCCGCCCAGGTAGCCTGCATGCATGAGCACGCCGGTGACAGCCAGATGAAGCGCCTGCCGGCGATCGGACGGCCACTTCACACCTGCTACCACGATCCAGGGTAGAAAACAGAGGATGGACAGCGCGTAGCGCACCGCAAGAAAGGACATCGGCGGCGCGTGCGGCATGCCGTAGCGCGCGACGATGAAGCCTGTGCTCCAGATCAGCACGAACACCCAGGGCATGGCACGAAGCCATGCATTGTTGCCAGTGTTCATCAGTGCGAGCGGGCGCGGATCTCGGGCAGCGCCTTCTGGAGGTAGTACACCATGGACCAGACGGTCAACACTGCCGAAATCCAGATCAGCCAGGTCCCCCAGACATGGGTGTCGATGACGCCGAACAGCGTGCCATTGAACAACAGGAAGGGAATCGCAATCATCTGCACAGAGGTCTTGACCTTGCCGATCATGTGCACCGCCACGCTCTTGGTGGCGCCGATGATGGCCATCCACTCGCGCAGCGACGAGATGGCGATCTCGCGGCCGATGATGATCAGCGCAACGAATACATCGGCCCGCTCCAGGTGCACCAGCACCAGCAGGCACGCGCAGACCAGGAACTTGTCGGCCACCGGGTCAAGGAAGGCGCCGAAGGCCGAGGTCTGGTTGAGCTTGCGCGCCAGGTAGCCATCGGCCCAGTCGGTGGCGGCAAACACGATGAACATCACGGTCGCAATGAGGTTCTGCTGCGCCGGGCTCACACCTTCCAGATAGAACACACCGATGATCAGGGGAATGGCGACGATTCGCGCCCAGGTCAGCAGGGTGGGAAGGTTGAAGAACATGCCGAGATTATGGGGGTGGTTTTGTACACTGGCCGGCCATGTCGCCCCCTCCCCCTCTCCCCGCGGCGCCTCGGAGCTTGGGCACCTTCACCTTGCGGTTCACGCTCGTCGCGGCGTTCACCGGCATCACGCTGCTGGTCAGCCTGGTCATTGGCCTGGCCACGTCCAGTCTGGTGGGCGACTTCGTGCGGGACGAATTCCGCCTGCGCATGTCCGATCTGGTGGCGGTCGCCGCCACGCAGATCGACGTGCAGGCCCACCACCGCCTGCAGACCCCGAAAGACCAGGACAGCCCTGAGTACCGCGCGCTGCGCGATCACCTGCGCAAGATCAGGGATCACGGGACCCACGTCCGCTTCATCTACACCACCCGACAGCGGCCGGACGGCCAGGTGGTCTTTGTCGTGGACGCCGAAGAGAAACCGGAGGATTTCAGCGCGCTCGGCGACGTGTACGCCGACGTGAGCCCCGAACTGCGGGCCGCCCTGTCGGCGCCCCGGGGCACGGCCAAGGCCTTTGTCACTCAGCGCTTCTACACCGACGCCTGGGGCACCTGGATGTCGGCCTACGCACCGCTGTACCTGCCCGACGGGCGCCTGGACGCGGTGCTCGGGCTGGACATGTCGGCGGACCGCATCCTCCAGCAGGAGCGGCAGTACCAGTACGCGCTCTGGGGGGCTTGCGCGGTGCTCGCGCTGCTGCTCATGCCGCTGGCTTACTGGATGGCGCACCGCATCCGGCGCCCGCTGTCGCAGCTGGAGGGCGACATGCGCAAGGTGCGCCAGTTCGACCTGGAAAGCACGCCGCCCATCCGCTCACGGGTTATCGAAATCAACCGCATGGTGGAACAGCTCGACAGCATGCGTTCGGGCCTGCGCTCGTTCCAGAAGTACGTGCCGGCCGAGCTGGTGCGGCGGCTCATCGCACGGGGGGTCGATGCCGAGCTGGGCGGCACGCAGCAGGAGATGACCTTCTTCATGTCCGACGTCGAGGGCTTCACGACGCTCAGCGAGCGGCTTGCACCGGACGAGCTGGTGCACCACCTGGGCGAGTACCTGACCGCCGTCTCTGGCAGCCTGCTGGGGGCTGGCGCCACGGTCGACCAGTACATCGGCGATGCGGTGCTGGCCTTCTGGAACGCGCCCGAGCCGGTAACCGACCATCCGCAGCGCGCCTGCGATGCGGCCCTGGCGGTCCAGGAGGCCGTTGCAAAGCTCAATCTCGACTGGGAGGCGCAGGGTCGACATGTAGCGTTCAGGACTCGCATCGGCATCAACACCGGTGAGGCCATCGTCGGCAACATCGGCTCCACCGACCGCATGAGCTACACCGTGATTGGCGACCAGGTGAACCTGGTCAGCCGGCTCGAAACGACCAACAAGTTCTATGGCACCTCGATCCTGCTGTCCGAGCACACGCAGAAGCGGGTGCAGGCGCAGTTCGTGACCCGCCTGGTGGATCAGCTGGTGGCTTACGGCAAAAGCCGTCCGATCCGGGTGTACGAGCTGCTGGGTCGTCGGGGTGCGGTGACGTCGGAGCGGCTGGACATGGTGGCCGACTACGAGGCCGCGTTCACCCACTACCAGGGGCGCGACTTCGGCACGGCAATGGCGCTGCTGGAGGCCCACCCGGACGACCCGCCGTCGCGGGTGCTGCACAGCCGCTGCCGCCGCTACCTGGACCACCCGCCGCTGGCGGAATGGGACGGCAGCTTTCTGTTCACCAGCAAGTAGGCCGCCCCGGCGGTCAGTGCAGCGCCCGGTAGATGGCATCGGCCAGCTCGGCCGAAATACCTTCGACGGTGCTCAGGTCCTCGACGCTGGCGGCCGCCACGCCGCGCACGCCGCCAAAGCGCTGCAGCAGCCGCGCCCGCTTCTTGGGCCCAACGCCCGGGATGTCTTCCAGCTTGCTGCCACCCGTGCGAACCTTGGCGCGCTGCGCCCGCATGCCGGTGATGGCAAAGCGGTGCGCCTCATCGCGGATCTGCGCCACCAGCATCAGCGCCGCCGAGTCGTGGCCCAGATAGACCTTCTCGCGCCCGTCGGCGAACACCAGTTCCTCCAGCCCGACCTTGCGGCCTTCGCCCTTCTCGACACCCACGATCAGCGAGAGGTCCAGCCCCAGCTGCTGGAACACCTCGCGCGCCATGCTGACCTGGCCCTTCCCTCCGTCGACCAGCACCAGGTCGGGCATGCGCGGACCCTTGGGCGCCTCGCCCGCCAACTCGGCCGCGGGCTCTGGTGCGTCCGCCACATTCGCCGGAACCTCCACCGCGCCGGCCGAAGCCTCCTGCCCCACACCCTGCTCGGCCCGCAACGCCTCGGCGATCTTGCCGTAGCGCCGCAGCAGCACCTGGCGCATGGCCGCGAAGTCGTCACCGGGCGTGATGCCGTCGATGTTGTAGCGGCGGTACTGGCTGTTCTGCATCTTGTGCGCCTCGAACACCACGCAGGACGCCTGGGTCGATTCGCCCGCCGTGTGCGAGATGTCGAAGCACTCGATGCGCAGCTCGTCCAGGTTGTCGTCAGGCAGCCCCAGCGCCTCGGCCAGCGCGCGTGTGCGCGCCTGCTGCGAGCCTTCTTCGGCCAGCAGGCGGGCCAGCGCGATCTCGGCGTTCTTCTGCGCCATGTCCAGCCACGCGCGCCGGTGTTCGCGCGGCTGGTGCACCGCGTGCACCTTGGCCCCGTTCTGCTCGGTCAGGGCCTCCATCAGGGTCCGGCTCACCGGATGACTCGTCACCAGGGTGTGCGGCAGCGAAGCCCCGAGGTAGTGCTGTGCGATGAAGGCCTCCAGCACCCGTACGTGCACCCGCTCCATCGGGTCGGCAGCGGACGGTGAATCGGCTTCCGACTCCAATGCCTCGTCGATCTGGGTCGCATCGTCGACGTGGGCCGGGAAGTAAGGCCGGTCGCCCAGGTGCCGGCCGCCGCGCACCATGGCCAGGTTCACGCAGGCCCGCCCGCCCAGCACCTTCACTGCCAGCACATCGACGTCCTTGTCCGAGAGGTTGTCCATCGCCTGCTGCTGCAGCACGCGGGAGAGCGCGCTCATCTGGTTGCGGATCTCGGCCGCCTGCTCGAACTCCAGCTTCTCGGCGTGGGCCATCATGCGCGCCTGCAGCGCATCGAGCACCTCCTGGGTCTCGCCGCGCAGGAAGCGCTCGGCGTCGGCCACGTCCCGCCCATAGGCCTCGGTGTCGATCAGGTCCACGCAAGGGCCGGTGCAGCGCTTGATCTGGTAGAGCAGGCAGGGCCGGGTGCGGTTCGCGAACACCGTGTCCTCGCAGGTGCGCAGGCGGAACACCTTCTGCAACAGCGTGATGGTCTCCTTCACCGCCCATGCGCTGGGGTACGGGCCGTAGTAGCTGTGCCGCCGGTCGACCACGCCGCGGTAGTAGGCCATGCGCGGGAACGCCAGCATCGGCAGGGGCTTGGTCCCGGCGGTCCGGAAGGTCTCGCGGGTGCCGGTGATCTTGAGATAGGGGTAGCTCTTGTCGTCCCGGAACAGGATGTTGAACTTGGGGTTCAGCGTCTTGATCAGGTTGTTTTCCAGCAGCAGCGCCTCAGCTTCGGTGCGCACCACCGTGGTCTCCATGCGCACGATGCGGCTGACCATGTGGCCGATGCGGGTGCCGTCGTGGTTCTTCTGGAAGTAGCTGCTGACGCGCTTCTTCAGGTTGCGCGCCTTGCCGACGTAAAGCAGCTGGTCCTGGGCATCGAAGTACCGGTACACCCCGGGCAGGCCAGGCAGTGCCGCCACCTCGGCCAGCAGTTGTTCGGAATGCGGTGCGTCGGGTGCGTGACTGGACATGGGGCCGTATTGTGAATCCGTCGCGGTAGACAATTGGCCCATGCAATGGGACATCTTCTGCCGGGTCATCGACAACCTGGGCGACATCGGCGTGTGCTGGCGGCTGTGCGCCGGACTGGCAGCGCGCCAAGAGCGCGTGCGCCTGTGGATCGACGTGCCCGACGATCTGGACTGGATGGTGCCGGGCGCGCGGGAGGGTCACGTCCCCGGGGTCGAAGTCATCCACTGGACGGCCCCGTTGCAGGCCCCTGCCGGCCCCACCGCCGACGTGTGGATCGAGGCGTTCGGCTGCGACCCTGCGGACGAATGCCTCGCCGATCTGGCCGTGCGGGTGCGGCAAGGCGACGCAGCGCCAGTCTGGCTGAACCTGGAATACATGAGCGCAGAAGCCTACGTCGAGCGCTGCCACCGCCTGCCATCGCCCATCATGACCGGCCCTCTGCAGGGCCTGACCAAGTGGTTCTTCTACCCCGGCTTCACACCCCGGACCGGAGGCCTGCTGCGCGAGGTGGACCTGGCCGCGCGGCAAACGGCCTTCGACGCGCCCGCCTGGCTGGCGTCGCACGCCCTGCCCGTCGGCAACATTCCGCGAGCCAGTCTGTTCTGTTACGAACCCCCGGCCCTTGGCAAGGTGCTGCAGGAAGTGGGGGCGCAGGCCCCCAGCGACTGGATGGTCACCGCCGGTCGGGCCGCCGATGCCGTCGCGACCGAGCTCGGCAAGGGTCTGGACACTGGCCTGGCCCGGCTGCACGCCGTGCCCCGCCTGACCCAGCACGACTACGACCACCTGCTCTGGTCCTGCGACCTCAATTTCGTGCGCGGCGAAGACTCTCTGGTGCGAGCGCTGTGGGCAGGCAAGCCCTTTGTCTGGCACATCTACCCGCAGCACGACAAGGCGCACCACGCCAAGCTCGAGGCCTTCCTGGACTGGCTGGAGGCGCCCGCTTCGCTGCGTGATTTCCACCGGGCCTGGAACGGCGTTACGGCCCCTGCCACGGTCTGGCCGGGCTGGGACACGGTGCGCGGCTGGCAGGCCTGCGCCCTGGCTGCGCGCCAGCGCCTGCTGGCTCAGCCGGACCTGATCAGCCAGCTGCTCGGCTTCGTTGCCGAAAAGCATTAAAATTCAAGGCTTTGCTAGAAGCGTCGCCGCGAAAGGAACCGCGGCCCAACCTGTTGGAACCCCTATGAAAATCGCCCAAGAAATCCGCGCCGGCAACGTGATCATGCACGGCAAGGACCCCATGATCGTCCTGCGCACCGAGTACGCCCGCGGCGGCCGCGGCGCCGCCACCGTCCGCATGAAGCTCAAGGGCCTGCTGGGCAACATCGGCACCGAAGTCGTCTTCAAGGCCGACGACAAGATGGACCAGATCATCCTGGACAAGAAGGAGTGCACCTACTCCTACTTCGCCGACCCGATGTACGTCTGCATGGACACCGAGTACAACCAGTACGAAGTGGAAGCCGAGAACATGGGCGACGCCCTGAACTACCTCGAAGACGGCATGGCCGTTGAAGTGGTGTTCTACGAAGGCAAGGCCATCTCCGTTGAACTGCCCACCAGCATCGTGCGCGAGATCACCTGGACCGAACCCGCCGTCAAGGGCGACACGTCCGGCAAGGTGCTCAAGCCCGCCAAGATCGCCACCGGCTTCGAAGTGGCCGTGCCGCTGTTCGTGGAACAGGGCGACAAGATCGAAATCGACACCCGCACCGGCGAATACCGCAAGCGCGTCTGATCGCGCTCCCGCCCCACAGAAAGGCTCCCGCAAGGAGCCTTTTTTGTTGTTGCTACCCTTGCACCATGGACCTTCTCTCCCGCATCGCCGACGTCATCATCCCGGTCTTCCTGATCGTGGCCATCGGCTACGGCTATGCGCGCCGCAAGGTGCCGGACCTGTCCACCTTCAACCGCATCGCGCTGGACGTGCTGGCGCCCGTGCTGGTGTATTCGGCGCTGGCGGCCAAGGACTTCCGCCTGGCCGATCATGTGCCGCTGCTGATGGGTGGCACGGTGCTGATACTGGGCAGCGGCCTGCTGGCCTGGCCGCTGGCGCGCTGGTTCGGCGCGCAGCCGCGCACACTGGTGCCGGTGGTGATGTTCAACAACTGCGGCAACATGGGGTTACCGCTGGCCCTGCTGGCCTTCGGCCCGTCGCACTTTGGTGCAGCAGTCGCGCTGTTCTCGGTTAGCAACCTATTCCACTTTTCGATCGGCGCGCGCATCACCAGCGCCTCGGCCCGCACGCGCGACCTGCTGACCAGCCCGCTAATGGTCGCCACCGTGCTCGGATTCGCCAGTGCGCTCACCGACATCCGTCCGCCCGACGTGCTGCTGGGGGGCCTGAAGCTGCTGGGCGACGCGATGTTGCCCATGATGCTGTTCGCCCTGGGCGTGCGGCTGACCTCGCTCACCCGTTCCGGTCTGGCGCTGGGCCTGCTGGGTGCACTGGCCAGACCGCTGCTTGGGCTGGCCATCGGCATCCCTCTTGCTTGGGCCCTGGGACTGGAGGGCGCGGCGCGCGGACAGTTGCTGCTGTTTGCCGCCCTGCCCCCGGCCGTGATGCAGTTCATGCTGGCCGAGCGCTACCACCAGGAGCCCGACAAGGTCGCTGCCATGATCATGCTGGGCAACGCACTGGCGGTGGTGTTCGTGCCGCTGGCACTCGCCATCGGGCTGTGAGATCAGAATGTGACCCGCACCATAAGGAATCCGACATGGAACAGCACCAGTACCTGAACGAGCGCCGCATCGCCGACGCATGGGCCGACCTGCAGGCCCACGCCAACAGCGGCAACACCCTGCAGGCCGACGCCTACCGACTGGCCTTTGCCGACCCCGAGTTTCTGCTGCGCAGAGAGACGCGCGGCATCCGCTTCCAGCTCGAGCTGCTCAAGCCCGATCTGGCGCAACAGGATCTGGGCATCGAGAACACCATCGTGGTCTTCGGCAGCGCGCGTGTGCGCGAACCTGCTGAGGCCCAGGAACAGCTGGAATTCGCCGAGGCCAGCGGCGATGCACGCGCCATTGCCAAGGCACGCGCACTGCTGCGCAACGCCCACTTCTACGACCGGGCGCGCGAGTTCGCCCGCATCGTGGCGCGCTACAGCGCGCGCTGCCCGAAGGAAGACCAGCTGTTCATCTGCACCGGTGGCGGCCCCGGCATCATGGAAGCGGCCAACCGCGGCGCGCACGACGAGAACGCGCCCAATGTGGGTCTGAACATCGCGCTGCCGCACGAGCAATCGGGCAACCGCTTCATCTCACCCGAGCTGAGCTTCAAGTTCCACTACTTCGCGCTGCGCAAGATGCACTTCATGATGCGTGCGAAGGCGCTGGTGGCCTTCCCGGGCGGCTTCGGCACGCTCGACGAACTGTTTGAAGTCATCACCCTGGTGCAGTGCAAGAAAGCCAAGCCCGTACCCATCGTGCTGTTCGGCAGCGACTACTGGAAGCGCCTGATCCACTTCGACGTGCTGGTCGAAGAAGGAATGATCTCGCCCGAAGACGTTGATCTGTTCAAGCTGGTGGACGATCCGCAGGACGCCTGGAAGCACATCGTGCAGTTCTACGACCTGCCGAAGGTCTGAGCCCCTGCGGGCTCAGACCGCCGCTCATTCGCTCCAGCCCCCGCCGAGCGCTTTGTATAGCGCCACCTGGTTCTGCTGCTGCGCCAGCCGGATCTGTGCCAGCGCCTGCTGGGTGGCGAACAGCGAGCGCTGTGCGTCCAGCACATCGAGGTAGCTCGCCACGCCATTGCGGTAGCGCAGCTCGGCCAGACGGAATCGGTCGGTCTCGGCCTGGGCCTGAGCCTCCTGCGCCGAGAGCTGCTCGCCCAGCGTGGCGCGCCCTGCCAGCGCATCAGCCACCTCGCGGAACGCGGTCTGGATGGCTTTTTCATACTGGGCGATGGCGATGTCCCGGCCGACTTTTGCCGAGTCCAGGTTGGCCTGGTTGCGCCCCATGTCGAAGATCGGCAGCAGGGCCTGCGGCGCCAGCGAGAAGCCCCAGGACCCGTCCTTGAACAGACCCGAGAGCTCGTTGCTGACCGTGCCGACACTGGCCGTCAGCGAGATGCGCGGAAAGAAGGCGGCCCGTGCGGCCCCAATGTTGGCGTTGGCGGCGACCATCTGCTGCTCGGCCTGCCGGATGTCAGCGCGGCGGGTCAGCAGTTCCGACGGCAGGCCCTCAGGGACCGGCTGGAACGGCGCCACGTCGCCTGCGCCGGGCAGCAGGTTGGCTGGCACCTCCTGCCCCACCAGCAAGGTCAGGGCGTTCAGGTCCTGCGCGATGGTGCGGCGCTGTTGCGCCAGCGTGGCGCGCGCCGCCGCGGTCAGGGACTCCGCCTGGCGCAGGTCCAGCGCAGACGCCGCGCCGTTGTCAAAGCGCAGCTTCGTCAGCCGCAGCGAATCCTCGCGCGTGGCCAGGGTGCGCTGGGTCAGCGCCAGCAGGGCCTCGTCGGTCTGCAGGCCGAGCCAGCTGCTGGCCACCGAGGCCACCAGACTGGTCTGCACCGCGCGCTGCGCCTCCTCGCTCGCGAGGAACTGCGCGAGCGCGGCGTCCTTGAGGCTGGCCACGCGGCCAAAGAAGTCCAGCTCCCAGCTGGCCATGGCCAGGCCCGCGGTGTAGGTGCTGCTGATGTCGCCGCTGGCGGTGGGCTGGCGGTTGCCGGCCACAGAGGCGTTGACCGTGGGCACCTGGTCGGCGCGGCGCACCTGGTACTGCGCGCGCACCTGCTCGATGTTCAGCGTCGCCACCCGCAGGTCGCGGTTGTTCTTCAGGGCCAGCGCCACCAGCTCGCGCAGGCGGGCATCCGTGATGAAGCTCTCCCAGGCCTGCACCGGGCCGCTGGCGGTGACCGAGGCGGGCTGTCCGGGGAAGGTGGTCGGGACGGGCGCCACGGGACGCTCCAGCGTCGGCGTCATCGAGCAGCCGGCCATCAGGGCCGCTGCCGCCAGCGCGCCCAGGGAAAAGAAACGGGTGTCAGACATGGTGTACCCCATGGTGTTGGGCCTCGGCCTCGTGCAGGCGCTGCTGGCGCTCGCTGTCCTTGAAGAATGTGCGCACCAGCACGAAGAAGATCGGAACGAAGATCACGGCCAGCACGGTGCCGGTCAGCATGCCGCCGATCACGCCGGTGCCAATGGCGCGCTGACTGGCCGAGCCGGCCCCGCTGGCCAGGAACAGCGGCAGCACGCCCAGGGTGAAGGCCATCGAGGTCATCACGATCGGACGGAAGCGCATGTGCGCCGCCGCCAGCGCCGCCTGGATCACGTTGTGACCCTGGGCCTGCATGTCCTTGGCGAACTCGATGATCAGGATCGCATTCTTGGCCGACAGGCCGATGATCGTGATCAGGCCCACCTGGAAGTAGACGTCGTTGGCATAGCCGCGCAGCAACGTGGCCAGCAGCACGCCGAGCACGCCCAGTGGCACCACCAGGATCACGGCCATCGGAATCGACCAGCTTTCATACAACGCGGCCAAGCAGAGGAACACGGCCAGGATGGCGAAGGCGTAGAGGATCATGGCCTGCGAGCCAGCGAGCTTTTCCTCGCGCGACTGACCCGTCCATTCGAAGCCGAAGCCCTGTGGCAGTTTCGCCGCCAGCGCCTCCATCTCGGCCATGGCCTGGCCGGTGCTCACGCCCGGCGCGGCGCTGCCGCTGATGCGCATGGCCGGATAGCCGTTGTATCGCACGGTCTGCATCGGGCCGGTAATCCAGTGGGTGCTGGCAAAGGCCGACAGCGGCACCGCCTGCCCCTTGTTGTTGAGCACGTTGATGCGCAGCAGGTCTTCGGGCTGCATGCGGGCCGTGGCATCGGCCTGCACCACCACACGCTGCAGTCGCCCGGCGTTGGGGAAGTCGTTGACGTAACTGGAGCCCAGCGCAGTGCCGATGGCGGCGCTGACGCTGTCGAAGCCCACGCCCAGCGCATTGGCGCGGTCGCGGTCGATGTCGATCTGCAGCTGCGGCGCGTCTTCCAGACCGTCCGGCCGCACCTGGGTCAGCAGCTTGCTCTGCGAGGCCATGCCCAGCATCTGGTTGCGTGCGTTCAGCAGCGCCTCGCGGCCCAGACCTGCGCGGTCCTGCAGACGGAAGCTGAAGCCCGATGAGGACCCCAGTTCAGGAATCGGGGGCGGGCTCAGCGGGAAGACAAAGGCGTCGCGGATGCCCGAGAGTGCGCCGAATGCCCGGCCGGCGATGGACTGCGCGTCGCTGCCAGGCGCCGTGCGCTCGGCCCAGTCCTTGAGCGTCACGAAGGCGAGCGCTGCGTTCTGGCCCTGGCCCGAGAAGCTGAAACCCAGCACGCCGACCATGCCCTCCACTTCGGGCTGCTGCAGCATGAAGCCTTCAACCTGCTTCATCACCTCCAGCGTGCGCTCCTGCGTCGCGCCCGGTGGCAGCTGCACGTTGACCAGCAGGTTGCCCTGGTCCTCGCTGGGGAGGAACGAGCTGGGCAGGCGCTGGTAGATCACTGCCACCGCCGCCACGATGGCCACGTAGATGAGCATGGTGCGACCCGCGCGCGGCAGCAGGCGCGACACGCCAGCCTCGTAGCGCTTGGCGGTGCGCGAGAAGGTGCGGTTGAACCAGCCGAAGAAGCCCTTCTTCTCGTGGTGATGCCCGGCCTCGACCGGCTTGAGCAGCGTGGCGCACAGCGCGGGCGTCAGCGACAGCGCCATGAAAGCGGAGAAGGCGATGGACACGCCCATCACCGCCGCGAACTGGCGGTAGATGTTGCCCACCGAGCCGCTGAAGAAGGCCAGCGGCACGAACACCGAGATCAGCACCACGGTCACGCCGATGATGGCGCCCGAGATCTGGCCCATGGCCTTGCGCGTGGCTTCCAGCGGCGGCAGGCCTTCCTCGCTCATGATGCGCTCGACGTTCTCCACCACCACGATGGCGTCGTCCACCACGATGCCGATCACCAGCACCATGCCGAACATGGTCAGCACGTTGATCGAGAAGCCCATGGTCAGCAGCGCGGCGAAGGTGCCCAGCAGCGCCACCGGCACCACCACGGTGGGAATCAGCGTGTAGCGCCAGTTCTGCAGGAACACCAGCATCACCAGGAACACCAGAGCGACAGCCTCCAGAAGGGTCTTGGCCACTTCCTGGATGGAGATCTTCACGAACTTGGAGCTGTCGTAGGGGATCGTCCAGCTCATGCCCTTGGGGAAGAACTTCTCCAGTTCGGTCATGCGCGCACGCACCGCCTCTGCCGTTGCCAGCGCGTTGCCGCTGGGCGCCAGCTGCACACCAATGCCGGTGGAGGGCTTGCCGTTCAGGCGCGCCGAGGTGGCGTAGGCCTGGGCACCGAGTTCGATGCGGGCCACATCCTTCAGGCGCACGGTGGCGCCGTCGCTGCTGGCGCGCAGCACGATGTTGCCGAACTGCTCGACGCTGGCGAGCTGGCCGTTGACCACCACGGTGGCCGCGATGCTCTGGCCCGCCACGTTGGGCAGCGCACCGATTTCACCGGCGGACACCTGCGCGTTCTGTGCGCGGATGGCGTTGGTGACGTCGGCCGCGCTGAGGTTGAAGCCGAGCAGCTTGGCCGGGTCGATCCAGATTCGCATCGCGCGTTCGGTGCCGAACAGCTGGGCCTGGCCCACGCCGGGCAGACGCTGGATTTCCGGCACGACGCTGCGCGAGGCGTAGTCGCCCAGGGCCACCGGGTCCAGGGCGGGGTCATCGCTGGTCAGGATCGCGAACAGCAGGAAGTTGTTGCGCGACTTGTCCACGCGCACACCCTGCTGCGTCACGGCCGCCGGCAGGCGGGGCGTGGCGCGCGAAAGGCGGTTCTGCACGTCCACCTGCGCCAGGTCGGCGTTGGTGCCGGGCTCGAAGCTCAGCGTGATGCTGCCGGTGCCGTTGGCCTGGGCCACCGCTTCCATATAGATCAGGCCCGGAGAGCCGTTCATCTCCTGCTCGATGACGGACAGCACGCTGTCTTCCAGCGTCTTGGCCGATGCACCCGGGTAAGTGGCGTTGATGACGATAGACGGTGGCGCCACCGGCGGGTATTGCGCGATCGGCAGCTGGGTGATGGACACCGCGCCCGCCACCATGATGAAGAGCGCGATCACCCACGCGAAGATGGGGCGCTCGATGAAGAATTTCGCCATGTCGGGCGCTCCTTACTTGGCGGGTTCCGCAGCCGGTTTCTCTTCAGCAGCGGGTTTGGCAGCCGCTGCAGGAGCGGCCGGGGCTGCAGGCTGGCTGCCCGGCGGCGCCCACGGCACGGCCTTGACGGGAGTGCCCGGGGGCATCATCTGCAGCTTCTGGAAGCCGTCGACCATCACCTGCTCCCCGGCCTTCAGGCCATCGAGCACGACCCAGCGGCCGCCCTGTTGACCGCCCACCTTGACCGGGCGCTTCTCGATCTTGCCGTCTGCCCCCACCACCGACACCGTGTCGCCCTGCGCCGTGCGTGTCACCGCCTGTTGCGGCAGCGTGATGGCGTTGCTCGCCACAGCCTGCTCCAGCCGCACACGCACGTACAGCCCCGGCAGCAGCATGCCGCCCGGGTTGGGCACCTCGGCACGCAGCGTCACCTGACCGGTGGTGGCATCGACGGTCAGGTCGGAGAACAGCAGCTTGCCTGGCTTGGCGTGTTCGCTGCCGTCGTCGAGCACCACGCGGACCGCCGCAGCGCCCTCGCCGGCGCCCTTGAGCTGGCCGGCCTCCATCGCACGCTTCAGGCGCATGGCCTCGGAGGCCGACTGGGTGAAGTTGACGTACAGCGGATCGACTTGCTGGATCACGGCCAGCGCCGTCGCCTCGCCCTGGCCGACCAGAGCGCCTTCGGTCACCAGCGCGCGGCCGATGCGGCCCGAGATGGGGGCGGTCACGCTGGCGTAGTTGAGGTTGATGCCGGCTGTCTGCACGGCCGCCTTGGCGGCAGCCACATCGGCCTCGGCCGCCTTCTGGGCCGCGACGGCGTTGGTGTATTCCTGCTGGCTGATCGCGTTCTCGGCCACCAGCGGCTTGTAGCGTTCGGCCACCGCGGTGGTGCTGGCCAGGTTCGCCTGGGCGCGGGCCAGGCTGGCCTGTGCGCTTTGAAGGGTGGCCTGGTAGGGCGCGGCATCGATGCGGAACAGCGCCTGACCGGCCTTCACATCGCTGCCTTCCTTGAACAGGCGCTGCTGCAGGATGCCGGCCGCGCGAGCCCGCACCTGTGCCACGCGCGAAGCCTCCAGCCGGCCCGGCAGCTCGGTCTGCAGGCCAACATCACCCGGCTGCACCGTCACCACGCCCACTTCCGGCGCGGGCATGCCCCCGCCCGGTGCGCCGCCACCGGCGGGCGGTGCTTCGGCATTGCCGCAGGCGGCCAGCGCCGCCACCAGCGGCAGCAGCAGGAAGGTCTGGCGCAGACGCGCGCCGGAGAATGTGCGCGCCGCGGGCGGCGTCGGAGAAGCAGGGGATGAAGCGAGCATGAAGAACCTCATGGGCGACGAATGAAGACGGAACCTGGACGGACACGCCATCCTGCGCAAAGCGCATGCCAGCGTTACCGAAGGGGTCGAAGTATACATACAGACACGAATGTATGTATATTCGTGGGGTCTCTTTCTTTGTGAACACAGCCATGGTCCGCCGCACCAAAGCCGACGCCGAAGCCACCCGCACCGCCCTGCTCGATGCCGCGGAACAGCTGTTCCAGGCCAACGGGGTCTCTCGCACCTCGCTGCAGGAGATCGCGAGCGCAGCCGGCACCACGCGCGGCGCCATCTACTGGCACTTCAAGGACAAGGCGGACCTGTTCAACGCCATGATGGACCGGGTGACGCTGCCACTGGAACAGTCGACCTATGCCGCGCAGGCAGCGGAAGCCCCTTTGCATCAGATCCGGACATCGGTCCTGATCGCCCTGCACAAAACCGCCACCGACGAACAGGCCCGCCGCGTGTTTGAAATCGCCACCCAGCAGGTCGAGTACAACGGCGAGATGCTGGCCGTGCGCGAACGCAAGCTGCGCTGGCGCGACGAATACCTGAGTCATCTCATCCAGCAGTTCGATGCAGCCGCCGCCGACGCGGGCATCCGGCTGACCGTCCCCACCCGCAGTGCGGCCTTGGGCCTCAAGGCCATCCTCACCGGCCTGCTAGACAACTGGCTGCTGGATACCCGCGACTTCGACCTCGTCGAAGTCGGCACCCAGGTGATGGACAGCTACCTGGCGGGGCTGGGCTTCAGCGCCCTGGAGGCACCGAAGGCGGCAGCGCCTCGGGCTGCGGCGCGCGTGAAGGCAGCCGCAGATGCAAGGCCGCCTGCGCCAGCAAGTTCGCCGACACCGGCGCGGTCACGAACACGAACAGAGTGATCAGCAGCTCGGCGAGGCCGGGCCGACCCTGCGCCCAGCCCAGCAGCAGCGAGGCCAGCAGCACACCGCCCACGCCCAGGGTGGACGACTTGGTGGGCGCGTGCAGGCGCATGTAGAAGTCGGGCAGGCGCACCATGCCGATGGCGCCCACCAGCAGGAAGAAGGCGCCGGTCACGATCAGGATCGCAGCCGCCCATTCGATCAACGGATTCAGTTCCATCGTTTCACTCCACCACATCGCCGCGGCTGAGGTAACGCGCCAGCGCCACCGTGCCGACAAAACCCAGCAGCGCCACGATCAGCGCGGCCTCGAACAGCAACGGCGTCTGCCAGCGCAGGCCCAGCAGCACCACCAGTGCCACCAGACTCAGGTAGAGGGTGTCCAGTGCCAGCACACGGTCCGCGATGGTCGGGCCGCGCAGCAGGCGCCAGCCGCAGAGCAACAGGGTCAGGGTCACGGCGCCGATGCCCAGGGTCAGCGCGAGGTCCAGCACGTTCATGCGGCGCCCTCCCCGTCCAGCCGGAAGATGGTCATCAGCGGCGCCTCGTAGCGCGCCTTCATGTCGGCCACCATGCCGGGCGCGTCGTCGCAGTTCAGGGCGTGCACCCAGATGCAGTGAGCTGCCTCGTCCACCACGGCCGAGACCGTACCCGGCGTCATGGTGATGATGCTGGCGAACAGCGCATTGACGCGGTGGTGTTCGCTGGCCAGCGGCACCCGCAGCCAGGCCGGCTGCGGCCGGCTCATGGGACCGAGCACCAGTCTGGCCACGGTGATGTTGGACAGCACGATGTCCCACAGCACCACGCAGGTCAGGCGGATCGCGGCGCCCCAGCGGATCGGGCTGCCCGCGTGCAGCAGGCCGCGCAGCAGCCGCGGAACGATCAGCCCCAGCAGTGTGGCCGAGAGCAGGTGGACCGGCTCCAGGCTGCGCGAGAGTGCCAGCCAGCTGGCGGCCAGCAGCAGCGACAGCACCGGGTGGTCGAACCAGCCGCCACGGCGGTCGAGGGTGTCGGACTTCATGGCAGTTTCTCCTGGACAGGGGCGGCGCGCTGGCCGTCGTAGGGGCGCGTGCTGGGCGCTGCGTCCGCCCCGAGCACGGCGCGCCCGTAGTCAGCGTTGACCGACAGCTGCGACGCCGCAGCGTCGGCATAGCGTTTGACCGGTGCGGCCAGCACCGCCAGCGCCACCGTCAGCGCCATGAAGGCCCACACAGGCGCCCGCAGATTGGCACTGCCGCCTGGCGCGTTCTCATCCACCACCGGCTGCACGTGCCAGAACACGATGACACCAGCGCGCGCCAGGCCGACGATGGTGAGGAACCCCACCGCAAGCACCACGCTCCAGACCCAGGCCTGCGCCGCCAGGCCGCTGCTGGCCTGCAGCACCATGAGCTTGCCCAGGAAGCCCGGGAGCGGCGGCAGGCCGGCGGCCGAGGCGGCGCCGAACAGCAGCATCACGCCCAGCAGCACCGGCTCGCGCACCGCGTTCGCCGGCTGCAGCTTGTCCACGCACTCGCCGCGCTGCGCAGCGATGAGCTCGACCAGCAGGAACAGGCCCGCGATGACGATGGTGCTGTGCAGCGTGTAGTACAGCGCGGCCGAGAGCGTTTCGGGCGTGAACAGGCCGACGGCTGCCAGGATGGTACCCACCGAGGACACGGTGAGGTAGGCCACCAGCCGGCCCAGGCTGTGCGCCGCCAGCGCGCCCAACACACCCAGCGCGCTGGTGGCCAGCGCAAGGGGCAGCAGCCAGTCGGTCACCGCCTCGCCACCCAGCACCTGCCAGTGCACCCGCACGATGCTGTAGACACCCACCTTGGTCATGATGGCGAACAGCGCCGCCACCGGCGCGCTGGCCGCTGCGTAGGTGCCGGGCAGCCAGAAATACAGCGGCAGCATGGCGGCCTTGAGGCCGAACACCACCAGCAGCACCAGTGACGCGGCCTGCGCGAACACCCGCTGGTCGCCCTGCAGTTGGGCCACGCGCTGCGCCACGTCGGCCATGTTCAGGGTGCCGGTGGCCGCATAGACCAGCGACAGGCCGATCAGGAACAGGCCCGAGGCCACCAGGTTGAGCACCACATAGTGCACCCCCATGCGGAAGCGCTCGCGCCCCTGGCCGTGCACCAGCAGCACATACGACGCGATCAGCAGCACCTCGAAGAACACGAAGAGGTTGAACAGGTCGCCCGTGAGGAAGGCACCGCTCAGGCCCATCAACTGGAACTGGAAGATGGCGTGGAAGTAGCGGCCACGACAGTCCCAGCCACTCGCGGCGTACCAGAGCACCGGCAGTGCGACCAGGTAGGTCAGCAGCACCATCAGGGCCGAGAGGCGGTCCACCACCATCACGATGCCGAACGGCGCCGGCCACTCGCCCAGGCGGTAGACCAGAAGCTCGCCGCCCGCAGCATGCCGCACCAACCCGACCGCCATGAGCAGGCCGAGCGCGGTGGACAGCAGCGCAACGCGGCGGCGCCAGCGCAGCGGCGCGTCGTCGTGCGCCCCGCCCTGCCCGGCCATGCCGCCCGCATCGCCGATCAGCAGCAGCACCACCGCCGTCAGCATCGGCAGCACCACCGACAGCACTGGGGCGTGCTGCAGCCAGACGTCAAACAGCGAACCGATCATGCGCGCGGCCCTCCGGGCTCGTGACCGTCCACGTGGTCGCTGCCGCTTTCATGGCGGCTGCGCAACGCCAGTTCCACCACGAAGCCGGTGGTGGCAAAACCGATCACGATGGCGGTGAGCACCAGCGCCTGCGGCAGAGGATCGGCCACCGGGCCCTCACCCACCAGCACCGGGGCAGAGTTGGTCCACAGCCGGCCCATCAGGAAAATGAACACGTTGACCGCGTAGCCGAACAACGAAAGGCCGAGGACCACCGGGAAGCTGCGCCCGCGCAGCATGAGGTAGATGCCGGTGGCGGTGACCATGCCCACGCCGGTGGCAAGCAGAAATTCCATGCTCATGCAGTACTCCGTGTTGGGGTTGCAGACGGTGCCTCGCGCGAGGCCTGGCCCAGCACCGACAGCGTCAGCAGCGTGCTGCCGACGACCGTGAGGTAGACGCCCAGGTCAAAGATGGCGGCGGTGGCCAGCGGCAGTTCACCCAGCAGCGGCACGTGCGGGTGGCCATGGGCACTGGTCAGGAAAGGACGGCTGAGCGCAAAGGCGCCCACGCCGGTGAGGCCCGCGATACCCAGACCGCTGCCAATCCAGCGCACGAAACGGCGCCCGCCGCCCGCGCGCAGGAACTGCTCGGCCCGCGCCTGCCCCAGCGACATGAACTGCAGCACCAGCGCCACCGCGGTGATCAGCCCGGCGATGAAACCGCCGCCCGGCAGGTTGTGACCGCGCATGAAGATGTAGACGCTGAACACCAGCGCCAGCGGCAGCACCACCGACGCGGCCACGCGCAGCAGCAGCGGCTGTTGCGCAAAGGTCCAGGCGCGGCCCTCCGGGTCCAGGCCCGGACGGCGCGTGCGCAGACCGTCCATCAGCGCCAGCACGCCGATGGCTGCGATACCCAGCACGGTGATCTCGCCCATGGTGTCGTAGCCCCGGAAGTCCACCAGGATCACGTTGACCACGTTGGTACCGCCGCCCTTGGGCAGCGACTGCTCCAGGAAGTACCACGAGATCGAGTCCTGGTCGCGCGTGAGCACCAGCCAGGTGATCACCGACATGGCCGCGCCGCCCGCCAGCGCCAGCAGCGCGTGCAGGCCCTTGCGCAGCGCAGGCGTTTCCTTGGGGCTGGTCTGCGGCAACAGGGCCAGGCCCATGAGCAGCAGCACGGTGGAGACGATGTCCACCGAGAGCTGGGTCAGCGCCAGGTCGGGCGCCGAGAAGCCCAGGAAGGTCAGCGAGGCCGCCACGCCGACCACCCCCACCAGCACCACGGTCTGGAAGCGCTGGTGATGCGTGCGCACGATGGCCACGCAGGTGAGCAGCAGCAGGGCCCACATCGCCCAGGCCAGCGGCGTGGCGGGCATCTGTGGCCGGGAGCCAGTGCCGATGCCACTGCCGACCAAGGGCCAGGCGCCCAGCACCAGCGCCGTCAGCAACAGCCAGCCCACATAACGCTGCAGCGAACCGGTCTCCAGCCGCGCGGTGATGCGGCCTGAGAAGCCGAACAGGCGGTCAATCAGCCATTCGAAGGTGGCGCGGCCGGTGGCGGCACCGAACCAGTCTTCCGAGGCCATGCGGTGCAGGCGCTTGCCCTTGGCGAGCAAGAGGTACAGGCCGATGCCAACCACCAGCGCGATGGCGCTCATCAGCAGCGGCAGGTTGAAGCCGTGCCAGATGGCCAGGTGGTACTCCGGCAGTGGCTGCCCGGCCAGCGCGGTGGCGGCCACATGCACCAGTGGTCCGAAGGTGACGGCCGGCATCAGGCCGACCACGATGCACATCGTCACCAGCAGCATGGCGGGCAGCTTCATGCCCAGCGGCGGCTCGTGCGGGTGACCGTTGGGCACATCGCCCAGCTCGCCGTTGAAGTAGGTGTCGTGCACGAAGCGCAGCGAATAGGCCACGCTGAACACACCGGCCAGCGTCACCAGCACGGGCACCAGCCAGGCGTACATGCCGCTGGTGCCGACGACGGCTTCGGTGAAAAACATCTCCTTGGACAGGAAGCCGTTGGTCAGCGGCACGCCGGCCATGGACGCGGCCGCCACCATGGACAGCGTGGCTGTCCAGGGCATGAACTTCCACAGGCCGCCGAGCTGGCGCATGTCGCGCGAATGGGTCTCGTGGTCGACGATGCCGGCGATCATGAACAGCGAGGCCTTGAACGCCGCGTGGTTGAGCACGTGGAACACCGCCGCGACGGCGGCCAGCGGCGAGCCAAGGCCGATGAGGAACACCACCAGCCCCAGGTGGCTGACGGTGGAGTACGCCAGCAGGCCCTTGAGGTCGTGCTTGAAGATCGCGATGAAGGCCGCGAACAGCACCGTGGCCAGGCCGGCCGCACTCACGATGGCCTCGAAATGGCCGGTGCCAGCCAGCACCGGGTACAGGCGCATCAGCAGGAACACACCGGCCTTCACCATGGTGGCCGAGTGCAGGTAGGCCGAGACCGGCGTCGGCGCGGCCATGGCGTCGGGCAGCCAGAAATGGAACGGGAACTGCGCGCTCTTGGTGAAAGCGCCGAGCAGGATCAGCAACAGCGCGGGCACGAAGCGTGGGTCGGCCTGGATGGTGGCGACCTGGGCCGCCAGCGCGCTGATCTCGTAGGTGCCGGCGATCTGCCCGAGCAAGACGAAGCCACCCAGCATGGCCAGCCCCCCGCCACCAGTCACGGCCAGCGCCTGCCGCGCCCCGGCGCGCGCGTCGGCCCGATGGCTCCAGAAGCCGATCAGCAGGAAGGACGAAATGCTGGTCAGCTCCCAGAACACCACCAGCAGCAACAGGTTGTCCGACAGCACCACACCCAGCATGGCCGCCATGAACAGCATCATGAAACTGAAGAACTTGCCGGCCGAGTCCTCGGGTGCAAGGTAGTAGGCCGCGTACAGCACGATCAGCAGGCCGATGAACAGGATCAGCCCGGCGAACATCAGCGAGAGACCGTCGAGCCGGAAGCTCAGCTGCAGGCCGATCTCGGGCACCCATGGCCAGGCGTTCAGCACTGTCTGGCCGGCGAACACCGACGGGGCCTGCGTCAGCAGCAGCGCGAGCGCCGACGCAGTGACCAGGCCGGCGGCCACAGCGGTGAGGGGACGGGACTTTGAACCGAGCCAGGCGGTGGCCACGGTCCCGAACAGCAGAGGCAGTAGAACGATCAACAAGAGCACGGTGCTTCCTTCGGGTGAGCGGGCATTCTAGGGAACCGCAGGCGGCCCGCGAGTTCCCCGGGGTTTGCACGCACTCAATCGAGCCGCTGTGGCGGCGGCACAGGTCGGCGCATGCGCCAGGCCAGGCGGGACCCGGCACCGACCGCGAAGCCGACCGTCCAGAACACGCCGCTCACGCCCACCAGCACGCCCGCAGAGCCGAACAGCAGCGGCATCACCACGCTGGAGCCGTTGATGGCCATGGAGCGCAGCCCCAGCGCCTCGCCGTGCCGGTGCTTCGGCGTGATCTGGTGCAGGGTGCTCATCACCATGGGCTGCACCGAGCCCAGAGCCAGTCCCAGCAGCACCGACAACAGGCCCATCAGCCAGGCCGTGTGCACCAGCGGGTAGAGCGCGAACAACAGGGCCGTGCTCACCATCGCGAAACCGATCACCGTGCCCTCGTGCAGGCGCGAGGCCAGCCAGGGCATGACCAGCCGGATCGCCGTGGCCGCCAGCGCGAAGGAGCCGAGGATGGTGCCGATCAGCGTGGCCGACAGCCCGCGCTCATGACCCAGCACCGGCACCAGAAAGGTGTGCACGTCCCAGCACGAGGCCAGCAGCCAGTTCATCAGCATCAGGTTGCGAAACGGCGGGTCCCGCAGCAGGTCCCAGGAGGATTGGCGCTGCGGCGCTTCGTCGGACACGGGCGCCGGATGATTGGGCACGCGCCGCACCCACCACCAGGCCAGCGGGGGCAACAAAGCCATCAGCAGGTAGGCGGCCCTGAAGCCGCTGGCGTCGATGAGCAGACCCGCCAGAAACGGTCCGAGAAAATTCGAGATGGACGGCCCGACGGCGACCCAGCTGAACACCTGCCGCAGCTCGGTGGCGTCGCTCGCCATGTGGCCCACATGGCGCTGGAGCGCGATCATGGCCAGGCAGACCGCAGCGCCGCTGGTGATCGCGGTCAGACACAGCACACCAAACTGCGGCCAGGCGACCGAACACAACCCTCCGACCGTCGCCACCACGCTGGCCAGCACAAACGGGCGCTGCAGACCGTGCCGCTCGGCATAGCGCCCCGCCGGAAGGGCCAGCACCACCTGGGCCAGCGCGAACAGGGCCAGCAGCACGCCGACCGCGGCGGCGCTGTGGCCTTCGCGCAGCGCCATCAGCGGCGCGGCCATGCGAAAGCCGGTCATGCAGGCGTGCACGCAGATCTGCGCGCCGATCAGGCGGACCAGGGCGGTGCGGGTGCCGGGTCTCAAGCCGGATCGCCGTCGGCAGCGTCCAGCGGCAGCAGCGACTGCGCGCGGTCCTGCGGCAAGGCCTCAACGGTCTTGAGCGCGCGGCCCATGGCGCGGCTGCGCACCTCAGCGGCGTCCAGCGTGTTGAGCACGGTCTGGGTCTGGTTCTTGACCTTGGCCAGCACGTCACCGAACTTGCCAAACTCGGTCTTGACCGCCCCCAGCACCTGCCAGACCTCGCTGCTGCGCTTCTCCAGCGCCAGCGTGCGAAAACCCATTTGCAGCGAATTGAGCATGGCCATTAGCGTGGTCGGACCGGCCAGCGTGACGCGGTGATCGCGCTGCAGCGCCTCCATCAGGCCCGGCCGGCGCAGCACCTCCGCGTACAGGCCTTCGGTGGGCAGGAAGAGGATGGCGAAATCCGTGGTGTGTGGCGGCTCCAGGTACTTCTCCGCCATCGACTTCGCCTCGAGCCGGATGCGCTGCTCCAGCCCGCGCGCGGCGACTTCGGCCCCTTCCGCGTCGGCGCGCTGCTGCGCATCCAGCAGTCGCTCGTAGTCCTCGTTGGGGAACTTGGCGTCGATGGGCAGCCAGCACGGCGCTCCGTCGTCGCCCCGCCCCGGCAGGCGGATCGCGAAGTCCACCATGTTGCGGCTGCCCGGGCGCGTGGCCACCTGGGTCGCGTACTGGTCGGGTGCAAATACCTGCTCCAGCAGCGCACCCAGCTGCGCCTCGCCGAACATGCCGCGCGTCTTCACATTGCTCAGCAAGTGCTTGAGGTCGCCCACGCCCTGGGCCAGGTTCTGCATCTCGCCCAGCCCCTTGTGCACCTGCTCCAGCCGCTCGGCCACCTGCTTGAAGCTCTCGCCCAGGCGCTGCTCCAGCGTGGCGTGCAGCTTCTCGTCCACCGTGGCGCGCATCTCGTCGAGCTTGGCGGCGTTGCTGGCCTGCAGCTGGGCCAGCTGTGTCTCCAGCGTGGCGCGCACCTCGGCCAGGCGGCGGGCGTTGGCCTCGCTCAGGTCCTGCAGCTGGCGCGTGAGCGTGTCGCCCAGCGTGCCGCGCAATTGCACCAGCTGCTGCGCGAAGGCGTCGATCTGCGCGTTCTGTGTGCGGGTGGTTTCGGCGCCCTGGCGCAGCAGGGTGTCCTGGAAGGTGGCCAGTGATTGCTGGATCTCCAGCCGGCCGGTGCGGGCGTTGTCCCCGACCTCCCGGCGCAGCTCGCTCTCCACCCGCTCGATGCGCTGCTCGGTGATCAGGCCCTGCTGCTGAAGCGTCGCCAGCAGCTGCGCGCGCTGCGCAGCTTCCTCGGCGTTGGCTGGCGGCCGGCGCAGCAGCAGCCACAACAGGCACAGGGCGTTGAGCACGCCCAGGGTCACCACGATCCAGATCAGCAGTCCATCGGTCATCCGCGCATCGTACCGTTCCTCAGGCGAAGAACAGCCAGGTCATGAGCGCGAAAAGCGGCACCAGGATCCCGACCGACCAGGCCATGTAGCCGAAGAAGCTGGGCATCTTCACGCCACGGTCTTCGGCGATCGCCTTGACCATCAGGTTGGGCGCGTTGCCGATGTAGCTATTGGCGCCCATGAAGACCGCGCCTGCGGAAATCGCCACCAGCGTTGGCGCCAGCGTGGTCATCAGCACCTGCGCGTCGCCCCCGGCGGTGTTGAAGAACACGAGGTAGGTCGGTGCGTTGTCCAGGAAGGAGCTCAGGATGCCCGTGGCCCAGAAGTACATGGCCGGATTGGGTGATCCGTCGGGGTTGGTCACCGCCCGCACGATGGCGCCGAACGGGCCATCCACGCCCGCTTTGAGCATGGCGATCACGGGAATGATGGTCAGGAAGATGCCGGCGAAAAGCTTGGCCACCTCCTGCATCGGCCCCCAGCTGAACTGGTTGTCCGCATGCACGCTTCCGGGCGTGAGCTGCAGCGAGGCCACGGTGATCGCGATCAACCCGATGTCGCGCACGATGCCAGGCAGACCGACCTCGGTGCCTGCGATGTTGAACACCACATCGGACTTCCACAGACCGCTCATCAGCACCAGGCCAACCACACCGGCCAGCAGCAGGAAGTTGACGCCACCATCGAAACCGAAGCGACGGTCATCCGGGGTCGGATCGGTAGGACGGACCTCTTCCCGCTTGTGGTAGTACCACCAGTCCAGCGCGTAGAACAGCGCCAGCAGCGTACCGACCAGGAACAGCGTTTCCGGAAAGATGTGGGTCAGGGTCCAGCTGAACTCGACGCCCTTGAGAAAGCCGAGGAACAGCGGCGGATCGCCCAGCGGCGTGAGGGAGCCCCCGGCGTTGGAAACGATGAAGATGAAGAACACCACCACATGCACCACGTGCTTGCGGTTGTCGTTGGCGCGGATGAGCGGACGTATCAGCAGCATCGAGGCGCCCGTGGTGCCCATGAAGCTTGCCAGTACCGCGCCGATGGCGAGGATGCCGGTGTTCAGCGCAGGGCTGCCGTGCAGGTTGCCCTTGATGTAGATGCCGCCGGCCACGGTGAACAGCGCCGTCAGCAGGATGATGAAAGGGATGTACTCGGCCAGCAACGCGTGCACTACCCCGGCGCCCGCCGCGCCGGCACCGAACACCACGGCGAACGGCACGAGAAACGCCAGCGCCCAGGCCGCCGACACCTTGCCGAAATGGTGGTGCCAGAAAATGGGGGCCACCAGCGGAATGACGGCAATCGAGAGCAAGATGCCCGCAAACGGCACACCCCACAGCACCGACAGCTGCGAGCCGTCCATGTCGGCCGCCAGGGCCAGCGACGGCAACAATGTCAGGGCACCAGCGCCCCAACGCGCAGTTCTAAATTTCATGGTGTTTGTCTCCTCGAAGCCCCTGATTATTTCCGGCGCGGCTGAAGAACGGCTGACACCCCCCTCGATAGAATGCCCCGCTCAACCCAACACACCTTCCGGAGCCTTCCATGAGCGTCTACGACAAGCTGAACCAGCTCGCCATCACCCTGCCTCCCGTGGCCATCCCTGCGGCCGCCTACGTGCCGTTCGTGCAGACCGGGAACCTGATCTTCCTGAGCGGCCACATCGCCAAGAAAGATGGCAAGCCATGGGTGGGGCAGCTGGGCCTGACCATGACCACCGAGGAAGGCAAGGCGGCCGCGCGCGCCATCGCCGTCGACCTCATGGGCACCCTCGCCGCAGCCTGCCTGGCTGCCGGCAAGACGCTGGACGACGTCAAGCGCATCGTCAAGGTCATGAGCCTGGTCAACAGCACAGGTACCTTCACCGAACAGCACCTGGTCACCAACGGCTGCAGCGAGCTGCTGGGTGAGGTCTTCGGGCCCCAGGTGGGCGCGCACGCTCGCAGCGCTTTTGGCGTCGCCCAGATCCCGCTGGGTGCCTGTGTCGAGATCGAACTGATCGCCGAACTGGCGTAACTCAGGACTTCTCCAGAACCAGGAGCCAGTGCCCGTACCAGAGTGTGTTGAAGCGGTCGCGCCGGCTCACACGCATGCTACTGCGCACGGCCCAGGCTTCCACCTGCTCAGAGTCGACATGCTCGACCCACTGGCGCGCCATCACGAGATCGTGCATCTGGTTGGCGGCAGCGCGCCAGCGCGGCCGCACCACCATGTCCTTGACGATCAGTCTGCCACCCGCCGGGACCACGTCACACAGAGAGGCCACAAACGCCGCCTTGTGCTGGTCGGGCACGTGGTGAAGCACGTCGACGACCGTCACCACCTCGTGCCCCAGGTTCGGGATGCCCTGCTCGATGGTGCGATGTTCGAACGCGACCACCGATGAGAGCCGGTGGTCGCTGGCCACCTGGCTGGCCACGGCCACGGCCGGTCCTGCCACATCGAATCCGTGCCCCCGGCGAATCCGGCCGAGGCTGGCCAGCAGGTTCAGCAGCAATCCGTTTCCGCACCCCACATCCAGCACCGCGGACTGGGGTGGCACTTCGTGGATCACCTCATGCAGGGGGCAAATGTGCGAGCGGTACTCCTGCATCAAACGCACCTTGGCACTGGGCACGCCCGCGTACAGGGGAACAGCCAGCCGCTGGATGGCTGTGGGGGTCAGGGTGTTCTGGGTGGACATGGATCGGATGATTGCGCGGTTCACTGAGGAGACGGGCGGGTCGCGGCAGCCGACCATACCTGTCGCCAGGCCGCCAGTTGCAGCAGACCCAGTGCCGCCAGAATGGCCCACTGTCCGGCAAACGCCAGGTGATACCGCTCTTGGGAGACCACGACCATGTGGATGGCGGTGAAATACAGGATGCTCAGCGTGATCGGTGAGAACAGGGTCGACACGGCACCGGTTCTGCGCAGCGACGACCACACCCCCACCACCACCAGCAGACAGATCAGCCCCCAAGTCGCCTGCGTGAGGCGCTTGAGCCGCGACTCCCATGCCTCACCGAACACCTCGCGAATGCCCGGAGAATTCCAGCCCACTCCCACCGACTCGTTGGTGTAGAGGATCAGCAACTTCTTGACCGCTCGCGCCGCAAAGGCCGCAGGGTCCTGGAGGATGTAGGCCCTGGCCTCCTGTCCCAGCACCCGCGCTCGCTCGTTCTCGGGCAGGTGGCTGTATTTTTTGGGCGTTGACATGTAGCGACCGTCAGTGCCCGGGGTGTTGCCCATCCAGAGCGTGATACCGCCGTTGCTGGAGATGAGCATCGGTTCACCATAGAGCTGGTGGTTGCGCCATGTCCAGGGCGCGACCACCACGGCCATGGCAACGCCGGCCAGAACCACACATCGGATCTGCTCGAGCAGCACGGCTCGCTCCATACGACTTGTCAGCACCAGTCCGCCGGCATACACCAAAGGCAGCAGCAGCGCCTGCGGACGCACGAGCGCGGCAAAACCCAGCACCAGCCCGGCCAGCAGTGCCCTGGTGGTCCGTCCCAGCCCGGGGACAGTCCACAGATCCAGTGCGAGCAAGGTCAGGAACAGGAAGGGCAGCTCGCTCGCGAGAATGGTCGGATACATGACCAGCGTGGGCCAGGCGGCCAGCACCAGCGCGCTCAGCACGGCCACGTTCTGCCCCCAGAAACGGGCGGCCAGTCTCGCCGTCACCCAGATGATGCCCAGGGACAGCGCAATGTTCATGGCCACGATGGGCTCGTAACGGATGCCAAACAGCGCAAACAGCGAGGCATGCAGGAAGGTGGTACCGGGTGGCCAGAACGATGTGGGGTGATCCGCCTCCCAGCCGAACGTGCCGTGCAGCACCAGGGTGCGGGCAAACGCGTCGTAGGCCTCACCATCCGAGCTGGGAATGACCGGCACCCACCAGGCCCAGATCAGGCGCAGCGACAACGCCAGAAAGGTCACCAGCCACAAGGACCTTGTCCATTGCAGCTCTCCGGGACCGGCATCGGTGGGACGGTTGTTCATACTGAGGTAAAGCGAAGAAAGGTTCAACAGACCAGATGGATCAGACTCAGAGTTGCAGCAGCGTGGCGCCTGTCAGGATCAAGGCCACGACGGCACCGGTGGCCCAGGTTTCAGGATCGGTAGCGGCAAAGAAGATGGGGTCTTCATCCATGTAACCACGGGCCGTGACCACCCACAGGCGGGTGACCCACAGCAGCATCAGGGGAGCGATCAGCCACAGGATCTCGGGGGAGCGATACAGCTGCGACACCTCGGTGCTGTGGATGTACAGGGCCAGCACCAGAACCGACAGGTAGCCGCTGGCAGCACCCAGACTCTGCAGCACGACCACATCCTCCGTCGCGTACTCCCTGCCCCGCAGCTTTCCATGGGTCACGCCAGTGGCGATCTCCTTCTTTCGCACTTCCACCAGCTCCGCGACCCGCTTGACCAGGGCCAGGGAGAGAAAGATGAACATCGAGAACGCAAGCAACCAGAAAGAGAGGCTGATACCGGTCGCCAGGGCCCCCGCGATGATCCGGAGGGTATAGAGGCCCGCGAGCACGATCACATCCAGGCTGGCCACCCGCTTGAGCCACAGGGAATACAGCAACGTGGTCACCAGGTAGGTGCCCAGGGCCAGCTGGAAACCCACGGGAAGCAGCCAGGCAAGCCCCAGACCGGAGGCCATCAGGACAACAACGGCGACCAGACCAGCACGGACATCCAGGGTTCCGGCAGCAAAAGGCCGGCTCCTCTTCTTGTGGTGGTGCCGGTCGGCCTCTAGGTCCAGCAGGTCGTTGATGAGGTAGGTCGCCGACGCACAGGCACCGAAGCAGAGGAACGCGAGCGTCACGGCCCCCAGGGCCTGCATGTTCAGAACCTCATGGGCAGTGATGATGGGCACCAGCAGCAGCAGGTTCTTAAGCCATTGCTGCAAGCGTATGGCCTTCAGCCAGGTCTTCCATCGACCGGCGGTGTTCGGAATGTCCCGGTGCGGGATGCCCATGCCAGCCACCTGGCGCACGATCGAACGAGGCGCATTGACGGTGACCGCCGCACCAGATTTTTGCCACACAGCCAGATCCACCCGCCCGTTGGCAACGTACTCGAAACGGCCTGGACCAAACCGAGTCTCCAGCTCCGCTGCCTTGTTCGCACCGATCAGATTGACGGTTTCGGAGGTCGCCAGCACCGAATCAAACAGGGATAGGTGTTCCGCCACCTGCCTGGCCAGGGATTCGTGGCTGCCCGTGACCAGCATCACCGGACGCCCCTGCCGTCTGGCCTTGTCGATCAGATCGAGCACGTCGGGGTGGTAGGGCAGCACCGTCACGTCGAGCTGCCCCGCCTGCATGAGGCGGTGCTTCAGGTAGCTCCGCCCCCGCAGCAACCAGAGGGGCAGACAGAAGATCAGCAAGGGCTGCCGCTTCAGCGCAGCCAGCAGCGATTCGAACGTCAGATCCGTGCGAATCAGCGTTCCATCCAGGTCGACACACAGGGGATGAGCGACCGACGTACCAGCCGGATTGAGCGTCATGGCGGGAGTATATTCGGCGATTCTTGATTCTTTTTTGTTATTCCACAGCAGGATGACTCCTCAGTGAACCGTTCAACGCTGCTGCTCATCGTGGCCAACGTGGCCATGACCTCCCTGGCGCAAATCGTCCTCAAAAGTGGCATGAGCGCTCCCGAGGTGACTCGTGCGCTGGACGGCGGCGTTCGCCTGCCAGCCCTGGTGACTGTGCTGTTCCATCCGTGGGTGGTTGTGGGGCTGGGTCTGTATGCGGGTGCGGCCCTGGTCTGGCTCCTGGTCCTGTCCAGAGTCGATGTGAGCCTGGCCTATCCATTTGTCGGCCTGGGGTTTGTGGTGACCATGGTGCTGGCCTGGGCCTTCCTGGGTGAAGCCGTCACCCCCATGCGCATGGCGGGCACCTTGCTGATCGCTGCCGGCATTGTGGTGCTCGCGAGAACCTGAGCCCCACCTGCAGGCGCCATGAAAAAGAGGCTCACCAGGGAGCCTCTTTCTGTTTCATGACCGCGGCCCAAGGCCGTCCCGATCTGGGTCCGTTCAGACCTTGGCGGCCTTCTTGGCCAGGTCGGTGGCCTGCTTGGAAGCGGCGGCGAAGTTGGCCTGTGCCTGGGTCGTGGCCTTTTTGATTGCGGCCTGGGTCTGTTCAACCGCCTTCTGGCCGTTGCTCAGGGCGCTCTGGAAAGCGGCCACGGCGGCTTCAGAACCAGCCGGGGCGTTCTTGACCAGCTGGTCCACCGAGGCGCCAACAGCCTTCTGGGCTTCTGCCAGATTGGCTTCAAACTGCTTGACGAACTCGGCGCTGCCTTCGGTGGCGATGCTCTGCACGTGCTGGAAGTAGGCTGCAGACTTTTCGGCCAGGGGCTGGAAGAAGCCGGTCTGCACGGTCACGAATTCCTGGGGGCTCTTCACGGACAGCACGGCTTGGGCGTAGCCGAAAGACTCGCCCAGAGCGGCCTTGGAAGCGGCGAGGTTGAGTTCAACCAGCTTTTCCACGCCGGCGAAGGCCTTGGTGGTGGCGCTTTCGAGGGCTTCCAGGTTGGCTTTGTTGGCGGAGATGATCTGTTCTGCAGCGTTGTTCATGTCGGTTCCTTGAGATGGAGGGTTGAAACAGCCGCCGGGAAAACATCCATCGCCTTGACGAATGTTGCAGTGCAGCATAGCGCGATTCTAAGGGGAAACCCTGGATTGGCAAGCCATTTTTGCTGCGCCGCAGCAAAAATAGAGGCGCGTGCCAAAAACCGGCGGCGCGCCGATGGGGGGTGAGCCGTCAGAACCAGGTGGTGACTGCGTCCACGACACTGTAGGCGTCGTCCACCACCGGCAGCCAGCGCCATTTGTCGAAGGTGGTGCAGGGGTGGGATATGCCGCTGCCCACTGTCTCGCCCAGGCAGGGTCGCTCGTCTGCGGGAGCGGAGGCATCGAAGCGCAGATAGGCGTGCTGGTCGTTCAGCGCGTCGATGCGCCAGTGGGTCGGAACAGATCGCGGCGCACTGCCCTGCCTCTGCGGATGCACGCGCCAGACGGGCAAGGGCAGATCCAGGTCGTAGGCCACATCGCGCTTGCCCATGGACAGCAGCGCCAGACCCGGCTCGGGCTGACTCTGCACAGAGGCCATCACCTCCAGCGCGGGCCTGAGGGTTTCCTTCAGGCTGAGGCGTTCGCCCACGCAGCACAGGTAGCGCGTGTAACGCTGGTGGTCGTGCGTGAGATAGCACCCCGACCGCAGCACACCCCGCACCGGACGACCCAGGTCTGGCAGCAGGCGCTCGGCCACCAGGTCGAAAATAGCCGAACCACCCGCGGTGAGGATGACTTCCTCGTGTGCGAACCAGTCCCGAGCGACGGCCTCGCCCGCGATCGCTTCCACCCGGTCCATCAGGCTCTGCACCGTCGCGCGGTCCTTGGTGTGGTCGCAATAGGCGGTCGTGCCCTCATAGCACTCGATGCCCGCGAGCCGCAACACCGGGCTGTCGGCGATGCGCAGGGCGGTCTGTCGCGCCTCCTCGGCCGTGCGGGTGCCGGTGCGTTGACCGACAATGCCCAGTTCCAGCAGCACTTCGAAGCAACCGCGGAACGCCCGGTCGGCAGCCCAGGCCTCTATGGCATCCACCTGCCCGACCGAGTCGACCAGGAACATCGAACGCAGGTCCGGTCGCTCGGCGTGCAGCAGTGCGAGCGCGTCCAGCTCGGCGCGCTGGATCACCTGGTTGGCGATCAGCAGCACCGGCACACCGTGGCGTGCGCCGACGGACGCCTGGAACACCGTCGCAAAGCTGATGCCCCAGGCCCCGGCGTCCAGCTGCATCTGCCACAGTTCGGGCGACATGCTGGTCTTGCCATGCGGTGCCAGGTGCAGGCCACGCTGCGCGCAGAAGTCACGCATCCAGTGCAGGTTGTGCTCCAGCGCCGACTGTTTGAGCACGGCGAGCGGCAGCGCCAGGTCACCACGCAACAGGTTCCAGCCCTGGTCCGAAATCTGTGCCCGCGTGAGCGGTGCTCCGCCCGTGGGGAAGCCTTTGAGGTGGGGGCCGAAGACGGCGTCGGAAGTTGTCATGGGTGGTTCAGTCCAGTGGCCACTGCAGGGCTTCGGGCAGGTTTTTGGGTGCCTGGTCGGGCTCGACCATTGGCGCCGGACCGGCTTTGGTCTCGACGCGCCGCCACCACGGATCGGTGCGGTCCACATGGGCGGGCTCCACCGCCATGCCCAGCTGGGGCATCAGCAGTGGCACAGCGCGCTTGTCGGCCAGCGCATGCAACACCTCCGCCGGCTGGTCCCAGGCGTGCATGGCCAGACTGAAGGTGCCCCAGTGCACCGGCAGCAGCACGCCGCCACCCAGCAGCTGGTGCGCCTTCATGGCGTTCTCGGGCCCCAGGTGGATGTCGCCCCAAGCCGGGTGGAAGGCGCCGATCTCTAGCATCACCAGATCGAAAGGCCCCAGGCGTTCGCGGATCTCGGTGTAGGAGTCGGTCAAACCAGTGTCGCCACTGAAAAACACGCGGTGCCTGTCGGACCGGATCACCAGCGAGGACCAGAGCGTGGCGTTGCGGTCTTTGAGACCCCGGCCCGAGAAGTGCTGCGAGGGCGCCGCCGTGACTGTGACTTCGCTGCCCGGCAGGCGGTGCGTTTCCCACCAGTCCAGCTCGGTGATGCGCTCAGCCGGCACACCCCAGGCCTGCAGGTGCGCGCCCACACCCAGCGAGGTGACAAAAGGCACGCCGCGTTTGTTGAGTTCGCGCACCGTGGGGTAGTCGAGGTGGTCGTAGTGGTCATGCGAGACAAGAGCCGCATCCACCTCCGGCAGCTCCTTGACCTTCAGCGGCACGGGCTGAAAACGCTTGGGACCGACCAGGGTGGACGGCGACGCGCGCGCGCCCCAGACCGGGTCGGTCAGCAGGCGCCTCCCGCCGATCTCGATCAGCACCGTCGAATGCCCCAACCAGGTGGCGCGCAGGCCACTCTGCGGTACCCGTCGCCAGCCCTCGCGCGGATCGGTCGCCGGCAGTGGCGCGGTCGGCACCCGACGCTCACCGCCGCAAAGAAAGTCCTTGAGACTGGGAAACGGAGCGTTCGGGTCGCGCAGCCCAGGCGCGATCGGGTAGATGTTGTGGAAGCCCTGCCCACGCCACTGGGCCGAGGCCTGCATGCGCTCCAGCCGAACACCTGCAGCCCGTTTGCCCATCGACTTCATGGCCATCCATCCTTTCAAAGAAACGCCATTCTGGCGATGGAAGGCCACCCCTTGCAGCCGAAGAGGACAGAGACCTCAAGGCTTCTTCTTGCGCTCCGCCGCACGCCGCACCTGCCGACTCTGCTTGGCCAGGTCGCGCTCGGCCTGCTTCGCACGCTCAGCCTCGCGTTTGGTCTTCAGGCGCTTGCCCAGCATGCGCGCAAAGAAGAAGGTGAGCGCGAAGCTCGCCAGCATCAGGAACAGGCCCACACCGTCCGTGCTCATCATTCCACCCGGGTGATGCGGCCGGGCTTGAAGCCCAGGTCGGCGGCCTTGCCCTTGCGGCCGCGCGCGGCCCGGGCGTTGTTCAGGCTGCGGATCTCCAGCGTCTCGTCGCGCTCCTTGCCACCGCGGCCGATGCCTTCGATCTTCACGCTGCGCGTGTAGGCGCAGGCGCCGGCCAGCGTGTCCTTGTCTTCCAGGTCGATCAGCATCAGGCCGCGACCGCCCTTCTCCATCAGTTTGAGTTCAGCAATTTCGAAAGTGAGGATGCGTCCTCCGGTAGATGCGCAAGCCACGTGCGTGGCCGCCACCAGCGGCTGGCCACCCGAGGTGTTGGCCGCGTGCGAAGGTGCGCAGATGGTTTCGCCCTCGCCCACGCTGATGAAGGACTTGCCGGCCTTCTGGCGCGAGATGAGGTTCTCGACCGTGGCCAGGAAACCGTATCCGCCGGTGCCGCTGAGCAGCAGCGTGGCGTTGGCCGGGCCGGCGAAGTAGTGCAGCGGCTGCGTGCCGCTCTCCAGCTCGATCAGCGTGGTGATGGGCTGGCCGTCGCCCCGTGCGCCGGGCAGGCTGGCCACTGGCACGCTGTACACCCGGCCGTTGCTGCCGAAGACGATGAGCGTGTCCACCGTGCGGCATTCAAAAGTGCCGTAAAGGCCGTCGCCGGCCTTGAACGCGAAGCTGGCGGCCTCGTGGCCGTGGCCAGTGCGGGCGCGCACCCAGCCCTTGCTGGAGATGACCACCGTGACTGGCTCGTCCACCACCTTGATTTCGGCGACGGCCTTTTTCTCGGCCTGGATCAGCGTGCGGCGTGGGTCGGCGAAGGTCTTGGCGTCCGCTTCGATCTCCTTGACCATCAGTCGCTTGAGGCTCGCCGGGTTGGCCAGGATGTCTTCGAGCTTGCCCTGCTCCTCACGCAGTTCCTTGAGTTCCTGCTCGATCTTGATGGCCTCCAGTCGCGCGAGCTGGCGCAGGCGGATTTCGAGGATGTCCTCGGCCTGTCGCTCGGACAGTCGGAACGCCTCGATCAGCGCGGCCTTGGGCTCGTCGTTGTGGCGGATGATGCGGATCACCTCGTCGATGTTCAGCAGCACCAGCTGCCGGCCTTCGAGGATGTGGATGCGGTCCAGCACCTTCTGCAGCTTGTGCTGGCTGCGGCGGGTGATGGTGGTCTGGCGGAAGGCGATCCACTCATCCAGTATCTGGCGCAGGCTCTTCTGCGTCGGGCGCCCGTCCAGGCCGATCATGGTCAGGTTGATCGGCGCCGAGCTTTCCAGACTGGTGTGGGCCAACAGCGCGGTGATCAGTTCCTGCTGCTCGATGCGGCTGCTCTTGGGCTCGAACACCAGGCGCACCGGCGCGTCCTTGCTCGACTCGTCGCGCACCGCGTCCAGCACCATCAGCATGCTGGCCTTGAGCTGCGTCTGCTCCTGCGTCAGCGCCTTCTTGCCGGCCTTGACCTTGGGGTTGGTGATCTCCTCGATCTCTTCGAGCACGCGCTGGCTGCTCACGCCTGGCGGCAACTCGTTCACCACCAGCTGCCACTGGCCGCGCGCCAGGTCTTCGATCTTCCAGCGCGCACGCACCTTCAGGCTGCCGCGGCCGGTGCGGTAGGCGTCGGCGATGTCGCCCGCCGGGCTGATGATCTGGCCACCACCGGGGTAGTCCGGGCCGGGCAGGATGGTCAGCAGTTCCTCGTCGCTGAGCCTGGGGTTCTTGACCAGGGCCACGCAGGCGTCGGCCACTTCGCGCAGGTTGTGGCTGGGGATCTCGGTGGCCAGGCCCACGGCGATGCCGCTGGCGCCGTTGAGCAGGTTGAAGGGCAGGCGCGCGGGCAGCTGCCTGGGTTCCTCGAAAGAGCCGTCGTAGGTGGGGATGAAGTCCACCGTGCCCTGGTCGATCTCGTCGAGCAGCAGGCCCGTGATCTTGGCCAGCCGCGCTTCGGTGTAGCGCATGGCGGCGGCGCCGTCGCCGTCGCGGCTGCCGAAGTTGCCCTGGCCGTCGATCAGCGGGTAGCGCTGGGAAAAGTCCTGGGCCATGCGCACCAGCGCGTCGTAGGCGGCGCTGTCACCGTGCGGGTGGTACTTGCCGAGCACGTCGCCCACCACGCGGGCGCTCTTGACCGGCTTGGCCGCCGTGTTGCCCGAAAAACCGAGACCCATGCGGTCCATGGCGTAGAGGATGCGGCGCTGAACCGGCTTCTGCCCGTCGGACACATCGGGCAGGGCGCGGCCCTTGACGACCGAGAGTGCGTATTCGAGGTAGGCGCGTTGCGCGTAGGCGGCCAGGTTGTCGTCGCCGGGTTCGGCCACGGGTTCGGGAATGATCAGGTCTTGGGTCATGGGGTCACAAACTGGAAGAACGGGTGCCAGCCAAGGCACGCCAGCGCCGACGTTGTCAGCCGCGGCCGGGAGGGCGTGGCGGCATGGGTGCGGACACGGGTATCACCTCGGCCCGCGCCTCGCTGACGGTGCGCGGGGGTTTGAGGCTGTGGTGCAGGTCGGTGACCTTGCGCACGTAGTTGATGGTCTCGGGGTAGTTGGGGATGCGGCGCCCGGCCTTGAGCACAGCGCCCTCGCCCGCGTTGTACGCGGCCACCGCCAGGCGCACATCGCCGTTGAAATAGTTGATCAGCCAGGCCAGGTAGCGCGAGCCGGCCTGGATATTGGTGCGCGGGTCGGTCAGGCGCTCGCTGACACTCTGGCGCCCGGTGGCGCGGACACCGAAGCGCTCCGCGGTGTCGGGAATCACCTGCATGAGGCCCACTGCGCCCTTGGGGCTGACGGCGCCGGGATCGAAGCCCGACTCGGTGGCGATCACCGCCTGCAGCAGCTCGAACTCCAGGCCGTGCTGGCTCGCCGCCTCGCGGATCAGGTGGCGCACCGCCTTGAAGCGGGTAGACAGCTCCATGCGGGTGACCGCCGACGCCGAGGAAAGCGCGGGACGGCTGCCACCGCTGCCCGGTCTGGCGATCGGTCCGCCCATGCTGGAGCCGCGGTACAGCAGCTCGTAGCGGGCGTTGAGCGGGCGGTCGGAGTAATGCGTGACACCGTTCTTGTCGCGGTAGGCCCAGATTTCGGCGTGCGCAGACCCGGCCAGCGCCACCGCCAGCAGGACGCCGCCGAAGGTCTGGGCCAGACAGGGCATCACACATCCACCTCCACGGAGTCACCGTGGAGTTCCATGAGTTCGCGGCGCGCGGCGGCTTCGCCTTTACCCATCAGTCGTGTGATCAGGGCCTCGGTGGCGGCAAAGTCCATCGCACCCAGCGTGACCTGCAGCAGACGGCGGGTGTCGGGGTTGAGCGTGGTGTCCCAGAGCTGCTCGGCGTTCATCTCGCCCAGCCCCTTGAAGCGGCTGATCTGGCACTTCTCGCGGTTCACGCCGTCTTTCTCGGCCTTGTCCAGGATGGCGTGCAGCTCGCCCTCATCCAGCGCGTACTGCTTGGCAGCGGGCTTCTTGCCGCGCGCCGGCACATCCACCCGGAACAGCGGCGGGCGCGCCACGTACACATGGCCGGCCTCGATGAGCTTGGGGAAGTGGCGGAAGAACAGGGTGAGCAGCAGCACCTGGATGTGCGAGCCGTCGACGTCGGCGTCCGAAAGGATGCAGACCTTGCCGTAGCGCAGGCCGCTCAGGTCGGGCGTGTCCAGCGGGCCATGCGGGTCGACGCCGATGGCGACCGAGATGTCGTGGATTTCGGTGTTGGCAAACAGGCGGTCGCGCTCGACCTCCCAGGTGTTGAGCACCTTGCCGCGCAGCGGCAGCACGGCCTGGCATTCCTTGTCGCGGCCCATCTTGGCGCTGCCGCCGGCCGAGTCGCCCTCGACCAGGAAGAGTTCGTTGTGCGCGATGTCGCGGCTTTCGCAGTCGGTCAGCTTGCCCGGCAGCACGGCCACGCCCGAGCCCTTGCGCTTCTCGACCTTCTGGCCGGCCTTCTGGCGGCTCTGCGCCGCCTTGATGGCGAGTTCGGCCAGCTTCTTGCCGTAGTCCACGTGCTGGTTGAGCCAGAGTTCGAGCGCCGGGCGCACGAAGCCGCCGACCAGGCGCACCGCGTCGCGCGAGTTCAGGCGCTCTTTCACCTGGCCCTGGAACTGCGGGTCCAGCACCTTGGCGCTGAGCACGTAACTGGCGCGGGCGAACACATCCTCGGGCAGCAGCTTCACGCCCTTGGGCAGCAGCGCGTGCATCTCGATGAAGGCTTTGACGGCCTGGAACAGGCCGTCGCGCAGGCCGCTGTCGTGCGTGCCGCCGGCACTGGTGGGAATCAGGTTGACGTAGCTCTCGCGCACCGGCGCACCGTCTTCGGTGAAAGCAACGGCCCAGGCCGCCCCTTCGCCATCGGCGAAGCTGTCGTCCTTGGCATCGGCGTAGCCTTCGCCCTCGAACAGCGGTATCACCGGGTCAGTGGTCAGCGTCTGCGCCAGGTAGTCGCGCAGGCCGCCTTTGTACTGCCAGGTCTGGGTGTCTTTGGTCTTTTCGTTCACCAGCGTGACCTGCACGCCGGGCATCAGCACCGCCTTGCTGCGCAGCAGGTGCGTCAGCTCGCCAAGCGGCAGCACGGCTGAATCGAAGTACTTGGCGTCGGGCCAGGCGCGCACCGTGGTGCCCTGCTTGCGGTCGCCCTCGCCCTTTGGCGTCACCACCAGCGGCTCGATCACGTCGCCGGCGCCAAAGGCCAGCTTCGCCACCTGGCCGTCGCGGAAACAGGTGACCTCCAGCCGGGTGGACAGCGCGTTGGTCACGCTCACACCCACGCCGTGCAGACCGCCGGAGAAGCTGTAGGCGCCGCCCTTGCCCTTGTCAAACTTGCCGCCGGCGTGCAGGCGGGTGAACACCAGTTCGACCACGGGCGCCTTTTCTTCGGGGTGCAGGCCGAAGGGAATGCCGCGGCCGTCGTCTTCCACGCTCACCGAACCGTCGGTGTGCAGCGTGACCTTGATCTTCTTGCCGAAGCCCGCCAGCGCCTCGTCGGCCGCGTTGTCCAGCACCTCTTGAATGATGTGCAGCGGGTTGTCGGTGCGGGTGTACATGCCCGGCCGCTGTTTGACCGGCTCCAGACCCTTGAGGACGCGGATGGAGCCTTCGGAATACTCGTTCGATTGGGTTGCCATCGGGAAATTGTAAGGTGCGGCCCTTCAAAAGCCTGTATACAAATACAGATCAAAGACCCGGTTTTTCCTTCGATGCCTTGCACGCATCAATCGGCGGGAGAAATTTCACGGGCCAGCGTCTACCTTGCGACGCCTTCGGCAAAGCCGGATTCGCTACAGTGCCGGGATGTCCTCAGCTTCCCCCATACCCATGTCACCGGCGCGCCTGTCCGCCGCACAGGTGCTGATCTGCGGCGCCGCCATCGTCACCCTTTCCATGGGGGTGCGCCACGGTTTCGGGCTCTGGCTGCAGCCGATCACCCAGGACATGGGCTGGACCCGGGAAGGTTTTTCCTTCGCGCTGGCCATCCAGAACCTGGCCTGGGGCCTGTTCGGCATCTTCGCCGGCATGGCGGCCGACCGCTTCGGCGCGTTCCGGGTGCTGCTGGGGGGCGCGGTGCTGTACGCGCTGGGCCTGGCCGGCATGGCACTCTCACCCACCCCGTTCGTGTTCATGCTGACCGCTGGCCTGCTGATCGGCGCAGCCCAGGCCGGCACCACCTATGCCGTGGTCTACGGCGTCATCGGCCGCCAGATCCCGGCCGAGCGCCGCTCCTGGGCCATGGGCGTGGCTGCGGCGGCCGGCTCCTTTGGCCAGTTCCTGATGGTGCCAGTGGAAGGCTGGCTGATCTCGGGCTTCGGCTGGCAACAGGCCTTGCTTGTCCTCGGCGCCGCGGTGTTGCTGATCATGCCGCTGGCGCTGTTCCTGCGCGAACCGGGCTTCACGGGTGGCGCTGCGCCAAAGCGCGAACAGACCATCGGCCAAGCGCTGCGCGAGGCCTTCGGCTACCGCAGCTTCCAGCTGCTGATGGCGGGCTATTTCGTGTGCGGCTTCCAGGTGGTCTTCATCGGTGTGCACATGCCCAGCTACCTCAAGGACCACGGCCTCTCGCCCCAGGTGGCCAGCTACGCGCTGGCCATCATCGGCCTGTTCAACGTCATCGGCACCTACGCCGCCGGCGCGCTGGGACAGCGTCTGGCCAAGCGCCACATCCTGGCGTTCATCTATCTGGCGCGCTCGGTCGCCATCGTGATCTTCCTCTGGGCGCCGCTCACGCCCATAAGCGTCTATGTCTTCTCCGCCGTGATGGGCGTGCTCTGGCTCTCGACGGTGCCGCCGACCAACGCGGTGCTGGCCCAGATCTTCGGCGTGGCCCACATGTCCATGCTGGGCGGCTTCGTGTTCTTCAGCCACCAGATCGGCAGCTTCATGGGCGTGTGGCTGGGTGGCGTGCTCTACGACCGGACCGGCAGCTACGACATCGTCTGGTACATCGCCATCGCGCTGGGCGTGTTCGCGGCCCTGGTGAACTTGCCGGTCCGCGAGTCGGCCATCGAGCGCGGCCCGCAGCGTATGGGGGCCGCTGCGTGAAGCCGCTGGCCGCTCGGGCACTGGTCTGGGCCGCCGTCGCCCTGGCCCTCCTGGGCACGCTCATGCTCTACCGCCGCCCCGACTTCCTGGTGAATCTGGCCGACCAGCTCTGGAGCTGTTTCTGATGCACGGCACGGAGTCGCCCTCCTCCTGGGTGCAACGCTGGTCGCACCTGGTGCCGGTCGGCGGCACCGTACTGGACGTGGCCTGCGGACAGGGACGGCATCTGCGCTGGTTCGCCGGCCACGGTCATCCGGTGACCGGCGTGGACCGGGACCCCAGCGCCGTGGCAGCAGCGGCCGGCGCCGGGTGGGTGGTGCAGGCAGACATCGAGAACGGCCCTTGGCCCTTCGAAGGACAACGCTTCGACGCCGTGGTGGTGACCAACTACCTCTGGCGCGCGCTCCTGCCCGTGATCGTGGACAGCGTGGCCGAGGGTGGCGTGCTGATCTACGAGACCTTTGCAACCGGTAACGAATCGGTGGGACGCCCCTCGCGGCCCGACTTCCTGCTGCAGCCGGGTGAGCTGCTGCAGGCCTGCGCCGGCCTGCACGTGGTCGCCTATGAAAACGGCTTCTGCGACCACCCGGAGCGCTTCGTACAGCGCATCGCGGCCCTGCGAAAACGCCCGTCCGACGCAGCCGCCCCGGCGCGCCACCTGCTCCCTGACTGAGTGACTGCGCTGGGTAGAATGCACGATTCGCGCGCGAGCCGCCGGATCGATTTCCTCAACGCGTCCGGCGCACAGGCTGGCGCCTCTGATTTGAGCCCGAGAACATGAAGACCATCACCGGCAGCATCGTTGCCCTCGTCACCCCCTTCCACCCCGACGGCAGTGTCGACTACCCCACCCTGCGCAAGCTGATCGACTGGCACATCGCCGAAGGCACCGACTGCATCGGCGTCGTCGGCACCACGGGCGAGTCGCCCACGGTCAGCGTCGAAGAACACTGCGAAATCATCCGCGTCTCAGTAGAACAGGCCGCCAAGCGGGTACCGATCATGGCCGGCTGCGGCGCCAACTCCACCGCTGAAGCCATCGAACTGGCGAAGTTCGCCAAGAAGGTCGGTGCCGACTGCCAGCTGCAGGTCGTGCCCTACTACAACAAGCCGACGCAGGAAGGCCAGTACCAGCACTTCAAGGCGATTGCCGAAGCCACTGGCGACCTGCCCATCATCTTGTACAACGTGCCTGGCCGCACGGTGGCCGACATGAGCGTCGACACTGCGTTGCTCCTGGCGCGTGTGCCCGGCATCGTCGGCATCAAGGAAGCCACCGGCAACATCGAGCGTGCCCAGTGGCTGATCCGCGAGGCACCGGAGGGCTTTGCCATCTACTCGGGCGACGACCCGACCGCAGTCGCCCTCATGCTGTGTGGTGGCCAGGGCAACGTCAGCGTGACCGCCAACATTGCACCCCGACTGATGCACGAATTGTGCGTGGCTGCCATCGCCGGTGACGCTCGTAAGGCGATGGAGATCCAGCGCCGCCTGATGCCCGTGCACAAGAACCTCTTCGTCGAAGCCAACCCGATCCCCCTGAAGTGGGCCATGGAGCGCATGGGTCTGTGTGGTGGCACCATGCGGCTGCCGCTCACACCCATGAGCGCTCCCCTGGAACCGGTGGTCGAGGCGGCACTCAAAGACAGTGGCCTGATCTGATCAAGCCCGCCGCAAGGCCCCCAAACATGTCACCCAAGCTGCCCATGTCCATCACCTCACGCACCCCGTCTTCGCGCACCCGCACCACCCTGCTGCTCCGCTGGAGCGCCGTGGCCATGGCCGCCTTTCTCGCCACGGGCTGCTCCGTGCTCGAGGAAGACAAGATCGACTACCGCAGCGCCCGCCAGGTCAACTCCCTGGAGGTGCCGCCAGACTTGACCCAGCTCAGCCGCGAGTCGCGCTACCAGGTGCCGGGCGCCACCGTGACGGCCAGCGGCTACCAGACAGCCCAGCCGGTCACAGGCTCCTCCGACACCGCAGCCAGCAAGATCGGCGACGTGCGCATCGAGCGCGCGGGCAGCCAGCGCTGGCTGGTGGTGGACCGCCCCGCCGACAAGGTGTGGGGCCCTGTCAAGGACTTCTGGCAGGAGAACGGCTTCGTGCTCACCCTGGACCAGGAAACCCTGGGCGTGATGGAGACCGACTGGGCCGAAAACCGAGCCAAACTGCCGCAGGACATCATCCGTTCCACGCTGGGCAAGGTGCTTGACAGCCTGTATTCGACAGGCGAGAAGGACAAGTTCCGCACCCGGCTGGAGCGCACCCCGTCGGGCGCAACAGAGATCTACATCAGTCACCGCGGCATGATCGAGGTCTACACCGACGCCCGCAAGGACCAGACCGTCTGGCAGCCGCGCGCAGCCGATCCTGAACTTGAAACCGAGTTCATGCGCCGGCTGATGGTCAAGCTCGGCGTGACCGAGGCCCAGGCCAAGGCGGTCACCGCATCGGCGCCAACGCCTGCTGCGGCCCGTGTGGTCACCATCAACAACCAGCCCACGGTGCAGCTGGACGACGACTTTGATCGCGCCTGGCGCAGGGTCGGCTTGTCGCTGGACCGCACCGGGTTTACCGTCGAGGATCGCGACCGCAGCCAGGGCGTGTACTTTGTGCGCTATGTGCCGGCTGATGCCACCGCCGAGTCGGCCAAGCCCGGCTTTTTCAGCCGTCTTTTCAGCAGCTCGCCTGCACAGACCAAGCCCGCGCAATATCGCATTGCCGTCCGCAGCAGCGGCACCAGCACCACGGTGTCCGTGTTGAACGCCCAAGGCCAACCCGACACCACAGCCGACGGCCAGCGCATTGTTCAGTTGCTGGCCGCCGATCTCAAGTAAAGGCCACGCAGACAAAAGAAATGCCGCCCGAGGGCGGCATTTCTTTTGTCCGGACGATTCGGGCCTGAGCCCGAACCAGCAGGGGAATTACTGAGCGGGCTTGGCAGCAGCCTTGGCAGCTTCGGCGGCCTTGTCGGCAGCTTCCTTGGCGGCGTCGGCACCAGCCTTGGCAGCGTCGGCGGCGGCGCCAGCAGCGTCCTTGGCGGCATCAGCGGCAGCGCCAGCGGCGTCGGCAGCAGCAGCGCCGGCAGCGGCACCAGCGGCAGCGCCAGCGTTGGCAGCAGCAGCGCCAGCATCCTTGGCGGCGTCGACAGCAGCACCAGCAGCGTCCTTGGCAGCCTCAACGGCGGGAGCAGCAGCAGGAGCAGCGGCTTCTTCCTTCTTGCCGCAAGCGGTCAGGGCGATGGCGGCGAGCAGGCTGGCCAGCAGAACGGTCTTTTTCATGGTGATTCCTCAGGATGTGGATGAAAACAAAAAATTGAATCAACCATAAAAAAACCCGAATCGAAGATCCGGGCTTGGCTGACCCAGTCGCTTACCGCTATTAACGATTGCGATCTGGTGCGGAATCATACGCCTGAATTGCAAACCCGTATTTACCCTTGTCAACTTTTTCTTTTGTTGACAGTTGACGTTGCAAAAACACACGCCGTTGGGACTCTTGTCACAACCCGAGAACTGTCGCAGGAAACGAAGGGCTGCCCTGTTGCCAACAGGCCTGCAACCGTTCCTGTAAAAGCGTTCGGCGCTCCGGTCGGCGGCTGGCCACCATCAGACAACGGCCAATGTCCAGGCGCTCCATGGTCCAGTCCGGTGACCAGATGGCACTGGGCAGTTCGCCCCCAGCCACCGCGCGACAGGCGTGGGCTTCGACGATGTGTGACCAGGTCGTGCGCCACTGCACGAGCCTGGGGTGCAACTCGCGCAGCCGGTCAAACTCGATGGCCATGAACTGGATCTTTCTGCCGCGACCGGCCCAGTCGTTGAGGGCGTCAATGACCGCCCGCTCTCCGAGGGGCCAGTCGGAAAAATCAGGGTCGCTGAGCACCATCTGGGGCCAGCCATCGCGGGCTGCGGTCTGCAACGCGAGCCGCACCAGATCTGCAAATTCGTGGCGCCCCTGAATGCGCCCTTCCGGCAATGCAGGGAGATCGTCCGGTTTCGGCTGCTGCGTCATCTCTCAGTCCTATTCGTCACCCGCCGTGGACTCCGCGTGGAGCCAACCGGCATCGAACCAGTCCTCCAACAAGGCCTGAGCGTCGGCACTGGCGCGGCGCACTTTGGCTGCATCCAGGCGACGCTCATCAGCCAGGATGCGCATGAGGCGGGCATCGGCTCCGCCGGCGCGAAAACTCTCACCGTTGATGAACAGGTGCCTTGCGTCGTACATCATGCGCGTGCGCCGGTCCAGGCGCAACGCCGTCCCAGGCCGCCATGGGCCCATGGGCTCCTCGAACCACACACGGGGCTTGGGCTCGGTCATCACCTCGCCAAGGGCGCAGGCCAGCGAGGCGCGCTCGGCGAGCATGCGCTGCAGGGCATCGGCCGCAAAGGCCTCCAGCGAAGGCGGCATCGCGGCCGGGTGATCGGTGGCCGCTTGCCCGGGATCGCGGTAGAGGGTGGTGTCCTCGAACTCGTCGGCCATGCGCTGGAGCAGCTCGCCAGCCAGCCCTCCGCGCTGGGGCACGCGAAATCCCGCCGAGTAGGTCATGCAGTCATCGCCGACGGCGATGCCGTCGTGTGCCCAACGCGGCGGCAGGTACAGCATGTCGCCGGGGTTGAGCAGGTGCTCCTGCTCGGGTTCGAAGTTGCTCAGTATCTTGAGCGGCACACCCGGCTCCAGCGACAGGTCCTTCTGCCGGCCGATGCGCCACAGGCGCTGGCCACTGGCCTGCAGCAGGAACACGTCGTAGCTGTCGAAATGGGGCCCCACACCACCGCCATCGCTGGCCCAGGAAATCATCAGGTCATCCAGGCGCGCATCGGGCACAAAACGGAACCTGCCCAGCAGCTCATGCGCCGCATCCAGATGCAGGTCCACCCCCTGCACCAGCAGGGTCCAGCGCTTCTGCTTCAGTGGGGGGAACGCCGTACGGGCGAAGGGGCCGTGGCGAAGCTGCCAGCCAGCCGGTTTGTGCACGATCAGGCGGGACTCGACCGATTCCTGCGCAGCCAGCGCAAACAGCTGGGGACGCGTGAGCAGGGGTTGAAAACCGGGGAAGGCGTTGCGGATCAGCAGGGGCTTCTTCTGCCAGTAGCGCTGCATGAAGCGGGCTGGCGTCAACCCGCCAAGCATCTGAGCCGGCAGGTCCACGGAAGGTGCGCCTGCGATGGAATCGGTGTGTGGTGTCATGGGACAATTGTCGGATGAAAATCACCGAACAATGTGTGGTCGCGCTGACTTGGACACTCAAGGACACGCTGGGCGAAGAACTCGATGCACTCGACGAGCCCGTCGAGTTTCTGGTGGGTGGCAACGATTTGCTGGCCAGCCTGGAAAAGGCGCTTCAGGGACACGAGGCCGGTGACTCGCTGGAACTGCAGCTGGAGCCGCACGACGCCTTCGGTGACTATGACGACGGGCTGCTGTTCCTGGAGCCGCGCCACCTGTTTCCCGAGCACCTGGAAGAAGGCATGGGCTTCGAGGGCCTGCCGGAAGGCTGCAGTTCCTCGGCCCCCAAAGACCGGCTGTTCTTTGTCAGCGACATCTACCCCGACCACGTGGTCATGGACGGCAACCATCCGCTGGCAGGCATCGCGCTGCGCATCCGGCTGAAAGTGCACGACGTGCGCGAAGCAGAAGTCAGCGAAATCGGCCGGGGCACGCTGGGCACCGGCTTTTTCCGGATGCAGGTGGACACCTCAGGCTCTGGCGACGAACCACCTCAGACGCCCACCCTGCACTGACACCGCGCGCGGGCTGCGCCGCCAGTCAGCCGCGTCCGGTCGATCCGTAACCGCCCGCACCGCGTTCGCTGGCCTGGGCGAAATCACTCACCACATTGAAGCGGGCCTGCACGACCGGCACGATGACCATCTGCGCGATGCGCTCCATGGGTTCGATGGTGAAGGCCACATCGCTGCGGTTCCAGGCGCTGACCATCAGCTGGCCCTGGTAGTCGCTGTCGATCAGACCGACCAGGTTGCCCAGCACGATGCCGTGCTTGTGGCCCAGCCCCGAACGGGGCAGGATCAAGGCGGCGTAGCCCGGGTCGGCGAGGTGGATCGCCAGCCCGGTCGGCACCAGTTGCCAGGCGTTGGGCGCCAGGGTCAGTGGCGCGTCAAGACAGGCCCGAAGGTCCAGGCCTGCGCTGCCGGCCGTTGCGTAGGAGGGAAGCTGGTCCGCCATGCGCGGATCCAGCACCTTGACATCAATCTGCATGTTTCAGGTTCCGCAGAAGGGGCTCACTGCCCCTTTTTCTCGTTCTTGAGCTCATCTTCCAGCGCCTTGGCAGGATCGACCTCCTCCTCGGCGGGCGCGGCCGCATCGCCTTCGGCCGACTGGTCGGCGCCGTCCATGCCCTGGGTCGGGTCCTGCTCCTCTTCCTGCTCGAGCCCCGGCATGTTGTTGAGCATGTCGGTCACGGTCGCGTCGTCCACCTTGACGGCGGCTTCGATGTTGCCGACCACCAGCTTGGGATAGGCAATGATCGCCGACACCATGATCAGTTGGAGGACGATGAAGGCAATCGAACCCTTGTAGATCTGCGCCGTGGTCACCGCGGGTATGCGTTGCTTGGTGACCTGGTCGGTGTAGTCGTTGCGGGCAGCCACCGAGCGCAGGTAGAACAGCGCGAAACCGAACGGCGGCGTCAGGAACGAGGTCTGCAGGTTCATCGCCAGGATGATGCCGAACCAGATCAGCGCCATCTCCGGCGGAGTGCCTTCGGGCAGCAATTCGGGCAGCACCTTGGCCGCCACCGGCGCCAGCATGGGCACCACGATGAAAGCGATCTCGAAGAAGTCGATGAACATGCCCAGCACGAAGACCAGCAGGTTCACGATGATCAGGAAGCCCAGTGCCCCCCCCGGCAGCTTGTCGAACAGGTGCTCGACCCAGATGTGGCCATCGGCGGCGTTGAAGGTGAAGCTGAAGACGGTGGAGCCGATCAGGATCGACAGCACGAAGATCGCCAGCTTGGTGGTGTTTTCACCTGCCTGCCGCATGAGGTCCAGACTCAGACGGCGACGCGAGCCGGCCATGATCAGCGCACCGAGGGCACCCATGGCGCCGCCTTCGGTGGGCGTCGCAATGCCCAGAAAGATGGTGCCCAGCACCAGGAAGATCAGCACCAGCGGCGGGATCAGCACGAAGGTGACCTGCTCGGCCAGGCGGGACAGCAGCCCCATGCGGGTGATGCGGTTGACGATGGCCAGGGCCAAGGCCAGCAGCGAGGCCACGGTGATGGACATGATGACCACCTCGTCCCCGGCGGCATCCATCTCGCGGCCGATCATCGGGTTGATGATGGCGTTGTGGTTCTGGGCCCAGATGTAGCCTGCCACGCCACAGACGGCCAGCAGCACCAGCAGCGAGCGATGGCCACTGGCACCGTTGGCTTCGCGGTAGATGCGCGCTTCCTGGGGCAGCGCAGGCACCCAGGACGGCTTGACGATGGCAACAACGGCGATGAACAGCAGGTACAGGCCCACCAGCATCAGGCCGGGCAGCAGGCCGCCGGCGTACATGTCGCCCACCGAGCGGCCGAGCTGGTCGGCCAGCACGATCAGCACCAGCGAGGGAGGGATGGCCTGCGCCAGCGTGCCGGAGGCAGTGATGGTGCCGGTGGCAATCGTGCGGTTGTAGCCGTAGCGCAGCATGATGGGCAACGAGATCAGGCCCATCGAGATCACGGCTGCAGCGACCACGCCGGTGGTGGCGGCCAGCAGCGCACCCACCAGGATCACGGCGACGGCCAGGCCGCCGCGCACCGGGCCGAACACCTGGGCCACGGTCTCCAGCAGATCCTCGGCCATCCGGCTTCGCTCCAGGATGATGCCCATGAAGGTGAAGAACGGAATGGCCAGCAGGGTGTCGTTCTGCATGATGCCGAACACCCGCAGCGGCAGGGCCTGGAACAGGTTGGAAGGGAACAGCCCGACCTCCATGCCGATGAAGCCGAAGAAGAGTCCAGTGGCGGCCAGAGAGAACGCCACCGGAAAGCCCATGAGCAGGAACACCAGCAAGCCGGTGAACATGATGGGCACGAAATTGGATGCAATGAATTCCATGGTGTGTCGCTCGCCTCTTATTGCGCGGCCTTCAGGCGCTGCTGCTCTTCTTCCAGCAGTTGCTGGGCCAGGAGTTCTTCTTCGCTCGGCCCCTCATGGGCCAGCACGTCGGGGCCGTTGCCGGTCAGGAAGGCGATGCGCTTGATGAGCTCGCTCACGCTCTGCAGTGCGAGCAGGGCAAAGCCGGCGGGAATCAGAGCGTAGACAGGCCAGCGGATCAGGCCGCCGGCGTTGGACGACATTTCCTTGGAGACGTAGGCATTCTCGAACAGCGGCCAGCCCAGCGTGGCCATCATGTAGCACAGCGGGAAGACGAAGACGATGATGCCGATGGTGTCGACCCAGTTGCGGCCACGCGCACTGAATTTCGACGAGATGAAGTCGATGCGCACATGGGCGTTGCGCAGGAAGGCATAGCCGCTGCCCAGCATGAACACCGCTGCGAACAGGTACCACTGGATTTCCAGAAAGGCGTTGGAGCTGGTGTCGAAGATCTTCCGCACGATGGCGTTGCCGGCGCTGATCATGGTGGTCGCCAGGATGAACCACATGGCAAGCTTGCCAATGCGCTCGGTCAGCGCGTCGATCAGGCGGGAGAGCGTAAGAAGGAATGACATGAGGATCCCCTTGGGTTGAAGGGTGCAGGCGCGAGGGATTCAGAAAAATGTCAGGGTACCCTCCACGCAAAAAAACCCCGTGGAGACGGGGTTCTTTCGCGGAAGGTCCGTGAGGCTTACAGCTTCTGGCGCTGCATGAAGCTGTCGAAGTTGGCCTCGGTGAAGCGGAACCACACGTTGGCGTCCTTGCGGAAGGCCGAGTAGTCGGAGTAGATCTTCTTCCAGGCCGGGTTGGTGTCGTTCAGCTCGGTGTAGAGGGACATCGACTGCTTGAAGGCCTCGTCCATGACGGCCTTGGGGAAAGGCAGCACCTTGGCGCCGTTGGCCACCAGGCGCTTGATCGCCTGCGGGTTGCGGGCGTCGTAGCGGGCCTGCATCTCGGTGTGCGCATAGGCCGTTGCAGCCTCGACGATGGCCTGGTTCTCCTTCGACAGGGCGTTGAAGGCCGCCTTGTTGATGTAGAAGTCGAGCTGGGCGCCGCCTTCCCACCAGCCGGGGTAGTAGTAGTTCTTGGCGACCTTGTAGAAGCCCAGCTTCTCGTCGTCGTACGGTCCGACCCATTCGGTGGCGTCGATGGTGCCCTTCTCCAGCGCCTGGTAGATCTCGCCGCCGGGGATGTTCTGCGGCACGCCGCCCATGCGGGTCAGCACCTTGCCGGCGAAACCGCCGATGCGCATCTTCAGGCCCTTGATGTCGGCCACGCCCTTGATTTCCTTGCGGTACCAGCCACCCATCTGGGCACCGGTGTTGCCGCCGGGGAAGTTGATGATGTTGTACTTGTCGTAGAACTCGCGGAACAGCTTCATGCCGTTGCCATCGAAGTACCAGGCGGTCAGCTGGCGGCTGTTCAGGCCGAAGGGGATGGCCGTGCCCATGGCGAAGGTGTCGTCCTTGCCGAAGTAGTAGTACGGCGCAGTGTGGCCGGCTTCGACGGTGCCTTGCTGCACGCCGTCCACGATACCGAACGCGGGCATCAGTTCACCGGCGGGGTGCACGGAGACGACGAACTTGCCGCCAGACATCGCATTGACTTTTTCAGCGAACACTTCGGCGGCACCGTAGATGGTGTCCAGCGCCTTGGGGAAGCTGGAGGCCAGACGCCAGCGAATGGCGGCCTGTGCATGCACAGCGGGGGCTGCTCCTGCGGCCAGCACACCGGCGATACCGGCGTGCTTGAGGATGGAACGACGATCCATGTTGTATGACTCCGTGGTTGGTACTTCATGCCCGCCCGGAAGGGTCGGGGACTTCTGCAGTCCGGGCCATTGTAGGAAGGCGCCCCCCCCCATCCTTGGGGGTTTTCCCTCGAAATCAGAGCAGGAACGTGAACGCCTTCAGGCTTTTGCAAGCTTGCTGCACCCAAAGCGGGCAGCGATGCGAATCGCCTCAAACGAGCCGTGAAATTACTTCAACGCGGTCGATCAGGCGGCGGCCTTGAGACCACCGGAGCCACCCAGTACGTCGGCAAAACGCTGCCGGATGGACGACTCGATACCGGCAGCATCCAGTCCCACATTGGCCAGCAGACGGGCCGGATCACCGTGCTCGATGAACTCGTCGGGCAGCCCCAGTTGCAACACGGGCATCGACAGACCCTCGGCCTGCAGGGCTTCCAGCACGGCACTGCCGGCCCCGCCCATCACACAGCCCTCTTCCACCGTGACGAGCACCTGGTGGCTGCGCGCCATTTCGCGCAGCAGGTCCATGTCGAGCGGCTTGGCCCAGCGCATGTTGGCGACGCTGGCACCGAGCGCTTCGGCGGCCGCAAGCGCCGGATGCAGCAGGGTACCGAAGGCCAGGATGGCCACGCCGTGGCCGCGCCTGCGCACCTCGCCCTTGCCGAACGGCAGCCCGTCCAGACTGGCCGGCACCGCCGCGCCCACACCGGCCCCGCGCGGATAGCGCACCGCCACCGGATGGTTCTGGTGGTGCGCCGTCGACAGCAGCTGGCGGGTTTCGGCCTCATCCGACGGACAGGCGATCGACATATTGGGAATGCAGCGCAGGTACGCGATGTCGTAGGCGCCGGCATGGGTGGCGCCATCGGCGCCGACCAGACCGGCCCGGTCCAGCGCGAACACCATGGGCAGGTTCTGCAGCGCCACGTCATGGATGAGCTGGTCGTAGCCGCGCTGCAGGAAGGTGGAGTAGATGGCAACCACCGGTTTCATGCCCTCGCATGCCAGTCCCGCCGCGAAGGTCACTGCATGCTGCTCGGCTATGCCGACATCGAAATAGCGGCCAGGGAACTTCTGGTGAAACTCCACCATGCCGGAGCCCTCGCGCATGGCCGGCGTGATGCCGACCAGCTTGGGGTCGGCGGCGGCCATGTCGCACAGCCACTGGCCGAAGACCTGGGTGAACGTAGGTTTGGGCGGGGTGGCCGGTTTGACCAGACCTACGGCGGGGTCGAACTTGCCCGGGCCGTGGTAGGCCACGGGGTCCGCCTCGGCCAGCTTGTAACCCTGCCCCTTCTTCGTGACCACGTGGAGGAACTGCGGACCTGCACCGTTGTCCAGCAGATGGCGCACGTTCTCCAGCGTGGGAATGAGCGACTCAAGGTCGTGGCCGTCGATCGGTCCGACGTAGTTGAAGCCGAACTTCTCGAACAGCGTGGCCGGCACCACCATGCCCTTGGCGTGCTCTTCCAGCCGCTTGGCCAATTCGAACAGCGGCGGTGCGCCCTTGAGCACGGTCTTGCCCACGTTTTTGGCGGCCGCGTAGAACTGGCCGCTCATGAGCTGAGCCAGGTAGCGGTTGAGCGCGCCCACAGGGGGCGAGATCGACATGTCGTTGTCGTTGAGGATCACCAGCAGGCGGCCGTGCTCGACTCCGGCGTTATTCAGCGCCTCGAAGGCCATGCCGGCGGTCATCGCACCGTCGCCGATGATGGCCACCGCATGGCGGCTCTCGCCTTTCATCTTGGCGGCCAGCGCCATGCCCAGCGCCGCCGAGATGCTGGTGGACGAATGGGCGGTGCCGAAGGTGTCGTACTCGCTTTCGTCGCGGCGCGGAAAGCCGCTGATGCCGCCCAGCTGGCGCAGTGTGTGCATGCGGTCGCGGCGGCCGGTCAGGATCTTGTGCGGGTAGGTCTGATGGCCCACGTCCCACACGAGGCGGTCTTCGGGCGTGTTGAAGACGTAGTGCAACGCCACGGTGAGTTCCACCGTGCCGAGGTTGGAGCTGAGGTGCCCACCGGTTTTCGAGACGCTCTGCAGAACATGGTCGCGCAACTCGTCGGCCAGGGGGCGCAGCTGCGCGCGGGACAGGCGCCGCAGGTCGGCTGGGGATTCGATGGTGGACAGCAGTTTGCTCATGGGGCAGGTGTTTCGCAGAAGGGCGACTGTTCCGGGTTCAGGACGCGCGGCGGCCGACCCAGTCGGCTAGCGCATGCAGCGTGTCGGTGTGGGGCAAGGCGCTGGCGGACAGCGCCTGATGCGCCTGATCCAGCACCTCGTCGGCATAGGCCTGGGCCGCCTCCAGCCCCATGAGCGACACGAAAGTGGGCTTGTCGGCGGCGGCGTCCTTGCCCGCTGTCTTGCCCAGTGTGGCGGAATCGGTGGTCACGTCCAGAATGTCGTCGACCACCTGGAAGGCCAGGCCGACGCAGGCCCCGTACGTGGACAGCTGCTGCAACACGGACGCATCGACCGAGGCGGTGGACGCGCCCATCATCACGCTGGCCTGCAGCAGCGCTCCGGTCTTGAGGCGGTGCATGCCCTCCAGGGCCTTCTGGTCCAGCGCCACGCCAACGCTGGCGAGGTCGACGGCCTGTCCCCCGGCCATGCCGGACGCACCAGCCGCCACGGCCAGCTGGCGGCACAGACGGGCCGAGAGCGCCGCGGGCACCGAACCATCGTCGGGCACCAGCAACTCGAACGCCAGGGCCTGCAGGGCGTCGCCGGCCAACAGGGCTTGCGCCTCGCCGAACTTCACGTGTACCGTGGGCTTACCCCGCCGCAACACGTCGTTGTCCATGCAGGGCATGTCGTCGTGGACCAGCGAATACGCATGGATGAGCTCCACCGCACAGGCCGCCCGCATGGCCACCGCAAGGTCGCCTTGAGCGGCCTCACAGGCCGCCAGCGCCAGCAGCGGGCGCAGGCGCTTGCCGCCGTCCAGCACCGCATAGCGCATGGCCAGGCCCAGACCCGCCGGCGCATCGGCTGGCACCCAGTTCGACAGGGCCTGCTCCACACGTTCCTGCTGGCGCACCCGCCAGGCCACGAACGCAGTGTTGTCCGATGGGCCCGCGCTCATTGGCCGTCCCAGGGTTTGGGCTCGCCGTTTTCGAGCACCTTGATCTGCTGCTCCACGGCTTCCAGACGGGCGCGGCAGTAGGCGAGCAGCTCGGCGCCGCGCTGGTAGCGCCCCAGCAACTGGTCCAGCGGCAACTGCCCCGCGTCCAGCTGGGCGACCAGCTGCTCCAGCTCCTCCAGTGCGGCCTCGTAGCTGGCCGGGGTGGCAGACACTTCGGCCGAGCGGCTTGATCGGGCGGACTTTGTGGGGGTCGGAGAGGTCATTCGCTGAGGTCGTTAGCGGGTGGCAAACACCCGACGCGCACCCTGCGGACGGCAGGGCCAGCGCGCGATTTTATCCCCCGGCCCGGGCAATCTCCAGCCACCGCAGGGCCCCGGAAGCAGCGGGGTACAATCCCGCCTCTTTTTTTGTTCAACTGACGGGCCTCGCACGCCCGGAGGGACGCAGCACTTCACCCATCCCGCGCAGATCGTTCACTCGCTCGAGCGCTTCACCCTGCCCCTTCATAGGGGGAGTCTTTAGGTCAGGACCACCATGTCTGATTTGAGTCTTCAATTGCAGCAGGCCGCAAGCCAATTGCCGGTTTCCAGCTACTTCGACGAGGCATTGTTCCGCAGGGAACTTGAAACGATCTTTCAGAACGGGCCCCGCTATGTGGGGCACGTGAACGCGGTTCCCGAGCTGGGCGACTACTTTGCCCTGCCACAGGAGGGTGAAGGACGCGCACTGGTGCGCACCGCCAACGGCGTGGAACTTGTTTCCAACATCTGCCGCCACCGCCAGGCCGTGATGCTCAAGGGCCGTGGCAACCTGGGCCAGAACGCCAAGGGCCACAGCGGTGGCCACATCGTGTGCCCCCTGCACCGTTGGACCTACAGCGGTGGCCAGTCGGCCAACAGCCAGCTGGGCACGCTGCTGGGCGCCCCGCACTTCTCGCACGACCCCTGCGCCGACCTCAAGCGCTACCCGCTGCGCGAATGGAACGGCCTGCTGTTCGAGGACAACGGCCGTGACATCACCGCCGACCTGGCGAACATGGGGCCTGCGTCCACGCTGAGTTTCGAGGGCATGGTGCTCGGCCACGTCGAACTGCACACCTGCCACTACAACTGGAAGACCTTCATCGAGGTCTATCTGGAGGACTACCACGTCGTGCCCTTCCACCCCGGACTGGGCAACTTCGTCACCTGCGACGACCTGCAGTGGGAGTTCAAGCCCGAGTACTCGGTGCAGACCGTGGGCATCCAGAACCTGCTCAAGTCGGGCAGCGCCACCTACCAGAAGTGGCACGAGGTGCTGATGCAGTACCGCAACGGCGAGTTGCCCGCGCAGGGCGCGGTGTGGCTGACCTACTACCCGCACATCATGGTCGAGTGGTACCCGCACGTGCTGACGGTCTCGACCCTGCACCCGCTGGGCGTCAACAAGACGCTGAACATGGTGGAGTTCTACTACCCCGAAGAGATCGCCGCCTTCGAGCCCGGGTTCATGGAGGCGCAGCGCGCGGCCTACATGGAAACCTGCATCGAGGACGACGAGATCGCCGAGCGCATGGACGCCGGCCGCAAGGCCCTGTACGAGCGCGGCGACAACGAGGTCGGCCCCTACCAGAGCCCGATGGAAGACGGCATGCAGCACTTCCACGAGTGGTACCGCGGCCGCCTCGGCGACGCGCTGAAAGGCTGAGACCGCATGCAGGCCCTCTGGATGCTGCTGGCATCCCTGTTTTTCGCCAGCATGGGGGTCTGCATCAAGTTCGCATCCGCGCACTTCAACAGCTTCGAGATCGTCACCTACCGGGGTCTGGTGGGCGTGGTCTTTCTCTATGGTTTCACCCGGTTCAGCGGCGTCTCGCTGCGCACAACCGTGCCCATGATGCACGCCTGGCGCAGCGTGGTGGGCACCATCTCGCTGACCGCCTGGTTCTACGCCATCGCTGTGCTGCCGCTGGCCACGGCGATGACGCTCAACTACATGAGCAGCGTCTGGATCGCCACCTTCCTGCTCGGCGGTGCCCTGCTGACCCAGGGCCGCAACGCCCCGATCCGGCAGCAGGCGCCGCTGTTCCTGACCGTGCTGGCGGGCTTCGGCGGCGTGGCGATGATGCTGCGCCCCACGCTGGCGCCCGACCAGATGCTGGGCGCGCTGGTCGGTCTGATGTCCGGCATCTTCGCGGCCTTTGCCTACCTGCAGGTGTCTGCGCTCAGCCGCGCGGGCGAACCCGAGAGCCGCACGGTCTTCTATTTTTCCATCGGGGCGGTGGTCGCCGGCCTGATCGGCATGCTGTTCGTCGGCGCCACGCCCTGGAGCTGGCCGTCCGCGCTCTGGCTGCTGCCCATCGGGCTGCTGGCCCTGGGCGGCCAGCTGTGCATGACCCGTGCCTACGCCAGTGGCGCCACCATGGTGGTGGCCAACCTGCAGTATTCCGGCATCGTGTTTGCCGGCATCTTCGGCCTGACGGTGTTCGGTGACCGGCTGCCCCTGATCGGCTGGGCCGGCATGGGCCTGATCATCGTCAGCGGCATCGCGGCCACAGTCCTGCGGGCACGCGCAGTGCCCCACGCGCCGGCGGAAGAGCACTGAATCCGTGCATGCCTGCACGCGGCGGACGGTCCTTTAGGACTTTGGTGTGATCGTCAGCGGTACCGCTCTGCCGGAAAATCAGGCGCATGTACACCACCCTCATTTCTGCCGCGCAGCTGCGGCAACTCCTGGACGACCACCAGCCAGTGCTGGTGATGGACTGCAGCTTCGACCTGATGAACCCCGCCGCCGGGCGCCAGCAGTTCGAGGCCGCCCACATCCCCGGCGCGGTGCATGTGGACCTGGACGAGCACCTGAGCGACAAGACCGGACCCGATCGCGCCAGCGGAGGACGGCACCCCCTGCCCTCCCGTGAAACCTTTGCCCGGCGCCTGCAGGCGCTGGGTCTGAACCCTGACCAGCAGGTGGTGGCGATGGACCGGCAAGGCGCGAACTACTGTGGCCGGCTGTGGTGGATGCTCAAGTGGTGCGGCCACGAGGCCGTGGCGGTGCTCGACGGCGGACTGGCCGCCTGGCAGGCGGCGGGCGGCGCGGTCGCCGAAGGCGCGTCGCCTGCACCCCAGCCCGGCCGGTTCGAACTGCAACCCGCCCGCGCCGAAACCCTGGCAGCGCAGGACATCGCTCGGCGGCTGGGCCAGCCCGACCTCACACTGGTCGACGCGCGTGGCGCAGCCCGCTTCCGTGGCGAGGTCGAACCCCTGGACCCGGTGGCAGGCCACATCCCGGGGGCGCTCAACCGGCCATTCACCGAGAACATCGGCCCGGACGGCCGCTTCAAGCCGGTCGCCGAACTGCGCGCCGACTTCGAGCGCCTGCTGGCAGGGCGCGACCCGGCTGCGGTGGTGCACCACTGTGGCAGCGGTGTGAGCGCCATCCCCAACCTGCTGGCCATGGAAATCGCCGGCTTCGGACGCACGGCCCTCTTTCCGGGCAGCTGGAGCGAGTGGTGCAACACGCCCGGCCTGCCCTGCGCCAGGAGTCAAGTTCCCGGCTGACGGGTCGATGAGTCAGACACGTGCCACTGCGCCAACCGATGACTGAAGCCCCCCACGTGTCCAGCCCTCCCCCCGACCCCTCTCCCAGTCCCCTGCAGGCCATCGGTCTGCTGGTGGCCATCGCAGCCACCATCCAGGCCCCCCTGGTGTACCTGAGCAGCCCCAATCTGTCGGAGGTGATCGCGCCCGTGCTGATCGCGCTCTCGGCCTGGACGGTCCTCCTGCTGCTGCGCCGGGGATACCAGCGACTGGTAGCCCCCCTGCTGGTGACCGCGGTCCTGATCGCAGCGGTGATCGGCATCGTGGCCTTCGGTTCGGTGCGCACCGCCGCAAGCTTCCTGTTCGTGGCGGCGGTGGCCGGCGCCGGCATCTTCCTGCCACGGCGCGCCCTGTTCCTGACGGTGGCGCTGAGCGTGGTCATCCTGGGCGCACTGACCTGGATGGAGTGGAAAGGCTGGTTCAAGACGGCCACCTTCAAGGTCGGATTCACGGTCTGGCTGACTTATGCCATGACCATGGTCGTGGTGGCGATCATGGTCTACCACAGCCGGACCAGGGCCCAGCAGGCGCTGGATCTGCAGCGCAGCGAACTGGAGCGGCGCATCCGCAGCGAGCAGGAACGGGATCAGAGCCTGGAGCGGTTCACCCGCATCTTCCGCAACAGCCCCAGCCCGATGATTGCGCAGTCGGCCCGCAACGGCCTGATCCTGGACGTCAACCCGGCCTTCGAGCGCTGCTATGGGCACACACGTGAGAACGTGCTCGGTTGCAGCGACGAGATGCTCTGGGTCGAGCCGGAGCAGCGCACCCGCTACCTGGAACAGCTGTTCGCCCACCGCCGGGCCGACCGCACCCACGTCAAGGGACTGCGGGCCGACGGCAGCCGTTTCGATGCCCTGATCACCAGCGAGATGGGCGATGACCCGCAGGACCGGCTGATCATCACCACGGTCACCGACATCACCGAGCAGAACGCGACCATCGAACGCCTGCGGCGTTCGGAGGATCGCTTTGCCAAAGCCTTCAACTTCAGCCCGATGAACCTGGCGATCACGCGCCTGTCCGACGGCCTGATCCTGGAGGTCAACCGGGCGGGCGTCATTTCGGACGGTATGGGCGTTGACGTGCTGCGAGGGCGGACCACGCTGGAGACCGGCGCCTGGCTGACACCGGCCCACCGGCAGGCCTACGTCGATCAGCTCAAACGCGATGGGCGCGTGCTGGCCTACGAGAGCCAGATGCGCAGCCGGGACGGCAGGCCGGTCGACGTGCGGCTGTGGGCCGTGCTGATCGACATCGAGGGCGAAGAGTGCATCCTGTCGTCCACGGTGAACGTTTCGGAAGAGAAGCGGCGCGAGGCCTTGCTGCTGAGCGTGGCGCAGGGCATGACGGGCGAAACGGGTGCGGCCTTTTTCACCGCACTCGCCCGCCACGCGGCCCCCGCCCTGAAGGCCGACGTGGTGATGGTCAGCGAGCTGCTGCCCGACCAGAAGGTGCAGACACTGGCGATGTCCATGGACGGGGCCCTGGTGCCCAACCTCGCCTACGCCCCCGAGGGCACCCCCTGCGGCGAGGCCCTTTCGCGCAGCGATCTCTGCGTCTACGAGCAAGGCCTCGCCCACACCTACCCCGACCTGTCGTCGATGACCGGGATACAGGCCAGCGCCTACATCGGCCAGAGCCTGCGCGACCAGGACGGCACCCCCATCGGCTTGCTATCGGCCATGTGGCGCCAGCCCATCACGCTCACCTCCGAGATGCGCGCGCTGATGTCGATCTTTGCGAGCCGGGCCACAGCGGAACTGATGCGACTGCGGCGCGAGCGCGAAATCCAGCAGCTCAACGCCACCTTGGAACAGCGGGTGCAGTCGCGCACCGCCGAGCTGCGCAAGCTCAACGCGGAACTCGACTCGTTCGCCTACTCGGTGTCACACGACCTGAAGTCGCCCCTGCGTTCCATCGACGGCTTCACCAGCCTGCTGAGTGAACAGCTGCAGGGACGGCTGACCACCGACGAGGAACAGCTGCTGCAGCGAGTGCTCGCGTCGACCCACCGCATGAGCACCCTGATCGCCGACCTGCTGGCGCTGGCCCGCGTGAGCCAGGGGGAGATGGCGCTGGGCATGGCCAATCTGAGCGAGATCGCCGAACAGGTGATGCAGGCGGAACAGGCCAAGCACCCGGACAAGCCGCTGACGTGGCGCATCGAGCCCGGCCTGGTCAGCGTCTGCGACGCCCGGCTGGCGCGCATCGCTCTGGAGAACCTGCTGGGCAACGCGGTCAAGTACACCCGGGACCAGCCACAACCGCTGATCGAGATGGGGCGCTGCAAGGACGGTGACCCGGGCCGCACAAGCTTCTTCGTGCGGGACAACGGCGTCGGCTTCAACATGGCCTACGCGGACAAGCTGTTCAAGCCCTTCCAGCGCCTGCATGGACCCAGCGAGTTCGAGGGAACGGGCATCGGCCTGGCCACGGTGCGCCGCATCGTGGACCGGCACGGCGGCCAGATCCAGGGCGTTGGCACGCCCGGTGAAGGCGCCGAGTTCCGCTTCTCCCTGACGCCTGCTTCTGCCCCCAGATGAACACACCCCTTCAGCTTCCCGCCGTCGAAACAGGCGACCAGCCGCTGAATCTGCAGCGCTACCAGGAACGCTCCCTGCTGGCACTGCTGCTGTGCATCGGTGTCGCCGGTCCGCTGGTGGCATTTGGCGTCTATCTGCGGGACGGTCTGGTGGCGCTGACCTGGGTGGCCATCGGACTTTCTCTGATCGACTACCTGCTGCTGGGCCTGTACGCCACACGCCTGCGCCCGATGGTGGCTCCCATGCTGGTGTACGCCATGATCTTCTCCTCTGGCTCCGCCATCGTGGCCCATGGCACGGTGCGCAGCATGGCCACGTTGGTCATGATCGCCGCGGTGGTAGGGGCCGGAGTCTTCCTCTCCCGCCTGAACATGCTGATCAGCGGCGCACTGGGCATCACCATCCTCGGGGTGCTCAACGTCGCAGAAAACCTGCGCCTGATCACAGCGCCGGAGACACCCACCGGCTGGGCCGTGTGGATCTCACAAACCGCCATCCTCATCAGCCTGATGATCACGGTCAACCTCGGTCGGCGGCGCATGCTGGACGCGTACCGCAGCCAGAACCTGGCACTGGAGCACAGCCGGGAGGTCGAACGCCTGCTGCGCCTGAGCCAGGGCCGGTTCCAGGCCCTGTTCCGCAGCACACCGGCGGCCTGCCTGGTGCAGTCGATGGACACGCGGGACGTGATCGATGTGAACCAGGCGTTCGAGGCACTGTTCGGCCACACGCACGACGATCTGGTGGGGAGTCAACCACCCCGTCTGTGGGCCGACACAGAAGAGTACGCCGAGTTCCGTCGCTGCATCGACTCCGACGGCAGGGTCAGCGGCCTGAGAGCCAAGGCGCAGCGCAAGGACGGCACGGTCTTCCACGCCCATGTGTACGCCGAGGTGACCCAGAGCGCCACCGAGCGGCTGCTGATCGCGGTGGTGTTCGACATGTCGGCCGAGGTGGCGTCGCGCCGCGAACTGGAGATCTCGCGCGAGCGCTTCTCCAAGGCGTTCAACTTCAGCCCCTTGGGCATGGCCATCACCCGACTGAGCGATGGCCGCTTCGTCGAGGTGAATCCGATCACCGAACGGGTGCTGGGCTGGACACCGGCCGACTATGTCGGCAAAACGTCGATGGAGGTGGGCATCTGGGTATCTGAAGCCGACCGCGACCGCTATGTGCGCACTCTTCGGCGAGACGGCCGACTGGAGGGATACGAGACACGAATGCGGACCAAGTCGGGTGCCGTGATTGCTGTCAGGGTCTGGGCAGAGATCATTGAGCTGAACAACGAAGTCTGCGCACTTTCTTACACCCTGAACGTGGACGAAGAAAAACGGCGCGAGGCCATGCTGCTGAATGTGGCGGAGGGCGTCTCGGGCGACACGGGCGAGGCCTTCTTCCGCTCGCTGGTCGAGCACCTGGCCAACGCCATTGGCGCCGACGGTGTCGTGGTGGGCGAAGTGGACCCCCAGAAGCAGCTGCATACCCTGGCCATGGTGTGGGACGGCCAGCTGCTGCCCAACAGCATCCATCCGCTGCACCAGACCCTCTGCGAACAGGCCCTGCTGCAGCCCGCACTGCTGCGCGTCGAGAGCCCCAGCCCTGCCTGCCTCCCCTTGGTGCCGCCGTTTTCGGAAACCCCGCTCCAGTCCGTGCAGGGCCTGTCGCTTCGCGATGGGGATGGTTCTGCAGCCGGCCTGCTCTTTGCCGTCTGGCGCCAGCGGCCACCGAAGAACGCCAACCTGGACGCCCTGCTGACCATTTTTGCCAGCCGCTGCAACGCAGAACTGCAACGGCTGCGCCGCGACCGCGAGATCAACAAACTGCAAGACACGCTGGAGCAGCGCGTGGCGGCGCGCACCGCGCAGCTGCAGTACCTCAACCGCGAGCTGGACTCGTTCGCCTACTCCGTCTCGCACGACCTGAAATCGCCGCTGCGCTCCATCGATGGCTTCAGCCACCTGCTGCGCGAGCAGATGGCCGGACGCATGACCGCGGAGGACATCGACCTGTTCGAACGCATCGAGGGCTCGGTCCAGCGCATGAACAGCCTGATCACCGATCTGCTGGCGCTGGCGCGAGTGAGCCAGGGCACGCTGCAGCGCATGAACACCAACCTCAGCGAGCTGGCGCACGACGTGATCCGCCAGGAGCGCCAACGCGATCCGACGCGCGAGGTGGAGGTGGAGATCGAAGACGACCTCTACGCCGACTGCGACCCACGCATGGCGCAGATCGTGCTGGAGAACCTGCTGGGCAACGCCTGGAAATACACCCGTCAGACCGCCAACGCCCGCATCAGCTTCACCCGCGCCAACAACGCGGGCACCGGAGCTGCGGAGTTCTGCATCCGAGACAACGGTGCGGGCTTCGACATGGCCCGGGCCGAGCGCCTGTTCAAGGCCTTCAACCGGCTGCACACCGCCAGCGAATTCGAAGGCTCCGGCATCGGGCTGGCCACCGTTCGGCGCATCCTGGAGCGCCACGGTGGTCACATCTGGGGCGAAGGCGCCGTGGGCCAGGGCGCCCGCTTCGAGTTCTGCTTCGGCAGCGAGGCGACCAGCTGAAGCCGCTGGCCGCGGCTCAGTGGCCGTGCGCCATGCCGCTGACCAGGGTCACCAGGGCGATGCCCGCCAGCAGCCAGGCAATCTGGGCCACTGTCGCACGAAGACCCAACCGCTTCTGCAACTGGGGAATCAGGTCGGCCAGTGCCACATAGACGAAGCTGCTGGAGGCCGCGACCAGGAAATACGGCAGCCAGTCTTCGAGCTGGCCCAGCAGGAGGTAGCCCACCAGCCCGCCCAGGGCCGTCACCGTGCCGGCCAGCGACACCTTGACCAGCGCAGCGCGGCGCGTGCCCGAGGTCTGCTGCAGCACGACCAGGTCGCCCATGTGGTGCGGCACCTCGTGCGCCAGCACCGCCAGCGCGGTCACCACGCCCAGCCGCAGGTCGGCCACAAACGCAGAGGCGATCAGGATGCCGTCACCGAAGGCGTGCACGCTGTCACCGGCCAGCACCGTCCAGCCGCCGGAACGGGCGCCGTGCCCGTGGTCGTGATCGTGTGCATGGTCGAGGTGATGGGCATGCGCGTGATCATGTCCCTGGTGCTCTCCACCGTGGTGGTGTTCATGACCGTGGTGCCACAACTCGGCCTTGTCCAGCAGGAAGAAGAACACCAGACCGCCCAGCAGCAGGGAGAACAGCTCGTGCGCGCCCGCCTGGCTCTCGAAGGCCTCGGGCAGCAGGTGCATGAAGGCGGTGGCCAGCAGCGCACCCGCGGCCAGGCTCAGCATGTGCTGCGTGAACCGCGCCAGCACCCCCATGCCCAGGGCCGCGGCCAGCCACACGCTGCCCACACCCGCCGCCACGGTGCCCAACAGGATCGCAATCAGGGTCATGAAATGTCTTCAACCAAAAGAAAGGGCCGCACAGGCGGCCCGGGGGTGGGGGTCTGCAGGCCAGCGTCAGGCGACGCCGTGCTGCTGGAACCAGGCCAGCGCCCGCTTCCAGCCATCTTCGGCCGGCTCCTTGCGGAAGCTCGGCCGATAGTCGGCGTGGAAGGCGTGCGGCGCGTCCGGGTACACCACAAAGCTCGACGCCTTGGCCGCCGCGTTGCCGGCCGCCAAAGCGGCTTTCATCTTATCAACCGTGTCAAGCGGAATGCCGGTGTCGGCCGCGCCGTAGAGCCCCAGCACCGGGCCGTGCAGGCCGGCCGCCACATCCACCGGGTGCTTCGGATTGAGATCGCTGGTCTGGCCGACCAGCCGGCCGTACCAGGCCACACCGACCTTCACCGCCGGGTTGTGTGCTGCATACAGCCAGACCTGGCGCCCGCCCCAGCAGAAACCCGTCACGCCCAGCTTTTTCGCGTCACCGCCATTGGCCGCGGCCCACTTCACCGTGGCGTCCAGATCGGCCATGACCTGGGCATCCGGCACCTTGGCGATCACCTCGGCGATCAGTTTGGCCATCTCGCCGTAGCTCTGCGCGTCGCCCTGGCGCACGAACAGCTCGGGCGCAATGGCCAGGTAACCCGCCTTGGCGAAGCGGCGCGCGGTGTCGGCGATGTACTCGTGCACGCCGAAGATCTCCGACAGCACCAGCACCACCGGCAGCCCGGTCTTGCCGGCCGGCGCGGCGCGGTAGGCGGGCATCTTGAAGCCATTGACATCGATCATCACCTCGCCCGCGGTCAGCCCGTCGGTGGACGTCTTGATCGCCGTCTGCGCCATCACCGGCAGCACCGAGGCGGCGTAGCCCACGCCCAGCGCGGCCTTGAGTGCGGTGCGGCGGGTGGCATGGCCCTGCGACGCCGTCGCGTCGAGCAGGGCCTGGCTGTCGGTGATCAGGTCGGTGTTGAGCATCGGTGTCTCCTTGGGGGTCGTTGAAAAGGGGATGCGGCGCGCACGGGTCAGGCACACAATGGCGCGCATCGGAGGACAGCGCCATGAACCTGACCGGACCCATTCTGCAGTTTCTCGGATGCCAGGATGGCGTTTGGGGTTTGAGCCTGATGATGGTCTGCAGTTCCACCGACCCGCAGCCGGCGCTGCGCCTGAATGTGCCGGCCGAGCTGGTCAACGGCGCCAGCGGACCGGTGCCTGGCCTGGACGCCACGGCCTGGCGCTTCGACATTGCGGTTCGCCAGACGGCGATGCCCCAGCGCATCGGCTACCGGCTCGCAGGCCGCAGTCACAGCTTCCAGATGCCGGCGCTGGCCACCACGCCCAGCATGGCCTACGTCTCATGCAATGGCTTCTCCGATGCGCGCACCCGCAAGACCATGAAGGACGCCAATGCCCTCTGGGCCCGCATGGGCCGCCTGCACGACCAGCAGGAGCGGGTCGACGGCATCCCGGCCGGACCGCTGGAGTTGCTGCTCATGGGTGGCGACCAGATCTACAGCGACGACATCTGGGCCACTGTGCCCGATCTGCGGGAATGGACCGAAGTCGAGTGGTTCACCCGCACCCACATGCCCTTGAGCGACAGCCTGCGCGCAGCGCTGCAGACCCGCTTCGCCGAGTTCTACCTCGAACGCTGGAACCAGCCTGAGACCGCCGCGCTGCTGGCCTCGGTGCCCAGCGTGATGATGTGGGACGACCACGACATCATCGACGGCTGGGGCTCTCACCCGGCCGAACTGCATTGCAGCCCGGTGCTCCAGGGCATCTTCCAGGTGGCGAAGGCGGCTTTCGAACTGTTCCAGCGCCAGATGCTGGGCGCGCCGCCGCCCGCCACTCTGCCCGCCCAGAGCGCGCACAACAGCGCCTACCACTTCGGCAGCACCGGCCTCCTGGTGCTCGACCTGCGCAGCGAGCGCCGCCCGCGCAGCGAAACCACCGACGCCGCCGGGCGCAAGACCGTGCTCGCCGACCAAGTGATGGGCCCAGCCAGCTGGAACGCCGTCTATGCGTGGCTCGATGCGCAGCTGGCCGCCGCCGACCTGAGGCACCTGCTGGTGATGAGCAGCATCCCGGTGATGCACCCCAGCTTCGAGCAGCTGGAGAAGATGCTCGGTGCGCTGCCGGCCATCGAGGAACTGGAAGACGACCTGCGCGACCACTGGACCAGCCCGCCCCACAAGGCCGAGCGGCTGCGGCTGGTGCGCCGCCTTCTGGAGGCCAGTGCGCGCGGCCTGCGGGTGACCGTGCTGTCGGGCGACGTGCACGTGGCCGCGATCGGCGTGATCGAATCGGCCCGCAGCGACCTATCACCCGAGGCGCGCAGCCTGACCCAGCTCACCAGCAGCGGTGTGACCCACCCGCCACCGGCCGGCGTGGCGCGCTACTTCCTCGAAGAGGCATGCAAGCAGACCGAGACGCTGGAGCCGGGGCTCACCGGCCAGATGGTGGAATTCCCGACCGCCCGGCGCAGGCTGATCGGCTGCCGCAACTTCATGACCCTGCAGGCCGATGCGCCGGGCGGAGCGGACCGCCTGTGGGTGAACTGGTGGGCGGAAGGCGTCGACCACCCTTACACCAAGGTGGTGTTGCCGGTGGGCTGAAACCGCAGGCGCTCAGTGCGCCTGTTCCCAGTTCGGCCCCACGCCCACCTCGGCCAGCAGCGGCACCTTGAGCTGTGCCACATCCGCCATCAGGCGCGGGATCTCGGTGCGCAGCCAGTCCACCTCGGCCCCGGGCACCTCGAACACCAGTTCATCGTGCACCTGCATGATCATCTTCGTGCCCTTGCCCTGGTCGTCCAGCGTCTTCTGCACCGCCACCATGGCCAGCTTGATCAGGTCGGCCGCCGTGCCCTGCATGGGTGCGTTGATGGCCTGGCGTTCCAGAGCGGCCAGCTTCGCGCCCTTGGCGTTCTTGATGTCCGGCAGCACCAGCTTGCGACCGAACGCGGTTTCCACATAGCCCTGCTCTTTGGCGAGTGCGCGCGTGTCGTCCATGTACTGCTTCACGCCCGCGAAGCGCGCGAAGTAGCGGTCGATGTAGGTCTTGGCGGCCGTGTTGTCGATACCCAGCGACTTGGCCAGGCCGAAGGTGCCCATGCCGTAGATCAGGCCAAAGTTGATGGTCTTGGCGTAGCGGCGCTGTTCGCTGCTGACCTCGGCCGGCGTGATGCCGAACACCTCCGCCGCGGTGGCTCGGTGCACGTCCTGCCCTTCGTGGAAGGCGCGCAGCAGGGCGGCATCGTCGCTGAGGTGGGCCATGATGCGCAGCTCGATCTGCGAGTAGTCGGCGCTGGCGATGACGTGGCCGGGCGCAGCCACGAAGGCCTCGCGCACCTTGCGGCCTTCGGCGGTGCGGATGGGGATGTTCTGCAGATTGGGGTCGTTGCTCGACAGGCGCCCCGTCACCGCCACGGCCTGCGCGTAGTGGGTGTGCACGCGGCCGGTGCGCGGCAACGCCAGTTGCGCCAGCTTGTCGGTGTAGGTGCCCTTGAGCTTGATGAGGCTGCGGTGCTCCAGGATCTTGGCGGGCAGCGGGTAGTCCTCTGCGAGCTTTTCCAGCACCTCCTCGTCGGTGCTGCGGGCGCCAGTGGCGGTTTTCTTGATGACCGGCAGGCCCAGCTTGTCGAAGAAGATCTCGCCCAGCTGCTTCGGAGACGACAGGTTGAAGGGCTGACCGGCGATCTCGTAGGCCTCCTGCTCCAGCGCAAAGATGCGCTGACCCAGTTCGTGGCTCTGTTTGGCCAGTGTGGGCGCGTCGATCAGCACGCCGTTGCGCTCGATTCGGTACAACGTCTCGCTGCTGGCGATCTCCAGGTCGTAGATGAACTTCAGCTTGGCGTCCGCTTCGATCTGCGGCCAGAGCACGCGGTGCACGTCCAGCGTCTGGTCGCTGTCTTCGCAGGAGTATTCCGCCGCTTTGGCCACATCGACCTGGGCAAAGGGAATCTGGTGCGCGCCCTTGCCGCACAGGTCCTCGTAGCTGATGCCGCTGCGGCCCAGGTGGCGCTCGGCCAGACTGCTCAGCCCGTGCGGCTTGTGCACTTCGAGCACGTAGCTCTGCAGCATGGTGTCGTGCGCGTAGCCCTGCACCTCGATGCCGTGGTTGGCGAAAACGTGGCGGTCGTACTTGATGTGCTGGCCGAGCTTGTGCTTGGCCGGGTTTTCCAGCCAGGGTTTGAGCCTGGCCAGCACCTCGTCCAGCGGCAGCTGTTCGGGCGCATCCGGGCCTTCGTGCTTGAGCGGGATGTAGGCAGCCTCGCCCGGCGTCACGCTGAAGCTGATGCCCACGATCTGCGCCACCATTTCGTCCAGCGAGGTGGTTTCGGTGTCGATGGCGGTCAGGTCGGCGGCTTCGAGCTTCGCCAGCCAGCGGTCGAAGGACTCCCAGGTGAGAATCGTGTCGTAGGCCAGGCTGCTGGCGCGCGGTGCGGCGGTGGCCGGTTCGGCGAACAAGTCGTTGGTGTCCCCGGTTGCCGCAGCAGGCGTTGCCGCCTCACCGCCGCCCAGCGCCTTGGCCAGACCCTTGAAGCCATAGGTTTCGTAGAACGCGCGCAACGGCTCCTTCTGCGGCTCGCCCATGCGCACCGCGTCCAGCGCCGGCAGGCCGGGCACCCAGCCGTTGAGGTCGCAGTCGGTCTTGATGGTCAGCAGCTGGCGGCCGGTGGGCAGCCAGTCCAGCGCCTGGCGCAGGTTCTCGCCCACGGCGCCCTTGACCTGGTCCGCCTGCGCGATCAGGTTGTCGATGGAGCCGTACTCCTGCAGCAGCTTCACGGCCGTCTTGGGGCCGACCTTGTTCACCCCAGGCACGTTGTCGATGGTGTCGCCCACCAGCATCTGGTAGTCCAGCATCAGGCGCGCGGGCACGCCGAACTCGGCCTCCACCCCGGCCAGGTCCCGCACCTTGCCGCTCATGGTGTCGATGATGGTGATGTGCTCGTTCACCAGCTGGGCCAGGTCCTTGTCGCCGCTGCTGATCAGCACCTCAATGCCCTGGCTGGCCGCGGCCACGGCCAGCGTGCCGATCACGTCGTCGGCTTCGACGCCGGGCACGTCCAGCACCGGCCAGCCGCTGAGGCGCACCACCTCGTGAATCGGCGCGATCTGGCTGCGCAGGTCATCGGGCATGGGGCTGCGCTGGGCCTTGTACTCGGGGTAGAGGGCATCCCGGAACGTCGGGCCCTTGGCATCGAACACGCAGGCCGCATAGGTCGACGGGTAGTCGTTCAGCAGCTTCTGCATCATGTTGATGATGATGCGGATGGCGCCGGTCTTCTGCACCGTGCCGTCGGGCAAGGTGGTGCTCATGGCATCGCCGCCGGCGAAGAAGGCGCGGTAGAGGTAGCTGGAGCCGTCGACCAGCAGCAGGCGCGGGGTGGTTTGTTCGGACATGGGGGCGATTGTCGGGGATGGCCGGGGCGGGGGCGCCGGTCCGTGCCTACAATGCGGCATGCGCGCCCCAACCCTGCTCCGATCCCTCCCGCTGGCCCTTGCCCTTGCCGCGTCCCTGCCCCTGCAGGCACAGACCGGCAGCCCGGCGCCCACACCGGCCGAACAGCCCCGGCTGCCGGCGGGCGAAGCCAAGGTGATCGAACGCATCACGCACGAAGACGCCGGCTCCCGCATCGACGAGGTGCGCATCGGAGGCCAGACCCGCAGCATCGACGTGCAGCCCAAGAACGGCGCACCGGCCTACGAAATTGCCCCCCAGAGCGGTGCGGACCTGCCCACCGAAGGCCAGGGCAGCAGCGGCCGCAGCCGCTGGCGCCTGCTGAGCTTCTGATCTTTTCCCGTTTCCATGGCCGTTTACACCGAAGTCCCGCAGGACGAAGCCGCTGCGCTGCTGCGCGAACTCCAACTGGGTGAGCTCACCGCCTTGCGCGGCATCCACGGGGGCATTGAGAACACCAACTATTTCGCCACCACGGTACTGGACGGAATCGAGACCGAACACGTGCTCACGGTGTTCGAGCGCCTGGGCTTCGAGCAGCTGCCGTACTACCTGCGGCTGATGAAGCACCTGGCGCTCAAGGGCATCCCCGTGCCCGAACCCGCCGCCAACGCCAAGGGTGAGATCCTCCACCGGCTGCAGGGCAAGCCCGCGGCCGTGGTCAACAAGCTGGCCGGACACAGCGAACTCAGGCCCTCCGTGGTGCACTGCGAGGCGGTGGGCGCCATGCTCGCGCGCATGCACCTGGCGGGCCAGGACTTCGCCATGCAGCAACCCAACCTGCGCGGCCTGCCCTGGTGGAACGAGACGGTGCCGGTGGTGCTGCCGTACCTGAACGAGGAGCAGGCCGCGCTGATCCGCAGCGAACTCGCCTACCAGAACCACGTGGCCGCTCAGCCCGCCTTCAAGGCGCTGCCGCAGGGCCCGGTGCATGCCGACCTGTTCCGCGACAACGTGATGTTCGACGGCGACCGCCTCTGCGGCTTCTTCGACTTCTACTTCGCCGGCAACGACAGCTGGCTGTTCGATCTGGCGGTGACGCTGAACGACTGGTGCATCTTCCACGGCGACGAGGCGGCCGATGGCCTGCACGACGAGCGCCGCGCGCACGCCATGCTGGCGGCCTACCAGTCGGTGCGCCCGCTGACGGCCGCCGAACGCCAGCTGCTGCCCGCCATGCTGCGCGCTGGCGCCCTGCGCTTCTGGCTCTCGCGGCTGTGGGACTGGCACCTGCCGCGCGAGGCGGCCATGCTCAAGCCCCACGACCCGGGCCACTTCGAACGTGTGCTGCACGAGCGCGTGCACCAGGCCCGCGCACTGGCGGAGTCGCTGCGCGGCGCCAGCGGCGTGCCCGCCTGAGGGCCGCGTCATGAAGCTGCGCACCGTGCCCGCGTCCACCGGCCTGCAGTGGGTCCGGCTGGGCGTGAAGACCTTTCTGCGGCAACCGCTGGCCATGTCGGGCCTGTTTTTCATGTTCATGGCGGTGGTGTCGGTGCTGGCCCTGGTGCCGTTTCTCGGCACGGCGCTGGCCACCCTGCTGACCCCTGCGATCAACCTGGGCCTGATGTCCGCCTCGCGCGAGGCCGAGGCCGGCCGGTTCCCGATGCCCAAGCAGCTGATCACCGCCTTCCGTGGTGGCCCCGCCAAGACCCGGGGCATGCTCACCCTGGGCGCTCTGTACGGCTTGGGGCTGCTGGTGATCCTGTTGGTGGTGGGCCTGATCGAAGGCAATCCCGAGGGCGCCGCGACCATGAGCGCCGAAGAGGCCATGCGCAGCATGGTCACCAGCCCGGCCCTGTGGTTCGGGCTGGTCGCGATGATGCCGCTGCAGATGCTGTTCTGGCACGCGCCCGCCCTGCTCTTCTGGCACGGCGTGCCACCGGTCAAGAGCCTGTTCTTCAGCCTGATGGCCTGTTGGGCCAACAAGGGCGCGCTGCTGGTGTTCCTGCTGGGCTGGACCGGCCTGTTCGTGGCTTTCAGCGTGTCCCTCAGCCTGCTCAGTGCCCTGCTCGGCGGCGCAGAGGCCGCGGGCCTCATCGTCTACCCCGCGGTGCTCTTCATGGCCTCGATGTTCTTCACATCGATCTGGTTCACGTTCCGCGACAGCTTCGACGACAGCACGGCTCCCGAAGTGGCGGTGGCGGACGACACCCCGCCCCACTGAGCGCCCCCCGGGGCTCTCTGGCCACTCTGCCCGCTGCGGTGCAGTTCGATCGCCCGCAGGAACAGTGCCTCCACCTGCAACGCAATCTGCTGCCAGGCCAGCGGCTCCACCGAGGTGCGGGTATGCCCGGCCGCCCGGGCCACCCGTCCCGGCTCCCGCGCCAGCGCCACCGCCGTCTGCACAAAGGCCCGCTCGTCACCGGCCGGCACTGTCCAGCCGTTGTGGTCGGACTGCACCCACTCGGCTGCGGCAGCGCAGGCGTAGGCCAGCACCGGCAGCCCGCTGGCGAGGGCCTCCAGGGTCACGTTGCCAAAGGTCTCGGTGAGGCTGGGAAACAGCAGCAGGTCGGCCGAGGCGTAGCTGCGTGCCAGTTCGGCCTGGGTCTGTGAGCCCATGAACCGCGCCTGGGGGCAGCGCCGCTCCAGCGCATCGCGCATCGGCCCGTCGCCCACAAACACCAGGCGCACGCCGGCGTGGACCGCCTGCATGGCCTCGAAAGTCTCCAGCACCAGGTCGAGGTTCTTCTCGGGCGCCAGCCGCCCGACCACCAGCAGCACCAGGTCGCCGGGGCCGGCGCCCCAGTGCGCCCGCAGCGTGTTGTCGTGCAGGCTGGGGTCGAAGAGCCTGGTGTCGACGCCGCGCGCCACTACCTGCAGCCGCTCGAAACCTTGTGACAGCAGCTCGGCACACAGCGCGCGCGTGGGCACCATGGTGCACAGGGTCTGGTTGTGGAACTTGCGCAGATAGGCCGCGATTGGCCGTCGCAGCCAGCCCAGGCCGTAGTGCTGGCTGTAGCTGTGGAAGTTGGTGCGGAAGTCGGAGGTGACCGGAATGCGCAGCTGCCGCGCCGCCTTCAACGCAGACCAACCCAGAGGACCCTCGGTGGCGATGTGGACCAGGTCGGGGCGCTGCAGCGACCACGAGGCCATCAGTGCCTTGCGGCCCGGCAGCCCGAGCTTGAGCTGGGGATAGCGCGGGATCGGCATGCCGCGCATCAGCTTTTCTTCGAAGCCGATGTCCCGCGAGCCGCGGTCGGTGCTGGCCTGCCGGGGCCGCACCAGCTGCACCTGGTGGTTGCGCTCGCACAGGCCCTGCACCAGCCGCGACAGCGTCAGGGCCACGCCGTTGACTTCGGGCGGCCAGGTTTCCGTGACCACGGCCAGGCGCAGCGAGGGCTGCGCCGCGGGAAAGTCCTGCAGCAGGATGTCCAGGGTGTCGGGTGTCTTCATGCACCGATGGTCGGCCCGGGGCGCAACAGATTTGTGACAGCGCACCCGCCGATGTGACCGCTGCAAGACCGAAGCGTGAAGCGCACATGTTGTCACCGCGTTTTCACGCAAGCGAGACACGATGCGCGCACCCCAAAACCTGCAGGAGCCCGCATGACCGCGTTTTTCGACGCCCTGAAGACCCAGCGCTGGGACGACCACCGCTACTACCACCACAACCGCATCAACCAGACGCTGCACTTCATCAGCGCCGTCAGCTTCGTGGTGGCCTACGGGTGGCTGTTCATCGACCCGGTGGTCTCTGCGCTGATTGGCTGGCTGGTGTCGATGACGACCCGGCAGTCCGGTCACTTCTTCTTCGAGCCCCTGGGCTACGACCATGTGAACCAGGTCACCAACGAATACAAGGAAGAGATCAAGGTGGGCTACAACCTGCGCCGCAAGGTGGTGCTGATCGCCATCTGGGCCGCGGTGCCGCTGGCGCTGCTGGTCAGCCCCGACCTGAAGGGCCTGATCGAGCCGCACGCCGACTGGACGGGCTTTGTGCGCGACGTCGGCGCCGCCTGGCTGGCGCTCGGTGTGGCCGGGCTGCTGTTCCGCACGGTGCATCTGTTCTTCATCCGGGACGTGCAGACCGGCCTGGTGTGGATGACCAAGATCCTGACCGACCCGTTCCACGACATCAAGCTCTACCACCGGGCCCCGCTGCAGCTGCTGCGCGGCGAGCTGTACGACCCCGCGCACGGCCGCGCCTGACCCCGTTCAAGGGCGTGCGACTCTCCTCCTCAGGCACTCTGGCGGCGCCCCAAGGCAGTGGCGATCACCTCGCGCAGGATGCTGCGGCGGATCGTGCGGTTGCTCTGCCCCGCCACTGGCGCCCACCAGCCCTGTTCGCGCATGTCGTGGCCCGCGCGCACGAACTTCTCCAGCACGGCGTCGAAGTCCGCGTCGCTGAAGCTCAGGCTGAAGATCAGCCGGCCCGTGCCCACCCAGCTCAGCGCCACGCCGTGCCAGCGCAGCAGGTACTGCAGCATCCAGTTGTAGCGAGAGGGCTCGGTGTAGTTGATGGTCCAGATGCTGTGCAGGTTGGCCGCGCGCATCGGCAGGTCTTCGCGTTCCATGGTCTCGTTGAAGCGCCGGGCGCGCGCATTCCAGCGCTCGTCCTGCCCTTCGTACACCGCCTGCACCTCAGGCGTCTGCAGCCGCTCCAGGAACACCGACATGCCGCCCATCACGTGGGGGTGTGCATTGAACGTTCCACGCGCCAGGCAAAGGTCGGCCGGGCGGTCGGCGCGGAAGCGCTGCATCAGCGCGTGGCGCCCGCAGACCACGCCCACCGGGTAGCCACCCGCGAGCGTCTTGCCGTAGGTAACCATGTCGGCCTTCACACCGAAATATTCCTGCGCCCCGCCGGGCGCGAGCCGGAAGCCGAGAAACACCTCGTCGAAGATCAGCACGATGCCGCGCTCGGTGCAGACCTCGCGCAGGCGCTGCAGCCAGGCGGTGTAGGCGGCGCGGTCGAAGTGCGCCTGCCGGCCGCTGTCCACCAGACCCGAGTCGGCCGGCGGCACGCGGTTGGGGTGCAACGCCTGCAGCGGGTTGACCAGTACGCAGGCAATGTCGCGGCGCGTGCGCAGCACCTGCAGGCTGCGTTCGCTCATGTCGGCCAGCGTGTAGGTCTCGCGCGGCGGCAGCGGATTGCCGGGGCCGGGCTGCACGTCCTCCCACCAGCCGTGGTAGGCGCCCGGGAAGCGCACCAGGTGGCGTTTGTGGGTGTGAAAGCGCGCCAGCCGCACCGCCTGCATCACAGCCTCGGTGCCGGACATGTGGAACGACACCTCGTCCAGGCCCGAGATCTCGCGCAGGCGCTGCACGTTGCCGGCAACGCAGGGGTGGTAAGCACCGAGCACCAGTCCCAGGTCCTGCACGCGCGCCGCGCCTTCGGCCATGCAGGCCTTGTAGAAGTCGACGCCGAACACATTGACGCCGTAGGAACCGGTGAGGTCGTGGAAGCGGTATCCGTCGAGGTCGGTCAGCGTCACGCCATCGGCGGACTGCACAAAAGCGCCGACTTTCAGCCGCCCGCTCACGATGGGGCTGAACTGGAAGGGCACGCGGTAGCGCCCGGTGAATTGCAGGTCGGCCAGGCCTTCGCGGGCCTGCGCCGTCATCGCCAGGGTCTTCGGGTGGCGGCTGGCCAGGCCCTTGGCGAGCGCTGCGAACGCAACGCGGCGCCGCGCCACCACCTCCGGCGAAGCACCATCGCAGGCGAAGAACTCGGTCTCGTCGTAGGCGTAGCCGGGCAGCCAGCGCGCCAGCCGCTTGGCCATGCGCGAATGCCCGGCCAGGGAGCGGTGCTTGGCGCGCGAGAGGTCGATCCGGCGCTTGATCAGGGGCGCCGCGAGGGCGAGCGCACCCGCAGGCAGCGCAATTTCCAACAGGGACATGGGTTCGGGCTCCAGTGGGGACGTCGGCCCTGTTTCTATTTCAGCCGCGTGTCATCTCCATGAATCCCGTTGCCACCCTGCGCCGCATCGCGCAGCACGAAGACCTGAACTTCCTGCTCACCAACCGCGTGCCCCGCATTGCCCTCACCCACGCCATCGGCTGGTGGAGCCGCATCCGCCACCCCTGGGTGCGCGACCTGTCGCTGGCGGTCTGGAAGGCCTTCAGCGACCTGGACCTGAGCGAGGCCAAAGAGCAGCACTTCGCCAGCCTGCACGACTGTTTCATCCGCGAGCTGCGCCCCGGCGCGCGGCCCGTGGACGCGCGCCCCGACGTCATCACCAGTCCGAGCGACGGCATCGTAGGCGCCTGCGGCCGCATCGAGACCGTCAACAGCGAGCCCCAGGTGTTCCAGGCCAAGGGCTTTCCGTACCGGCTGGCCGAGCTGCTGGGAGAGTCGGTGCACACACGTACCCTGTGCCAAGAGTTGGAAGGCGGCAGCTATGTGACGCTGCGGCTCACGTCCAGCATGTACCACCGCTTCCACGCGCCATGCGACGCGCGGCTCGAACACGTCACCTACATCAGCGGCGACACCTGGAACGTCAACCCGATCGCACTGCAGCGCGTGGAGCGCCTGTTCTGCCGCAACGAGCGCGCGGTGCTGCACCTGCGCCAGGCCGATGGTGCGCGCCTGCTGCTGGTGCCGGTGGCGGCCATCCTGGTAGCGAGCATGCGGCTGCATGCGCTGGACGTGCCGCTGAACCTGCGCTACCGCGGCCCCAACGAACTGCCCTGCGACATGGACTGCAGCAAGGGGCAGGAACTGGGCTGGTTCGAACACGGCTCGACCATCCTGGTGTTCGCGCCGCCGGGGCACGCGCTGGCACCGGGACTGGCCACCGGCCAGACCATCCGGATGGGGCAGCCGCTGCTGGTGCGCAACGAGGCCCGGTCCTCAAGCTGACGTCAGCTTTCTTTCACAAAACCGTCATCAAAAGCCGCTGCCCGGCCGGTAAGCTCGGTTGAACGGTGGACTGACACCTCGTCCGCACCGAACCACCAACGTTGGAAGAAAGGCCTCCTGTGAAAGCCCTGAAGAAAGCCCGCAAGCTGATTGAAAACGCGCCCGAGTCCAGTGAAGCGCGCATCCTGTCGGCCCTGGTCGTCGCCCTCGAGTCAGAAGCGGCCTACCCGGTCAACGACCTCTACAAGCTCAGCTTCGACAACTTCGAGCTCGCGCTGGACCTGCTCAAGGAATGGCGCCTGGACCGCTACTACATGAGCAAGGTGCGCCTGCTGGACCTGTCGGTGCAGCTCGGCGACATGGAGAAAGCCGCAGCGGCTCCGGTCGCCGCGGAGTCCTCGGCCAAGGCAGGCTGACCACCTGGAGCTAGCGCCACCAGGGCGGCGGCGACCCACGATGCCGAACCTGGGCCCGCCAGCGCTGCAGGGCCAGGAACTCCACCAGCCCGCCCGCCAGACCACACACCACCACCCCCGCCTGCACGCACCGGCACAACAGGGTCGGCCGCGCGGGACGGCGGGAGGAATGGTGGAAGCCGGCGGTCATGTTCTCTTGATTGCACTGGTCGTAGCCCCACGGTAGGGCCGGTCTGTGACAACCCTGTGTCAACCCTCCCATGAGCTCCGCCCACCCGCTGCCCGAGTTGCAGACGCTCGAACGGCTGATCGAGCGGGGCGGCCCGCACATGCAGGCGCGGATCGCGTGCCATGTCAACCTGCCCGGCGGTCCCGGCTTTCCGGTCTGGGCCATCACGCTGGGCAACCCCGATCCGCGCTGCCCCGGCGTCGGCTACTTCGGTGGCGTGCACGGGCTGGAGCGCATCGGCGCCGAGGTGGTGATCGCCTTCCTGCAGAACATCGTCACCCGGTTGTCCTGGGACCGCTCGCTGCACCGCCTGCTGGAGGATGTGCGCCTGGTGTTCATGCCCATCGTGAACCCCGGCGGCATGTGGGCCTCAACGCGCGCCAACCCGCGCGGCGTCGACCTGATGCGCAATGCCCCGGTGGAGGCGCGCGAGAAGGTGCCCTGGCTGATGGGCGGCCAGCGCCTGAGCGCCGGCCTGCCCTGGTACCGCGGCCGCCTGGGCGACCCGCTGGAGACCGAGAGCGAGGCACTGTGCGAGGTGGTGCGGGCGGAGCTGCTGGCACGCCCGTTTTCGCTGGCGCTGGACTGCCACTCGGGCTTCGGTATCAGCGACCGGCTGTGGTTCCCCTTCGCCCACACGCGCGAGCCCATCCCCCATCTGGCCGAGGTGCGGGCGCTCAAGACCATCTTCGAGCAGGCGCACCACCACCACCCCTACATCATCGAACCGCAGAGCGCCCAGTACCTGACCCACGGCGACCTCTGGGACCACCTCTACCTGCAGGCCTGCACCGACCCGACGCGCACCTTCCTGCCGCTGACGCTGGAAATGGGGTCCTGGCTCTGGGTCAAGAAGAACCCGCGACAGCTGTTTTCGCGCAAAGGCATCTTCAACCCGCTCATCGGCCACCGGCAGCAGCGCGTGCTGCGGCGGCATCTGGCGCTGCTGGACTTCCTGGCGCGCGCGGCGGGCAGCCATGCGCAATGGACACCGGGCCCGTACGAACGCGACAGCGCCCGTGCGCAGGCGCTGGCCGACTGGTTCTGAAAGGCCAAGAACGATGAGTGACTGGGTGTTCCTGCGCGGCCTGACGCGCGAATCGGCGCACTGGGGCGACTTTCCGGCGCGCTTCGAGTCGGCGCTGCCCGGCGCCCGTGTGCACCTGATAGACCTCCCGGGCAACGGCCTGCGCTGCGCCGAGCGCAGCCCGGCCACGGTGGCGGACATGGTGGCGGATGCCCGGGCCCAACTGCAGCGGCTGGGCATCACGACCCCGGTGCACCTGCTGGCCCTCTCGCTGGGCGCGATGGTGGCCACGCAGTGGCTGCACAGCGCGCCGCAAGACATTGCGTCCGCGGTGCTGGTCAACACCAGCATGCGACCCTTCAGCCCGCTGCACCACCGGATGCGGATGCACAACCTGCCAACCCTGTTGAGACTGGTGTTCGGCAGTCCCTCGTCGGAAGAGGCCGAGCGGCTGATCTGGCGCATGACCAGCCGGCAGGCCACCGTCGACGAAGCGGTGCTGGCGCGGTGGATCGCCGCGCGGCTTCAGCACCCGGTGCAGGCAGTCAACGCGCTGCGCCAGCTGCTGGCTGCGGCCCGATTCCGCGCGCCAGCCGGCCTTCCGCAACGCCCGGTGTTGCTGCTGACAAGCCGCGGGGACCGGCTCGTCAGCAACCGTTGTTCGGAGGCGCTGGCGCAGGCCTGGGGTTGTGCGCTGGCGCTGCACCCGGACGCGGGGCACGACCTGCCGCTGGACGACCCGGACTGGGTCATCGCCCAGGTGCGGCCATGGGTGGAGCGCCTCCAGCCCGGATGATCGGTGGCCCCGTCACGGCCATGACACAGAAGGTGCCTAGGCTGCGGCGCTTTGTGTCCATCCCTTCTCCCGCCACCATGCCCCTGTTCCGTCTGACCGCCTCGGCCCTCGCATCCGCACTCACCCTGGCCACCGCATTCACCGCCGCCGCCCCTGCCCTCGCCGCCCCGTCCGCAGGACGCTTCGCCATGGTCCACCACCTGCCGGTAGACGGTGTGGCCGAAATCATCGCTGCCACACCCGACGGCCGGACCTTGGTCTACACCAGCGCCGACGCCGGCGCCCTGGGCTTGGTGGACATCAGCGACCCGGCCCGCCCGGCCCACCTGCCGCGCGTGGACGTGCGCCTGGGCGGCGTCGGTGAGCCCACCTCGGTGGCCATCAGCCCCGATGGTCGCTACGCCGTGGTGGCCATGCGCATGGACGACGATGTGGCGAACGCCCGCCGCGGCTTCCTGCGCATCTACGACGTGCGCAACCCGAAGGAGGTCACGCATGTGAAGGACATCACCGTGGGCGTTGGCCCCGACTCGCTGGCGCTGGCCGGCAGCGGCAAGACCCTGCGCGCCATCGTCGCCATCGAGGACGAAGAGACCGACGCCAAGGGCGACGCCACGCTGGACGGGAAGCGCCCCGGCCGCATCGACGTGGTCGGTCTGCAGGACCTGTACGGCGCCACCTCCAGCGGCCTGCAGAGCATCGATCTGGTGGAGGCGCTCAAGGCCCTGCCCGGTGCGATCTACCCGCAGGACCCGCAAGCGGAATTCGTGTCGATTTCGCCGGACGGCCGCACCGCCGCCGTGACCCTGCAGGAGAACAATGCCGTGGCGCTGGTCGACCTGCGCCACCCGCGCCAGGCCCGTCTGCTGCGCATGCTCTCTGCCGGCACGGTGGAGCGCAAGGGCAACGCCGACCTGCAGCGCGACAAGGAGATCACCTTCAAGGACAGCTTCAGCGGCCGGCGCGAACCCGACGCGGTCACGTGGGTGTCCAACGAGGTGTTCGCCCTCGCCAACGAGGGCGACGGCAAGAAGGGCCAGGACGGCAGCCTGCCCGGCGGCCGCGGCTTCACCCTCATGAACACACGCGGCGAGGTGGTGTACGAAACCGGCGAGCGCACCGAGCAGCACGCGGTGCAATTCGGCCACTACCCAGACAGCCGCTCAGCCGCCAAGGGCGTGGAGATCGAAGGCGTCGCCAGCGCCCGCTTCGGTGGCCTGCCTCATCTGCTGGTGGGTTCAGAGCGCGGCGCCTTCCTGGCCGTCTACGAGGTGAGTGACCCGAAGCAGCCGCGCTTCGTGCAGTTGCTGCCCACCGGTATGTCGCCAGAGGGCATCACCACCATCACGCGCCGCGCCGACGGCCAGCAACTAGCGGTGACCGCCAACGAAGGCGACGGTTCGATCAACCTCTACCGCTTCCACGCCCAGGGCGCACCGGTGGCCGAGCCACAGATCGCCGCGCGCGATGCGGACATGCCCTGGGGCGCGCTCTCGGGCCTGACCACCGACGGCAGCCACCTCTATGCCGTGCCCGACAACGCCTTTGGACAGTCGCGCATCTGGCGCCTGAACATGGCCGAGACCACGCAAGGCCGCGTGGTGATCGACCAGGTGATCCCGCTCACCGACAACGACCAGCCGCTGAAAGTGGACCCCGAAGGCATCGCACGCGTGGCCGATGGCTTCTGGATCGCATCCGAAGGCGCCACGGTGGACGGCAACGAGCTGATCAAGGTGAACGCTGCGGGCGCGGTGCAGCAGCGTGTAAAGCTGCCCGCCAGCGTGCAGGCGAAGTTCGCCAGCGCCAAGACCAGCACCGGCTACGAGGGCGTAACCGCCAGCGCCGACGGGCAGACGCTCTACATGGCCGTCCAGCGCGGCTACGACCTGGGCAAACCGCAGGCCGCCATCCTCAAGCTGCACCTGCCGACCATGACCTGGACCAGCGCGCTCTACCCGCTGGAGCGGCACAGCAAGGACGCCAAAACCTACTGGATGGGCTTGTCGGAAATCCAGCTCACCGACGATGGCCGTCTGCTGCTGCTCGAACGCGACAAGGGCGGTGGCGAAGGCAGGGCCATCAACGCTGAAGTCAAGCGCGTGTACAGCGTCAACGCCGCCGATGTGGTGGAGGGTGCGGTGCTGAAGAAGACCCTGGTGAAGGACCTGCGCAAGGACCACAACTGGCTGCACGAGAAGGCCGAAGGCATGGTGCTCTTCAAGGGCGATCTCTGGGTCGTGAACGACAACGACGGCGCCGGCTGGACCCGCCTGCTCAACGCTGGCAAGCCTTGAAGGATTACCGTCAAAAACTGAAACGCAGCGTTTCGTGGCAACAGCGATACACCGTCTTCTGATTTTCACATTCGCCCTGTGAAATAGCGCCACCTGAATGTTCTCTGCATCAGGTGGGCATCCGCCCCACACGTTCCAACGAATCCATCAAGGAAATATCATGAAAAAGAGCCTGATCGCTCTGGCCGTGCTGGCCGCTTCCGGCGCCGCCATGGCCCAATCCTCCGTCACCGTGTACGGCCGTGTCGACCTGTCGGTCGGCAGCCTCAAGGAACTCGACAAGGGCAGCCAGACCAAGCTGTTCAACGGCGGCGACGGCGGTCTGACGACTTCGCGTCTGGGCTTCCGCGGGTCCGAAGACCTGGGTGGCGGCCTCAAGGCCAACTTCAAGATCGAGCACCGCTTCAACGCCGATGAAGGCACGTCGCAAGAGCCTTTCTGGAAGGGCGAGTCGACCGTGGGCCTGGCCGGTGGCTTCGGTGAAGTCAAGCTGGGCCGCAGCTCCACCATCTACGACGAAGTGCGTGGTGTGGCGATGAGCTCCAACGTGTTCGACTCGGCCTTCACCCCCGCCTCCAACGGCGTCTGGGGCTCGGGTGGCGACTACAGCAGCCGCTTCAACAACAAGATCACCTACAACCTGCCCAAGCTGGGTGGCGTGTACGGCGGCATCGAGTACGCGCTGGACGAAGACGCCACGGTGGACGCCAACATGCTGGGCGCCAAGATCGGCTACAAGGCCGGCCCGCTGGACGTGGCCCTGGGCCTGCAGCAGGAAAAGGGCAAGGACAACGACTACATGCTGATCGCCGCCGCCTACGACCTGGGCGCCGTGAGCCTCTCGGGTGGCTACAACACCCGCCGCGGCGACGACGCCAAGGGCGACGACAACGAACTGACCGTGGGTCTGAACGTGCCGATGGGCAATGTCAACCTGTCGTTCGGCTACGCCACCAGCAAGACCGAAATCGGTGGCTCCACCTCCGCCAAGTCCTCGGGCTTCGGCATCGGCGCCACCTACGCCATGTCCAAGCGCACCAAGGCCTATGCCGGTTTCCGCTCGCACAACGTGAAGGACGGCGCGGGCACCAAGACCGCCGACACCCGTCTGTTCGCCATCGGCCTGCGCCACGACTTCTGAGCACCCGCTTCCGGGGAAGTTGCGCAGGGGGAACTTCCGTTACCGCAATCAGAGTCTGCGCAACGATTTGATGCCACTGGCGTTCACACGCCAGTGGCTTTTTTCATTCGTCGACCGGCGTGAGCTTGGCCACCGACAGTGCCAGCCACTTGACGCCGTGGCGGCTGAAGCTCACTTGCGCACGGGCATCGGCGCCGGCGCCTTCGAGCGCCAGCACCTTGCCCTCGCCGAACTTGTTGTGGAACACCTTCTGCCCGGTGCGGATGTCGACGCCGCGGTCGGGCTCGCTGGCCTTGGGCGGCGGGTTGCCGCTGCCGGTGGACAGGAAGCCCGGCGACCAGGCCGGGTTCGCGGCCGGTGATCCGCCGGTGCCGTACGACCCGCGGCGACCACCCTGCCAGCCCCCCACCGAGGGCGCGGCGGCGGCCCAGGCCGGCTGCGGTGGCGTGAGCCACTTCAGGCAGGCCTCAGGCAACTCGTCAAAGAAGCGGCTTTTCATGTTGTAGCGCGTCTGGCCGTGCAGCATGCGCGTCTGCGAATGGCTCAGGTAGAGGCGCTTACGCGCCCGCGTGATGGCCACGTACATCAGGCGCCGCTCTTCCTCCAGCCCGTCGCGGTCGCTCATCGAGTTCTCGTGCGGAAACAGACCCTCCTCCAGACCGGTGATGAACACGCAGTCGAATTCCAGACCCTTGGCGGCGTGCACCGTCATGAGCTGCACGGCGTCCTGACCGGCCTGCGCCTGGTTGTCACCGGACTCCAGCGCAGCGTGCGTCAGAAATGCGGCCAGCGGGCTCAGCGTCTCGCCGGTTTCGGCGTCCGGGGCCAGCGATTCGTTCAACACCGGCGCGTCCGGGTCCAGGCCCTGGCTCACGGGACTCTGCGTCAGCGGCGTGCCGTGTTCGTCCACCGGCAGCGCCACCGCATCGCGGCCAAAGCCCTCCTGCATCACAAAGCTCTCGGCCGCGTTGACCAGTTCCTCCAGGTTCTCCACCCGGTCCTCGCCTTCGCGCTCGTTGCGGAAGTGTTCGATCAGGCCGCTCTTGTCGAGCACCAGCTCGATGATCTCTTTCAAGGTCATCGCTTCGGTCTTCTCGCGCATCACGTCCAGCAGGGCGACGAAGTTGGCAATGGCCGCACCGGCGCGCCCGGTCACGCCGCTGACCGCGTCGTGCAGCGAGCAGCCGCTGCTGCGCGCCACGTCCTGCAGTTGCTCCACACTGCGTGCGCCAATGCCACGCGGCGGAAAATTCACCACCCGCAGGAAGCTGGTGTCGTCGTGCGGGTTCTCCAGCAGGCGCAGATAGGCCAGCGCGTGCTTGATCTCGGCGCGCTCGAAGAAGCGCAGGCCGCCGTAGACGCGGTAGGGGATGGCGGCGTTGAACAGCGCGGTCTCGACCACACGGCTCTGCGCGTTGCTGCGGTAGAGCACGGCCATCTCGCTGCGTGTTGTGCCCTCGCGTTCGAGCTGCTTCATCTCGTCCACCATCCACTGCGCTTCGGCGAAGTCGCTGGTCGATTCGTAGACGCGCACCGGCTCGCCCGCGCCCGCATCGGTGCGCAGGTTCTTGCCCAGGCGGCGGCTGTTGTGGCTGATCAGCTCGTTGGCGGTGTTGAGGATGTTGCTGGCGCTGCGGTAGTTCTGCTCCAGCTTGATCTGGTGCTGCACCTGGAACTCGCGCACGAAGTCGGCCATGTTGCCCACGCGCGCACCGCGGAAGGCGTAGATGCTCTGGTCGTCGTCGCCCACGGCAAACACCGCATTGCCCGAGGGCGGCAGGCCTTCGAGCGGGGGTGAGGAGAACATCTTGATCCAGGCGTACTGCAGGCGGTTGGTATCCTGGAACTCGTCGATCAGGATGTGCTTGAAACGCCGCTGGTAGTGCACGCGGATCGGGTCGTTGTCGCGCAGCACCTCGTAGCTGCGCAGCATCAGCTCGCCGAAGTCGACCACGCCCTCGCGCTGGCACTGCTCTTCGTAGAGCTGGTAGATCTCGACCTTGCGCCGCGTCTCGTCGTCGCGCACCACCACGTCGCGCGGGCGCATGCCGTCTTCCTTGCAGCCGCTGATGAACCACTGCAGCTGTTTCGGCGGAAAACGTTCGTCGTCCACGTTGTGCTGCTTGCACAGGCGCTTGATCGCGGAGAGCTGGTCCTGCGTGTCCAGGATCTGGAAAGTCTGCGGCAGGCCGGCCGCCTGGTGGTGCGCACGCAGGAAGCGGTTGCACAGGCCGTGGAAGGTGCCGATCCACATGCCGCGCACGTTCACCGGCAGCATGGCGGTCAGGCGGGTCATCATTTCCTTGGCCGCCTTGTTGGTGAAGGTCACGGCCATGATGCCGCCCGGCCCCGCCTGAGAGCTCTGCAGCAGCCAGGCAATGCGGGTGGTGAGCACCCGGGTCTTGCCCGATCCGGCACCGGCCAGGATCAGCGCGTGTTCGGGCGGCAGGGTGACGGCCGCGGCCTGCTCGGGGTTCAGGCCCGCGACCAGCGAAGCGGAGACCTGCGCCATGCCGTCGGGCAGGGCGCCATGGTTGAAAAGACTCATCACAGGATTGTAGGCAGCGTCCGTCCGCCGGCGCCTTCCCGACCGAGGCGGGCACGGATGCGGGACAAGCTCACGGGTGTGATGCCGAGGTACAGCGCCAGTTCCTTCTGAGGCACCCGCCGCAAGAGATCTGGTGACTGTTGCAGCAGCAGCCTGTAGCGGTCCGGCGGGCCCAGCGTCAGCAGTTCTCGCTCGCGCTGTTCCTTGCGCTGCCCATAAAACTCCAGCGCCCGGCGCAGCGCCTTCTGCCAGGGCAGGTGCCGGTCGGCCAGCTCCAGAATGACGGGATAGGGAAGGCACGCGATCACGCTGGGCTCCACGGCCACGACCGAAAAGCTGCTCACGCCTCCGGGAGCCAACGCCGACAGGCTGGCAAAGAACCCGCCGGCATCGATGAAGGATTTGATGCGCTCCGTGCCGTCGTCGCGCAGGTACACCAGCTTGACCAGACCCCGGAACACCACGGCCACCTGGGGCCAGGCTGCGCCCTCCCGAAACAGCGTCTCGCCCGGCGCCATCTGACGGACGCTGACGCGGTCAGCCAGCTGCTCCCATTCGGGCAGGGCGGCCTGGGCCAGGCTTTCGAGCAGTGCGTGCGCGGCACCGACGGCGTCTTGGGTCATGCGTCGATCTTAGAACCAGCCGACCGGGGTGCGGCTTAACAAGGGATAACGACAGGCCGGGCGAAGCGGCCTACCGTACGCGCCCATGAACACCCTGCTCAACCGACACCCAGCGGCACTGCCCGACCACACCGTGCCCGCCCGCCCCCTGCTGTGGTGGCTGCGCGAAGACATGGGCCTGCACGGCACCCGCCACGGCTGCGGCGAAGGAGCCTGCGGCGCCTGCACCGCCTGGCTGGACGGACAACCGGTGCGCACCTGCGTGACCCCGTGCAGCGCCGCCGCGGGGCGTCACATCACCACCATCGAGGGCCTGGCGGAGGGCGGACGCCTGCACCCCGTGCAGCAGGCCTGGATCGAACTGCAGGTGCCGCAGTGTGGTTACTGTCAGAGCGGACAAATCATGGCCGCGGCCGCCCTGCTGCAGCGGGTGGCCGACCCGAGCGACGAACAGATCGACGCGGCCATGGCCGGCCACCTGTGTCGCTGCGGCACCTACCAGCGGATCAGGCAGGCCATCCACCGTGCGGCCCACCTCATGCGGGCTGGCCGGGGAGCGCAGTCATGAAGGGCGCAGCACTGCCCGGCATCCGCCGCCGCACCGTACTGACCAGCGCCGCGGGACTGACCGTCACATGGGCGCTGCCCGGCTGCGCGCTCATTCCACCGATTCCCCGGCGACCCATGCCCACCGAGGCGGACGCGGCCGGCTGGGTCCGCCTCACACCGGGCGGCCGCTTCGAAATCTGGTGCGTGCGCATGGAGATGGGTCAGCACATCACCGCCGCCCTGCGGGAAGTGGCAGCGCTCGAACTGGGCGTGCCCCCGGGCCTGATCGACACCCGCCTGCCGGCCACCACCGATGTGCCCCCGTTCAAGGCCACCGTCGGCAGCGACTCGGTGCGCGAACTGCTGCTGCCGCTGGCCAGCGCCTGCGCCACCCTGCGCACAGCGCTGTTCGGACGCGCCGGGCAGCGACTGGGTCAGGCGCCGACCCAACTGCAGGTCACCGACGACGGGCGTGTCCAGGCCCATGGCCGGTCGTTGGCGCTGGGCGATCTCGCGGAGCCGGGCCTGACGCTGTCGGCTCCCGGTGTTCCGGCCGACGCCTTGCGAGCACCTTTGGCACTGGCCAGACGCAGCCGGGATGCAGCGGCCCCGTTGGTGGGGCGTGCCGACGACATCGCACTTGTCACCGGCCAACCCAGCTACACCGCCGACATACGGCTGCCGGGCCTGCGCCACGCCACGGTGCTGCATCCGCCGTGGCGGCGCGAACTCGACCCACGGCTGGTCAGCCTCGACGAGACAGCCCTCGCGCGCGTCCCCGGCTTCGTGGCCGTGCTGCACATTCCCGAAGTCGACGGACCGGTGCTGCTGGCCGACCACCCCGGCGCCCTGCCCGGACTGCGCCAGGCCGCCCGGCCGCAATGGGAACTGCCCGGCGGCGCCACCGACCCGCATGAAGTGGTCGACATCGACCGCGCCCTGTCGCGCGACCGATTCACCCAGGACAGCGGCCGTGTCGCGGAGGGAGCCTGGACGGTGGACCTGCGGCTGGACATTTCCATGGCCGCACACGCGGCGCTGGAGCCGCGGTGCGCCATCGCTCGCTTCAACACCGACGGCACGCTGGAACTGTGGTGTGGCAGCCAGGACCCGTTCTACATGCGCGACGTCCTGGCACGCGACCATGGGCTGGCCGCCGACAAGGTCCGGGTCCACGCGCAGCGCATGGGCGGCGCCTTCGGCAGCCGCACCGTGGCCCTGATCGAGCGCGAGGCGGCCTTCATCGCGCGCGCCGCCGGCCAACCGGTCAAGCTCCAGTGGACACGCGAGGACGAGTTCGTCGCAGGGTTCCACCGACCGCCCTCCTCGCACCAGGTGCGCGCACGGCTGGACAGCCAGGGCCGCATCAGCGACTGGTGGCATGCACTCTCCAGCTCGCACGTCATCTTCACCTCGGCCGGACTGCCGAGGTGGCTGCAGGCGCTGACCGACTTTGTCGGAGACCCTGGCACCTCGCGTGGGCTCGTGCCGCCCTATGCCATCGACCGGCGCAGGGAATCCCTGCAGCTCACCCGTCTGAGCCTGGCCACCGGACCCTGGCGCGGGCTGGGTGCCGGGCCGAATGCACTGGCCATCGAGTCGGCCATGGACGCCCTGGCCCGTGCCGCCGGCCAGGACCCGGTGGCCTTTCGCCTCCGGCACCTGGACGCACAGGCGGCCGGCCCCCACCTGCCCGACCCCGACCGCCTGGCCCGGGTGCTTCGCTCAGTCAGTGCACGGGCCGCGGCGCACCCGCGACCGACGCCGGCCCCGGGCGAGCGCATCGGCCGCGCTGTGGCCTGCGGCGTGTACAAGGGACTGTCGTACGTGGCGGCGGTGGCCGAAGTGCGGGTCAGCCACGACCGGATTCGCGTCACCCGCCTGTGGTGCGACCACGACTGTGGCACCGTGGTCGACGCGCAGGGGGTGCGCGCCCAAATCGAAGGCTGCCTGGTCTGGAGCCTGTCGATGGTGCTGCACGAGGCCTTGCCAGCGCCCGAAGGCCGCGCAGCCATCACCGGCCTGGCCGGTTACGCCCTGCCCCGCATGCCGGACATGCCGATCCTCGACATCCAGTTGGTCGACAGCAGCGACAGCCCTGGCGGCGCGGGGGAACCCGCGCTGGTCGCGGGCGCGGGCGCCGTCTTCAACGCCCTGGTCGATGCCAGTGGGCACCGCCCGCAGCGCCTGCCCGTGAGGCCGGGTGACCTGCCCGCCGGATAAGCGGCCCATACGGGCAATCATATGAACCCCATACCCGTATGGGCGGCTATCCAGGCCTGCGCATGTACGCCTAGAATCAAGCACCGGGCCCAAGCAATTGCGCCCGGTTTTTTGTTTCCGCCCCCCGGAATCAAGGGCCGGCCAGTTCCAAGCGCCTTTTCACCAACCCACCCCACCGCGGGGTGACTGAAAGGCCCACATGGAAATCTTCGACTACGACAACATCCTGCTGCTGCCGCGCAAATGCCGCGTGGAAAGCCGCAGCGAGTGCGACCCCTCCATCGAATTCGGCGGCCGGCGCTTCAAGCTGCCGGTGGTGCCGGCCAACATGAAGACGGTGCTGGACGAGTCCATCAGCGAATGGCTGGCCGCCAACGGCTACTTCTACGTGATGCACCGCTTCGACCTGGACAACGTGGCCTATGCGAAGCGCATGCGCGAGAAGGGACTGTTCGTCTCCATCAGCTCGGGCGTGAAAGCGCCGGACTACGAGGTGATCGACTGCCTGGCCGCCGACGGCGTGGGCGCCGACTACATCACCATCGACATCGCCCACGGCCATGCCGAGAGCGTGCGCCTGATGATCGAGCACATCAAGAAAAAGCTGCCGAAAGCCTTCGTGATCGCCGGCAACGTGGCCACACCCGAGGCCGTGATCGACCTGGAGAACTGGGGCGCCGATGCCACCAAGGTGGGCGTCGGCCCGGGCAAGGTCTGCATAACCAAGCTCAAGACGGGTTTTGGCACCGGTGGCTGGCAGCTGTCGGCGCTCAAGTGGTGCGCCCGCGTGGCGACCAAGCCCATCATCGCGGACGGCGGCATCCGCCACCACGGCGACATCGCCAAGAGCGTGCGCTTCGGCGCCACCATGGTGATGATCGGCTCGCTGTTCGCGGGCCACGAAGAATCACCGGGCCAGACGGTCGAGGTCGACGGCAAGCGCTACAAGGAGTACTACGGCTCGGCCAGCGACTTCAACAAGGGCGAGTACAAGCACGTCGAGGGCAAGCGCATCCTCGAGCCCATCAAGGGCCAGCTCGCCGACACGCTGCGCGAGATGCAGGAAGACGTGCAGAGTTCGATCAGCTACGCCGGCGGCACGCAGCTGACCGACCTCAAGAAGGTGAACTACGTGATCCTCGGCGGCGAGAACGCCGGCGAGCACCTGTTCATGTGAGCAGCTGGCGCGCGAGGTCATTCAGCCGGTGGCGCGGCTGGATCAGCGCTTCGAGCACGCTGAAGTGGTTCAAACCCGGCAGCAGCTCGCAGATCGGCACCACGGCCTCACCCCAGGTCTCGCGGATCAGGCAGGCCTGGCGCTGGAACTCGGCACTCTCGTCACCGCCGGCCACGCTCAGCAACACCCCTCGCTCCTCTTCGGTGTCGGGCGGCGCCTTGGGCAACCAGGCCGGGCTGGCCATGCGCACCTGTTCGGGCGTCAGGCGCAGCGAGTCCTTGAGGAACGGCGTGTGGCGCAGCGGCTCCAGGTCGAACACGCCGGAGATGGACAGCGCGTTGTAGACCAGGTCCTCGGGCAGATCAGGCGCAAAGCGCTCCCATTCACAGGCCAGCAGCATCGCAGCCAGGTGCCCGCCCGCCGAGTGGCCGACGATGGAGATGCGCCGCGGATCGCCGCCGTGCACCGCAATGTGGCGGTAGGTCCAGGCCAGCGCCTGCACCATCTGCATCGTGATCTCGGGAATCGTCACCGCCGGGCACAGCGCGTAGTTCGGGATCACCACACAGGCGCCCTGCTTCACGAAGGCCGGCGCCAGAAAGCTGTGGTCCGACTTGTCCAGGCTGCGCCAGTAGCCGCCGTGAATGAACACCAGCACCGGCGCCAGCGGGTCGCTGTCGCGGCGCTGCGCCGGGAACAGGTCCAACGTTTCGCCCGGCCCGTGCCCGTAGGCCAGGTCGGGCAGGCAGACCAGCTGCTCGCGTGCGGCTTTCGAGTCCCGTGCCCAGCGTTCGAAATACTGCGCGTGGTCCGGCACCAGGGCGCGGTTGTTGTACTGGGCGTCAAGCCAGGCCGGGTCGTTTGGGAGGGGCGTGTTCATGGCGGGAAATTGTGTCACGCGCGAGCGTCAGGCCCTTGACAGCCTCGAACGGGCTGGCTTGACGTATTCTGTATACAGTGTACAAAATACCTTGCCATGACCTCTCAGCTGCTGCGACTCGAAACCGCACCCGACCTGGTCGACCAGGTCTACCGCGCCCTGCTCGACGCCATCAGCGCCGGTGCGCTGGCGCCCGGGCAGCGGGTCACGCAGGAGGAACTGGCCGAGCGGCTGGCGGTGTCGCGCCAGCCCGTGATGCAGGCGCTGCGCCTGCTCAAGCGCGACGGTTTCGTGCAGGACGCGCCGCTGGCGGGCAACGCCGGCCGCAGCCGCGGCCTGCAGGTGACGCCGCTGGACCCGGCCTGGATCGCGCAGGTGTACGAGGTGCGGGGTGCGCTGGACACCCTGGCGGCCCGACTGGCCGCGGAGCGCCGTGCGCACATCGACCCGGCGCTGATCGAACAGGGCCGCCAGGCCGTGGACGCGGGCGACATCAAGGCCATGATCGACGCCGACCTGGCCTTCCACCGCGCGCTCTACCAAGCCTCGGCCAACCCGCTGATCGAGCAGAGCGCCCTGCTGCACTGGCACCACATCCGCCGCGCCATGGGCGAGGCCCTGCGGCACGACAGCCTGCGCGACCCGGTCTGGGACGAACACGCCGAGATCGCACTGGCGGTGGGTCAGGGCGACGTGGCACGCGCCGAGGCCCTCATGCGCGAACACAGCCACCAGGCCAGCCTCTACCTGGGCGCCCAGGCAGCACCCGCTGCCAGCGCGCAGACTCCGAACAACTCCGTGGTTCGTTGAACCACTTCATGCGGTTTCCGGGACACTCCCGGAAACCGCATTTTTTCTTCCCCCGAGTCCATGACCTCCGCTTCCACCACCCCTGCTCTGTCCATCGCCGTGCTGGGCATCGGCATGATGGGCTTCCCCATGGCCCGCCGCCTGTGCGAAGCCGGCCACCGCGTCACCGCCTGGAACCGCTCGCGCGCCAAGGCCGAGCGCCTGCAGCCTTTCGGCGCCCAGGTGTTCGACCGCCCGGCCGACGCGGTGGCGAACGCTGACATCGTGGTCTGCCTGCTCGAAGACGGCCGCGTGGTCGAAGACGTCTTGTTCGCCCAGGGCACGACCGACGGCCTGCGCCCGGGCAACCTGGTGATCGACATGTCGTCCATCCAGCCGCGCCAGGCGCGCGACCACGCGGCGCGCCTGGCCGCGCTGGGCGTCCACCACCTGGATGCGCCCGTCTCGGGTGGCACCGTCGGCGCCGAGGCCGGCAGCCTGGCGATCATGGCCGGTGGCAAACCCGCCGACTTCGAGCGCGCCCTGCCGGTTTTCGCCACGTTCGGCCGCGCCACCCACGTCGGGCCGCACGGCTCGGGGCAGCTGGCCAAGCTGGCGAACCAGATGATCGTCGGCATCACCATCGGCGCCGTGGCCGAAGCTCTGCTGCTGTGCGAGAAGGGCGGCGCCGACATGGGCAAGGTGAAGCAAGCCATCAGCGGCGGCTTTGCCGACAGCCGCATCCTGCAGGTGCACGGCCAGCGCATGGTCGACCGCGATTTCGCCAAGCGCGGCGCCATCTCAGTCCAACTCAAGGACATGCGCAACGCACTGACCACCGCCAGCGAAATCGGCTTCGATGCCCCCATCACCGGCCTGTTCGAGCAGCTGTTCGCCCAGGCCGCCGACCACGGCCTGGCCGACCTGGACCATTCGGCATTGTTCATGGAGCTCGCCAGCAGGAACGGGATGAACTGAATCAAGAGGGAAATTCCCCCCCTTATCTCCCCCTCCGCAGGCGCTGGCCTGCCGAGAATCTCCAGGGTATGCACCGCAATCCCGAGGAACCCCTGGCGTGAACCCGTCCACCCTGATCGGCATGGTGGCCAGCGTGGCGCTGATGGCCGTCATCCTGCTGTTCGGCTCCGACAAGCCGGGCAACTTCATCGACGCCCCCAGCATCGCCATCGTGCTCGGTGGCACGCTGGCGGCCACCTTCCTGAGCTACCCGCTGCGCGAGGTGCTGCGCGTGGTCCACCTGGTCTCCCAGGTAATGCGCGAGGAAAAGCTCAACACCAAACACGACATCGAGGAACTGGTCGGCCTCTCCAAACTCTGGGTGCAGGGCGACCTGCAGGCGGTGGAGAAGGCGCTGACCCATGTGACCAACCCCTTCCTACGCACCGGCGTGCAGCTGGTGATCGACCGCACGCCCGAGGAGGAAATCATCGACCTGCTGCAGTGGCGCATCGCACACCTGCGCCAGCGCGAAGCGGCCGAGGCACAGCTGTTCCGGGTCATGGCCAGCTACGCACCCGCTTTCGGCATGCTGGGCACGCTGCTGGGCCTGATCAACCTGATGGACCTGGTCGGCGGTGGTGACATGGGGGCCATCGGCTCGCAGCTGGCGATTGCCCTGGTCACCACCTTCTACGGCGTGCTGCTGGCCAACCTTGTGTTCAAGCCCATCGCGGTGAAGCTGGAGCGCCGCACCGAGCAGCGCCTGGTGCTGATGAACATGGTGCTTGAAGGCATCTCGATGATGTGTGTGGGCCGCAGCCCCTCGCTGATGCGCGAGACGCTCAAGGCCTTCGTGGCCCAGTACGACGACGAAATCTACGACCGCCGGGGCACCCCACGCCCGGCCACCCGCTGAACCATGGCCGCCACTTCGCAGACCGGACCCTCCCCTGCACGCCAGCCCCGCGTGTCCACGGCCGTCGGCCGCTACCGCCGCTGGCATGTGGATTCCCGCGTGGAGGTGGAAGAGGAAGGCTGGCTCATCACCTACCTGGATGTGATCACGCTGATCCTGGTGCTGATGGTGGTGCTGCTGGCTTTCGCGGGCCCCGGCAAGGACAAGGACAGCCAGCGGGCCGAAGACGGTGCGTCCGCGCATAGCAGCGGACCGGTGCCCGGAGCACCCTACCCCAGCGGCAGCATCGTGCCGCCCGCGGTACCGCCGACCTCGCCCGAAGCGTCTGCGGCGCCCGCCGCCGCGCTAACCCCGAAGACCCTCAACGGCCTGCCACTGGACCAGCTGGGCGCGGACGTGGAGATCGTCATGACGGACGATGCGGTGCGCTTTCGCATCAGTAGCGAGATCCTTTTCGAGTCAGGCGCGGCCAGCCTGGCCACCGGTGGTCTACCCGTGCTCGACCGCCTGATCCCCCTGCTCAACAGCGACCCGAACCTGCGCCTGGTGGTCGAAGGCCACACGGACAGCATCCCGATCCAGAACGAGCGCTTCCCTTCCAACTGGGAACTCTCCACCGGGCGCGCGGCCGCCGTGGCGCGCTATCTGATCGAACGGGGCGTGGCGCCGCAGCGCGTGCAGGCCAGCGGCTTCGCCGACACACGCCCCCTGGGCTCGCGCGACAACCCGGTCGACCGGGTGCACAACCGGCGCGTGGAGCTGACGATGGAGCGGACACCGTCATCCACCGACAAGGCGCGCTGAGGCCGCCCCGGTTTGATAAAATTTTGCTCGTTTGTGGGGACGTAGCTCAGCTGGGAGAGCGTCGCGTTCGCAATGCGAAGGTCGGGAGTTCGATCCTCCTCGTCTCCACCAATAAAATCAACCACTTACGCGAGATACTGGCAACCAGATCAACCGACGCAAGTGCAGTGCAAGTGCAAATCCAGACGGCCCCATGCGGGCCGTTTGTCTTTTGGGGTTCCCGTGAACCTGCCCACCACCCTCTCCAAACCCGCCTGGACATTCGACGAGTTGTGCGCAGTGTTGGGGCTGCCACCCGCCACGCTTGAGCTGATTGCACGGCAGGAGCCCGCACCGCCGTTCTTCTTGCTGGGGCGCAGGCGGTACATCCTGCAAGCCGATGCGCTGGAATGGCTACAAGACGTGCGCAACGCCCGCCCGTGGGTGCCCCGCAAAAACAACAGGCGGTAAGAAGGTTTCGCCTTCAAGAGCCGAGTTTGTTCTTGCGAGCCTCCCGACCGCTTCCTGAAACTTCAGTCATCGCAACACCACTGGAGTTCAACATGCAGCCCACCACCTACGCAGACCCGGCAGACGCCTTCCAAGCCGCGCTGGATTCGGGTCGCAGCAATCCAGGCATCGCAGCCACGTCAGACGGCACCTATGCGGCGTGCAGCCGCCACACGGCAACCAAAAACGGATGGGAGTGGCTTGGCCGTGTGTATGCCCAACCACCCAAAACGCGCAGCAAGAAAACCGTGCTGGGCGAGTGACCTCTACTTGAACGCCGAGTTGTACTCCTCCACGGCCTTGTTCGCCTGACACATCGCGTACTCCTGCGCCTCGTTCGCGTACTTCAAGGCAGCAGCTCGCGATTCCTCTGCGTATTCCTTCATCTGCCGCAGGTAGCTTTCTACGTCGTTCCGATACCCGTCAAGGTCAAAGCGCGAGCACGAATGCCTGCCACTGAACCGGTACCCGGAAAGGCAGTGCGGCACCGAGGGCTCAACGACAAACACAGACACACGCGGGGGTCTGGGTTCCATGCAGAAGGATTGAGCCACCCCGGAGGTGAGCACAAGTACAGATGCGAGCAGGTATTTCATGTTGTCGGCGTAACGGCAAGAGGTGCGTTTTTGATCATAGCCAGCCACACCGGCCGAGGCCTTGTTTTAGGGGGTGGTAATTGGTGCGATTTGCGCCGTTGGCACACACGGCGACAAACGGCCAAATGCACCCCTGTACCGCTACCTATCGCGGTGACACACAAGGAACCGCAATGGCCCCCAGCAACCCACCTATCACCGTTTCTGTTGACGACGCAGTGCAGCGCCTTGGGCTGTCGCGCATGACGATCTACAGGCTCATCCGTTCAGACCAACTCCGCACGTTGAAGGTGGGGCGCCGCCGCCTGATTCGCGTGACCGAGCTTGACCGCTTCGCCGCAGCCCGCGAGCGCGCCAGCAACTGAACCCACACGGACCAAACACCCCCGCGTGCCCACAGCGCCCGGGGGATTTTTTACGCCATGCCATCCCTCGTAATCCTGGAGCTGTCCGAGCACTTAGCTCATCTTTCTGTAGCAACACATTCAGAAATACCAATCGGTACGGTCCAGAAAGTTCCGGACCTTGCCAGCCACTGGACCCACACTGAATCGCAACAGCCGCCGCAGTGGTGGCTCCAACCGAAAGGACTTCAAGCCATGTCGCAACGCAAGACAGCGCTCGCCCAGCGCGCCCAACCCGCCGCCAATGAATCGTTCCTCACGTCTGCCCAAGTGGGCGCGATGCTAGGTGGCAGCACCAACGCCACGGCCCGGGAAATCATGAGCCGCGAAGGGGTGCCCGTGACCCTGCTGGGTGGGCGCTACTTCTACCCAAAGGCCGCCGTCCTGGCTGTCATCGAGCGCAACACCATCAAGCCCGTGAAGGGAGCCCGCGCATGAGCCGCTTCGCCGAATCGTTGCGCCAGCACTTCGAGGCGCGCACGGCTGGCCGCACGCCACCCCCACGGCTCAAGAACCCCGTGGTGTCGGGGCCGCACCGGCTGGGTGACAGTGGGTATTGCTTCACGGTTAAGCAGAGCCGTTCGATACCCGGCGCCGTGTCAGTGGTGTGGTCGCCGTCTGTGCCCCTTGCTGGCGTGCTGGATGCCCACATGGACGCATACACGCGGGTCATGGAACAAGTGCTGCCCGCCATCGCACAGAACATGCCTACTGGAGGTATCGAGTCATGGACGAAATGAAAATCCGCGTGGCCGTGGCGCAAGGAGGTGTGATGAACACGCGCCCAAAGACTGCGGAATACGCGTCGTTGGCCGCGTTCGTGCACGAGTGGGAAGAACCCACGCCGATCCCTGACAACAGCCCCGAATCCAAGAAGGGGTTGCCGTACTTTGTGGGCGGTGTCGTCAGCGGCAAACGGCACGACAGCAATGTGATTGAACGCACGATGCTGACGCTCGATATTGAAGCGCCCGCAGACGCGAAGAAGCAGCCACCACGGCCCCAAGTGGTTTCCGCCGCGTTGAAGGGGCAGGGAGTGGAGTTCTGGCTGTACACCACGGCCAGCCACGAAACGGCGAAGCCCCGGTATCGCATCGTTCTGCCGTTGGCAAAGCCATTGCCCGCCGATGCTGACACGCTGCGCACCGCCACGCTTGAGGCCGCCGCCCTTGCTGGTGTGGCCGACTGGTGCGCATCCGAATCGTGGGTGCTGTCGCAGCCCATGTTCCTGCCCGCGACGGTGGACGGTAAAGCCCCCAAGACGTGGCGCAACACGGGCACACGCTTTGCCCCGTCCGGCAAGCCCACCAAGGACGCGCCAGCAGACATCCCGGACGAGCACATTGACCCAGTGCTGCGCGCCCTGCAGCGGGCCGGGCTGTACCTGCGCGAGGATGCCGCGCACAAGGGCAAGCACTACATCACGTGTCCTTGGGACTCGGAACACGGCAAGCCCACCGCAGGCGACGGCACCAGCACGCAGACTGTCTACTACGAAGCCCACCACGACGGCAACCCGCGCCCCGCTGCGCACTGCCTGGACACGGCGCCCGATGAAGGCGGCAAACCGCACCTGACGTATCGCACGCTGGTGAACTGGCTGCGTGAAAACGGGCACCTTGCCGCGACTGAAGAGAACGCCGACACCGAGGCCGAACTGGAAGAACCGGAAACATTCTGGGACGGGACGGCTATCGGGCACATGCTCGACACGGACCCTACCCCGACAGAGTTCGCTATCCGTGGGCTTGCCCCGGTGGGCAAGGTCACCGTGTTGGCGGGGCCGGGCGGTGTGTCCAAGAGTTCGCTTGCGTTGCGTGTGCTGCTGGCCGCTGCAACCGGGAGTTCGTTTGGTCCCTTCACGGCGAACAAGCCGATGCGTTGCATGTACTTGTCCTACGAGGACGACGCACAGACGTTCCATAACCGTATCCATGCCATGTACGCGGCGCTTTCCAACAGCGTGGAGGGCATGCTCTACGACACGGCACTGGTCTACAAGAACCTGCGCATTGCACCTGTGGCGGATCAAGCCGCAAGCTGGACCCTGATGCAGAAGGACGGGAGGTTCGGCGCGGCACAAGCCACCGAGCGGCTGCGCTGGCTCACAAAGCTGCTGAAAGAACAGCGCGTGCGCTTGCTGGTGATTGACCCCGTGGCCTATGCGCACCACCTTGAAGAAAGCAGTCCAGGTGAAATTGCGCAGTTCATGCAAGCCATGGGGAGAGCCGCTGCCGAGGCCCGTTGCGCGATTTTGATGCTGCACCACATGCACAAGACGGCCCTCTGGGCTTCTCTTGAAGACATCCATCAGGGCTCGTTGCGGGGTGCGTCTTCCTTCGGTGACTACGCCCGTTCTGTTGCCGTGCTGGTGAGCATGCCCCAGAAGGACGCGCCTGCGTATGGCCTGCCTGCAACCCACGAAACGGTGGGCCGCTACGCAGTGTTCAAGCACGTCAAGCACAACTACTCGGAATCACTCGGGGTGCATGTCTTTGAGCGCAAGGGGCCGCTGCTGGTACCCACGGACATAGCCCAGCTTTCACCGCTTGAGGTGGCAGAAACCAAGGCGCAGCAGAAGCAGGAAGAACGTGAGCGAAAGCTGGACATGGCGACCCATGAGCTGCTGGAGTACTTGCACATGCAGCCGAACCACACCGCAAAGGCCAGCGCCGTGAGTGTGGACGTGTTCAGGAAGCACACCGACAGCCTCGGGGTCGTGGACTGGTGCATTGCGCAGGGCTACCTGACGGTGCCCGAGGTGAAAAACGGGCAGGCAAAGCCCTACACCTTGACACCGAAAGGGGTTGCCTTCGTGACGGGATAGGACCAACCAACCGCACCCACCGCAACCCACCGCAAAACCAACCGCGCGGCAGGTAAAAACCACCACCCCCCGCAACCCTACTTTTATGTAGGGTGCGGGCGGGCGGTAGGTAGGGGCAGCGGGGGGGGGAAGCCAGCAATCAAGAAAGGACACACCGCCATGCTCAACACACGGCACATCAACACAGCACGCAACGGGAATACCAATGCGGCGAAGCACCCAAAGCAATGGGCTATCTACCGGGCAACGGTGGACCTCTACCTGCTGCTGCATCGTGGCGCACTGCCACGGCAGGACGCACTGGAGCACATGAAGCAACACGGCCACGGGCACAACACCATCCACGCGGCTGCGGCGCTCATTGGCGTGCCGCTGAGTGCACCGGGCTATGTGGCCTTCTGGTCAATGCCTGATCCGGCGCCCCGCTTGCTTGATCTGCTTGAACACATCGAGCGCACAGACCGGCGGGTTGGGAAGCGCGCACGAAGCACACGGCGCGAACGGGACCGCGAACTGATGCGGCGCCTGCTAGGGAGGGGTGAGTCCAAAGTGCAAAAGATGCCATCTACGTAACCGCCTCTTCCCCTTTGCTTGCACAAAACGATTTGAAAAAACCGAAAGTTGATCCATGAACACGAACACCATCCCCGCCAACACCGCAGAAGCGGTGAACTCCCTGCTCCAAGCATCCGGCATCACGCTCGCCCGTTGGCTCGAAGGCCTCACGTCTGAACAAGTCCAACGGTTCGATGCACTGCTGGCCGCAGGCGGCACGCCGGGGGCCGATGTGCTGCTGGCCGCAAGCGGCCCGACCGTCACGCTGTACGTGCTGGACCCCCACGGCACACGGCACCCGTTGCTGTCGGCCACCACGCCCCCACCCACGGCGCACTGATACCAAAGCACTAGACCGCCCAGTGCCGGCACCCGCATGGGGGCTTTTTGTTGCCCAAAAGGGGAGCGCCGGGTCGGGAAATCAGGCCGTGGCTCGGTTTTTGGGGCCACCCCGAGCCCTACCCCTCACCCCACGGCCCAAAGGGCCCACACGGCCACCCCGCAAAGCGTCGGTATCGGCCCGTGTTGCGCCGTTTCCTTAGCGTGTGCGGCATGCACGGTGCTGCCTCGTTTGCGGGATGCCGATGGGGCGGGCCGGGCACAGTCGTTCAAGCACATTTCGCCGGGGGGAGCCTGTGTGGATGAAGCGGTACGGCGCCAAACCTCTTCACCTTCAAAGGAATCGAAATGCTTGCATCTGAAAAGGCGGAAGTCCGCCACCTCATGGAAGAAGTGCTCAAGGGCTTGAACTCCAACTTCTCCGAGTACACCGAGCGCACCTCGGAAAAGATGGCCGAGCTGGGCGACCGGCTGGTGTCGCTGGAGCAGAAGGGCCTCAAGGCGCCTGCCCACGGCAAGACCGGCGACAGCCTCAGTGACTACGTGCTCAAGTCGGACAACTTGAAGTCCATGCTGTCGGGCAACGGCAAGAGCTGCCGCATCGACCTGCCTGCGGGCATGCTGTCGGCCAGCAAAGCGGCCATCGTCACGGATGGGCAAGTGCTCAGCCCCGCTATGCGGGTGCCGGGCATCGTGGCCAATCCGATGCGCATGGCCCGCGTGCGTGACCTGCTGCCCGTGGGCACCACGGCGAACAACCTCGTGGAGTTCACGCGTGAAAACGTGTTCACGAACAATGCCGGTCCCCAGTACGCCAGCCCCGCAACGGAAAACGTGGTCAAGCCCGAATCGGGGATCACGTTCACGCTGGAGGAAGCCCCGGTGCGCACGCTGGCGCACTGGATTCCGGTCTCGAAGCAGGTGCTGGCCGACTCGCAGCAGATGGCCTCGTACCTGAACACCCGTCTGATGCACGGCCTCAAGGTCAAGGAAGACCTGCAAATCCTGTCCGGCGACGGCACGGGTGCAAACCTGAAAGGCATCCTCGCCACCGGGCAGCACGTTGCCGCGCCGACTTACGTCTCGGGTGACACCCGCCTGGACACCATCCTGCGCGTGTTCGCAGCACTGGCCGAGGACGAAATGCTGGCGGACGGTGTGCTGGTGCACCCGCAGGACTGGGCGACCATGCAGCTCACCAAGGACGACAACGGTCAGTACCTGCTGGGCAGTCCGGGCAGCGCAACAGTGCCCAACATCTGGGGTGTGCCGGTGGTCGCCAGCACGGCCATCGACGAGGGCGAGTTCTGCGTGGGCTCGTTCGCCATGGGTGCGCAGGTGTGGGACCGCGAGCAAGCCAGCATCCAGATCAGTTACGAGGACGGCAACAACTTCGTCAAGAACATGGCGACGGTGCTGTGCGAAGAGCGTCTGGCGCTCACCGTGTACCGGCCCAAGGCGTTCCGCGTGGGCAGCTTCTAAGCGCTGGGGGCGGCTGACGTCCGTCCATTGCCCGGTGTAGCGCCGTCCGGGTTCCCCCAGCAGCTACGGTGCAGCCAGCGTCACATGCAGGTGATGCCTCACCCTCGGGACTACGCCGGGGCTGGCGCAAACGGTAGGCAAAGAGGCCCCGTGCTGTCCCCCCGGCACGGGGTCTTGATGTTTCTACAGAGTCGACAGATGCCGTCCGTCGGATTCCTTCCATTCAGAAGACAAAAGATGGAAGGAAAGATTAGAATCCAGACATGCACGAAAATCCACCCAGCGGAAACACCTCTAAAGCGGCCCTTGAGAGCTTTCTTGAGACGCAGATTCTCTTCGGTGAAGCCAACCCAAACACAGTCGGCTCGTGGCGCGCTGCTGTGCGAAAAATTCTTGCGGATGTAGCGCCAGACGCTGACGTGAGCAGTATCAACGTCGATGCACTCACAAGTAGCATCCAAAACAGCCCGAGCAATGCGCTTCGGCAGGATTCTTTGCGAGTGTACGGACAGCGGGCAAAGATCGCAATCCAAGAATTTCTTGCCTACACAAAGAATCCGGATGGGTACAAGCTTTCAACACAACGAACGAAAGTGGAGACGATCCCCATCTCGCAGGTATCTATGCCTTTCCCAACACGGAAAAGGACACGGCTTCTACACGACCCAGAGTCGCCCCGTGATACCCCATCACCCAGCCCACAACAGAACATGCAGCCAAGCGAATCAGCATTGGATATCCCGTTCCCACTGCGCCCGGATTTTCTTGCTCAGGTAAAGATTCCTCGCGACCTCAGCAAACAGGAAGCGGAACGCCTTTGCGCATTCATCAAAGCACTGGCGCAAGAACAATGAACACTAGAAATGGCGAAGGCCGGATGCGTCAACACCCGGCCCTCAGTGTGCAAGTTGGTCTTGGACAGACTACCGAGCTTGTCGGTTTGAACAAGCGGAAAGGACTGGTGATGAAGAAGACCATCTCAAGAACTTAACCGCTGAGCGGGATGCACGTCCCGCTTGGCATTTTAAAACACACGGGGGCTTTGTGCTCCCGTTGTTGTTTCTGCGGTACTGCAGTGCGTCTGTCGCCTAGTCTCTGAAGTCTTCCGATGCGTCGGGCCTGTCTGGGATGGCTGGCGGTTCTGCCGCATCGTGTGCGTCATCCTGCTGCTCGCGCTCCAGCCGGACGCGCAACGGAGTCCTCTTGACTACCTTCTTACCGTAGGTGCGTTCCACGCGGTCGTCCACCTTCTGGTTCTTCTTGCCTTTCCCAACCCACCAGTTGTCGTACAGGGTGTCGGGATTTACGCCGAGTTCGGCCGCTACCAACTCGGCGACCTTGGCATCTGACAAGTCCAGACGCTGGTTCCGCAGCTCCAGCATGCGACGCACGGCTCGTGCCTCCAGTTCCTTGCCGCCGGGTGGCTTGCCTGCCGTGGCGCGCTTAAGCCCCAACACCTTGCCGGGGTCTGCACCGTCCTGCAGGGCCTGCAATGCGGTCGCCAGCACGTCCAACGCGTCGGGTGCGGGGGGTTGCCCTGCCCTGCCCGCTACAACCACCTGCGCCAGCGCCTGTACGACCTTGCTTGCCGCTGCCGCCTTGCGCCGTTTGTCCTGCTCGGTGGTCATTTCCAGCCCCCCATGGCAATCTTCTCGACGGCTGCAGCCTTGTGCTCCGGCGCGAGGTGGGCATAGCGCAGCGTCATCTTGATATCAGCATGGCCCAACAGTTCACGCACCGTGTTCAGGTCCACGCCACCCATAACCAAACGGCTGGCGAAGTCGTGGCGCAGATCGTGCCAACGGAAGCCCTCGATCTTGGCGTCTTCCAGCAACCCGGCCCATGCCTTCTTCACGTTGTCAAACGGTTTGCCTTCCACCTTGCCGGGGAACACCAGCCCCGCATCACGTTCTGTTATCTCTTGCCACGTCTCCAGCGCTTCTATGGCCGTGGTGTTCAGCGGTATGTGGCGCGTCTTGCCGCTCTTGGCGACCTTGCCCCGCACGGTGAGGATGCGGCGGTCCAAGTCAACATCCTCCCAGCGCAGCTCAAACGCTTCGCCCTGTCGCATGCCCGTATGCATGGACAGCAGCACCAACGGCGTCAGGTGGTCCGCAAACACTCCCATCGTGGGCAGTGTGGCCCGTGCGCGCTTGCTGCGCCAATGGTTCGCGCTGGCCCGTTTGGTGCGCATGGTGGCATCCCGGGCCTTGAGTGCGTCCAGAAGGCGCCGCTGCTCCGCATCGGACAGAAACCGTACCTGCTCGTTCGAGAGCTTCATGGGTTTGACCTTGTGCACGGGGTTTGCCTCCAGCGCACCCCACTCAACGGCCTTGCTCAGCACGGCACTGAGCGCGGCAAGGTCACGGTTCACGGTTCCATCGGAAAGCCCAGCATTCAGCCGTGTGGTGCGGTGCTTTTCAAGCGCTGGCACTGTGATTTCCTCAAGCCGCTGGGCGCAGAACTTGGGGCCGAACACGGACTTCACGCGCCTCCCGGTGGACTCGCCGGTCTTGTGGTGGGCTTTGGCCCATGGGGTGTAGTGCTTGTCTAGGAAGTCGTCCAGGCTGTCGGCCTTGTGCTTGTCGCGGATGAATGCGTCAGGGTCCACCAGCACGCGCCGTGCACGGTCCTCGGCTTGGGCTAGAGTGAGCGTGCGGGCGTTGCCCAGCTTGTGCCGTTTGCCGCGCGCCACCTGCACCCAGAAGGTTTGTGTGCCGGACGCCTCCACACGGAGCAGCAAGCCGGGGGAACGGTCGGAGCCCAGCTCATAGGGCTTGTCCTCGGGTTGTGCGCTTTTCAAGCTGCTGGCCGTGAGTCTCGGGCGCGGGGTGTTACGCATGCCGTTGTTCCATCAAACGCAAGTGCAGTGCAAGTGCAAATGATAGTGTCTGGGGGTGTCCTGCGATATACCGCCGTATATCAATCCCCTTAAAGATCAATCACTTACGCGATAAATCAACAACTTGCCGGGAGACAAAAAGGCATTCGCAATGCGAAGGTCGGGAGTTCGATCCTCCTCGTCTCCACCACAAGACCCCGCCGGATCGTCCCAGAACCATCCGGACTTCCAAGAGCCCTCAGGCACCCAGGCCTCCGGGCTTTTTTCTTGCCCGTTCGAAACCGCACCGGGACGCAGCACACACCTGAGCGCCCACTCAGGGTTTTCCCGTTATCGCCTAGTCCTATAGAGGACTAGAGTTCAAAGTCATGAACAACACACTTCGACTGATCACGTCCTCCGAACCGGGGGTCAGCCGCTACGCCACGCTGGCGCAGGCGCTGCGGGCGCGTGTGGTGGCGGGCGAGTGGTCGCCAGGCTCGGCCCTGCCCGCCGAAAGCCAGCTGGCCAAGGAACACGGCGTGGCCTTGGGTACCATGCGCCGCGCGCTGGAGCTGCTGGTGGAGCAAGGTTTCATCGAACGCATCCACGGCCGCGGCACCTTCGTGCGCCAGGGGCTGGCCGGTGCGTCCATGCTGCGCTTCTTCCGGTTCGACAGCGGCACCGGCGAGGTGCCCGCCTCCCGCATCCTGCAGCGCAGCCGCGTGAACGCACCGGTCTCTGTCTCGCGCGCGCTGGGCATCGGCGCCGGGGAACCGGTGCTGCGCATCCACCGCCTGCGCCTCATGGGTGATCAGCCCCGGCTGTTCGAAGAACTCTGGCTGCCGCTGGACCTGTTCGCACCGCTGGCCGACGACGACCTGACCACCTGGGACGATCTGCTCTACCCCATGTTCGCGCGCAAGGTGCAGGTGCACATCCACCGCGCGCTGGACGACATCGGCTTCGGGCAGCTCAGCGCTGCACAGGCCCGCCACCTGGGCCTGCCGGCCGGCCACCCCTGCGCGCAGGTGCAGCGCTCGGCCTACGACCTCTCGGGCCGCTGCGTCGAGCTGCGGACCACGCGCGGCGACGCCCAAGCCTTCCACTACTCCGTCCACATCACCTGAAGGAACCCCCATGGCCCACCCGAACACGCTCTCCCAGGGCTGGATGCCCTCGCGCCGCCACCTGATCGCCTCGGCCGGCGCGGCTCTGGCCACGCCCTGGATCGGTGCCCACGCGCAAGGCAAAGTCGCCGGCGGCAAGCCGATCACGCTGGTCGTCTCCTACCCGCCCGGCGGCGGCGCCGACCTCATGGCCCGCACCATCGCGCCCAAGCTCGAAGCCGCTCTGGGCCAGACCGTGGTGGTGGAAAACAAGGCCGGCGCCAGCGGCCAGCTGGCTGCCGGCCATGTGGCTCGCGCCACACCCGACGGCAGCGTGCTGCTGCTGGACGCCTCGTCCTTCGCGGTCAACCCTTCGCTCTTCCCCAAGCTGCCGTACGACAGCGCCACGGCGTTCACGCCGCTGGCCGTGCTGGCCACCTTCCCCAACGTGCTGGTGTGCACACCCAGCTTCGAAGCCCAAAGCGTGAAGGACGTGATCCGCCTGGCCAAGGCCAAGCCGCTCAACTACGCCTCGTCCGGCAACGGCTCGGCCCAGCACCTGGCCGGAGCCCTGTTTGAGCAGCGCGCGGGTGTGGACCTGACCCACGTGGCCTACCGCGGCGGCGGTCCGGCCATGAACGATGTGATGGGCGGCCAGGTGCCGCTGTTCTTCGCCAACGTCGCGTCGTCGCTGGGTCACATCAAGGCGGGCAAGCTGCGTCCGCTGGCCGTGACCAGCCGGCTGCGCGCCCGCTCGCTGCCGAACGTGCCCACCATGGCCGAGGCCGGCGTCAGCGGCTACGAGGTGCTGGAGTGGAACCCCATCCTGGCGCCCGCCGGGCTGCCGGCGGATGCGAAGGCCGCCCTGGTGGCGGGTATCCGCAAGGCGCTGGACGACGCCGAGGTGCTGGGCCGCATTCGCCAGCTGGGCGGCGACGTATTCGCCGACACCAGCCAGCAGAGCGCCGGCAATTTCATTGCGGCCCAGCAGGCGCTGTGGGCCAAGGTGATCAAGGAACGCAACATCACCACCGGATGAGCCCGCACACGAACCCCGTCCCGCCGGGCTGGGACTGCCATATACACGTGTTCACCCCCACCCACCCGGCGCAGGCCGGGCACTACCGGCCGGTGCTGCGCGACCTGGGCGAGATCGAACAGGCCGCGGCGCCGCTGGGCGTGGGCCACCTTGTGCTGGTGCAGCCCAGCGTCTACGGCACCGACAACACGCTGATCATGCGCTCGCTTGCGCGCCGGCCTGGCCGCCACCGCGGCGTGGTCGTGGTGGACACAGCGGTGACCGACGCCGAGCTCGACAACATGCACCGTCTGGGAGTGCGCGGCGTGCGCTTCAACCTGGTCTCGCCCGTGGGCAACGGACCCGAGGCCTTTCGCGCGCTCGCGCCGCGGCTGGCGGCGCGCGGCTGGCATGTGCAGTGGTACGCGCGGCATGACCAGCTCGCCACCATCGCCGATTTACACGAGGGCAGTGGCCTCGCCGCCGTGCTCGACCACCTGGCCGGCCTGCACGTGGGCATCGGCACCGAAGACCCCGCCTGGGCCGCCCTGCAGCGCCTGGCCAACCAGGGCGCCTGGGTCAAGCTCTCGGGCTGGTACCGGCTGCAGGCCAGCGCACCGTACGACGTGCTGCATGCCCACATCCGCCACGTGGCGCAGACGATGGGCGAACGCCTGGTCTGGGGGTCCGACTGGCCACACACCGCGTTTCCACCCGAAGCACTGCCACCCTATTCCAGCGTCTGGCAACCGGTGGTACAGGCGCTGGGCGAAACGCGCGCCGCCGCCGTGCGCGCGGCTGGTGCCTTGCTCTACGCCTGAGCACAGGAGAGACTCGCGCCATGCGCATCCTGCTCGCCGAAGACGAAACCGAACTGGGCACCTGGCTGGTCAAGGCCCTGGGCCAGAACGACTTCCAGGTCGACTGGGTGAACGACGGCCGCCTGGTGCGCCGCAGCCTCAAAGCCACGAAGTACGACGCGCTCATCCTCGACCTGGGCCTGCCCGGCCTGGGCGGGCACGACGTGCTGTCCGACCTGCGCGAGGCGGACGAGCGCCTGCCGGTGCTCATCCTCACCGCGCGCGATTCGCTCATGGAACGGGTCAACTGCCTGCACGGCGGGGCCGACGACTTCCTGGCCAAACCCTTCGACATGGCTGAACTCGAAGCGCGGCTGGTCGCGCTGATCCGCCGTTCGCGCGGGCAGGAGCACCCGCGCTTTGCCTGCGGGCCGCTGAGCTACGACAGCGTGGCCAAACAGTTCCGCCTGCAGCACGAGGTGCTGAGCCTCACGCCGCGCGAGCACGCGGTGCTGCGCGCCCTCATCCAGCATCCGGGTGAGCCGCTGTCCAAGCGCGAGCTGCTGGAGCGTGTGTTCTCCGACGAGCAGGACGTGAGCCCCGAGGCCATCGAGGTGCTGATCCACCGCCTGCGCAAGCGGCTGGAAGCCTCGCCGGTGCGCATCGCCACCCTGCGCGGGCTGGGCTATCAGCTCGAAAGCACGCCGTGACGGCGCTCGGGTGGGCCCGCGCCAGCGTGCGCCGCTTCCTGCTGGTGCTTCTGCTGCCGGGCCTGGGCGTGGTGATCGCGGGCGAGCTCTGGCTGGGCTGGCGCACCGCCAGCGACGCTGCCGACGCGGCCTACGACCGCTCCCTGCTGGGCGCGGTCAAGTCCATCGATTCGAGCATCTCCACCGCCAGCGGCGGCATCGGTGTGGAGCTGCCCTACCGCATGCTCGAGTTCTTCGAACTCACCGCACAAGGTCAGGTGTTCTACCGCGTGGCCACCGAAGACGGCCTGGTCGAGATCGGCAGCGCCGACCTGCCCGCCCCACCCCGGCCGCTGAAGACCGGCCAACCCCAGTTCCACGAGAGCGACTACCTTGGCCAGGCGGTGCGCGTGGGCAGCTACGCGCGCGAACTGAACCCGCCGTTGGCCGGGCACAGCGGGCCGCAACGCGTGGTGATCCAGGTGGCCGAGACGCTGGAAGCGCGCAATGACTTTCGGCGTGCGCTGGTGCTGCAGTCGCTGGCGCGCGACATCCTGCTGATGCTGGTCGCCACCGGGCTGCTGGCGCTGGCCATCGCCTGGGCCATGCGCCCGCTGGACCGCTTGCGACAAGAGGTGGATGCGCGCGACCCACAGGACCTCACCCCCGTGGACGACACCGGCGCACCGGCCGAGGTGCGGCCGCTGGTGCAGGCCATCAACCACCACATCGACCGCCACCGCGAGCAGACCGAGGCACGCCGCCGCTTCATCGACGACGCCTCGCACCAGTTGCGCACGCCGCTGACCACACTCGCCACCCAGGTCGCCTACGCGCAGCGCGAGGCCGACCCGGCCGCGCAGCGCCAGGTGCTGGAGACCATCCGCGAGCAGCTGGACGAAACCATCCGCCAGACCAACCAGATGCTGTCGCTGGCCCGCGCCGACAGCGCGCCGCCGCAACGCCAGCCCTTCGACGCGGTGGCACTTGCCGAGGCCCTGGTGCGCCAGTGGTGGGGCCCCGCGCGCGAACAGGGCGTGGACCTGGGCCTGGACGCGCCCGACGGCCCGCTGCCGCTCAGTGGCGAGGCCGACCTGCTGCGCGAAGCGCTGGCGAACCTGCTGCACAACGCCATCCGCCACGGCGGCGCCGGCTGCCACGTGACGCTGGTGGTGCGCGGGCAAGCGGATGTCGCGGTGCGGCTGGCGGTGGTGGACGACGGCCCGGGCCTGCCGCCCGACGAGATGGCACGCGCCGGAGAACGCTTCTTCCGTGGCCGGGGCGGCGCCCTGCCCGGCTCCGGCCTGGGCCTGGCCATCGTGCGCACGGTGGCTCAGCGGCACGGCGGGCAGATGGCGGTGAGCGCGGGGCCCGAGGGCCGCGGGCTGGCCGTCACGATCACACTGCCCGCCGCGCGGGCGTCCGAGACCTCCCCGGGTTAACCCGGTGTTTTGGGCCGGTTTCCTGAAAGCGCGCTGAAAGTGCCCGGTTTCTACAGTGACCTCACCGCAGCGCCTGTGCTGCGTGGCTTTACCCCACCCGAGGAGACACCGTCATGAACTTCGCCTTCAAACTCGCCGCCGCTGCCGTCGCGGCCTCTGCCCTGACCGCCTTCGCCAACCCGCTCGACAAAACCGAGTGCATCGCGCCGGCCAAACCCGGTGGCGGTTTCGACCTGACCTGCAAACTCGTGCAGAGCGCGCTGCAGGAGGGCAAGTTCATCGCCGACCCGATGCGCGTGACCTACATGCCCGGCGGCATCGGCGCCGTGGCCTACAACACCGTCATTGCCCAGAAGCCCGACGCGGCCAACGCCATCGTCGCGTTCTCCGGCGGCTCGCTGCTGAACCTGGCCCAGGGCAAGTTCGGCCGCTACACCGAGAACGACGTGCGCTGGCTCGCCGCCATCGGCACCGACTACGGCGCGGTGGTGGTGGCCGAGAACTCGCCCTTCAAGACCCTCAAGGACGTGATGGCCGCCATGAAGGCCGACCCGACCAAGGTGGTGCTGGGCGCGGGTGGCACCGTGGGCAGCCAGGACTGGATGAAGGCCGCCCTCGTGGCCCGCGCCGGGGGCGTCAACCCCAAGACCATGCGCTACGTGGCCTTTGAAGGTGGCGGCGAGGCGCTGACCGCGCTGCAGGGCGGCCACATCCACGTGTTCACCGGCGACGCCGCCGAAGCCGGACAGCAGATCAAGGCCGGCGCCAAGGTGCGCATCCTGGCGGTGATGAACGACAAGCGCCTGCCCGGCGACATGGCCAACATCCCCACCGCGACCGAACAGGGCTTTGACGTGGACTGGCCCATCGTGCGCGGCTTCTACGTGGGCCCCAAGGTCAGCGACGCCGACTACAAGGTCTGGGTCGACACCTTCAACAAGCTGATGGCCACGCCCGCCTACGACAAGCTGCGCAACGAACGCGGCCTGTTCCCCATGGCCCTGACTGGCGCGCCGCTGGACGCCTACGTCAAGAAGCAGGTGGCCGGCTACCGCAAGCTGGCCGAAGAGTTCGGCCTGAACGTCGTCCCGGCCAAGTGACGCCCGCGGGGCCTGCCAAGGCCCCGCCCCTTTCCCCACCGGAGTCCCCTATGAGTGACCGCGCCCTCGGCGCGGTGTGTGTTGTCGCGTCCGCCGCCATGGCCTGGGCCGCGCAAGACTACGCCGCCGCCATCTCTTACGAACCCGTCGGCCCGCGCGCGTTTCCGCTGCTGCTGGCCAGTGGCCTGGGCCTGTCGGGCCTGTGGCTGGTGCTCAAACCCAGTGCCGGCGCCGAGGCCTTCCGCGGCGTGCCCTGGGGCCCGACTGCGCTGTGCGCGGCCGCCGTGCTGGCGTACGCGCTGCTGTTCCAGTGGCTGGGTTTTCCGCTGGCCACCGCGCTGATGGCGGTGCCCGTGGGCATGGCCTTCGGTGGCAGCTGGAAGCAGTCGCTCATCGGCGGCGCCGCGCTGGGTGGGGTGCTCTACCTGCTGTTCGACAAAGTGCTCGACGTGGTGCTGCCCGCCGGCCCGCTGGCGGCCCTGCTCGGAGGGAGCTGACATGGACATCCTGCAACACCTGGTGGCGGGCTTCGGCGTCGCACTCAGCCCCACCAACCTGCTGATCGCCGCGGTCGGTTGCTTCATCGGCACCATCGTCGGCCTGCTGCCCGGCCTGGGCCCCATCAACGGCGTGGCCATCCTGATGCCGCTGGCCTTTGCCATGAAGCTACCGCCCGAGACCTCGCTGATCCTGCTGGCCGCGGTCTACATCGGCTGCGAATACGGCGGCCGCATCTCGTCCATCCTGCTCAACGTGCCGGGTGACGCGGGCGCCATCATGACCGCGCTCGACGGCTACCCCATGGCGCGCCAGGGCCTGGGCGGCGTGGCGCTGTCCATCTCGGCCTGGAGCTCCTTCGTGGGCTCGCTGATCGCCACGCTGGGCATCGTGCTGTTCGCGCCGCTGCTGGCCAGCTGGGCGCTGTCCTTCGGGCCGGCCGAGTACTTCGCGCTCATGTGCTTCGCCTTCGCCTGCATCGCCGGCCTGATGGGCGACGCACCGGTGAAAGCCGGTCTGGCCGCCATCATCGGCCTGTCCATGTCCTGCGTCGGGCTGGATTCGAACTCGGGCGTATACCGCTTCACCGGTGGCGACATCCACCTGTCCGACGGCATCCAGTTCGTGGTGGTGGTCATCGGCGTGTTTTCCATCAGCGAGCTGCTGCTGATGCTGCAGGAGCACCACAGCAGCACCGGCCTGGTGACGCAGACCGGGCGCATGCTGTTCAACCTCAAGGAGCTGGCACACACCTGGTGGGGCACCGTGCGCTCCAGCGTGGTGGGCTTTGTGGTCGGCGTGTTGCCGGGGGCCGGCGCCACCATCGCGAGTGCCATGACCTACTCGATGGAAAAGCGCCTGACCGACAAGGACGGCACCTTCGGCAAGGGCGACATCCGTGGCGTGGCCGCGCCCGAGGCGGCCAACAACTCGGCCGCCACCGGCTCCTTCGTGCCCATGCTCACGCTGGGCGTGCCCGGCTCGGGCACCACGGCGGTGATGGTGGGCGCGCTCTCGCTCTACAACATCACGCCTGGCCCGGCGCTGTTCACCCAGCAGCCCGACCTGGTCTGGGGCCTGATCGCCTCGCTGTTCCTGGCCAACGTCATCCTGCTGGTGATGAACATCCCGCTGGTGGGCGTGTTCACCAAGGTGTTGAGCGTGCCCAACTGGCTGCTGGTGCCCGGCATCGTCGCCGTCAGCAGCGTGGGCGTGTACGCGGTGCACGCCACCACGTTCGACCTGGTGCTGATGACCGCGCTCGGCTTTGCCGCCTATCTGCTGCGCAAGCAGGGGGTGCCCATGGCGCCGCTGATCCTGGGCTTCGTGCTCGGCGACATGATGGAACAGAACCTCCGCCGCGCCCTGTCCATCAGCAACGGCGACGCGGCCATCCTGGTGGGCAGCCCCATCACCATCGGCCTGTGGACCGCGGCCGTGCTGATGCTGGTGGTGCCGGTGGCGTTGCGGTGGTGGACCCGCCAGCGGGCCGCCGTCCAGGTTCAGGCCTGAACCGCAGAGGCCGGCCGATCCGCCGGGCGCTACCGGTTTACTTGGCCGTCGGCATCACGAACTCGGCGCCCTTGCCAATCGATTCCGGCCAGCGCTGCATGATCGACTTCTGCTTGGTGTAGAAACGCACGCCCTCTTCGCCATACGCGTGCATGTCGCCGAACAGGCTCTTCTTCCAGCCACCAAAACCCTGCCAGGCCATGGGCACCGGGATCGGCACGTTGATGCCCACCATGCCCACCTGGATGCGGCGCGCGAACTCGCGCGCCACGTTGCCATCGCGGGTGAAGCAGCTGGTGCCGTTGCCGAACTCGTGGTCGTTGATCAGCTGCACGGCTTCACCGAAATCGGCCACGCGCACGCAGCTGAGCACCGGGCCGAAGATCTCTTCCTTGTAGATCTTCATGTCGGTCGTCACGTGATCGAACAGCGTGCCGCCCATCCAGAAACCACCCTCACAACCTTCGCCGGCCTGCTTCGCATCGAAGCCGCGGCCATCGACCAGCAGCTGCGCGCCTTCGGCCTGGCCGGCGTCGATGTAGCCGCTGATGCGGGCATGCGCGGCGGCGGTGACGATCGGGCCCATCTCGGCCGCCAGGTTGGTGCCGTTGAGCACCTTGAGCGTTTTCGTGCGCTCGATCAGCTTGGGCATGATCTTCTCGGCCACGTCACCGACCAGCACCGCCACCGAGATCGCCATGCAGCGCTCGCCGGCCGAACCGTAGGCCGCACCGACCAGCGCGTCCACCGCCTGGTCGAGGTCGGCGTCGGGCATGACGACCATGTGGTTCTTGGCGCCGCCCAGAGCCTGCACACGCTTGCCGTGGTGGGCGCCGGTTTCGTAGATGTAGTTCGCGATGGGGGTGGAGCCGACGAAGCTGACCGCCTTCACGTCCGGGTGCACCAGCAGCGCATCTACCGCCTCCTTGTCACCCTGCACGACGTTGAACACGCCGTCGGGCAGACCCGCCTGCTTGAGCAGGTCGGCGATCATCAGAGAGGGCGTCGGGTCGGTTGGGCTGGGCTTGAGCACGAAGGTGTTGCCGGCCGCAATCGCCACCGGGAACATCCACATGGGCACCATGACCGGGAAGTTGAACGGCGTAATGCCGGCCACCACACCCAGCGGCTGGCGGATGGTCCAGTTGTCCATGCCGGTGGAGACCTGGTCGGTGAAGTCGCCCTTCAAGAGCTGGGGGATGCCGCAGGCGAATTCGATGATGTCGATGCCTCGCGCAACTTCGCCCTGGGCGTCGGTGAAGACCTTGCCGTGTTCGGCGGTGATGGCATGGGCCAGTTCGTCCTTGTGCTGGTTGACCAGCTCCAGAAACTTGAACATCACGCGCGCACGGCGGATCGGCGGCGTGTCGGACCAGGCGGGGAACGCTGCCTGGGCTGCGGCCACGGCGGCGTCCACGTCCGCGGCGTTGGCCAGCGGCACCTGGCCAGTGACGGCGCCGGTGGCCGGGTTGGTCACGGTCTGGCTGCGCGTGGCGCTGCCGGCGAAGCGGGCGCCGGCCACGTAGTGCGGAATGTCGGTGACGGCGGGGTGGCGTGCGTTCATGAATGTGTCTCCAGTGGATGAATGCACGCAGTCTAGGAAGCACCCCGGATCGATACAAGACCGGAACCTTGAATTGATTGTTCACATTGGTGAACAATCGGACCATGAACGAACAGAAGATCCACGAGTTGTGGGGCCACGTGCACTGGCTCACCGTGCTTGACCAGCAGGGCAGCTACACCGCCGCCGCCGCACGCCTGGGTGTGAGCAAGGCGGCCATGAGCCAGCGCATCGCCGAGCTGGAGCGGCTGGCCGGCGTGGCCCTGGTGCAGCGCACGACGCGCAGCGTGCGCCTGACCGAGGCGGGTCAGCGGCTGGCCGACCAGGCGCGGCCGGCGTTCGAGCAGATTGCGCAGAGCGTGGCCCAGGTGCGCGATCTCGCGGGCGCGCCGCGCGGGCTGGTGCGGCTGACGGCGCCGGTGGCGCTGGCACGGCAACAGCTGGTGCCGCGGTTGGCCGAGTTCCTGCGCCAGCACCCGGAGGTTCGCATCGAGCTGAACCTGTCTGACCGGCTGGCCTCGCTGGCCACCGAGGGCTTCGACCTGGCCATCCGCCACACCGCCCACCCACCCGACACCCACGTCGCCTGGACGCTGTGCGCCACGCGTTCGGTGCTCGTGGCCAGCCGCGCCTACCTTCGCCGCCACGGCACGCCAAAGCACCCGTCGGACCTGGTGGACCACAACTGCCTGCACTACCCACGCTCCCAGGACAACCCGGCCTGGACGCTGGAGCCGCGCGAGGCGCGCCTGGGCGAGCGGGTGACGGTGCAAGTGCGCGGGTCCCTCGCCGCCAACAACAGCGAGGCCTTGCGCGACGCCGCGCTGGATGGCCTGGGCATCGCCCTGCTGCCGGACTTCAGCGCGCAGGCGGCCCTCAAAGCCGGCAAGCTGGTCGAGGTGCTGCCGGGCTGGACGCCGGTGGGCTCGTTCGCCGACCGGCTGTATGCGATCCGCCCTTATTCAGCCCATGTGCCGCTGGCGGTGTCGGCCCTGGTGAACTTCCTGCGCGAGGCGATGGCGGACGGATTCGGTGATCTGGAGAGCTCCCCCCAAAACACCGGACATACATCACGACACAAAACCTAGGGTTTACCCTATACTGCAGTGCAGCAAATCCGCTGTTGTCCCTCAGGAGCGTGTCATGAGCACTGCAACCTTTTCCCATTCCGCCCACTTTCTGAGCACCGTCCGCGAGATGTTCGCAGGCTGGTTCGCCACCCGCACCGCCACCCCGGCCCGCCCGCTGACCCGCTTCGAAGAAGCCGAGCAGCTGCGCGCCATGGCCGACGACGTGGCCCAGAGCGATCCGGCGTTCGCGCAAGATCTGTACGCCGCAGCAGACCGCCACGAGCTGGGGTAACACCCCCCTGCGCCGCTGACGCGGCTTCCCCTACTTCAGCATCCATTCGTGCTGGGGGTCGTTCTTGAACACCCAGAAGCGGTTCGGCCCCGCCATCACGTTGAGGTAGTACAGGTCGTAGCCGTGGGGCGCCACCACCGGGTGGTAGCCGCGCGGCACCATCACCACGTCGTGATCTTCCACGGCGCAGGCCTCGTCCAGGCTGCGGTCGTCGGTGTAGACGCGCTGGAAGGCAAACCCCTGCGGCGGGTTGAGGCGGTGGTAATACGTCTCTTCCAGCTGGGTCTCGGTGGGTGGCGTTTCCTGGTCGTGCTTGTGCGGCGGGTAGCTGCTCGAATGGCTGGCCGGTGTCATCACCTCCACCACCAGCAGGTGCGCCGCGGTCGGGTCGTCGTGCGGCAGGATGTCGCAGACATAGCGCGTGTTCGTGCCCTTGCCGCGCACGCTGCGCTTCATGTTCTTGGGGTCGAGCACCTGCACCTTGCGGTTGCGCGCATCGGCCGGCGCGCTACACAGCGCCACCTCGGCCGCCCGCACCGCACGGATGTGCACCACCTTGCCCGCCGGCACGTAGACCGCAGCCGGCGACACCTCTTCAAACACACTGTTGCGCGTGCCCAGGTGGCTGTAGGTCTCGCCGTCGATGGTGACGTCCACCGTGCCGGTGAGCACCACCAGGCACAGCTCGCGCTCCCCGGTTTCCACCGCTTCCGACTCACCCGCCGCCAAGCGCAGCGCCCGGAACCCCACGTGGGTCCAGCCGGCGCGCTCGGGCGTGACGTTGACGATCTCGCGCCCGCTGGGCGCGGCCTTGGCAAGCAATGGGCTGACCATGGTGGTTCTCCTGCTGCTCAGTTCAGGCTGTCGACCAACGTGCGCAGGGTCTGGTACCCCTTCTTGGCGTACTGGTAGCTCGGCGCGACCGCGGGGTCCTGCTCGGCCTCCACCACCAGCCAGCCTTCATAGCCGTTGTCCTTCAAGGTCTTGAGCACGGCGACGTAGTCGATGCTGCCGTCGCCGGGCACGGTGAAGGTGCCGTTGATCACGCCGTGCAGGAAACTCCAGCCGTCGTTGCGGGCCTGGGCGATGACGGGGGTGCGCACGTCCTTGCAGTGCACGTGCACCACGCGCTTGACGTGTTTCTTGAGCAGGTCGACCGGCGCGGCGGCACCGCCGAAATAGGCATGGCCGGTGTCGAACAGCAGGAAGACCTTGGCCGGGTCGGTCAGCGCCATCAGCTTGTCCACATCGGCGGGCGACTCGACGTAGGCGCCCATGTGGTGGTGGTAGGCCAGCTTGATGCCGTAGGTCTTGAGCAGGTGCTCACCGAAGGCGTTCAGGCGCTCGGCGTAGGCGTGCCACAGCGCCTCGTTGGCGAACTGCGGGCGCCTGGACACTGGGGTGTCCATCTGGCCCTGCACCGTGCCGGCGCATTCGCCGTAGACCACCACCTTCACGCCGTTGTACTGCAGCTTGCTCATGTGGGCCTTGCAGCGTTCGATCTCGGCGGCGACGGCCTGTTCGTTGGTCTGGCCCGGCTCGAGTTCGGCGAGGAAACCGGAGTACCAGCCCGAGACGCAGGCCAGACCGAACTCGTCGAGTTTGGCTTTCAGGCCCGGGCCGTCCTTGGGGAACTTGTTGCCCAGCTCAAAGCCTTCGTAGCCGATCTCCTTGCCTTCCTTCAGCGCGGTTTCCAGCGGGGTTTCGCCGCCCAGGGACGGCAGGTCGTCGTTCATCCACGACAGGGGATTGATACCGATGCGGACATTCCAGCTCATGGCTTTGGCTTTCTTTCAGAGGATCAATGATCAGTTGTTGTGAGGAAGGAGCTTGTCGAGATTGGCGGGCGTGACCAGTTCAAATGGCACGTCCACGAAACGGGGCACCGGCTGCTGGCGGATCAGCTTGAGCGCGGTGTGCACGGCGCCAGCCCCCTGGCCGGCGGCGTTCTGCAGCACGGTGACCTTGAGGTCGCCCGCCTTCATGGACGCCAGCGCGTCGGGCGTCGCGTCGATGCCGGCGACGACGAAATCGGGCGTCCAGGCCTTGCCGGCCTTCAGGGCCTCGATGGCCCCCAGGGCCATCTCGTCGTTGTTGGCCACCACCGCGTCGAAGCGCTTGCCCGTGTTCGCAGAGGCGGCCAGCAAGTTCTGCACGATGTGGCGGGCGCGGGTGCGGTCCCAGCCTCCCAGACGCTTGTCCAGGATGCGGATGCCGCTGCAGGCCGGCCGGGCCAGCACGTCCTCCACGTCCTGCGTGCGGGTGCGGGCCGCCTCGTTGGCCAGGTTGCCCATCAGCACCACGATCTGCCCGCGGCCGTTCAGGCGGCGGCACACCTCTTCGGTCTGCAGCGTGCCCGAGACCTTCTCGTCCGACGCGACCAGGGCCACGCCCGGCGGCAGCTGGTCGAAGTCGACCGGCTTGCGGTTGACATAGACCAGCGGGATGCGGGCCTGCGTCACCATGTAGGTGATCAGGCGAGTGGACTCGGTGTCCACCGGTACTACCACGATGGCATCGACCTTCTGCGCCACCAGGTGGCGTATCTGGTCGAGCTGCGCCGTCTTGCTGCCCTTGGCGTCTTCCAGCTGCACCGTGGCGCCGGTGGCCTTGGCCGCGTCCATCACGCCGTTGCGCAGCAGGGACAGGAACGCGTCCTGCTCGGACAGTGCGAAGCCGATCTTCTGGGCGTGCGCCGACAAAGGCAACAGCGCCGCGCCCACCACCAGTGCCAGCCCTTTCAGAAAGCGCTTCATGCCGGTTTCCATTGTGGTTCGCGTCAGAGGCGCTGCTGCGACTGGCCTTGCACATAGGTGGCATGCGCTGCGCGCACCTCGGCGCGCGCCGACACCTCGGGCACCGCCACCTCCCACCAGCAGCCACCCTCGGTGGTGCGGGTGTGGGTGGTGTCGATCACGATCACCTGGGTGCGCGTGGCCTGACGGGCCTTGACCATCGCGGCCTTGAGTTCGACCACGTCCTTCACATGCACCGCGTCGGCGCCCATGGATCGCGCGTGCATGGCGAAGTCGATGGTGCTGCGTTCGCCGCCCTCGGGCACGCAATCGTCCAGCAGGTTGTTGAAGGCCGGGCTGCCGGTGGCGGTCTGCAGGCGCTGGATGCAGCCGTAGCCGCGGTTGTCGAGGATCACCACGATGATCTTCTGGCCCAGCATGACCGAGGTGGCCAGCTCGGAGTTGGCCATCATGTAGGAGCCGTCGCCCACCAGAACGATGGACTCCTGCTCCGGCCGGGCCATCTTCACGCCCAGGCCGCCGGCCACTTCGTAACCCATGCACGAATAGCCGTACTCCATGTGGTAATTGCCCGGCAGGCTGGCACGCCAGAGCTTGTGCAGCTCGGCCGGCAACGTGCCGGCGGCGCACAGCGCCACGTCTTGGGTGCCGCTGTCCAGGCCCAGTTCCAGCGCCGAATCGCGCACCGCACCGATGACCTCGGCGTCGTAGGGCAGCATGTCTTTCGGCACGTTCGTGGTCAGCTCGGTGATGCGGGCGTTGGCTGCGGCGGCCTGCTGTTTCGCGCGTGCCGTCCAGGCGGCGTCGGCGGCCCAGCCGGCCAGACCGGCTTCGAGCTGGCCCAGGCCCACGCGGGCGTCGGCCACCAGGGCCTGACCGCTCCACTTGCCGGCGTCGTAGGGCTGCACGTTCAGGCTCAGCAGCTTCGCCTGCGGGAACAGGGCGTGCGAGCCGGTGGTGAAGTCCTGCAGCCGGGTGCCGACGGCGAACACCACGTCGGCCTCGCGCGCCATGTCGTTGGCCCAGGACACGCCGTCGACGCCGATGGCGCCCAGGTTGAGCGGGTGGTCCCAGGGCAGGCTGCTCTTGCCGCCGTGCGACTCGACCACGGGCACGCCGTGCGCGTCGACGAAGGCGCGCAGCGCGGCCCAGGCCTGGCTGTAGAGCACGCCGCCGCCGGCCACGATCAGCGGGCGCTTGGCGTTGCGCAGCAGGGCGATGGCGTTGGCGAGCTCGCGCTCGTCCGCGGATGGGCGGCGGAAGCGCAGCAAGCCGGGATTCAAAAAGTCTTCGGGGCAGTCGAAGGCCATGGCCTGCACGTCCTGCGGCAGCGAGAGGCAGGCCGGTCCGCAGGAGGCCGGGTCCGTCATCATCTGGATGGCGCGCGGCAGCGCGGTCAGGATGTGCTCGGGCCGGGTGAGGCGGTCGAAGTAGCGCGTGACGGGGCGAAAGCAGTCGCTGGCGCTGACGTCGCCCTGGCCGAAGTGTTCGATCTGCTGCAGCACCGGGTCGGGCCGTCGGTTGGCGAAGATGTCGCCGGGCAGCAGCAGCACGGGCAGGCGGTTCACATGGGCCACCGCGGCTGCCGTGACCAGATTGGTGGCACCTGGGCCGATGCTGGTGGACACGGCCATGATGCGCTGGCGGAACTGGGCCTTGCTGTAGGCGATCGCTGCGTGCGCCATGGTCTGTTCGTTGTGGGCTCGCAGCGTGGGCAGCTGGTCGCGAACCTGGGCCAGCGCTTCGCCCAGCCCGGCCACGTTGCCGTGGCCGAAGATGGTGAACACGCCGCCGCAATAGGGCTCGATGGATGTGCGGCCGTCGAGGTGTTCCACCTCCACGCGCAGTGCGGCCAAGTGCTTGACCAGGGCCTGCGCCATCGTGAGTCGTTGGGTTTTCATGTCTTGAACCAGTTGTTCAGGCGGCAGCGCGCTGGGCCGTATGGCGCGAGCGCCAGGCATCCACCAGCACTGCAAAGTTGCGGGCCACTTCGTCGATCAGGGCCGCATCATCGATCTCGCCCTTGAACCATTTCAGGGACGCGTCGGCCCAGAGGGTACGCCCGACCATGAAGCCCTTGACGATGGGGTTGGTGGCGTTGGCGAAGCTGCTCGCCAGAAAGTCCAGCGGCTGATTCAGGCCCAGGATGACGGCGCCACGGCAGTGGCGGTCGCGCTCGGTGATCAGCGCCTCCAGATCGCGCCAGCCTTGCTCCTGCATGGGGGCCAGCTTCCACCACTCCGGCTTGACGCCCAGGTTGTAGAAGCGCTTGACCGCGCGCAGCACGGCAGCGTCGGCCGTGCCGTCGGGCGTCATGGCCTTCGGGGGAATGATCTCCAGCAGCAGTTCGTTGCCGCTCGCGCGCGTGGCCTCCCAGAGCTCCAGCACGGTCTGCTCCTGCTCCAGGCGCAACGCGAAGTGATCGTCCGGGTGGTAGTGCACCAGGCACTTGACCACCTGCTCGGTCGGCCAGTGCACCAGCGCGCTGCCGATGGAACGTGTGCCGTCGAAGCGCAGCGGGCGCGAGCCCGGCAGCTCGACCGGCCGGCCGACCCACCAGCCGCGGCCGGTGGCGCTGGCCAGCGCGTCGCGGCCGTAGTCGCCACCGTCGATCAACACACCGGTGTGGCCCTGCAGCCAGCGGCTGCGCTCGACCTGCTCGGCCGCCTGCACCAGCAGCTTCTTCAAGGCGGGAATGCGCGATTCGGCAGCCCCGGCGGCGCGGGCAATGTCGTAGAACTGGCTGCGGTGGTCGAAGGCCATCACGCACAGGTCTTGCCAGCTCGGGCGCGCGGCGGTGACGCGGTGCAGGTGCGCCAGTTGCTCGTCGGCGTCGACCTTGGGGTTGCGGCTGCCGCCGAACCAGTGGGCCAGCTCCGCCGGCGTCGGCATCGCGGCGGAGCAGGCGTGGCGCGAGACCACGATGGCGCCGCAGGCATTGGCCACTTTCGTGGACTCCGCCCAGTCCTTGCCCTGCAGCAGGCTGGCCATGAGGCCGGAGAGGAAGGCGTCGCCCGCGCCCAGCACGTTGAGCACCTCCACGCGCTCGCCGCGGTAGGTCGGTGCGGCGTCGATGTCGTCGGGCACATCGCCCTCGATCACGCAGCAGCCCAGAGCACCGCGCTTGACCACCATCGTGGCGGCGGGGCACAGCGCGCGCACGGCGTGCAGGCTGGCGATGATGTCGTTCGCCACGCCGCCGGCGATGAAGAACTCTTCTTCGGTGCCGACCAGCAAATCGAACAGCGGCAGGCTCTGCTGCAGCTGGCGCGTCACGCCCGCATCGTCCACGAAGCGGTTCTCGCCGGCGCCGCGGCCGGTCAGGCCCCAGAGCACCGGGCGGTAGTCGATGTCCAGAACGGTCACGGTGCCGTGGCGGCGCGCAGCTTCCAGCGCCTTGTGCGCGGCGGCACGGGTGCCGTCGGTCGAGAGGTGGGTGCCGGTGATGGCCAGCGCGCGGCACTGGGCGATGAAGTCTTCGCTGATGGCCGCAGCGTCCAGCGCCATGTCGGCACAGTTCTCACGCATGAACAGCAGCGGGAAGGTGTCGCGGTCTTTCAGGCCCAGCAGCACCTGGGCGGTGAGGCGGTCCTTGTCGATCTGCACCTGGCTGGTGTCGCAGCCTTCGGCCTGAAGCCGCTCCAGCAGAAAGCGGCCCATCTGCTCGTCGCCGACGCGCGAAATCATGGCGCTGCGGCAGCCCAGGCGGGCCACACCAAACGCCAGGTTGGCGGAGCTGCCACCGAGGTACATAGAAAAGCTGCGCGCGTCTTCCAGGCGGCTGCCGAACTGCTGGGCGTAGAGATCGACGGCCAGCCGGCCCAGGCAGGCCAGGTCGTGCGCGCGGCCTTGCGGGAACGGGAGCTTGGGCATCAGATGGTCACTCCTTCCAGGTCTTCCATCAGCGTCTTCATCTCCGCGCCGCCGGCCATCATGTCCAGCAGCGCTTCTTTCGAGATGTCGGCCTTGGCGTAGGTGCCCAGCGACTTGCCGCGATTGAGCAGGGTGAAGCTGTCGCCCACCGGGTAGGCGTGGTTGGCGTTGTGGGTGATGAAGATGACCGAGATGCCGCGCTGGCGCGCCTTGAGGATGAGCTTGAGCACGTTGGCGCTCTGCTTGACGCCCAGCGCCGCGGTGGGCTCGTCCAGGATCAGCACCTGCGCGCCGAAGTGGATGGCGCGCGCGATGGCCAGGCACTGCTTCTCGCCGCCGGACATGGTGCCGATCATCTGGCCGGCGTTGCGCACGCGGATGCCCATCTCGCCCAGCTTCTCGGTGGCGATGGCCTCGGCCGAGGCGTGGTCCATCACCGGCAGCACGCCGAACAGCTTGCGCACCGGCTCGCGCCCCATGAAGAAGTTGCGCGCCACGCTCATCAGGGGCACCAAGGCCAGGTCCTGGTAGACGGTGGCGATGCCGGCGTCGAGCGCGTCGCGCGGCGAGCGGAAGCGCACCGGCTCACCGTTGACCAGGTACTGGCCTTTGTCGGCCAGGTGCACACCGGCCAGGGTCTTGATCAGCGTGGACTTGCCGGCGCCGTTGTCGCCCAGCAGGCAGTGCACCTCGCCGCGCCTCAGGCGCAGGGTCACACCGTTGAGGGCGATGACCGGGCCGAAGAACTTGGAGATGTCTTCGAGTTGAAGGATGTAGTCGCTCATGGCCATCTCCCCGTTCACAGCCTGCCCATCGCGAAGCGGCGGCGGATGTAGTTGTTGAACAGCACGGCGGCCAGCAGCATCACGCCCAGGAACACGCGGTACCAGTTGTTGTCAATGCTGGTGTAGCCGATGCCGATCTGCACCATGCCGAAGATCAGCGCCCCGAAGGCCGCACCGATCACCGAGCCGTAGCCCCCGGTCAGCAGGCAGCCGCCGATGACCGCCGCGATGATGGCTTCGAACTCTTTCTGCAGGCCGCGGTCGGCGGCGGCAGAGCCCGCGTCGGCCACCTGCAGCACGGCGAACAGCGTGGCGCAGAAGGCGGTGAACATGAACAGGCCGATCTTGACCCGCGCCACCGGAATGCCCACGTTCTTCGCGGCATTCGCGTCGCCCCCCACGGCGAAGATCCAGTTGCCGGCCCGGGTGCGGGCCAGCACGAAGGCGCCGGCCGCCGTCAGCAGGAACCACCACACCACCACCTTGGGCACGCCGATGGCCAGGGCCGTGCCGTCGTCGCGCGCCGCCATCCAGCCGGCCGCGGCGAGGCTGTCGAACAGGCCGGTCAGCACATGGCCGTGGAACAGGGCCGACACCACCGGGTCGGCCAGCATGGCTTCCTGCAGCACGATGTCGCCGCTGCTGGACAGGATGGTCTTGCCGGTCAGCAGCACGGCCACCGCCAGCGACAGCCCGCGCAGGATGAAGAAGAAGGCCAGGGTCACGATGAAGCTGGGCAGGCCGGTCTTGATCACCAGCCAGCCGTTGAGCCAGCCCAGCGCCAGCGCGCAGGCGAAGGCGAACACCACCGCGGCGCTGGGCGCCCAGCCCCATTCGAGGATGGGGATGGCCACCATCATCCCGGCGAAGCCAATCATGGAGCCGACCGAAAGGTCGAACTCGCCGGCAATCATCAGCAGGGCCGCCCCCACGGCGATGATGCCCAGGAAGCCCGCCACGGTGCCCCAGTTGACCGTGCCCTCGGCGCTGAACATGCCGGAGTCGCCGGCCGCCAGCAGAAAGATAGCCACCACGAGCAGTGTGCCGGCGATGGCGCCGAACTCGGGGCGGGCAAGCAGCTTGCGCACCGTGCCCACGTTGCGCACGCGCTCGTCGCCCGGCAGGTTGGCGGGCGCGCCGCTCAGGTTTGCACTGGCCATGTCATGTCCTCAATCAATGTCTCTGTCGAAAGACCGGCGCCCTCCCGGGCACCGGTCGGGGTGCGGGTCAGCGGTACTGGCCAGCGTACTTTTCCACCTTGGGCAGCGTCTCCTTGGTCACGAAGCCGGGGCCCGAGCCGATGTGGCGCGCGCCGAAGGCGGGCGCCAGGCCGTACTCGGCGAAGCGGGCCTTGGTCTTGGCATTGGCCTGGATGGCCTCGGACACCTTCTTGATGTCGGTGGTCTTCTGGGCCTTCATGGTGGCCATCACCGCGACCGGGATGTAGCCCTGCAGGTAGGGCTGCTGGTCGATGCCGAACTGGATGGTGCCGCCCTTGATGGCCTTGCCGATTTCATCGGAGAGGTCGAAGGTGGCGAACCAGAGCTTGCCGGCCTGGCCGCCCTTCTCCAGCGCCTTGAGCGTGGGGTGGGCCGAGGTCGGGCCCAGGGTCAGCACGGCGCCAGTGCCGGCGTTCTGGCGCAGGTAGGCGCTGACCTTGGACTCGATGGTGGTCGGGTCGTCGCCGGAGTCGATGGTGCTCTTCTTGAAGTCGGCGCCAATGGCTTCGGCAAAGCCGCGGCAGCGCTCGAACGAGGCCGGGTTGGTGGCGTAGTGGTTCACGCACAGGAAGCTCTTGACGCCCGCTGCCTTGGCGCGCTCGCCCGCGCCCTTGCCGGCCTCGTACTCGGGCTGGCCCACGTGCATGATCGCTCCCAGTTTTTCGCTCTGCTCCGTGGTGCCGGAGTTGATGGTGATCAGCGGGATCTTCTTGTCGGTGACCTTCTTGAGCGCGCCCTGCAGCACGTTGAAGTCGGCGATGGTCGTGATCACGCCGTCGACGTTCTGCGCCGCGGCCTGCTCGATCAGGCGGGCCATGTCGGCCAGGTCGCCGTTGGCCGGGTTGCGGTACTCGACCGTCACCCCATAGTCCTCGCCCGCCTGCTTGACCGAGTTCTTGATGGTGTTCCACCACGAGTCCGAATCGGGCGCGTGGCTGATGAGCACGTACCGGCCCTGGGCCTGCGCGGCACCGGCGGCCAGCAGGGCGGCCAGGGCCAGGGTCTTGAGCACGGGTCGCACGGAAGAAGCGTTCATGAATGTCTCCAGTCGTTGGTTGAAGCGGAATGCCTGCGTGCCGTCAGGAGCGGACAGACCGGCCCAGCGGTGGCACGGGACGGATGGTAGGACGCTAAGAGAATTTTTCTTCTAGATGTTTTCCCTAATGAAAGATTTTTTCTATTTTTTCATTTCTCGGCTACATTGCTTCCCATGACTTCTCCCAAGCCCGCCACCCCTGTGGACGAGTTCCTGCAGCGCCTGGTGCAGGAGCACGGACAGCTCAGTCGGCAGCTCAAGCTGATCGGCACCTACATCGAACAGCACCGCGACCACGTGGGCCTGGAGCGCATCCAGGACATCGCCGACCACTGCGGCGTGCAGCCCTCGGCTGTGGTGCGGTTTGCCAAACACTTCGGCTTCTCGGGCTTCTCGGAAATGCAGGCCCTGTTCCGCGCCGGCATCGCCACCCAGATCGCCCCCAGCCGCAGCTACCAGAACCGCATCCGCGAGGCCGTGGCGCGCAGCGACCACCCGCTGGACGGCACCAGCATCGCGCAGGAATTCGTGAGCGGCGCCGTGGCCGGTCTCGAAGAGCTGGGCCGCCATCTGCACGAGCTGCCCATCGACCGCGCGGTGGACCTGCTGGCCCACGCGCCATCGCTGTGGGTGGCCGGCGCGCGCCGGGCCTTTCCGGTGGCGACCTACCTGGCCTACGCGTTGCAGCACACCGACAAGCCGGTGCAGTTGGTGGACTTTGCCGGCGCCATGCACGTGGGCCAGGTGCGCGGGCTGCGGCGCGGCGACGTGATGGTGGCCATCAGCTTTGCGCCCTACGCCGAAGAGACCATGGACGTTGTGCGACAGGCCCGCCAGGCCGGCGCAACCGTGATCGCCATCACCGACAGCCGCGTCGGCGCGCTGGCCCAGCTGGCCGACGTGGCCCTGGTGGTGCAGGAGAGTGCCGTGTTCGGCTTTCGCGCGCTATCCAGCACCATGGCCCTGGCGCAGTGCCTGTTCATCGCCCTGGCCTACCGGCTCGAACTCGAATACAAGCCCAGCGGCGCCGCGGCGCGCTGACCCGTTTTCCCCTTCCACCCCAACCTTTTCACACGCACATGAAACACGTTGCCGTTTTCGGCGCCGGTCGCATCGGCCGCATCCACGCCACCAACCTCGCTGCCCAGCCGGGCGTCCAGCTCAAGTACGTCTGCGACGCCCTGCCCGCCGCCGCGGCCGATCTGGCCCAACAGCTCGGGGCGCAGGCCTGCGACATCGACACCGTGTTCGCGGACAAGTCCATCGACGCGGTCGCGATCTGCTCGCCCACCACCACCCACAGCGACCTGATCGCGCGCGCCGCCGCCGCGGGCCAGCACATCTTCTGCGAGAAGCCGGTCGACCTGTCGGTGCCGCGCGCCGAAGCCGTGGCACAGGCCGTGGCCGCCGCGGGCGTGGGTTGCATGATCGGTTTCCAGCGCCGCTTCGACCCGACCTTCAACGAAGCCCGCCGCCGCATGGACGCGGGCGAGATCGGCGCCCCCGAGATGCTGGTCATCACCAGCCGCGACCCGGGCGCGCCGCCGGTGGAGTACATCAAACAGTCGGGCGGCATCTTCCGCGACATGCTGATCCACGACTTCGACGTGTTCCGCTGGATCCTCTGCGCCGATGGCGACGAGGCCGCCTGGCTGAGCGCCACCGGCTCGGTGCTGACCGACCCGGCCGTCGGCGAAGCGGGCGACTTCGACTGCACCGCCGTCACCATCCGCACACACAAGGGCCGCCTGTGCCAGATCAACACCACGCGCCGCGCCGCCTACGGCTACGACCAGCGCTTCGAGGTGCTGGGCTCGGCCGGCCTGCTGCAGTGTGGCAACCACACGCCCAGCGAGGTGGTGCAGTGGGACGCGAACGGCGTGAAGGCCGACAAGCCCGAGGCCTTCTTCCTGCAGCGCTATGCCGCCGCCTACCGGCTGGAGATCGAACACTTCTTTGCCTGCCTGCAGTCGGGCCAGCCGTTCAAGACCACGGTGCAGGACGGCGTGATGGCGCAGAAGCTCGCCGACGCCGCGACGCAAAGCGCGACCACCGGCCAGCCCGTCACGTTCTGAGGCTGCCCGCATGAGCACCAAGATCCTCAACGTCGGCATCGCCGGCCTGGGCCGCCTGGGCAAGCGCCACGCGCAACAGCTGGCCCGCAACACGCCGGGCGCGCGCCTGGTCGCGGCCTGCAGCCCGGTGGCCGCGGAGCTCGACTGGGCGCGAGACGAACTGGGCATCGACCGCTGCCACGACTCGCTGGAAGCGATGCTGGCCGCGCCCGACATCGACGCCATCGTGCTGGTCACGCCCACCACGCTGCACGCCGACCAGACCAGCGCCTGCCTGCGTGCGGGCAAACACGTGTTCGTCGAGAAGCCGCTGTCGCTGGACGTGGCCACCTGCGAGGCGGTGGAGGCCGTCGCGAAGCAGCACCCGGATCGGGTCGCCATGGTCGGCTTCGTGCGCCGCTTCGACCCCAGCTACGCCGAGGCCAAGGCCGCCATCGACCAGGGCGCGCTCGGCAAACCCTTCCTCGTGCGTTCGCAGACTTGCGACCAGAACGACGAATCGGGCTTCTTCGTGCGCTTTGCCGAATCGTCGGGCGGCATCTTCATGGACTGCAGCGTGCACGACATCGACCTCGCGCGCTGGATGCTGGGCAACCCCAAGGCCACGCGTGTGTTCGCCAGCGGCACCATCGCCATCCACGAGGGGCTCAGGCCTTTCGGTGATGTGGACAACGGCCTGGCCATCGTCGAGTTCGAGGGCGGCCAGCGCGCGGTGTTCTACGCCAGCCGCACCATGCCGCACGGCCACGAGACCACCACCGAGGTCATCGGCACCACCGGCACGCTGCAGGTCGGCATGGGCGCACACCTTTCACGCGTGCAGTACCGCGACGCGAGCGGCGTGGGCCACCGCGCCCTGCCCGACTTCTTCGCACGTTTCGGCGACGCCTTCCGGCTGGAGATGGAAGCCTTCGTCGCGGCCTGCCGCGGCGAGCGCCCCTCCCCGCTGACGCTGAACGACGCCACCGAGGCCACGCGCATCGGCCAGGCGATCACGCAGTCGCTGCGGACCGGTCTGCCGGTGACGTGCTGAAGCGCCACTCCACCACCAGCGCCATGGACTGGCCGGGTGCCACCTCGGTCCAGCCGGGCTGGCCTGGCAGATGCGCGGCGTCGATGGGGTGGCTGATCGGCTCGAAGCAGAACACCGGCGGTTCGGCCGGCGCGTAGAGCAGGCAGTCCGGGTGCGCCTGCGAGCCGTCGGGCAGCGTCAACGTGCTGAGCATGTGCAGCGCCAGATCGCGCTCGGGCCATTCGATCAGCGCGGCGCCGTCCCAGCCGCCAAAGCCGTTGTCGATCACGAGGCGGTCCACCAGTGCGCCCTGGCCCAGGTCCCAGCCCTCGGGGAAATCGGTGCTGTAGCCGGTCGGGATCTTGTCGGGCCGCGCCAGCCACACGCCGTCGACCCGGGCGCGCAGGCGGCACGCGGGCGTGCGCGTGAACCAGGGGTGCTGGGCCAGGCCGAACGGCAGCGCATGTTCGCCGCGGTTGACCACCTCCAGCGACTGGTCCATGCCGCCGTCCACCAGGGTGAAGGTCTGCGTGGCCGTGTAGTGGTAGGGGCTGCCGCCAAAGCCCGCGCTGCGCAGCTGCATCTGCACGCCATCCTCTCCGGAACGGGTCAGCTGCCAGGGCTGGAGCCAGCCGTCGCCGTGGATGGGGTACGGGTCGTCGGGGGTGTTGGGCGCCAGGGGGTGGAAGCGCCCGGCGTGCTCGAAGCCGCCACCGCTGATGCGGTTGGACCAGGGCAGCAGCGGGTAGCTGGCCAGCGCCTGCATGCGCGCGGTGCGGCCGTCCCAGGCCCGCCAGAGGTCCACCGGCTCGCCGTCGCGCACCCACTGCCAGGCGACGACACCGCCGCCGGCATCGGGCATCACCGCCAGCCGCTGCGTGCGGTGTTCGATCCAGTGCACGCCGCCAAAATGTTGTTCGCCCATGGTCTGCTCCCGTGGTGGTGTCTGGTGATGGTCAGCCGGCGAAGGGGGACGCGAGCAGGCCCGCCACACCCGGCCGAACGGCAAACAGGCCACCGGCCAGCGGCTCGCGAGCCAGTGCCGCGTCGTCCAGGCTGAAGCGCGCGGAGGTGATGAACAGAGTCGAAAGGTCCGGCCCGCCGAAGGTGCACGAGGTGACCTGGCTCACCGGCAGACGCACCCGTGCCAGTTCCTGGGCTGTGTCGGGGTCGTGGCAGGTGACACAGCCGCCGCCCCAGTGGCAGATCCACACCCGCCCGAGCGCATCGGTGGTCATGCCGTCGGGCACGCCGTCCTCCGGGGCGAACTGCAGCCAGAGGCGACGCCCGGTGATCTCGCCAATGTCCGGGTCGTTGTCGTAGGCCAGCACCTGGCCGTTGACCGTGTCGTTGAACAGCATGGTCCGGCCCTGGTGGATCCAGGTCGGACCATTGGTGACCGCGAAGCCTTCGTCCATGCGCGCCCAGGCGCCGTCGGCCCCGACGCGGTAGAGCGAGCCGGTGGGCAGCGTGCACCCGAAGTCCATGCTGCCCATCCACCAGCGCCCCGCCGCGTCGCAGCGCGCGTCGTTGAAGCGGTTGTCGCTGCGTTCGGGTTCGGGCTGGCACAGGTAGCGCGGCGCTTCGCCTGGACGGTCGGGGTTCCAGAACGCCGGCCCCCGCCGCAGCGCGATCGCCAGGCCCTCGCCGGTGCGGCGCTCGGCCAGCGCAGACACCTCCTCGTCAAACGTCCAGCTCTGCCGCGCGCCGGTGGCGGGGTCGAGCCGGTGGATGTGGCGCGAGAGGATGTCGACCCAGAACAGGCACCGCCGCGACACCGACCAGAGCCCGCCCTCACCCAGCACCGCGGCCGCCGGCCAAAGGCAACGCACCTCGTCGGTCACCTGGAAGGGCTCGCGGTGGGCGGGTACGGAAGGCAGGCGCGGCATGGTGTCTCCAGGGGTCGGGGCTTGACGTTCGGCGCATTATGCGTTCAGATTGATATCTGTTTGATTGCAATTTTGATTTTTCAGATACCTATTTATATATGTCATCCAGCAGCAACCCCGACGTCCCCGCCGCCCACCCGTTGGCCGCCCGCTACCCCAGCCTGCAGGGCCGCCGGGTGTTCGTCACCGGCGGCGCCACCGGCATCGGCGCGGCCGTGGTGGCGGCCCTGGCCCGCCAGGGCGCCCAGGTCGCCTTTGTCGACGTGGCGGCGTCCGCCGCCGAAGCACTCTCGCAGCAGCTGGCCGACGAGGGCCACGCCCGCCCCTGGTGGCGCGCGGTCGACGTGAAGGACATCGCGGCGCTGCAGGCCGCCATCGCCGACGCGACGTCCACTCTGGGCGACTTCGGCGTGCTGGTCAACAACGTGGCCAGCGACGACCGCCATCGCCTGGAAGACCTCACGCCCGCCTACTTCGACGAGCGCATGGCCGTGAACCAGCGCCCCGCCCTGTTCGCGGTGCAGTCGGTGGTGCCCGGCATGCGCCGCCTGGGTGGCGGCTCGGTGATTAATTTCGGCTCTATCGGCTGGCAGACCAAGAACCCGGACTACCCCTGCTACGCCATCGCCAAGTCGTCGGTGAACGGGCTCACCCGCGGGCTGGCTGCCTCGCTGGGCAAGGACCACATCCGCGTCAACACCATCACGCCGGGCTGGGTGATGACCGAGCGGCAGGTGCGGCTGTGGCTGGACGCCGCGGGCGAACAGGAGATCGCGCGCAACCAGTGCCTGCCCGACAAACTCCTGCCGCACCATGTGGCGAGCATGGTGCTGTTCCTGGCCGCGGACGATTCGGCGATGTGCACCGCACAGGAGTTCGTCGTCGACGGCGGCTGGACCTGAAATCAAATCAGGCTGACAGCCTGATGCCGTACTGCGTGAGACAGGTTTGTTTCAGCACCTTCATCATCACCTTGGCGCCGGGCGAGAGCAGGCGGTCGGTGCGGGTGATGAGGCCGAAGGCGTCCATGTGGCAGGGCATGTCCAAGGGCAGCACGCTCAGCAGCCCGTGCGAGGCGTAGTAGTTCGCCACCTCGCTCGCCACCACACCCACCATGTCGCTCTGCTGCAGCATGCGGGTCATGAACAGCAGAGCCGAGGTCTCAATGGTGTTGATCGGTGGGCTCAGGCCCTCCTGCTGGAACATCAGGTCGAAGCGGTGGCGCAGCACGCTGCCGGCCGGCGGCACGATCCAGCCCGCGCCATGCACGTCGCGCAGGCTCAGGTTGCTCACCCCCATCAGCGGATGCCCCGGGCGCGTCACCGCCGACACCAGCTCCCCGGTGAGCGGCTCGTAGGCCAGGTTGCCCTTGTCGTGCTCGGCAAACAGGCGCCCCACCACGATGTCCAGCTTGCCCTGCTCCAGCCGGTCCAGCAGCACCGGGCTGGTCTCGATGTCCAGCGAGATGCGCAGGTTGGGGTGCTCCTGCTTCACCAGGGCCACCGCCGGCGGCAGCAGACTCAGGCCCGGCGAGGTGACGGCGCCGATGCCCACCTGGCCGAAGTGGCCGGTCTTGAGGGCCGTCAGCTCGTCGTGCGCCTGGTTCAGGCTGGCCAGGGCCATGCGCGCGTGGCGGATCATGGTCTCGCCGTACCAAGTGGGGCTCATGCCCCGGGGCAGGCGCTCGAACAGCGGCACGCCCAGCACATCCTCCAGGTCCTTGAGCAGCTTGGACGCCGCCGGCTGGGTCATGCTCAGCACCTGGGCCGCGCGGTGGATGTTGCCCTCCTCGGCCAGGGCCACCAGCAACAGCAGCTGGCGGGTCTTGAGCCGGGCGCGGATGAACCAGTGGTTGTAGTTGCTCATCGGGGGTTTTCGAGAATGCCAAGAAAGATATCAATTTTGTCTGAAAAACGATTGGATTGATATTAGAAACGCTCCTAGACTGCCGCCCAACGTCACACAAGGCAGCAGCAATCCCATGAAACTCGGCGAGATCCGGCAACAGCCGCGGCACCTGATCAATGGCCGCTGGGTCAGCGGTGCCACCACCGGCATCAGCATCAACCCCTCGGACACGCGGGAAGTGGTGGCCGAGTTCGCCCGCGCCGACCGCAACCAGACCGAACTGGCGATTGCCGCCGCGGTCGACGCCCTGCCGCAGTGGAGCCTGAGCACACCGCAGCGCCGCGCCGACGCGCTGGACCTGGCCGGCAGCGAGCTGCTGGCGCGCAAGGAAGAGCTGGGCCAGCTGCTGGCGCGCGAGGAAGGCAAGACCCTGCCCGAGGCCATCGCCGAGGTCGCACGGGCCGGCAACATCTTCAAGTTCTTCGCTGGCGAGGCGCTGCGCATCGGCGGCGAGACCCTGGCCTCGGTGCGCCCCGGGGTGCAGGTCGACATCACCCGCGAACCGGTGGGCGTGGTCGCGGTGATCGCACCCTGGAACTTCCCCTTCGCGATCCCCGCCTGGAAGATCGCGCCGGCCCTGGCCTACGGCAACACGGTGGTGTTCAAACCCGCCGAGCTGGTGCCCACCTGTGGCTGGGCGCTGGCCGAGATCCTCAGCCGCTGCGGTCTGCCCGCCGGCACCTTCAACCTCATCATGGGCAGCGGCCGCGAGGTCGGCCAGACCCTGGTGGAGCACCCGCGCGTGAACGCGGTGAGCTTCACCGGCTCGGTGTCCACCGGGCGCCGCATCCTCACGGCCACCGCCGCGCGCCAGGCCAAGGTGCAGCTGGAGATGGGCGGCAAGAACCCGCTGATCGTGCTGGCCGACGCCGACCTGGACCAGGCGGTGGACTGCGCACTGCAGGGCTCGTATTTCTCCACCGGCCAGCGCTGCACCGCGTCCAGCCGCCTGATCGTGGAGGCGCCGGTGCACGACGCCTTCGTCGCCCGGCTGACCCAGCGCCTGGCCGCGCTCAAGGTGGGCCATGCGCTGACCCGCGGCACCGAGATGGGCCCGGTGGTCGACGGCGCCCAGCTGGAACAGAACCTGTCCTACATGGCGATTGGCGCGGACGAAGGCGCCCAGCACGTCTTCGGGGGCGAGCGCCTGGAGCGCGAGACCCCCGGCCACTACATGAGCCCCGCGCTGTGGCTGGCCGAACCCGGGCACCGCATCGCCCGCGAAGAAATCTTCGGTCCCATCGCCTGCGTGCTGCGGGCCGACGACTACGGGCATGCGCTCGAACTGGCGAACGACACGCCGTTCGGTCTGTGTGCCGGCCTCTGTACCACCTCGCTCAAGCACGCGACGCACTTCCGTCGCCACGCGCAGGTGGGCATGACCATGGTGAACCTGCCGACCGCCGGCGTGGATTTCCATGTTCCGTTCGGCGGGCGCAAGGACTCCAGCCACGGACCCAGGGAACAAGGCCGCTATGCGGCGGAGTTCTATACCACCGTCAAGACCAGTTACATGCTGGCCTGACCTCTCGTTTCAACCACCCTCAGACAGGAGACAGACAACATGAAACAAATGCAACGCCGCACCCTGGTGACCGCCCTGGCGGCCGCCCCCGTGGCCCTGATGCTGCCCGGCGGCGCCTTCGCGCAAAAGCCCATCGTGCTGGGCTTCAGCCAGATCGGTGCCGAGTCGGAGTGGCGCACCGCCAACTCCGAGTCGATCAAGTCTTCGGCCAAGGAAGCCGGCATCGACCTGAAGTTCGCCGACGCCCAGCAGAAGCAGGAGAACCAGATCAAGGCGATCCGCTCGTTCATCGCACAGAAGGTCGACGTGATTGCCTTCTCGCCCGTGGTGGAAAGCGGCTGGGGCGCCGTGCTGCGCGAAGCCAAGGCCGCCAAGATCCCGGTCATCCTGACCGACCGCGCCGTCAACGAGAAGGACGACTCCCTGTGGGTGACCTTCATGGGTTCGGACTTCGTCGAGGAAGGCCGCAAGGCCGGCCGCTGGCTGGTCGAGAAGATGAAGGACCAGAAGGGCGAGGTCAACATCGTCGAGCTGCAGGGCACGGTGGGATCGGCCCCGGCCATCGACCGCAAGAAGGGCTTCGAGGAAATCATCAAGGCCGATCCGAAGTTCAAGATCATCCGCAGCCAGACCGGTGACTTCACCCGCGCCAAGGGCAAGGAAGTGATGGAAGCCTTCCTGAAGGCCGAAGGCAAGAAGATCAACGTGCTCTACGCGCACAACGACGACATGGCCATCGGCGCCATCCAGGCCATCGAGGAAGCCGGCATGAAGCCCGCCAAGGACATCGTGATCATTTCGATCGACGCCGTGAAGGGCGCGTTCGAGGCCATGATCGCCGGCAAGCTGAACGTCAGCGTCGAGTGCAGCCCGCTGCTTGGCCCCCAGCTGATGGCCGCCGTCAAGGACCTCAAGGCCGGCAAGACGCTGCCCCGCCGCATCGTGACCGAAGAAGGCATCTTCCCCATGGAGACCGCCGCCGCCGAGTTCCCCAAGCGCAAGTACTGATCCCCCACAACAACCAACCCGCCGCGCGGATGACCGCGCGGCACCATCACCCCGAGGAGACCCACTTGAACACCCCCAACCGCCGCCACGTCCTCTGCGCCGTCGCACTGGCCGCCGCTGCCTTCACCACCGGCGCCTTCGCGCAGGACAAAGGCACCATCGGCATCTCCATGCCCACCAAGTCCTCCGCGCGCTGGATTGCCGACGGTGACAACATGGTCAAGGTCCTCAAGGACCGCGGCTACAAGACCGACCTGCAGTACGCCGAGGACGACATCCCGAACCAGCTGGCGCAGATCGAGAACATGATCACCAAGGGCGTGAAGGTGCTGGTGATCGCCTCCATCGACGGCACCACGCTGTCCAAGGCGCTGCAGAACGCGGCCGACAAGGGCATCAAGGTCATCGCCTACGACCGCCTGATCAAGGGCAGCAAGAACGTCGACTACTACGCCACCTTCGACAACTTCCAGGTCGGCGTGCAGCAGGCCACCTCCATCGTCGACAAGCTCGGCCTCAAGCAGGGCAAGGGCCCGTTCAACATCGAGCTGTTCGGCGGTTCGCCCGACGACAACAACGCCTTCTTCTTCTACGACGGCGCCATGAGCGTGCTCAAGCCCTACATCGACAGCGGCAAGCTGGTGGTGCGCAGCAAGCAGATGGGCATGGACAAGGTCGGCACGCTGCGCTGGGACGGCGCCGTGGCCCAGGCCCGCATGGACAACCTGCTGTCCGCCTTCTACGGCAAGGACAAGGTGCACGCGGTGCTGAGCCCGTACGACGGTCTGTCCATCGGCATCCTGTCCTCGCTCAAGGGCGTGGGCTACTGCACGGCACAACAGCCCTGCCCCGTCGTCAGCGGCCAGGACGCCGAGATCCCCTCGGTCAAGTCCATCCTCAAGGGTGAGCAGTACTCGACCATCTTCAAGGACACGCGCGAGCTGGCCAAGGTCACGGCCAACATGGTGGACGCCACGCTCTCGGGCAAGCAGCCCGAGATCAACGACACCAAGACCTACAACAACGGCGTGAAGGTGGTGCCCAGCTACCTGCTCAAGCCGGTGCCGGTCGACGCAAGCAACTGGAAGAAGGTGCTGGTGGACAGCGGCTACTACAAGGAATCGCAGCTCAAGTGAGCGGCCTGACGCCGGGAGCCTGACCGATAGGGCTCCCGGCCCCCTGTGTACCGAGGAATCCGCCTTGCAAACCCTTCTGGAAATGCGGTCCATCCGCAAGACCTTCCCCGGCGTGGTCGCTCTCAACCAGGTGAACCTGCGCGTGCGCGCCGGCGAGATCCATGCCCTGGTGGGCGAAAACGGCGCCGGCAAATCCACGCTGATGAAAGTGCTCTCGGGGGTCTACCCCTCGGGCAGCTACACCGGCCAGATCCTGTTCGACGGCCAGGAACGCCACTTCGGCGGCATCCACGACAGCGAAGCGCTGGGCATCATCATCATCCACCAGGAGCTGGCCCTGGTGCCGCTGCTGTCGATCACCGAGAACGTGTTCCTGGGCAACGAAGTTGCGCACCGCGGCGTGATCGACTGGATGGCCGCGCACCGCCAGACGCAGGACCTGCTGCGCAAGGTGGGCCTCAAGGAGTCGCCCTCGACCCGCATCACCGACCTGGGCGTGGGCAAGCAGCAACTGGTGGAGATCGCCAAGGCGCTGTCCAAGCAGGTCAAGCTGCTGATCCTGGACGAGCCCACCGCCAGCCTGAACGAAAACGACAGCCAGGCCCTGCTGGACCTGCTGCTTGAACTCAAGGCCCAGGGCATCACCTGCATCCTGATTTCTCACAAGCTCAACGAGATCGCCCGCGTGGCCGACTCGGTGACCATCCTGCGCGACGGCAGCACGGTCGAAACCATCGACTGCCAGGGCGCGCCCGTCAGCGAGGACCGCGTGATCCGCGGCATGGTCGGCCGCGAGATGGCCGACCGCTACCCGCGCCGCACGCCCGACATTGGCGAGAGCGTGTTCGAGGTGCGCGACTGGCGGGTGCATCACCCGCAGCACGCCGACCGCGAGGTCATCAAGGGCGTGAACCTGCATGTGAAACGCGGCGAGATCGTCGGCATCGCGGGCCTCATGGGCGCGGGCCGCACCGAGTTCGCCATGAGCGTGTTCGGCCGCGCCTGGGGCCAGCGCATCAGCGGCGAGGTGCGGCTGCACGGCAAACCGATCGACGTGAGCACCGTCGGCAAGGCGGTCGCGCACGGCCTGGCCTACGTGACCGAAGACCGCAAGGGCAACGGCCTGGTACTGGCCGAGGACATTCAGTTCAATACCTCGCTCGCCCGCCTGGAGGCGGTCTCGCGCGCCGGCGTCATCGACGACGGCCGCGAGTACAGCGTGGCCCAGGGCTACCGCGAGAAGCTGCGCATCCGCTGCTCGGGCGTGGACCAGAAGACGGTCAACCTCTCGGGCGGCAACCAGCAGAAGGTGGTGCTGAGCAAGTGGCTCTTCACCGAACCCGAGGTGCTCATCCTCGACGAGCCTACGCGCGGCATCGACGTGGGCGCCAAGTACGAGATCTACACCCTCATCGCCCAGCTCGCGGCCGAGGGCAAGTGCGTGATCGTGATCTCTTCCGAAATGCCCGAGTTGCTGGGCCTGTCCGACCGCATCTACGTGATGAACGAAGGCCGCTTCGTCGCCGAGATGCCGGTGGCCGAGGCCTCGCAGGAAAAGATCATGCGCGCCATCGTGACCAGCCACTGAACCCCATGGAACAACAACAACACTCCCCCGCGGCCCTTGCAGCGCCGACCGACAGCCGCTCCGTGCTGGACTTCCTCAAGCACAACTTCCGAGAGTACGGCATGCTGATCTCGCTGGTCGCGATCATGGCCTTCTTCCAGGTCATGACCGACGGCACGCTCATGCAGCCGCTGAACCTGACCAACCTGGTGCTGCAGAACAGCTACATCGTCATCATGGCGCTGGGCATGCTGCTGGTCATCGTGGCCGGCCACATCGACCTCTCGGTCGGTTCGGTCTGCGGCTTCATCGGCGCTCTGGCGGCGGTGCTGATGGTCTCCTATGAGTGGCACTTCATCCCTGCCTCCATCGTCTGCCTGATCGTGGGCGCGGTGATCGGCGGCGCACAGGGCTGGTTCGTGGCCTTCTTCCGCATCCCCTCGTTCATCGTCACCCTGGCCGGGATGCTGGTGTTCAAGGGCCTGGCGCTGGCGCTGCTGCAGGGCCAGTCCATCGGTCCCTTCCCCGAAGAGTTCCAGATGCTCAGTTCCGGCTTCATTCCGGACCTGTTCAGCAGCGAAAGCCTGCGTCTGACCTCGCTGCTGATCGGCGTGGCGGCCGCTGCGATGCTGGCCCTGTCCAGCCTGCGCGCGCGCAACAACCAGCTCAAGCACGGCATTGAGACCGAGCCTTTCGGGCTGTTCGCACTCAAGCTGGCCGTGTTCGCGGGCCTGCTGGTGTTCTTTAGCTACATGCTGGCCTCGTACAAGGGCCTGCCCAATGTTCTGGTGGTGATGGCGCTGCTGATCGTGGCCTTCGACTTCCTTACCTCTCGCACCATCGTGGGCCGCCGCATCTACGCGCTGGGCGGCAACGAGAAAGCCGCCCGCCTCTCGGGCATCAAGACCGAGCGCCTGACCTTCTACACCTTCGTCACCATGGGCGTGCTGGCCGCACTGGCCGGCCTGGTGTTCGCGGCGCGCCTGAACACCGCCACGCCCAAGGCCGGCCTGGGTTTCGAGCTGGACGTGATCGCGGCCTGCTTCATCGGCGGCGCCTCGGCCTCGGGCGGCGTCGGCAAGGTGATGGGCGCAGTGATCGGCGCTTTCATCATGGGCGTGATGAACAACGGCATGTCCATCATGGGCATCGGCATCGACTACCAGCAGGTCATCAAGGGCCTGGTGCTGCTGGCCGCCGTGTTTGTCGACGTCTACAACAAGAACAAGGCATGAGCGGCGCCACCACTTCTCCGGTGCTGCAGCTCTCGGGCGTGGGCATGCGCTTCGGGCGCACCACCGTGCTGCAGGACGCCCAGCTGCGCCTGTTCCCAGGCGAGGTCCATGCCCTGATGGGGCAAAACGGCGCCGGCAAGTCGACCCTGATCAAGGTGCTGACCGGCGTGGTCACGCCCGTGGCCGGCCAGATGCGCCTGGGCGACGACACCGGCTGGCCCGCATCGCCGCTGCAGTCGCAGCAACAGGGCATCAGCACGGTCTACCAGGAGGTCAACCTCTGCCCCAACCTCACGGTGGCTGAGAACATCTTCGCCGGCCGCTACCCGCGCCACCCGGCGTGGCAGGGCCGTCGCATCGACTGGGCCGCCACACGCGAGGGCGCCCGCCGCCTGCTGGCGCGCGTGGGGTTGGACATCGACGTCACGCGGCGCCTGTCCGACTATCCGGTGGCGATCCAGCAGCTGGTGGCGATCGCGCGTGCCCTCGGCATCGACGCCCGCGTGCTGATCCTCGACGAGCCCACCTCCAGCCTGGACGACGACGAGGTCAAGGGCCTGTTCCAGGTGCTGCGCCGCCTGCGCGAGGAAGGCCTGGCCATCCTCTTCGTCACCCACTTCCTGGACCAGGTCTACGCCATCTCCGACCGCATCACCGTGCTGCGCAACGGCCGCTGGATCGGTGAGTGGCTGACGCGCGACCTGCCGGCGCAGGGCCTGATCGAGGCCATGGTAGGCCGCGAGATGGGCCCGGCCACGGCGCCCGCCGCCACGGCCGCGCTCGACAGCGGCGCCACCGCCCTGCTGCAGACCGAGGGCCTGGCGCGCGCGGGCAGCATCCAGCCGACCGACCTGGTCATCCGACCCGGCGAGGTGCTGGGCATCGCAGGCCTGTTGGGCGCGGGCCGCACCGAGCTGGCGCGCCTGCTGTTCGGCCTGGACAGCCCCGACGCCGGCGTGATGCGCATCGACGGCGAGGTGGTGCGCTTTGCCAACCCGGTCGATGCCATCGCGCGTGGCCTGGCCATGTGCCCGGAAGAGCGCAAGACCGAAGGCATCTTTGCCGACCTCTCGGTGCGCGAGAACATCGCCATCGCCCTGCAGGCCATGCGCGGCCTGCGCCGCCCGCTGCCGCTGGCCGAGCAGCGCGAGATGGCCGATCGCTACATCGCCCTGCTGGGCATCCGCACGCCCGGACCCGAGACGCCGGTGGGCCAGCTCTCGGGCGGCAACCAGCAGAAGGTCGTCATCGCCCGCTGGCTGGCCACCGCGCCACGACTGCTGATCCTGGACGAGCCCACACGCGGCATCGACGTGGCGGCCAAGCAGGAAATCATGGACCAGATCCTGCGCCTGGCCGCGCAGGGCATGGCGGTGGTCTTCATCTCGTCCGAGATGAGCGAAGTGGTCCGGGTGTCGCAGCGCATCCTGGTCCTGCGCGACCGCCGCCCCATCGGCGAGCTGCCGGCCGGCAGCAGCGAAGACGCCGTGTACGAACTGATTGCCGACGAACATGCCTGAAACCCCTTCCAAGATCCACGTCCTGCTGGGGCACCGCCTCACCTGGCCGCTGGTCACGCTGGCCCTGCTGCTGCTGGTCAACGTGGTCGCCAACGAGCGCTTCCTGCACATCGAGTGGCGCGACGGCCACCTCTACGGCAGCCTGATCGACATCCTCAACCGCGCCGCGCCGCTGATCCTGGTGTCGCTGGGCATGACGCTGGTGATCGCCATGCGCGGCATCGACATCTCGGTCGGCGCCGTGGTCGCGATCTCGGCCGCCGTGGCCGCCTGGATGATCGGTGGCTCGGTCGACGGTGCCACCACCCGCCTCCCCCTGGGTGTGGCCATCACCGGTGCGCTCGCGGTGGCCATGCTGTGCGGCCTGTGGAACGGCACGCTGGTGGCCGGCATCGGCATGCAGCCCATCATCGCCACGCTGATCCTGATGGTCGCGGGCCGCGGCATCGCCCAGCTGATCACCGACGGCCAGATCATCACCATCTACTACCAGCCCTACTTCTTCATCGGCGGCGGTTACCTGCTGGGCCTGCCGTTCTCGCTGTTCGTCTGGGTCGGAGTGCTGGCGCTGCTGGCCGGGTTGCTCTACAAGACGCCCCTGGGTGTGTTCGTGCAGGCGGTCGGCGTGAACCCCGCGGCAGCGCGTGTGGCGGGCATCCGCGCGCGGCAGCTGATCCTGGGGGCCTACGTGTTCTGCGGCTTCTGCGCGGGCGTGGCGGGCCTGCTGATCAGCTCCAACGTCAAGAGCGCCGACGGCAACAACGCCGGCCAGCTGATGGAGCTGGACGCGATCCTGGCCGTCACCCTGGGCGGCACCTCGCTGGCCGGTGGCCGCTTCAGCCTGCTGGGCACGCTGATCGGCGCGCTCATCATCCAGACACTGACCTACGCCATCTACTCCCTGGGCGTGCCGCCCGAGATCAATCTGGTGGTGAAGGCCGCGGTGGTGTTCGTGGTGATGCTGCTGCAGTCGCCCGAGTTCCGTGCCCAGGTCTGGGCGCTGGCCAAGCGCCCGTCGGTGTCCGGAGGTGCCGCATGAGCACCGCACCCAACACCCTGGGCCGCCTGGACCTGCGCTTCCTGCCGCTGGCTGCGACGGTGGGCCTGTTCCTGCTGATGGGTCTGGCCGGTTCGCTGAGCTACACCGGCTTCTTCTCGGCGCAGGTGTTCCTGAACCTGCTGATCGACAACGCCTTCCTGCTGATCGTCGCGGTGGGCATGACCTTCGTCATCCTCAGTGGCGGCATCGACCTCTCGGTGGGCTCGGTGGTCGCGCTCTCGACCATGGTGCTGGCGACGCTGATCGAACACCACGGCTGGTCGCCGCTGCCGGCCATCGGCGTGGTGCTGGTGATGGGCATCTCCTTCGGCGCCTTCATGGGCTTCCTGATCGAGCGATTCCGGCTGCAGCCCTTCATCGTCACGCTGGCGGGCATGTTCCTGGCGCGCGGCCTGTGCTACCTGATCAGCATCGATTCGATCAGCATCGGCAACGAGGCCTATTCGAACCTGGCCTACTGGCGGCTGGAACTGGCCGAGGGCGCTTCGATCAGCCTGGGCGCGTTGATCGCCATCGCCTGCCTGGCGCTGGCCCTGTTCGCGGCCCACAGCAGCACCTTCGGCCGCACGGTCTACGCCATCGGCGGCAGCGAACACTCCGCCATCCTGATGGGCCTGCCGGTCCGTCGCACCCTGGTCGGCGTCTACGCGGTCTCGGGTCTGTGCGCCGCGCTCGGCGGCGTGGTGTTCACCTTCTACACGCTCTCGGGCTACGGCCTGCACGCCGTCGGCATGGAACTGGACGCGATCGCCGCTGTGGTCATCGGCGGCACCTTGCTGACCGGGGGTGTGGGCTACGTCTTCGGCACGCTGTTCGGCGTGCTCACCCTCGGTCTGATCCAGACACTGATCACCTTCGACGGCACGCTGAGCTCCTGGTGGACGCGCATCGTCGTCGGCCTGCTGCTGTTCCTGTTCTGCCTGCTGCAGCGCCTGATGGTGCGCCGCCCCGGCGCAGGGTCCCACTGAAACTCCCCACCTCACCGCACACCACCATGTCCGACACACCCCGCAAGCTGCGCTCCACCGAATGGTTCGGCAGCGCCGACAAGAACGGCTTCATGTACCGCAGCTGGATGAAGAACCAGGGCATCCCCGACCACGCGTTCGACGGCCGCCCCATCATCGGCATCTGCAACACCTGGTCCGAGCTGACGCCCTGCAACGCGCACTTCCGCAAGCTGGCCGAACACGTCAAGAAGGGCGTGCTCGAAGCCGGCGGCTACCCGGTCGAGTTCCCGGTCTTCTCCAACGGCGAGTCCAACCTGCGGCCCACCGCCATGCTCACGCGCAACCTGGCGTCGATGGACGTGGAGGAAGCGATCCGCGGCAACCCCATCGACGCCGTGGTGCTGCTGGTGGGCTGCGACAAGACCACGCCCGCGCTGCTGATGGGCGCGGCCAGCTGCGACGTGCCAGCCATCGTGGTGACCGGCGGCCCCATGCTCAACGGCAAGCTCGAAGGCAAGAACATCGGCTCGGGCACGGCCGTGTGGCAGCTGCACGAGTCGCTCAAGGCCGGCGAGATCAACATGCACCAGTTCCTCGCGGCCGAAGGCGGCATGTCGCGCTCGGCCGGCACCTGCAACACCATGGGTACTGCTTCCACCATGGCCTGCATGGCCGAGGCGCTGGGCACCTCGCTGCCGCACAACGCCGCCATCCCCGCGGTCGACGCGCGCCGCTACGTGCTGGCCCACATGTCGGGCCGGCGCATCGTCGAGATGGCGCACGAAGACCTGCGCCTGTCCAAGATCCTCACCCGCGAGGCCTTCGAGAACGCGATCCGCACCAACGCAGCGATCGGCGGTTCGACCAACGCGGTGATCCACCTCAAGGCGATTGCCGGGCGCATCGGCGTGGAGCTGGAGCTGGACGACTGGACCCGCATCGGCAAGGGCACGCCCACGGTGGTCGACCTGCAGCCCTCGGGCCGCTTCCTGATGGAGGAGTTCTACTACGCCGGCGGCCTGCCGGCCGTGCTGCGCCGCCTGGGCGAAAACAACCTGCTGCCGCACCCGAACGCGCTCACCGTCAACGGCAAGAGCCTGTGGGAGAACGTGGCCGACGCGCCGCAATACAACGATGAGGTGATCCGCCCGCTGGACAACCCGCTGGTGCCCGATGGCGGCATCTGCGTGCTGCGCGGCAACCTGGCGCCGCGCGGTGCGGTGCTCAAGCCCTCGGCCGCCTCGCCCCACCTGCTGCAGCACCGCGGCCGCGCCGTGGTGTTCGAGAACCTGGAGCACTACAAGGAACGCATCGTCGACGAAGACCTGGACATCGACGAAACCTGCGTGATGGTGCTCAAGAACTGCGGCCCCATGGGCTACCCCGGCATGGCCGAGGTGGGCAACATGGGCCTGCCGCCCAAGCTGCTGCGCCGGGGCATCAAGGACATGGTGCGCATCTCGGACGCGCGCATGAGCGGCACCGCCTACGGCACCGTGGTGCTGCACGTGGCGCCCGAGGCCGCGGCCGGTGGCCCGCTGGCGGCCGTGCGCGACGGCGACTTCATTGAACTCGACTGCACCACCGGCCGCCTGCACCTGGACATCAGCGACGAAGAACTGGCCGCCCGCCTGGCCCAGGTGACGCCGCCGGAACACGCGATGAAGGGCGGCTACCAGCGCCTCTACGTCAACCACGTGCTGCAGGCCGACCAGGGCTGCGACTTCGAATTCCTCGTCGGCTGCCGCGGCTCCGCGGTGCCCCGCCATTCGCATTGAGAGAGACCATGACCGCTTCCGCCCGTGCGCCGCGCTACCGCGGCATCTTCCCGGTGGTGCCCACCACCTTCACCGAAACCGGCGAGCTTGACCTGGACAGCCAGAAGCGCTGCCTCGATTTCATGATCGACGCCGGCGTCGACGGCCTGTGCATCCTGGCCAACTTCTCCGAGCAGTTCTCGCTCTCGGACGACGAACGCGAAGTCCTCACGCGCACCTGCCTGGAACACGTGGCCGGCCGCGTGCCGGTGATCGTGACCACCACGCACTACGGCACCTCGGTCTGCGCGGCGCGCAGCCGGCGCGCGCAGGATATGGGCGCGGCCATGGTGATGGTCATGCCGCCCTACCACGGCGCCACCTTCCGCGTGCCCGAGGCGCAGATTTTCGAGTTCTACGCCCGCGTGTCCGACGCCATCGGCATCCCGATCATGGTGCAGGACGCACCCGCCAGCGGCACAGTGCTTTCCGCGCCGTTTCTGGCCCGCATGGCGCAGGAGATCGAACATCTGGCCTATTTCAAGATCGAGGTGCCGGGCGCGGCGAGCAAGCTGCGTGAGCTGATCCGCCTCGGCGGCGACGCGATCGAAGGGCCGTGGGACGGCGAAGAGGCCATCACGCTGCTGGCCGACCTCGACGCGGGTGCCACCGGCGCCATGACCGGCGGCGGGTTTCCCGACGGCATCCGCCCCATCCTCGAGGCGCACCGCCAGGGCGACATGGACCAGGCCTTCGCGCTCTACCAGCGCTGGCTGCCGCTGATCAACCACGAGAACCGCCAGGGTGGCATCCTCACCGCCAAGGCGCTGATGAAGGAAGGCGGCGTGATCGCCTGCGAGGCCGGGCGCCACCCCTTCCCGGCCATGCACCCCGAGGTGCGGCGCGGCCTGATCGACATCGCCAAGCGTCTCGACCCCCTGGTTCTCCGCTGGGGCAAGTGACATGCACGCCGCGCTGGCCGGAACCCCCAAGCTGTTCGCCCTCGACTGGGGCACCAGCTCGCTGCGCGCCTACGCCCTGGGCCCGGGCGGTCAGGTGTTGGCCACCCGCCGCAGCGAGCACGGCGTGATGAACCTGCCCGCCGGGCCGGCGATTCACACGCCCGCAGAAGCCTTCGAGGCCGCGCTGCAGGCACTGTGCGGCGACTGGCTCGCGGCCCATCCGGACACGCCGCTCATCGCCTGCGGCATGGTGGGCAGCGCCCAGGGCTGGCGCGAAGCGCGCTACCAGCCCCTGCCGGCCCGCGCCAGCGAACTGGCCACGGCCATGACCGTGATCGCACGCCCCGGCGGCGAGCCTTTGCATGTGGTGCCGGGCCTGCTGCAATCCGGCGAACTGCCCAACGTGATGCGCGGCGAAGAGACCCAGATCGCCGGCGTGCTGCAGAGCCTGGCCGACGAAGGTCGCACGCCGCCATGCCTGCTGATCGGGCTGCCCGGCACCCACACCAAGTGGGCCTGGGTCGAGGACAGCGCCGTCGTTCGCTTCGAGACCTTCATGACCGGCGAGGTCTACGCCGCGCTGTCGCAGCACACCATCCTGGGTCGCACCATGGTGGCGGGCTCACCGCACGACGAGCCCGCCTTCGCGCGCGGCCTGCGCGTGGCGCGCTCGCCGCTGGGCGCGCTGGGCGTGCTGTCCACGGTGTTCAGCGTGCGCACCCTGGGCCTGACGGGTCAGCTGACCGGCGGCGCCCAGCCCGACTACCTCTCGGGCCTGCTCATCGGGCACGAGGTGGCGGCGCTGGCGCCCGGGTTGCGGGACGGTATCCCCGTGGTGCTGTGCGGCGAGCCGATGCTGTGTGTGCGCTACGCGACGGCCCTGGAAGCGCAGGGTCTGGCGGAACCCGAGATCCGATCCGGTGTCACACCGCTGGGCCTGTGGCGCATCGCGCAGGCCGCCGGCCTGGCCGTCCCCTCCCCTGTCCGCCGTTGCGCATGAACCTCTCTTCCCTGTTCCGCCAGACCCTGTCCACCCACGGGCTGATCGCCATCCTGCGCGGGCTGCGGCCCAACGAGGCGCGCGGCATCGGCCGGGCCCTGCACGGCGCCGGCATCCGCCTGATCGAGGTGCCGCTGAATTCGCCCGATCCACTGCAGAGCATCCGCATCCTGCGCGACTCTCTCCCCGACGACACCCTGGTGGGCGCCGGCACGGTGCTGCAGCCCGAAGCCTGTGCGCAGATCGCTGAAGCCGGCGGCCAGCTGGTCGTCATGCCGCACAGCGACCCGGCGGTGATCCGTGCCGCCAAGGCCCAGGGCCTGGCCTGCGCACCTGGGGTCGCGACACCGACCGAAGCCTTTGCCGCACTCGCCGCGGGCGCCGATGTGCTCAAGATGTTCCCGGCCGAGACCCTCGGCCCGGTGGGCCTGAAGGCCTGGCGCGCGGTGCTCACGCCGCCGGTGGCCATCGTGCCGGTCGGCGGCGTCACGCCCGACAGCCTGGGCGCCTACCTCGCGGCCGGCGCCTCCGGCTTCGGGCTTGGCAGCGCGCTGTACCGGGCCAGCGACGGCGCCGCCACCGTGGCGCAGCGGGCCACCGCCTTCGTCCAGGCCTGGCAGCAAGCCCGCGCCCCCGCCTGATTCCGCACATCCCTCATGAAAATCACCCGCCTCACCACCTTCATCGTTCCGCCGCGCTGGTGCTTCCTCAAGATCGAGACCGACGAGGGCATCGTCGGCTGGGGCGAGCCGGTGCTCGAAGGCCGCGCCCACACCGTGGCCGCCATGGTCGACGAGCTGGCCGACTACCTGATTGGCAAGGACCCGCGCCAGATCGAAGACCACTGGACCGTGATGTACCGCGCCGGCTTCTACCGCGGCGGCGGTATCCACATGAGCGCACTGGCCGGTATCGACCAGGCGCTGTGGGACATCAAGGGCAAGGCGCTGGGCGTCAGCGTCTCGGACCTGCTCGGCGGCCAGGTGCGCGACCGCATCCGCGTCTACAGCTGGATCGGCGGCGACCGGCCCAGCGACACCGCCGCCGCGGCCCAGGCCGCCGTGGCGCGCGGCTTCACCGCCGTCAAGATGAACGGCACCGAGGAGCTGCAGTTCATCGACAGCCACGACAAGGTGGAGCGCTGCCTGGCCAACGTGGCCGCCGTGCGCGACGCCGTGGGGCCGAACGTGGGCATCGGCGTGGACTTCCACGGCCGGGTGCACAAGCCCATGGCCAAGGTGCTGCTGCGCGAGCTGGAACCGTACAAGCTGATGTTTGTCGAGGAACCGGTGCTCAGCGAACACCACGAGGCGCTCAAGGAGCTGGCCCACGCGGCCACCATGCCCATCGCTCTGGGCGAGCGGCTGTACTCGCGCTGGGACTTCAAGCGCATCCTGTCCGAGGGCTATGTGGACATCATCCAGCCCGATCCCTCGCACGCGGGCGGCATCACCGAAACGCGCAAGATCGCGGCCATGGCCGAGGCCTACGACGTGGCACTGGCGCTGCACTGCCCGCTGGGCCCCATCGCGCTGGCGGCCAACCTGCAGATCGACGCCGGCTGCTACAACGCCTTCATCCAGGAGCAAAGCCTGGGCATCCACTACAACGCGGCCAACGACCTGCTGGACTACGTGAGCAACCCGGAGGTGTTCGCCTACGAGGACGGCATGGTCACGATCCCCTCCGGCCCGGGACTGGGCATCGAGGTCAACGAGGCCTATGTGCGCGAACGCGCGGCCGAAGGCCACCGCTGGCGCAACCCGGTCTGGCGTCACAAGGACGGCAGCTTCGCTGAGTGGTGAGGGCCGCTGCGCGGGCCGGCGCTCAGGGCGCCAGCAGCTGGATGCGCCGCTGGATGCGCGCCGCCTCGTCCGCCGCGCCGGCGGCCTGGGCCTGCCGCTGCTGCACGCCCAGCCAGGCCAGCACCGGCCGGCGCCAGCCGCGCTGCGAGGCAGTCTCCACCGCCTCCGCCACCACCGTCGGCGTGGCCACGCCACGGCGCAGCAGCACCCCGGCCGCGATCAGTCGCGACAACGGGTCCTCAATGCCCCCCAGGCTGGCTGGCGCGGTGCCCACCAGAGCGCGGTGCGCGGGCGGCAGCAGCGCCGCATCGGCCGCCGTCGCCTGGCCAGCCAGGTAGCGCGCATAGGCCTGCTCGGCCGGCGCCGCGTCGGGTGCCAGCGCCTCGTAACCCGCGCAGGGCTCGAATATCAGCGCCGCCACGCGGGTGGCGCAGCGTGTGAGTTCCAGCCGCGCCAGCAGCGCCGGCTGCGCGGTGCGCGCCACCTCGCTGCGCGCGCGCAGGAACTCCACCTCTTCCACCTTGCTGTTGCCGCTGAGCCAGGCCTCGGCCGCGCGCTCGGCGCTGCTCTTGGCGTTCATCTGCCAGTCGGGCGGTGGCGGCGTGCTGCTGCAGGCAGACAACAGTGCGGCACAGCAGAGCCACAGGGCGCTTCGGGGTGTGATGTTCATTTGAGCTGGATCTCGGCGTCGCGCTTGAGCGGCCACAGGCGGTTGACCTCGTTGATCAGCGACTCCACCTTGCGCAGGCTGGCGTCGACCTCGGCGCGCAGCAGGTGCAGGTCGGTGGTGGCCTCGCGGGTGTTGGCCGTGATGGCCTGGGCGTCCACCAGCAGCTTGTCCACCTTCTGCAGGCTGGTGCGGGCGTCCGCCAGCAGACCGTCGAGCTGTTTCACCGTGCCGCGCGCGTCCTGCACCAGCCCGCCCTGCGCGGTGCCACCCGGCCCGGCGCCCTGGCCGAACACCTGGCGGTCGGCGTTGGCCACCAGGCTGTCCAGCCGGCCGGTGAGCTGGTCAACCCGGGCCAGCAGCTTGTTGGCACGGTCGATGGCTTCGACCACCTTCTTTGCATCGGCCTCATTGCCGAACAGCGCGCCCATCGCCCCCTGCGGTCCGTTGAGCTTCGCCGCCGTGCCCTGCAGGTGCACCAGGCTCTGCGGCAGCGGCGCGTCGGCGGCCGTCAGCGCGTTGAGGTTGCCGACCAGTTCCTTGACCGAGGCCACGATGCCCGGGATCTCGGCCGCCGCATCGCCGCTGAGCACCTGGCGCACCGCACCGTCTTCCAGCGGCGGATCGGTCAGCACGCCGCTGTAGGCCTTGATCTTGGTACCGCCCACCAGCGCCTTCTCCATGGTGAAGATGCTGGAGCTGCGCAGCCACTTCGCATCCTTCACCGGCACGTCCACCAGGATGTGCACATTGCCGTCCTCGGCCAGCTCGATGCGTCCGACGCGGCCGATGGCAAAGCCGGCGAAGGTGATGTTCATGCCCACCGACACCCCTTCCGAATCGGGCGCCACCAGCACCAGCCGCTGGGTGCGCTCGAAGGCGCCGCGCGCGTAGGCCACGTACAGCGCCGAGCCCACCACCAGCAGCAGCAGGAAGACCAGCAGCAGCGCCGCCTTGAGTTCCAGGTTCTTCACCGGCGGCGGCACGGGGTCCAGTGGGGGCGGGGCGTCGGCAGGGGTCATCGGTGAACGGTTCACGAATGGGTCCATGAATCAGTAGTAGTTGCCCAGCAGCGAGGTCACCTCGACCAGCAGCAGCACCGAGAGCAGGCGCGCGAACTCGGAGATGTCGCTCAGGCGGCCGAAGCCACCCGTCTCGTCGCGCCGCGCGCTGGCGGCCAGCGGCACGATGGCCACGGACAGGCTGAAGAACAGGGTCTTGAGGCTGAAGATGAGCACCACGGCCGGCGTGAACACCTGACCGACCGCGAGGGTGTAGGCCGGCAGCGCCCAGTGCGAGAAACCATAGACATTGAAATAGGTGAGCACCAGCGCGATCACGCTGCTCACCGCCGCCAAGAGCAGCACCGAAAAAATGCCCGCCAGCGCGCGCGGCAGCAGCTCGTTGCGCAGCAGGGTCTGCTGGTCGTGCGTCATGCCCTGGCGGTGCTGCTGCGACAGCAGCTTGCGGATGCGCTGGCCCTCGGGCATGGTGTGGCGCAGCGCCACGAACATCGCCGCGTACAGCGGAATGATCTCCAGCACCAGGGTGCGCACCAGCACCTCCAGCGCGTACTGCGACAGGCCATAGCTGTAGGCGGTGGCGACCACGATGCGGATCAGCACCAGGCTCAGCAGCGCCGACAGCGTGAGGAAGCCGGTCAGCAGCGGCGCCGAGGCGCGGTAGAGGTGGCGCAGCACCGCGCTGCGCTGCGCGCCCTGGGCGTAGCTCGACGGCGTCATGGCCAGCACCAGCACCTGCGCACCCAGCAGCAGCACGTGCCACCATGCCGCCCAAGAGGCCCGGATGCGCCGGCCCCAGGCGCCGAGCGAGCGGTCCAGGACGGGGGGAACGAGCGGTGAGCCGGACATGCGAAGGATGATAGCCCTCGACACCCAGGCGACAGCCCCGGCGCGCGGGTTGCAATCAGAAACAACTGTACGATCTCGCCCCAAGACAAACGCCCACAGGGAGGACACATGAAGGCTTTGAAGTCGTTCAGGCAATTTCTTTTGTTCGTAGGCATCTGCCTTGGCCATTGGCCTGTTTTTGCGGACGACCCCTATGTCTGTGAAACTGTCGGATGGCAAATGGGGCCGGCCAGCACCGGATACGTGAACTCGGTCGTAACGGGAGGCTCTCCAGGCAATCTCTGCGCGCAGGTAGCCAAAGAGCAGACGGTCCAGAACTGCCAGGCCAACGGCACATACACCAATGTCTATTGGGGCAAGCTTGTGCCGGTGAGCGGGACTGATTCCTTCATTTGCGAACAATGGGTACGCCGCCAGGAATGCCAGTCCGGAGGAACCCTGGAGCAAGTGACTGTCACATACGGGCTGAACCCCATCAAGAAGTGCGGATACGCGGTCATACCGCCAGACCCGCCTTGCGAAGACGGTGCCTGTCAGTGCAAGAAGCCCCCTCAAGACGGCTCCGGCATGGGCAATCCCATCATGCCCGCCACCGCAGAAAAGCTGCGGCAAGAGCAAGACATGGCGCTGCCGGAGCCGCACAGCATTCCGCTCGTTCGCACCTACCGCAGCAGCCGAGTCGGCGCCAGCACTGCCACCCTCAGGACTCTCGACAGCGGCACCACAGTCTCTATGGGCAGCGGCTCCAGCGGCGGCGGCTCATCAGGCATGTCCGCCTTCACTGCCTACACCGAACCCAGCCATTCCATCGTCGGCAAAGGCTGGTCCATCAACCTCGTGTCCCGTCTGCACTTCAACCAATCCGTTTACCAAGGCTATGCCCGACCCTACTGGCTGGGCTGGGCCAACGTCCGCTTGGGCGATGGAAAGTACCGTGTCTTTGCCCCCAGCAGCAGCAGCGCCGACGGCTGGATACCGATGGGCGGGCACAAGGACCGGCTATACCCCTTGACCCCGGGTCCCACCACCCAAACCAGCCTGTTCGTCTATCAACCGGCGGACTCGGACGACAAATATGTCTTTGCACTAGCACCGGCCGAAGAAATCAACCCTGGCCTGGGTTACACGGCCTACCTGCAGCAGATACAGCACCGCAACGGCTGGGCCACCCGCTTCGAGGTGGACCCCAACAGCCCTCCCAGAGAACCACGCCCCATCAAAGTGACGAACCACTTCGGGCATGCTTTCGGTTTCGCCTATTCCACGACCGGCGAACTGGTGTCGGTCACGCAGCTGTCCCCCACCGGTCAAGTGGTCGGTGTGACGACCTACCAGTACGAAACCGACAACCGCCTCGGCACCATCACCCTGCCAGATGGGGCGGTACAACGGCTTCACCACGAAGACAGCAACAACCCCCTGTGGCTCACGGGCTACAGCAAGAACGGCCAACGCATCGCAACCTACCGGTACGACGAACGGGGACGCGCGGTGGAAACCACCAGAGCCAACGGCGCCGACCGGTTCCTGATGGACTACAGCGCCAGCACGCTCACCGCGCAGACCGGTGCCTACAACTCGGTCAACGTGATCGACCCACTGGGCACCGTGCGCAACTACGGCTATCGGATCGCAGGAAAACAGTTGGTGGTCAGCGCTGCCAGCCACCCGCCCATGGACCCGGAAGCACATGCAGTGAAAAACCGGGGCACCAGCAGCGACGGGCTGATCACCAGCGAAACCACCTTCAGAAATTCGAGCACCTCGTGGGGCTACGACTACACCCGCCGGCTCCCGACCAGCATCTCTGAAGGCAGCCAGACCCGCACCCGAACCATCGCCTGGCACCCGACCTTCCGCCTGCCCACCCAGATCGACGAAACCGGGGGCAAGCGCACCACCTTCGCCTACGACGACAAGGGCAACCTGCTGCAGAAGACCGTCACCGCCACCACCGGCACGCCGGTCAATGAAGTCTGGACCTGGACCTACAACGCCCAGGGGTTGATGGCGACTGAGACCGACCCACGTGGCTCGGTCACCACCTTTGCCTACAACAGCCATGGGCAGCTGGTGCGCATGACCAATGCCCTGGGTCAGGTCACCACCTACGCCTACAGCCCGGCCGGGCTGGTGTCGCAGATCAACGAACCCGATGGCCTGGTCCGGCGCATGACCTACACACCGCGCGGCTGGCTGGCCACATCCACGCTCTCGGCCGGTGGTGTGCACCTGGCCACGGCCTACACCTACACGGTCGACGGCCAGATCAGGAGCGCGGCGCTGCCCAGCGGGCACACCATCACCTACCACTACGACGCCGCGCTGCGCAACACCGGCTGGAGCGACAACCGCGGTCAGAGCGCCACCTACACACTGGACCCCGCCGGCAACGCCACCGACGAACAGGTGCGCAACAGCGGCGGGGCGCTGGCCCTGCAGATCCGCCGCACCATCAGCGCGCTCAACCGTGTGCAGAGCGAGACCTGGGGTTCCGGCGTCACCGAGACCTACACCCAGGACGCCAATGGCCGACTGGCCTCGGTCACCGACGCGCTGAGCAAGACCACCACTTATGGCCGCGACGGTCTGGACCGCATCAACCGTGTCACCGACGCCACCAGCCGCGCCGCCACCATCACCTACAACGCGCAGGACGCGGTCACCCAGGTGGTGGACTTCAAATACATCATCACCAACTACACCCGGGATGTGCAGGGCAACGCTCGCACCGAAGCCACGGCCGACGCCGGCACCACCACGTCTACTTACGACGCCCTGGGCCTGCCCAGCCGCATCGTGGACGCCATGGGCCGCGCCAGCGCCATCACCCGCGACGCCCTGGGACGCCCCACGCTGATCACCCACACCGCCAGCGGCGGCAAGACCCTGACCACCACGCTGCGCTACGACCTCGCAGGCACCGCCTGCGACGCCCCGGGCCACCCCAGCGCCGCCATCGGCCGCCTGTGCGAGATGGTCGACCAGCAGGACGGCCCCAACGGCCTGTTCACCCTGGCCACCACCCAGTACCAGTGGGATTCCTTCGGTCGCCTGACGCGCCAGACGCAGACGCTCTCCAGCGCCATCGCCTACCTCACCACTGTCCAGACCACCGCCTTCTCTCACGTCGCCAGCGGCGCGGGCCAGGGTGAGCTGGCCTCCATCACCTACCCCAGCGGCTCCGTGCTCACGCACCAGTACAGCGCCAGCGGCCGCCTCTCGGGTCTGCTGTGGAACGGCCAGCCGCTGATCGAGAACCTGCAGTACAACGCCCTGGGCCAGCCCCTGTCCTGGTCCTGGGCCTTTGGCCAGTCCTCCGGGTTCAGGCTGCCGGCCTCGCGCCAGTACAACACCGCCGGGCAGCTGACCGCCACCGAGTTCGCCAGCTTCACCCCGGACGCCACCGGCCGCGTGACCGCGCTCACCCAGAAGCTGCTGCGCTCCAACGGCTCGGGCGGCTGGGTGGAAGAGTCCGTGCCTTTCACCGCCCTCTACAACGCCCTGGGCCAGCTCACCAGCTTCACCGCCACCGGCGCTTCGCCCGTCTTCCAGTGGGGCCACACCTACACCTACGACAACAACGCCAACCGCACCGGCGGCACCATCACCGCCAACGGCGCTTCCATGAGCTTCACCAACGGGGTGCAGAGCTACAGCAACCGCCAGACCGATGCCGCCGGCATCACCGTCACCTCCAATGCCGCCGGCGACATCACCAGTCTGCTGGGCAAGACGCTGGCCTACGACACGGCCGGGCGCCTGTCCCAAGCCACGGGCGTTCCGCCCTGCCCCGGCGGTGTGAACTGCTCGGGCCTGCAGACCACCACCAGCCGCTACAACGGCTGGGGCCAGCGCTTCCTGCGTGAGAACGATCTGGAGCAGAGCGTGTTTTCTTACGGGCTGGAGGGCTTCACGCTGCTGTCGCAGACCACGCGCCGCCTGGCCACCTCCCAGCAGTCCACCACCGAACACATCTGGCTGCCCACCGCCTCTGGGCCGTTGCCCATTGCGGCCGTCATCGACGGCGTGCACTACGCGGTGCATGCGGATCATCTGAACACGCCTCGGCGCCTGTCGGATGCCAGCGGCCAGACCCGCTGGCAGTGGCCCTACAGCGGCTTTGGCGAGATCGCCCCACAAGCGACACCCGCCGCCGGGCAAGCCCCGCTCAGCTTCGCCCTGCGCTACCCCGGCCAGATTGACGATGGCAACGAGCTGTTCTACAACTGGCACCGGTTCTACGAGCCTCGGGTGGGGCGGTATACGAAGGCTGATCCGATTGGGCTCGAAGGCGGGTGGAATCGGTTTGGGTATGTGGGGGGGGATCCGCTGGGGTTTGTGGATTCGAACGGGTTGCAACCAGTCATTCCGGTTCCTGTCCCTGCTCCTCCAGTAACTCCGCCTGGGAGTCCAAGCGAAAGTCCGGGTTACACGCCTGTGCCAGACTTGTTCAAACCAAGTCCGCTCTTACCGACATGGAATTGGGACGGGATAACTTGGCCTAATTGGATGCCTTCGTGGTCTCCAAAACCAGGACATAGCTGGCCCACATTCCCTCCAAGTCGACCAAATGGAACGCCTGATGCAGACAAAGAAAGCCGTGACAAATGCTATGCGGCATATATCGCACAAGTCGAGGTGTGCAAAATGACTAGCACCACACTAAAGGCTCGTGAAGCTTGCTACTCCCGAGCTGCAAATGTATACGCTGAATGCCTCAAGAAGGGATGCTAAGAATGAAGCATGAAAAATTTTCCAGCATAGTCGAAAGAGAATTACTTTTGCATGATGAAAATTCCGGCAAAAAAAGTCAATTAACAGTGGCAATTGGAACCCCTTATTGGACTGAAATAAATTTTGAGGCAGCCTGCCCAATAGCACTATACGGTTATCACGGCAGATTGGCCGACATTCGCGGAATCGACCCCCTCAGCGCGCTATCACTAGCAATTCAGTTCCAGGAATCCCTACTTCTTGGACTCCCAAAAAATCTGACGGTCCTTTGGCCGAATGGTGAAAGGTATTTTGAAGAGTAAGTGAAGGCGAAAGACTGAAAACTTGTGCAAAGAAGTTATGGCTGTTCCGGTGATGTCACACACAAATGGCAGCACAACGATTTCGCCAACTTCGCCCCCGAGACCACCGGCCGCATCGGCTCGGTCACGCAGACGCTGGTGAAGTCCGACGGCGCGGGCGGCTGGGTGGAGGAAGAGGTGCCCTTCAACGCCCTCTACAACGCCCTGGGCCAGCTCACCAGCTTCCAGGCCGTGGGCGCATCACCGGTGTTCCAGTGGGGCCACACCTACACCTACGACAACAACGCCAACCGCACCGGCGGCACCATCGCCGCCAACGGCGCTTCCATGAGTTTCACCAATGGTGTGCAGAGCTACAGCAACCGCCAGACCGATGCCGCCAGCATCACCGTGGTGAGCTCTACCTTCACTCCTTCGGCCCCATCCCAAACCGCAGCATCCGCGCCTGCAGCCAGGGCCGCACCACAAATGCCATGAACAGGCCGATGCACAGGCCCAGCGGCAGGGCGCGCACGTAGGCGTGGGCCCACTGGGTCAGGGCCTCCACACTCAGGCCCAGGTTGGCGCCGGTGGCCATGCCGGTGGCCAGCGCTTCCATCGACAGGCCCATGAGCAGCGCGAACACGATGCGCTGCCGCAGTTCGCTGTGGTGGCCCCACCAGCGGCTGACGATGCGCCCCACCTGCACCATGACCAGGCTGCCCATCGGCAGCATGACCACCACGGCCATGGCGGCGGCCTTGAGCCAGCGTTGCACGAAGTCGCCGCCGGTGCCGGTCTGCAGCCAGGTCACCAGACCGGTGATGCACAGGGCGATGGTGATGGAGATGAGGAAGACGGGGTACAAGGCCTGGAATCTGCGAAACGGAGTCATGGCTGTGGTTTCATGTTGATAGTGTCAACCATTTTGCCACAAGGTTGACTTCATCAACAAATATGGGGCTCAGCCCGCCGGCGCGTCCCGCCCAAGTGCCCAGACCACGGCTTCGCGGACCGTGGCGTCTGGATGGGACTGCCGGCCGGACAGGACTGCCCGCAGTGCAGGATCGTCGTTGCGGCCCAGCGCATTCCCCATCGCCACCGCGATGTTCCGCAGCCAGCGCGCATGCCCGATGCGCCGGATCGGGCTGCCCTCGGTACGGCGCAGGAACTCGTCTTCGCTCCAGCCGAACAGCTCGGTCAGCGTGGCGCCGGTCAACCCTTCGCGCGGGTCGAAGTCGGGCAGCGGGCTGCGCTGGGCGAACTTGTTCCAGGGGCAGACCAGCTGGCAGTCGTCGCAGCCGTAGATGCGGTTGCCGATCAGCGGGCGCAGGTCTTCCGGAATCGGCCCTTCGTGTTCGATGGTGAGGTAAGAGATGCAACGGCGTGCGTCGAGCCGGTAAGGGGCCACGATGGCCTGTGTGGGGCAGGCGGCCATGCAGGCGCTGCAGGAGCCGCAGTGCTCGCTGACCGCTTCGGTGGGCGGCAGGGCGAGGTCGATGTAGATCTCGCCCAGGAACGCCATCGAGCCGCCCTCGCGGCTGAGGATCAGCGTGTGTTTGCCGCGCCAGCCCTGGCCGCTGCGGCGGGCGAGTTCGGCTTCGAGCACGGGCGCGGAGTCGGTGAACACGCGGTGGCCCAGCGGGCCGACAGCGTGGCCGATGCGGTCGGCCAGCTGCTGCAGGCGGCTGCGCAGCACCTTGTGGTAATCCCGCCCCCGGGCGTAGACCGAGACGATGGCCTCGCCCGGGCGCTGCAGGCGGGCCAGTTCCTGTACCGTCCAGCCCTCGGGTGTGTTCCGTGGCAGGTAGTCCATGCGCGCGGTGATCACGCTCACGGTGCCCGGCACCAGCTCGGCGGGGCGTGCTCGCTTCATGCCGTGGCGTGCCATGTAGTCCATGTCGCCGTGAAATCCGGCCGCCAGCCAGGCCGAAAGGCCGGGTTCGGCGTCTGAAAGGTCAATGCCGGCCACCCCGATTTGGGAGAATCCCAGTTCCCGGCCCCAGGCCTGTACCTGAGTGAGCAGTTGAGCAGCATCGAATCCGGATCGCATCGTCCGCGCATTGTAGGAACGCCCTCCCCCGACGGCACGCGCTGGGAAGGCCGCTGGCCGGACGAAGCGGGCACCGCCCACTTCGCGCAGCGGCTGGCCGCGAGCCCGGCCATCACCAACGCCACCCTCACGCTGGCGGGCGACCTGGGCGCGGGCAAGACCACCTTCGTGCGCCACCTGCTGCGCGCGCTGGGCGTGCAGGGCCGCATCAAGAGCCCCACCTACGCGGTGGTCGAGCCGCACCGCGCCGAGGCCGGACCCCACGGAGCCCTGTCCGCCTGGCACTTCGACTTCTACCGCTTCGGCGACCCGCGCGAGTGGGAAGATGCGGGCTTTCGGGAACTGTTTGCGAGCCCTGGCCTCAAGCTGGTCGAATGGCCCGAGCGCGCCGCGGGCCTGATGGGAGCGGTCGACGCGGCCCTGACCATCGGTCCGGAAGACACACCCGGTGACGATACCGAGTTCACCGACGGCCCGCGCCAGGTGACGATGCAGGCCTTCACCGACACCGGCCGGCGCCTGCTGGCCGCCCTGAACAACGCATGACCCAGACGCATCCACACCAACCAGACCGCCGCCGCCTGCTGCAGGCCGGCGCGCTGGTGCTGCTGATCGGCGCGCCGCACCTGGCACACGCTGGCCGCGTGGTGGCGGTGCGCATCTGGCCGGCGCAGGACTACACCCGCGTGACCATCGAGTCCGACGGCGAACTCAAGGCACAGAAGACCACGGTCGACCAAGCGTCGCGCCTGGTGGTCGACATCGAGGGCATCGACCTCATCGAAGGGATGCGCGAGCTGGTCGGCAAGCTGCAGAGCGACGACCCGAACATCGCGGCGATCCGCGTGGCGCCGGTCAGCGCCAACGTCGCACGCCTGACGGTCGACCTGAAAAAACCAATCAAGCCCCAGGTGTTCAACCTCGAACCGGTCGCGGCCTACGGTCACCGGCTGGTGCTCGACCTCTACCCGGTGCAGACGGTCGACCCCTTCGAGGAACTGATCCGCCAGCACACGGCCTCGGTCGACGAATCGGCCCGGCGCGCCGCCGACCTGCTGGGTGCCGAGCTGCGGGACATGCCAGACACGCAGGCGGACGACCCGCTGGGCGACCTGATCGCCCGCCACGAGAAGCCGGCACCGCCCAAGACCCCCGGGGCCTCCACGGGCAAGCCCGCCCCAGCCGGTGACCCGAAGACCACCCCCGGCAAAAAGACCGAACGCCTGATCATCGTGGCGCTCGACCCGGGCCATGGTGGCGAAGATCCGGGCGCCATCGGTCCCGGTGGCACGCAGGAAAAGGACGTGGTGCTGCAGGTGGCCAAGAAGCTGCGCGAACGCATCAACGACACCACGGTCAACGGCAACCCGATGCGCGCCTACATGACGCGCGACGCCGACTTCTTCGTGCCCCTGGGCACACGGGTGAAAAAGGCGCAGCGGGTCCGCGCCGACCTGTTCATCAGCATCCACGCCGACGCCTTCATGTCGCCCCGGCCGCAGGGCGCGAGCATCTTTGCGCTCAGCACCAAGGGCGCCAGCAGCGCGGCCGCGCGCTGGATGGCCAACAAGGAAAACGCCGCCGACCTGGTGGGCGGCATCAACGTCAAATCCAAGGACGCGACCGTGGCCCGCACCCTGCTGGACATGAGCACCACGGCCCAGATCAAGGACAGCCTCAAGCTCGGCGGCGCGATGCTGGCCGAGGTGGGCCGGGTCGGCAAGCTGCACAAGCCGCGCGTCGAGCAGGCCGGCTTTGCGGTGCTCAAGGCGCCGGACATCCCCAGCGTGCTGGTGGAAACGGCTTTCATCAGCAACCCCGACGAAGAATCCCGGCTGCGCAGCGAGGCCTACCAGAACCAGCTGGCCGACGCCCTGCTCAAGGGCATCGTCAAGTACTTCGCGGCGAACCCGCCGCTGGCACGCAAGCAGCAGGCCTGATCAGGCCTGCCCCGCCGCGGCCCGGGCCTTCTCGGCCTTGGCCGCCCGCCAGCCGCCGAAGATGGCGATCAGGCCCGGCACGAAGATCAGCGCCCAGATGATCTTGGACAGGTTGGCCTGCACCCAGGGCAGGTTGCCGAAGAAATAGCCGGCCGCCGTCAGGCCGATCACCCAGATGACCGCGCCGATCACGTTGTAGGCGGTGAACTTGCTGCGCGTCATCTCTGCCACGCCCGCCACGAAGGGCGCGAAGGTGCGGATGAAGGGCATGAAGCGCGCAATGATGATGGTCACGCCGCCATAACGCTCGTAGAAGTTGTGCGCCTGGTTGAAAGCGTTCTTGTTGAAGAAACGCGAGTTCTCCCACTGGAACACCTTGGGGCCGAAGTAGCGCCCGATGCTGTAGTTGGTCTGGTCGCCCAGGATGGCGGCAGCCAGCATCAGCCCCGCCGCGATCGACCAGTCCATCAGCCCGGCGCCACACAGCGCACCGACGATGAACAGCAGCGAGTCGCCCGGCAGAAAGGGCATGACCACCAGGCCGGTCTCGACAAAGATGATGAGGAACAGCAGGGCGTAGACCCAGGCGCCGTAGGCTTGTACGAAGGCCTGCAGGTGTTTGTCCACGTGCAGGATGAAGTCGATCAGGTAGAGGGCGAAATCCATAGCCCGCGATTATCCCCGGGCGCTGCCCCCCGCCTAGAATGCCCTGGGTGAACGCAGCCCACCCCGCCCTCCGCCGCCCCATCTGTGAACTGCCCGACGAGCTGATCAGCCAGATCGCGGCTGGCGAGGTGGTCGAACGCCCCGCCTCGGTGGTGCGCGAACTGGTGGACAACGCGCTGGACGCCGGGGCCACCCAGATCACCGTGCGGCTGCAGGCCGGCGGCGTGCGCCTCATCAGCGTGGAGGACGACGGCATCGGCATCCTGCGCGAGGAACTGCCCACCGCTCTCAAGCGCCACGCCACCAGCAAGATCGCCAGCCTGAACGACCTGGAAGCCGTGGACACCATGGGTTTTCGCGGCGAGGCGCTGGCCGCCATCTGCTCCATCGCCGAGGTATCCGTGCTCACCCGCACCGACGAAGGCGCGTCGCATGGCTGGCTGCTCGACGGCCGCAGCGGCGAGCTGCAGCCCACCGCCCGCGCCCGCGGCACCACGGTGGAAGTGCGCGAGCTGTTTTTCGCCACGCCGGCGCGGCGCAAGTTCCTCAAGTCCGAAAGCACCGAGCTGGCCCACTGCTTCGAAGCCGTGCGCCGCCACGCGCTGGCCCGGCCGGAGGTGGGCTTCGCCATCTGGCACGACGGCAAACTGGTGGCCCAGTGGCGCGCGGTGGCGCCCGACCTGGCCGGTGGCGAGCACCTGCTGGACGCGCTGCGCCGCCGCCTGGCCGACGTGCTGGGCGAGGAGTTCATCGAACAGGCAGTGGCGGTGAACTGGCCGGTCGACGACGTGCCCGGCGAAGCCGCCACCGCCGGCGGCCAGCAGCGCCTGCGGGTCTGGGGCTTTGCCGGCGTGCCCGACGCGGCCCGCTCGCGCGCCGACTGGCAGTTCGCCTACGTCAACGGCCGCTTCGTGCGCGACAAGGTCATCACCCACGCTGCGCGCAGTGCCTATGAAGACGTGCTGCACGGCCACCGCCAGCCGGTCTACGCGCTGTACGTGAGCATCGACCCGACCCGGGTGGACGTGAACGTGCACCCGACCAAGATCGAGGTGCGCTTTCGCGACAGCCGCGAGGTGCACCAGGCCGTGCGCCACGCCGTGGAAGGTGCGCTGGCCGCGCCGCGGTCGGCGCAGACGCTGCCCGTCACTGCCACGCCACTGTCAGCGCCCCCGACCGAAGCGCCAGCCTCAGCCTTCCTCAGCCCGGTGCCGCGCCAGCAACCCCTGCCCTGGCGACCCGACACGCCACAGGTCGGCCAGCGCGTGAGCGACCTGGAGGCGCTCTGGCGCCCGTCGGAGCGGATCGCGGCGCCGCTGGACGCGCCGGACATCCGCCGCGCGGAACCTGTGTTCACACCTGCCCAGCCCGCGCTGGAAGCGTCGGCCCCGCTGCCCGACGGCGAATGGCCGCTCGGCCGCGCCGTCGCCCAGCTGCACGGCGTCTACATCCTGGCCGAAAACGCACAAGGCCTGGTGGTGGTGGACATGCACGCTGCGCACGAGCGCATCGTCTACGAGCGCCTCAAACAGCAGCTGGACGCGCACCAGATCAGCAGCCAGCCGCTGCTGATCCCGGCCACCTTCGCTGCCACGCCCGACGAGGTCGCCACCGCCGAGACCGCGGCCGAGGTGCTGGCCCAGTTGGGCCTGGAGATCGTGCCCTTCTCGCCCAAGACCCTGGCGGTGCGCGCCGTGCCCACCACCCTGGCGGCCGGCGACCCGGTGGAACTGGCCCGCAGCGTGCTGGCCGAACTGAGCCAGCACGACGCCAGCACCGTGGTGCAGCGCGCCCGCAACGAGCTGCTGGCCACCATGGCCTGCCACGGCGCGGTGCGCGCCAACCGCCGCCTGACGCTGGACGAGATGAACGCCCTGCTGCGCCAGATGGAAGTGACCGAACGCAGCGACCAGTGCAACCACGGCCGGCCCACCTGGCGCCAGCTGGGCATGAAGGACCTGGACGCGCTGTTCCTGCGCGGGCGCTGACCTCGCACGAGGAGTTTGGGCTCAGGTCGTGTAGTCCCCGCTGGCCTCGGGCTGAAACAGGATCGACTGGATCTTTGCTGAACGCGCCTCGCCCTGGGGCGTGGTCCAGCGGGCGCGCGCGCCGACCCGCAGCCCCAGCAGGCTCGCGCCCACCGGCGAGAGCACCGAGACGAAACCCTGGGCCGGTTCGGCATCGTGGGGGTAACAGACCGTGAGCGTTTTGGGCTCCCGCGCACCATCCTCCAGGATGCGAACCTGCGAATACATGGTGACGACGTTGGCTGGCACCGCCGGGGAAGGCACCTGTTCGGCCAGCTCCAGCGCGTCGGACAGGCCGTCGGGCCAGCGGGCCGCCCCCAGTTTGGTCAGACGGACGAAATCGAGTTCGGTGACGACGCGGTCACCGCGGGAAAACAAGGACATGAGAACTCCGGAACGGCAATGCCCCCGACCGGACGGCCGAAGGGCGGTGTTGCGCTGGTGGAGGGCCCGGCGACCGGTGGTCGCGCTGACGAGGTGAAGGGTGGTCGCCGGGCTCAGGAATCTGCGGCCGTGTGGCGGACTCCGGTCGGCTGCCTGACGACGCGCACCGACCCGCCACGCAGCGCCAGCGGCGCGCACGAGGGACAGGGTGGGTGGGGGAGGCGGCGGATCACGGCAGGGACTGTAGGAGATGCCCCGTGCACTGTCAAACAGGCTGAGCCGTACATTGGGTGAACTTTTCCCGCCGGGAGGCATCCTTTTCCGGGATGAAACGCCTGATCGCCCTCGTCCTTCTGGCCGCCGCCGTGCTGGCCGGCTGCGCCAGCCTCGACGAACGCCAGCGCGGCTGGATCTTCCAGCCCTCGGACCGCAGCTGGTGGCGCGGCGAAGAAGCTGCCCAAGGCATGCAGGACGTGTGGATCGAATTCCAGTCGCAGGAAACCGGCCAGCCGGTGAAACTGCACGGCCTGTGGAGCGCCCACGAACGTTTTGCGAACGACCCCAAGGCCCCCGTGCTGCTCTACCTGCACGGCGCCCGCTTCAACGTGGTCGGCTCGGCCTTCCGCGCGCGGCGCATGCAGGAACTGGGTTTTTCGGTGCTGGCGGTGGACTACCGCGGTTTTGGCAAGAGCACCAACACCCTGCCCTCCGAAACCATGGCCTACGAGGACGCGCGTGCTGCCTGGGACTGGCTCGCCCGGCAATACCCCGACCGGCCGCGCTACATCTTCGGCCACTCGCTGGGCGGCGCCATCGCCATCGACCTGGCGGCCCAGGTGTCCGACGAGTCCGGCACCCTGGTCGAAGGCACCTTCACCTCGATTCCCGACGTGGTCGCTTCCTACAAGTGGGGCTGGCTGCCGGTCGGCCCGCTGATCACCCAGCGCTTCGAGACCGTGGAGCGGGTCAAGAAGATCGGCTCGCCGCTGCTGGTGGTGCACGGCAGCGAGGACCGCACCATCGCACCGGAACTGGGCCGCAAGCTGTTCGAAGCCGCCACCGGCCCCAAGCGCTTCGAGCTGGTCGAAGGCGGCTCGCACCACAACACCAACGCGGTGGGACAGCCGCAGTACCGCATGGCCCTGGCAGAGCTGTTCGGGATGCGTTGACCCCCCCGCGCCGCCTTCGGCGTCACCCCCCAGGTGGCGATGCGAGTGGCCCGGCAAAGCCGGTTCCACCGCATCCTGGCCGAAGGCACGTCGCTCCGGTTAAACATGAGGGCATCTGCTACCCTCAGTCGGATGTCCGCTTCCCGTTCCGCCATGTCGCCCAGCCTGATCGTGCTGGTGCTGTCCCTGCTGCTGGGTCTGCAGCCGGTCACCACCGACCTCTACCTGCCCGCCCTGCCCTCGATCACCCAGGGCTTCGGCGCCAGCATGCCGCAGGCGCAGCTCACGCTCACCGCCCTGCTGCTGGCCTTCGGCCTCTCCCAGTTGGTCTGGGGACCTCTGTCCGACCGCTTCGGCCGCCGCCCGGTCCTGCTGGTAGGCACCGCCCTGTATGTGCTGGCCGCGGTGGGCAGCACGTTTTCGGCGTCGATGGAGCAGCTCATCGTCTGGCGCATCCTGCAGGGCATCGCCATGGGCGCGGGCGTGATGTGCGCGCGCGCCGTGGTGCGCGACCTGTACGCGCCAGTCGATGGCGCGCGGGTGATGTCCAAGGGTCTCACCGGCCTGGGCGTGATCGCCTGCGCAAGCGCGCCGATCGGCGGTCTGCTGGCCGATCTCGCCGGCTGGCGCGTGGCCCTGTTGGCGCTGGCGGTGTTCGGTGCCGGCACGCTGGCGCTGCTGATCTGGCGCTTCGATGAAACCCTGCCCCAGAAGAACCCGCGCGCGCTGGAACCGCTGACCCTGCTGCGCACCTGGGGCACCATCCTGCGCCACCCGACCTTCTGGGCCTTCACCCTGCTCTCGGCCACCTCCTACGGTGGTCTGTTCACCTTCCTGGCCGCCTCTTCGTTTGTGTTCATCGGCGTGCTGGGCCTGAGCAAGACCGCCTACGGTCTGCTGATGCTGGTGATGTCGCTGTCCTACATCGTGGGTACCTTCATCTGCCGCCGCCTGCTGCAGAGCCTGGGCGTGCGGATCACGGTCGCCATCGCGGGCGGCTGCACCCTGCTGGCCGGCAGCACCATGGGGCTGCTGGCGCTGGCGGGCATCCAGCACCCGGCGGCCATCCTCGGGCCCTTCATCCTGTTCATGCTCGGCCATGGTGTGCACCAGCCCTGCGGCCAGAGCGGCGCCGTCGGCCCGTTTCCGCAAGCGGCCGGCGCGGCCTCGGCCATGAGCGGCTGCCTGATGATGCTGACCGCCTTCTTCATGGGCGGCTGGCTCGGCAAAAGCCTGGCCGAGAACCCCGGCAGCGTGCGGCCGCTGACCAATGGCCTCTGGTTCTGGAGCGTGCTGATCGCGCTGACCGCCTGGACCCTGGTGCAGCGCCATGGCGAGGTGAAGACGCCACCAGTGCGCGTCACCAGCGGAGCGAGCGATGCCCGCTGAGCCCATGCGCTGCATCGCGCTCGCCGGCCCCACCGCCAGCGGAAAAAGTGCCGCCGCGCTTGCCATCGCCCAGCGCTGGCCGGTCGAGATCATCAGCGTCGACTCGGCCCTGGTCTACCGGGGCATGGACATCGGCACCGCCAAACCTTCGCGTGAGGAACAGGCGCAGGTGCCGCACCACCTGATCGACATCACCGATCCGCTGCGCGCCTACAGTGCAGCCGAGTTTGTTCGCGACGCGCAGCGACTGATCGAAGAGATCCGGTCCCGCGGTCGCACGCCGCTGCTGGTGGGCGGCACCATGCTGTATTTCAAGGCGCTGATGCAGGGCCTGGACGACATGCCGCGCGCCGATGCCGATGTCCGGGCGCGCATCGAGGCCGCCGCCGCGGCCCACGGCTGGCCCGCGATGCACACCGAGCTCGCGAAAGTCGACCCGACCACCGCGGCGCGGCTGGCGCCCAACGACGCCCAGCGCATCCAGCGCGCACTCGAAGTCTTCGAGGTCTCGGGCCGGCCGATCTCGGCCTTCCAGACCGGCGACCGCCGGACGGCGAACAACCCGGTTCCGGAAGGTGCCTTCCTCAGCCTGGAACCCGCCGACCGCGGGTGGCTGCACGAACGCATCGCCCAACGCTTCGACGCCATGCTCGCCGCCGGCTTCGTCGACGAGGTGCGGCGACTGCGCGCGCGGGGCGACCTGCACCCGGACCTGCCTTCGATGCGCTGCGTCGGCTACCGCCAGACCTGGGAGGCCTTGGATGCGGCCGGCGATGCGCCGCTGAATGCCGCCCAGCGGGCCGAACTGCGGGATCGCGGCATCTTCGCCACCCGCCAGCTCGCCAAACGCCAGATCACCTGGCTGCGCTCGATGCCGCAGCGGCGAGTGGTGGCCTGCGATGCGCCGGATGCGCTGGCGCAGGTGATGGTGGCGGTGGCGACGCTGCTGGAAGGTCGGCCATGAGTCTGGTAATCCAGGGCCTGGGCAAGCGCTACGGCGACACACCCGTGTTCTCCAGTGTCTCGCTCACCCTCGCCCCAGGCGAGTTCGTCGCCATCGTCGGCGAGTCCGGCGTGGGCAAGTCCAGCCTGCTCAACTGCATGGCGGCGCTGGACGACTGGCAGGAGGGGTCGATCACCCTCGACGGCACCGACCTTGGCCGGCTCGATGAGACCCAGCGGGCGCACTGGCGGCGCCAGGCGCTGGGCTTCGTTTTCCAGGCCTTCCACGTCCTGCCGCACCTGGACGTGGCGCAGAACGTCGGCCTGCCGCTGCTGCTGCTCCAGCGCCCGGACCCGACGCGGGTCGCACAGATGCTTGATGCGGTCGGTCTGTCCAGGCTCGGTGAGCGACTGCCGGCGCAACTCTCGGGCGGCCAGCTGCAGCGCGTGGCCATCGCCCGCGCGCTGGTGCACAAGCCCCGCCTGATCCTGGCCGACGAGCCCACCGGCAACCTCGATCCGTCCACCGCGGCGCAGGTGATGGACCTGCTGCAGGCGCAGACGCGGGAGAACGGCGCCTCGCTGATCCTGGTCACGCACTCGGAACACGCCGCAGCGCGGGCGGACCGGGTGTTGCACCTGAGGGCTGAGGGATTGGTGGCAGAAGTTCCGGATTGACCGAACATCGACGCCATCACGTCCGACGTCCACTACCCTGCGGGTGTTGGCGAAGACGAGGGCGAACGGCTCGTGGCTGAAAACGACCATCAGTGCTCGGTGGTGCCCGAGTGCTTGGCATTGCCTTTCGGCAGTACGTGCCGCACCAGTGAGAACCCGAGCAGCCCCTTCTGGATGGTGACCTCCACTTGCTGGCCAAGGGTGAATGACTGACCTTCTTCGGGTCGATAACTCAAGGTCCCAGATTCATTGCCAAGCTGCAGATACCCAATAAAACGATAGCGGGTCCAGAACCGGTCAAGGCTCTTCACTTCGTATGACTCGACCCGCCGAACCCCGGTGTCGGGCACGTTGTTCAAAAGGGAAACCCCGAGCACGCCGAACAAAATACTGAAAAAGAAAGTCTGCAGATGGTCAGGTGGCCGCTGATGCCAAGCCTGCTTGGGAGGGTAGTGCAGCACGTTCGAGGATCGCTGCGACAGCCATCCTCGAAAAACAAGGTACAGGACGCCCACCGCCAGGCCCGACAACACGCCGATCAACGTGAGGTAATGACCATGGATGACCTCGACGTTCATCAGCAGTCCCAGCTGGAAAATGGACGCGGCAAGTATGAAAAGTACCACCGCAGGCAGGAGCTTCTTCATATATGCAACCAGGCCGTCCGGCTCAAGTTTTGAGGAACAGATCCCGATCCGGCGCGAAGCTCGCGTGCAACGGCAGCAGTGCACCACCCAGCGCGCGTGCATCGGACCCGATGCTGCCGGCGCGCAGCGGCGGCGGGGTCTGCAGGCCTTCCCAGTTGTAGGCACTCAGCGCCTGCTGGGTGTGTTCGATCAGTTCGGCCAGCAGGTCCGGGGTGACCACGCCGTCGATGACCACCGCTTCCAGGTCCAGGAATGCGGTGCCCGAGACGACGCAGTGCGCCAGCGCGAGGGCGGCGCGTTCGATCCACTCGCGGGTGTGGGGCAGCCAGGGCGCCTGCAGGGCGCGCACGTCGTAGGCGGCCATGGGGTCCAGGCCGTGTTCGCGCAGGCGCTGCTCCAGGTCCCAGAGCGAAGCCTGGCTGATGAGCTGGGGCGGCACCTCCTTGAGGTCGGCCGTGGCCCTGCCAGCAACACCCAAGGGCAGCGAGGCCACCGCACCGGCGTTGCCGTGTTCGCCACGGTGCAGGTGCGAATGCAGCACCAGGCCGCCGCCGACAAAGGTATCGAGGAAGAGGTAGAGGAAGCTGTGGATCTCGCGGCCCTTGCCCTGCAGCAGCTCGGCCACACAGGCGGCGGCCGTGTCCTTGGCAAAGCTGACCGGCAGGTGGGTCATGCGCTGCACCTCGGCCGCCAGATCGAGGTGGTTCCATGCGTCGGACTGGGCTTCGGTCAGGCCCAGCATGCGGTGCCAGCCCCCCAGTTGGAACGGTGCGGCGACACCGACGCCGACCACACGCGGCGCCAGCGGACCCAGGCGCGCCAGCAGTTCATTCAGGTTGCGCTGGATCAGCGGCAGCAGGGTGATGGCGTCGGGGAAGTCGTAGGCGACGCTGATGCGTTCGCGCACCGCGCCGGTGAAATCGACCAGCAGCCAGTCGGCGCTGCGGCGCGCGATCTTGATGCCGATGGCGAAGGCGCCGTCCGGGTTGAGGCCGATGGGCACCGAGGGTTGGCCCACCTTGCCGCGCACCGGCTCTCCTTTGGTGAGCAGCCGGTCTTCGTCGAGTCGGGCGGTGATCAGGCCGATGGTCTGCGCGGTCAGGCCCGTCAGTCGGGCCAGATCCGCCTTGGCCAAGGCGCCGTGCGCGCGCAGGGCCTGGAGCACCACGCGTTCGTTGAACTGGCGCACGCCCTCCTGGTTGGAGCCGCGCTGGCGCAGGGGTTGCGCTTCGGCGGATCGGGTCGGGAGGTCGGTGGCGGCGTCGTTCACGGTGGTCGAGTGTGCCTCAAGGGCGCAGCGGCTGCCCCAGCACGCCCTTGCGCAGCAGAAAGTTGCCCCAGGGCTCCAGCTCGCCGGTGACGACGATGGCGTAGGCCTTCTTCACCCGATCGTAGAACTCGTAGCGCTCCACGGCCTGCACCCGTTCGGGCGGCAACCCTGCCGATGCCAGCAGGGCCACAGCCTCGCGTTGCAGGGCCGACCGGTAGCCTTCCGGCGTGTCGCTCACCTGCATGTAGGCCACGGGATGGGTCACATCCTCGGCCAGGGGAAATACGCTCACCACCGCCTCCAGTGTTCGAAGCATGCCCACGCCCGGCAGGCGCAGCACCGGCTTGCCGGCGCCCAGGCTCATGGCGGTGAAGTTGGCATCCGCCAGCACCACCGCGTCGTCATGCCCCATCTCGGCCAGCAGCTTGAGCAGCTCCGGGCTGAGCAGGGGATCAATTCCTTTGAGCATGGTTGATCCTTATGCGAGGCACTCGGCGGGCAGCGTCGCGGGGTCGCGCGCGCCCGTCATCACCGCCACGGTGTCGCTCATGCTGATGGTCTTGGGATTGACCACGCAGGCGCGCTTGCCCAGGCGGGCGATGTGGATGCGGTCGGCGATCTCGAACACGTGCGGCATGTTGTGGCTGATCAGGATCACCGGCAGACCCTTGTCGCGCACGCGGCGGATCAGTTCCAGCACCATGTTGCCTTCCTTCACGCCCAGCGCGGCGGTCGGCTCGTCCAGGATGACCACGTGCTGCGCGAAGGCCGCGGCGCGCGCCACCGCCACGCACTGGCGCTGGCCGCCCGAGAGGGTTTCCACCGCCTGCGTCATGGAACGGATGCCCACCTTGAGGTCGGCCATGCGCTGCACGGCAATCTCCAGCATCTTCTTCTTGTCCAGCATGCGCAGGGTGTTGCCCAGGAAACCCTCGCGGCGCATCTCGCGGCCCAGGAACAGGTTCTCGGTGATCGTCATGGCAGGGGCCACGGCCAGGTCCTGGTAGCAGCACTCGATGCCGGCGCGGCGCGCGTCGATCGGGGTGTTGAAGTGGATCTTCTGGCCGTCCAGGAAGATCTCGCCCTCGTCGGGGATGGTGGCACCGGACAGCGCCTTGATCAGGCTGGACTTGCCGGCGCCGTTGTCGCCGATCACCGCCAGAATTTCACCGGCGCGCAGCTCGAAGTCCGCGCCGTCGAGCGCGGTGACCTGGCCGTAGCGCTTGACCAGGCCCTTGGCCTGCATCACGAGTTTGTGAGAAGTGCTCATTACCGGGCTCCTTTGCGGGAGAGTTGGTCCACAGTCACGGCGATGATCACCAGGATGCCGGTGATCAGCACCTGGTACACCGACGAGACGCCCATCAGCGTCAATCCGTTGCGCAGCACGCCGACCACGATGGCACCGATCAGCGAACCGAGGATCATCCCGCGGCCACCGAACAGGCTGGTGCCACCCAGCACCACGGCGGTGATGGCGTCCAGGTTCTCGGTCTGGCCGGCGTTGGGGTCACCCACTTCGGTACGGGCCACCAGCAACAGCGAGGCGATGCCGTAGAACACACCGGCCAGCACATAGACACCCAGCAGCACGCGGTCGGTCGGAATGCCGACTAGGCGGGTCGCCTCGGGGCTGTTGCCCACAGCGTAGACGTGGCGGCCCGAGGCGGTCTCGCGCAGCCAGAACCAGGCACCCAGGTAGAGCAGGATCATCAGGATCGTGCCGTAGCTGATGGGCGTGCCGGCGATGTCGAAGGTGCCGCCCAGCGCGGTCATGAACGGTGGCAGGTTCGAGACGGTCTGCGCTTCGGAGTACAGCTGGGTGATTGCGAAGGCGATGTTCATCGTGCCCAGGGTCACGATGAAGGACGGCAGCTTGATGCGGGTGACCAGCAGGCCGTTGATGAGGCCGAAACCGGCGGTCACGCCGATGCCGCAGAGGATGGCCAGCGGCGCGGGCATACCCATTTCGACCGCGAACTTGGTCATCACGATGCTGCCCAGGGCCATCACCATGCCGCACGAGAGGTCGATGCCAGCGGTCAGGATGACCAGGGTCTGGCCGATGGCGATGACGCCCACCACCATCACCTGCTGGAGGATCAGCGCGAAGTTCGCGCCGGTGAAGAAGTTGTCGGTCGTCATGCCGAAGACGGCACAGGCGATCGCGAGGGCAATGAAGGGCCCCATCTGGCTGATGGGAGGCAGCCTGTCCTTGAAAGAGCTCATGACGAGATCCCCGGTAGAGAGCAAACAGAGAAAAGAAAAGGGCGCCCTTGCTTCGCCGGGATTCGTGGTTCCCGGTTCAAAGGGGCGCCCCTGGCGCCTTGGTGGCGGAGATGAAGACCCGGCGCAGGGCCGCCCCAAGCCGGGTCAGCGCCCATGGGGCAGCGACCCGTGAAGCGGCGGAGCGTGGGGCCTACATCACTTCTTGTCGCCCCAGCACAGCTCGGTACCGACCTTCACGTCCTTGCTTTCCACGCCGGGGACTGCCTTGGCGGCGATCAGGGTCACGCCGGTGTCGACATAGCCCGTGGCCTTCTTGCCGCCCTTGGCGTACTCGACGCCCGCGGCCACGCCCATGGCGGCCATCTTCAGCGGGTACTGCTGGCTGGTGGCGGCGATCACGCCCTTGCCCACATCGGCCACGCCGGCGCAACCGCCGTCGACGGACACGATGATCACGTCCTTCTCCTTGCCGGCCTTCTTCAGCGCGTTGTAGGCGCCGGCGGCTGCAGGCTCGTTGATGGTGTAGACCACGTTGATGGCCGGGTCCTTCTGCAGGCAGTTCTCCATCGCGGTCTGGCCCTTGGCCTGGTTGCCGTCGGTGTCGGCGGCGCAGACGGTCTCAGGCGTGGACGACAGCTCGTTGCTCTTGGCATCGTTCGCCTTCAGGCCGAAACCGGTCATGAAGCCGTTGTGGCGCTGGGCGCCCACGGGGTGGCCGGGGAACAGGTCGAGCATGGCGATCTTGGCGGGCTTGCCACCCAGGGCGGCCTTGGCGTACTGGCCGATCAGGATGCCGGCCTTGTAGTTGTCGGTGGCGAACAGGGCGTCAGCGCCTTCGAACGGGCTGTCCAGGGCGATCACCTGCACGCCCTTGGCCTGGGCCTTCTTCACGGCCGGGATGATGGCGTCGCCGGAGGACGTGATCAGGATGGTCTTGGCACCAGCGGTGACCATGTTCTCGATGGCAGTGATCTGGGCGGCGGTGTCGCCGTCCTTCTTGCCGGCGGCGGTCATCAGCTTGGCGCCCAACTTCTTGGCTTCCGCCTGCGCACCTTCCTTCATCTTCACGAAGAAGGGGTTGGTTTCGGTCTTGGTGATCAGGCCGATCACGGGCTCGGCGGCGAAGGTGGAGCCAGCGGCCAGGGCCAGGGCGGTGAAGGCGAAAGCGACTTTTTTCACAGATGTCTCCTGAGGAGGATGGATGGGATCAGACGTTGTTGAACCAGGTTTTCTCTGCCGCCAGACCTTCGGGTTAGCCCGAGTCCGACTGCAGAGTGACTGAACTATAGTTGTTGCACGTTAAATAAATCAACTGGATTTAGTTATGGTTTTCCCTACTCCCGACCAAATGCAGCCGAACACCCCGATCACCGTCGCCACCGCCGGCGAAGCCCTGATGGACATGATCCAGGAGGCCGACGGCCGCCTGCGCCCTTGCGACGGCGGCGCGGTCTACAACCTCACGCGGGCGCTGGGCCTGCAGGGCGTGGGCACGCTCTACCTCAACCCGCTCTCGCAGGACCGCTTCGGCCGCGGCCTGGCCCACGCCATTGCCCAGGCGCGGGTGACGCAGGCCCACCCCGAGCCGGCGCACGAGCCCACGTCGCTGGCCGTGGTCAGCCTGGACGAAGCCGGCAAGGCCAGCTACAGCTTCTACCGAGAGGGTGTGGCCGACCGCCGCGTCGACGCCGCCACCATGACGGCGCAGTGCGCCGCCCAGCCCGCGCTGAAGATGGTGGTCACCGGCTGTCTGGCCCTGGTGGCAGACGACACGCACAAGTACCTGCCCTGGCTGAAGGCGCAGCGCGCCGCCGGCAAGCTGGTGGTCGTCGACGCCAACCTGCGCCCTGCCATCGTGCCGGACATGGCGGCCTACCAGGCCAGCGTCATGGCGGCGCTGGGCGAGGCCGACATCGTCAAGGTGAGCGACGACGACCTGGGGATCCTCGGCTTCACCAACCCCGACCCGCTGCTCGCAGCGCGCGAACTGCTCGCGAAGACACCGGCCCGCTGGCTGGCCCTGACCCTGGGTGCCAAGGGCGCAGTCATCCTGGCGCGCGACGGTGGGGCCTGGCAGGCTTCGGAATCACAGCCGGTGCAGGTGGCCGACACCGTGGGCGCGGGCGACAGCTTCCTGGCCGGGATGCTGGTCGCGCTGCTCGACCGCCCGGCCATGCGCGCCGTCAAGACCGCCGCCGAGCTGACCCTGGATGCGGGCGACGTGGAAGACCTGCTGGCCAACGCCATCGCCTGCGCCAGCCTGTGCGTCATGGAGACCGGCTGCGTGCCGCCGACGCGGGAACAGGTCTTGCAACGCTTGGCCAAGGGCCGGCCGCATTTCAAGGCCCTCGCCTGAGCGTCCTGCCGAGGTGCTCGCAGCCTCTGCAGGGGCTGCTGCAAAAAAGTACCCGGCATGTAACTTAATTACCATAAACTCCTCCCATCAACGGTAACCCGGTAAAGCCATGGCCACTTCCTCGACCCCTTCTTCCGCCCCGCTGGACATCGTCATCTTCGGTGGCGTGGGCGACCTGTCGGTGCGCAAGCTGCTGCCCGCGCTCTACATGGCCCACCTGCACAACAACCTGCCGGAAGAGACCCGCATCCACGCCCTGGGCCGCCAGAGCTGGGACCGCGCGGCCTTCCTGCATTTCATTCAAGAGAAGGTGCGTGGCTTCATTGGCGAGAAGGCTTACACCGACGAAGCCTGGGCCACGTTCGTGCGCCGGCTCACTTATGTCCGTGTCGACGCCACCGAGGCGGCGAGCTTCCTGGACCTCAAGGCCGAAATGCAGCCCGGCTCCGACCGCGTCTATTACCTGGCCACCGCGCCCAGCCTGTTCGTCGGCATCTGTGCCAACCTGCAGGCTGCCGGCCTGATCGACGAACGCGCCCGCGTGGTGCTGGAAAAACCGCTGGGCCACGACCTGGCCTCGGCCCGCCAGATCAACAACGACGTCGCCCAGTACTTCGAGGAACACCAGGTCTTCCGCATCGACCACTACCTGGGCAAGGAAACGGTACAGAACCTGATGGTGCTGCGCTTTGGCAACAGCATCTTCGAACCACTGTGGCGCAGCCCGCAGATCAAGAGCATCCAGATCACCGTGGCCGAAAGCGTGGGCGTGGGCAGCCGTGCCGGCTTCTACGACGGCACCGGCGCCATGCGCGACATGGTGCAGAACCACTTGCTGCAGCTGCTGTGCATCGTGGCGATGGAACCTCCAGTTTCACTGGACCCGGACGCGGTGCGGGACGAAAAGCTCAAGGTGCTGCGCTCACTTCGCCCGATGACCGTGGCCGACGTGGCCAAGGACACCGTGCGCGGCCAGTACACCGCCGGCGCCTCGGGTGGTGAAGCCGCCGTAGGCTACCTGCAGGAAGAGAACATCCCCGAGGACAGCAGCACCGAAACTTTCGTTGCGCTCAAGGCCCACATCAACAACTGGCGCTGGGCCAATGTGCCCATCTTCCTGCGCACCGGCAAGCGCATGGCGGCGCGCCAGTCCGAGATCGTCATCGAGTTCGCCGAACTGCCCTTCACCATCTTCAATGATTCGGCTCACAAGTCGGTCAACCGCCTGCTGATCCGCCTGCAGCCAGAAGAACATATCCAGTTGCAGATGATGGCCAAGGAGCCGGGCAGCGGCATGAAGCTGCGCCCGGTCAAGCTCGACCTGGACCTGCAAACCGCCTTCACCGGTCGACGCGCCGAGGCCTACGAACGCCTGCTGATCGACGTCATCAAAGGCCGCCTGACGCACTTCATGCGCCGCGACGAACTGGAAGCTGCCTGGGCCTGGGTCGAACCCATCATCGACGGCTGGCAGCAGCTCGGCGAAAAACCCAAGGCCTACACGGCCGGCAGCTGGGGCCCGGCGGCTTCTTCCGCGTTGATGGCGCGCGAAGGCAGCTCCTGGGTCGAGGAATCCTGAACATGGCAGTGACCGAACACCCCGGCGCCACGCCCGCCGCCATCGCGGCCCACATCGCCGATGCGCTGCGCGCCGCCATCGCCACGCGCGGCCAGGCCAGCCTGGCGGTGTCGGGCGGCAAGTCGCCCATTCCCATGTTCGAAGCCCTGCGCGAGCAGGATCTCGACTGGTCGAAGGTGTGCATCGTGCTGGTGGATGAGCGCATCGTCCCGCGCGACCACGCCGCCAGCAACACCGCGCTCGTGGTCCAGCACCTCTTGCAAGGCAGGGCCGCAACGGCCCGCTTCCTGCCGTTTTTCCGCGAGCTGGCACCCCAGTTCAACGCCGCGGTGCTGGACGCCCTGGTGGAAGACGCCACCCGGCGCATCGAGGCCCTGCCCTGGCCGCTGGACGTGGCCGTGCTCGGCATGGGCGAAGACGCCCACACCGCCTCGCTGTTTCCCGGCGCCCCCGGCTACGCCCGCGCCATCGCCACCGACGAGCGCCTGGCCTGGGTGGTGCCCGAACAGGCGCCCATTCCCGCGCCGCACGCCCGCCTGACCTTCACGCTGCACGCCCTGCTCGCTTCGCGGGAACTGTTGCTGTCCATCGCCGGCGAGTCCAAGCTCGCCGTGTATGACCGCGCCTCGCAAAAGGCCGACGACACCCTGCCCGTCTCGCTGATCCTGAACCAAACACAGACGCCCGTGAGCGTCTGGAAGGGATGACCACCATGAACGCCCCCCTGCACCCCACCCTCGAACGCGTCACCCAGCGCATCATCGCCCGCAGCGCCGGGCCGCGCGGCCAGTACCTGCACACCGTCGAGACCTCGGCCAAGGCGGGCACCCAGCGCGCCGGCATGGGCTGCGCCAACATGGCCCACACCACGGCCGCGCTGCCCGCCAGCGACAAGCTGCGCATCCACGCCGAGAAGGCGCCGCACCTGGGCGTGGTCACCGCCTACAACGACATGCTCTCGGCCCACCAGCCCTACGAGCACTACCCCGAACTGCTGCGCGCCCATGCCCGCTCGCTCGGCTTCTCGGCCCAGGTCGCCGGTGGCGTGCCCGCCATGTGCGACGGCGTCACCCAGGGCGCGGCCGGCATGGAGCTCTCCCTGTTTTCGCGCGACGTGATCGCGCTCTCCACCGCGGTCGCGCTCTCGCACAACGTGTTCGATGCGGCGCTGATGCTGGGCATCTGCGACAAGATCGTGCCCGGCCTGTTCATGGGCGCGCTGCAGTTCGGCCACCTCTCGACCGTGTTCGTGCCGGCCGGCCCGATGACCACCGGCCTGTCCAACGACGCCAAGGCCAAGGTGCGCCAGCAGTACGCGCAGGGCCTGGTCGGCCGCGACGCGCTGCTGGAGAGCGAGGCCCAGGCCTACCACTCACCCGGCACGTGCACCTTCTACGGCACCGCCAACAGCAACCAGATGCTGATGGAGATCATGGGCCTGCACCTGCCGGGCGCGTCCTTCGTGAACCCGGGCACGGAACTGCGTGAGGCCCTGACCAAGGCGGCCATGGACCGCGCCTTCGCCAACACCGGCCGCACCGGCGCCCCGCGCATCCGCCTGGCGGACATCGTGACCGAGAAGACCATCGTCAACGGCATCGTCGGCCTGCTGGCCACGGGCGGTTCGACCAACCACACCATCCACCTGATCGCGATGGCGCGCGCCGCCGGCATCGTGATCGATTGGGACGATTTCGCCGAGCTTTCACACGTCATCCCGCTGCTGGCCCGCGTCTACCCCAACGGCAAGGCCGACGTGAACCACTTCCACGCCGCCGGCGGCATGGGCTTCCTGATGCAGGAACTGCTGGAGGCCGGCCTGCTGCACGCCGACGTGAAAACGGTCATGGGCGAAGGCCTGGCCGCCTACACGCAGGAACCCTGGCTGGACAACGGCGCGCTCGCCTGGCGCCCGGTGCCGAAGACCAGCGCGGACACGTCGGTGCTGCGCCCGGTGAGCGAGCCCTTCAGCGCCGACGGCGGCCTGCGCCTGCTGCAGGGCAACCTGGGCCGCAGCGTGGTCAAGGTCTCGGCCGTGGCGCCCGAACACCGCGTGGTGCGCGCGCCCGCCGTGGTCGTGAGCGACCAGCAGGACCTGCTGGCCCTGTTCAACGCAGGCCAGCTGGAGAAGGACCTGATCGCCGTGGTGCGCTACCAGGGTCCGCGCGCCAACGGCATGCCCGAGCTGCACAAGCTCACGCCCCCGCTGGCCGTGCTGCAGGACAAGGGCTTCAAGGTCGCGCTCGTCACCGACGGCCGCATGAGCGGTGCCTCGGGCAAAGTCCCGGCGGCCATCCACCTCAGCCCCGAAGCCCTGGCCGACGGCCCGATCGCGCGCGTGATGGATGGCGACATGATCACGCTCGACTGCGAACGCGGCGTGCTGGAGGTGGAGGTGGACGCCGCCACCTTCGCCGCGCGCGCGGTCGTCCACCCCGATCTCAGCCACAACGCCCATGGAACCGGCCGCGACCTGTTCGGCCTGTTCCGCGCCCACGCCAGCACCGCCGAATCCGGCGCGTCCCCCTTGTTCGGCGACCGCCCCTGAACTGGACCCACACACCATGACCACCACCTGCTTCACCCGCCCCGCGTTCACCTCTCGCGTCGTCCCCGTCATCGTGCTGCAGGACCCGGCGCACGCCGTGCCGCTGGCGCACGCCCTGCTCGAAGGCGGCATCGACGTGATGGAGATCACCCTGCGCTCCGACGCCGCGCTGAAATCCATCGAGGCGGTCGCCAAGGCCGTGCCGCAGATGCACACGGGGGCCGGCACCGTGACCCGCGTGGCCGAGGTGCAGCAGGTGATAGACGCGGGCGCCAGCTTCGCCCTCTCGCCCGGCGCCACCGACGCGCTGGTCAGCGCCGTCAAGGCCGCCAACCTGCCCTTCATCCCCGGCGTGATGACGCCCGGCGAGGTCATGCACCGCCGCGAACAGGGTTTCACGCTCATGAAGCTCTTCCCCGCCCAGCAGGCCGGCGGCATGGGCATGCTCAAGGCGCTGGGCGCGCCGATCCCCGACGTGATGTTCTGCCCCACCGGCGGCGTCAGCCCCGAGAACCTGAAGGATTTCCTCAAGCTGTCCAATGTGGCCATGGCCGGCGGCAGCTGGCTCACCCCGGCCGACGCGCTGGCGGCCGGCGACTGGGCGCGCATCACGCGCCTGGCGCGCGAGGCGACCGAACTCGCGGCGCAGGTATAAACGGGCGCATCTGAAGGGAAGAGGAACCACCACCATGACCAGCCCCACCACCCTGCCCGCCTGGCAGACGCTCACCCAGTTCGCCGCCCTGCCGCAACCGCACCTGCGCGAGCGCCTGGCCCAGCCCGGCCGCGAGGCGATGCAGGCCAGCGCCGACGGCACCGGCATCCGCCTGGACTTCACCCGCCAGGCCTTCGACGGCGCGATCTGGGCCGCCCTGCTGCAGCTGGCACGCGAAGCCGGCGTGGAAGCCCAGCGCGACGCCATGTTCCGCGGCGACACCATCAACACCAGCGAACAGCGCGCCGTGCTGCACGTGGCCCTGCGCGGCACGCCCGGCGCCACCGGTGACGCGGCGCCCTGGGGCGCGGAGATCCAGCAGCTCGTGCAGAACGAACTCGACCGCGTCTGCGCATTCGCCGACCGCGTGCGCGCGGGCGAGGTGAAGAGCAGCACCGGCGCGGCCTTCACCGACGTGGTGAACATCGGCATCGGCGGCTCGGACCTGGGCCCGCGCATGGCGGCCGACGCGCTGGCCCCGCTGTGCAGCGACGGCAAGACCGGCCTGCGGGTGCACTTCGTCAGCAACCCCGACGCCTGGGCGCTGCACAGCACGCTGCGCAACCTGGACCCAAAGACCACGATGGTGATCGTCGCCAGCAAGACCTTCACCACGCAGGAAACCATGACCAACGCCGCCAGCGCCCGCCGCTGGCTGGAAGACGGCGGCGTCATAGACGGCCAGCAGAGCGCGCACCTGGTCGCCATCACCGCCGCACCGCAGAAGTCCGGCGCCGCCGGCTACCCGGCCGAACACACCTTCACCTTCTGGGACTGGGTCGGTGGCCGCTACTCCGTCTGGTCCGCGCTCGGCATGCCGCTGGCCATGGCGATTGGCTCGAAGGCCTTCCGCGAGTTCCTGGCCGGTGGCCAGGCCATGGACGCGCACTTCCGCTCGGCGCCCCTGGAACAGAACCTGCCCGTCATCCTGGCGATGAGCGGCGTGTGGAACCGCAACTTCCTCAACTGCCCGACCCAGCTGCTCAGCTGCTACCCCAGCCGCCTGGTGCGCTTTGCGCCCTTCGTGCAGCAGATGGACATGGAGAGCAATGGCAAGCGCACCCGCAAGGACGGCCAGCCAGCCGACACCGGCACCGGCGCCATCCTCTGGGGCGGCCTGGGCATCGACGGACAACACGCCTACTTCCAGCTGCTGCACCAGGGCACGCACCGCGTGCCGGTGGAGTTCGTGGGCGTCGAGTCCGAAGACACGCCGCTGCCGCTGGCGGCCGAGCACCACCGCGTGGTCAACCTCAACCTGCGCGCCCAGTCGCAGGCCCTGGCCGTGGGCCGCAACGCCGCCGACACCCTCAAGGCCCTGATGGCCGAAGGCCAGACCCTGGAGCAGGCCGAACCCTTTGTGACCCAGCGCAGCTTTGCCGGCGACGTGCCCAACAGCGTGCTCTGGATCGACCAGCTCACCCCGCACCGCCTGGGCGCCCTGATCGCGCTGTACGAACACAAGGTCTTCGTGCAGGCCGCGGTCTGGGGCATCAACGCCTACGACCAGTGGGGCGTGGAGCTTGGAAAAACCATGGCCAAATCCATGGAAAAACAGAGCTGATGCGCATCGCCCTCGTCGCCCACGACCGCAAGAAGGACGACATGGTGGCCCTGGCCACCGAGTTCGCGCCGCTGCTGCGGCAACACACCCTCATGGCCACCGGCACCACCGGCGGCCGGCTGCAGAACGAGGTTGGCCTGACAGTGGAACGCCTGCTCAGCGGCCCGCTGGGCGGTGACCTGCAAATTGGCGCGCGGCTGTCGGTCGGCGAGGTCGACGCGGTGATTTTTCTGCGCGACCCCATGACCGCACAGCCCCACGAACCCGACATCAACGCCCTGGTGCGGGCGTGTGACGTGCACAACGTGCCGTGTGCGACGAATGTCGCGACGGCGCGGGTGCTGCTGGGCGAGGTGGCGCGCCGCTGAGTCCCCGCCGCGTCGTCGGTCGCACCCCGGACATTCGACGCTCAGGCCCCGCCGCTGCGGCGGATGCCCTCTTCAAGCACAAAGAACTGCGGGTTGAGATTGGCCATCGGCCCGCGCAGCTTCTCGACCTCCGCCGCCGGCGCGTGCACCTCCAGGCGGACGATCTTCGCGATCTTCAGGGCTTCGCCCAGCAGCTCCCCGACGTTCTGCAGGTGGGCCAGCACGGCGGCCGCATCGACATAACCCTCGCGGCAGTGGGCGGTGTTCCCGTTGAACGAGAAGGCGTAGTGCACACAACCGGGTTCGGTGCGGGTCTTTGCCACAAACTGCGGGCCCAGCGCCTTGAAGGCTTCCAGCTGACCTTCCTGGACTTCGAAATACGGCACCAGGGTGCAGCAGGTATCGAGGGTGAACATCCTTGTCTCCTTGTGTCTTGGCGGGCGGGTTGCCCGAAGAACATTCTGCATGCCAACGCGATTGCTGTGTTGTGGTGCTGGGCAGTCCGCACCGTCGATGACCGTGTGTGACGGCAACTTCTCTGCGTCAGCAGCTACTCCTTCAATCTGACGGTGATTTCGGCGCCCTTCCAGTGCCTCGGAGAGATGCCCTTCTCGAAGTCGACCAAGCGCGACGAGTACAGCGACTCCTCGCCGCTCCTGACTTCCAGCCGATACCTGGACGGATAGTAGGCTGCCTGGCCAGCGAAGAAAACGCCCCATCCGGTGTTCGGCGGAATCAGGAACCGCCCTTCCTTGTCGGTCGTGGTCGAAGCGGTCACTTGCTCCTTTTTGCTCAGTGAGTCCGTTTCCACGACGCCCACCCACAAGCCCGCGACACGGTTGCCATGCTGATCGACCACCCGCCCACTCACCTCGGGCACCCACTCGTAGTGGTAGGGAAAAACGCATCCCGCAAGCACCACAACCACCAGCAGCATCAACCTTCTCATTCCATCCCTTTCATGTTGAATCGCCCGTCCGACCGGCGACGGATTCCCTGACGCATCTATTCAACGGCCGTGCCCAGATTCTCCCGCGCCCGTCCCTCGAACCGATCCCTGAACCGCTCGGTCCCATAGATCGCCGGCCGCGCCAGAAACCCCGCCAGCACCTCCTTGCGCTTGCGCCGGTACAGCCAGCCAGGCACCCAGCGGTACTCCTCACGCACCTGTGCGTCGTACTCGGCGAACCGCGCCGGGTCGGCGCCCAGGATCCCGAGGTCGATGTCGACCAGCAGCCGCGCGTCGTCGTCCACCGGCTCGGCGTCGTGGCAGGTGGCCATGATCAGCGCGCGCACCCGCCGCGGCACATCGCCACTCGCGCCCGCCGCAGCAAGCGCTTCAACGGCCCAGTCGGCGCTGCGGGCTTCATTGCCCTTGCCCTGCGGGTCGTAGACGGCGTCGTGGAACCACAGGGCCAGTTCGACCTCGCCGGGATGTTGCGCCAGATCCAGCGCCGGTTCCAGCAGGGCCAGGCATTCGTGCAGGTGCTGCTGCGAGTGGTAGTGGCGCTGAGACTCGGCCCAGGCGTCCAGCAGTCGCTGCATAAGGCCTTCGGGCGCGCGCAGGCTCAGGGCGGCCCAGGCGCGTTGCCAGGAGCGCTCGAGCAGGTGTTCGTCAATCAGCGAGGTGCGCCAACGCCCGATGGCGGTGGACGCGAAGTCCAACGTGTGGGTGTGCCGCCCCTGTGCATCGGCCAGGGCCAGCCGCAGGCTGTGCCGGTCGTCGCTGCGCGCCTTGACACACAAGGGCGGCTGGGTTCTGTCCATGGCGCGCAATAGCGGGGCCGACACCTTGGACGCTGGCAGGCCCAGTTCAACCGACAGGGCCTTGCCGAACCCGGCGGATCGTTGAAGTGGGCCACGCCGCGCTTCTGGCCAGTCGGCGGGGCTCTGGTGCCCTGGCGAGACGAACACCATCGGCAGCGCCGGGTCGTCGCTTGCAGAGGCCACCGGAATCGCCACACCCTCGGGCAGGTAGGGTGGACGGTAGTCCCAGGTCGGCACGCCCGCGGCCGCCAGGTCGCCACGCACCGCGAGGCCGAACGGACTGGCGCCTGTCTCGCACCACCGGCTGCGCTCCCAGAGGCGCGTGCGGGCGATGGGCTCGCTGCGGGCCTCGGCTTCGCTGGCGAGCCAGAGCAGTTCGAGGTAGAGGTTGTCGAAGGCGAAGCAGGCATTGGCCGTGCCCTGCCCCGGGTGCGCGCGGCGGCAGGTTTCGCTCAGGCCCAGGCGCTTGAGCGCCTCGATCTCGGGGCCGTCGGGCTCAATGAACAGGAAGAAGTGGTCGACTGACAGCGTCATGGTGGGCACTTCACAACAGCGCCTTGGCCGCCTTGATGCGCAGCTCCATCGCCACCGACGGGTCGTTCATCACGTCGAGCAGGAACTGGCGCGGGTCGTCGTGGCGGCGGATGGTGCTGGCCGGTGCAGCAGCAGGGGCCACGACCGCAGACACGGGCGGCTGCACGGCCGGCAGAAAGGGCGAAGGTTCGGGCGTCAGCCGCGCCAGGGCGATCTGGAACTCGGCGCGGGTCACCGGCTTGAGGCGCGAGAGCAGTTCGGCCTGCGCCTCCTCTCCCGGCGGGATGTCGAGCGAGGGGTCGTCGCCGAACACCGCGGCCAGGTCGGGTGCGACAAAGGCCGACCAGCGGCCGGTTTCGGCCTGCAGCTGCGGCACACGCCCGGGTTCCACCTGCATCCCAGGGTCGGACGATGGCCAGCAGCGGCGGCGCGCCGGCGCCACATCGCCCAGGTAGCGGGCGCACAGGCCGTCGAGGAAGGCGGCCGCCGTGTCGGCCGGCACCGGGTCCGCGAGCGAAAACCAGAGTTCGAAGGCGTCCACGCCGTTGACCGCGATGGCGGGTGCGGGCAGGTCCAGATCGGCCTGCACGCCGCGCCACACGGCCGACAGCGGCGCCCAGTCGGCCGGACCGCAGACGGCCAGCACCAGGTGGCGCACCCGGCCTTCGGCGGTGGCATCGGGGTCGGAGACGAAGAGTCGCTGGTGTTCGGTGTCGAGTCGGTTCATGCGGGCAATGGTAGCCGCGGGCATAATTCACCCCGACGTTCTCAGGGCGGGGTGAAACTCCCCACCGGCGGTGTCCGAGGCTTCGGCCGAGGGAGCCCGCGAGCGCCTGCTGGCTCATGCCGACAGGGTCAGCAGACATGGAAGGCGACGCCTCGCGCAAAGCCGAAGCCATGGCCGACGGTCACAGTCCGGATGAAAGAGACACGTAACCCAATCCAGCCACGCGCTCGTGCAGCGCCGTGGCTGTTTTGGCTTCGTCGCGCCCTGCGAGCGGTGTTTGTTCAACCCGTTCACCCCTGACGACCGAAGCCATGTCCGAATTCCAGCTCGCCCCCATCCCCGAACTCGTGGCCGACATCGCGGCCGGCCGCATGGTCGTGCTCGTCGACGACGAGAACCGCGAAAACGAAGGCGACGTGATCATCGCCGCCGACAAGATCACGCCCGAGGCCATCAACTTCATGGCGCGCTTCTGCCGCGGCCTGATCTGCCTCACGCTGACCGCCGAGCGCTGCGACTTCCTGCAGTTGCCGCCCATGGCCTCGCGCAACGGCACCAAGCACAGCACCGCGTTCACCGTCTCCATCGAAGCCGCCACCGGCGTCGACACCGGCATCTCGGCCGCCGACCGCGCGCGCACCATTCAGGTCGCCGTGGCGAAGGAAAGCACCCCCACCGACCTGGTACAGCCGGGCCATGTGTTCCCGCTGCGCGCCGCGGCCGGTGGCGTGCTGATGCGCGCCGGTCACACCGAAGCGGGCTGCGACCTCGCGGCGCTCGCCGGCCTGCAGCCGGCGGCGGTGATCTGCGAAATCATGAAGGACGACGGCACCATGGCCCGCCTGCCCGACCTGGTGGAATTCGCCCAACAGCACGGCATCAAGCTCGGCTCGATCGCCGACCTGATCCGCTACCGCAGCCAGAACGAGCGCCTGGTCCGCCAGGTGGCGGTGCGCCCGGTCGCCACGCCCTACGGCGAGTTCGACCTGCACACCTACCAGGACGAGTTCGGTGGCGCCCACCTGGCGCTGACCTTCGGCCAGTGGAGCGCCGACGAGCAGGTGATGGTGCGAGTGCACGAGCCGCTGTCGCTGATGGACTGGCTCGACACCGCCAGCAGCCCGCACTCCTGGCCGCTGCAGGCTGCGCTGGGCGCGATCAAGGCCGAGGGCAAGGGTGTGGCCCTGCTGCTCAACCCCACCGAGTCGTCCGAGGACCTGATCGCCGCGGCCAGCCAGCCGCGCGCAGCCAAGAAACGCAGCGAGCCCGGCAACGACGCCGACCTGCGCACCTACGGTCTGGGCGCTCAGATCCTTCGCGACCTGGGCATCTCACGCATGAAGGTGCTGGGCAACCCGCGCCGCTTCCCTAGCATGGGCGCCTACGGCCTCGTTGCTGAGAGCTTCGTCTCGCCGTCCTGATCAGGCCTTGCGCGCGCGGTGGTAGCTGCCATCGCCGCGCTGGAACAGCACGTCGTCGGGCAGCAGGTCGCCGGGCTGCAGCTCGCGGGCGTTCAGCGCACGCTGGTACAGCGGCGCGAAGTCGACACGGGTGAAGTCCAGCAGCTCGTCGAGGTCGCGGATCACGAAGTAGCTCTCCTGGAAGTCGTCGATCCGGTAGTGCGTGCGCATGACACGCTCGAGGTCGAAGCGCACGCGGTTGGGCGAGGGGCTGTCGAGGCAGAACACCGATTCGGTGAACGACGAGGCGATGCCCGCACCGTAGATGCGCAGGCCATCGCGCTGCTGCAGCAGACCGAATTCGATGGTGTACCAGTACACCCGCGCCAGCTGCGGCAGGCAGCCCAGCTGCTGGGCGCGCAGCCCGCCCTGACCATAGGCCTGGATGAAGTCGGCGATGGCCGGGTTCATCAACATGGGCACATGGCCGAACACGTCGTGGAACACGTCGGGCTCTTCGAGGTAGTCCAGCTCGTGCGGCTTGCGGATGAAGTGGCCCGCCGGAAAACGCCGGTTGGCCAGGTGCTCGAAGAACACGTCGTCGGGCACCAGGCCCGGCACCGCCACCACCTGCCAGCCAGTGCGTTTCATCAGCACGTCCGACAGGGCCCGGAAGTCGGGGATCTGGTCCGCCCCGATGGGCAGGTCCTTCATGCCCTGCACGAACTCGTCGCAGGCGCGGCCCGGCAGCAATTTGGTCTGGCGCTCGAACAGGGTCTTCCAGGTGGCGTGTTCGGCGGCGCTGTAGTGGTCCCAGCCCTGGTCGATGGTCCAGTCGGCGTTGGCGGGGCGGCCGGCCTCGCCAGCGGCCAGGCCATGTTTGGCGGCAACAGGTTCGGCCAGCATCTCAGCCCCCATTGCGCTGGCGCGTGGCGTAGGCCCCGTCGGCGGCTTTGGCCCAGGTGATGTCGCGCTCGGACAGGCCGTCCGCGTCGTGGGTGGTGAGCGTGATGTCGACGCGGTTGTAGACGTTGAACCACTCGGGGTGGTGGTCCAGCCGCTCCGAGACCGCCGCCATCTGCGCCATGAAGCCGAAGGCCTCGGCGAAGTTGGCGAAGCGGAAGCTGCGCGAGATCGAGCCGGATTCGGGGTGGTGGGTCCAGCCGGGCAGGCCGGCGAGGTGGTGTTTCAGGGACTCGGCGTCCAGCGGTGTCATGGTGTCTCCTTGTGATGGGCCCTTGGGAGCCCCGAGCTGTGCAGTTTGCGCCGTCTGACGGACAATTTGCTCTCGTTTTCGTCCACGCTCCCCCGCTTTCACGAGAGACCCTTTCATGAACGAAGCCATCGGCAAGGATTCCTTGCACACCCTCCTTGACCGTCTGGACCGGCGCATCCTGGCCGCGCTGCAGGCCAACGGCCGCATCAGCAACCAGGAACTGGCTGGCCTGGTGCACCTGTCACCGGCGCAGTGCAACCGGCGCCACCGGCGGCTGGAGGCCATGGGCGTGATCCGGCGCTACGAGGCGCGGCTGGACGCCGACCGCCTCGGCCTGGGCGTGACCGCCTTCGTGCACATCTCGATGGAGCGCGGGCAGCACAAGGAGGTGCTGAAGTTCCAGCGCACCGTCGGCAAAATGCCGCAGGTGCTGGAGTGCTACGCAGTGACCGGCGACTTCGATTACGTCTGCAAGGTGGTCGCACACGATCTCAAGGGCCTGTCCGACTTCCTGCTCGGCACACTGGCGCAGCAGCCCGGTGTCAGCGGCGTGCGCTCGAGCATCTGCCTGAACGAGCTCAAGTGCACGGGTGCGCTGCCGCTGGAGTGAGGTGGGGTCTGCTCATAGCCGTTGCGCCCGCCGCCCCATCCAGGCCAGCGCCACGGCATTCATGTAGCGCACCCGCTGCCGACGGCGTGCGCGCGGCCCCTGGGCTTCGGCGGTGGTCGTCAGCGGCACCGGGACGGGGTGCGGGGGGTTGCGCCGGGCCCATCCGGCCCAACGTGCCCCGAGGTGCCGAAGCAGCATGCCCACGTTCGCCAACACCAGCAGCGGCACGCCGATCCACCGCAGCTCCATCAGCAACCACTCCTGGCTGAACATGTAGAGCCCGCGCGCAGGGATCGGTCGCCAGCCGAAGCAATGCCGTTGCCCATCCAGCGGCCAGTACCACGCGCTGCAGATGTGCACGTTGAACAGGCTGTCCAGCAACGGGTGCGACGCGGTGCACAGCGCGAGGAAGGCGCCCCGCCCGACCCGGCGTCGCCAGCTACCCGCTGGCCACAACGCCCCCACCAGGCCGATCAGCAGCGCGAAGCCCAGCGAATGGGTGAAGCCCCGGTGGCCGTAGGTGCCGCTGTAGCGGTCAAAGCCCAGCATGACCGAGAGAAAGTCGAGGTCGGGCATGACGCCGCAGACTGCGCCGGCCAGCATCAGCCGCCAGCCGACCCGGCGCGGCCCCAACGCCACGGCCAGGGCGACCGCAGGGGCGAAGTGCAGGTATGTGGCCATGACTGCGCCCGCCTCAGGCACGCTCGGCCGCCACGCCGGGAACCGTTGCTGCGGGACCGGGGCCCATCACGCTGTACCAGTCGATCTTGCGCGTCGCCACCATGACCGCGGCCAGCACGCCGAACAGCAGCAGCGAGCCCATCACCAACGCGTTGTCCTCGGATTGCAGGATGCCGTAGAGCACGCCGTAGAGCGCCACCAGCAGGCCGCTGATGCCCAGCGCGGGTCGCCAGCCGCCGAGCACGTGTCGCAAGTAGTGGGTGAGCAGCGCGATGCAGGCGGCGCTGGCGGCCAGGTAGGCGATGAAGAAGCCCAGCTGTTCCGACAGCGAGAGCAGCAGCAGGAAGAACAGCACCAGGGCCGCGCCGATCATCAGGTACTGCATGGGGTGGATGCGCCAGCGTTTGACCATCTCCAGCACGAAGAAAGCGGCAAAGGTCAGCACGATGAACATCAGGCCGTACTTGGTGGCGCGCTCGGTCAGGCGGTAGACATCGACCGGGTCGCCCAGCGACACCGAGAAGCTGTCCATGGCCACCCGCTCCTTGCCCTGAGACAGGAACTGCTGCTGGGCCTGGGTCGAGAGCGATGGCACGCTCCAGCGCGCCTCGAAGCCATCGGCGTTCACCGTGCGCTGGCGCGGCAGGAAATCGCCGCCGAAGCTCGGGTGTGGCCAGGCCGAGGTCAGACTGACCTGGTTGTCATCGGCCAGCGGCACGAAGCCGATCTGCCCGGTGCCGGCCAGGTCCATGCCCAGGGTGAAGTCCAGCGTGGCGCCGGGCTGCAGCAGGTCGGCGCCCAGGGCCGCGGCCAGAGGCAGCGGGAGGTCCGCATCGGCGGGCGCCGCGGTGACCGTCAGGGCCTGGCCTGCGAGCTTCAGTTCCGGCTGGCCCTGCAGCCCGCGCAGGTCGCTCACACCGAAATTCAGCCAGGGCTGCCCCAGCGTGATTTGGCCGCCTTTCTCGCGCGGCGCCACGCCCCCCCAGACGAAGCGCCCGGCGCTGTCGTGGCGGCTGTTGTAGACCGTGACCGGAAAGATGCCGCGCCAGCGCACCTCGGTCGTCAGGCGGCTGCGCGTGTCCATGGTCTGCGGGAACACCGTCGCCACGCGGTGCTCCTTGACCGTCTCTTCGCGCTCGACGTTGCGCGCCACGTCGACCACCACCTTGCGGGTGAAGGTCTCGGTGTAGGGCACGTGCAGCACCGGACCGGTGAGGGTCTGTGTGCCGGCATGGGCACGAGCCACCTCGCGCGCGGCCTGTTCACGGTTCTGGGTGCGCTCACGGATCAGGTCGCTCACCATGGCCAGGGGAATCAGCAGCAGGACCATCAGAAAGCCGATGATGGCGGTCTTGCTCAGCAGGGGAAAACGGTTCACTTCTCGCTCCTTGGGTTGTGACGGAGCGATTCTTCAAAGCGCCTGTGCGGCGCCCACGCAGCCTGTGTGAAGCGAATGTGAAACGGATCAGGACCTCTCGACGCCCCACGGGGTGAGGCGCACGAACAGTACCGAGCTGAGTCCGTAGACCGCCATGCCCGCCGACAGCAGCGCGAAGATGGTCCAGGTCGGCGTCTGCCACAGCGCCAGCAGCGCGCCGCCGCCGGCCACCATCACCAGCCGCAGCGTGCCCGCCAGCACCGGGCCAATGGCCTTGCCCGCGCCCAGCGACGAGAAGTACAGCGACAGGCCCAGGCCGAACAGCCCGTAGACCGGACCGGCCCAGAGGAAGTAGCCCGCCGCCGCTGCCAACACCGCCGGGTCTTGCGAGAACAGGCCGGTCCAGAGGTCGGGTGCCAGCGTCACGATCAGGCCCAGCCCGCCCAGGATCACCGTCGCCAGAGCGGCCGCCGTCCAGGCGGCGCGGCGCGCGCGGGCGATGCGGCCGGCGCCGATGGCCATGCCCACCAGCGGCACCGATGCCACCCCCACTGCGAAAGCGATGGGCACCAGCAGGAATTCGAGCCGCGTGCCGATGCCGTAGCCCGCCAGTGCTTCGGTACCGAACTGCGCCACGAGCCGCGTGAGGATGAGGATGGTCAGCACGGTCTGCAGCGGCGAGATGCAGGCCACCGCACCCACACGCAGGATGTCGGCGAACAGCGCGCGTTCGAAGCGCGTGGCGCGCATGTTCAGCGCGATGCGTGCCCGGCCCGAGGCCAGGTGCCACCACAGCCAGGCGGCCCCTGCCCCGTAGGCGACCACACTGCCGGCCGCGACGCCCGCCATGCCCAGCCGCGGGAACGGCCCCCAGCCCAGCCCGAGTGCGCCGCCCAGCGCCACCTGCAGCAGCGCCACGGCGAACAGCGTCACCGAGGGCACGGCCATGTTGCCTGCGCCCCGGATCACCGAGGCCAGCGTGTTCACCAGCCAGACGAACACCGAGCCCAGAAACGCCACGTGGGCATACGCCATGGCCTGGGCCAGCGCCTCGCCCTGCCCGCCCAGCGCCGACAGCAGGGCCTCGCCCAGCGTGAGCATCGCGACCATGTACACCGCGCCGGCCGCCAGCGCGATCCACACCGCGTGCACCGCCAGCGCGTTGGCCCGTTCGGGATGGCCCGCCCCCAGCGCACGGCTCACCGCCGACGACACGCCGCCGCCCATGGCCCCGGCCGACAGCATCATCTGGAACATCACGAAGGGAAACACCAGCGCCATGCCGGCCAGCGCGGGCGAGCCAAAGCGGCCGACGTAGGCGGTCTCGGCAATGGCGGCGAGCGCCGTCGCCAGCATCGCGCCCATGTTGGGCAGCGCAAAGCGCAGCAGCGTCGGCAGGATGGGCGCGGTGAGCAGGGGGCTGGGCGCGGCCGCGCCAGGCTCACTCATCGCTGTCCCCAGCGATCTCCACCGGGTCGAGCTTGTCCATCGATGCGTCGATCAGCGCGTGCAGCGCCACCACCTGGTCCTCGCCCAGCAGGCGGTTGATGCCCACCTGGGCCACCTTCCAGCGCCGCTTGGCCTCTGCCCGCTTCTCGCGGCCGGCGGGCGTGAGGCTCACCCGGCGGCTGCGCGCATCGTCACCCGCCGAGACCACGACCCAGCCCGCATCGATCAGCGGCCGGAGGTTGCGCGTGAGCGTGGAGGCGTCCATCTTCAGGCCCGCCGCCAGCTCGCCGGGACGCACCGGCCCCAGCTTGTCGACGTAGGACAGCAGCGAGTACTGCGTGGTCTTGAGCCCCACCTGTGCCATCTCGGCGTCGTAGAACTGGCTCACGCGGCGCATGAACTGGCGCAGCTTGAGGTTGGTGCAGCCTTGCGGCAGGGTTTTGGGAGGGGTGCTTGCGGCCATGGAATGATTGTATCTACAATGATTGCATATGCAACTATTTTGAGATCACATCATGGACACTGAGAACATCCGCCTGCGCTGGGAGCAGGAAGAAGCCGCCGTGCGGCAGCGCATCGAGGCCGGCGGCGGCAAGGCCGGCGTGGCCCGGCCCGAACAGATCGCCGGCAAGACCGGGCTGGAGATCATGCAGGCGCTGCTTCGCGGGGAGCTGCCCTACCCGCCCATCAGCGAGACCCTGGGCTTCTTCCTGATCGAGGTCGGCGACGGCCACGCGGTGTTCCAGGGCGAACCGCAGTTCAAGCACTACAACCCGCTGGGCACGGTGCACGGCGGCTGGTACGCAACCCTGCTCGACTCGGCGCTGGGTTGCGCGGTGCAGACCAAACTGCCCGCCGGCACTGGCTACACCACGGCCGAACTCGGCCTGAACATCGTGCGCGCCGCCAGCGACAAAACCGGCCCGCTGCGCGCCATCGGCAAAGTCATCCACAGCGGCCGGCAGATGGCGACCGCCGAGGCGCGCATCGTCGGCCCAGACGGCAAGCTCTACGCCCACGCCACCACCACCTGCTTCATCTTCGACGCCGCGGCACGCGCCAGCCGGTGAGCCGCGGGCCGGCGGCGCGTCAGACCGGCAGCGTCCAGCTCGCGCGGCAGCCGCGCGGGTGGTCCACGTTCTCGATGCGGAGCGTGCCGCCGTGCAGCTCGCTGACCTCCTTCACCAGGCACAGCCCCAGGCCCGAGCTCTTTTCCTGCGTGTCCGCGCGCGGCAGCGAGTAGAAGCGCTCGAAGATGCGGTCGACTGCGTAATCGGGCACGCCCGGCCCTTCGTCGCGCACCGACCACTCCACCTGCGCGCCCACGCGCCGTGCCGACACCCCCAACGCGCCACCCTGCGGTGAAAAGTCGATGGCGTTGTCCAGCAGGTTCTGCAGCGCCTGCGCGATCAGGAAGCGGTCACCGCGCAGGGCGGCGCCCTCGTCCAGCGTGGTCTGAACCCGCAGGCCCTTGCGCCGCAGCCTCGGCTCGGCCGTGTGCAGCAGCTCGCGCGTGAGCGCGGTCAGGTCCACCGGCTCGACCGTGCGCAGCTGCCGCATCTGCTCCACATCGGCCAGCGCCAGCAGCCGGTCGATGAGTTGCTGCAGGCGCTCGGTCTGGCGCTGGATGTTGCCGGCGAAGCGCTCGCGGTCGGCCTCGGGCATGGGCTCCTGCAGCAGCTCGGCCGCACCGCGGATCGCCGCCAGCGGGCTCTTGAGCTCGTGCGTCAGCGTGTGCACGTAGTTCTCGACATAGGCCTTGTCTTCGAGCTTCAGGCGCATGCGCTCGACCGCCTGCGCCAGGTCGGCGAACTCGGTGTTGCCCGAGAGCCGACCCATGCGCGGCAGCTCGGCCCGCTCGCCGCGCGCCACGGCGTTGGCGTAGCCGCGCAGGCGCGAGAGCGAACTCGCGATCCACCAGGTGAACAGCAGGCCAATGGTCAGCGACAGCCCCAGCAGCACCCAGGACCAGTTGAGGATGCGGTCGCGGCTGCGCTGGATGTAGGGCTCCAGCGTCTGGTTCGGCCGCGAGACGGTGAGCACGCCGATGATGCGGTCACCGTCCTTCACCGGCGCCGCCACGTGCATCACCGTGCGGTCGGCGTCGTATTCACTCTCGCCGCTGGACCGCGCGCCGTACTCGCCGCGCAGCGTGCGCAGCACGTCGTTCCACTGCGAATGGTCCTTGCCCAGGTCCTGCCCGCGGCTGTCGAAAACGACGATGCCGCGCGCGTCGGTCACCGTGACGCGGTAGTCGATGCGCGACTTGCGAAAACCCCAGATCGTCGCGCCCGGGTCCACCGTGGGCAACGCCGCCATCGCCTGCGCGAAGTGGCCGGTCGCGATGGTGCCCGCCTTCATGTCCGGCGCCGCCACCAGCGCCAGCGCGTTCGCCGCATCGACCAGGCTGTCCTCCATTGCCAGCCGCGTGCCGGGCTTGACCTCCTCGACGAAAACGCGCAGCACGACGAACAGCGACAGGCCGAGCACGAGGAAGAAGGCGAGCAGGAGGCGGAGGCCGATGCGCATGTCGGGTGATCAAAAACCAGAAAGAGGCCTGGAATGAGCGAATACAAAGCTCATATCGGATCACTCGAGATCGCCACCGATCCTCCTACATCGAAATCATGGTGTGCTTTGATCTTGTCGTAGCAACCGGAACACACCACGGTGTGCTGGTTGAACGCTATGAAGCGATCTGTTTTCCCTTCTTCCTGAAGGAACACCAATTCACAGGCGTAGCACCACCCTTGCTTGTTGTTAGGGTCGTCGCTGTTGACGACAAACCCCAAAGGAGCGCCGTGGTTGTTGACGACGTGTCCGCACACCGAAGAAATGGAAGACAACCCGTGAGTCGGGCAGTTGATTTTTGGATCTTCTTGCATGTCAACCTGGAGGAAGAGGACGTTGAAGTGAAAGGAGGGCGCAAACGCTTCAAACAGTCGCATGGATCGAGTAACCCATGTTCCGGTGCGTCTGGATCAGCTCAGGCGACAGGCCGCGCTCGCGCAGCTTGGCGCGCAGCAGCTTGATGTGAGCGTCGACCGTGCGGTCCAGCGTGTCGGGCGCGTCGGCCCAGACCAGGTCCATCAGCTCGGCGCGCGAGAAGATGCGGCCCGGTCGACGCAGCAGCGTCGCCAGCAGCAGGTACTCGTAGCGCGTGAGCGCGAGGTAGCAGCCGCCGCAAGCAATGCGCTGCGCGGCTTCATCCAGTCGCAGCGTGGCAGCCCCAGCGGTCGATGGCGCCGCGCCCTGCTCCGCCATCCTGCCGTTCGCCGTGCGCCGCAGGATCGCCTTGACCCGCGCGCAGACCTCGCGCGGCGAGAACGGCTTGCTCACGTAGTCGTCCCCGCCCAGCTCCAGGCCGAGCACCCGGTCGATCTCCTCGCTGCGCGCGGTGAGGAAGACGATGGGCAGCTCGCTGGTCTTGCGGATGGCGCGGCAGACGTCGAAGCCGTTGCCGTCGGGCACGCCGACGTCGAGGATGGCGAGGTCGGGCGGTTGGCGCGCAAACGCTGCCAGCGCTTCGCGCGCCAGGGTGACGTGGGTGACTTCGAAGCCGTCGCTGCGCAGGGCATAGAGCAGCGTGTCGGCGATGGCGGGCTCGTCTTCGAGCAGGAGGATCTGGGAAGCCATGTTTCGCTGGTGGCCTGTATCAGTCAGAAGCATCAGCGCCGCTTGCTTCGTGAGACTCAAAAGTCTCCATGCGGCCACCAGAACGCCAACCACTGTGGTTGTGGATATCGGTCGGCATGGCGTGACCAGACCCGTCCGCACTGGCTGCGCCGTTGGATGACCTGCTCAGCTTGCGCACCACTCGTTCGGTGAAGAGCAGCCACAAACCCAGCACCGTGCACGCGAAAACCGCGGCCCACATCGAACGACTCGATACCCACGCCACCGGAGTGAGCGCCAAACCGATCACCGTCACGACCAAGCCCACAATTTCCCTGAAAACCATGCCCGTCCCCCCATCAGACTGGCGGCATTACACCATCCCCAACACCCTCTCAAGCTCCCTGCGCATCACCCCCCGGTCCACATCCACACCGCTCCACAGCCGGATCGCCACTGCGCCCTGGTTCACCAGCATGCCCAGCCCGTCGAGCACGGTGCAGCCCGCGGCTTCGGCGGTGCGGATGAGGTGGGTGCGCGGCGGGTTGGGGATGGCGTCGGCGACCACCGTTCCGGGGCGCAGGGTGCTCCAGTCGATGTCGAGCTGGTCGTCACCGTTCGGGAACAGGCCGATGGAGGTCGCGTTGACCACGATGCCCGTGCCGGCCGGGACCGGCATGGCGGGGTGCCAGTGCAGGTACTCGGCGGTGGCGCTGGTCTTGGCCGTGATCAGGTCGGCCAGCTCCTGGCCGCGCAGCCGCCCGCGGTTGACCACGGTGATGTGCGCCGCACCGGCCAGGGCCAGTTCCACCGCCACGGCGCGCGCCGCGCCCCCGGCGCCGAACAGCAGCACGCGCTGGCCGTCGATGGTGCAGACCGGGCGCAGCGCCTCCACAAAACCCTGGCCGTCGGTGTTCTCGCCCACCAGCAGGCCATCCCGGTGAACCACGGTGTTGACCGCGCCGATGATCTGCGCCGACGGTGCCAGACCATCAAGGTGCTCGATCACGGTCACCTTGTGCGGCAGCGAGCAGTTGAAGCCGGCCCAGCCCATGGCGCGGGCGCCGCGCACTGCGTCGGCCAGCTTGTCCGGCGGCACCTCGCAGTTGACGTAGCGCCATTCCATGCTGTGGTGCCGGTAGGCGGCCTCGATCATGGCGACCGTCGGGTTCTCGGCAGCGGGCTGGGCGAAGGAACCGGTGAGGGTGTGGAGGAAGTTCATGGCGGCTCCCGGCGAATGAGGGGCCCCATGAAAACAAAAAAGCCGGTCTGGGGCAAGACCGGCTTGGGAAAAACGCCCGCCGGCTGGCGGGCGCCGGAGACATTCACTTGCGCGCAGCCGCCACAGCCTCCTGCGTCTCCTTCCACAGCGCCTCGCCCACGTTGGCGGCGATGCTGGCGTTGACAGCGCCCAGCTTCTCGCGCATGCGGTTGGCTTCGGCGGCCGAGAGTTCGTTGACCTGCATTCCCTTGGCCTTGAGGTCGCCCAGGGCCTTGGCGGCTTCGGCGCGCGTGTCCTGGCGCTCGAAGTCGCGGCTCTTCTTCGCGGCGTCGGCCAGCACCTTCTGCTCGTCCTTGGAGAGGCCGTCCCACCACTTCTTGCTCACCGTCACGATCCAGGGGCTGTAGACGTGGTTGGTCACGGTCAGGTACTTCTGCACCTCGTAGAACTTGCTCGACAGGATGGTGTTGTAGGGGTTCTCCTGGCCGTCGACGGTCTTGGTCTCCAGCGCGGTGAACAGCTCGGAGAACGGCAGCGGAATGGCATTCGCGCCCAGGGTCTTGAAGCTGTTGAGGAAGACGTCGTTCTGCATCACGCGCAGCTTGATGCCATTGAGGTCTTCCAGCTTGGCCACGGGCTGCTTGTTGTTGGTGAGGTTGCGGAACCCGTTCTCCCAGTACACCAGGCCCACCAGGCCTTTTTCCTGCAGCTTGTCCATCACCTTCTGGCCCACGGGGCCGTCGAGCACCACGTCGGCTTCCTTCGCGTTGTTGAACAGGAAGGGCGTGTCCCAGATCGCCATTTCCTTGGTGATGCCGACCAGGGTGGCGGTGGAGCCGACCATCATTTCCTGCGCGCCGCCGATCAGGGCCTGCTGCATCTGCACGTCGGAACCAAGCGCGGCGGCGCCGATGGCGCGCACCTTCATCTTGCCGCCGGAGGCCTTCTCGACCTCTTCGGCAAACAGCTTGACGGCGCGGCCCTGGTTGGACTGCTCGTTCAGGCCATAGCCAAAGCGGATCAGGCGGGGCTTGATGTCCTGCGCGAAGCTGGCGAACGGGGCGGTGAAGGCGGCCGCTGCGGTGGCGGCGATCAGGGTGCGGCGGAAGATGGACATGGCAGTCTCCTTGGGTGAAAAAACGAACGGACGGGAATCAGCGCATCCACGCCACGGGGGCGGTGACGATCTGCGGGAAGAGGACGAACAGGGCCAGCACCAGCGTGTAGGCCAGCAGGAAGGGGTTCACGCCCTTGATGACCTGGTGCATGGGCAGGCGGCCCACGCCGGCCACCACGTTGAGCACGGTGCCCACGGGTGGCGTGATGAGGCCGATGGCGCCATTGAGGATGAACATCAGGCCGAAGTACACCGGGTCGATGCCGGCCTTGACGGCCACCGGCAGCATCACCGGCGCGAAGATCAGGATGGTGGGCGTGAGGTCCAGCGCGGTGCCGATCAGCACCAGCACGACCATCATCACGGCCATCAGCAGGCGCGGGTTCTCCACCAGCGGGCCCAGCCAGCCGCCCAGCACACCGGGCAGATCGGCCAGGGTGATCATGTAGCTCGCCACCTGGGCACCGGCGCAGAGGAACATCACCACGGCCGTGGTCCTGGCGGCACGCACCAGCACGCCGTGCAGCTCGCTGAACTTCATCTCGCGGTGGATGAACAGCGACACCACCAGCGCGTAGAAGGCGGCCACCACGGCGGCCTCGGTGGGTGTGAACACGCCGCTCTTCATGCCACCAATGATGATCAGCGGCATGAGCAGCGCCCACACCGCACGCCCGGTGGCGCGCAGGCGGCCGGCCATGGGCACGGGCGGGTTGTCCTGCAGGTCCATGCCCTTGAGCACGATCTTCCAGGTGACGATGAGCGCGGCGCCCATCAGCAGGCCGGGCACGATGCCCGAGAGGAACAGGGCCGAGATGGAGGTGTTGGTGGTGACGCCGTAGATGATGAACGGCATGGACGGCGGGATGATGGGGGCGATGATGCCGCCCGAGGCGATCAGCCCGGCCGAGCGGTGCATGGGGTAGCCGTGCTCGCGCATCATGGGCAGTAGGATGGTGGCGAGCGCCGCGGTGTCGGCCAGGGCCGATCCGCTCATGCTGGCCATCAGCACCGCCGCGCCGATGGCCACGAAGCCCAGGCCACCGCGGATGTGGCCGACCCAGGTCTGCGCCATTTCGATGATGCGCCGGCTGATGCCGCCGCTGTTCATCAGCTCGCCGGCCAGGATGAAGAAGGGCACCGCCAGCAGCGGGAAGCTGTCCACGCCGGCCACCATGTTCTGGGCCAGCAGCTGGGTGTCGAAGAAGTCCATCACCCAGGCCATGGCGGCGCCGGTGAGCAGCAGGGCGAAGGCCATGTTCATGCCGATACCCATGAGCACCAGCATGCCGAGGACGAAGACGATGAAGGCTTGTGCTTCGAGGCTCATCACATCACTCCACGTCCACGCTGTGGCCAAGATCGAGCGGTTTGGCTTTCACGATTTCCCACACCACCATCGCGCCGATGGCGATCGCGCACAGCAGCGCCGGCAGCGGCAGCAGCGCGGCCGGCGCCTTGAGCACCACCGAATGGCTGTCCATGCCCACCACCACCTGCTGCCAGGCGCCCCGGCCCAGCAGCACGCAGGCCAGCAGCACCAGCAGCCGGATCAGCAGCGTGGCCGCCTTGAACGCCAGCGGGCGGCGCTTGAGCAGGCCCACCAGGCTGGTGAAGGCCATGTGTTCGCCCGCCGGGTAGGCCGCGGCGGCGCCGAGAAACACCATCCAGACGAACAGCAGGCGCGAGAGTTCTTCGCTGGCGGCGATGCCGCTGCCGAAGCCATAGCGCAGCACCACGTTGAGAAACACGGAGCAGGCCATGACGGCCAAGCAGGTGGCCATCAGGGTCTGGGCCACGCGCTGCAGGGGATGGGCTTTGGGGTGGTCGGGCGTGTTCATGTGGCCTCCTGGGTCGGGGACGGAACAGCGGCCCAGGCGGCCACCTGGTCCAGCAGCTGCGGCAGGGGTTCGGCCGCATCGACGCGCAGCACGCCGGGCTCACCCACCGGGGATTCCAGGGTGGCGAACTGGCTGTCCACCAGCGCGGTGTTGAAGAAATGCGAAGAACGCGCGGCCACGCGCTCACTGGCCAGCGCAGGCGAGATGTCGATGAAGACAAAGCGCAGGCCCGGGGCGGCCTCGCGCAGCTGGTCGCGGTAGGCCCTGCGCAGGGCTGAGCAAGTCAGCACCACGCCGCCGGGCGAACGGGCCAGCAGCCCGGCCAGTGTCGCCAGCCAGCCGGCGCGGTCGGCGTCGGTCAGTGCGATGCCCTGGCGCATCTTGTCGCGGCTGGACAGGCTGTGGTGGTCGTCGCCTTCGATGAGCGGCAGCCCAAGGCGTTCGGCCAGTCCGGCGCCCAGGCTGGACTTGCCGCAACCGGCCACGCCCATCACCACCAGCGACGAATTTTGAACCGTGTTCATGTTTGAGATAGCGCTATCTTTTGCCGAAAGAAAAAACGGCCTGTGGCCAGGCCGGGCTTTGGGGCGGCTCGGGTTTCCGAGGGTGTCCACCCTTCTGAGATAGCGCTATCTTACGGCTATCATTCTCCGCCGACACCCGGACAAACCCTGATGCCACCCGCCCCACCGCCGCCTCCTTCCCGCCCCCGCGCCACCGGCCGGGTGACCCTGGCCGATGTCGCGGCGCTGGCCGGCGTGAGCCCGATCACGGTCTCGCGCACCCTGCGCGGCGAGCGCACCGTGGACCCGGTGCTGGCAGCGCGGGTCAAGGAGGCGGCCCAGCAGCTGCGCTATGTGCCCGACCCCGCGGCGCGCGCCCTCGCCTCGCGCCACGGCTCGCACGTCGCGGTGCTGATCCCGATGCTGTCCAACGCCCTGTTCGTCGACCTGCTGGAGGCGGTGCAGCGCACGCTGCGCCCGGCCGGCTACCAGACGCTGATCGGCATCACCCACTACAGCCCCGACGAAGAAGAACAGCTGCTGCGCGAACAGCTGCAGCACCGGCCGGCGGGCCTGCTGGTGACCGGCATCGACCAGAACGCCGCCACGCGCGACCTGATGGCGCACAGCGGTGTGCCCTGCGTGCACCTGATGGAACTGTCCACCGACCCGGCGCAGTACTGCGTGGGTTTCTCGCAGCGCGACGCGGGCGAGGCCATCACCCGCCACCTGCTGGAACGCGGCCGGCGCCGCATCGCGTTCGTCGCCGCCCAGCTGGACCCGCGCACCCTGCAGCGCGCCGAGGGCTACCGCCGCGCGCTGCAGGCCGCGGGCCTGTACGACCCGGCGCTGGAGCGGCTGGATCCCCGCCCCTCGTCGATGGCGCTGGGCGGCGAACTGCTGGAGCAACTGCTGCGCGAACAACCCGGCTGCGACGCCGTCTTTTTCTGCAACGACGACCTGGCCCAGGGCGGGTTGCTGGCCGCCCTGCGCCTGGGCGTGGCCGTGCCGCAGCGGCTCGCGGTGGCGGGTTTCAACGACCTCTCGGGCAGCGACCAGATGCTGCCGCCACTGACCACGGTGGCCACGCCGCGCGGGGCCATCGGCGAGGCCAGCGCGCAGATGCTGCTGAGCCTGATGCGCGGCGACACGCCCGCCCGCCACTCAGTGGACCTGGGTTTCGAGTTGCGGCTGCGCGCTTCCACCTGAGCGTTTTCGATACCTTGCTGCACCCGCGAAGTACTTTTTCGCTGTGCATCCATACTTTTTGCCGATGACTAGGGTTTTTCCTAGATATCTGGCGCAATAACGTACATACCTGACCAGATTGCGTACAAACCGCGGGTCAGAAGGTGCCCAGAATCCGGTCCACGGTTTCAGACACCGTTGAACCCAAAACACCTCCCATCCACCTCAGGAGACAAGCTGTGAATTTCCGACTCGCCACCGTGTGCGCCGCCGGCCTGCTGGCCGCTGCGGGCGCCCACGCCGCCACCGAACTCGTGATCGCGACCGTCAACAACGGCCACATGATCGAGATGCAGAAGCTGTCCAAGAACTTCGAAGCCGCCAACCCCGACATCAAGCTCAAGTGGGTGACGCTGGAAGAAGGCGTGCTGCGCCAGCGCGTGACGACCGACATCGCCACCAAGGGCGGCCAGTTCGACATCATGACCATCGGCATGTACGAAGCGCCGATCTGGGGCAAGAAGGGCTGGCTCACCGAGCTCAAGACCGACGCCGCCTATGACGTGGACGACCTGCTGCCCGCCGTGCGCGGCGGCCTGACGGTCGACGGCAAGCTGTTCGCTGCCCCGTTCTACGGCGAGTCGTCCATGCTGATGTACCGCAAGGACCTGGCTGACAAGGCCGGCGTCAAGGTCGCCGACAACCCGACCTGGACACAGATCGCCGACCTGGCCAAGAAGATCCACAACCCGCCCAACGTCTATGGCATCTGCCTGCGCGGCAAGCCGGGCTGGGGCGACAACATGGCCTTCCTGTCCACGCTGGTGAACACGCACGGCGGCCAGTGGTTCGACATGAGCTGGAAGCCGCAGCTGGAGAGCAAGCCCTGGAAGGACGCGATCACCTTCTACGTCGACCTGCTCAAGAACTACGGCCCGCCCGGCTCGTCGAACAACAGCTTCAACGAAATCCTGGCGCTGACCAACTCGGGCAAGTGCGGCATGTGGATCGACGCCACCATCGCCGCCTCGTTCGTGAGCGACCCCAAGCAGTCCAAGGTCGCCGACCAGATGGCCTTCGCCCAGGCCCCCACCGCCGTCACGCCCAAGGGCGCGAACTGGCTGTGGTCCTGGAACCTGGCCATCCCCGCCGGTTCGAAGAAGGTGGACGCCGCCCAGAAGTTCGTGACCTGGGCCACCAGCAAGGACTACATCCAGCTGGTCGCCAAGACCAACGGCTGGGCCAACGTGCCGACCGGCACCCGCAAGTCGACCTATGCCTCGCCGGAGTTCCAGAAGGCCGCCCGCTTCGCAGCCGCCGAACTCAAGGCGATTGAATCGGCCAACCCGACCGATTCGACCCTGCCCAAGAGCCCGTACGTCGGCGTGCAGTTCGCCGCCATCCCTGAGTTCCAGTCCATCGGTATCGCCGTGGGCCAGCAGATGAGCGCAGCGCTCGCCGGCAAGACCAGCGTCGACGACGCGCTCAAGGCCTCGCAGGTCGCCGCCGACCGCGAAATGAAGAAGGCCGGCTACTACAAGTAAGCCGCCGCAGGCCCCGACCGGTCTGACCGCCCCCTCTCCCGCCCGCGGGGGAGGGGCTTTCTCCTCTCACGCCCATGGCCATGAACCGCCCCACATCGCGCACCCTGCCGCGTCTGCTGCTGACGCCCGCGGTGGCCACGCTCTTCCTGTGGATGATCGTGCCGCTGGTGATGACGATCTACTTCTCCGTCATCCGCTACAACCTGATGCAGCCCGACCAGAGCGGCTTCGTCGGGCTGGAGAACTTCGAGTACTTCGTGACCGACCCGTCGTTCACGACCTCGGTGATCAACACCATCCTGCTGCTGGGCAGCGTGATCCTGATCACCGTGATCCTGGGCGTGGCCATTGCCCTGCTGATCAACGAACCGTTTGCCGGCCGCGGCCTGGTGCGCGTGCTGCTGATCTCGCCCTTCTTCGTCATGCCCACGGTCAACGCGCTGATGTGGAAGAACATGATGATGAATCCCATCTACGGCGTGTTGGCCCAGGTCTGGGCATTCTTCGGCGCCGCGCCGGTGGACTGGCTCACCGACCACCCGCTGTTCTCGGTGATCGTGATGGTCAGCTGGCAGTGGCTGCCCTTTGCCACACTGATTTTCATGACCGCGCTGCAGAGCATGGACCGCGAACAGCTCGAGGCCGCGCGCATGGACGGCGCGACATACGGCCAGCAGCTGCGCTACCTCTACATCCCGCACCTGGGCCGCTCGGTGGCAGTGGTTGTGATGATCGAGCTGATCTTCCTGCTCTCGGTCTTCGCCGAGATCTACACCACCACCGGCGGTGGTCCGGGCGACGCCAGCACCAACGTGGCCTTCCTGATCTTCAAGCAGGCGCTGCTGAACTTCGACGCTGGCGTGGCCTCGGCTGGGGCGCTTTTCGCCGTCGTGCTGGCCAACATCGCCGCGATCTTCCTGATCCGCATGGTCGGAAAAAATTTGGACAAGTGAGATCACGATGGCACGTCAATCCACCCTCACCCCCGCCTACGCGGTGCGCACCGTGGCCGCCTGGGCCGTGGCGCTGCTGCTGTTCTTTCCGCTGGGCTGGCTGCTGCTGACCGCGTTCAAGACCGAGCTGCAGGCCATCGCCGTGCCGCCCGAGCTGTTCTTCTCGCCCACGCTGGAGAACTTCCACGAGGTGCAGGAGCGCAGCGACTACCTGCATTACGCCTGGAACTCGGTGATCACCAGCGTCGTGTCCACGCTGGTCGGCCTGGCGATTGCCGCCCCCGCCGCCTACGCGATGGCCTTCCACAAGGGCAAGCGCGACAAGGACATCCTGATGTGGATGCTGTCCACCAAGATGATGCCCGCCGTGGGTGCCCTGGTGCCCATCTACGTGATGGCGCAAAAGAGCCAGCTGCTGGACACGCAGCTGGGCCTGATCATCGTGTTCACGCTGTCCAACCTGCCCATCATGGTCTGGATGCTGTACTCCTCGTTCAAGGAGATCCCGCACGAGATCCTGGAGGCCGCGCGCATGGACGGCGCCACGCTCTGGCAGGAGGCCACCAAGGTGCTGCTGCCGCTGGGCATGGGCGGCCTGGCCTCCACCGGCCTGCTGTGCCTGGTGCTGAGCTGGAACGAGGCCTTCTGGTCGCTCAACCTCAGCTCCGCCAAGGCCGGCACGCTGGCCACGCTGATCGCCAGCTACTCCAGCCCCGAAGGCCTGTTCTGGGCCAAGCTGTCCGCGGCCTCGCTCATGGCCATCGCCCCCATCGTCGTGTTCGGCTGGTTCAGTCAGAAGCAGCTGGTGCAAGGCCTGACCTTCGGCGCCGTCAAGTAACTCCATACCCAGAGACAACCCATGGCCTACCTGCAACTCCAAGGCATTGAAAAGTTCTTCGGCGAGAACCGCGCCATCAAAGGCATCGACCTGTCCATCGAGAAGGGCGAGTTCATCGTCTTCGTCGGCCCCTCGGGCTGCGGCAAGTCCACGCTGCTGCGGCTGATCGCCGGGCTCGAACACATCGACGGCGGCCAGCTGGTGCTCGACGGCAAGGACATCACCCACGCGCCCTCGTCCAAGCGCGACCTGGCGATGGTGTTCCAGAGCTACGCGCTGTACCCGCATATGAGCGTGTACGAGAACATGTGCTTCGCGCTCAAGCTGGCCAAGGTCGACCCCAAGGTGATCGACGAGAAGGTGCAGAACGCGGCGCGCATCCTCAACCTCACCCAGTACCTGCAGCGCACGCCCAAGGAACTCTCGGGCGGCCAGCGCCAGCGCGTGGCCATCGGCCGCGCCATCGTGCGCTCGCCCAAGGTCTTCCTGTTCGACGAGCCGCTGTCCAACCTGGACGCGGCCCTGCGCGGCCAGACCCGGGTGGAGATCGCCAAGCTGCACCGCGACCTGGGCGCGACCACCATCTACGTGACGCACGACCAGGTGGAAGCCATGACCCTGGCCGACAAGGTGGTCGTGCTGCGCGACGGTGTCATCGAGCAGGTGGGCACGCCGCTGGAGCTGTACGACCAGCCGGCCAACCAGTTCGTGGCGCAGTTCATCGGCACGCCGCAGATGAACGTGGTGCCCCTGCAGCAGGTGCCCGCCGTGGTCGCCCAGCAGGCACCGGCCGGCGCCGTGGGGGGCGCCATCGGCCTGCGACCGGAAAACGTGAGCGTGCGCAGCAACGGCAGCACGCCAGTGGTCGGCCAGGTGGACCTGGTCGAGGCGCTGGGCGCCGAGACCCTGATCTACGTGAGCACGCCCAACGGCGCCCAGTTCGTGGCGCGCCAGAACGAACGCACCGGCCTGCACGCGGGCGATGCGGTGAGCCTGGACATCGACGCCTCGCAGGCCCACTGGTTCGACACCGCCGGCCGCGTGGTCGCCGCGCGCGCCGCCTGACGCCATGAGCCCATCGTTTCCCCTGCAAGGCAAGACCGCGGCCGTCACCGGCGCGGCCTCGGGCATCGGTTTCGCCAGCGCCAAGGCCATGGCCGATGCCGGCGCGCGCGTGGTGCTGATCGACCGCGACATGGCCGCGCTGGACAAGGCCTGCTCCGCCATCGGAGCCAACGCCCTGCCGCTGGTGCTGGACCTGCTGGACCCGGCGCAATGCAACCGCCTGCTGGAGTGCACGCTGGCGCTGACCGGCCAGCTGGACATCTTCCATGCGAACGCTGGCCTCTACGTCGGCGGCGACCTGCTGGACGCCACGCCCGAGGCCATCGACCGCATGCTCAACCTGAACGTGAACGTGGTGATGAAGAACGTGCACAACGTGCTGCCGCACATGATCGACCGCGGCACGGGCGACATCCTCGTCACCAGCTCGCTGGCCGCGCACTTCCCCACGCCCTGGGAGCCGGTCTACGCCTCGTCCAAGTGGGCGGTGAACTGTTTCGTGCAGACCGTGCGGCGCCAGGTGTTCAAGCACGGCATCCGCGTGGGCTCGGTCTCGCCCGGCCCGGTCATCACTTCGCTCCTGTCCGACTGGCCGGCCGACAAGCTCGCCGAGGCCAAGGCCAGCGGCAGCCTCATCGAAGCCACCGAGGTGGCCGAGGTGCTGCTGTTCATGCTGACCCGCCCGCGCGGCATGACCATCCGCGACGTCGTGCTCATGCCCACGAACTTCGACCTCTGACACGCCCCCTTTTCACCGACGCACCATGAACTTCATCCTGCACCTGGGCCTGGGCTCGTTCCACCGCGCCCACCAGGCCGTCTACATCCACGAGCTGCGCCAGCAGGGCGATCTGCGCTGGGCCATCGCCGGCGGCAACCTGCGCCCCGACATGGCCGAGACCATCCATGCCCTGCAGGCGCAGGGCGGACGCTACACGCTGGAGACCGTCACCCCCCAGGGCGAGCGCAGCTACACCCGCATCGAATCGATTCAGCGGGTGATCCCCTATCAGGACGACCTGGCCCCGCTGATCGCCACCGGTGCGGACCCGGCCACCCGCATCATCAGCTTCACGGTCACTGAGGCCGGTTACTACCTCGACGCGAACAACCGGCTCGACTGGGCCACCTTCCCCGACCTGCGCGCCGACCTCGACGCGGTGAAGGACGGCCAGGCCGGCCACACCCTCTACGGCGGTCTGGTCAGCATCCTGCGCGCGCGCATGCGGGCGGGCGCCGGCCCGGTGACGCTGATGAACTGCGACAACCTGCGCCACAACGGCGAGCGCTCGCGCGGCGGCCTGCTGCAGTTCATCGACGCGCTGGGCGACGGCGCCCTGCGCGCCTGGGTGGAAACCAACACCACCAGCCCCAACGCCATGGTCGACCGCATCACGCCGCGCCCCACGCCCGACGTGGCCGAGCGGGTCAAGGCCGCCACTGGCTGGGAAGACAAAGCCGCCGTGATGGGCGAAAGCTTCATCCAGTGGGTGATCGAAGACAACTTCATCGCGGGCCGCCCTGAATGGGAGAAGGTCGGGGTCGAGATGGTCAACTCGGTTCAAGCCTACGAAGAAGCCAAGATCCGGCTGCTCAACGCCACCCACAGCTGCATCGCCTGGGCCGGCACACTGGCGGGCTACCGCTACATCCACGAAGGCACGCACGACGCCGCCATCCGGAAGATGGCCTTTGACTACGTCACCGACGACGCCATTCCGGTCCTGCTGCCCTGCCCGATCAATCTGGAGCAGTACCGCGACGTGGTGCTCGACCGCTTCGGCAACCCCGCCATCGCCGATACCAACCAGCGCGTGGCAATGGACGCCTTCTCCAAGATCCCCGGCATGATCGCGCCCACCATCCGCGACCAGCTGGCGCGCGGCGGCTCGTTTGACAGTGTGGCGATGCTGCCCGCGCTGTTCCTGGCCTACCTGCAGCGCTGGCACGCCGGCCAGATCCCCTACACCTACCAGGACCAGGCCATGGACCCGGCGGCGGCCCAAGCCATCTGCGAGGCCGCCGACCCGGTGGCCGCCTATGCCGCCGACACCACGCTCTGGGGCGAGATGGCCGGCCATACGCAACTGGTCGAGACCCTGCGCAAGGCCTTTGCACGCGTGCAAGCCTTCGTGGCGGAGCGCGCCGGGGCCTGAACAGGTGTAACTTAGGCGCCCTGACGCCGGAGCCCGCCATGACCGTGAAGACGCCTACCGCCCCACGACAGCTCAAACCCGAGCTGGAACACGAGTTCGTGCGCTCGCCCGACCTGGGCTATGAGCTGTCCTCGGATGTCGGCTTCGTGCGCTGTCTCTCCCACGGCTTTCCGACACCGCTGGCGCGCTGGCACTACCACGACGAGTACGAGCTGCACCTGATCACCAGCACCAGCGGCAAGGTGTTCGTGGGCGACTGGATTGGCCCCTTCCAGGCCGGCCAGCTGGTGCTCACCGGCCCGCGCCTGCCGCACAACTGGGTCACGATGGACATGCCCGAAGGCGGCGTGGCCCAACGCGACCTGGTGATCCAGTTCACCCACGAACCCCTGATCCGCGCCGCCGAAACCATCCCCGAACTGCGCGAGGTGCTGCCCCTGCTGGAACGCGCCAAACACGGCATCGAGTTCTTCGGTCTGTCCGAAACGGCCGAGCGGCACTGGCACCGGGTCAAGAACGCGCGCGGCCTGCGACGGCTCACCGCCTTCTGCGACTTCATGGCCGATCTCACGGCCTGCACCGACTACCGCCTGCTCTCCAGCGTGCAGCTGCAGAGCGACGACGACGACGCCTCCATCGACCAGATCCACGCCGTGGTCAGCCGCATCACCGACCACCTGGCCGACGACCACTCGGCCGGCGCGCTGGCGGCCGAGCTGGGCATGAGCGAGAGCCGCTTCAGCCGCTTCTTCCGCAAGGCCACCGGCAACACCTTCACCGACTTCGTCAACCGCGTGCGCATCAGCCGCGCCTGCCAGCTGCTGATGGACACCGACCAGCAGGTCACCCACATCTGCTACGAGGTCGGCTTCAACAACGTCGCCAACTTCAACCGCCGCTTTCTGGAAATCAAGGGCATGACGCCCACCGAGTTCCGGCGCCAGAGCCTCACGCGCTTCAAGGGCGCGGCGTGACCGGGCAGCCCCGGCCCTGGGTGCCGTCCAGATAGGGCATCAGGCCCGGCCCCATCGAGGTCAGGATCTGCACCGGCAGGCCCGAGGTGAAGCGGTACTTCGCCGCGTCCGGCCCGACCACGTAGGCGGTGAGGCTGCCGAAGTAGCGCGGCCCGAGATGGAACACGAAGGTGGCGGTGCGGTTGAGCGCCAGCGTGGCGCGCCCGCGCACCACCACGCGGTTGTCGCCGGTGCCGGTCTTGCCGCCCGGGGACAGGTCCTCGCCCCCCTCGGTCTTGAAGCTGCCGGACAGGCGGCGCGCGGTGCCCCGCTCCACCACCTCGGACAGGGCCTTGCGCAGCGCGCGCGCCACCTCGGGCGCCATGACGCGCTCCCCGTCTGCCGCCGCGCGGCCCAGCGCCGTCTCCCAGGGCGTGCCGCTGGCCAGGTGCACACCGGTGATGTGGCGGGTGGGCAGGCGCACCCCGTCGTTGACGATGATGCCCATCAGCTCGGCCAGGGCCGCCGGACGGTCGCCCGAACTGCCCAGAGCCGTCGCCAGCGAGGGAACGAGGTGGCCGAAGGGGTAGCCCAGCCGCGCCCAGCGGCTGTGGATCTCGAGGAAGGCCTCCACTTCCAGCAGGGTGTAGATGCGGGTGTCCTGCGCGCTCTTGACGCGGGTGCGGAACAGCCAGCCGTACACCGCCTGCCGCTCGTCGGCGCTGTCCTCCAGCGCCTGCGACAGGCTGGCGCCCGGGTGCTGCAGGCGGTAGGCCACCAGCCAGAGTTCCAGCGGGTGCACGCCGGCCAGATAGCCCCGGTCGGGCAGGTCCAGTGCATCCGGCGCAAAGCGCTCGTGCAGGCGCTGCACCCGCGCGGCATCGGGCGCCTTTTCGCCCAGGCGCTCGCGCAGGAACGTGCCCAGCGCCTCGGCGCTGGCGCCGGGCTCCAGGTAGCGGAACACCGCGGCCAGCCGCTCAGGCGTGGGGCGCAGCCCGTCCAGCAGCAGGGCCCGCAGCTCGGCCGGGTTGCGCTGGTCGGTCTTGCGCCAGAAGCGGCGCAGGAAGGTCTGGCCCTCGCGGTCGGCAAAGCGCGCCAGGTAGGCGCTGCGCCGCGGGTCCTGGTCGTCTTCGAGCAGGCGCGCAGTGCTGCCCGGCACCTGGTACATGGTGTGGCGCACCACCTCGCGCATCAGCCGCACGAAGGGCAGGTTGATCGAGGCCTGCATGGCCTCGCGCACGGTCGGCGTGCGCCCGTTGTCGTCGGCGTTGAAGTTGTTGAACGTGTGCAGGCCGCCACCGGTGAAGAAGCGCTCGCCCGGATCGGCCGAGAACCGGCGCTCCAGCGCGGCCTCCAGCATGGCGTCCAGGCTGTGGTCGGGGCTGGTGGCCAGGTGCTGCACGGCCCAGCGGGTAAGCGTGTCCTGCCGGTCGAAGGCGATGCTGCCCAGGGTCTTGGGGTCCTGCGGCGCCAGGCGGGCGTGCAGTTCGGCCACCAGCTCCAGGTAGGTGGCGAGCACCCGCAGCTTGGCGGTGGAGCCCAGTTCGAGCTTGCTGCCTTCGTTGATGTCCAGCGGCTGGTGGGTGGTGTCGGTCTGCACGCGCACCTGGTTGCCTTCGGGCGTGCGTTCCAGCAGGGTGAAGCTGTAACGCACCGCGCCCAGCGTGCCGGGCTGCAGCAGGCGCTCGCCGATCAGGCCTTGGCTGCGCGCGAACTCGGGGTCGCCCAGGCGCCCGAGGTAGCCGCTCACCGCGTCCTGAAGGGCGGCGTTGAGCGTGGTGTCGAGGCGGGCGTCGAGCCGGTCGAGGTTGTAAAGCGAGGTGCCCAGCCAGCCCGCCAGGCGGCTGCGCGCGGCGGTGGTGCCCTTGCCCGGACTGGCGGGCAGCTTGGGCGGCTGGCGGGTCATGTCGCGGAACACCAGCCGCTGCCGCAGGGCGGCGTCGCGCCAGCCGTCGTCGATGAGGCCTTCGGCGGCCAGCAGCCGCAGGTACGCGTCGGTGGTCTGGTCGAGTTCCTCGCGCCCCTCGGCGAGGTACCAGGACGGCCGCCGGTGCGCAACCATGAGCGCCACCACCTGCCGCAGCACCTGGGCGCGCTCGGCCGGGTCGGCAGCGAGGCCCTGGGCGGGCGTCAGCAGCGCCCGTGCACGCTCGAAATCGGTCCCGAACCACACCCACAGGCCGTCACCCAGGCCGTGCACCTCGCCATGCCGGGGCGCCGCCGACAGCGGCACGGTGTTCAGGTAGTCCAGCAGGATCTGTCGCCGCACCGGCAGCGTGTCGGCGCCCTGCCGGTAGGCGCGCACCGAGGCCGACGCCATCTGGCGCAATTTTTCACGGGCGTCCAGCGTGAACCCATCGGGCGAGTGACGGTACTTTTCAATCTGGGTCGCCAGCGTGCTGCCGCCGGGGGTGTCCAGCTCGGGGTTGATGCGGCTGCCCAGCTGGCCCAGCACGGCACGCGTGAAGCGCACCCAGTCGACCGCCGGGTTCATCTGGGGCCGGTCGGGATCGAGCAGGTCGCGGTTCTCGATGAACATCAGGGCCTGGGCTACCAGCGGCGGCACCTGCTCGAAGCGCTCGAACGTGCGGTACGGATAGCGGAAGCTGTAGACCGGCTCGCGGTGGCAGTCCAGCACGGTCAGACCGGTCCGGCTTTTCTCAGCGAACGGCGCGTACAGGCCACGGTCAAGGTGGGACTGCAGCTCAGGGCTCTGGCGGGCCTGTTCGGTGACCACGAACCCGCGTGGCGCCAGCCGGGACACCATGCCCGGTATGGCCGTATAGCCCAACCGCTGGTCGAAGGGGCCGTGGGTCGGGAAGCGCATCGGGTCGCTCGCGCCCGGGGCGGACTGGTACTGCAAACTGGCGGCGTAGCGGGTGAGGAACCGGGCCTGCAGGCGGGAGGTGTGGGCTTCGTACACGAACAGCCCGCCGCCCCCCGCCGCCACCACCAGCAGCGCCGCACCGATCCACACCAGGCGCCGGGAGGGACGCCATCCGCGCAGCGGCGGGGAGGCCGCGAGGCCGGGTTCTTCAGGCAAGGGGGACTCCATCTGCTGCATCGCAACAATTGTGGGCCATCAGGTCCGGCGCCGGGACGAACCGTGGATCGAAGCCACATTCGGTTACGTCCCATTCACCTGTGCCGCACACGCCGACCGGATAATTCGCGCCCATGTCTTTGCGTCTCTCGCGCCGCCTCCTTCTGGGCCTGGTCCTCGCCGCCCCTGCCCCGCTGCTGCTGACCGCGCCAGCGGCCCACGCCTCCACGTTCGACCTGCCGCCCATCGACAGGATCGTCCACTACCAGCCCAAGCTGCCCCTGCAAGTGTTCACCGCCGATGGCGTGGAGCTGGCCCAGTTCGGCGCCGAGCGGCGTGAATATGTGCCGCTGTCCAAGACGCCCAAGCTGCTGCAGGACGCGGTGCTGGCGGTGGAGGACGCACGCTTTCGCGAGCACTCCGGCGTCGACCCCAAGGGCATGGCCCGGGCGGCCCTGGCCCTGATCACCGGCGGCCGCAAGCAAGGGGCCAGCACCATCACCCAGCAGCTCGTGCGCACCATGCTGCTCACGCGCGAACTGACGGTGGAGCGCAAGGCCAAGGAAATCCTGCTGGCCTTCAAGGTGGAAGAGGCGCTGTCCAAGGACCGCATCCTGGAGATCTACCTCAACGAGATCTTCCTGGGCCAGCGGGCCTATGGCTTCGCTGCCGCCGCGCAGACCTACTTCGGCAAGTCCATGGACCAGTTGACCATCGCCGAGACCGCGATGCTCGCGGGCCTGCCGCAGAACCCGTACTACGCCAACCCGGTGGCCAACATGGCCCGCGCAACGGCGCGCCAGCGCGTCGTGCTGCAGCGCATGCACACGGTCGGCGTGATCAACGACGCCCAGCTGGCCGCCGCCCGCGCCGAGAAGATCACCCTGCGCTCCCCCGGCGAACGCGATGTCGACGCCGCCCACGTGGCCGAGATGGCGCGGCGGGTGGTGTTCGAACGTTTCGGTGAAGCCGCCTACTCGCGCGGCATCCGCGTCACCACTTCGCTGCGCGCCGCCGACCAGCGCGCCGCCTACGCCGCGGTGCAGCGCGGGGTGCTGGCCCAGGACCGCCGCAACCCCTGGCGCGGCCCAGAGGCACGCGAAGACCTGCCGGCCGCCGACGACGCCGAGCTGGAACGCGCCGCCGCCGAGGCTTTGAAAGACCACCGCGACGACGACACGTTGCGCGCCGCCATCGTGCTGGGCGCCACGCCCAAGGAGGTGCGCGTGCAGTTGGCCAGCGGCGAACAGTTGCGCATCAAGGGCGAAGGCCTGCGCTGGGCCCAGCCCGGGCTGTCGGCCAAGGCCAAGGACGCGCTGCGCATCCAGCGGGGCTCGGTGCTGCGCGTGGTCAAAAACGGCAAGGACTGGTCGATCACGCAATGGCCCGAGGCCGAGGCCGCCCTGGTCGCGCTGGACACGCGCAGCGGTCGCGTGCGGGCCCTGGTCGGTGGCTTCGACTTCGCGCGCCAGCCCTTCAACCACGTGACCCAGGGCTGGCGCCAACCCGGCTCGACCATCAAGCCGTTGCTGTATTCGGCCGCGCTTGAAGAGCGTGTGATGCCCTCGACGCTCGTCGAAGACGGCCCGTTCACCGCGCCCAACGGCTGGTCGCCCGGCAACAGCGGGAACGGCACGGGCGAACCGCTGACGGTGCGCCAAGCGCTGGCGAAATCCAGCAACCTGGTGAGCGTGCGCGTGCTGCAGCACACCGGCACGCAGCGCGCACGCGACTGGCTGGGGCGTTTCGGCCTCGACGTCGCCAAGCAGCCGGACAACCTCACGCTGGCGCTGGGCACCGGGCAGGTGACGCCGCTGCAGATGGCCCGCGCCTACGCCACGCTGGCCAACGGTGGCTGGTCGGTCGAACCGGTGGTGATCGAGAAGATCGCCGATGCCCAGGGCAAGGTGCTGTTCGAGGCGCCCGCCGCGCCCGTGCTGACGGAAGAGAACCGCGCGATCCCGGCGCGCAACGCCTATGTGATGGGCAGCATGCTCAACGACGTAACCAGCGTCGGCACCGCCGCACGCGCCCAGGCCCGGCTCAAGCGCACCGACATCTATGGAAAGACCGGCACCACCAACGACGTGCTCGACGCCTGGTTCGCCGGTTACCAGCCCGGGCTGGCGGCGGTGGTCTGGATGGGCTACGACAAACCCCGCAGCCTGGGCGACCACGAGTCTGGCGGCCGGCTGGCGCTGCCGATCTGGACCGACTACATGGCCGCCGCGCTCAAGGGTGTACCGGTCGCTGCGCCGGGCGATGCGCCAGCGGGCCTGGCCCGCGTGAACGACGACTGGCTCTACGCCGAATGGGCCAACGGCGGCGCCGTGGCCACCATCGAGGACGCAGCGGGCGCGCAGTACGCCGGACCGCCGACGATCCTCGACGCGATCCGGGAACTGTTCAAGAACTGAGCGGAGCGGGCCCGCACAGCCCGCTCAGCCCGCGCAGATGCGCGCCTTGGCGTCGGCGTATTCGCGCTTGAAGCGCGCCACCAGATCGGCCGCCGGCACCACCTCTCGGATGGCGCCGATGCCCTGGCCGCAGCCCCAGATGTCCTTCCAGGCCTTGGCGGCATTGGCGCCCTCGCCGGTGCTGAAGTTCATCTTGCTGGGGTCGCTGACCGGCAGGTTGTCCGGGTCCATGCCCGCGTTGCGGATGCTGCCCTTGAGGTAGTTGCCGTGCACGCCGGTGTAGAAGTTGCTGTAGACGATGTCGTCCGAGTTGCATTCGGTGATCATCTGCTTGTAGCCCTCGACCGCACGGGCTTCATCGGTGGCGATGAAGGCCGAACCGATGTAGGCGAAGTCGGCGCCCATGGCCTGCGCCGCCAGGATGGCGCCGCCCGAGGCGATGGAACCGGACAGCGCCACCGGGCCGTCGAACCACTCGCGGATCTCCTGGATCATGGCGAACGGGCTCTTGACGCTGGCGTGGCCGCCGGCGCCGGCCGCCACCGGGATCAGGCCATCGGCGCCCTTCTCGATCGCCTTGTGCGCGAACACGTTGTTGATCACGTCGTGCATCACCACGCCGCCCCAGCTGTGCACCGCCTGGTTCACGTCTTCGCGGGCGCCCAGGCTGGTGATGATCACCGGCACCTTGTACTTGGCGCAGAGCTCCAGGTCGTGTTCCAGACGGTCGTTGCTCTTGTGCACGATCTGGTTGATCGCGAACGGCGCAGCCTTGTTGTCGGGGTTCGCCTTGTCGTGGGCGGCCAGCGCCTCGGTGATCTCGGCCAGCCACTCGTCCAGCTGCGAGGCCGGGCGCGCATTGAGTGCCGGCATGGAGCCCACCACCCCCGCCTTGCACTGGGCGATGACCAGCTTGGGGTTGCTGATGATGAACAGCGGCGAGCCGATCACCGGGAACGGCAGGTTCTGCAGCACCGGGGGCAGGTAGCGTTGGCGTTGGGTCATGTCGTCTCCAGTGGGTGATCCGTGTATGGTCTCAGAAGGCCTCGGCCGGCAGTGCGGTCACGGCCTCAGCGCCTTCCACGATCGCATCGCGCACGCCCGGAGCGCGGCTGAGCAGGTGGTCGGCGTAGAAGCGGGCGGTCGTGATCTTGGCCTGCATGAAGGGCACGTCCTGTCCCTTGGCGGACAGGTCCTCGGCCACCAGCAGCGCACGCGCCAGCTGCCAGCCCGCCACCAGGTTGCCGGCCAGCATCAGGTAGGGCACGCTGCCGGCAAAGGCCGCGTTCGGGTTGCTCTTGCTGTTCGCAGCGATGAACTCCACCACGTCTACGAAGGCCAGGCGCGCGGCGGTCAGCCGCTTGGCCACAGCGAGGGCATTGGCGCTGCCACGGGCCGTGAGTTCGGTTTCAGTTTTCTGAATCTGCGCTGCAATCGCTTTGGCCGAGGTGCCGCCGTCACGCGCGGTCTTGCGACCCACCAGGTCGTTGGCCTGAATCGCGGTGGTGCCTTCGTAGATGGTCAGGATCTTGGCGTCGCGGTAGTACTGGGCCGCGCCGGTTTCTTCGATGAAGCCCATGCCACCGTGAACCTGCACGCCCAGCGATGTGACTTCCAGGCTCATCTCCGTGCTGTAGCCCTTGACCAGCGGCACCAGGAATTCATAGAAGGTGGCATTCTGCTTGCGCACCTCGGCGTCCGGGTGGTGGTGCGCCGCGTCGTAGGCAGCGGCGGCCACACTGGCCATGGCGCGGCAGCCCTCGGTGGCGGCGCGCATGGTCATGAGCATGCGCTTGACGTCGGCGTGGTGGATGATGGGCGCGGCAGTGGTGAAGCTGCCGTCCACCGGGCGGCTCTGCACGCGGTCCTTGGCGTAGCCCACGGCCTTCTGGTACGCACGCTCGGACACCGCGATGCCCTGCACGCCCACGGCGTAGCGGGCGGCGTTCATCATGATGAACATGTACTCAAGACCGCGGTTCTCTTCGCCAACGAGATACCCCACGGCGCCGCCGTGGTCGCCGTACTGCAGCACCGCGGTGGGCGACGCCTTGATGCCCATCTTGTGCTCGATGGACACGCAGTGCACGTCGTTGCGCGCGCCCAGCGAACCGTCGGCGTTGACCATGAACTTGGGCACCACGAACAGGCTGATGCCCTTCACGCCTTCCGGAGCGCCGGTGACGCGGGCCAGCACGAGGTGGACGATGTTCTCGGCCATGTCGTGCTCACCATAGGTGATGAAGATCTTGGTGCCGAAGACCTTGTAGGTGCCGTCGGGCTGCGGCTCGGCGCGGCTGCGCACAGCGGCCAGGTCGGAACCGGCCTGCGGCTCGGTCAGGTTCATGGTGCCGGTCCACTGGCCGCTGACCAGCTTTTCCAGATAGACGTTCTTCAGATCGTCCGAACCGGCAGTGATCAGCGCTTCAATCGCGCCGTCGGTCAGCAGCGGGCACAGCGCGAAGCTCATGTTGGCGCTGTTGAGGATTTCACCGCAGGCCGCGCCGATGGTCTTGGGCAGGCCCTGGCCGCCAAAGTCCACCGGGTGCTGCAGGCCCTGCCAGCCACCTTCGGCATACTGCCTGAAGGCTTCCTTGAAGCCGGGGGTCGTGGTGACCTTGCCGTCGTGGAAAGAGGACGGGTACTTGTCGCCTTCCCAGTTCAGCGGAGCGATGACGCCTTCGTTGAGCTTGGCGCACTCCTCCAGCACGGCCTGCGCGGTCTCCAGGCCGGCGTCCTCAAAGCCGGGCAGCTGGGCCACCTGGTCGATGCGGGCCAGATGCTCGATGTTGAACAGCATGTCCTTGAGGGGGGCGGTGTAGCTCATGAAAGTCTCCTTGGATCGAATGCAGGTGCAAAAAAAGGGCATCGCACGCGATGCCCTTGTGGGTGCCGTTGCCTTACAGCTTCGACACCAGCTCGGGCACAGCCGTGAACAGATCGGCCTCCAGGCCGTAGTCGGCGACCGAGAAAATCGGCGCCTCGGGGTCCTTGTTGATCGCCACGATCACCTTCGAATCCTTCATGCCCGCCAGGTGCTGGATGGCACCCGAGATGCCGGCGGCGATGTACAGCTGCGGCGCCACGATCTTGCCGGTCTGGCCGACCTGCAGGTCGTTGGGTGCGTAGCCCGCATCGACGGCGGCGCGAGAGGCACCGATGGCCGCGCCCAGCTTGTCGGCCAGCGGGGTCATCACTTCGTTGAACTTCTCGCTGCTCCCCAGCGCACGACCACCGGAGACGATGATCTTGGCGGCTGTCAGTTCCGGGCGGTCGTTCTTGGCAATTTCGCTGCCCAGGTAGGCGCTCTTGCCGTTTCCCGAGGCAGCGGCGACGGTCTCCACTGCGGCGGAGCCGCCCTGGCCCGCGGCGTCGAAGCCGGTGGTGCGCACGGTGATGACCTTGGTCGCATCGGCGCTCTGCACGGTGGCAATCGCGTTGCCGGCATAGATGGGGCGCTCGAAGGTGTCGGCGCTCACCACCTTGGTGATGTCGCTGATCTGCGCGACGTCGAGCTTCGCGGCCACGCGCGGGGCCACGTTCTTGCCGCCCGCGGTGGCGGGAAACAGGATGTGGCTGTAGTTGCCGGCGATGGCCAGCACCTGGGCGGCGACGTTCTCGGCCAAGCCGTGAGCGAAGCCTTCGCCGTCGGCGTGGACCACCTTGCTGACGCCGGCGATCTGCGCGGCCGCCGCGGCGGCGGCACCGGCGTTGTGGCCGGCGACGAGGACGTGCACATCACCACCGCAGGCGGCGGCGGCGGTGACGGTGTTGAGCGTGGCGCCCTTGATGGAAGCGTTGTCGTGTTCGGCAATGACGAGTGCGGTCATGTTCGGTATTCCTCTGGATCGTTGGGTTCAGCGGTCTTCAGATGACCTTGGCTTCGTTTTTCAGCTTGTCGACCAGCGTGGCCACATCCGGCACCTTGACGCCAGCGCCGCGCTTGGCCGGCTCGGCGACCTTGAGCGTCTTCAGGCGCGGGGTCACGTCCACGCCCAGATCCGCGGGCTTGACGGTCTCCAGCGGCTTCTTCTTGGCCTTCATGATGTTGGGCAGCGTCACGTAGCGCGGCTCGTTCAGGCGCAGGTCGGTGGTGACAACCGCCGGCAGGCTCACTTCCAGGGTTTCCAGACCGCCGTCGATTTCGCGGGTGACCTTGGCCTTGTCACCGGCCACTTCCACTTTGGAAGCGAAGGTGGCCTGCGGCAGGTCCGCCAGCGCAGCCAGCATCTGGCCGGTCTGGTTGGCGTCGTCGTCGATCGCCTGCTTGCCCAGGATCACCAGGCCGGGTTGCTCCTTGTCCACCAGGGCCTTGAGCAGCTTGGCCACGGCCAGCGGCTGCAGCTCCACGTCGGTCTCGACCAGGATGGCGCGGTCGGCGCCGATGGCCATGGCCGTGCGCAGGGTTTCCTGACACTGGGCCACGCCGCAGGAGACGGCGATCACCTCGGTAGCCGCGCCCTTTTCCTTCAGACGCACGGCTTCTTCCACCGCGATCTCGTCAAACGGGTTCATGCTCATCTTGACGTTGGCGATGTCCACGCCGGTGCCGTCGCTCTTGACGCGCACCTTGACGTTGTAGTCCACCACGCGTTTGACGGGGACGATGACCTTCATGTTCGGTTGCTCCTGATGAATGGAAAAGGCAGGTTGAAACGGGTGCTCGAATTGACGTGCACGTCAACTCGGATTGTAGGCGTCTGACGAGCAACGCGACATTTGTGGCCAGACATTTGCTGCACGGCCACAAAATAGAACGATCGTGCTTTTTTTGAATTATAGAAGAAGAATCGTGATGATCGCGAATGCCCCCAAGCGCGTCTGCCGCCACAACGACAAAGCAAGGGAAATCCCTATTAACCGACCAGTCGGTCGGCCAATTCGGGTAAGTCACTAGGGGGCCGACAAGGGGATTCGCCTATAGTGAATCAGGGTATTTTGCTTATCTTTCGTAACGATCCAACCCACCCCCAGGAGACAACGCATGAAGTTCCGCCTTGCCGCCACCGCGGCGTTCACCGCCACCCTGTTTGCGGGCGTCGGCGCCCAGGCCCAGACCGTGTTCACCGCCTCGACCTGGGTACCGCCCACGCACACGCTGAGCGTGGCGCAAAAGGAATGGTGCGATGCGCTTGAAAAGGAAAGCGCCGGGCGCATGAAATGCAACATCCTGCCCAAGGCTGTGTCCGCCCCTCCCGGCACGTTTGATGCCGTGCGCGACGGCCTGGCGGACATCTCCTTCACGGTCGACGGATACACGCCTGGCCGCTTCATCAACACCCAGATGGCCGAGTTTCCCTTCCTGGGCGACAACTCCATGGCCACCTCGGTGGCCTACCAGCGCATCTACAGCAAGTACTTTGCGCCGCTGGGCGAGCACAAGGGTGTAAAAGTGCTGGGTGTGTTCACCCACGGCCCCGGCACCATCTTCAACAGCAAAAAGCCGGTCAACAGCATCGCCGACGGCGCCACGCTCAAGTGGCGCATCGGCGGCGGCAACATCAACGAGCTGACCAAGCTGATGGGCTGGAACACCACCCTCAAGCCCGCCACCGAAGCGTTTGAACTGCTGTCCACCGGCGTCATGGACGGTACCCTGTTCCCCGACGAGTCCATCGCCTCCTTCAAACTGAGCATGATCAAGCACGCCACCACGTTGCCCGGCGGCCTGTACAACACCAGCTTCGTGTTCATGATGAACCCGGCCAAGTACGACGCCCTGTCCGCGCAGGACAAGGCCGTGGTCGACAAGCTGTCGGGAGAGTACGTGGCCCGCAGCTTTGGCGCGGGCTGGGACAAGGTCGACGACGCCTCGGTCAACGGCGTCCAGAAAGCCCAGGGCGTGCAACGAATCAAGGCATCGGACGCTTTCGTTGCCGAGGTCAAGGCCAAGCAGGCCCCGCTGGAAGACAAGTGGGCCGCCGCCGCCGAGGCCAAGGGCCTGAAGAACGCCAAGGCGGTGCTGGCCGAGTTCCGCGCCGAAATCGCAAAGGTCAAGTAAGCCTGGTGCCAGCCAGGCACCGTCTGATGACCGGCGGGGTGGCCGCGGTGGCCGCCCCGCCGGTTTGTCTTGTCTGACACCCCACCATGCTCCAGACCCCCGAGAAGTTCCTGCGCTGGTCCAGCGGCCTGATCGCATCCATGGCGTTGTTCGCCATCATGTGGCTCACACTCATCGATGTGACGGGCCGCAAGTTCTTCAACCATTCCGTGCCGGGCGGCCTGGAACTGACGGAGATCCTCATGGTCATCGTCATCTTCGGCGCGCTTCCGCTGGTTTCATGGCGCAGCGAGCACGTGGTGTTCGACTCGCTGGACGCCGTGATCCCGGTCTGGCTCAAAGGCATCCAGGCACGGCTGGTGCACCTGGTCTGTGCAGGCACGTTCGGCCTGTTGGCCTGGCTCATGACCACCCGCGCCCAGCGCTTTGCCGAGTACGGCGACACCACGGTGCACCTGCAGCTGGCCATCTCGCCGGTGGCCTGGCTGATGGCGGCGCTGTTGCTGCTGACCGCACTGGTACACGCCGTCTTCGTGTTCTCGCCGCCCATTCCGGTGACCCACGGGGAGACCGCGCCATGACCGCCGCGCTGCTGGGTTTTCTGGTGGTATTCGCGCTGGCGTTCCTGCGCGTGCCCCTGGCCGTGGCCATGTCCATTGCCGGCCTGGGTGGTCTGGGCCTCATGCGCGGCTGGCAGCCGGCTTTCGCCAGCACCAGCCAGGTCATCTTCGAAACCGGCTTTCACTACGTGCTCTCGGTCATTCCTCTGTTCGTGCTGATGGGAAACCTGGTGGCTCGCGCGGGCATGGCCAAGGAACTGTTCACCGCCGCCAACGCCTTCGTGGGGCACCGCCGTGGCGGGCTGGCCATGGCCAGCATCATCGCCTCGGGCGGCTTCGGCTCCATCTGCGGCTCGTCCATCGCCACCGCCGCCACCATGTCGCGAGTGGCCTACCCAGAGATGAAGGCCCACGGCTACAAGGACACGCTGGCCACCGGGTCGATTGCCTCGGGCGGCACGCTGGGCATCCTCATCCCACCGTCCACCATACTGGTCATCTACGGGATCATCACCGAGACCGACATTGGCAAGCTCTTCATCGCCGGCATCCTGCCCGGCATCGTGGCCATCGTCTGCCTGTGCATGGCGGTGGTGTTCGTCACCTGGCGCGACCCTTCCGCCGGACCGCCTGCCGAGCGCTTCAACTGGTCCCAGCGCCTGGCCGCCATCCGCGGCATCTGGAGCGTGGCCCTGCTGTTTGCCCTGGTCATCGGCGGCATCTACGGCGGCGTGTTCACCGCCACCGAGGGTGCGGGTGTCGGCGCGGCCGGGGCTTTCCTGTTTGCACTGGCCCGCCGCACGCTCACGCCGCGCGTGGTCATGGACATCCTGCAGGAGAGCGCGCGCACCACGGCCATGCTGTTCACCATCCTCATCGGGGCCATGGTGTTCACCAGCTTCATCAACTTCACCAGCATGCCCGGAGATCTGCGCGACTTCGTGCTGCAGTTCAGTCCCCACCCCATCATGGTGGTGATCGTGATGATGGGCATCTACCTCGCGCTGGGCATGGTGATGGAGGAACTGGCCATCGTGCTGCTGACCATTCCGGTGTTCTTCCCGGTCATCACCGGCCTGGGCTTCGACCCCGTGTGGTTCGGCATCCTGATCGTCACCATCGTCGAGATCGGCATGATCTCGCCACCAGTGGGCCTGAACCTCTTCGTGCTCAACTCCCTGTTGCCCACCGTCAAGCTCACCACCCTCTACCGCGGCGTCTGGCCCTTTGTATTCGCTGACATCGTCCGCCTGGGCATTCTGATCGCCTTCCCTGTCATCTCACTCTGGCTACCGGGGTTCATGGCCCGCTGAGGACCTGGGCTGCTCGCCGCTGGCGCGCATGTGCACCACGCGCTGCGGGTACGGGATCTCGATCCCGTGCGTGCGCAGCGCGGCCAGCACCGCCAGGTTGATGTCGGAGCGCACATTGAGCTGCCCGTTTTCGGGATCTGCAATCCAATAGCCCAGCGTGAACTCCAGCCCATCGGCGCCGAATGCGGACAACGCTGCATTCGGCGAAGGCTCGCGCAGCACGCGCGGCTGCGCCAGCGCCGCCTCGACCAGCAAGCGCCGCACCGTGTCGACGTCACTGTCATAGCCCACCGAGACCACAGTGGACTGCCAGACCTTCGGGTCGGCCAGCGACAGGTTCTCAACGCGGTTGGTGATGAGCATCTCGTTGGGCACGATGGATTCGCGCCCCGCTGCCGAGCGGATCAAGGTGTAGCGGGTGGTGATGTCGGTGATGCGACCTTCGAAGTTGTCGACCCGCACGTTATCGCCGATGCGCATGCTGCGCTCGGCCAGGATCACGAAACCGCTGACGTAGTTGGCCGCCAGCTTCTGCAGGCCAAAGCCGATGCCCACACCCACCGCACCACCCAGCACGGACAGCGCCGTCAGGTCGATGCCCACCGCGGACAGCGCGACGATCAGGCCCAGGAACATCAGGATGGCGCGGGTCGCGTTGCTCAGGGCCTTGCGCAGCGACAGGTCCCCACCAATGGCCGACTTGAGCAGGCGCGCCTCGATCGCCGCGGAAATCCAGAGCGTCACGATGAGCATGGCGCCCGCGGTCAGCGCCCCTTCGATCAGGGTGCGCAGGCTCACCGTGCTGGAGCCCATCTTCCAGGTGATCTGCTCCATCTCCTCCAGCACGATGGGCAGCAGGCCGCTGACCCACAGCACCATGAAGCCCCAGGCCATCCAGGAGATGGTGCGCTCCATCACCCGCACCCAGGGCGCCGACGAGAACGCCGCCTGCAGCACCTTCACGCCGACCCGGATCACCACCAGGGACACCAGCACCGGAATCGCGACCTTGAACACCGCCAGTGGTATCTGTTGCGCAAGCACGCTGCGGGCCACGTAGGCCAGGGTCAGCAACAGCAAGGGGAACAGAACACCGTCGACCACCTGCCGACCGAACAGGATCGACGATTCCTCATGTTGTCTGTTGAGCGCGCGCCGCAACAGGGCACCCAGCCCCCAGGCCATGCCGACGCACAGCGCCAGGACGCCGAGTTCAATCCACACGGTGGTCTGCTGAAATCCGGAAAGCCAGGCGTCGAAGTCCTGAATGGGCGGTGGTGCAGCGGTGTTGTTGCTCACCATCGGGGCGCCCTTTTCTCGATGAAGGCCTGCACACCCTCTTGCGCCACTTCGTGCACCATGTTGCAGGCCATGGTCTGACCAGCCAGCTGGTACGCCGATTCCATGCTGGTTTCCAGTTGCCGGTAAAACAGCGCCTTGCCCATGGCGAGCGCCTCGCGCGGCTTGCCCAGGATGCGATCGACCAGCGCGGCCACCTCGGCGTCCAGGGCGTCGGCCGTCACCACGCGGTTGACCAGCCCGCGCGCCTTCGCCTCGTCGGCCGAGATGAAGTCACCGGTCAGCAGCATTTCCATGGCCTGTTTGGGCAGCATGTTGCGCGAGAGCGCCACGCTGGGCGTCGCGCAGAACAGACCGACGTCGATGCCGTTGACACCGAAGCTCGCCTCCTTCACGGCCACCGCCAGGTCACACTGCGCGACCAGCTGACAGCCAGCAGCGGTGGCCAGGCCATGCACGCGTGCGATCACCGGCACTTCCAGCTTGCGAATCGACAGCATCAGCTTCGAGCAGGTCGCGAACAAGGCTTGGTAGTAGGCCAGCTCGGGTCGGGCCTTCATCTCCTTCAGGTCGTGCCCTGCGCAGAAGGCCCGGCCTTCGGCGGCGATCACCACGGCTCGCGCGGCAGAGTCGGCGGCCACGGCTTCCAGCGCCTGCTGGAACGCCACCATCATGGCCTCGGACAGGACGTTGAAGGCCTTTGGGTTGTTCAATGTGAGCGTGTGCACGCCGCGGTCGTCGCGGGTGGTGAGAAGAATGTCGTCGGTCATATTCAATGTTCAGAGCCCTGCCAGCACGCGCAGATGCGCCTCCACACTCCGCGCCAGGGCACTGAGGTCGTAGCCCCCTTCGAGACAGCTCACGATGCGCCCCTGGGCGTGGCGCTTCGCGACTTCCTTGATGCGCTCGGTGATCCAGGCGTAGTCGTTTTCCACCAGCCCCATCTGGCCCATGTCGTCCTCGCGGTGGGCATCGAAACCCGCGCTGATGAAGATCATCTGCGGCCGGTGGGCATCGAGCCGTGGCAGCCACATCATGTCGACCAGCTCCCGCACATCCATGCCCTTGGTGTACGCCGGCACAGGAAGGTTCACCAGGTTGGGAGCGGTGGAATGGTTCCAGGGTGGGTAGAAGGGGTGCTGGTAGAAGCTGCACATCAGGATGCGTTCGTCGCCCGCGACGATGTCCTCGGTGCCGTTGCCGTGGTGCACGTCGAAGTCGACGATGGCCACGCGCTGCAGGCCGTGGCGCTCCAGGGCGTACTTGGCCGCCACCGCCACGTTGTTGACGAAGCAGAAGCCCATGGCCTGGTTGCGCGTGGCGTGGTGACCAGGCGGCCGCACCGCGCAGAATGCATTGGCGAGCTCGCCGGCTATGACCGCATCGGTGGCGTCGATGGCGGCGCCCGCGGCCATCAGGATCGCGTCCCAGCTGTGCACGTTGATCGAGGTGTCGGGGTCGATCTGCGCATGGGCCGGTCCACCGGCGGCGATGTCGTCGCGCAACTGGTCCGACAGGCCGCGCAGCGCCGCCAGATGCATGCGGCCGTGGGCCAGTTCGAGGTCGGCCAGGGCGGCCGATGTGGCCTCGCGTTTGTCCAGGGCAATGTCCAGACCGGAGGCGAGCAAACGGTCCTGGATGGCGTCCAGGCGGGCGGGGCATTCCGGGTGCCCCGGCCCCATCTCGTGCCGCCAGCAGTCCCTGTGGGTGAAATAACCGGTGGCCTGGCTCATCACTTTTTTACGGTAAGGTTCGCGGCATGCAAGCCGACACAACAATCAGACAGCTTCTGGACCAGCTTAACACGGTGATCGTGGGCAAACCGGCCCAGGTTTCGGACTGTGTCGGCTGCCTTCTGGCCGGTGGACACCTGCTGATCGAAGACGTTCCCGGCGTCGGCAAAACCACCCTCGCCCACGCCCTGTCCCGCTCTTTCGGGCTGCAGTTTGCGCGCGTGCAGTTCACCGCCGACCTGATGCCCAGCGACCTGGTCGGCATATCGATCTACGAGCGCGGCCGCGAGGGCTTCGTGTTCCATCCCGGCCCGGTGTTCGCACAAGTGCTGCTGGCCGACGAGATCAACCGCGCCAGCCCCAAGACCCAGAGTGCGCTGCTTGAAGCCATGGAAGAAAAGCAGGTGACCGTCGAGGGCCAGACCCGGGCCCTGCCGGTGCCCTTCTTTGTCATCGCCACCCAGAATCCATTCGACCAGCTCGGCACCTACGCCCTGCCCGAGTCGCAGCTGGACCGCTTCCACATGCGCATCTCGCTGGGCTATCCGGACCGCGCTGCCGAGCGCGAGCTGCTGCGCGGTGCCGACCGGCGCGAGCTGATTGAACAGCTGCCAGCCGTGCTTTCCCCGGCCGATCTGGCGCGTCTACAAGCCGAGGTCCTGTCCGTGCACGCAGCCGAGCCCGTGCTGGAATACCTGCAGGATCTGGTGGCCGCCACGCGCTCGGGCCGCTGGTTCGCCCAAGGGCTCTCGCCCCGAGCTGCGCTGGCGGTGGTGCGGGCGGCCAAGGCGCAGGCCTTTCTGCAAGGTCGTAACTACGTGGCGCCGGACGACATCGCCGCCATCCTGCCGCAGACCGCGGCGCACCGGCTGGTTCCCGTCAGCGACGCCGGCCGCGGTGCGATGGAACAGGTGCGGGCCATGATCGACGCCACGCCCATCCCGTGAGCCCGCTGGCCCCGCTGCACGCCCTGCGCCAACGGCTGCGACAGTGGTTCCACGCGCGGCTGCCGCGCACCGACACCCTGCTGCTGACCCAGCGCAACGTCTACATCCTGCCCACCCGCGCCGGCTGGATGCTGGCACTGACCCTGTTGCTGCTGCTGGTGGGCAGCATCAACTACCAGCTGAACCTGGGGTATCTGCTGACCTTCCTGCTGGCCGGCAGCGCGCTGACCGCCATGCACAGCAGCCACGCCAACCTGCGTGGCCTCACCCTGCACCTGAGCCCGCCCGCTCCGGTGCACGCTGGTCATGCGGCGGCGCTGGACATCCGGCTGGGCAACGAGCAAGGCCAGGCGCGCCACGGCATCGGCATCGGCGTGATCGGTGAGGCGTCCGCCAGCGACAACCACCTGGCCTGGACCGATGTACCAGCCCAGGGCAGCACGCGCCTGCAGGTGGCGTCGGTGTTTCCCCGGCGCGGCCTGCATGCACTGGCACCGCTGACCGCCGTCACGCTGTTTCCGATGGGCACCTTCCGCGTCTGGACCGTGTGGCGTCCCGCGGCCCAGGTGCTGGTCTACCCCGCCCCCGAGGCCCACCCGCCGCCCCTGCCGCCCGGCGAGCCGCAACCGGGTTTCGCTGGCAGCGCGAGCGTGCAGACCACCGGCGAGTTCGACGGCGTGCGCGCCTACCGGCGGGGCGACCCGCAGAAGTCCATCGTCTGGAAGAAGGCCGCACAGACTTTTGCCGCCGGTCGCGACGACCTCGTCAGCCGCGACGCCCTGTCCACACAGCGCCAGCAGCTCTGGCTGGACCACACCCGCTGCGGCGCCCCCGACCTGGAATCCCGCCTGTCGCGCCTCACCGCCTGGGTGCTGATGGCCGAGCGCATGGGGCTGGACTATGGCCTGCGCATCCCCGGCCGCGAACTGGCACCTGACCAGGGACCGACCCACCGCGCCCGCTGCCTGGAGGCAATGGCTCTGGTATGAAGCTCCCACTGCGCCGCTCCGCGTCTTCCCCCTCTCCTGCGGGAGGGGGACGCAGCCTGTGGCCGGGCCAAGCCCGTTCCACGGCTGCCCGCGGCAATTGGACATCCACCTTGCCCAGGGACACCCGCGACACCCTGTTCCTACTGGCCGTCATCGCCTGGGTGGTGATGATGCAGGTGCCACACATCCCCTGGTGGTGCTCAGCCCTCACCGCGTGCGTGCTGGTCTGGCGCGCGGTGCTCACCCTCCGGGGCCGGCCACTGCCCGGATGGCGCTGGCGCATCGGCCTGCTGCTGGTCACGATGGTCGCCACCTGGTGGACCCACAAGACTCTGCTCGGCCGCGACGCGGGGGTCACCCTGATCGTCGTGCTGCTGGCGCTCAAGACCCTGGAGCTGCGGGCGCGGCGCGATGCCTTCGTGGTGTTCTTCCTCGGTTTCTTCACACTGCTGACGCACTTCTTCTATTCGCAATCGCTGCTGACGGCGGCCGGCATCCTGGTCGCGCTGCTGGGGCTGCTGACCGCCGTCGTGAATGCCCACATGCCGGTGGGGCATCCGCCGCTGCGGCAGACCGCGGGCATCGCGGCGCGACTGGCGCTGCTGGGCGCGCCGATCATGGTGGTGGCGTTCATGCTGTTCCCCCGCCTCTCGCCGCTGTGGGGCGTGCCGGGCGATGGCATGGACGGCCGCTCCGGCCTGTCCGGAAAGATGCGGGTCGGCCAGATCGCCGAGCTGGTGCTGGACGACCGCATCGCGCTGCGTGTGCGCTTTGACGGCCCGGTGCCGCCCCAGCGCGAGCTGTATTTCCGCGGACCGGTGCTCACGGATTTCGACGGCGTCGAATGGAAGCCCCTGCGTTCGGCCTTCCCTCCCCACATGGAACTGCAGGCCCACCTGGCGTTTGCCGGCGAGCCGATCCGTTACGAAGTCACCATGGAGCCCAACCACCGGCCCTGGGTATTCGTGCTCGAAGCCGCCACACAGGCACCCGAGCTGCAGGGCCTTAAGGCATTCATGACACCGGAGCTGCAGTGGTTCGTGCGGCGGCCGGTGACGGAGCTGGTGCGCTACCGCGCCGAGAGCCACACCCGCTTCCGCCACGGCCCGCTGGAGCCGTCGCTGGCGCTGCAGGACCAGATCGCGCTGCCTGCCGGCTTCAATCCGCGCACCCTGGCCTTCGCCCAGGAGCTGCGGCGCGAGCACGGGTCGGGGCCGCAGTCCGCTCCGGCGCTGATCGAGGCGGCGCTCAACCGCCTGCGCACCGGCGGCTACACCTACACGCTCGACCCCGGGGTCTATGGCCAGCACACCGCCGACGAGTTCTGGTTCGACCGCAAGGAGGGTTTCTGCGAGCACATCGCATCCAGCTTCGTGATCCTGATGCGCGCGCTCGACATCCCGGCCCGCATCGTCACCGGCTACCAGGGCGGCGAGCTCAACGCCGTCGACGGCTACTGGACGGTGCGCCAGCGCGACGCCCACGCCTGGGCCGAGGTCTGGCTGCAGGGTCAGGGCTGGGTGCGTGTGGACCCTACGAGCGCGGTGGCACCGTCCCGCATCGGGTCGTTTGAACGCCTGGTCGCGCCCCAGGGCGCCATAGGTGCCGCTCTGGGCACGCTGGACCCCACCCTCGCACAACAGCTGCGCGACGTCTGGGAAGCCGTGAACAACGGCTGGAACCAGTGGGTGCTGAACTACACCCAGGGCCGCCAGCTGGACCTGCTGAAGAGCCTGGGCTTCGATTCACCGAGCTGGACCGATCTGGCCTACGTGCTGATCGGCGTGATCGTGGTGGTCAGCCTCGCGGGCGCCGCCTGGGCCCTGTGGGAGCGCCAGCAGCACGACCCCTGGCTGCGCACGCTGGCGCGCGTGCGGCGTCGACTGGCCGCACTGGGCATCGAAGCTGGCGAGCACGCCACGCCGCGCGAGCTGGCGCGCTTGGCTTCGGCGCAGCTCGGTGACGGACTTTTCACGCAGCAGCTGATTGCCTGGCTGCTGCGCCTCGAAGCGCTGCGCTACGCACCCCACAGCCCGGATACGCTGGCTGCGCTTCAAAAACAGTTTCAACAGATGCCCTGGCCCGAACGGCGGGCAAGCTCATGAGTCCACGATCCCGATCCACCCTGGTGCCCGCCCTGCTCTTGCTGTCTCTGGCCGGTGTGGCCGCGCAGGCGCAGACGACGGTGGAGACCACACCCGTGGCACCCACCGACGTTCCCGCCATCACCCTGCCCCCGGCCCCTCCGTCGGCTGAGCCAGCGCCCACGGCACCACTGCCCGCTGCAACTGCGCCCGCTGAGCCCCCGCCAGCGGCACCGGCGGCCACACCCCCAGCGGCCGACATCACGGTGTACGCCGAATCGCCAGCGGCCATGGCCTTTGCAGACGATCTGGCCCAGCGCCGAGGGCTCGATCCCTTGTGGGTGCGTGAACAGATCGGCGCCGCCCGCCGCCAGCCCACCTCGATCCGGCTGTCACTGCCGGCGCCCCGCGCCGCCTTCAAAAACTGGGCGGCCTACCGCGCGCGCTTCATCGAACCGGTGCGGCTGCGCGCCGGGCAGCGCTTCTGGGACACCCACCGCGCAGCCCTGGAGCGCGCCGAGCGCGAGTACGGTGTGCCCGCCAGCCTGATCGTCGGCGTGATCGGGGTCGAGACCCTGTATGGCCAGCACACCGGCAATTTCCGCGTGATCGACGCGCTCGCCACGCTGGCCTTTGATTTTCCGGCCAGCCACCCCCGCGCCGAAGCCCGGGCCGAGTTCTTCCGCAGCGAGCTGGAGCAGTTCCTGAGTCTGAGCCAGCGCACCGGCATGGACCCGCAGGCCCTGCGCGGCAGCTACGCCGGCGCCATGGGCTGGCCACAGTTCATGCCCAGCAGCTGGGCGCGCTTCGCGATCGACTTCGATGGCGACAGCAAGATCGACCTGTTCAACAGCCCGGTCGACGCCATCGGCTCGGTGGCCAACTACTTCAAGGCCTATGGCTGGCAGCCTGGCCAGCCGACGCACTACACGGTGGGCTTCGACCTGAACAGGCTGGACAAGGAGGCCCTGCTCGCCCCCGACATCCTGCCCAGCTTCAGCGTCGAGAGCTTTGTCGCCAAGGGCGCCGTGCTCGACGCCGAGGGGAAAAAGCACGTCGGCAAGCTCGCGCTGATCGAACTGCAGAACGGAGACCCGGCCAATGGCGGGTCGGCCCCCACCTACCTCGCCGGCACCGACAACTTCTACGTCGTCACCCGCTACAACTGGAGCAGCTACTACGCGATGGCGGTGATCGAACTGGGCCAGACCATCGAAGCCTTAGTCAAGCGGCCCTGATCGGCTCGCTCACGCTGGTGTGATCCGCACGTCCACCGCCATGTCCTCGTCACCCCCGCCACGCCTCAGCCCCTTGACTGGCGTGCAGGCGCTGTAGTCGGTGGCGGCCGCCAGGCGGATATGGCGTTCGTCGGTCGGGCACCGGTGGGTCACGTCCAGGCTCAGCCAGCGGCGGTTCTCCGGGTCCACACACACGTCCACCCAGGCGTGGCTGGCCAGATCGGGCTCGTTGGCAGCGTAGAAATAACCGCTGACATAACGCGCCGGCAGACCGATGCTGCGGCACACCGCCACCATCACATGCGCCTGGTCCTGGCACACGCCCAGCTCCCAGTCGAAGGCCTCTAGTGCGGTGGTCTCCACCCCGGTGCTGCCCTTGCGGTACTGCACCTTGTCGGCGACCGCGCCGGCCAGGGCCACCAGGTCGGCGGTGCTCGGCCGTTCACCCCGCCCACGCGCAGCCATCAGGCCCGGCACGGCCTGTAAAGCCCACATGGCCATGCGCGGGTGCGGCTCGGCCAGCGGGGTGGAGCGTAGGTAGAAGCCCGGCGGCGGCAGTGTCGGCGGATCGGTGAACTCTGAAACGCCGTGGGTGACCACGGTGCCCCGGGCGGTGACGCTGTTTTCGCACAGGTTCTTCTCGGGCCGTGCCGAGAGCGAGAAGCTGTGCACGCGGTTTCCCTCGATGTCGGGCTGGCTGCACAGCGTGCCGGGCACGCGCAGCTCCCAGTGCTCCACGCTCTGGCAGGCGCTGCTGACCGGCCACAGGTGCAGCGACTGCACCGTGTAGAGCAGCGGCTGGCTGTAGCGGAAGCGGGTGTGGTGGTGGATGACGAATTTCATGCGGGTTCCGGGTTGCGCCGGGGACCCGCATGGTACCCGTCCGGATCAGTGGCTCGGAACCAGGAAGTCCTGGCTGATGCGGCCACCCAGCTCGTTCACCCGGTCGAGGAACTGCGTGAGGAAGGCGTGCAGGCCGGTGGAGAGGATCTCGTCGATGCGCGCGTACTGCAGGTCGGCCTTGAGCTTGCCGGCGCGGCGCTGGGTTTCACCGGAGATGTCGTTGGCCACCACGGCCAGGTTGGCCACCACCTCGTTCATGCTGGCGGCCAGGCTTCTCGGCATGTCCGGGCGCAGGATCAGCAGTTCGGCCACGCGCTCGGGCGTGATGACGTCGCGGTAGACCTTGCGGTAGACCTCGAAGCCGGAGACCGAGCGCAGGATCGCACTCCAGTGGTAGAAGTCGTACTCCTGATCCTGCTCGCTGGCGGCACCGAAGAAATCGCTGTGCACCGCATGGAATTTCACGTCCAGCAGTCGCGCGGTGTTGTCGGCCCGCTCCAGGAAGGAGCCCATTCGGTAGAAGTGGAAGGCCTCGTCCTGCAGCATGGTGCCCACCGCCACACCGCGCGAGAGGTGCGAACGGTGCTTGACCCATTCGAAGAAGGCGCCGGGATCGCGCTCGAAATCCCTGGACTTGAGGTAGCCCGCCAGCTTGAGCCAGGTGGCGTTCTGCGTCTCCCACAGCTCGGTGGTCAGCGCGCCACGCACCGCACGGGCGTTCTCGCGCGCCGCGCGCAGGCATGACACGATGGACGACGGGTTGGACTCGTCGCGCACCATGAAGTCCATGACGTTGCGCGGCGTGATGTCCTGCCCGTACTTGGCGGTGTAGCTGGGCATGAGCTCGCTGATGGACAGCAGGCCCTGCCAGCCCACCTGCGCCACCGCAGCGGACTGCGGCAGCAGCGAGGTCTGGTAGTTCACATCGAGCATGCGCGCGGTGTTCTCGGCCCGCTCGGTGTAGCGGGACATCCAGAAGAGGTGGTCGGCGGTACGCGAAAGCATGTCGTGTCTTTCTCAGTTTTCCAGAATCCAGGTGTCCTTGGTGCCCCCACCCTGCGACGAGTTGACCACCAGAGAACCTTCCTTGAGCGCCACGCGCGTGAGGCCCCCCGGCACCATCTGCACCTCCTTGCCCGAGAGCACGAAGGGGCGCAGGTCGATGTGGCGCGGCGCGATGCCCTTCTCCACGTAGGTCGGGCAGGTGGACAGGCTGAGCGTGGGCTGGGCGATGTAGCCATCGGGCTTGGCCTTGACCACGGCGCGGAACTCGTCCACCTCGGCCTTGGTCGCCGCCGGGCCGACCAGCATGCCGTAGCCGCCGGCGCCGTGCACTTCCTTGACCACCAGCTCAGCCATGTTGTCTAGCATGTACTTCAGGTCGTCGGGGTTGCGGCCCATGTAGGTGGGCACGTTGTTGAGGATCGGTTTCTCGCCCAGGTAGAACTCGATCATCTTGGGCACATAGGGGTAGATGGACTTGTCGTCGGCGATGCCGGTGCCCACCGCGTTGCAGATGGTCACGTTGCCGCTGCGGTAGACCCCCAGCAGGCCGGCACAACCGAGCGTGGAGGTGGGGCGGAACACCAGCGGGTCCAGGAAGTCGTCGTCCACGCGGCGGTAGATCACGTCCACCCGCTTGGGCCCCCGGGTGGTGCGCATGTAGACGAAGTTGTCCTTGACGAACAGGTCCTGGCCTTCGACCAGCTCCACACCCATCTGCTGTGCCAGGAAGGCGTGCTCGAAATAGGCGCTGTTGTACATGCCGGGCGTGAGCACCACCACGGTGGGCTCGGCCGTGGTCGCGGGGCTGACCGCGCGCAGGGTTTCGAGCAACAGGTCGGGGTAGTGGGCCACCGGCGCCACCCGGTTCTGGCCGAACAGGTCGGGGAAGAGCCGCATCATCATCTTGCGGTCTTCGAGCATGTAGCTCACGCCACTGGGCACCCGCAGGTTGTCTTCGAGCACGTAGTACTCGCCCTCGCCTTGCGCATTGGGAGCCCGCACGATGTCGATGCCTGCGATGTGCGAGTAGATCTGGTTGGGCACCTGCACGCCCATCATTTCGGGGCGGAACTGCGCGTTCTGGAAGATCTGGTCGGCCGGGATGTGGCCCGCCTTGATGATCTCCTGGTCGTGGTAGACGTCGTGGATGAAGCGGTTGAGCGCCGTCACGCGCTGCACCAGGCCGGCCTGCATGCTCTTCCACTCGTGGGCGGGGATGATGCGCGGGATCAGGTCGAAGGGGATCAGGCGTTCGGTGCCGGCCCCATCCTCGTCCTTGGCGCCATACACCGCGAAGGTGATGCCGACGCGGCGGAAGATCATTTCCGCCTCTTCGCGGCGCGATGCCATGACTTCCTCGGGTTGTTGTGCCAGCCACCGTGCGTAGTTCAGGTAGTGGGCCCGGACCTCGCTGGGCGAGGCGTTCATTTCGTCAAACATCGGTCGGCTCATGGGCTTTTTTCTCCTGTACTCAGCATAGCAAGGAGCGGGCCAGTGGTCACCCGCCGGGGTCTGTCTCATCGCCCTCGTCCGCCACGGGCGCACCCGGATGGTGCCAGTAACGGCGCACGGCGTCCCGGTGGCAATGCACGCTCAAGGGGTCATTGCTGCGCCAGAGTGCCGCACCACAGTGGGGCGAGGCGACCCAGCGCATCGCCCGCGCGTCGTAGCGGTCCTGCACCACACGGGCCGGGTGGCCGAACCGGTTGCGGTAGCCGGACTGGACCAGCGCCACCGAAGGCCGCAGGGTGTTGAGCAGCACCGGGCTGCTGGACGATGCACTGCCGTGGTGCGGCGCCAGCAGCAGATCGGCCCGCAACTGCGGCTGGGCCAGCGCCAAACGGGTTTCGCGCTCGGCGTCCAGATCGCCGCTGAGCCAGGCCCAGCGCTGGCCGTTGCCCACCCGCAGCACGCAGGACATGGCGTTGCTCGGCAGCCGGCCCTGCCCGGCATCGTCGAAATGTTCGGGCGAGGGGTGCAGCAGTTCAAAGTCCACCCCGTCCCACTGCCAGCGCTGCCCTGCCAGGCAACGTTCGCCCTCACCGAACGAGGACAGCCAGCGCGCCTGCGGCCAGGCGGCGCGCACCGCGGCCGACCCACCCGAGTGGTCGCTGTCGCGGTGGCTCACCACCACGGTGTCGGGCGCTTCGCCCAGGGCCCTCAGAAGCGGCACCACCACCCGGTCGCCAGCGTCGCTGCCAGGGCCATAGCGCGGACCAGTGTCGTAGAGCAGGCTGTGGCCGGCGGTGCGCACCAGCACCGCGCTGCCCTGGCCGACGTCGACCGCCAGCACCTCGAACTCGCCCACCTCTGGCCGGGCGGGTGACCAGAGCAGCATCGGCGTCAGCAGCACCAGGCCAGCCGAGCGCAGCGACCAGGGCAGGCGCAGCACCAGCAGCAGCCCGCCGGCCACACCGCACAGCGCCAGCGGCAGGGGCGGGATGGGCTGGAACAGCGTGGCCCAGCGCCAGCCGGCCAACCCGTCCAGACACACCACCAACCCCTGCACGGCCAGCGCCGCGAGATCCCACAGCGGCGGCACGACCACACCCAGCATGGCCAGCGGCGTGACCACCCCCGTCACCCAGGGAATGGCGAGCAGGTTGGCCACCAGCCCAGCCAGCGAGAGCTGACCGAAGAGCAGCACCCCCAGCGGCGCCAGCGCCACCGTGACCACCGCCTGCTCGCGCAGCAAGCGGCGAACCGGCCCCACTTTCTGCCGCGATCCCGAGGCGAACAGAATGCCCACCGCCACGAAGCTGAGCCAGAACCCCGGCTGCACCAGCGCCCAAGGGTCCAGCGCCAGCACCGCCACCATCGCCAGCAGCCAGATCAGGGGCCAGGGCCACTGGCGCACACCCTGCCGCAGCCCCACCACCAGCGCCAGCATCAGCACCGTGCGCTGCGCCGGCACGCCCCAGCCCGAAAACAGGGCGTAGGCCGCCGCGGCCAGCACACCGCCCCAGGCCGCCGCCCGCGGCGCCGGCACCGCCAACAGCACACCCGGCCACACCTGGGCCCAGCGGCGCCAGCCCCAGCCGATGCACGCCGTGGCCACCCATGCAAACACGGTGACATGAAGACCTGAGATGCTCATCAGATGAGCCACACCCGTGTCGCGGAACAGGGTCCAGTCGCTGCGTTCGATCGCCGCCTGGTCGCCCACCACCAGCGCCGCCAGCACGCCAGCGCTGCGCGGGTCCTGCACGCGCGCCGCGATGCGGTCCGCCACCCACTGGCGCGCGGCCTCCACCGGGTGGCTGCCGCTGGCGCCGAGGAACACCGGCGCCGGGTCGCGCGGGCCGTCGCGCAGGTAGCCGGTGGCGCCGATACCCCGCTCCCACAGCCAGCGCTCGCGGTCGAAGCCGTGGGGGTTCGAGGCACCGTGCGGACGCTTGAGCCGCACGGTCAGCCGCCATGCGTCACCGGCGCGCCAGGTGCGCCCCGTCCCTTGCCCCCGGAAGTCACTGATCAGCAGCCGCGGCGGGAGGTCCACCGCCTGCCCATCCCGCGTCGCCGATTCCACGACAAACTCGAAACGGTCGCTGTCGGTGCCACGCTGGGGCAAGGTGGCCACCTGCCCGGTGACCACCAGGTTCACGCCCTCCAGAGGGGCGGCCAGCGCCTGCGCCTGGTAGCGCGCGGCGCGCAGGCCGGTCGCCCCGGCCGCCGCGAGCGCACCCGCCAGCAGGGCCGCACCCAGCGCAAGCCCGGCGCGTCGCCCGGCCCCGACCCGTGCAGCAACGCTGGCCAGCACCACCGCCGCAGCCAGCAACCCCATGTCCGCCGCCACCGGCCACAGCCGGGCCTGCTGAAGTTGCAGCGCAACCCCCAGTACCACACCTGGCAGCACCGCCCACAGCGGGTGCATCAGGCGGTCCGCCGGACGGCCGTGCGCCGTGGCGCGGGACTTGCTAGATTCCGTCGAACGCGCGCGGCAGCCCGCCCTGGCAGCGTTTTCATTGTTTGTGACTCCCTGTTGAAAGTGACCCCAGCATGGCCATCCATGTCGCCCTGAGCCACATCACCCATTATCAATACGACCGCCTGGTCAAGCTCGGCCCGCAGGTGGTCCGTCTGCGCCCGGCGCCACACAGCCGCACCAAGGTGCTGTCGTACTCGCAGAAGATCGAACCGGCGGGCCACTTCATCAACTGGCAGCAGGACCCGTTCGCCAACTACCAGGCCCGCCTGGTGTTCCCCGAACCCACCACCGAGTTCAAAGTCACCATCGACCTGGTGGTCGAGATGGCGGTCTACAACCCGTTCGACTTCTTCCTCGAACCGCGCGCCGAGAAGTTCCCGTTCACCTACGACGAGGCCCAGAAACAGGAACTGGCGCCCTACCTGGCCACGGCGCCGATGACGCCGCTGGTCAAAAGCTACCTGGAGCAGGTCGACCGCAGCGAGCAGCGCACCATCGACTTCCTGGTCGGCATCAACCAGAAGCTCTGGAAAGACATCGGCTACACCATCCGCATGGAACCGGGCGTGCAGACGCCCGAAGAGACGCTCACGCTCAAGAGCGGCTCCTGCCGCGATTCGGGCTGGCTGCTGGTGCAGCTGCTGCGCCACCTCGGGCTGGCCGCGCGTTTCGTGTCGGGCTACCTGATCCAGCTCACGCCCGACGTGAAAGCCATCGACGGACCCAGCGGCCCCGAAAAGGATTTCACCGACCTGCACGCCTGGTGCGAGGTGTTCCTGCCAGGCGCCGGCTGGATCGGCCTGGACCCCACCTCGGGCCTGCTGGCAGGCGAAGGCCACATCCCGCTGGCCTGCACGCCGCAACCCTCCAGCGCCGCGCCGGTGGAAGGCGGCGTGGACAAGTGCGAGGTCGAGTTCAGCCACCACATGGCGGTCACCCGCGTCTACGAATCACCACGCGTGACCAAGCCCTACACCGAAGACCAGTGGGCCGAGGTGCTCAAGCTCGGCGAGCAGGTCGATGCCGATCTGGTCAAGGGCGATGTGCGGCTGACCCAGGGCGGTGAGCCCACCTACGTGGCCGTGAGCGACCGCGACGCCGCCGAATGGAACACCGATGCGCTGGGGCCCACCAAGCGCGGCTACGCCACCGAACTGCTGGGCCGCCTGCGCGAGCGCTACGGCGACGGCGGCTTCGTGCACATGGGCCAGGGCAAGTGGTACCCGGGCGAGCAGCTGCCCCGCTGGGCGCTGTCGGTGTTCTGGCGTGCCGACGGCGAACCCTGCTGGGGCAACCCGGCCCTGCTGGCCGACGAGCGCGACGAGGCCCACTACACCGCCGACGACGCCCAGCGCTTCACCCAGGCGCTGGCGCGCCGCCTGGGCCTGTCAACCCAGTACATCACCCCCGGCTACGAGGACACCTGGTACTACCTGTGGCGCGAGCGGCGCCTGCCGGTCAACGTCGACCCCTTCGATTCCAAGCTCGACGACGAGCTGGAGCGCCAGCGGCTGCGCCGCGTGTTCGGCCAGGGCCTGGACGCCACTGTGGGCTACGTGCTGCCGCTGCAGGCCTCGGGTCACGGCCCGCTCTCGAACAACGGCAAGAGCGCCTACCACCGCGTCAGCGGCACTGTCTGGTCCACCGGCCCCTGGTTCTTCCGCGATGAGCGGATGTACCTGATCCCCGGCGATTCGCCCATGGGCTACCGGCTGCCGCTGGATTCTCTGCCCTGGGTGTCGATGGGCGACTACCCCTACCACATCGAGCAAGACCCGCACAGCGCGCGCGACCCGCTGCCCACCGGCTCGGCGCTGCGACACCAGGTGCACCCGCACACCGTGGGCGGCGGCTTCGCCGAAGGCGGCACGGTCTCGCTGCAAGGCACCGACTGGTTCGACGAACAAGGCCCCGGTGGCGAGACCGAAGCGCTCGGCCTGCGCCGCGGCCAGCCGCACCCGGCCTCGTCGCCTGCGCAGCAGCTCTCGTCCCGCTTCCCGCAGCGCGGCGAATCGGCCGCCTGGCTCACCCGCACCGCGCTGGTGGTCGAGGCGCGCGACCCGCAGCGTGCCAATGGCCCCAAGGCCGAAAAGGCCAGCGGCGGCAAGCTCCAGCACCTTTACGTCTTCATGCCGCCCATGCAGCGTCTGGAGGACTACCTGGACCTGCTCTCGGCGGTGGAGGACACGGCCGAGCGCCTGGGCATGAAGATCGTGCTCGAAGGCTACCCCCCGCCGCGCGACCCACGTCTGAAAATGCTGCAGGTCACGCCCGACCCCGGCGTGATCGAGGTCAACATCCACCCCAGCAGCAGCTTCGAAGAGCTGGTCGAGCGCACCGAGTTCCTCTACGAAGCCGCGCACCAGACGCGCCTGTGCGCCGAGAAGTTCATGACCGACGGCCGCCACACCGGCACCGGCGGCGGCAACCACTTCGTGCTCGGCGGCGCCACGCCTTCGGACTCGCCCTTCCTGCGCAAGCCCGAACTGCTGGGCAGCCTGGTGGCCTACTGGCACAACCACCCTTCGCTGTCCTATCTGTTCAGTGGTCTCTTCATCGGCCCGACCAGCCAGGCCCCGCGCGTGGACGAGGCGCGCAACGACCAGCTCTACGAGCTGGAGATCGCGCTCAACCAGATCGAGCAGAACCGCCAGCGCCACGGGCAGGACATGCCCCCGTGGCTCGTGGACCGCACGCTGCGCAACATCCTGATCGACGTCACCGGCAACACCCACCGCAGCGAGTTCTGCATCGACAAGCTGTACTCGCCCGATTCGTCCACCGGCCGCCTGGGCCTGCTGGAATTGCGGGCCTTCGAAATGCCACCGCACGCACGCATGAGCATCGCCCAGCAGCTGCTGCTGCGCGCCCTGATCGCCCGCTTCTGGCAGCAGCCCTGGCGCGGCAAGCTCACCCGTTGGGGCACCGAGCTGCACGACCGCTTCCTGCTGCCAACCTTCATCCGCATGGACTTCGAGGATGTGCTGGCCGATCTGGCCGAGGCGGGCTACCGCTTCGACATGGCCTGGTTCGAACCTCATTTCGAGTTCCGCTTCCCGCTGGTGGGTCAGGTCGCCGCGCGCGGCATCGAACTGACGCTGCGCAACGCGCTCGAGCCCTGGCACGTGATGGGCGAAGAAGGTGCTGTCGGCGGCACGGTGCGCTACGTCGATTCGTCGCTGGAGCGCATCGAGGTGCGCGTGAGCGGCTACAACGACAGCCGCTATGTGATCACCTGCAACGGCCGCGCCCTGCCCCTCCAGCCCACCGGCACCGCGGGCGAGCACGTGGCCGGCGTGCGCTACAAGGCCTGGAACCCGCCGTCGGCGCTGCACCCGTCCATCGGGGTGCACGCACCGCTGACCTTCGACATCGTCGACACCTGGATGCACAAGTCGCTCGGCGGCTGTCAGTACCACGTCGCCCACCCGGGCGGTCGCAACTACGACACGTTCCCGATCAACGCCTACGAGGCCGAAAGCCGGCGCCTCTCGCGCTTCTTCCAGATGGGCCACACGGCGGGCAAGCTGGTGGTGAACGCCGCGACGCCCAGCCGCGAGTTCCCGTTCACACTCGACCTGCGACAGTGACCGCGGCCACGGGTCTGTGACGGATGCAACGGCCTGAACCGCCCCGGGGTCCCCCAAAGGAGGAGCCCCGGGCATACTCCAGACCCGTGACCCCAGAAGAATCCAGAGACTCCCTGTTCGACGAGCTCAGCCCCGAATCCCCCGGGGACTGGGCGCTGTCCCTGTCGGTACCGGCCGACGCAGGGCACCGGGACGAGCTGCGCGACAGCAGCGACCCGCAGGCCCTGGCGCCCCACTGGGGCCGCTTCTTTGACCATGTGGGCACCGACGGCCTGGCCGACCTGAACCGCCGCGCGGACAACCTGCAGCGCCAGATCCGCGACAACGGCGTCACCTACAACGTCTACGCCGACGCCGCCGGCGGCCTGCAGCGCCCCTGGGCGCTCGACCTGTTCCCGATGATCGTGAACCCGCAGGAGTGGGCCGTGATCGAGGCCGGTGTGCTGCAGCGCGCCCAGCTGCTCAACAGCATGATGGCCGACCTCTACGGCCCGCAGGACCTGCTGCGCCGCGCCCTGCTGCCCACCGCGCTGGCCCAGGGCCATCCCGGATACCTGCGCGCCATGAAGGGCGTGACACCGCCAGGCAACACCTGGCTGCACATCGCTGCCTTCGACCTCGCACATGGACCCGACGGTCGCTGGTGGGTGGTGGGCCAGCGCACCCAGGCGCCGTCCGGTCTGGGCTACCTGCTGGAAAACCGCATCGCCATCGCCAGGCAGTTCCCCAAGGCCTTCGCCGGCATGAAGGTGCAGCGCCTGGCCGCCAGCTACCGCGCGCTGATGGACGGCATCAAGGCGCTGGCACCCGAGGGCGACGACGCGCGCATCGCCCTGCTCACACCCGGCCCCTACAACGAAACCTACTTCGAGCACGCTTACCTGGCGCGCTACCTCGGCCTGACGCTGGTCGAGGGCAACGACCTGACGGTGCGCGACCAGCGCCTCTACCTCAAGACGCTCAAGGGCCTGGAACCGGTGCACGCCCTGATCAAGCGGGTGGACGACCAGTGGCTGGACCCGCTGGAGCTGCGCCCGGACTCCAGCCTGGGCGTGCCCGGCCTGCTGCAGGTGCTGCGCGCGGGCAACCTGCTGCTGGCCAACGCACCGGGCTCCGCACCGCTGGAATCGAGCGCGCTGCTGGGTTTCCTGCCCGCCATCAGCCGCCACCTGCTGGGCGAAGAATTGAAGCTGCCCTCCCTGTCCACCTGGTGGTGCGGCGAAGACGCCGCACTGCGCGAGGTGCTGCCCCTGCTCAGGGGTGGCGTGATCAAGCCCACCTACCCCGGTTCGGGTCTGGAGACGGCCATCGGCCAGAGCCTGAATCCTCGCGAACTGGACGAGTGGTCGGGCCGCATGGTGCGCCACCCCGACGACTACACGGTGCAGTCCTGGCTGCCGCTGTCGCAGACCCCGACCTGGACCGGCGAGCGCCTGCTGCCCCGGTCGGCCATGCTGCGCGTGTTCGCCCTGGCCGACGGCCCGCAGCGCTGGCGCGTGCTGCCGGGCGGCCTGGTGCGACTGGCGCCGCGCGGACAGCTCATGGCCTCGATGCAGCGCGGCGGGTCCAGCGCCGACTGCTGGGTGATGACCGAAGGCGAGGTCGACACCACCAGCCTGCTGCAATCGCAGCCCAGCACCCTGGCCCTGGCGCACCACAAGAGCCCGGTCACCAGTCGTGCGGCCGAAAACCTGTTCTGGCTCGGCCGCTACACAGAGCGCGCCGAAAACGCGGTGCGGCTCGCGCGCATCGTGCTCGACCACCTCGGCGGGGAAGAACCCAGTTCGCGAGCCCTGCTGGCCTGGCTCTCGGCCACCGCGCGCGAAAACGCGCTGGTGCTGGACGACGTACCCGGCGCCGAGCAGGCGGCGCGCGTGTTCGCGCGTTCGCTGATGGCGGGCCTGGCGCCCGCGCCAGACTCGCCGCTGGCCGGACGCAGCTACAGCGTGGGCCACAACCTGCGCGCGCTCAAGGGCGCGGCCGCCCAGGTGCGCGACCGGCTCTCGCCCGAACACTGGAACCTGATCGAACACGCCGAGGCCAGCTTCGCGCAGGACTGCGCCGCCATGGCGGCCGACGCCGAGTACGGCACCGCCGAAGCGCTGGCCGCGCTCGCGGCGCTGAGCGAGCGGCTGGCCGCCATCACCGGAGCACAAACCGACCGCATGGTGCGCGACAACGGCTGGCGCCTGCTGTCCGTGGGTCGCCACATCGAGCGCTTGATCACGCTCTCGCGCGCGCTCTCGCTCGGGCTGGAACACCGCTGCATGGACGACCCGACGGGCTTCGAGGCGGTGGTCGCGCTGTTCGACAGCACCATCACTTTTCACGCCCAGTACCAGCAGCGGCGCGACATGGTGGCGCTGATCGACCTGCTGGTGATGGACCGCGACAACCCGCGCTCCATCGCCTGGGTGGTGCAGACACTGCGCTCGCGGCTGGCCAAGCTCTCTCAGAGCGCCACACCGCAGGACGCTGTGCTGGCCCAGGGCCTGCCCGACCCCGACGTCTGGGTGCTGACCGAGCTGAGCAGCTGGCAGCGCGAGGGACAGACCATGCGCTACAGCACGCTGGCCGACCTGCTGGACGGTTGCGAGGCCGCCGCGGCCGACCTGTCCGACGAAATCACCCGGCTGCACTTCAGCCACGCCGACCGCAAGACGCAGAGCGTCGGCGTCTGAGCCATGGACCTGCGCATCCTGCACACCACCACCTACCGCTACCAGGGCAGCGTGGACATGGCCCAGCACATGGTCCACCTCTCGCCGGTGGACACGCCCACGCAGACCGTGCGCTCACACACGTTGACGATCTCGCCCGAACCCGCGGCCCGCAGCCAGACCACCGACGCCTTCGGCAACCTGCGCACCTTCTTCTCGCTGCAGGCGCCGCACGAGGTGCTGACCGTCACGGCCGACAGCCGGGTGGATACCCGGGCGCCTGCGCCGCTGCCGGACGACCCCGCCTGGCAGACGCAGACTTGGGAAGCCGTGCGCGACCATTTCCGCTACCGCGCGCGGGCCCCCTACGACCCCGCCAGCGAGTTCCTGTTCGCCTCGCCCCACGTGCCGCGCGACGACGCTTTCACCGCATTTGCCCGGCCAGCTTTTGCGGGCGGCCTGCCCATGCTGGCCGCGGCCCAGGCCCTGATGGAGCGCATCCACAACGGGCTCACCTACGAGACAGCCAGCACCGAGGTCAACACCCCGGCCCTGGTTGCGCTGGCGCAGGGCAAGGGCGTGTGCCAGGACTTCGCCCACATCATGGCCGGCTGCCTGCGCAGCCTGGGCCTGCCGGCGCGCTATGTCAGTGGCTACCTGCTCACGCAGCCGCCACCCGGGCAGCCGCGCCTCATCGGCGCCGACGCCTCGCACGCCTGGGTCTCGGTCTACGTGCCGCTGCCGCCCGGCACCGGGGCGCAGGCCGGCGACGAACCGGCGCTCGGCGCCTGGTTCGACTTCGACCCCACCAACAACCGCTGTGGCTGGGGCAGCCCCGGCGAGGACTACGTCACCCTGGCCACAGGCCGCGACTTCGCCGACGTCTCGCCCATGCGCGGCGTGATCCAGGGCGGTGCGAACCACACGCTGGAGGTCGCCGTCACGGTGGCCCCGCCCGACGAGCTGGACGCACTGCAGAACCCGCCCGCGGGCCGGTAACATCGCGCGATCGGTCGCAGCCTGCGGCCATTTCCAACGGAGCACACCATGGGCAAGGAACAGCGCAACGAAAAGATGAGCAAGAAGCCTAAGAAGGACACCTCGGTGCCCAAGGGCCCGGTCAGTTCCGACCGCCCGGTCCCGCCGGTCACCGCCGTGATCCCGCGCGGGAAAGACAAGGACAAGTACAAGTGACCCGGGGACGGAACGCATGAAAGCCACCTGGAACGGCGCCGTGATCGCCGACAGCAAGGACACGGTGCTGGTCGAAGGCAACCACTACTTCCCGGAGAGTGCGCTCAACCGCGACTTCGTCACCTTCAGCAACCACCGCAGCACCTGCCCCTGGAAGGGCGAGGCCAAGTACCTCTCGCTGCTGGTCAACGGCGAGCTCAACGCCGACGCCGCCTGGTACTACCCGGACCCCAAGCCCGAAGCCGAGAACATCCGCGGGCGGGTGGCGTTCTGGAAAGGCGTGAAGGTCGAGGACTGATCGCGTCGCAGACGGCCGCTCAGGCCGCCTGCGCGCCCAGCTTGCGCAGCTTCGCGCGCCACTGCGCCACGCCCGCCTCACCCAGGCGATCCACCAGCCCGACCAGGGTTTCGTGCACCGGGGCGATGCCGACGAAACCGAGGATGTTGCGCTCCAGCGACTTGACGCTGTGGGCGCGGAAGTACCAGCGGTAGACCAGGGCCGGCATGCCCATGGTCACCACGATGCGGGCCGAGCGCCCGCCCAGCGCTTTCTTGCCAAACGGATTCCTCTCGTCGCGGTGGAAGGCAAAACCGGGCCGGGCCACCTGCTCCAGAAAGCCCTTGAGCACGGCCGGCATGTCGCCCAGCCAAAGCGGAAAACACAGCACCAGGTGCTGACACCAGGCGATGTGATCCTGGGCCGCCTGCAGAGAGGGCGGCAGCGCACCGTGCTCCCAGTCCGCCGCGCTGCGCAGCAGCGGAAAGTCCAGCGCCCCGACATCCACCCGCCGAAGCTCGTGGCCCGCCGCCTGTGCGCCCTCGGCGTAGGCATCGATCAGCTGGTGCAGCAGGTGGCGCGACCCGGCGTCGGGGTGGCCGTTGACGATCAGGATGCGGCGGGCTTCGGTGCTCATGGCGGGGCTCCCCAAAAAAGACCATGCTGTACCCGCGCGCCGGCGCCGTCCTTGACCGGGCTCAAGCCTTCGGGAACTCCGGATCGACCGGCACCTGCAGACCCGTGGCGAGCTGGTTGGTCTTGGCGGCCAGCGCAATGATCGACAGCAACTCGGCGTGCTGCTCGCGCGTCATGCCCTTGGCCGTGGCCGCCGCCGTGTGCGAGTGCACGCAGTAGCCGCAGCCGTTGATGATGGATGCGGTGATGTAGACCATCTCCTTGGTCAGCGGGTCCAGCGCGGACGGCGTGGCCATCACCCGCTTGACCTCGGCCCAGGTCTGCTCCAGCAGCGCCGGGTCGAAGGCGAGGTAGCGCCACATGTTGTTGATGAAGTCGGTCTTTCGCGTGGCACGGATGTCGTCGAAGACGGCCTTGACGCGCGGATCTGCTTCGGGGTTCGCGGGCGGGGTGATGGTGGACATGGGCGTCTCCGGTGTGTCAGCGGGGCTTGCGCGTCGACGGGCGCTTGTCGGGTTTGGGCTTGCGCTCCGGGCTGATGTGCCCGTCCTCGCGCAGCTTCTTCTTGCGTGCCGCGCGTTCGGCGTCGGCCTGCTTGCCGGCCTTGAGCCAGCGCGCGAACTGCTCGGGCGTTTCCAGGGTGATGCGGCCGATGTGCAGGGCGCGGAAGTCGGCGATCACCAGCTCGGCCGCCTTCTGCATGTTGACCCGGCCGCCGCCGGCCAGCGCACCGCGCTTGCGACCGATGGCATCGACCAGCTCGTCGTCGTGCGTCTGCGCCCAAGCCTCGGGCGACAGGCCCAGCTGGTAACGCGCTTCCATCAGCGCCGGGTAGTCGGTCTTGAGCTTGGCGATCAGCTCGTAGGCCACCTCCTCCTCGTCGTAGGCGTTCTTGCCCACCGCGCCGCTGGCGGCCAGGTTGTAGCCGCTCTCGGGCACGAAGATGCGCGGCCAGAGCATGCCCGGCGTGTCGTACAGGTAGAAGTCGTCGGCCAGCGCGATGCGCGCCTCGGTGCGGGTGACGCCGGCCTCGTCACCGGTCTTGGCCGCGCGCTTGCCCTTGAGCGTGTTGATCAGGGTGGACTTGCCGACGTTGGGGATGCCGCAGATCAGCACCCGCATCGGCTTGACCATGCCGCCTCGCCTGGGGGCGAGTTCGAAACAGGCGTCGATGAGCGCCCGCGCGGGCGCCGTGACGCTGGCGTCCAGCGCGATGGCACGGGTGTCGGGTTGTGCGTTGTAGTGCGCCAGCCAGAGCGCGGTGCGCGCCGGGTCGGCCATGTCCTGCTTGTTGAGCACCTTGAGCGTGGGCCGGCCGCTGGTGAGCTGCTGCATCAGCGGGTTGGCGCTGCTGCCAGGCAGGCGCGCATCGAGCATTTCGATCACGACGTCGATTTCCTTGACGCGCTCGGCGATCGCCTGCCGCGTGAGGTGCATGTGACCGGGGAACCACTGGATGCTCATGTATTGCCGTTCTGTGTGCGTGGCCTCTGCGTGCCACAATGATTTGTCCTGCCAACCACAAGAGGAGACCCCATGGCCATCACCGTGAAGATCGATCTGGGCTACGAATTCAATGTCAAGGCCAAAGCCGCCGAGGTGTTCGAGCTGCTGTCGGACGTGCCGACGTCGGTCAGCCATTTTCCCAAAGTCGACCAGCTGGTCGATCTGGGCGGTAACAGCTACCGCTGGGAGATGGAAAAGGTGGGCACGGCCCAGGTCAACATCCAGACGGTCTACGCCTGCAAGTACGTGAGCAAATGGGACGCGGCCAAGGGCCAGGGCACGGTGAAGTGGACCCCGGTCAAGGGCGTGGGCAACGCCCTGGTCTCGGGAAGCTGGGACATCAGCGACCAGAAGAAACACACCGCGATTGCGCTCGCCATCCAGGGCGACATCGAGGTGCCGCTGCCCGGGCTGATGAAGATGGTGGTGGTGCCGGTGGTCGAGGGTGAGTTCGAGAAGCTGGTCGAAAAATACATCGCCAACCTGATCAAGCGCTTCGGCGGCGAGGCCTGATCAAGAAGCGCCGCCGACCTGCAACTCCACCAGCGGGCAGGCGTTGATGATCGCGGTGGTGAGCACCAGGCCGGCCGAGGCGTAGGCCAGCACCTGCAGCAGGCCGGTGAGCGAAAACACCGCCACCAGAAGGATGGCTGCGCCGGAGAGAAAGCGGTAGACCCGGTCTGCGCCGGTGAGGCTGTACATGGTCAGAGAGCAGGTTCAGGGAAAACCCTGAACTCTAGCCAGACCAAACCCCCACGGCTTTGATACTTCTCAACTTGTCCCAAGATTTCCGGGACAAGCTTGTGGATAAGCTTGGAGAAGTCCTGTACGGGGCGTCCAAGTCCTTGATGTACAAAGGCATTCTTCAATCTGCCTGTTGAACAGGCAGGCGCCAGCGCCCCGCCCAGCGGTTAGATTCGGACCATGCCGACAGAAGATATCCCCCGCCGCTGGGTGCTGGACCTGCCCGAACAGGGCCTCAGGCTGCAGGCACCCGAGCAGCGCACCCTGCTGCAGACCCTGCAGGCGGCTGGCGTGCCCTGGCCCGCCTCCTGCCGCAACGGCACCTGCCGGACCTGCATTGGCCGGCTCACCGCGGGACAGGTGCGCTACGGCGTGGACTGGCCCGGGCTGCTGCCCGAAGAGAAGACCTCGGGCGCGGTGCTGCCCTGTGTGGCCTACCCGCTCAGCGATGTGAAGCTGGAAGGGCCGGGCGACTGAGCCCGCTCAGGCCTTCAGGTGCTGGGCGAAGAACGCCAGGGTGCGCTCCCAGGCCAGTTTCGCGGCGGCGGCGTCAAAGCGCGGCGTGGTGTCGTTGTTGAAGCCATGCTGGGTGCCCGGGTACTGGTGGGCGGTGTAGCGCACCCCGGCGGCCTTGAGTGCGGCCTCGTAGGCGGGCCAGGCGGCGTTGATGCGCTCGTCCACCGCGGCGAAATGGATCAGCAGCGGCGCCTTGACCTTGGCCGCGTCCTCGACCGGCGGGTGGTTGCCGTAGAACGGCACGGCCGCTGCCAGATCAGGCAGTTGGGTGGACAGGTAGTGCGCCATGCCGCCGCCGTAGCAGAAGCCCACCACCCCCAGCTTGCCGTTGCTGTCGGGACGGGCCTTGAGCAGGGTCGCCGCGGCCAGGAAGTCCTGCCGGGTCTTGCTCTGGTCGAGCTGGGCGAACAGTGCACGGGCCTTGTCCTCATCGCCGGGGTAGCCGCCCAGGGGAGTGAGCGCATCGGGGGCCAGCGCCAGGTAGCCGTCCACCGCCAGGCGGCGGGCAATGTCCTCAATGTGCGGGTTCAGGCCGCGGTTCTCATGCACCACCAGCACCGTTGGCAGCTTGCCCGAGGCGTTGGCCGGTTTGGCCAGATAGGCTTTGACCTTGCCCGAACCGTTGGGCGAGTCGAACTCAATGCGCTCGGTGCTGATGCGCGGATCACCCTGGGGCACCACCTGCGCGATCGCGAAGTCCGGACTGAGCGCCGCGAGCAGGCCGGCCGCCGTGACGCCGCCGACCGCGAACTTCGCCGCCTTGTCCAGAAACCCCCGGCGGTCGATGTCGCCGTGCACGTAGGCGTCGAAAAGAATGAGCAGTTCCTGGTCGAAATCGGCGGCGGTCAGGCGCGGGGTGGGTGCCATGGCGGTCTCCTGGATGAAAAGGAGGGCACAGGATAGGACCGGAGGCCACGGGGATTCACCGCCGCGGACATACACCCTGCACCAGCAGGGTTTCGCAGCGGCGTCAGGCCGCCTGGGCCACCGCGGAACGCGGCATCAGGCGGGCCGGGGACACGTACTCCTGGCGGTAGATCTCGAACGGCATGGAATCGGCCGCTTCGATGGCCTGCTGATCGGCCATGGAACGCACTGCCATGTCCACAAAGCGCGACTGTTGCTCCGCATTCCAGGGCAGGTCCAGCAGCTCCTGGCGGATGGCCCGCGAGCGGGTGCGGACAAAGTCGATGAACGAAGACCCGTGCTGCTGCCGGGTGGCGGCGAGCACACGGGCCGACGGCAGGGTGTCCGGGGCCAGCAGCGCGGCGCGCGCGTCAGCGACCGCCTCTTGATGGAAGGCGCCACCGTGCAGCGCGTCGAGGTGATCGGCAATCGGCGCGAGCTGGTCAATGATCTCCAGCCCCCACGCCTGCAGCGCCACTTCGCTTCCCCCGCGCAACAGGTGCAGACCGGGTTCGCGGCCGCGGGCGGCGGACAGGTGCTGGTTGTGGGCCAGTTCGCTGATCTCCTCCGGCGTGTCGGGCGGGCTGTCGGACAGCAGGCAGTGCAGCAGGAACACGTCGAGGAAGCGCAGCGTGGCCGCATCAATGCCGATGGCCTCGAAGGGGTTGAGGTCCATCAGGCGCACCTCGATGTACTCGACCCCGCGCTCGCGCAGGGCGTGCAGCGGGCGCTCGCCCTGGTGGATCACGCGCTTGGGCCGGATGGTGCCGTAGAACTCGTTCTCGATCTGCAACAGCGTGGTGGCCAGCTGGTTGTAGTCGCCGCCGGGGTTGCGGATGCCCACCGTTTCGTAGGCCGGCCATGGCCGCGTGAGCGCATCGTGCAGCGAGGCCGCGTAGCCCTCCAGTCCGTTGTAGCTCACGGCCAGCGAGGCCTGCGCATCGCTCTGGTAGCCCAGCCGCCCCATGCGCAGGCTGGTGCCGTGCGGCATGTGAAGGGTGCCGCTGTTGCCCAAAGGTTGGAGCTCGTGCTGGCGTCCTTCGACGAAAGTCGAGCACAGGGCGGGCGAAGCACCGAACAGGGTGAGCAGCAGGAAGGCGTGGCGGCGGAAGTTGCGGATGAGCGCAAAGTAGCCTTGGTTGTCCACTCCGGGCAGCGACCAGTTGTAGTGAATGCCGCTGATGGTCTGCATGCGGCGGCCGTAGCGGTGCCCCAGGCCCATGCGGTACACGCTCTTGGCACGACCCACGTTGGAAGAACCGTAGCGCCCGAGCGGAATGGTTTCGTCGGTCGGGAGGCCACACGGCATGCTGGACGCCCAGAGCATCTCTTCACCTGCCGCGCCACCCTGCGCCTGCAGGCTGCGCAAGGTGAACTGGTGAATCTCGGTGAGTTCGGCCAGGCAGCTTTCCACGCTGGCGTGCACGCCGGTGATCAGCTCCAGCTGCGATTCGGAATAGTCGGTGGTGATGTGCGGGTGCGTGAGCGCGCTGCCAAGCGCCGCGGGATGCGGTGTCAGCGCCAACTTGCCGTCGGGTTGCGACCTCAGGCTCTCCTTCTCCAGCCCACGCCGCATGCCGCGCAGTCGTTCGGCTCCCAGGCTCTCCAGCCGCTGTTCCAGGGTCTTCATGGTGGTTTCTAGTCTTGACCGGGGCCGGACCTTAGCACGCCACCGGAATTTCCGCTGCCGGCACGGGCATGGGGTCCTGTGGCAGCGTTTGCGCCTGCAGCCAGGCCTCCACACGGGCCGGGTCGTTCGACTCGCGCAGCTCGTCGAACGCGCGCTGCCCTTCGGGATGGTGCTTGCGCAGGTAGTTCAGCCACTGCTTGAGCCGGCCGGCGCGGTGCCGCCGCTCGACCCGGCCGCACACCTGGGACCAGAACACCGACAGCAGCGGCAGGATCTGCGACCAGGACACACCGCCCCGCCCCTTGATCGCCAGTGCCAGGCCGGGATCGGTCACCATGCCGCGGCCGATCATGAGCCTGTCGCAGCCCGTCACCTCGCGGCAGCGCTGCGCATCGGCCACCGTCCAGATCTCACCGTTGGCGATCACCGCCAGATCGGCCGGCAGCACGGTCCGGACCTCGGCGATGCGCTCCCAGTAGGCCGGTGGCCGGTAGCCCTGGGCCTTGGTGCGCGCATGAATCACGAGTTCGTCGGCGCCGGCCCCGGCGATGGCCAGCGCGCAGTCCTCGGCCACGCGGTCGTCGCCATAACCCAGCCGCATCTTGGCCGACACCGGCAGGTGCGCCGGCACCGCGCGCCGCACCGCCGACACGATGCGCCCGATCAGTTCGGGTTCGTCCAGCAGCACGGCGCCACCCCGGCTGCGGTTGACCGTCTTGGCGGGGCAGCCGAAGTTGAGGTCGACGCCAGACGGGCTGAGCGCCGCCAGCCGCGCGGCGTTCTCGGCCAGGCAGACCGGGTCGGAACCGAGCAGCTGCGGACGCACCGGCACGCCCGCCCAGGTCCGCCCACCGTTGAGCAGTTCGGGCACCACGCGCACGAACGCCCGCTCGGGCAGCAGGGTGTCGGTGACCCGGATGAACTCGCTGACGCAGCGGTCGACGCCGCCGGTGCGCGTGAGCACGTCGCGCAGCGTGGCGTCGAGCAGGCCTTCCATCGGCGCCAACAGCAGGGTCGGGTTCATCACGGCAAAGGGGGTTGGGACCGACAGAAACGTGACACTTGTCACTGGAAGTCCTGCCGGGTCGCGGATTGTAGGTGCATGCCTTGTGCCACGCGAAACGCAGCGACTAGGATGCCGAGTTAAACCATTTGGAGTAAAGATGCCCACCCTGTCCGCCCGCAGCCTGTTCCGCACCTTGCCCGCCGGCGTGCTGGCACTGGCCGCCGCAGTGGTATCGGCGCAGACGCCAGACGCCGCGTCCGACACCCGTGCCGGCACCATCAAGCAGGTGCAGGGCGAGGTGCGGCTGGGTCGTGGCGATGGTCGCGCCGTTCAGCCGGGCGAGGCCGTCCGCGCCGGCGAACGCATCCGCACCGGCAAGGACGGTGCCGCCAGCATGGTGCTCAAGGACGGCACGGTGATGGTGCTCGGCCCGGACAGCACCGCCGACCTGAGCCAGTACCAGTTCAATGCCACCACCCAGGAAGGCAATCTGCTGGTGGAACTGCTCCAGGGATCGGTGCGCGTGGTCACCGGCCTGCTGGCCCGGGTCAACCCCGACCGATTCAAAGTCAAGACCCCGACCGCGGTGGTCGGCGTGCGCGGCACCGACTTCATCGTCGAGGCCAACCCCAGGGCCGAGCCGCTCTATTACTACCTGCGCCACCACTGGAGCGACGATAGTAGACTGCGTCGATGACGTTTCCCCTGATCCGGCGCATCACCGTCCTGTCCGCAGCCGCTGCATCCGCGTCCGTCTTGTGCGCCGCCTGCGCACCGGCCGGCCGAGTCACCCTTCTGCCCCAGCCCGAACGGCCCAGCGCCGTGGTGGTCTCCACCGCCCAGGGATCGGCCGAGCTGGCTTCTCCGTATGCAGCCGCCGAGCTCGGCCACAAGGGTGAGCTTCAGCCGGCCCAGTCCAGCGAGGCCGAGGTACGCGAGCGCTACCCCGTGCTGCTGAAGCTGGCACCACCGGCTCCGCAGCGTTTCACGCTCAACTTCCAGCCGGGCACGTCGGACCTCACGCCGGAGTCGGCGGCCGAGCTGGACCAGGTCTTCGCCACCGCCCGCGCGCGCAGCGGTGGCGAAATCGTGATCGTCGGCCACACCGACCGCCAGGGCGCAGCCGAAGCCAACGACGCCCTGTCCCTGCAACGCGCCAACGCCATCCGCGACCTGCTGGTGGGCAAAGGCTTCCGACCCGAGCTGATCGAGCCCGTGGGGCGCGGCGAGCGCGAGCCGGTGGTGCCCACGGACGACGACGTGCCGGAGCCGCGCAACCGCCGGGCCGAGATCGTTGTCCGCTGAAGGGTTCCCGTGGGAGAACACAGCCTGACCCGGGCCCTGCGCGAGCTGCTGCTGGCGCGCCGCACCGCCGCGCTGGGCACGCTCGACGAACACGACGGTGTGTTCGTTTCCATGGTGCCTTTCGCCATCGACAGCGCAGCCGGTGAACTGGTGCTGCACGTCAGCGGTCTGGCGGCCCACAGCGGCAACATGCAGCGCTCGCCCCGTGTCTCGCTGCTGGTGTGTGCCGCCGAGCCCGAGGGCGAGCCGGTGCACGCCCTGCCGCGTGTGACGCTGGATGCGCAGGCCCGGTTCGCCGAACCCGGGAGCCCCGAGGCCGTGTCGTCGCGCTTGGTCTACCTGCAGCGCTTCCCGGAGGCCGAGATGATGACCACGCTGGGCGACTTCCGCTTCGTGCGCCTGCAGCTGTTGGGCGCGCGCCAGGTCGCGGGCTTCGGCGCCGCGCGCAGTCTGCCGGCCGAGGAAGTGCGCCGGGCGCTCACGGCAATATGAGCCCCCACGCTCCAACGCTGCGCGCCCTGCCGCTGATCCACGCCGACGAGCACCTGCTGGTGTTCGACAAGCCGGCCGGGCTGCTGGCCGTGCCCGGTCGCGGGCCCGAGAACCAGGATTGCCTGAGCGCCCGCGCCCAGGCGCAGTACCCCGACGCCCTGATCGTGCACCGGCTGGACATGGCGACCTCAGGCCTGATCGTGATGGCGCGCGGCATCGAGGCCCAGCGCCGCCTGAGCATGGCCTTCGAGAAGCGCCGGGTGCACAAGCGCTACATCGCCGCCGTCGCGGGCGAACTGCACAACCCGCTGTCGGACAACGGCTGGAACCGCATCGACCTGCCGCTGATCGTCGACTGGCTGGCGCGCCCGCGCAGCAAGGTCGACCATGCGATCGGCAAACCCAGCCTGACGCGCTGGCGCCTGGCACCCGATCCCGCACCGGTGCCAGGCTCGACCCGGCTGGAGCTGGAGCCGGTCACCGGCCGCTCACACCAGCTGCGGGTGCACCTGATGGCGATCGGCTTTCCCATCGTGGGCGACCCTCTCTACGCCAGCGAGGCACAGGAGGCGATGGCGCCCCGCCTCCTGCTGCACGCACAGGCCATCGAGATTCCCCACCCCGCGACCGACCAGCCCATGCGCTTCGAGGCACCCTGCCCCTTCTGAGTTCTGCACGGTCCTGTCACACTGGCGGCATGCAAGACCTTGTCATCCTCACCGGCGCCTCGCGCGGCCTGGGGCTGGCGATGGCGCGACAGCTGGTCGCGCCGGGCCGCCCCCTGCTCTGCCTCTCGCGCCATGCCAACGCCGAACTCAGCGAGCTGGCGCAGGCCCGCAAGGCCACGGTGCTGCAGTGGAACGTGGACCTCGCCGATCCGGCGCCGGTCGCCACGCGCCTGCAGCAGTGGCTGTGGCAGCTGGACGCGCCCAGCCTGGCCAGCGCTACCCTGATCAACAACGCTGGCGTGATCCCGGAGATTGCCCCGCTGGAGCACTGCCCACCGGACGGCATCGCCCGGGCCCTGCGCGTCGGGCTGGAGGCGCCCATGCTGCTGACCGCCGCCTTTCTGAACGCCAGCGGCGCCTGGGTCGACGCCGGCTGGCGCGGTCCGCGCAAGGTGCTCAACATCTCCTCCGGGCTGGGGCGCCGGCCGATGGCCGCCCAGGCCCCCTACTGCGCGGCCAAGGCCGGCATGGACCATTTCTCGCGCTGTGTGGCGCTGGACGAGGAGCGCCGCGCGCACGGCGCACGGATCGTCTCGCTGGCCCCTGGCGTGATCGACACCGACATGCAGACCCAGTTGCGGGCGGGCGACCCGGCCGGGTTTCCCGACCACCAGCGCTTCGTGGAACTCCAGCGCCAGCAGCAGCTCACAAGCCCGGAAGACGCTGCAGCGCAGGTGCTGGCCTGGTTGCAGCGTCCGGATTTCGGCCGCGAACCCGTGGCCGACGTGCGGGGCTGATCGCAGGAGCCGGTGCACGAACACCGCATCACGCATGCCCCCTGTCGCAACACCCACCCCGAACCGCCGCCAGGCACTGGTGCTGGCGGCCAGCGCCGCCTGTGGTTGGACACAGGCCCAGTCGGCCTCCAGCGGCTTCTGGCCCCTGCTGCGCCAGGGCGGTTGCGTGGTGCTGATGCGCCATGCCCAGACCGAGTCCGGCGTGGGCGACCCGCCGGGCTTCACGCTGGGCCGCTGCGAGACGCAGCGCAACCTGAGCTCCGCCGGCCGCGCACAGGCAGCCCGCGTCGGCGATGCCTTCCGGCGCGAGGACATCGCCATTGCGTCCGTGCGCAGCAGCGCCTGGTGCCGCTGCACCGACACCGCACGGCTGGCCTTCGGCCGCTACACCGTCTGGCCCGCCATCAATTCCTTTTTCCAGGGCCAGGGCGACCACGGCGCCCAGACCCGAGAGGTGCTGGCCACGGTCGGCGACCTGCGTGCGCCGGTCAACTGGGTGCTGGTGACGCACCAGGTGAACATCACGGCACTGACCGGCGAGCACCCCGCCATGGGCGAGCTGTTCCTGACCCGCTCCGACCCCGCCACGCCGGGACGCCTGAAGCTGCTGGCCCGGCACACGGTCTGAGCGTGTCTTCTGCTTGACGTGGCACAAGCCCCTTGTAAGGGAGCTGGCCTTACCATGTGCCGTTGACCCCATACCCCATCCACAGAGGAGCATTCCATGAGCCGTGAAGTCGTCGTCGTCAGCGCTGTCCGTACCGCCATCGGTACCTTCGGGGGCAGCCTCAAGGACAGCCCGCCCACCGAACTCGGCGCGCTGGTCGTGCGCGAAGGGCTGGCCCGCGCCAGCACTGAGGGAAAGGACGTCGGCCACGTCGTCTTCGGCCACGTGGTCAACACCGAGCCGAAGGACATGTACCTCTCGCGCGTCGCCGCCATCAACGGCGGCTGCGCCGAAGGCACACCGGCCTTCAACGTCAACCGCCTCTGCGGCTCCGGCCTGCAGGCCATCGTCTCGGCCTCGCAATCCATCCTGCTGGGCGACACCGACGTGGCCATCGGCGGCGGTGCCGAGTGCATGAGCCGCGCGCCCTTCGCGTCGCTCAACATGCGCTGGGGCGCCCGCATGGGCGACACCAAGATGGTGGACATGATGATCGGCGCGCTGCACGACCCGTTCCACAACATCCACATGGGCGTGACAGCCGAGAACGTCGCGGCCAAGTACGGCATCACCCGCGAGATGCAGGACGCGTTGGCCGTGGAGAGCCACAACCGCGCCGAGCGCGCCACCGCTGAAGGCCGCTTCAAGGACCAGATCGTGCCCGTCATGCTCAAGAGCAAGAAGGGCGATGTGGCCTACGCCACCGACGAGCACTTCCGACCCGGCTGCAAGCTGGAGGACATGGTCAAGCTCAAGCCGGTGTTCCTGAAGGAAAACGGCACCGTCACCGCCGGCAACGCCTCGGGCATCAACGACGCCGCCGCCGCCGTGCTGCTGATGGACGCCAAGGCCGCCCAGGCCCGTGGCGCCAAGCCCCTGGCCCGCCTGGTCGGCTACGCCCACACCGGCCTGGACCCCAAGATCATGGGCGTCGGCCCGATCTCGGCCACCCAGGCCGTGCTCAAGAAGACCGGCCTGACTGTCAACGACCTGGACGTGATCGAAGCCAACGAAGCCTTCGCCGCCCAGGCCTGCGCCGTGACCCGGGAACTGGGCCTGGACCCGGCCAAGGTCAACCCCAACGGCTCGGGCATTTCGCTGGGCCACCCGATCGGCGCCACCGGCGCGCTGATCACCGTCAAGGCGCTGTACGAGCTGCAGCGGGTGCAGGGCCGCTACGCGCTGGTGACGATGTGCATCGGTGGCGGCCAGGGTATCGCCGCGATCTTCGAACGGATGTGACCGATATGCGCTGGACCGCCGCCATTGACGAACTCGAGCGCGGCCTGCTCCAGCGTGATGTGGCCGCCCGGACGCTGCTGCTGGCGGCGCTGGCGGGCGAACACGTGCTGCTGCTCGGCCCGCCAGGCACGGCCAAGAGCGAACTCGCGCGCCGCCTGCAGCGCCTGCTGCCCGGTGCGCACTACTTCGAGCGGCTGCTGACCCGCTTCTCGGTGCCCGAGGAGCTGTTCGGCCCGCTCTCGCTCAAAGCCCTGGAAGACGACCGTTACGAGCGCCTGACCGCCGGCTACCTGCCGTCGGCCGAGGTCGCCTTCCTCGACGAGGTGTTCAAGGCCAACTCGGCCATCCTCAACACCCTGCTGGGCCTGCTGCACGAGCGCTGCTTCGACAACGGCCAGCACCGCGTGGATGTACCGCTGGTCTGTCTGGTGGGCGCGAGCAACGAGGTGCCGCAGGACGAGAGCCTGCACGCCTTCTACGACCGATTCCTGCTGCGCGTGCCGGTGGCACCGGTGGACGACGCGCACTTCGGCGCCCTGCTGCGGACCGCCCTGCCCGACGGCGATGCCCATCCCGATGCGCAGTTGTCGTCGGCCTCGTTGCAGGCGCTGCGCGCGCAGGCGGGTCGCGTGAGGCTGGGCGACGAGGTGATCGCCCTGCTGTCCGCAGCCCGCGAACGCGCGAAGCACACGCAGCAGACCGTTTCCGACCGCCGCTGGCGCCAGACCGCAACCCTGCTGCAGGTGCAGGCCGCCAGCCGCGACGCTGCCGAGGTCTCGGTCTGGGACGCCTGGTTGCTGCCCTTCACCCTGGCCGCCGACCCGGATCAGGTGCCCGGCTGGACCGACTGGTTCCTGCTGACCGTGGCCCAGGCCGCGCCGCTGGCCATCGATGGACTGGAACGGGCGGTGACGGCGTTCGAGCAGCAGCTCGACGTGGAACGCCGTGCGCCGGCCGATGCCCAGGACGACAGCGCCGGCAAGCTCGCGCTGGCCCGCGCGATCGCCGGACCGGGCACCGAGAGCGAGCTTGTGCGCATCACCAGCGAGCGGGCGCACCGGCGCTACGGGGCGCTGCACATCCGCGCCCGCGTGGCACAGGTGTCCGAGGTGCAGCAACGCGTGACAGCAGTGCAATCGGAGGTGCACGCCACGGCGCAAGCGGTGCTGGCGCAGGCCCGCGCCCACGGCTGGCTACCGCCGTCGTGGCTCGCGCGCATCGAAGTCGTGCACGCTCAGCGCTGCGCAACGGTGGACGCACTGACCGCGCGGCTCGCCGAGTTGCACGACGGCTTCGCCGCCCTGCCCCGCCTGGCCGAGGACAGGTCCGAGTTCGTGCCGACGCCGGTCAGCTGGCAAGCCTGAACCCCACGGCCATGACGGCCCCTGCCGACCGCCCCTACCACCACCTCGATGGCATCGCGCGCGACCTGTGGCGCTGGTCGGTGGTCTGCAGCGGCGGCACGGCCGAGGCCCGGCTGGCCCAGGCCGCACCCTGGCACGACGCGCTGCTGGCCGGCCGCCTGCCCGACGCCGCGCTGGACCTGGACGACCCCGAGGCCGTCGCGCCGCTGCGCCGCCTGCTGACCGAGCTCGACCTGCTCGCGCTCACCCAGGGCAACACCTCGATCGCACGCCAGATGCTGCAGAGCTTGCTCTGGCACCTGGACAGCCTGATCGAACGGCCCGCCAGCGAGACGCGTGCCGAGGCCATCGTCCGCATGGCCGACGAATTCCGCGAGAACTGGACCCTGCAGCGCCAGGGCTGGGAAGAGGCCATGTCGCTGCTCAAGTCGCTGGGCGACCCCTCGCACCTGAACTGGGACGACCTCAAGGGCCAGCTGAGCCGCCGCGAATGGGCCGACGCCCGCCGCATCGGCAGCCTGCTCGAAAGGCTGCCGGCGCTGGCCCAGTTCATCGACGGCGTGGGCCGGCGCCAGCTGGCCGCGCACCAGCCGCTGGCGCGCACCGCCACGCCGCAGGCACAGGCCGCCGACCACGCGGCGCAGCGACCCACTGACGACGACGAGCGCCGCCCCGAACCCACTGCCGTAGACGGCGTGCACCGCTCGCGCGCCCTGGCGCGCATGACCGGCAGCGAAAGCCTGAATCTGACGCACCCGGTGCTGCGCCGCCTGTGGCGCGCCCGGTTCGCCGAGGCCCAGCTGCTGACCTACGACGATCGCGCGCGCGAACCGCGGCCGAACCCGCGACCGCAGCCCGATGGCGCCGCCGCGCGGCAACAGGATGCCCACCTGGGCCACGGACCGCTGATCGTCTGCCTGGACACCTCGGGTTCGATGCAGGGCGCGCCGGAGAACGTGGCCAAGGCCTGCGTGCTGCAGGCCCTGCGCAGCGCTCACGCGGGGGAACGCCCCTGCCGGCTGCTGGCCTTCGGCGGCCCGGGCGAGCTGCTGGAGCGGCCGCTGACGCGCGACGCCGCCGGCCTGGACGCGCTGCTTGATCTGATGGGCCAGGCTTTCGACGGCGGCACCGATGTGCAGACCCCGATCGAGCGCGCCATCGAACAGGTGCAGCAGCAAGGCTGGCAGGACGCGGACGTGCTGATCGTCAGCGACGGCGAGTTCGGCCTCACGTCCGCCACGCTGACGCAGCTGCGTCAGGCCAAGGAGCGGCTGGGCCTGCGGGTGCACGGCATCCTCATCGGGGACCGCGAGACGATTGGTCTGGTGGAGATCTGCGACGCCCTGCACTGGGTGCGCGACTGGCGGCGCTACGGCCAGGCCAGCGGCGCAGCAGCGGAAGGATTTTCACCGGTGCACAGCCGCAGCCTGACCGCGATGTACTTCCCCAACGCAATACGCCGCTGATCGTGCGTTCTGCGCACGCCCTGCAGCGGGTGACGAATGGAGGGAACCCGACCCTTGAACCGGCAGTCAACAGCCCACACTTCTGTCCGTCCGGATGGTCCGGACCTTGAGTGCTTTGGAGGTCAACTGGTATGTGGAAACGTCTGTCGGTGCTCTGGCTGGCCGTGCGCGGCGACGCGAAACGGCTCTGGTATGCGCTGGGCCATCCGGAAGCCCCGGCCTGGCTCAAGGCCGGCACGGCGGCCATCGTGCTCTACCTGCTCTCGCCCGTCGATCTCATTCCCGAGATGATCCCCATCCTCGGCGTGGTCGATGACCTGGTCATCGTCCCGACGGCATTGCGCTGGCTGCTGTCGCGGCTGCCCGCAGACATCCGGGACCATGCAGAAGCGCGCGCCAGCGGCGCGAAACCTCAGTCCCCCTGGAAGCCAGCGCGCCGGTAGGTCAGGACGAGCGTGTCCCGCCAGCCCAGTTCGCCCGCCACCAGCGGCTGGATGGGCGTCGTTTCGTGGATCACCCGCGCGTCGTCCAGCAGAAGCAGCGACCACGGCTCGGTCAGCGTGAAGCGCTGACCCGCCGGCCCCTCGGCCTCGAAGACCCGGCTCTCGCCGCCTTTGATGCGGTGGCGTTCGAGCATGAACACGGCCACCAGGTCCACGCCATCGCGGTGCGCGCCTTCGGGCGTTGGCCGGCCGATGCCGTCGGTGGTGTCGATGCGGAACGGATGTGCCTCCACATACCAGGGACGCGCGCCGTGCAGCGCCGACACCGCCTCGCCGACCCGCACCAGGATGCGCCGCCACAGCGGATCGGCGCGCAACTCCGCCGCCATGGGCTCGAACCAGCGCTGCATGCCGCCGTGCAGGGCGTTGTATTCCAGGGGCTGCCAGTGCGCACGGTGCGGTGATTCGGTGACCTGCGCACCATCCACGACGAAGCAGCTGTGGCGCCGGCGGCGGTAGCGCCCACCGTCCTTGAGGTAGGCGTCGGCTGGCAGATCGCTCCAGGCCCCGTGCAGGCGCTCCAGATCGGCCGCCGATGCGTCCAGCCAGGCCGCCACCTCGTGGGCGCCCAGCAGGCTGAAGCCCTGCCGGGCAAGGTCTGCGTCGGATTGTGCGAGGGAGGAATAGGGAGGGTCGAAGGCGCGTGTCATGCGGGCAGTGTAGCGGTCTGCGCTGGGGCAAACCCTGGCGAAAAACGGCCGAACGCCGCCCGATCCGCGCGAAAGTTCTGCGCTGGATCAAGGATCGGCTGCGTGCACGCTGTCAAGCTGTTTTCAACTGACGGAGGTGCCGCAATGAACACTGTTGAATGGTCCGAAACACTGCTGCTGGACTTCCCGCCCATGGACGAGGTGCACCACACGTTCGTGGACCTGCTGGCGCTGGCGCAGGCCGCGCCCGACGAGACACTGCCGCAGGCCTGGTCGGCGGTCATCGACCACACGGTCCGGCACTTTGGCAACGAGGACGACTGGATGAGGCGCACGCGCTTTGCCGCCGCAGACAACCACATCATGCAGCACAAGGTGGTGCTGAACGTCATGCGCGAAGGGCTGGGGCTGGCACGCGCCGGCAACATGGCGGCGGTGCGGGAGATGGCGGGTGAGCTGGCGGTCTGGTTCGCCAAGCACACCCAGACCCTGGACGCCGCGCTGGCCCTGCACATGCGCTCGGTGCAAAGCGACGCACCCGCCCGCCGTACAAACCGTGCCAACGAGCACCCAGTGTCGGCGCCCTGACCCGACGGCCCCCGGGGTCTCCGGGAAAACCATGTAAACCCTGTATGCGCGCATGGTTATATTGATTTTTATCAACAGGAGACCCCATGGCCGAGGCCTTGCACGCGCACGCAGTTCCCGCTTCTGCTACCGAGGCCGAAGCGGCGGAGTCCAACGAAGACCAACCGGACAACGGGCAGGACGCCCGCGGTCCTTCGGTGTTCTCGCTGCCGCTGGCGACGCTGTCCGCCGGTGATCCGCTGCGCTGGCTGAAGCTGGGCTGGGAAGACTTCCGTCGCTGCCCGCGCATTGGACTGTTCTACGGGCTTTGCTTTTTCCTCATGGGCCACGCGCTGCTGGCCGTGTTCCAGAACGCGCCGGCCTATGTGCTCGCGCTCAGTGCCGGTTTCCTGCTGATGGGCCCGTTCCTCTGCCTCGGCCTGTACGACGCCAGCAAGGCCTTGCAGACCCAGGACCACCGCCCGTCACTGCGTGCCTCGCTGCAGGCCTGGCGGCCCACCAAGGGCACGATGGCGATCTTCGCGGGCGTGCTGCTGATCCTGGAGATGCTCTGGGGCCGCGCCTCGCTGGTGGTGTTTGCAGTCAGCTTCAACACCATGCCCGAGAAGGCCAACATCCTGGCCATGCTGATCGACCCGGAGAACATCGGCTTCCTGGTCACCTACATGGTCGTCGGCGCGGTGTTCGCCGGCCTGATCTTCACCACCAGCGTGATCTCGATCCCGATGATCATGGACCGCCAGGTCGATGCCATCTCTGCCGGCCTGACCAGCATCCGCGCGTGTCTGCAGAACCCGGGCGTGATGCTGCTGTGGGGCGCGCTGATCACCGGCATCATCCTGCTAGCCATGCTGCCGGCGTTCCTGGGTCTGTTCGTGGCTGGCCCCGTGATCGGCCACGCCACCTGGCACGCGTACAGGCACATCGTCCCGAAGGAGTGAGCCGCGCTCACTCCTTTTCCTGCAGCAGGCGCCACATCACCTTGCCACTGCCGCTCTTGGGCAGCGCGTCGACGAACTGCACCACGCGTGGCGCCTTGTAGACGGCCATGTTCTCGCGGCACCAGTCGATGATGTCCTGCTCGGTGGTCTGGCCGCGCGCGGCCTCGCGCAGCACCACCACGGCCTTCACGCTTTCGCCGCGGTAGTCATCGCGGGTAGCGATCACGCAGGCCTCGGCGATCGCCGGGTGCTTGAACATCAGCGCCTCCACCTCGGCCGGCCAGACCTTGAAGCCGCTGGCGTTGATCATGCGCTTGAGCCGGTCGGTGATGAAGAAGTAGCCGTCTTCATCCACGCGCCCGAGGTCGCCGGAACGGAAGTACTTCTGGCCGTTGAAGTCGATGAAGGCAGCCGCGGTCGCGTCGGGCCGCTTCCAGTAGCCGCTGAAAACCTGGGGGCCGCGGATGATGATTTCGCCGGCTTCGCCGGTCGGCATCTCCTGAAGCGTGTCGGGGTCGACCACGCGGGCGTCGGTGCTGAGGAAGGGAATGCCCAGGCACTGCTGCTTGGGGTTGTCGGCCGGGTTGTTGTGCGACGGCGCCGCGGTCTCGGTCAGGCCATAGCCCTCGGCGTACCGCAGACCGAACTGCTCGAACAAGCGCTGCGCCACCGCCTGCGGCATGGCCGCGCCGCCACCACCGATGAACACCAGGCTGGAGAGGTCGTACTGGTCGAAGCGCGGGCTGGCCAGCAGGTCGATCACCATGGTGGGGATGTTGGTCCAGTGCGTGACCTTCCAGTGCGAGATCAGGCGGCCGGCCAGTTCGCGGTCCCAGCGCGGCATCAGCACCAGGGTGGTGCCGGTGTAGACCCCGCAGTGCATGCCCACCACCATGCCAGTGATGTGGAACATCGGCACCACGAGCAGCGCCACGTTCTCGTGCGTGCCACCGGTCCACAGCTGCCCGGCCACGGCGTTGTGCATGATCGATGCGTGGGTGTGCATGCAGCCCTTGGGCAGACCCGTGGTGCCGCTGGTATAGGGCAGCACGGACAGATCCTCGGGCCTTCGGTCGTGCACCGGCGGCGCGGCGCTGCAGGCCAGCGCCTCGGACCAGTCGGCCACCGTGCCGCCCGCCAGCGCCGGCAGCGGGTGCCGGGTGGCCAGCCAGTCGGCCCAGGCCGGGGGGATGTCGGCGTCCGGTCCGATGGCGTCGTGGTAGTGAGCCACCACCAGGTGCGACAGCCGCTGCGCTTCGGGCAGTTCGGCGCTGGCCTTGAGCAGGTCGCCCGCCAGATCGGCGGCCGCGATGGCCACCTTCACATCCGGGTCGGTGATGTAGTGCTTGAGCTCCTCGGCCCGGTTCATCGGGTTGACCGGCACCACCACCGCGTTGGCCCTCAGGATGGCATAGTGCGCCACCACCCACTGCGGGCAGTTCTGCATGAACAGGATGACCCGGTCACCGGCCTTCACACCCCGCGCATGCAGGTGGGCCGCCAAGCGTTCGGCCTGTGCGTGCAGCTCGCGGTACGAGGTGCTGCGGTCGAAGAACACCAGGGCCGGCTTGTCGGGGTAGCGCCGCGCGCTGACCTCGAGGTTGAACCAGAGCGAGGTGGCCGGCGGCGTGATGGCGTGCGGCAGCCGGCGCGGCCAGAAGCGGTGGTGCGGACGCAGGCCGGCGGGTGCGGCACTGGTGGTGGCTGGGTTCGTCATGGCTTGTCTCCTGATGTGCCTTTTTTCCAGCATACGAGCCGACGCTGCAAAAAGGAAAGCACGCTTGTCACTGCCGTGACGGCCCGCAGACTGCCATTTGGCATGGAACCTGCTGAGGTCATGGAGGCGGACACGAGGTTGGATCGGCGGGCCATGCAGTCATACATTCTTCGCATAGTTTTCCCACGTAAACCCCGATGTCCCGGCCCACTGGGCGGTAATACATTCGCTCAGCGGGTGCGGGGTGCTCCGATCTGGTGCGCTTCGCCCTTGGCTGTTCACAACTTCCCTACAAAACGGAGTGACCGATGAAATTGAATTCCCTCAAACTGACCGCCCTGGGACTGGGCGCCGCGGCGGCCCTGATGAGCCTGCCCGCCCATGCCGGCAAAACGGTGGACGCCATCAAGGCGCGCGGTCAGCTGATCTGCGGTGTGAACGTGGGCCTGGCAGGCTTCTCCGCCGCCGACAGCAATGGCAACTGGACCGGTCTGGATGTGGACTACTGCAAGGCCGTGGCGGCCGCGATGCTGGGTGATGCGAACAAGGTCAAGTGGGTGCCGCTGACCGCCCAGCAGCGCTTCACCGCCCTGCAGTCGGGTGAGATCGACGTCCTGGCCCGCAACACCACCAACACCCTCTCGCGCGACGCCTCGCTGGGCCTGCACTTCGTGGGCGTGAACTACTACGACGGCCAGGGCTTCCTGGTCAACAAGGGCAAGATCACCAGCGCCAAACAGCTCAAGGGCGCCACCGTGTGCGTGCAATCCGGCACCACGACCGAGAAGAACCTGACCGACTTCTCGCGCGCCAACAACCTGGGCATCAAGGCCGTGGTGTTCGAGAAGCTGGAAGCCTCCACTGGCGCCTACTTCTCCGGCCGCTGCCAGGCCTACACCACCGACGCCTCGGGCCTGGCCTCGATCCGCGCCAAGGAAGCCAAGGACCCGGCCGCCCACGTCATCCTGCCCGACCTGATCTCCAAGGAGCCCCTGGGCCCGATGATCCGCCGCGGCGATGACGAGTTCTTCGCCATCACCAAATGGGTGCTCAACGGCCTGATCGAAGCCGAGGAGTACGGCATCACCCAGGCCAACGTCGACCAGATGAAGACCAGCACCGACCCGCAGGTCGGCCGCATGCTGGGCACCACGGAAGACCTGGGCAAGCACCTGGGCCTGGACAAGGAATGGCTGGCGCGCGCCATCAAGGCCGTGGGCAATTACGGCGAGAGCTTCGAACGCAATGTCGGCCCGAAAACGCCGATCAACCTGCCGCGCGGCAAGAACAACCTCTGGAGCAACGGCGGCTTCATGTACGCCGCTCCGCTGCGCTGACCCGTCAACACACGGCACTTGGCCGTCGCAGGCACAAGTGTTCTATGAACTTCGTTCGTAGGGCACTTGTGCCATTTTTTTAGCCTCTCCTGCCCGGAGCTTCCAACATGTCCCAAACGACCATGATTGAGGCGCGCCCCATTCCCGCCAGAAAGCGGCGCTCGATCTCCTGGAACAGCCGCGAAGGTCGCGGCGTCATCTACCAGGTGGTCGCCATCGCCTCGGTGGCCACCCTGATCTGGCTGCTGGTCCGCAACACGCTGCGCAACATGCGCGAACGCGGCATCCAGAGCGGCTACGACTTCATGGGCCAGCCCTTCGGTTTCGACGTCAGCGAAACCATGATCCCGTACGACGTCATGAGCACGTACTGGACGGCCTTCTCCATCGGCCTGCTCAACACGTTGAAGGTGGCCGTGATCGGCATCGTGCTGGCCACGATTCTCGGCACACTGATCGGCGTGGGCCGCTTCTCCGCCAACTTCCTGGCACGCAAGATCTGCTACGGCTATGTGGAGTTCTTCCGCAACGTGCCGATCTACCTGCAGCTGCTGATCTGGTACATCGTCTTCACCGAAATCCTGCCGCCCTTCGAAGAGGCTTGGCAGGCCGGCCACTTCTACCTCAGCAAGGGCGGCTTCTCCTTCCCCTGGCCGGTCTGGAAGCTGGGCCAGACGCTGGCGCTCGTCGGCCTGCTGGCGGGTGTGGTGGGGTCCTGGATGTACGCCCGCAAGGCCAGCAAACACTTCGACCTGACGGGTCAGCAAAAGCCGGTGCTGCTGGTGTCGCTGGCGCTGATCGTCGGCCTGGCGCTGCTGGGCTGGCTGGCCGGTGGCGCACCGACCGGCTGGAACCTGCCGGTCAAAGGCGCATTCCAGATTGAAGAAGGTGCGGCCTTCAGCCCCGAGTTCCTGGCCCTGCTGCTGGGCCTGGTGACCTACACCGCCTCGTTCATCGCCGAGATCGTGCGCTCGGGCATCTCGTCGGTGTCGCTGGGCCAGCACGAGGCCGCGGCCTCGCTGGGCCTGAGCAAGCGCCAATCCATGCGCCTGGTGGTGCTGCCGCAGGCGCTGCGCGTGATCATCCCGCCGCTGACCAGCCAGTACCTGAACCTGACCAAGAACTCCTCACTGGCGGTGGCCATCGGCTACCCCGATCTGGTCTCGATCGCGAACACCACGCTCAACCAGACCGGCCGGGCCATCGAGGCACTGTCGATCGTGATGCTGGTGTACCTGACGCTCTCCCTCCTCACCTCGGCGTTGATGAACTGGTTCAACGCCAGCGCCGCCATCCAGGAGCGCTGACATGCAAAGAACCTACCAACCGATCGAAGCCCGGCCGATGCCAGGGCAGCAGACTGGCGCCATCGCCTGGCTCAAGACCAATCTGTTCTCCACCCCGGGCAACAGCCTGATGACCTTGGCGCTGGTGGCGGTGACAGCCTGGGCCCTGTCCCACGCGCTGGACTGGAGCGTGTTCAACGCCGTGTTCGGAGCCAATCTGGAAGCCTGCAACAACCTGCGCGGCATCGGCGCCTGCTGGGGTGTGGTCGCCGAAAAGGGCCGCCTCATCGTGATGGGCCGCTACCCCGACACCGAGCACTGGCGCCCGGTGATCGCTACCGCGCTGATGCTGGGCGTGGTGGTCGCCAGTTGCATGCCGCGCTTCTGGAACAAGGCGCTGCCGCTGGTCTGGGTGGTGATGCTGGCCGTCTACTTCACGCTCATGAAGGGCGGCGTGCTGGGCCTGACCGAGGTGCCCACCGACCAGTGGGGCGGCCTGCCGCTGACCGTGATGCTCACCGTGGTGTCGATGACCATGGCCTTCCCGCTCTCGATCTTCGTGGCGCTGGGGCGGCGCTCCAACATGCCGGCCATCAAGACCCTGTGCACGCTATACGTGGAGCTGATCCGTGGCGTGCCGCTGATCACGGTGCTGTTCATGGCCTCGTTCATGCTGCCGCTGTTCATGCCCCACGGTGTGAGCATCGACGTGCTGATCCGGGTGGTGGTGGGCATCACGCTGTTCTCGGCGGCCTACATGGCCGAGGTGGTGCGCGGCGGCCTGCAGGCCCTGCCCAAGGGCCAGACCGAAGCAGCCGCGACCCTGGGCCTGACCTACTGGCAGACGCAGCTCAAGATCGTGCTGCCGCAGGCGCTGACCACCGTCGTGCCTTCGCTGATGAACACCTTCATCGGCATGTTCAAGGACACGTCCCTGGTGACCATCGTCTCGCTGTACGAGCTGACCGGCGCACTGGCGCTGGCGCTCAACGCCGACGCCGACTGGCGCCCGTTCAAACTCGAAGCCTATTTCTTCATCACGCTGATCTATTTCGTGTTCTGTTTTGCCATGTCGCGCTACTCGCTCTGGGTCGAGAAGCGAACCGCCGTCAGCAAGGTCCGCTGAGCACCGAACACCTTAATAAAGAAAGCCTCTCATGAATTCGCAAGAAGCTCCCATCATCCAGTTCGAAGGCGTCAACAAGTGGTACGCCAGCAATGGCTACCACGTGTTGCGCGACGTGAACCTGAGTTTCGCCAAGGGCGAGAAGGTCGTGATCTGCGGCCCGTCCGGGTCAGGCAAGTCCACGCTGATCCGCTGCGTCAACGCCTTGGAGGAATACCAGCAGGGCAAGCTCACGGTGGACGGCACCGTCGTCGGCGACGACGTCAAGGGCATCGACAAGGTGCGCCGTGAGGTCGGCATGGTGTTCCAGCAGTTCAACCTGTTCCCGCACCTGACCGTGCTGGAGAACCTGATCCTCTCGCCCACCTGGGTGGCCAAGATGCCGCGCAACGTGGCCATCGAGAAGGCGATGGTGCAGCTGGAGCGGGTGCGCATCGCCGAACACGCCAACAAGTACCCGCTGCAACTCTCCGGCGGCCAGCAGCAGCGCGTGGCGATCGCGCGCGCACTGTGTCTGACGCCCAAGATCATGCTGTTCGATGAGCCGACCTCGGCGCTCGACCCGGAGATGATCAAGGAAGTGCTGGACGTGATGATCGGCCTGGCCGACCAAGGCATGACCATGCTGTGCGTGACGCACGAAATGGGATTTGCCAAGGCCGTGGCCGATCGCGTGATCTTCATGGACCAGGGACAGGTGGTGGAACAGAACACCCCCGAGGAGTTCTTCAACCACCCGCAGACCGACCGCAGCAAGGACTTCCTGTCCAAGATCCTGGGGCATTGAAGGAGCGCCGCCATGGGCACCGATCCCTCCGCTCGGCTGGCGGCGCTGGCGCAGTCCCTGGATGCGCTGCGCCGCGGCGAGCTGTCGCTGCAGGACTTTTCGGCAGCGGCACGTGGCGACACCCTGTTGCTGGCCGCCCTGCCGCCGCGCTACGCCGAGGTGCTGAACAACCTGCTGGACCGGCTGGAAAGCAGCGCGCTGTTCAGCGAGGAGAGCTGCTCCTTCAGCCAGAACGACCTCACCGGCGCGGTGCAGCACTGGATCGACAAAGCCGGCGCCACACTGGCCGGTGGTCGCTGAGGACGCGGCCCGCGCATTCAGACGTGCCGCCGCGGGCCCGCCGAGGCGGCTTCCGCCAGGGGCGCATCGGCCCGCTCGTGCAGGGCTTCGATGATGTGGCAGTGGTCGTCTGAGCCGTCGCACCGGTCGCGCAGGCCGCGCAGGTCTTTCTCCAGCGCGCGCAGCTCGGCCAAGCGCTCGCGCACATGCGCCAGGTGCTCGTCCAGCACCTCGCGTGCCCGCTCGCAGTCGGCCTTGCGCCCCAGGTCCAGTGACAGCAGCGACCGCACCTCCTCCAGCGACATGTCCATCGCCCGGCACAGCCGGATGAAGCGCAGGCGGTGCACGTCGTCCTCGCTGTAGAGGCGGTAGTCGTTGTCGGCACGGGCCTGCGGCGCCAGCAGCCCCTCGCGCTCGTAGTAGCGGATGTTGGCCGCGCCCACGCCACTGCGGCGCGCGGCCTCGCCGATCTTCCACCGGGGTTCGTTCGAGAGTGCTGACGACATGGGGCTTGACCTTGAAGTGACTTGAAGGTTTCCAATCGTGGCACGAATTCACCTCCAGCGAAAGGAACCCATGTCCTGCGAATGCCACGACCACTGCACCATCGAATCCCGGGGCCGCGACAGCGTCACCAACCCGGCCTGGCGCCGCGCGCTCTGGATTGCCTTGGTGCTCAACCTCGCGATGTTCATCGTCGAGCTGGCCGCCGGCCTGCAAGCCGACTCGGTGTCGCTGATGGCCGACGCGGTGGACTTCGCCGGCGACGCGGCCAACTACGGACTGTCGCTGGCCGTGCTGGGCATGGCTGTGGTCTGGCGCAGCCGTGCGGCCCTGGTCAAGGGCCTGTCCATGACGGCCTACGGCCTGTTCGTCATCGGCAAGGCGGCCTGGGTGCTGCACAGCGGCACCGTGCCCGAACCGCTCACCATGGGCGTGGTGGGGGCCATCGCACTGGTGGTGAACACAGGGGTGGCGGTGCTGCTCTACGCCTTCCGCACCGGCGACGCCAACATGCGCAGCGTCTGGCTCTGCTCGCGCAACGACGCGCTGTCCAACCTGGCGGTGATGCTGGCGGCGCTGGGCGTGTTCGGCACCGGATCGGCCTGGCCCGACCTGGTCGTGGCCGGCGTGATGGCGGTGCTGGCGCTCAGCGCCGGGGTCACGGTGGTTCGGGAGGCCCGGCGCGAACTGGCCGCGGTGCCCGCCTGAACTTTCCTCGCCGGGACGTATCATCCACCCCATGCGCCGCTGGTTCGTCGTCCTCCTCATCGTGCTCCTGCCCTGGCGGGCCTGGGCCGGCGACGTCATGGTGCTCTCGATGGCTGCCCCGGAGCAGGTCCAGACAGCCGCGGTCATCGGGACAGCCACCTCGCCCCACTGCGCCGACCACGCAGCCGCCGACCCCGCCACCCCTGGCCAACCGGCGCTGCACGCCGTCTGCGACATCTGCAACGGCCCGTTGCTAGCGACCACACCCTGGGCGGCCACCGGACCAGAGCCGCTGCCCCCCTCGCGCCTGACCGCCGGCGCCGTGCGCTTTGCCAGCGCCCTGCCCCACCCGGGGCACAAGCCGCCCATTTCCTGACTCACCTACCCGTGGTGCGTCCGCTCGCTGGTCGGGCGGCGCATTGGTTCGTGACGTCAGGAGATTCACATGCATGCAATGAAGCGGGCCTGGCCCGCCGTCGTCGCGCTCGCCGTGCCGTGGTGGTCGGCGTGGGCGCAGACACAGACACCGACCCCGCCTGAAAACCCGGCCCTGAACGAAGCCCGGCAACAGTGGCGCGAGGCCAACGAGCGCGTGGGCGAGTTCCCGCGCGGGCACATCGACCTGCTCAAGTGGGAGCAGCGCAACCTGCCACCTGCAGCCACTCCGGCCCGGACCGGACCGGTGCTGACCGCCGACGAAGCGGTGCGCCGCGCCCTGCGGCTGCAGCCTGAGCTCTTCGGCGCCGCGCCTGCCAACCCTGTGATCGCCCGCGAACGGCACCAGTCCCTGCTGGCCCACATCACCCGGGTGCGCCAGGCCTGGCAGGACGCGGTACTGGCCGCGCAGACGCTGGCGCTGCAGCAGGCGCGCAGCGAGGTGGCCGACAGCGGCGCCGAGCTGGGCCGGCGCATGGTGCAGGCCGGCAACTGGAGCCAGGCCCGTCTCATGCGCGAACAGGTGACGCAGGCGCGCGAAGGCCTGGCCCTGGTGCAGGCCCGGCAGGCCGAGCGCGGTGCGCGCGAGCGCCTGGCGCGCGAACTGGGGCTGACCAGCGCCGGCGAGGTCGCGGCGCTGGCGCAGCAGTTGCCCGCCGAGCTGCCCGAGCCGCCCGCGACCCTGGATGCGCCGGACATCGACGCCACGGCCGCCCGGGTCCTCGCCGCCGACGCGGCGCTGCAACAGCGGCGGCTCGACACGGCGCGCCAGGTCGGTGCCCTGCCGGACGGCCTGCTGGAGCACCTGGCCCGAGCCCGTGAAAGCGCCGTGGCCGCCCTGCCCGCCGACGGCCTCCCATCCACCGCCCCGGTCATCACCGACACCCGCCTGACGCGCGAGCACGCGCTGGGCGAAGCCGCCGAGGCCCAGGCCGCCCTGGCCCGCGCCGAAGCGGATCGCCGCTCGCAGGCGCGCGAGGCCTGGGGCCGTCTGCAGGACCAGCACGCCCTGGCCCGGCAGACGGGAACGCTGATGCTGCCGCTGGTCACCGCGCAGGAGCAGGAAACCCTGCTGCGCTACAACGGCATGCTGCAAAGCACCTGGGACCTGCTCGACGCCACGCGCGAGCGCCTCTCTGCTACCGCCGCCGCTGCACAAGCCCGTCACGCCTACTGGACCGCCTGGCTCGACTGGCAGCTGCTGCTGGCCGGCGGCCCTTACCGGGCCACCGCCACCGATGCCCCGTCGGCCTCCGCCGGCACCGCTTCCGAGGACCACTGAGATGCAACGACGCCATTTCTTCACCGGCGCCGCCACCGCGCTCGCCGCCGCCAGCGTGGGCCGCGCCGCCCTCGCCGCCATTCCCGAGGCCGTGCAGCAAACTTCGGCCGACACCGCCCCGCCCTGGACACCGCCCGGCGTCACCGGCGCGGGCCGCCCCTACAGCCCGGTGCTCACGCTCAACGGCTGGACCCTGCCCTGGCGCATGAACAACGGCGTCAAGGAGTTCCACCTGGTGGCCGAACCCGTGGTGCGCGAAATGGCGCCCGGCTTCCTGGTCAACATGTGGGGCTACAACGGCCAGAGCCCGGGCCCTACCATCGAGGTGGTCGAGGGCGACAAGGTGCGCCTGTACGTGACCAACCGCTTGCCCGAACACACCGCTGTGCACTGGCACGGCCAGCGCCTGCCCGCCGGCATGGACGGCGTGGGTGGCCTGAGCCAGCCGCAGATCCCGCCGGGCAAGACCTTCGTCTACGAGTTCGAGGCCCGGCGCCCCGGCACCTTCATGTACCACCCGCATGCGGACGAGATGGTGCAGATGGCCATGGGCATGATGGGCTTCTGGGTCACGCACCCGAAGGGCAAACACCCGCTCATCAACGAGGTGCAGCGCGACGTCTGCTTCCTGCTCAACGCCTTCGATGTCGAGCCCGGCAGCCGCACGCCCCAGGTCAACACCATGCTGGAGCAGAACATCTGGGCCTGGAACAGTCGCGTCTTTCCGGGCATCAGCCCGCTGGTGGCGCGCCTGGGCGACCGGGTGCGGGTGCGCATCGGCAACCTGACCATGACCAACCACCCGATCCACATCCACGGCATCGAGTTCGAGGTCACTGGCACCGACGGCGGCCCGGTCCCGAAAACCGCGCGCTGGCCCGAGGTGACGACCGACATCGGCGTCGGCCAGATGCGGCAGATCGAGTTCATCGCCGACGAGCCCGGCGACTGGGCCATGCACTGCCACAAGAGCCACCACACCATGGGCGCCATGGGCCATGGCGTACCGACCATGATCGGTGCCGACCATCGTGGCCTGGTGCAGAAGATCCAGCGACACACGCCGGACTACATGGTCATGGGCGAGCGCGGGATGGCCGACATGGGCGAAATGCAGATGGAGCTGCCTGAGAACACCTTCCCCATGATGACCGGCACCGGCCCCTACGGCCCGATCGAGATGGGCGGCATGTTCACCACCCTCAAGGTGCGCGCCGACCAGAAGCCCGGTGACCACAGCGACCCGGGCTGGTACGCCATGCCGCCCGGCACGCAGGCGCGCGAGGTGCCGACGCCGGGCGCCACTTCGCGCGCCCCAGGCAGCGCTGCCGATCCCCAGACCCCGGCCGCCGCGTCCGCCCGCAAGCCGGCGGGCCACCACAACCACTGAACCACATCGACACCATGACCCCTTTTACCCTCCACCGACGCCGGCTGCTGCACACGCTGGCGCTGCTGACGGCCCCCGCCCTGTTGCCCGCTACCGTGCGGGCCCACGGCGACAGCCATGCCGGCGGCCCGCGCGAAGTCGTGCGCGAACAGAAGCCGTGGGGCATCGCCGCCGCTCCGACCGAGGCCGCGCGCACCATCGACATCCGCATGGACGACAAGATGCGCTTCACGCCCTCGCACCTGGATGTGCGCGAAGGCGAGACGGTGCGCCTGCGCATCGCCAACCGCGGCAAGCTGCTGCACGAACTGGTGATCGGCACGCGCGAGGAGCTGCAGGCCCACGCCGAGCTGATGAAAAAGCACCCCGGCATGGAACACGACGAGCCCTACATGGCCCATGTGAATGCCGGCAAACGCGGCGAGATCACCTGGACCTTCAACCGCCCGGGCGACTTCGAGTTCGCCTGCCTGATCGCCGGCCACTTCGAGGCCGGCATGCGCGGCACCATCCGCGTCACCCCGAAATCCTGACCCCCCTTTTCATATATAGAGCACACCATGCAACGACGTTCCCTCCTTCTCGGCGCCACCGCCCTGCTGGGCGCCACCACCCTCGCCGCCCGCGCCGCGGCACCCGCGACCAAGACCGACGCCCTGCCCGTGATGCAGGTCTGGAAAGACCCGAACTGCGGCTGCTGCAAAGACTGGGTCAGCTACCTGCAGCGCGACGGCTTCCAGGTGCAGGTCTTCGAAACAGGCAACACCGCGATGCGCCAGCGCCTGGGCATGCCGCAGAAGTTCGCCTCCTGCCACACCGCACTGATCGGCGGCTACGTGATCGAAGGGCATGTGAACGCCCCGGAGATCCGGCGCCTGCTGGCCGAAAAGCCCCAGGCCCTGGGCCTGTCTGTGCCGGGCATGCCCATTGGCAGCCCCGGCATGGACGGCCCCGAGTACGGCGGCCGCAAGGACCCCTACGACGTGGTCCTGGTCCAGCGCAACGGCAGCAGCCGTGTCTACCAGTCCTATTTCCGCACCTGACCCCTGGAGCCCCTCATGACCCACTTTCTGCGCACCCTCATCGCATCCACCAGCCTCGTCACCACGCTGGCGGTCGCCGCCGATCCACTGCCGCTGGTCGACGCCGAAGTCCGCAAGGTCGATACGGCGGCCGGCAAGATCACGCTCAAACACGGCGACATACCGAACCTGGACATGCCGGCCATGACCATGGTGTTCCAGGTCAAGAACCCGGGCACCCTGCCCCCTCTCAAAACGGGCGACCAGGTTCGCTTCCGCGCGGAAAAAGTCAATGGCGCCTACGTGGCTTCTGACATCGAACCCAGGCGCTGAGCCCCTCGAACAGCGGGCATTTGCTGGCGCTGCTTGGTCCTTTGCACACCCTGGGGGGTTCCTAGACTAGAGGCACCAAAGGTCTCAATTTGAGACAGACGGCCTCAAGTCGGACAAGCCACATGACGAAAAGTCACTCAGCGAACTCCAAAGGAACTCTCTCATGCGCACCAATCTGCCCGTCACACAGCAAGAGTTCGTCATCCCGGATGGCGTCACGCTGGTCTCCACCACCGATCTGACCAGCCGCATCACCTACTGCAACCCGAACTTCGTCTCGGTCAGCGGGTACAGCAGGGAAGAGCTGATCGGCCAGCCGCACAACCTGGTGCGCCACCCCGACATGCCGGCCGAGGCTTTCCGCGACATGTGGGCCACCCTGCAGAGCGGCTCGCCCTGGAGCGCGCTGGTCAAGAACCGGCGCAAGAACGGGGACCACTACTGGGTGATGGCCAACGCCACGCCCATGCTGGAAAACGGCCAGGTCACGGGCTACATGTCGGTGCGCACCAAGCCCACCCGCGAGCAGGTCGAGGCGGCGGAGTCGCTGTACGCCCGCATGCGCGCCGAAGCCGAATCAGGGCAACGAAGCCTGGCGCTGCGCCGGGGCCATCTGGTCCGCACCGGCTGGCGTGGCAAGCTGCGCGACTGGACACGCCCCACCCTGGGCCGCAAGCTCTCGCTGCTGACCCTGGGCCTGGCGTTCGGCGTCCAGTTCCTGGAAAGCGCCACCGAAGGCATGCCAGAGTGGGTGCATCTGGCCGCGGTTGCCGTGACCGCCATGGTCTCGCTGGTGGCCGCCGCGTTCATCAAACGCATGCTGGTGGCGCCAGTCGAACAGGTGCTGGCCTTCGCCAACCGGATGGCCGCCGGTGACCTCTCGGCCCGACTGGAATCAAATCGGACCGACGAAATCGGCGAGCTGATCCGGGCGCTCAACCAGCTCAATGTGAACCTGATGGCGGTGGTCACCGACGTGCGCCACGAGGTCGAGGGTGTGCAGGTGGCCTCGGGCGAAATCGCCAGCGGCAACCAGGACCTGTCGGCGCGCACCGAGTCGCAGGCCAGCAGCCTGGAGGAGACAGCTGCGTCGATGGAAGAGCTCACCAGCACGGTCGAAAACAGCGCCAACTCGGCCCGGGAGGCCGCGACACTGGCCGGCAAGGCCTCCGACGTGGCCCGCCAGGGCAACGAGGCCATGGGTGCGGTGGTCCAGACCATGGGGGACATCAGCCGCTCGTCCAGCCGCATCGGCGAAATCATCCAGGTCATCGAAGGCATCTCCTTCCAGACCAACATCCTGGCCCTGAACGCGGCCGTGGAAGCGGCCCGGGCGGGCGAACAGGGCCGCGGCTTTGCCGTCGTGGCCGGCGAGGTGCGCAGCCTGGCCCAGCGCACCTCCGAAGCCGCCAAGGAAATCAAGCAGCTGATCGACGACTCCACCACCCAGGTGCGGCGCGGCAGCGAGCTGGTCAACAACGCGGGCAGCACCATGGGCCATGTGGTCGATGCGGTGCAGCAGGTCAACACCCTGATCGGCGAGATCACCAGCGCCGCGCAGGAGCAGACCATGGGCCTGGCGCAGATCAACCAGGCCATCGGCCAACTCGACTCGGTCACGCAGCAGAACTCGGCCATGGTCGAGGAGCTGGCCGCCGCGGCGTCCTCGCTCAAAGGACAGGCCACCGTAATGCAGGAATCGGTGAAGGTGTTCCGCCTGAACAGCGCGTCGCGCTGACCGTCACGGGCGGACAAGCCGCCCGTGCTAAGGTAGCGCGATGCCCCACAACATCCGCTACACCCTGCTGTCGCTGCGCGATCTGCTGGCGTCGATCGGGCCCTTCGCGCTGCTGACGCTGCTGCTGCTGGCACTCACCTACTGGTGGCTGGACCCGAACCCGCCCAAGCGCGTGGTGCTGGCCACCGGCCCGGCGCAGAGCGCCTACGACGAGTTCGGCAAACGCTACGCCCAAGCCCTGGCGCGCTACGGCATCACCGTCGAACTGCTGCCCTCCCAGGGCTCCTCGGCCAACCTCGAATTGCTGCGCACCGGCCAGGCCGACCTGGGTTTCGTCCAGGGCGGCAGCGCCGACATTGGCTACGACGACGAAGAGGCCATCACCTCGCTGGGCAGCCTGTTCGTGGAACCCCTGTGGCTGTTCTACCGCGAAGACTCGGCGCAGCGGCTCAAGCAGAGCCCGACCATCCAGTCGCTGGGCGACCTGGTCGGCTGGCGGGTCAACGTCGGCACCCCGGGCAGCGGCGTGCCGCGCCTGTTCTCCACCCTGCTGGACGTCAACCGCATCGACCGCCAGCAGCTGCAGCTCAGCGAGCTGGAGCAGACCCCGGCCACGGTGGCCTTCCTGGACGGCCAGATCGACGCCATCGTGTTCGCCTCCGCCCCCGAGTCGCTGATGGTGCAAATGCTGCTGCAGTCGCCCGGCGTGCGCCTGCTCAACTTCTCGCAGAGCGAGGCCTATTCGCGCCGCTTCGGCTACCTCACACCGGTGGTGATGCCGCAGGGCGTGGTGGACCTGTCGAAGAACATCCCCGAGACCGACATGCACCTGGTCGCCTCGACCACCAGCCTGCTGGCCGGCGCCAAGACCCACCCGGCGATCCTGCAGCTGTTCGCGCAGACAGCCACCGGCCTGCACAGCGGTGGCAGCTGGTTCAACCGGGCGCGCGAATACCCGAGCCTGGAGCACAGCGAGGTGCCGATCTCGCCCGAAGCGGTGCGCGCGATCAAGAACGGCCCACCGTTCCTGCAGCGCTACCTGCCGTTCTGGCTGGCCAACCTGGTCGAGCGCATGTGGCTGGCCATGGGCCTGATCCTGGCGCTGGCCCTGCCGCTGTCGCGTGTGGTGCCGCCGCTCTACACCTTCCGCATCCGCTCGCGCGTGTTCCGCTGGTACGCGGAGTTGCGCAGCATTGAGCAGCGGTTCACCGAGCCGGGCGATGCGCCGGTGCCGGTGGACGAACTGGTCGAGCAGCTCGACCGGCTGGAGGCCCGGGTAGAGCAGGTGGTGGTGCCACTGTCGTACACCGACGAGCTCTATGCCCTGCGCAGCAACATCGGGCTGGTGCGCAAGAAGCTGCTGCGCAAGGGCTGAAGGCCCGAACGGGCAGGCGCCTCAGGCCAGCTTGCCCGAGTTGACCCAGGCCAGCCGTGCAACGGCGGCCAGGGCTTCGTCCACCACGCCATGTTCGGCCACCACACGCAGCTGGCCGCTGGCTTCGAGACGGTCCATACCCTGCCGGGTGAGCGACACCGACTGCCCTTCGGCGGTGGCGAACAGGAACAGCGTGCGATGCGGACTCGCCCAGCGCAGCTGGCAACGCTGCACATGGTCCGTGTATTGCAGCTCTATCCAGGCGCCCACCGCCAGCGTGTCCCCGCTGCCCAGCGGCTGCCGGCAGGTGGCCGGCTCGGTGTCCGCGAATTCGGTGACCATCAGCTGGGTGTCGATGAACCCGGACTCCCGGGCCTCGTGGCCCTGCAGCCAGGGCTCCGGCGCCGCCGCGGGCTCCTCCTGGCGACGCAGGCCGGCTTTCAGCAACTCATCGCTGCGGTGCGACTTGTAGGCCGCTTCGTGCAGCCCCATCAGCGCCTGGAAGAAGGACTCGGCCTGCGGGCGGGGGAAGTCGATGGCGTCCAGCCCTTCCCGCAGCGTACGCAGCACCACTGGCACCACGCGCACCAGGCGCGGCCGGTTCTGGCTCGCCTGCGCGAGCTGGCAGGACCAGAGCAGATCGGTGAGGATGCCCATGTAGCGATCCGAAGGTGCATCGCACGCCTCCAGCAGATCGGGTTGCGCCGCCAGCTCCCCCAGGATGTCGGCAGACAGGCGGGCATGAGCCACCGCCTGCGCCCAGGGTCCGCACAGGAAGCGCTTGACCAGGGCGGGCGCACGTCCGAAATCGTCCCGCGCCCGGATCTCCCGCGCCACCCGTTCGGCCAGCAGGTGCCGCTGCTCGACGCGCACCAGGGTCTGCATGGCCGGGCCCTGGTCGGTCAGCCCCAGGGACTCCATGCGCTGCATGCAGGCCACCACGCGCTCGGGCAGGTCGGCCGACAAGGCCTGCAGCGACTGCACCGTGTGCAGCACCTGCCCGGCGAACTCGCCGAACCCGGTGTCCTGCTCGTGGATGTAGGCCAGGCTGCGCGCGGTGATCGCGTCCAGCAGACGGCGGGCCGGGTTGTCGCGGTCGGCGAAGAAGCGCGGATCGGTCTTGGCCAGGTGCAGCAGCGCAGGCTTGAGCTGCATCACCAGATCCCGCACAGGCGTCAGCAGCCGCCGGTCTTCGGCGATCGTGCGCAGCATCAGCGTCACCACCTCGGCCGCCAGCGTCCGCACCAGGGCATTGCCCGAACCCGATGCGCCATGGTCGGACACGCCGGCACCGCCCTGGGCCAGGTTGCCCACCAGCAGCCTGTGCAGGTGGTCCAGCGTCAGCACCAGCGGGGCACCGTCGGCATCCGCGCCGGACGGGCGGTCTTCACCATGATCGGACACAGACGTATGGACCGGGCGTGCCGGCAGCACCGTGGGCACCACCACATAGCCGGCCGGCTGCACGCCGTCCGCCTCCAGGTGCCGCACCAGCGCGGCGTAGAACCGGCCCAGTTCCTGCCCCAGCGACACGGCACCTGCATGCAGCCAGTGCAGCCGTGCCGCTTCGTCGATGCGCAGTTTGGCCAGCACCGCCATCAGGGTGTCGATGACGACATCGGGTCGCAGCGGGTTCGCCTCTGCCCGCACGGTGCGCAGGCCGCGCGCGGCGCTGAGCAGGGCGCTCAGGGTGATCAACTCGTCCTCGACCGCCATCTTGACCACCTGCTGCAGCCGGGCCAGCTCCACTGAGGCCTGCACCTCGTGGTGGTCCATCAACGTCAGATCGTCCAGGCTGAGGGAGGCCCTTGGCTTGCGGGAAGCGGCCGTTGGCGAGCCGTTGTCGCGCGCCACGTCGGCGTGAACCGCACTGGAAAACGCCGTCACCAGACTGTCTGCGAGCTGGCCTCGGCATTCGATCAGCACCGAGCGCGCGTGGCCGAAGGCGCGCTTCTCGTGTGTGGCACCAGTCGCCTCCCGGTGCACCAGAGCAGCATGCAGCAGATCCAACCAGCGCGGAATCCACTCGCCGGAGAGGACCAGCGCAGCCTTCAGGCAGCTGTCAAAAGGGGTGTAGGTGCGGGCGTTCATGGGGTGGAGAGCACAGATCGTTCGGTCGGGACCTCATGACCGAGGATTGTGGGCAACCCCACCGGGCGACAAAGCCCGGATCAGCCCTGGAATTTCGCGCAGTTCAGGGCTTAGACAGCAGGGCTTTCCATCCCTCTGCGCCCAGCGTGCGCAGCGTGGCGATGTTGCGTTCCACGATCTTTTCGGCGTCCCCGCCCTCGCTGGCCACCGCGCGCTCCACGCTGTCCTCGCGCAGCAGGTGCAGCGTGGGGTACGGCGCGCGGTTGGTGAAGTGGCTGGGGTCGTCCGCCGCCTCTCCATCGAACAGGAACTGCGGGTGGAAGTTGGCCACCTGGATCACGCCTTCGAGCTCGTGTTCGGCCACCACGTCGTCCACCACATTCATGAAGTCGTTGAAGACCTCGAAGTCCGGGAACAGCGTGGGGTGCACCAGCAGCGTGGTGTCGATCTCTTCGGCCGGCGTATTCACCAGCAGGTCCAGCTCGCGGTCCAGTTCGTCCAGGAATGCGTCCAGGTGCCGCGCGCGGCTGACCACGATGCGCACCTGGTTCTTCACGTACACCGAACGGGCAAACGGACACAGGTTCAGCCCGATCACCGCCCTCTCGATCCAGCGGCGGGTGTCGGCAAGCACCTGTTCGTCGTCGGTTGCACTCACTCGACAGCTCCCTTTCGAGGGCCAGGCGACGCGGTCCAGTCTCCCAAGGGCAGGAGCCGGGTAGCCACCCGGCCCTTGATGGAAGCGACCCTCTTCTCAGCCAGAGGAATGTCGATCGCAGCCCGGTCCCGGACTTCGGGCACGGCCCCGGCGACCGCCTTGACACCGATCAAAGAGCGACCGGCCACATGGTTCAGGTTGAGATTCCCGATGTAGACCACTTCTCCGGCCCGGACATCGAACGTGAGCGCGGGCGGTTCGGTTCGAGGCTCCAGTCGGGACATGCCGGTGATCGTGAACCATGAGCTGACCGTGTGGGTTCCCGGCTCCACGTCCAGCACATAGACCCGCCCGTGCACATCATCGAAATCACTGCCCTTCGGCACGCCCAGCACTTCTTCGATGGAGCGCAGGACGCGTGTTGAATGGATCTTGCTGTCGCGGTCCAGCACGAACCCTGCCTTGGCGCGACGCCCCGTCTCTGCGTCGTGGGTGACCGACACCACGACCACCGCCTTTTCACCAACGCTGGAAGCGGGTGCATCGGCGGCAACCTGGTTTCCCGCGCAGCCTGCCAGCATCAGCAAAAAAACTGCTGACCCCGCCATGAGGCGGCGCACAGTCGAACGCTTTCCCTGTTTCATGTCTTGGTCGCTCCCAGTTCGTCTGTCAAACCACGCATCCGATCAGGACGTCAGATGGACTTGAAGCGCGTGCGCTTGGGCCGCGCACCCTCTTCACCCAGGCGCTTCTTCTTGTCGGCTTCGTACTCGGTGAAGTTGCCGTCGAAGAAGTACCACTGGGAGTTGCCTTCGCAGGCCAGGATGTGGGTGCAGATGCGGTCGAGGAACCAGCGGTCGTGCGAGATCACCATGGCCGAACCGGCGAACTCCAGCAGCGCCTCTTCCAGCGCGCGCAGGGTTTCCACGTCGAGGTCGTTCGAGGGTTCGTCGAGCATCAGCACGTTGCCGCCCTGGGCCAGGGTCTTGGCCAGGTGCAGGCGGCCGCGCTCACCGCCGGAGAGGTTGCCCACCAGCTTCTGCTGGTCGTTGCCCTTGAAGTTGAAGCGGCCGATGTAGGCGCGCGAGGGCATCACGAACTTGCCCACGGTGATGTTGTCGAGCCCGCCGGAAACGTCTTCCCACACGGTCTTGCTGCCGTCCAGGCTCTCGCGGCTCTGGTCCACAAAGGCCAGCTTGGCGGTCTGGCCGATGGTCACCGCGCCCGAATCGGGTTGCTCCACGCCCTGGATCATGCGGAACAGCGTCGACTTGCCGGCGCCGTTGGGACCGATGATGCCGACGATGGCGCCCGGGGGCACTGAGAAGCTCAGGTTGTCGATCAGCAGGCGGTCGCCGAAGGACTTGCTGACGTTCTTGAACTCGATGACCTGGTTGCCCAGGCGCTCGGCCACCGGGATGAAGATCTCGTTGGTCTCGTTGCGCTTCTGGTATTCGACGTCGCTCAGCTCCTCGAAGCGGGCCAGACGCGCCTTGCTCTTGGCCTGGCGGCCCTTAGCGTTGGAGCGCACCCACTTGAGTTCTTCCTTCATCGCCTTGGTGCGGGCGTCTTCGGACTTCTGTTCGGTCTCCAGGCGGCGTTCCTTCTGGTCCAGCCAGTCGGTGTAGTTGCCCTTGTAGGGGATGCCGTGACCACGGTCGAGTTCGAGAATCCACTCGGCGGCGTTGTCCAGGAAGTAGCGGTCGTGGGTGATGGCCACCACGGTGCCGGGGAAGCGCTGAAGGAAGTGCTCCAGCCACTCCACCGACTCAGCGTCCAAGTGGTTGGTCGGTTCGTCAAGCAGCAGCATGTCGGGCTTTGACAGCAGCAGACGGCACAGGGCCACGCGGCGCTTCTCGCCACCCGACAGGTTCTTGATGGTGGCGTCCCAGGGCGGCAGGTTCAGCGCGTCGGCGGCCAGTTCCAGCTGCAGGTCGGAGTTCTCGGAGCCGCTGGCGGCGATGATGGCTTCCAGCTCGGCCTGCTCGGCGGCCAGGGCGTCGAAGTCGGCGTCGGGTTCGGCGTAGGCGGCGTACACCTCTTCGAGGCGGGCCTTGGCCTTGAGTGCACCGCCGATGCCCTCTTCCACCGCCTGGCGCACGGTCTGGTCGGGGTTGAGCTGCGGCTCCTGCGGCAGGTAGCCGATCTGGATGCCCGGCATGGCAATGGCTTCGCCCTCGATCTCCTTGTCGATGCCGGCCATGATCTTGAGCAGCGTGGACTTGCCGGAACCGTTGAGGCCCAGCACGCCGATCTTGGCGCCGGGGAAGAAGCTGATGGAAACGTCCTTCAAGATCTGCCGCTTGGGCGGCACGGTCTTGGTGACACGGTTCATGGAAAAGACGTACTGGGCCATGGCTGATGGACTCGCTGGTGAGGTCGCGGTGGTCCGGCGCTGGTGCCGGAGGAAGCAAATGGGGGAAACCGGGGATTATCGCCCGGTGGCCGGTTCGTCGAGATCGGGCGGCAGCGGACGGTCCAGCAGATCGCGCACCGCGGCCGGCGTCATGGGTTCCTGCAACCACTCCGGCAGGGGCTCGGGCAGGTTCCAGTGGGTCTGCTGGAGCACCAGGGCCAGCCCCCGGTACCACAGATGCATGCCCTTGCGGCTGAGCCGCAGCACCAGCGGGCCAGCGCCGGTTTCGAAGTTCAGGGTGACGCCCTGGGGCGTGGCCTGGGTCGTGATCCTGGTGCACAGGCGCTGCTGCGGATCGCTCGCCTGGTCGGGGCGCTCACGGCCCGCCCGGATCTGGGGTGGTCGCTGGCCCGGCGCTGACTCGTGCAGCGAGAGCTGGTGTTCGATCGACGCCCGCGCCCGGGGCGCGGCCCCACCCTGCTGCCCGGGGGTGGATTCCTCGAAAACCTTGAGCATGGGCCCCAGCACGCTGCGCACCATGCGCCGGGTCAGCCAGAGGGTGGTGTCCTGGTCGTGCACCCGCATCCAGATGCGGTCCTGCGCCGGGTCGTAGCCGAAGGTGGTCGTGGTCAAGAGAAAAACCTGTGCGGGCCGGCGCCTCAGAGAGCCGCGTCGGGATCGGCCCCGTGCGCGTTGCGCAGCGCCTGCTGGGCCACCGCATCCAGCGCTCCCTCAACCACCCCGCCGCGGGAGATGATGCGCAGCGCGTCATTGCCCAGCAGTTTCTCCAGCGTGCGCCGGGTCATGGAATGGGCCAGGCCGTTGGCCGAGATGAACATGAACAGGCTGCCCCGCGGGCTGGTCCAGGTCAGCTGGGCCCGCAGCCACTCGCCCTGCACCTTGAGGTCGACCCAGGCGCCGGGCGCCAGATCCATTTCAACCACGTTCAGGCCTTCGAGCGGCATGGGGCCGGTCTCGGCCTCCACAAAACCGGCGTCTTCGGCCTCCTTGCCTGCGATCCAGAACGAGTCGTCGATGGGCACCTCCTCGACCGACATGCCCAGGGTGATCGGATCGTCGAGCACATCGCTCACCAGCTCGGCCGCGGGTGCGTCGGTCAGGGTCGGCACGTCGAAGGCCTTTTCGTGCACCGTCACCAGCGCGTCGAAGAACTGTCCGGTGAGTTCGGCCGGGTAGGCGATGCGCTGCAGGCCCTGGCGCATCTGGCCCAGCAGGCGGGGTACCAGCCGCGCCAGGCGGTCGGTGTCTCGCCGAATCAGGGCCGGCTGCACACTCCAGATCAGGTCGTCCGCAACGCCGTCCAGAGAGTCGCCCTCGTTGCCCGGCAGGCGGCCCTCCAGCTGCGCTTCCGCAAGCGCCTGAGCCCAGGGCCCGGTCAAAAAGCGCTGCACAAACTCCGGCACCTCCTTGTCCTGCATGCGCTGCTGGAACTCGGCGCCCAGCCGTTCGGCCAGCACCTGCCGCTGCTCGGCGTGCAGCAGCGCACGCGCCGCCTCGGCCTGCCGCTGGTTCTTGCGGGCGTCGTCCTCTTCCCAGCGGCGGCGCAGGCGCTTGAGCAGGCGGGAGAATGCCTCCTCGCTGGCGTCGACGCGCTGCAACGAACGGACCGCAGCGGTCACCGACCGCAGCAGGTCGCTGAAACCGTCCTCGCTCTGGCTCTGGTAGCCCAGGCTGCGTTGGGTGATGCTCTCCAGCAGCTGGCGCGCGGGGTGCTGGCGGTCGCTGAAGAAGCGGGGGTCGGCCTGCGAGAGCCGGGTCAGCGAAGGTTCGAGCAGTCCGATCTGCTGGCGGATGGCCGGCAGCAGGCGCTCATCCTGCGTCAGGTTGTCCAGCATGAGGCACACCACCTCCTGGCCCAGCAACCGCCCCAGCTGATGGCCCGAGACCACCGGCAGCTCAGCGGCGGGCGCCTGGCCGGAGGCCCGGGCCGGCCGCTGGCGCAGGCGCTGCATCAGCGGCTCGATGAGGTCCATATCTTCCAGAGCCGACATCGACGCCGGCACGGTGTGCAGGAAGATCGGCCCACCCTCCTGCTCGCCGTTGAGATCGCCGGCCAGCAACTGGCGCAGCCGGCTCAGCGTGAGCAGGGTGCGCCCCACGGCGTTGCGCGGCGCCTTGTCGGCCTGCAGCGACTGGGTGGCGTTCTCCAGCGGCTCGACGCCGTGCGCCATCAGCCACTGAATCAGCTCGCGGTAGACCTGCCGCAGGCTCTCGCCCAGGATGCCGGCCACAGGCACGAACAGCGCCGTGCGCTGGTGCGGATCGGGCACGTGCTGGACCATCACGGCGCGCAGCGCACGCGCATAGGCCGAGGGCCGCAGCGGGTTCAGCTCGGGCTGCACCGTGAGCCAGCCCATGAGGTTGCTCACCAGTGCGTTGAGGCGCGGCAGCAGCTCCTGCGTGGACTTGGTCAGCGCCTGTTCGGCGATGGCGAACTCGATGCTGGCGTCCAGCTGCCGGTCGTCCAGCAACCGCAGGTCGTCGAAACGCACCGTGGCATGCAGGTCCGGGTCCTGAACCTCACCGTGGTAGAAAACTTGGCGCAGCTGCTGCGACCAGGTGCGCTTGATGGCATCGGCCTCGTGGACCCAGCGGTCGATCTGTCCCACGTCCACATGCTCCAGCTCCATGGGCAGGTTGGCCAGGCGGTCCGGATCGGCCACCGCCGCCAGCTGCGTCAGCAGCTCGTCGATCATGGAGTCGGCGATCGACAGTGCGGCTTCCAGACAATGCTGGAGTGTCGGGCGCAGCTTTCCCGCGTCATTGGCCACACCGGACCGGATCAACTTGTGCGAATCCATGGCTTCTCGTGGAGGATGGGAAACGTCCCGGCCGGTGCCGGCGGGAGGTCGGATCGACATTATGGGGACAGGCGCTGACAGGAGGCTCCCGCAATTCTCCAGACGGTCGCTGGGCAAGACGTGCGACAATACGACCCGTTGCGTCGCATCAGTGGCCCGCAACACCGGCAACCCCGCCGGAGGGTCGGCCCCCAGTTCCTGGTCCTGCCACCCGCTTTGTAGACCCCGTCTGCCTTCAACTGAACAGTTGCTCCGGCAACCGCACAGGCAGATGCCCCCAGCGCCCTGGACGGGTGCCTCTCATTGATGAAATTCGAAGATCTGAACCTGGCCCCGGCCATCGTGCAAGCGGTGCGCGAACACGGGTACGAAACCCCCACCCCCATCCAGGTCGAGGCCATCCCGGCCGTCCTGGCCGGCCGCGATCTGCTCGGAGGCGCCCAGACCGGCACCGGCAAGACCGCAGCCTTCACCCTGCCCATGCTGCAGCGCCTCTCGCAAAGCGAGCGCGGCCAGAACCGCTTCGGCGGCAACGCCATCCGCGCCCTGGTGCTCACGCCGACCCGCGAACTCGCGGCCCAGGTCGAAGAGTCCGTGCGCGTCTATGGCAAGCACCTGTCGCTGACCTCCACCGTGGTCTTCGGCGGCGTCGGCATGAACCCGCAGATCAACGCCATGAAGAAGGGCGTGGACATCCTGGTCGCCACCCCCGGCCGCCTGCTCGACCTGCAGCAGCAGGGCTTCCTGGACCTGTCGCAGGTACAGATCCTGGTGCTCGACGAAGCCGACCGCATGCTGGACATGGGCTTCATCCACGACGTGAAGAAGGTGCTGGCCCTGCTGCCCCAAAGCAAGCAGAGCCTGCTGTTCTCCGCCACGTTCAGCGACGAGATCCGCGACCTGGCCAACAACCTGCTCAAGGACCCGCAGAGCATCCAGGTCACCCCGCGCAACACCACGGTGCAGCGCATCACCCAGGTGATCCACCCGGTCGGCCGCGGCAAGAAGAAGGCCCTGCTGGTGCACATCATCAACCAGCACAACTGGAGCCAGGTGCTGGTCTTCACCCGCACCAAGTTCGGCGCCAACAACGTGGCCGACTACCTCACCAAGAACGGCATCAAGGCGATGGCGCTGCACGGCAACAAGAGCCAGGGTGCCCGCACCCAGGCGCTGGCCGACTTCAAGAGCGGCGAGATCCGCGCCCTGGTGGCGACCGACATCGCGGCCCGTGGCATCGACATCGACGAGCTGCCGCACGTCGTGAACTATGAGATCCCCAACGTCTGCGAAGACTACGTGCACCGCATCGGCCGCACCGGCCGTGCCGGCCGCGAAGGCCAGGCGGTCAACCTCGTGAGCCTGGACGAAGAAGGCTTCATGATGGACATCGAGCGCTTCACCAAGCAGCAGATCCCGGTCGAGATCTTCCAGGAGTTCATGCCCGAGCCGGGCGAGAAGGCCGAGCCCATCGCCATGGGCCGCCAGACCATCTGGGGCGGCGCAGGCAAGCCGCCCAGCCGCGAAGTGATGGCCGCCGCCGCCAAGGCCGCACGCCAGGAAATGATGACCCGCATCCGCGAGAAGAAGGCCGAGGGCGGCAACAGCGGGCGCAACAACAACAACGGCGGCGGTCAGCCGCGCCAGCGTGCCGAATCCGGTGAGGGCCAGCCGCCCGCCGAGGGCCAGGGCGAAGGCCGGCGCCGCAACCGCAACCGCCGCGGCGGTGGTGGCGGCAACGGACAACCACGCCAAGCCAACGCCAACGGAAACCCCAACCACAACGGTCAGCCCCGCCAGCACCAGGAGCGTCCGCCGCGCGCGCCGCGCGAGGACCGCTACGACGGCGAAGACCGGCCTGAGCGCCAACCCGGCCCCAACGCCCACCTGGGCAGCCTGCGCATCCGCGAACCGCGCGCCCGCGCCGCCGCACCGGGCGGCCAGCCCGATCCGCTGCGCACCAGCATCGATTCCATGCGCACCGGCAACCGCAACAAGAACAAGGGCGGCGGTCAACGTGGTGGCAACGGCGGCGGTGCCGATCCGCTGCGCACCAGCTACGGCCGCATCCGCTGAACCGTGCCCTCGGGGGCGCTCACAGGCAACAAGGCGGGCATGTGCCCGCCTTTTTTTCGCCGTTACCATTGCGCTCCAGAGGTCATCCACCATGAAGCTGCTGCTTGCCGAAGACGACGTGATGCTGGGTTCCAGCATGGAAAAGGGCCTTGATCTGGCCGGGTTCCAGGTGGACTGGGCCAAGACCGGTGACCAGGTCGTCGACGCACTGGGCCGCCGCAGCTACGACGTCGTGCTGCTGGACATCGGCCTGCCGCAGCCCGACGGGCTGCAGATCCTGCGCTGGATGCGCAACGAGGGCCAGACCACGCCGGTGATGTTGGTGACCGCGCGCGACGCGGTGCCCGACCGCGTGGCCGGGCTCAACCAGGGCGCCGACGACTACCTGACCAAACCCTTCGACCTGGACGAACTGTGCGCACGCATCCACGCGCTGGCGCGCCGCCAGGGCGGCCGCGTCACCACCCACATCCAGCTGGGACGCCTGGAAGTGCGGCCCGCCGAGCGTGAAGCCCTTCTGTCGGGCAAGCTCCTGCAGTTGTCGCAGCGCGAGTTCGACCTGCTGACCACCTTTGCCCGGCAGCCGGGTGTGGTGCTCTCGGTCGAGCAGCTGGAGAAGCAGCTGTACGGCTGGAGCGAGGACATCTCCAGCAACGCCGTGGAGGTGCACCTGCACCACCTGCGCCGCAAGCTCGGCGAGCCCTGGATCGTCAACGTGCGCGGCGTCGGTTACAAGCTGGTGCAGTTGCCTTGAAGCTGCACTCGATCCGCTCCCGGCTGCTGCTCTGGCTGATCTCCTCGGTGCTGATCACCACTCTGGTGGTCGGTTACCTGACGGCGCGGCTGACCTGGAGCGGGTTCAACAATGTGCGCGACATGGGACTGGAGCAGATCGCCCAGACGGTCATGCGCCACGATGAAGCGGCGCCTGGACAGCCCAGGGCACCGATGCCATCGACCGCACTGGCCGACGACGACCTCGACCAGTTCGTGAGCCAGATCTGGGAGCACTCGGGCCAGTTGGTCTACTCCTCGCTGGCCGATGTCGGCCCGCCCCTGCAGATGCCGGGGCACCACATCGTCACCTGGGAAGGTGAAAGCTGGCGCGTGTACACGCAGGCGCACGATCGGCGCATCGTCCAGGTCGCGGTCACCACCAAGATACGGCGCCAGCATTTCTACTCGCTCACCCCTTGGCTGCTGATTCCGCTGGTGCTGCTGGTGCTGGTGCTGGCGGTGCTCACCAGCACGGGCGTCGACCGTGTGCTGCTGCCGCTGGAACAGCTGCGCAGCGACATCGCGCGCAGCAACCCGGAAGGCCTGCGGCCCATCGACACCTCCGGCCTGCCCGCCGAGGTGGCGCCACTGGCCGACACGCTCAACCATTTGCTGGCCCGCATCGAGCACATGCTCAAGCACCAGCGCCGCTTCCTGGCCGACGCCGCGCACGAGCTCAATACACCACTGGCCGTGGTCAAGCTGCAGGCACAGCTGGTCCGACGCTCAAAGCCGGGCGAATGGGAGGTGGCGCTGGACCAGCTGGATGCGGGTATCGAACGCGCCTCCCGGCTGGCCTTCCAGCTGCTCCAGCTCGCACGCCTGGAACCCGAAGCACAGACTTCGCAGCAACAGACTTTGCGGCTGGACGACCTGCTGCGCGAGGCCGTGGCCGGCTTTTCTGCGCGCGCCGAACAGCAGGGCAGCGACCTGGGTCTGGTGCACGCCGAGCCGGTGTCCCTGGTCGGCGACCCGCACGCGCTGCGCACCCTGGTGGACAACCTGATCGGCAACGCGCTGACCCACAACCCGGGGCCGGTGCGCATCGACGTGGGGCTGCGCGTCGCTGGCGGGGCTGCGGTGCTGGAAGTCAGCGACAACGGCACCGGCATCGCACCGCAGGACCGGGCGCGGGTGCAGGAACGGTTCGTCCGGCTTTCGCCCGGCGACGGCAAGGGCAGTGGCCTTGGTCTGTCCATCGTCGGCGAAATCGCCGCCCTGCACGACGGCCAGGTGGAACTGGCCGACACGCCTGGTGGAGGTCTGACGGTGCGCGTGCACCTGCCGCTGCCTGCTGCCCGCACCGAGCCGCAAAGCACCTGATGCGGCAGCGCCTCGCCGCACCACACATATATATACAGTGCAGCCATGGCCAACACGCCCCCTCCGCCCTCACGCTGGGCCACACTGACCGTCGCCAGCGCCAACGTGCTGAACCTGGCGCAGCCGGGGCGCCACTTCTACGAAGGGCAGGACCCATACAGCCAGAACGAGTTCGAGCGCAAGGTCGAGTGGCTGGGCGAGCGCTTTCGCGTGCTCAACGCCGACGTGCTGGCGGTGCAGGAGGTCTGGGACGAGGTGGCGCTGCGCTCCGCCATCGCCCGCAGTGGCCTGCAGTACAGCACTGTGGCCGTGCCCGGCGCGGAAAACGGCCCCGGGCAACACGGCGCGCAGGGCACCCCGCGCGTGGGTCTGGTGACGCGGCTGAAGCTGGAATCGCTGCAGTCCATCGCCGATTTCCCCGCCGCGGCGGTGGTCCATGTGCCCGGGATCGGGCCGCACACCCGCTTCGAGCGCCCGCCCCTGCTCGCCACGCTGCGCATGAAACACGGCCAGGAGGTCGCGGTCATCACCGCCCACCTCAAGTCCAAGCGCCCCAAGTACCTGCAGGACGCCAGCGGCAAGACCCTGGAAGACACCGAGGACCCGTCCGTGCAGGCGCTGGGCTCGCTGCGGTCGCTGCTGATGCGCGCGGGCGAGGCGCTGGCACTGCGGCTCAAGGTGGTGGAGCTGCTGCACCGCACCCGGCTGCCGCTGATCGTGATGGGCGACTTCAACGACGGCCCGCACAGCGTGACCACCCAGCTGATCGCCGCCACCTCGCAAGTCGCCTACGACAAGGGCGCGCGCGACAACGCCCTGTTCAACGCCTGGGATGTGCAGGGTGATGCCGCGCTGCGGCGCGACGTCGCCTATTCACACATCCACCAGGGCTACCCCGAGGTGCTGGACCAGGTGCTGGTGAGCGAGGAGTTCGTTGCCACCAGCCGCGCCGCCATCGGCGATGTGCGCCGCGTGGAGGTGTTCAACGACCACCTGCACGAAGGCCGCGACCGCAGCCGCAGCGACCACGGCTTCGTGCGCGCGCTGCTGCGGCTGAAGCTGCCGGATATGCTGGTTTAGACGAACCGGACCGTCGAAAGCGGCGGCAGGTCGCGGGAGAGTTCCTGCCAGTGCTCGCCGGCATCGGCGCTGACCCAGAGCCCGCCCGTCGTGGACCCCATGGCCAGCGTGCGGCCGCTGGCATCCACATCCAGCGCGTGCCGGTAGACCAGGTGGTAGGCGTGGCGCTGCGGCAGGCCATCGCCAAAGGCCTGGAAGCTCTGGCCGCCGTCGTCGGTGCGCAGCACCACCAAACGCCCGTCCACCGGGATGCGGCAGACATCGGCCTGCGCCGGCGCGAACCAGGCCCGCTGCGGGTTGACGGGATCACAGGCGACAGCAAAGCCGAAGTCCGATGGGGCCGGCGCCGCGATGGCCTGCCACAGCACGCCGCCATCGGTGGAACGGTAGATGCCGCAATGGTGCTGCACCCACAGGGCATCGGGCTGCGCCCGGCACTGCACCATGGCGTGCGGGTCCTGGGTGTTGCCGTCGTCGGCGCTTTCGGCCGGCAGGTAGTCGGCTTTCATGCCCTGGGCGGTGAGGGACCAGCTGGCACCACCGTCGCGCGTCTGCCAGACGCCGCCGCAGGAAATGGCCAGCGTGAGATGACGGGCGTCCCGCGGGTCAACCACAATGGAATGGATGCCCGCATGGTCGTAGCCACCGCCGAACCATTCGCGCCGCCCGGGCTGGTCCCACAGGGGCCGGTTCAGCGACCAGCTCGCGCCCCGGTCGTCCGAGCGGAACAGGCCCGCCGGCAGGCCACCGGCCCAGATCACGCCCGGCTCATCCGCGCCGCCGGCCGCCATCGACCACACCAGGTCCACACTCCAGGGTGTGGCGTCGTCGGCCATAGGCCCCTCGGTGGGTTTGGGCGGAAATGCCGGCGCGGCCACCTCGGTCCATGTGGCACCCCGGTCGGCGCTGCGGTGCAGCTTGACGCCGAAGTGACCCAGACGCAACGCGGCGTACCAGTGGCCATCGCGCGGGTCGGCCAGCACGCTGGTGACCGGCTCGCCGGGAAAATGCAGCGCCGTGATGCGCCAGTCGGTGCCCTCACCCTCCCATACGAACAGGCCTTTGCGGCTTGCCACCAGCATCGTCGCCATCGTTGTCTCCTTGGATTGAGTCGGGGACGGCAGCTCAGCCGCCACTCAGCGCCTGCACCACCAGCACCCGGTCGCCGGCCAGCAGCGCCCGGTCCAGCCGAACCCTGTCGGCCACCAGCTCGCGGTTGACGAACACCGCCACGTGTTTGCGCACGGCGCGCTGGTCGTCGAACACATAGGCCGCCAGGGCCGGCGCGGCCTGCAGGGCCTGTTCCAGCGCGTCGCGCAGCCTGCCCGGCGGCACCTGCTGGGGTTCGCAGTCCACGTGGCGGCGCAGGGCGGGGGCGAATTCGACCGTGACCATGGTGAAGGTTCCGGACGCAGTGTCGATTCGGTCGCCCGCGGGCGCAAGTCCGGAACCCCTCTGAAGGCAGGGTCAGCCGCGCACGAACAGTGTCACCAGCGGCTGGTCGCCGACCTGGCGGCTCCAGTGGCCGTGCACGGTCGGGTCGAAGGTCGCGCCCTCGGGCAGGGTGTCGGCGGAATAGAAGTGATCGCCCGGGCCGAAGGTGCGCGAGCTGCCGTCCTGCAGCCCGATCTCCATTTGCCCCTGCAGCACGAACAGCCATTGCGGCGCGCCGGTGCAGTGGAACTGGCTGCGAAAGCCGACCGGGCTCTGGCGCAACTGGTAACCGCCCGAGGGCATCAACGGCGAAAGGCACGCCGCTGGCGTGCCTTCGCTGAGTTCGACCGATTCCTCGCGGAACGCGGCCCGTCCGTCGGTGCCGGTGTAGAGCACCACCTTGGTGAAGGTCGTCATGGTCATCTCCTGAGGAGGAGCGTTGTACCAGACGACCGGACAGCGCCGGTGGCGGGGTCAGTTCTTCGGGTAGCGGCTGGGGTAGAGCTCGTTGAGCTTCTTGCCACTTTCGCCGTCGGCAATGATGTCGCCGGTGCGCTGGGCTTCGGCCAGCTCGGCCTTGACCTGCTCACGCGTCTTGGCCTGGGCCACGGTGTCCTTGGGGTAGCGGTTCGGGTAAACCTCGCGCAGGGTGCGGCCCGACTCGTTGTCGGCGATCACGTTGCCGCTTTCCTGGGCCGCGCGCAGCTCGGCACGCACTTCCTCACGGGTCAGGCCCTGGGTCTTGGGCGCGGCGGCGTAGGCCGTGGGGTTGATCTCGCGGGCGGTGCGGCCGGACTCGTTGTCGGCGATCACGTTGCCATCGCGCTGGGCGGCGGCCAGCTCGGCCTTGACCTCGGCGCGGGTCTTGGCCTGGGCGGTGGCGGCGGCCGGGTAGCGGTTGGGGTACATCTCGCGCAGGGTCAGACCGGACTCGTTGTCGCCGATCACGTCGCCGGCCTGCTGGGCCTGGATCAGTTCGGCGCGGACCTGCTCACGGGTCAGGGGCGCATCGGCGTCGGCGGCGAAAGCCTGACCGGCCGAGAGGGCGGCCACGGCGAGGGCGATGCTGGAGAGGTAAGAGGCTTTCATGGTGCTTCCTTTCAAGAAGGTGTGAAACGGTGAAGTGATGGTGCCGGCCCGGGGGTCGGGCGTCTTTTCGCGGCGGTTTCGCTTCTTTGCGTTGTGTTTCGGAAGGGATTCTTTCGCGATGGGTGAACTTTAAAATTTCATCCGAAGAAGAAAAATCACCGGACCATCTTCAGTCCATTGCGGATTTAGAAATAATCACCTGGGTTAACCCCGAAAAAATCTGTCATTCGTTTCAGTGGACTCCCCACCTTTTCTGGAGTCCCCATGAACACTTCCCTGAGCCGCCTCACCCTGTCCGCCTTCGTGGCGGGGGCCCTCCTGTCCGCCCTGCCCGTCCAGGCCATCGGTCGGCTCGCCGACGTTCATGTGATCGACCGCGACAGCGGCGACACCCTGCCGGTCTACCGGCACCGGGGCGAACACTGGGTCGCCGGCCGGCCGGGCGCCCGCTACGCCATCTCGGTGCGCAATGCACAGCCGAACCGCCTCATGGCCGTGGTCTCGGTCGACGGCGTCAACGTGGTCTCGGGTGAAACCGCCGCCTGGCACCAGACCGGCTACGTGCTCGGCCCCTGGCAGTCGTACGACATCACTGGCTGGCGCAAGTCTGACCACGAGGTCGCGGCCTTCCACTTCACTGCCCTGCCGGCGTCCTACGCCGCACGCACCGGCCGCCCGGCACATGTGGGCGTGATCGGCGTGGCGCTGTTCCGCGAGAAGGCCCCGGCCCTGACCCCTCTGCCGGAGCCGGTGCACCCGTCCTGGCGCGAGCGGCGCGAACTCAATGACGCCGAAAGCGGCCCCACTGGCAGCAGTCCGCTCGAACGCGGCGCGCCTTCGGCCTCAGCCGCCGACTCGGTCGCAGAAGCCCGCCGCCAGGCACCAGCAGCGCCGAAGCTGGGCACTGGCCACGGCGAGCGCGAACACGACCGCGTCGGCCACACCACGTTCGAGCGCCGCAGCCACCAGCCCGACGAGGTGATCCGCATCCGCTACGACAGCCGCGAGAACCTGGTGGCAATGGGCATTCTGCCGCCCGACGTAGCGCCGCACCGCCCGCAGCCGTTCCCGGGGTCGCGTTCGCCACGCTATGTGCCCGATCCAGACTGAAGGCGTGACCGCCGCCGCCCATAATCGCCCGCATGACCGCGGCCGACACGCCCACCGACGAAGAGCTCATGCAGGCCTACGCCCGCGGAGACATGCGCGCCTTTGAAACCCTGTACGACCGCCACGCCCTGCCGGTGTGGCGCTTCGTGCAGCGCAGCGTGCAGAACGCCGCGCTGGCCGACGACCTGGTGCAGGACGTCTGGTTCAGCTTGGTGCGCCACGCGCCACAGTACGAGATGCGGGCCAAGTTCCGCACCTGGCTGTTCACTCTGGCGCACCACCGCGTGGTCGACCACTGGCGCACGCAGAAGAACCACACCAGCCTGGACGCCGAGAGCGAGGACGGCGCCGCGCTGGCCGAGATGCTGGCAGCCGAGTCGGGCTTCGGCCCTGAGCGCCGCCTCGACTCGCGCGAACTGGCTCAAGCACTGCTCGACGCACTCGCGGCGCTGCCCGAGGTGCAGCGCGAGACCTTCCTGCTGCAGGCCGAAGCGGGCATGAGCCTGGCCGAGATTGCGCAGGCCACCGGCGTCAACATGGAAACTGCCAAGAGCCGCCTGCGCTATGCCCGCGCCCGCCTGCGCGAGACCCTGGAGGCCCACGCATGAACCGCGATCACCTGCCGCCGACGCCCGATGACGCGCTGCTGCAGCGCTACCGCGAGGCCAACGAACTCGACACCGCACGGCCCAGCGCCGCGCTGCGAGAGAACGTGCTGGCGCACGCACGCGTCGCTGCCGCCTCGCGCCTCGAAACGCCGCCCCCCACCGCGCGGCCGGCCGCCAACGACAGCAACTGGACCTGGCGGGCCCTGGGCAGCCTTGCTGTGATCGGCCTGGTCGGCCTGCTGGTGCTGCAGTTCGACCGCGGCACCCCCGAGGAAAAGGAGCTGGCCATGGGTGCCGGCAGCGCGCGCCCCGCCACAGAAGTTGCGGCCATGCAGGCTGCACCGGCCGCTCCCGCCGTCACTGCGGAGTCCGCCTCGCCTCAGGCACAGCCGCCTCAACCCGAGCCGCCACAGCAGAAGCAGCCGTCGGAGGCACCGCCCCGACCCATGACACGGCCGCCAGCGCCAGGGGCCGTCGCTCCTGAAGCGGCAGACCGCATGGCCAACGCCGAGCCTGCGCAAGAGATCGAGCGTGCGGCCCCCACCGCGTCGGCCGAGCTTGCTCCGCCACCGCAGCCGCCAGCTGCCGCAGTCGCGCCCGCCCCCGCGGCAAAGGCCATGGCGCCCCAGGCCCCCGCCCCCATCCCCCGCGCGGCACCTGCCGCCGCAGCGCCCGCGCCAGCCACCGCCGACAGCGCGGCATCGGCAGGCATCTCGCGCAACGCCGCCGAAGGGATGATGCGCGAGCGGCGGGAGATCGCGGCCGCCCGCCCGGCGCCACCGCCCTCGCCCCTGTTCGCCGCCATCGCGTCCGGCAACGCAGAGGCCGTGCAGCAGCGGCTGAACGAAGGCGCCGACCCGAACGCACCCGACTCCACAGGACGCACACCGCTGATCGCGGCGGTGCGGACCGGCAACGAAGCGGTGGTGCGGCGGCTACTGGCCGCAGGGGCCGACCGCACGCTGCGCGACCGCGACGGCCTCAGCGCCACTGACCACGCCGAACAGAGCGGCCACCCGGGCCTGCTGCCGCTGCTGCGCTGAGCCGGTGCCGGAGGCGGTGAACACCGCCTCCGGCGCGTCAACCCGCCGGCCGGGCCGGGTCGGCCACCAGGCGCTGTCGCCGAACCTGGCGCGGCGTGGCATCGGTCAGCCGCTGCAGCATCCGGCGCAAGGCCGTGGCGTCCTGGTAGCCGACGGCGGCCGCGACCTGTTCCACCGGCAGCCGCGTGCGCTCTAGCAGGGACCGCGCGCGCCGCAGCCGTACGCTCTGAATCAGCGCCATGGGCGACTTGCCGGTGGCGCGCTGCACATGGCGGGCCAGCGTCCGGGTCGACATTGCGGCCTGCTGCGCCAGCATCGCCACGCTCACAGGCTCAGGCCAGCGCGCCTCGATCTGCTGCACCAGACCGCTGACGAAATCGTCGCCGGCCACCAGGGCCTGGGGCACCACGTAGGGTGACTGTGCCGAGCGGGCGTCGATCAGCAGCACACGGCCGATCCAATCGGCCAGCTCGTGCCCGCCGTGATCGCGCAGCAGGTGCAGCATCAGGTCGGTCTGCGCCAGGGCCGCCCCGCCGGTGGCGACGGGGCCGTCCACGCACACCATGCGGTCGGCCTCCACGCGGCAGGCGGGAAACCGCTGTTGCAGCAAAGGCGCCAGCCACCAGGTGGTGGTGGCGCGGCGCCCGTCCAGCACACCCGCCAGACCCAGGACAAACACCGAGAAACACGAAGCCGCCACGCGCCCGCCCGCGGCCACATGACGGCGGACCGCAGCGGCCGCCGTCTGCACCCCCGGGTCGCCCAGGTGTTGCGCCAGTTGAGCGGTGTCCTCCAGGCGAAGGCCCGGCAGCACCCACACCGAGGGGTCGGCGCCCGCACGCCGCGGCAGGGGGCGCGTGTCCACGGTCAGGCCCATCGACAGCGTCACCGGACCGCCTGCCGGCGACAACACCCGCCAGGTCGGCACGGGCACGCCACAGCGCGGCGCCATCACCTGGGCCGCCGACAGCATGTCCAGCGTCACCGCCACACCGCTGGTCAGGCTGCCAGGCAAGACGATCAGGCTGAAATCGGGCATGTCTGAAAACGCTTCAAAGATGTCATTCCGGACACTTTAAGACCAGGCGACCCCCGGGTCCAATGCGATCCATCGATTCATGGAGCCGCTGCATGACACCCCCGCCATCCACACCCATCTCCCGCTGGTACCTGGCGCTGGCACTGGCCGGACTGGTGGGCACCTGGTTCTTCAACCTGCGCTATTTCCTGTCGGGGGGCAGCGTGGCACCCGAGCGCTTCTGGGCCGATGCCATGGTCAACCCGCTGACCAGTGCGATCACGGTCGACGTGTACCTGTCGGCGCTGGTATTTGCGGTCTGGGTCTGGCGCGAAACGGCCCCGCTCAGCCGCTGGCGCTCCCTGGCCTGGATCGCGCTGTGCTTCTGCATCGGGCTGGCGGTTGCGCTGCCGCTGTACCTCGCATGCAGGGACCACGCCGCCGCGCCCCGGCGCTGAAGTAGCCTTGCGGCCTCAGCGCGGTGCGACGCGGTTGAGCGGTGTCTTGGCCTGGCCGGTGCTCAGGTAGGCGATCAGGTTGTCGGCCGCGAGCATGGCCATGGCCATGCGCGTGGGCAGCGTGGCGCTGGCGATGTGCGGCGTGAGCACCACATTGGGCACGGTCAGCAGCTCGGGGTTGACCTGGGGTTCGCCCTCGAACACGTCCAACCCCGCTGCGGCGATGCGCTTCTCGCGCAGTGCCGCGACCAGCGCGTTTTCATCGACGATGCCGCCGCGCGCGATGTTGACCAGGGTGGCCGTGGGCTTCATCAAGGCGATCTCGGCCGCACCCACCGTGTGATGCGCAGCGGGTGTGTAGGGCAGCACCAGAACGACGTGGTCGGCCTGTGAGAACAGGTCTTCGCGCGAAACACAACTCGCGCCGCAGGCGGCTTCCTTCCCTGCATCCAGGCGCGAACGATTGTGGTAGATCACCCGCATGCCGAAGCCGTGGGCACCGCGGCGGGCAATCGCCTGGCCGATGCGCCCCATGCCCAGAATGCCAAGCGTGCTGCCGTGGATGTCGGCGCCCGCGAACAAGTCCAGCGCCCACTGGTTCCACTTTCCGGCGCGCAGAAAGTGTTCACTCTCCGAGATGCGCCGCGCGGTCGCCATGAGCAGCGCGAAGCCGAAGTCGGCCGTGGTCTCGGTGAGCACGTCGGGCGCGTTGGTGGCCTGCACTCCGGCCGCCGTCATCGCGTCGAGGTCGAAGTTGTTGTAGCCCACCGCGAGGTTGGCCACGATCTTCAGCTGCGGGCAGGCCGCCAGCAGTGCCGCATCGATGCGCTCGCTGCCGGTGGTCAGCACCCCGTCCTTGCCCTGCACGCGCTCAATGAGCTCGGCCGTGGACCAGACCACGCCGGGCGGTGTGGTTTCGACCTCGAAGTGCTCGCGCAGGCGCTCCACCACTTCGGGGAACACAGCACGCGCGATCAGGATGGCGGGGCGCTGGCTCATGCGTGTTCTCAGACGGCCAGCAGGTCGACTTCGAACAGCAGGGTGGCGTTGGGCGGGATCACGCCGCCGGCGCCGCGCGCGCCGTAGCCCAGCGCGGCCGGGATCACCAGGCGGCGCGTGCCGCCGACGGCCATGCCCTGCACGCCCTCGTCCCAGCCTTTGATCACGTGACCGGCGCCGAGCGGAAATTCGAAGGGTTGTCCGCGGTCCTTGCTGGAGTCGAACTTGGCGCCCTGCACGCCATCGTTGTAGAGCCAGCCGGTGTAGTGCACCTGCACACGGCGGCCGGCCTGGGCGACCTCGCCGTTGCCGACGGTGGTGTCTTCGTACTGCAGGCCGCTGGGGGTGGTGATCATGGTGTGTCCTCGGGTTGAAAAAACGGAAGGCCGATTATTCCAGTCCCGCACCGCCCCAGTATTGGCACCACTTCAAACACCTGTTTACACAGGCTTTGCACGCCGTGGGGCAAACGTTGACGCGGCCGCGATGTACTGCAGTCCTCGCAACCACCGGTCCCAGGAGACCCACGATGACCACCTCCACCCCCCTGCTTTCCCGCCGACTGGCGCTGGGCGCCATTGCCGGTTCGGCCCTGCTCACCGCGTTGCCGGCCATGGCCGAGGGACGCCTGACCGACGTGCGCGTGATCGACCGCGACCGTGACGCGGTGCTGCCGCTCTACCGCTTCCGCGGCGAGTACTGGGTGGCGGGCGAACCGGGCGCCCGCTATGCCATCGAGCTGCTCAACGACAGCCGCGAGCGCCTGCTCAATGTGGTGTCGGTGGACGGCGTGAACGTGATCACCGGCGAGACCGCCGACTTCGACCAGGCCGGCTACGTGCTGGAGCCGATGCAGCGCTACGACGTGGCCGGCTGGCGCAAGAGCAAGCGCGAGATCGCGGCCTTCGAGTTCACGCGCCACTCGCGCTCTTACGCGGCGCGCACCGGGCGCCCGGACGACGTGGGCGTGATCGGCGTAGCAGTGTTCCGCGAGCGCGAGGCTTTCCACCTGCCGCGCCCGCCGCTGCCGCCCTTCCCGCCGTTTGACCGCAGCGAGCCGCGCTCGGGCAGCAAGTCCGGTCCGCAGTTGCAGGAGCGCTCCCACAGCGGCGCGCAGGCGGGGCCCCAGCTGGGCACCGGCCATGGCGACCGAGAGCGCGACCGCGTTGGCGAGACCGAATTCGAGCGCCGCAGCAACCGGCCAGACGAGATCATCCGCATCCGCTACGACAGCCGCGAGAACTTGGTCGCGCTGGGCGTGATCCCTCCGGAACGCCGCCGCTGGCGCGACCGGCCCAGTGCCTTCCCGGGCGCGAACCGCGGCTACGTGCCGGATCCCTATTGAGGGCTCACTCCAGCCAGTGCGTGAAGCTGGCCACCGGCTCGCGCGGCGTGATGAACCCGTTCACCTTGTCCGCCGGATCGGCGTAGCCCAGCGCCATGCCGCACACCAGCATCTCGTTGTCGCCCGCGCCGATGTGCGGCAGGATGATCTTGGCGAAGCCGTTCCAGGCCGCCTGCGGGCAGGTGTGCAGGCCATGGCCGCGCGCGGCGACCATGAGGTTCTGCAGGAACATGCCGTAGTCGACCAGCGAACCGCGGCCCATGACCCGGTCCAGCGTGAACATCAGGCCCACCGGTGCGTCGAAGAAACGGAAGTTGCGCTGGTGCTGCGCGTGCATCTTGTCCTTGTCGCCCTTGGTGATGCCCAGCAAACCGTAGAGGCTCCAGCCGTTCTCGCGCCGGCGGTCGATGTAGGGGCTGACCCACTGCGTCGGGTAGTAGTCGTATTCCTCGCGGTACTGCTCGGCCAGCGACGGATCGGCGCGCAGTGCGTCGTGCGCGGCGCAGCATTTCTCCACCAAACTGTCGCGGCTGGCGCCCTGCACCACATAGACCTTCCAGGGCTGGGTGTTGGTGCCCGAGGGCGCGCGCGAGGCCACCTCAAGCAGGTGCTCCAGCGTGGCGCGCGGCACCGGCTGCGGCAGGAAGGCACGCGCCGACATGCGGCTGGTGATGGCGGCGTCGACGCTGGCGGCGTCGATAACAGGCGTGGCGGAAGGCGGGTTCTGGCTCATGGTGTCTCCTGGATATGACGTTTACGTCAACGTCAATTATGGCAAGCGGTGCCGCCCTGCGCTGGCCGGGGTCAGGTGATGGTCTGCAGGGTGGCCTTGAGTTTCTCGGGTAAGGGGACGGGCCGGCGGGTTTCGCGGTCCACATACACGTGGATGAAGTGGCCACAGGCGGCGGCCATCGGCTCGCCTTCGGCGAACAGGCCGACCTCGTAGCGCACGCTGGAACTGCCCAGGTGCGCCACCCGCAGACCGGCCTCGATGGTCTGCGGAAAGGCCAGCGGCGCGAAGTAGTTGCACTGGGTCTCGATCACCAGCCCGATCACGCTGCCGGCGTGGATGTCCAGCGCGCCCTGCTCGATGAGCCAGGCGTTGACCGCGGTGTCGAACCAGCTGTAGTAGACGACGTTGTTGACGTGGCCGTAGACGTCGTTGTCCATCCAGCGCGTGCCGATGGAGCGGAACACGCGGTAGTGGTCCCGGGGCTTGGCCTGGGGGCGGTTGTTCGGGGTGGCAGGGGCGTTCATGGCGGCGGATTCTGCCTTCGCGGTCTTCAGGCGGCTGTCACCGCGGTGCGCTCGCTGTCGCGCGAGAGCGCCCTCCAGCGCGCGTGGTATTCCAGCGCCACCCGGTAGGTGTTCATCTGCACCTGCACGGTGGCCTCCATGTCGGTGCCGTAGCCGCCGGCCATCGCAAAGGCCAGCGGCAGGCGCCGCTGCCAAGCCCAGTCCATCACCCGGCGGTCGCGCGCCTCCAGACCGTCGAAGCTGAGCTTGAGACGACCGAGGCGATCTCCTTCGTGCGGATCGGCGCCAGCCAGGTAGATGACCAAGCCGGGCTCGAAACGATGAGCCAGCTCGTCCAGCGCACGCTCCAGCGCCTCCAGATAAGCAGCGTCGCCTGTGCCGTCGGGCAGCTCCACGTCCAGGTCGCTCGGCTCCTTGCGGAAAGGGAAGTTCTTTTCGCCGTGCAGCGAGAGGGTGAAGACCGAATCGTCGTTGGCGAAGATGCGCGCCGTGCCATTGCCCTGGTGTACATCGAGATCAACGATGGCCACCATCAGCGGGCCACGTGCCCGGTGCAGCCGCGCATGTTCGGCCTGCATCAGGCGTGCGGCCACCGCCGCGTCGTTGAAGACGCAGAAGCCGCTGCCCTTGTCGGCGTAGGAATGGTGGGTGCCGCCTGCGATGTTGGCCGCCAGACCTTCTCCGGACATCGCGGCCCGGCAGGCCTGGATCGTCGCTCCCACCGAGCGCCGCGCCCGCTCGGCCATCGCCGGGCTCCACGGGAAGCCGATCTCGCGCTGGGCCGCTGCGCTCAGCGTGCCGGTCTGGACGGCCTGGATGTAGGCCGGCGTGTGCACCAGCGCCAGTTCGCCGTCGCTCGCCGGCAGAGCCTGGCCCAGCCGGATCTGCGGACACTCGGCCGCCAGCCGCTCGCGCAGGCGCCCGTACTTGGCCATGGGAAAACGGTGCCCGGCGGGCAGCGGGAGGATGAAGTGGTCGGCGTAGAAGACGTGCACAGCCCATTGTGGCCGGCGCATCAAATCCGTCCGGCGCCACCCGGTTTTAGAAAACCGCACCTAGATTGCTGCAGCGCAACAAAAAACCCTTGCACCCATCCCGCCAGTCCCTATAATTCGAATCATGTTGCAGCGCAGCAAAGCGAACGAAAACAACAGCGTCCAGACAGCGCGGTGTTCTCGAAGCAGCCTTCAACTACCCTTTTAAAACCCTCTACAGGAGCTAAAAACATGTTGACCGCTGAACAAATCGTTGCCGCCCAGAAAGCCAACATCGAAACCCTCTTCGGCCTGACCCAGAAAGCCTTCGAAGGCGTGGAAAAGCTGGTCGAGCTGAACGTGCAAGCCACCAAGGCCGCCCTGAGCGAATCCGCCAACAATGCCCAGGCCATGCTGTCCGTCAAGGACGCCCAGGAACTGCTGACGCTGCAAGCCAGCCTGATGCAGCCCCTGGCCGAGAAGACCGTGGCCTACAGCCGCCACCTGTACGACATCGCTTCGGGCACCGGCGCCGAGTTCGGCAAGGCCGCTGAAGCGCAGGCCGCCGACGCCCAGAAGAAGTTCATGGCCGTCGTTGACAACGCCGCCAAGAACGCTCCCGCCGGCTCGGAAACCGCCGTGGCCGTGATGAAGAGCGCCGTGTCGGCCGCCAACAACGCCATGGAATCGGTGCAGAAGGCTGTCAAGCAAGCCACCGAAATGGCCGAAGCCAACTTCAACACCGTCACCGCCCAGGCCGTGACTGCCACCAAGGCCGCTGCCAAGAAGCGCTGAACAGCACCGGGTTTCTGCGAATGTTCAGGCCTTTGACTTCGATCAAGGCCTATACCATTGAACTCAAGCAGACTAGCGCCAGACCTGTGAAGGCGGCGCTGAACCCTCAGACCGTTTTTCTGGTTGTCTCCTCGGGTCCTTTTCGAAATCCCGATTTCATCGGACCCCTTCAAGCCCTCGCTGCAAAGTGAGGGCTTTTTTTATGTCCTTCTGCAGGGGACCGATCAGTGGAGTTCCGCCGGGCGCAGGCGGGCCAACAGCTGCTTCAACCTGGGCAAGGCCGCCAGCATCGCGGCCCGGCCCGCCTCGATGGACCGCTGGCGCGAGGCGAAATCGGCGCTGCCCACGCCCGCCAGCGAAGGCCGCACGACCACGTCGGCGCGGGCCAGTTCCAGCCGGTTGATGCTCTGCCCCATGATGGCCGTGGTCTTGGGCAGCAGACTGAACAGGCCGTTGGCCGGGATGTCCTGCGGATCGGCCGAAATGTCGATTGCCAGCACCACCTCGGCCCCCATCTCGCGCGCCTGGCGCACCGGCACCGGTGCCACGAGGCCGCCATCGACGTAGTCCCGACCGGCGATCGACACCGGATTGAAGACGCCGGGCACCGCGCTGGAGGCGCGCACGGCCTGCGCGGTATCGCCCCGGCGAAACAGCACACCGCTGCCGTTGGCGAGGTCGGTCGCCAGGATGCCCAGCGGTAGCGCCATCTGCTCGATCAGCTTGCCGTCAACCGCCTGCCGCACATAGCGCGCCAGCGCCTCGCCCCGCAGCAGACCCCGGCTGGCCAGGGGCATGGTCCAGTCTGTCAGCAGGGCCTCGTCCATGCCCATCGCCACGCGCTCCAGCTCAGCTGAGCGCTTGCCGCTCGCGTAGAGGGCCGCCACCAGGCTGCCGGCGGAAGTGCCCGTCACCACATCGGGACGGATGCCGTTCGCCTCCAGCACCTGGATCACCCCCACGTGGGCAAAACCGCGCGCCGCACCACCCCCCAACGCCAGCCCGAGCCGCGGCGGGCGCTGGGGCACCTCCACCACGGGCGGGATCACCACCGGGGGTTCTGAGGGCGGTGCCACGGTGGAACAACCGGCCAGGACGGCCAGCAACAGGGCATTGACCCAGATCAACAACCTCTTATCAAGAACCATTCGCATTTGTGTTAGCATCCGCCGCAATTCATTCCCCACCCTGAAAGACAACCCATGCGCTCATTCGCCGTGCTCCCGATTGTCCTGGCTGCCGCCACGTCCCTGAACGCCCTGGCCCAGGACAAGGTCCTGAACATCTACTCGGCCCGCCACTACCAGACGGACGAGGCGATGTACGAGAACTTCACCAAGACCACGGGCATCAAGATCAACCGCGTGGATGCTGACGACGCTGGCATCGTGGCCCGCCTGAAGGCCGAGGGCGCAGCCTCCCCTGCCGACGTGATCCTGCTGGTGGATGCCGCCCGCATGGCCAGCGCCGACAAGGATGGCCTGTTCCTGCCGATCAAGTCCGCCAAGCTGGACGCCGCGATCCCCGCCAACCTGCGCGCCGATGCCACCAAGGATGGCGTGACCTGGACCGGCTTTTCCACCCGCGCCCGCGTGATCGTGTACGACCCGCTGCGCGTCAAGGCCGCCGACGTCGCCACCTACGAACAGCTGGCCGACCCCAAGCTCAAGGGCCTGCTGTGCACCCGGTCGGGCTCGCACCCCTACAACCTCTCGCTGTTCTCGACCGTGGTCGAGCGCCTGGGCGATGCCAAGGGTGAAGCCTGGCTCAAGGGCCTGGTCGACAACATGGCGCGCGCGCCAAAGGGTGGCGACACCGACCAGATCAAGGCCGTGGCCTCGGGTGAGTGCGGCGTGGCCATCACCAACACCTACTACATCGCCCGTCTGGTCAAGTCGTCCAAGCCCGACGAAAAGGAAGTGATGGAGAAGGTGAAGGTGGTGTTCCCGAACCAGGGCACGACCGGCACGCACGTCAACATCGCTGGCGCCGCCGTGGCCAAGCACGCCAAGAACAAGGACAACGCCATCGTCTTCATGGAATACCTGGCCAGCCCCTATGCCCAGGACTATTTCGCCAACGGCAACAACGAGTTCGCTGCCGCCAAGGGCGTGAAGATCGAGAACGCGGCCCTCAAGGCCATCGGTGGCGACAACTTCAAGGCCGAGCAGATTCCGCTGGGCGTGGTGGCCAAGAACATGGTGAAGGTGCAGCAGATGCTGGACCGCGTCGGGTTCAAGTGATCGCCTGAAAGCCCGCTTCCCGCGGGCTTTTTTGTGGGCGATAATTGACGTTTACGTTAACGTCAATCCACCCATCGAGGAGCAACACATGGAGATTGCAGGCAAGGTTTTCATCGTCACCGGCGGCGCATCGGGTCTGGGCGAAGGCACGGCGCGCATGCTGGCGGCCAATGGCGGCCAGGTGGTCATCGCCGACATGCAGGCTGAAAAAGGCGAAGCGGTCGCCAAGGAAATCGGTGGCGCCTTCGTCAAGTGCGACGTGAGCAGCGAGGCCGATGGCCAGGCCGTGGTCGCCAAGGCGGTGTCCATGGGCAAGCTCATGGGGCTGGTCAATTGCGCCGGCATTGCCCCGGCCGAAAAGACCGTGGGCAAGAACGGCGCCCACTCGCTCGCCGTCTACACCAAGACCATCATGGTCAACCTGGTCGGCAGCTTCAACATGATCCGTCTGGTCGCCGACGCCATGTGCAAGAACGAGCCCGAAGCCACGGGCGAGCGCGGCGTGATGATCTCGACCGCTTCCGTGGCCGCCTACGACGGCCAGATCGGCCAGGCCGCCTACGCGGCGTCCAAGGGCGGCGTGGTCGGCATGACGCTTCCCATCGCGCGCGACCTGGCCCGCAACGGCATCCGCAACATGACGATTGCCCCCGGCATCTTCGGCACACCCATGCTGTTCGGCATGCCGCAGGAAGTGCAGGACGCACTGGCCGCCAGCGTGCCCTTCCCCAGCCGCCTGGGCACGCCGAACGACTACGCCAAGCTGGCCAAGCACATCATCGAAAACGACATGCTCAATGGCGAGGTGATCCGCCTGGACGGCGCGATCCGCCTGGCGCCCCGCTGACAGAAATCGCCCCCGCCGCGCTGCGCGCGCCCCGTCCGTGGGGGCGATTCGACCACCCGGGCCAGCCCCTGCAACATCAAGTTACAAAATGGGCCACTTCATGAAAGAGTGCACAAAACAGATGGTGCATCGCGTGCTGGTCCTGGCCATCGGCGCGATCATGGGGGCCTGTGCCGGATCGGCGGACACGCACCGGTCGACCGGCGTGGCATCGTCACCGGCACAGCCCGAATTGGCTTCCGGCCTGCAGGCCAAACCCGGCTGGACCTTCAGCCAGCAGGCGGTGGCGGCGGCCAACCCGCTGGCCGCCGAAGCCGGTCTGCAAATCCTGCGCGCCGGCGGCAGCGCGGTCGATGCCGCGGTCGCCGTGCAAATGGTGCTGACCCTGGTCGAGCCGCAATCGAGCGGCATCGGCGGCGGCGCCTTCCTGCTGCACCACGATGGTCGCCGCGTACAGGCTTTCGACGGTCGCGAGACGGCGCCCGCCGGCGCCGCCCCCCAGCTTTTCCTGGCCGGCGACGGCAAGCCCCTGCCCTTCATGGAGGCTGTGGCATCCGGTCTGTCAGTGGGCACGCCCGGCGCGGTCGCCATGCTCGCCATCGCCCACCGCCAGCACGGTCGCCTGCCCTGGGCGGTGCTGTTTGAACCCGCCATCGTGCTGGCCGAGCAGGGATTTGCCGTCAGCCCGCGCCTGCACACGCTGCTGGCGGCCGAAAGCGCGCTCAAGGCCGACCCGGTGGCCGCGGCCTACCTCTACCGCCCCGACGGCACACCGCACCCGGTGGGCCACCTGCTGAAGAACCCCGAGCTGGCGGCGGTGCTGCGCGGCATCGCGACGCAGGGCCCCAGCGCACTGCACGAAGGCCCGGTGGCGCAGGCCATCGTGGACAAGGTGCGCCTGCATCCGAGGATGCCGGGCACGCTGTCGCTGGACGACCTGCAGCGCTACCAGCCCCGCGAGCGCGAAGCGCTGTGCATGGACCACACCGCGGCGGCAAAGGCGCTGCGCATCTGCGGCTTCCCGCCCCCGAGCTCGGGCGCGATCGCGGTCGGGCAGATCCTCGGGCTGCTGGCCCGCACGTCGCAGGGCGCCGCCCCGCTGGCCGGCACGCCCGGCGCCGACTGGCTGCACGCCTACCTGGAGGCCTCGCGCCTGGCGTTTGCCGACCGCGCGCAGTACCTGGCCGATCCGGACTTCGTGGCCGCCCCGGGCGGTCGCTGGGACAGCCTGTTGCAGCCGGCCTACCTCGACGAGCGCGCGCGTCTGATCACGCCAGCCCGCGCGCCCCAGGTCGGACCTGGCCGTCCGGGCGGCGCGCCCCTGGCCCACGCGCCCATGCCCGACCAGCCCGAGTACGGCACCAGCCACATCAGCATCACCGACCGCTTCGGCAACGCGCTGGCCATGACCACCACCATCGAGGCGGGCTTCGGGTCGCGGCTGATGGTGAACACCGGTCAGGGCCGCAGCGGCGGCTTCCTGCTGAACAACCAGCTGACCGACTTCAGTTTTTCTCCCACCGACGCGCTGGGACAGCCCATCGCGAACCGGGTGGAGCCCGGCAAGCGCCCGCGTTCGTCGATGTCGCCGACGCTGGTGTTCGACCAGGCCTCGGGGCAGGTGCTGATGAGCGCGGGCAGCCCGGGCGGCGCACTGATCATCCACTTCACGGCCAAGACCCTGCTGGGCACGCTGGGCGGCGGTCTGTCGCCGCAGGCCGCGATCGACCTGCCCAACTTCGGCACGCTGGGCGGGCCGGTGATGTTGGAAGCAGGCCGGTTCCCACCAGCCACCGTGCAGGCCTTGCAGACGAAGGGCCACTCGGTCAGTGAGGCACCGATGCCCAGCGGCCTGCAGGCGATCCAGCGCGGCCTGAAGGATGGTCGGCCGGTGTGGTTCGGCGGCGCCGACCCGCGGCGCGAGGGCATAGTGGCAGGGGACTAAACGTCAATGGCCGATGCCGACCCGGCCTGCTTGCGCAGCTCGAACTTCTGGATCTTGCCGGTGCTGGTCTTGGGCAGTTCGCCGAACACCACGTAACGCGGCACCTTGAACCCGGCCAGGTGCTGCTTGCAGTGCTTGACGATGTCCTCGGGCGTGGTCTGGGCGCCGAACTTCAGCTCCACAAAGGCGCAGGGCGTCTCGCCCCACTTCGGATCGGGCCTGGCCACCACGGCGGCGGCCAGCACGTCGGGGTGGCGGTAGAGCACGTCCTCGACCTCGATGGACGAGATGTTCTCGCCGCCCGAAATGATGATGTCCTTGCTGCGGTCCTTGATCTTGAAGTAACCATCGGCGTACTGCACCGCCAGATCGCCGCTGTGGAACCAGCCACCGGCAAAGGCCTCGGCCGTCGCCTTGGGATTCTTGAGGTAACCCTTCATGGCGATGTTGCCCTTGAACATGATCTCGCCCATGGTCTCGCCGTCCTGCGGCACCGGCTGCATGGTCTCGGGGTTGAGCACGCGCACATCGCGCTCCAGGTGGTAGCGCACACCCTGGCGCGCGTTCAGCCGGGCGCGTTCACCGATGTCGAGCTCGTTCCAGGCGTCGTGCTTGGCACACACCGTCGCAGGGCCGTAGACCTCGGTCAGCCCATAGACGTGGGTCAGGTCGAAGCCCATCTGCTCCATGCCCTCGATCATCGAAGCCGGTGGCGCGGCACCCGCAACCATGGCCTTGATGCCTGCAGGAATGCCCGCCTTCATCGCGGCCGGCGCATTCACCAGCAGGCCCTGCACGATGGGGGCGCCGCAGTAGTGCGTCACGCCATGCTCACGCATCAGGTCGAAGATGGTCTGAGCCTCCACGCGGCGCAGGCAGACGTTGACGCCCGCGCGTGCCGCGACCGTCCAGGGGAAGCACCAGCCGTTGCAGTGGAACATGGGCAGGGTCCATAGGTAGACCGCGTGCTTGGGCATGTCCCACTCCAGCACGTTGCTGATCGCATTCATGGCCGCGCCGCGGTGGTGGTAGACCACGCCCTTGGGCTTGCCGGTGGTGCCACTGGTGTAGTTCAGCGCGATGGCGTCCCACTCGTCGCCCGGCAGCTGCCAGGCAAAGGCCGGGTCGCCGCCCGCAATGAGCGCCTCGTAGGTGGTGCTGCCGATGGGCTGGCTCTCGCCGGTGAACAGCGTGTCCTGCACGTCGATCACCAGCAGCGGCTCGGTGCGCTGGCGCAGCTGCAACGCTTTCGCCATGGTGCCGGCGAACTCGGGGTCGACGATCACGGCCTTGGCCTCGCCGTGGTCCAGCATGAAGGCGATGGCTTCCGGGTCCAGCCGGGTGTTGAGCGCGTTGAGCACGGCGCCAGCCATGGGCACGCCGAAGTGCGCCTCCACCATGGGCGGCGTGTTGGGCAGCATCACCGCCACGGTGTCGTTCTTGCCGATGCCGGCCTTGTGCAGCGCGCTGGCCAGTTGGCGCGTGCGGGCGTAGGTCTGGGCCCAGGTCTGGCGCAGGCCGCCGTGCACGATGGCCAGCCGGTCCGGGTAGACCTCTGCCGTGCGTTCGATGAACGACAGCGGCGAGATCGGCGCAAAGTTGGCTTCGTTGCGGGGCAGGTCCTGGTCGTAGATGCTCGTCATTCGGGTCTCCGGTTGCTTGGACATCGTGAGGGAGTCGTGGGGGAGAATAGCCCCGTGGCCATACCGCAATCTTTCATCCAGGAACTGCTCAACCGCGTCGACGTGGTCGACGTGGTGGGCCGCTACGTGCAGCTGAAAAAAGGTGGCGCCAACTTCATGGGCCTGTGCCCGTTCCACGGCGAAAAGTCGCCGTCGTTCAGCGTCAGCCCGACCAAGCAGTTCTACCACTGCTTCGGCTGCGGGGCCAACGGCAACGCCATCGGTTTCCTGATGGAACACGCCGGCATGAACTTCGTCGAGGCGGTGAAAGACCTGGCCCAGCAGGTCGGGCTGCAGGTGCCTGAAGACGACATCTCGCCGCAGGAGCGCGAGCGCGCCGCCCAGCAGCGCCAGAAGCAGGCCACGCTGACCGACGTGCTGGAGAAGGCCGCCAAGGCCTACCAGAAGGACCTCAAGGGTTCGCCGCGTGCGGTGAACTACCTCAAGGGCCGGGGCCTGTCGGGCCAGATCGCCAAAACCTTCGGTCTGGGCTACGCGCCCGAAGGCTGGCGCCACCTGGCCAGCGTGTTCCCGGACTACAGCGAGCCTCTGCTGGTCGAGTCGGGCCTGGTGATCGAGCACGAGGACGAAAAAGGCCAGGATGGCGAAGCCAAGCGCTACGACCGCTTCCGCGACCGCATCATGTTCCCGATCCGCAACGTCAAGGGCGAGTGCATCGGCTTTGGCGGCCGCGTGCTCGACAAGGGCGAACCCAAGTACCTGAACTCGCCCGAGACGCCGGTGTTCAGCAAGGGGCGCGAACTCTATGGCCTGTTCGAGGCCCGCACCGCGATCCGCCAGCATGGGTATGCGCTGGTCACCGAGGGCTACATGGACGTGGTGGCTCTGGCCCAGCTGGGCTTTGCCAACGCCGTGGCCACGCTGGGCACGGCCTGCACACCCGACCATGTGCACAAGCTGTTCCGCTTCACCGACGCCGTGGTGTTCAGCTTCGACGGCGACGCCGCCGGCCGCCGCGCCGCACGCAAGGCGCTGGACGCCGCGCTGCCACTGGCCACCGACACCCGCAGCGTCAAGTTCCTGTTTCTGCCGCCCGAGCACGACCCCGACAGCTACATCCGGGAGCATGGTGCCGACGCCTTTGCGAACTTCGTCAAGCAGGCGGTGCCGCTGTCGAAATTCCTGGTCGACGCCGCCAGCACCGACTGCGACCTGGGCAGCGCCGAAGGCCGCGCCCGCCTCTCCAGCCAGGCGAGGCCGCTGTGGAGCGCCCTGCCCGAAGGCGCGCTCAAGCGACAGCTGCTGGGCGAGCTCGCGCAGCAGATCGGCATCGGCACCCCGGACCTGCAGCAACTGTGGCAGCGCGACGAGCGCGGGCCGCGCCGACCGCGCGAAGAGCGCCAGCCCCCCACCGCTCACGCCGCTCAGCCGCCGGTCGATGGCGGTGCGGCGCCCTACCCGGCCGCCGCACCCGCCGCTGTCTCGCAGCACGAGCAAGGGGCGTGGGGTGCTCCGGCCGAACCCCGCAGCCGCGGCTCCTGGAGCGGCGGCAGCCGGAGCAGCTGGCGCAAGGGCCCACCACCGCCGCCGCGCATGCTGGGCCGTCAGACCGCCAGCAAGAGCCGCACGGACCGGGCCGTGGGCCTGTTGCTCGCCAACGCCGCCGCCTGGGACAGCCTCTCGGCCGACGACCATGCCATGCTGGCCCATCTGCCGGCGCCCCATGGGCCGGTGTTCGCCTGGCTGGAGGCCCAACTGCACGAGCACGGCCCGCAGCCCTGGGCGGCGTTGCGCGAGGGCCTGCGTGGGGAACCGTTCGAGGCCTATGTCTGCGCAGAGGTGGAGCAGGCCACCATCGCCGCCGACTCCGCGTCCGAGCTGGAGGAACTGGCGGGTGTGATGGACCTGCTGCGCCGGGACGAACTGATGCGCCAGAGCCAGGCGCTGTCCCTCCAGGCCGCCACCGACCCAGAGGCCCGCGAACGCCTGCGGGAGATCAATGAACGCATCAAGGCACTGAAACCGGGCTCAGCGGTATAATCGCGCGTTTTGCACCGCAAGCGCGACAGCAGCACCTCCGGCACCGGCCACCCCCCAGCACAGGGGTTTCGGATACAGACATCCCGGCCACCTCGGCGCCCCTGGCCCGACGGAACCCCGCAAGGACTGCACACCAAATGTTCGCCCACACAGCTTGCAGGCCCGCCCTTCCCCGGCGAAGTGCGGGCTCCAGTGTTTGATTCGCCCGACAAAAACCACCGGACTTGTGCCCAGAGAGGCGGAATTCTGGCGATTTTTGTGTGTCTCAGCCGGTATCTTTCCTGACGTTTTTTGAGGTTCCCATGCCCGCGAAGAAAGCCAGTACGCCTGCCCCCAGCACCAAAGCCGCCCAGAAGCCTGCCACCAAGGCCGCCGCCCCGGAGCCCAAGAAGAAAGCCCCTGCCCCCGTGACCGACAAAGCCCCCGCCAAGACCGCCGCCAAAGCGACCAAGACCGGCAAGACCAAGGCCGAAGAACTCGACACCGTCGACGCCGACGAACCGGCCAAGAAGAAGCCCGGCCGACCCGCCAAGGCCGCTGCCGACAAGCCGGCTGCCAAGCGCGGCCGCAAGCCCAAGGCCGCCGCCAAGGAAGAAAGCGACCTGGACGATGCCGACCTGAGCGACATCGAAGAGGATCTGGCCGAAGAGGTTGTCGAGGAAGTCGCCGACCCGGCAGCACCGGCCGAGAAGGTCAAGCCGCTGCGCATGAAGATCAGCAAGGCCAAGGAGCGCGCGCTGATGAAGGAATTCGGCCTGGACGAAACCGTCCTGTCCGAAGAAGAAGCCAAGCTGCGCCGCGAACGCCTGAAGACCCTGATCAAGCTGGGCAAGACGCGTGGCTACCTGACGCACGGTGAAATCAACGACCACCTGCCCGACAAGCTGATCGACGCCGAGACGCTGGAAGTGGTGATCGCCCTGCTCAACGACATGGGCGTGGCGGTGTACGAGCAGACCCCGGACGCCGAAGCGCTGATCATCACCGACAACGCCCCGACCGGTTCGAGCGAGGAAGAAGCCGAAGAAGCCGCCGAAGCCGCGCTGTCCACCGTGGACTCCGAATTCGGCCGCACCACCGACCCGGTCCGCATGTACATGCGCGAGATGGGCACGGTGGAGCTGCTGACGCGCGAGGGCGAAATCGAGATTGCCAAGCGCATCGAGGGCGGCCTCAACGACATGATGGCCGCGATCAGCGAGAGCCCGGCCACCATCGCCGAGCTGCTGGCCATGGCCGAGGAAATCCGCGAAGGCAAGGTCGTCATTTCGACCGTGGTGGACGGCTTCGCCGACGCCGATGCGGCCGACGACTACGTGGCCGAAGAAGACTTCGACGACTACGACGAGGCCGACGACGACGACGGCAAGGGCGGCTCCAAGGCCCTGACCCGCAAGCTCGAAGAACTCAAGCGCGAGGCGCTGGATCGCTTCGACACCATGCGCAACCTGTTCGAGAAGCTGCACAAGATCTACGACAAGGAAGGCTACGGCACGCCCTCGTACATCAAGACGCAGCAGGCCATCACCGAAACGCTGATGACCATCCGCTTCACCGCCAAGGCGATCGAGAAGCTGTGCAGCACGCTGCGCGGCCAGGTCGACGAGGTGCGCAAGAAGGAGCGCGAGCTGCGCCGCATCATCGTGGACAAGTGCGGCATGCCGCAGGAGAAGTTCATCGCCGACTTCCCGGCCAACCTGCTGAACCTCAAGTGGGTCGAGAAGCAGGCCGCCGCCGGCAAGCCCTGGAGCACGGTGATGGAACGCAACATCCCGCCGATCCAGGAACTGCAACAGGGCCTGATCACGATCCAGAACAGCGTGGTGGTGCCGCTGACGCACCTCAAGGACATCCACAAGCGGATGAACGAGGGCGAGGCCAACTCGCGCGATGCCAAGAAGGAAATGATCGAGGCCAACTTGCGCCTGGTGATCTCGATCGCCAAGAAGTACACCAACCGCGGCCTGCAGTTCCTGGACCTGATCCAGGAAGGCAACATCGGCCTGATGAAGGCGGTGGACAAGTTCGAATACCGCCGCGGCTACAAGTTCTCGACCTACGCGACGTGGTGGATCCGTCAGGCGATCACGCGCTCGATCGCCGATCAGGCGCGCACGATCCGCATCCCGGTGCACATGATCGAGACGATCAACAAGATGAACCGCATCAGCCGCCAGCACTTGCAGGAGCATGGCTTTGAACCTGATGCGTCCATCCTGGCCGAGAAGATGGAGATGCCCGAGGACAAGATCCGCAAGATCATGAAGATCGCGAAAGAGCCGATCTCGATGGAAACGCCCATCGGCGACGACGACGATTCGCACCTGGGCGACTTCATCGAGGACCAGGCCAACACGGCGCCGATCGAAGCGGCCATGCAGGCCGGTCTGCGCGAGGTGGTCAAGGAGATCCTGGACAGCCTGACGCCGCGCGAAGCCAAGGTGCTGCGCATGCGTTTCGGTATCGAAATGTCGACCGACCACACGCTGGAAGAGGTGGGCAAGCAGTTCGATGTGACGCGCGAGCGGATTCGTCAGATCGAGTCGAAGGCGGTGCGCAAGCTCAAGCACCCGAGCCGCTCGGACAAGCTGCGCAGCTTCATCGATTCGCTGTAATCCGTTTCAGCGTTTCTTTGTCACACAGCGGGGGCCTTCGGGCTCCCGTTTTGCTTTTGGGCTCCCTGTTGTTGAACTCCTTCTCTGTGTTGACCGCGACTGGGTGGGCCTGCGCCGCTCATGTCCCCCGGCGGCCTGCGGCCGCCTCCTCCTCTACTTCGCTCTGCAGGCCCACCCAGCCACGGTCAACGCGATCACCAGGGAGCGCCACCAGTGGTGCGCCAACGGTGCTTCGGTGCCGGAAGTGATCGGTGCCTGACGCAGCGAAGTAAAGGAGGAGAACCGGCGCAGCCGGTTCGGGGGACATGAGCGGAGTCGGGTACCGATCGCTTCCGGCACACGCCCAACAAGCCGGCATGAAAAAGGGGCCAACAAGCCCCTTCCGAAGACTGCACAGTTCAACCGGCAGGTCAGACCGTCTCCAGCGCCAGCACACCCGTCGCCGTGTTCGAAATCGGGATGTGGTAGTTGCTGTGCACCTTGCGCACACCAGACCCGGCCACCGTCAGCGCCGCCCGCATCGCCAGCCACATCAGCAGCTCCACACCCTGCGTGCCCGCCTTCTCCACCAGCTCCAGATCGGTGAACTGCGTCGCCCACTCCGGGTTGGTCTCCATGCTGTCCAGAAACTGCAGGTCGAACTGCTTGTTGATGAAGCCCGCGCGCTCACCATCCAGCTGATGACTCAGCCCCCCCGTGGCCATCACCGCCACGCGCAGGTTGCTGTTCCAGCTTCGGATGGCTTCACCCACCGCCTTGCCCAGCTTGTAGACGCGCTTGGCGGTCGGCAACGGGAATTGCACCGTGTTGATGCTGATCGGCACGATCTGCACCGGTGCCACGGCGTGCTCCGGCCAGAACAGCTTGAACGGCAGCGTGCACGCATGATCCACCAGCATCTCCTGGCAGGTCACGATGTCGAATTCCTTGGCGATCAGCTCGCGGATCAGGTGCCACGACAGGTCCGGGCAGCCCGGGATCGGCGGCAGCGTCGGGATGCCCCAGCCTTCGTCCGCGTTGCTGTAGGTCGCCGCGGCGCCCACGGCAAAGGTCGGCATCTTGTCGAGGAAGAAGTTCAGGCCGTGGTCGTTGTAGAACACCACGACCACGTCGGGCTTCACCTTGCCCAGCCACTGATGGATCGGCGGGAAACCATCGAAGAACGGCTTCCAGTACGGCTCGTTCTGCAAGCCCTTGTGGATGGCGCCGCCGATGGCGGGGATATGCGATGTGGCCAGGCCACCGATGAGTTGTGCCATGTTTATGTCTCCGGTGGGTTCAGCACTGCTCGTTGGCAGCAACGAGCTTGGCTTTGAATTGATCTTTGGTCATGCCGGTCTGCTGGGCGCCAATGTCCTGCATGTCCAGGCCGAAGATGCCGGCGAACTTGGCCAGGTAGTAGGCGTTGCCGCCGGCCGAGATCAGGGCCAGCACCTGCTTGGAGCGGATGGCCTCGGCCTGCTGCTCGTTCAGGCCGTATTGCTTCATGTAGGCCTCGGGGTCGGCCACGAACGCGTCGCGGTTTTCCTTGTGATTGAAGGAAAAACACATCTTGTTCAGCGCGTAGCCCTTCTGGGCCGCGTCGCCGTCGAACGGCGTGGTGCCGGGGATGGTCTTGCTCACGGAAGTCTCCTGCGTGGGGTGGTTGACGTGGGTCAAACCGGAGTATTCCGCCCGCATTGCCAAAGATAAACAGATGAATGATCATCTAACGCATGAGCGATTTCGATTGGTCAGACCTTGATGCCCGCCTGCTGCAACTGCTGGTGGCCGTCGTCGAGGCGGGAAGCATCACCGGGGCAGCGCAGGCGCTCGGTGTGACGCAGTCGGCGGTGAGCCACCAGCTGGACAAGCTGCGCGCCATCACCGGCGACCCGCTGTTCGTCAAAAGCGGGCGCGGCATCGTCGCCACGGCCCGCGCGGCGGGGCTGGCGGTGCAGGCGCGCGAGCTGCTGCGGCAGCTGCAGGGCTTTGCGCAGAGCGGCGCGTTCGACCCGGCGCGCTGGAAGGGCACGGTCACCATTGCGGCCAACGACTTCCAGCGCGAGGTGCTGCTGCCGGCCCTGGCGCAGCGGCTGCGCGAGCAGGCGCCCGGACTGGCGCTGCGCATCATTCCGTCCGACGTGCCGAGCCTGGAGATGCTGCGCGACGGCGCCTGCGACCTGGCCATCAGCCCTCGTCCGCCCGAAGGCAGCGACATCATGCAGAAGCGCCTGTTCGAGGACCGCTACATCGTCTATTTCGATGCCGGCGTGCGCACCGGGCCGGCGTCGCTGCAGGACTACCTGGCCGCCGACCACATCACCGTGGTCTACGAACCCCGGCGCACGCTGCACCTGGACCGCACGCTCGAAGCCCGCGGCCTGCACCGCCGCTTTGCGGTGATGGTACCGGGCTTCGGCGCCCTGCCCGCCTTCCTGCGCGGCAGCCCACTGCTGGCCACCGCCCCCTCGCTGCTGGCCGACCGTTTCATGGCGGGTTTCGGCACCTGCGAGGTGCCTACGCCCTGCCCTTCGCTGCCCATGTACCTGATCTGGCACCGGCGCCACCAGGACGATGCCGCGCACCGCTGGCTGCGCGATCAGATGGTCCAGTCCACGCCACCGCTGCCTTAAGCCCGCACCGGATCGTGAGAGCATGCCCCGATAAAATCCGGGCCTTCTTTCGACTCTGTGCAGGACGCAGAACATGACCCACGCCTCTGCGTCCACCCTCAACGGGGAAGCCGCACCCCGCCCCTCCCGATCCGCCCGCTACTGGTTGCTGCGCGGGCTCGCCCTGGCCCTGCTGCTCGCCTCCTGCGGCTACTTCGGCTACCACCTCTGGGACAACCTGCACCAGCTGCCGCCCATTGAATGGGGCTGGTCGGCCGTCGGCGTCATCGCGCTGGCGGTGCTGGGCTGCCTCACCAGCGTCCCGCTGATCGCCCTGATGTGGCAGCTGCTACTGCGCGACCAGGGCGTGAAGTTGCCCTACCGCCAGGCCCTTCAGATCATCGCCGTCTCGCAGATGGGCAAGTACCTGCCCGGCAATGTGGGCCATTTCGCGGGCCGGGTGCTGCTGGGCAGCCAGGCCGGCATCCCGGCGGGCAAGACCATCGCCACCATGGCCATGGAGACCTTCTGGGTGCTGGGCATCAGCGGCATCTTCGCCGTGGCGGCCCTGCTGTTCGTGGTCAACGATCTGCACGAGGGACTGGTCGACACCAGCCACCCGGGCTATCTGGCTGCCGTCGCCGTCACCATGCTGATCGCGCCTTTTCTGGCGGTGCGTGTGGTCAACCGCCTGCTGCCAGGTCTCAGCCGCAAGCTCGGCCGTGGCCAGCTGCTGGCCGAACCCCGCCTGCTCACCGCCATGAGCGTGGCCGGGCTGATCGCCTTCTCCTTCGTGGTGCTGGGCGGTGTGGTGGAACTGCTGGCGGCCGAACTGTTCCAGCACCCCGAGATCGACCTGCTGGAAATGGTCCTGCTGTTCTCGGTGTCGTGGACCGCCGGCTTCCTGGTGCCCGGGTCGCCAGGCGGCATCGGTGTGCGCGAAGCGGTGATGATCCAGCTCATGGGGCCGGCCATCGGCCTGGAAACCGCGCTGGGCGTGGCCCTGGTGATGCGCCTGTGCTCCATGGGAGCGGACGCGCTGGCCTTCGGCGTCGGTCTGTATTTCCGGCCGCGGCAGCAGGCGCCGGAAGACACCCAGCCCTGACGGCCCTGACCGGCCGGGACGTTCAGTCGGTCAGTCCGACGCGGCGCGCTGCGCGTCCCGCCAGCGCTGGGGCGACAGGCCGGTGCGGCGCTTGAAGAAGCGGGAGAAATAGGCCGGGTCCTCGAAGCCCAGCTCCAGCGCCAGACTGGCGGCGGGCGCGGCGATGTAGACCAGCCGCCGGCAGGCCTCGCGCGTGAGCCGCTCGTGCACCAGCTCCAGCGCGCTGCGCCCGCTCTCGGCGCGCACCAGCCGGTTCAGACGCTGCGCCGACAGCCCCAGGCGCGAGGCATAGCGCTCCATCGGCCAGTGCTCCAGAAAGTGCTCTTCCACCAGCAGCAGGAAGCGGGTGAACAGGGCCTGGTGCCGGTGGGCCGGGTCGCTGCTCCCGTCGCGCTGGCCCTGCGCACTGGCGCGCGCCAGCCGCCAGACCACCGCACGCGCCAGCCACAGCACCACCGGCGAGTCGGCCGAACCTGGAAGCGCGAACTCCGCCGCCAGTTCTGAGAGCTGCACGCTCAGCCGCTGCGCCTCGCCGTCATCGGCTGAAAAATGCAACACCCCGGGCGCCGAGAACAGTGCCCGGAACGACTCACCCACCTGCTGGAACTCCCCCTCGACCAGAAAGCGCGCCGAAAGCGTGAGCACCCGGCCGTCGGTGTCCGGCGCAAAACGGAAACCGTGCACCACACCGGGCGGCACCACGATGGCGGCCGGCCCGTGCACGGCAGCGCGCCATTCGTCCAGCCCGACCTCGGCCGAACCAGTCTGGATCCAGAGGACCTGGTAGAGCCCCTGGTGCAGGTGCGGGTCGATCTCCCAGTGGTGGAGGCGGCTGCGCGACTGCACCTCCTCGATGTGCAGCAGCTCCTGTCCGGGGGAGGCGGTCTCGCCGTAGAGCGCGAAGCGCGGGATGGCGCGCGCACCGCGTCGGACGGTGGCCGGGGGGGGTGCGGGCGGGTTCATCGTTCGTCAGCCTGATCGAAAAGTACAAGACTTGACCCTGATTATTGCAGTGCCATCGGCCCGACGGCCACCTACAGTTCATGCCGCCACCCACCCCACCGGAGACAAGACATGACCCTGGGCAGCTTCCATTTCGACCCCTACAGCCCGGCCATCGACGCCGACCCCTTCCCCTACTACCGCCACCTGCGCGACGAACACCCCTGCTTCTGGAGCGTAGAAGCGCAGATGTGGATCCTCTCGCGCTACAGCGACATCGTCACCGCCGGCCAGGACTGGCAGACGTATTCGAGCGCCAGCGGCAACCTGATGACCGAACTGCCCGGCCGCGCCGGTGCCACGCTCGGCAGCTCCGATCCACCGAAGCACGACCGCCTGCGCGGCCTGATCCAGCACGCCTTCATGAAGCGCAACCTGCTGGCGCTGGAAGAGCCGATCCGCGATGTCGCGAAGCAGGTCTTCGGCCAGTTGCAGGGCGTGGGCGAATTCGACTTCAAGGACGTGTCCTCGCAGTTCACCGTCAAGGTGCTCATGGCCGCGCTGGGCCTGCCCATGGGCGACGACGCCCTGGTGCCCGAACAGGAGGTGCGCGACAACGCGGTGCTGATGGTGCAGAGCGACGCCCGCACCCGGGCCAAGGGACCCGAACACATCGCGGCCTACAACTGGATGCAGGAGTACGCGGGCAAGGTGATCGCACTGCGCCGCGCCGAGCCGAAGAACGACCTGATCAGCCACTTCGCGCTGGCCGAGATCGACGGCGACCGGCTGGACGACCGCGAGGTGCTGCTGACCACGACCACGCTGATCATGGCCGGCGTCGAATCGCTCGGCGGCTTCATGATGATGTTCGCCTACAACCTCGCCACCTTCGACGAGGCCCGCCGCGCCGTGGTGGCCAACCCGGCCCTGCTGCCCGACGCGATTGAGGAGAGCCTGCGCTTCAACACATCTGCCCAGCGCTTCCGCCGCCGGCTGATGAAGGACGTGACCCTGCACGGCCAGACCATGAAGGAAGGCGACTTTGTCTGCCTGGCCTACGGCAGCGGCAACCGCGACGAGCGCCAGTACCCCAACCCGGACGTGTACGACATCACCCGCAAGCCGCGCGGGCACCTGGGCTTTGGCGGCGGCGTGCACGCCTGCCTGGGCACGGCCATCGCACGCCTGGCGGTCAAGATCGCGTTCGAGGAATTCCACCAGGTGGTGCCCGACTACAAGCGCGTGGCCGACCAGCTGGCGTGGATGCCTTCCAGCACCTTCCGCAGCCCGCTGGTGCTGCAACTCAAGGCCCAGTGAGCGACACCATGGCACACATCACCTTCATCGAGGCCAACGGCCAATCCACCACTGCCGACCTGCCCGACGGCTGGAGCCTGATGCAGGGCGCCACCGCCAACGGTGTCGAGGGCATCCTGGGCGAATGTGGCGGCTCGCTGGCCTGCGCCACCTGCCATTGCTACGTCGACGAGCTGCTGGCCGGCGTGCTGCCGCCGCCATCACAAAGCGAGCTGGACATGCTGGACAACGTGGCTGCCGAACGCCGGCCCAACAGCCGGCTGTCCTGCCAGATCAAGGCCAGCGCCGCGCTGGACGGCGGCGTGGTGCACCTGCCGGAATGCCAGGAATGACCGCGCCCACGCACGCGGGCATCGTCATCGTCGGCGCAGGACAGGCCGGCGTGATGAGCGCCGAGGTCCTGCGCACCGGCGGTTACACCGGCGCCATCACCCTGCTCGGCGACGAGCCGCATGGCCCCTACCACCGGCCGCCGCTGTCCAAGGCCTGGCTGGCCGGCGAGATGGACGCGGCGCAGCTGGTGATGCGCGCGCCCGAGATGCTGGCGCGCAAACACATCGCGCTGCGCACGGGCGTGAGCGTCAAAGCCATCGACCGCAGCGCCCAGACCGTGATGCTCGTTGATGGCAGCGCCCTGCCCTACACCGGCCTCGTGCTCGCCACCGGCAGCACACCGCGCGCGCTGCCCCTGCCCGGCGGCGACGCGCCCGGTGTGCTGGCCCTGCGCACGCGCGACGACGCCAGTGCCATCGCCGGGCGCATGGCTGCGTGCATCGAACAGCGGCACCCGGTGGTGGTCATCGGCGGCGGTTTCATCGGCCTCGAAGTGGCGGCCACTGCGCGCAAGAAAGGCCTGGCGGTCACCGTGCTCGAAGCCGCGCCTCGCCTGCTCGGCCGCGTGCTCGCGCCGGTGCTGTCCGACTGGTACGCCGAGCTGCACCGCGGCCACGGCGTGCAGCTGCAGCTGCGCGCGCAGGTCGCGGCCATCGAAGCCGACGCAAACGGAGTGACCGGGGTGAAGCTGGGCGACGGCAGCGTCGTGCCGGCAGGGCTCGTGGTGGTCGGCATTGGCGTCAGCGCCAACGACCGGCTGGCCCAGGCCGCCGGACTCGAATGCGACCGCGGCATCGTGGTCGACGCCTGCGGCCGCACCAGCGACCCACGCATCGTCGCCGCTGGCGACTGCACCGCGCGCCGCCTGGCCGACGGATCGTTGATTCGACTGGAGTCGGTCCAGAACGCCACCGAACAGGGCAAGAGCGCCGCCGCTGCGTTGCTCGGACAGGAACGGCCCTTCACCGCCACCCCCTGGTTCTGGAGCGACCAGTACGACAAGAAGCTGCAGATGGCCGGACTGTCGATGGGCGCCGACGGCTGGGCCGTGCGCGGCGACATGGCCGCCGGCACTTTCACCGTCTACCACTTCAAGGGCGAGAAACTCATCGCCGCCGACAGCGTCAACGCCAGCAAAGACCATCTGCAGGCGCGCAAGCTGCTGGACGCACACGTCTCGCCCACGCGCGAGCAGGCGGGCGACCTGGCCTTCGATCTGTCGGGTCTGCTGAAAACCTGACGCGCCGTCAGCCGACCAGCGCGCCCAGCGCCGTCACCCCCACCGGTGGCTGCGGCAGCCAGGGCAGCACGAAGGTTCGTTTGGCCAGCCCGTTCGCAATGCGCTCGGTCTGCCGGACTTCCCCCTCCAGCCGCGCCTGCAGCAGAGGGTCGGTGGTGCCTGTGGCGGCCATGCTCTTGTTGATCACCCAGGCCCAAGGTTCGATCTTCGCGCGGCGCAGGTCGTCCTGCAGCGCCGCCGCCTGGCTCACGGGTGTGACTTCGGGCAGCGCGACGATGATCACCCGCGTGGTGTCCGGGTCCTGCAGCCGCATCAGGGGCGTGATGATGTGCTTCGCGTTGGTCATGCCCTCGTACTGCCGCGTCATCTGGCGGTGGTAGGCGCCGGTGGCGTCCATCAGCAGCAGGCTGTGGCCGGTGGGTGCGGTGTCGAGCACGACAAACGAAGAACGCGCCTCGTTGACCACGCGGCTGAAGGCATGGAACACCGCCACTTCCTCGGTACAAGGCGACTGCAGGTCCTCCAGCAGCAGGGCCCTGCCCTCGTCGTCGAGGTCCTTGCCGCGCGTGGCCATGATCTTGTCGATGTAGGCGGCTGTCTCGGCCTTGGGGTCGATACGGCCGACCTTGAGACCGTCCAGACTGCCGTTCAGGGCGTCGGCCACATGCGCCGCGGGGTCGGTGGTGGTGAGGTGCACGCTGTGGCCGCGCTGCACGAGACCCACGGCGAGCGCGGCGGCGATGGTGGTCTTGCCGACGCCGCCCTTTCCCATGACCATGATGAGGCCGTGGCCGACGGCGGCGAGTTCATCGGCCATGCGGCTGAGCGGTTCGGCGGGCAGCGCGGGCCTTGCCGCCTGGGGCGCAGGGGCTGTCACCTCACCGCCTTGCAGCAGCGCACGCAACGCCGGCAGGCCCACGGTGTCGAAGGCGCGCAGCGGCACTTCGTCGTACGGCAGGCGGGCGAGCGCGTCGGGCATCTCTGTCAGGGCCTGGCGGCCCAATGCCTCGATGGCGTTGGCAATCGGGTCGTTGGCCTCGGTGGCGTGGAACACGCCGTTGACAGCCAGCCGCTGGTTGGCCAGCCCGAGCTGTCGCAACTCGTCCGAGGTGCGAGCCGCTTCCTGCATCGGGCGCGGGTCGGGCCGGGTGACGAGCACCACGGTGGTGAGCGCGGGATCGCTCAGCGCCCGCAGCGCGGCGTTGAAGCGCGCTTCCTGCATCTTCAGGCCCGAGTGCGGGCCCAGGCAGGAGGCACCGCGGTCGTTGCCCGCGAGAAAGCCGGTCCAGGCCTTGGGCAGACTGAGCAGGCGCAGGGTGTGGCCGGTGGGCGCGGTGTCGAAGACCACATGGTCGTAGCCGCCATCGATGCCCTCGCCCGCCAGCAGCGCGGCGAATTCGTCGAAGGCGGCGATCTCGGTGGTGCAGGCGCCCGAGAGCTGCTCGCGCACGGTGTTGCGCTCGTCCTCGCTGGCACCCGCCTCCATCTGCGCCAGCACCCGCTGGCGGTAGGCCTCGGCGGCGGTGTCGGGGTCGATGTTGAGCATCTGCAGCCCCGGCACACCGGGCACGTCCACCGGACGGTTGGACAGCGGCACGCCCAGCATTTCATCGAGGTTCGATGCCGCGTCGGTGCTGACCAGCAGCACGCGTTGTCCACTGTCGGCCAGCGCAATGGCGGTGGCGGTGGACAGCGAGGTCTTGCCCACCCCGCCCTTGCCGGTGAAGAACAGGAAGCGGGTGGGGGCGGTGGCGAAACCGGGCAAACAGGAGGGTGTCGTGTGTGGCATATCACCAGCATCGCACAAGCACAAGCCGTTGGCGATGACCCTCGTCAAGCCGGCGGAAGCGTCACCGTGACCGCCAGCCCCGGCTGCGCGTTGCGCACCGCGAAGCTGCCGCCGTGGGCCTGCGCCACCAGGCGGCACAGGTACAGGCCCAGCCCCACACCACCGGCCGCCCGGGTGCGCGCGCTGTCCGGGCGGTAGAAGGCCTGCGCGAGGTGGGCCAGCTGCTCTTCGGGCACGCCCGGCCCGTGGTCGCGCACCTCCATGGTGACGGTCCCAGCGTCAGAAGTCAGCGTGACCGAAGGCGGATCCGCGGCATCGGCGCCGTGGCGCAGCGCGTTGTCCACCAGGTTGCGCAGCAGCAGACGCACGCGAGAAGCATCCACCGACGCAGCGGGCATGTTCCCAGGCGCATGCACCGCCACCTTCGCCGCAGCGGGGTGTCGTGCCCGGAGTTCGTCGATCACCTGCCGGGCCAGCGCCGGCAGGTCGGTGGGCGCGCGCTGCAGCGCTGTGTGGTTGCCGGCCAGCCGCTCGCTTTCCAGCAGGTCGCTGATCATCGAGGCCATCTCCTGCAGGTCGCGCAGCAGGGCGTCGCGCTGCGGGTTCACGTCCGCGGTCTCGGGCAACAATTCGGCGTTCAGCCGGGCACGGGTCAGCGGGCTGCGCAGCTCGTGGCTGATCGCCAGCAGCAGCGCACGCTTGGCTTCGAGCATCTGGTGGATGTCCTGGCCCATGGTGTTGATGGTGGTCGCCAGCTCGCCCAGTTCGTCGGGTCCGTGGATGCAGCGCTCGGGAATCGGCTGGCTGAAGTCGCCCTTGCCGAAGCGGCGAGCGCCTTCGCCGATGGCGTCCAGCGGTTTGAGCAGGTGACGCACATACAGCCAGGCCAGCAGCGTGAGCACCAGTAGCCCAGTGAGCGCGAAGCCGATCATGCGCGGCTTGCGCTCGAAGGCCTCGCCGTTGATACCGAAGGTGAGCACATGCCCGTCGGCGGTGGTGCGCTGCAGGATGCCCTGCCAGTCGGGTCCGTTGTCGGCATCGTCGCCCCGCCAGGACGTTCCGGCCTCGTGCTTGTCCCGCAGCCAGTCGGGCGGGTCCTGGCTGGGGTGCGACGACCAGTTGATCTGCGGGCCGGAGATGGTGACCGTCAGCGGCAGGCGCCCGATGATGTCGCGCGCACGTTCGACACTGGGCGTCGGCCCGCCCGCGGTGCACTCGCGGGTCAATTGGTCGACGTAGTCCATGAGCAGCGGGCGGGCGGCCTCGCGCCAGCCCATGGTGAATGCCCGCTGCGCGCCGGTGAAGAACACGAAGGTCATGCCCGCCGCCAGCAGCAGGAACACCAGCACCATGCGCAGCTTGATCGAATGCGCGACGCGGTGCTTGGCCCGCTTCCAGGCCGATATGCGGGCCGGGCTCACTCGGCCTCCCGCCGCAGGGCCAGCGAGTAGCCCGCGTTGCGCAGGGTCTTGATGCAGTCCAGCGGCTCCAGCTTCTTGCGCAGGCGGCTGACTACGATGTCGACCGCGCGCGTGTAAAGCTCGGCCTCGTGGCCGCGCAGCTGGTTGAGGATGTCGTCGCGGCTGAACACCTTGCCCGGCTCGCGCGCCAGCATGACCAGCAGCTCGTACTCGGTGCCGGTCAGCTCCACCGCGTCACCTTGCCGCAATACGCTGCGGCGCGCGGTGTCGATCTCCAGCCCCTCGAACTTCAGCGTCGGCGCTGCGCCGAGCACCGCAGCATGGCCATTGCCATTGGGCTTGAGTCGGCGCAGCACGGTCTGGATGCGCGCCACCAGCTCGCGCGGCTCGAAGGGCTTGGGCAGGTAGTCGTCGGCGCCGATCTCCAGTCCGACGATGCGGTCCATCACCTCGCCGCGCGCGGTCAGCATGATGATGGGAATGTCGCTGTCCTTGCGGATGGTGCGGCACAGCTCGAAGCCGTCCATCTCGGGCAGCATCACGTCCAGGATGGCGGCGTCGAAGCCGCCGGCGCGCAGCTGGGCCAGCCCGGCACTGGGCCGGGTCGCGTGGACCAGCTGGATCTCGAAGCGCTGGAAGTAGGTGGCCAGCGGCGGTCCGAGGTTTTCGTCGTCGTCGATCAGCAGGATGCGGTTCATCGGCTCATTCTGACAGGGCAGGATCAGTGCAGCGCGGGGCTCAACTCGCGGTGGCGCAGGATCAGCCGGCGCAACCGCTGCTGCTCCGCGCGGTCCATGGCGTCGAAGCGGTCGCCCACCGCCAGCAGCTCGGGCAGCAGCGGTGCAGCCTCGACCGGCCGGCGCTGCGACAGGCGCGCCCACAGGGCGAGCGCGTGTTCGCGGTCGAACTGCGGTCCCCAGAACAGGGTCAGCAGCTCGGCGTGCGGATCGTCGGCGTCGGCCAGCAGGGCCGCCGTGTGCGGACGGCCCTGCCGGGCGATCGCATGAAGGGCGTCAGCCACGGCCCCACCACCCGTGGCCACGGCGCTCCAGCTTCTCGCGCACCTGCTTCTGCTGCTCGGGGTTGAGGCTGTCGTAGAAGTCGCCGAAGGCGGCGAGCATCTTCGGACCGTTGCCCTGGGCCGCCTGCAGCTTCTGGTCCAGCATCTGCTGCGCCTTGCTGCGGTCGAACTTGTCACCAGCGATCAGCGCCGCCATGTCGGCGCGCGGGTTGGCGGAATCACCTCGGAAGGCCTTGCGCGAGGCGATCATCTCGTCGGCCAGCACGCCCAGCTTGGCCTTCTGCTCGGCGTTGAGGTCGAGCTTACTGCTGATTTTCTCGATGGCCTTGCCGCGCATCTCGGAGACGCGTTCGTCGCTCCAGCCGCGGGCGTGGTCGCCGCGGGTGCCGCAGGCGGTCAGGCCGCCGAGCACAACGGTGGTGGCCGTGAGGCCGATGAGGGTGCGTTTGATCCAGGGTTTCATGGCGGTGCTCCTTTGAGAGAACGTGTTGAACATGACCGCCATGGTGCCGACCGCCTTACCCCGGCGGGTGTCGGCGCGGTCTCGCTTTTTTTCGGTTTGTTTCAGCACCCGCGCCGCGGACGCGCGCCAGGTAGTCGGCCAGGTGGCCCCCCAGCCGCTCGGCCACCACACGCGCCATGCGGGGCAAGGCACGGGTGGCGCTGATGGCCACACCCACGGTCTGGGGCTGGGCGCTGCGGTCCTGCAGCGGGATGAAGCGCAGCTGCCCTTCCAGGATCTCGGGGCCGGCGTCGAGTTCTGAGGTGAGTGCCACATGGCTGCCGCTGCGCACCAGCCGCTTGACCAGCTGCAGCGAGTTGGTCACCAGGGGCGGGCGCGCCTCCTGCAGCAGCCAGTTGTGGCGCTTCTCCAGGTAGCGGCGGATCGCCAGCGCCCTGCTCTGCGCCGCCAGCGGCCAGGCCGCCACGTCCTTGAAGCCGACCTGGGCCTGCGCCGCCAGCGGGTGGTCGGGCGCCACAACACAACCCAACGGCAAGTCCGCGCTGGCGACGATGTGCAGCTCGCGCGAGGACTTGAGGTTGAACACGACGGCCAGGTCGACATCGCCTTCGCGCAGGCGCTGCACCGCATCGTCCGGACTGAGCACGTCGACCTCCAGCACCACGCCGGGGTGTTCCTGTGCCACCAGCTGCACGAACTCGGGCAGGAAGCCGTTGGTGTGGCTGTCCATCGCCGCCAGCCGCAGTTGGCCATGGCTCACGCCCTGCAGGTGCTTGATGTCCGAGAGCGTGCGGTTGAGGTCGGCCTTCCAGCGCTGCGAGAGCGCCAGCAGCAGTTCGCCGGCGGCGGTCAGGCGCATGCCGCGCGGCAACCGCTCGAACAGCGGCAGGCCGAGGTCTTCTTCGAGCAGCAGGATGTGGCGGTCAATGGCAGAGGCCGAGATCGACACCTCGCGTGCCGCCGCCTGCACCGAACCGAGCTGGGCCACGGCCGCCAGGTAGCGCAGCGCCTTGGGATGCAGCAGGCTGTTGAGGTTGCTCATCTGGGTCGGCTCATCTGTTCCAAAAATCAGTACGCAATGTGGCCAATTATGCGATGGACAGCAACGCTGACCCACCGCACACTGGGGCCATCATGAGCACCGCATCCCCTGTTTTTCTGAGCATGGCGTCGATCCGCACACTGGACGAAACGTCCTTCGTGGCCCTGCTCGGCGCCGTGGTCGAGCACTCGCCCTGGGTCGCCCGCCGGGCCTGGCACCGCGGTCCGTTCGGCACCCGCCAGGCCCTGTTCGACGCGCTCGCCGCCGAGATCCACGCCGCGGCCGACGCCGAGCAGCTGGCGCTGCTGCGGGTGCACCCGGAGCTGGCGGGCCAGGAAGCACGCGCAGGCACCATGACCGCCGACTCGCAGTCCGAGCAGGGCCGTCTGGGCCTGCTGCGGTTGGACGCCACCACCGTGCGGCGCCTCGACGAACTCAACCGCCGCTACCGCGAGCGCTTCGGCTTTCCCTTCATCGTCGCGCTGCGCCTGCACACCTCGCTGGAGTCGGTGCTGGCCGACGGCGAGCGGCGCCTGGGCCACGACGCGGCCACCGAACGCCGCACCGCGCTGGACCAGGTCTGCCAGGTGGTGCGCGGCCGGCTCGAACGCATGGTCAGCGACGACACCGTTTCACCCTCTCCCCTCAGCCACCCCACCCACGCAGGAACCCCGACATGAACACGCTCCGCCGCTCCCTCCTCGCCGCCGCCTTGCTGCCGTTCGCCCTACCGGCCGTGCACGCCCAGGCCTGGCCGGCCAAGCCGATCCGCATCGTCGTGACCTTCGCACCCGGTGGTTCGTCGGACATCGTGGCCCGCCTGCTGCAGCCCGGCCTGCAGGAGAAGTTGGGGCAGACAGTGATCGTGGAGAACAAGCCCGGCGCCGGCAGCACCATCGGCGCCAACGAGGTGGCCCGTGCCGCGCCCGATGGCTACACGCTGCTGCTGTCGAACACAGCACCCATGAGCATCTCGCCCTTCATGATGGACAAGGCGCCCTACGACCCGGTCAAGAGCTTCACCCACATCGCCTACATCGGCTCGGTGCCCAACGTGTTCGTCGTCCACCCCTCGGTGCCGGCCAAGACCCTGCCGGAACTCATCAAGTGGATCAACGCACAGGACAAGCCGGTCAACTACGGCTCGGGCGGCGTCGGCTCCATCGGCCACATCGTCGGCGAGATGTTCAAGAACCAGTACAAGCTGAAGATGGAACACGTGCCGTACAAGGGCTCGTCGCCGATGCACACCGACCTGCTGGGCGGCCAGCTGCAGTTCGCGGTGGACACACTGACGCAGAACGTGCCCTACATGAAGGACGGCAAGCTGGTGGGCATCGCCGTCACCTCGCGCGCCCGCGCACCGATGTCGCCCGCCGTGCCCTCGGTGGTGGAGGCTGGCTACCCCAAGCTGCTGGCCGAGAACTTCCTCGGCATCTCGGCGCCGGCCGGTGTGCCCAAAGACGTGATCGACAAGGTGCACACCGCGGTGGCCGAGGTGGTGGCACGGCCCGATGTGGCCAAGCGCCTGGCCGACCTTGGCGTGTCGCCCGAGAAGATGAGCCAGGCCGAGTTTTCGAAGTTCGTGACCGACCAGGTGACCGAGTGGGCACCGGAGGTCAAGGCCTCGGGCGCAAGGTTGAACTGAACATGGGCGGCGGACTTTCCATCCACTGCGTGGACGTGGCGGCCGGTCGCGTGGCGGCCGGTCTGAGGGTGGCCGTCTGGCGGCTCGGGACGGATGGTGAACCGGCGGGCGCGCCGCTGGCCGAGGGCACCATCGGCGGCAACGGGCTGCTGCAGCACCCGGCCCTGATGAGCGAGGCCATCACCGCCGGCGGCTACGAGGTGCGCTTCTTCGTGGGCGACTTCTACCGTGCCCAGGGCTCGGCCACGGGCACGCCCGGCTTCCTGGAAGTCGTGCCCTACCGCTTCCACATCGCCGACGTGGCGCAGCACTACCACCTGCCGTTCAAGTTCACGGCCTGGGGTTTCTCGCTGTTCCGCGGCGGCGCCTGATCGGGCCTTCACGCTCCCGTCACACACCTGTCGTCCGGGTTTCACGGCGCGCGGCGAAGCTGCGCGGCTGTGCGGTTTCACCGCCGATCCGAACCCTCACCCGACGACACCATGCAAAACGCCCTCCGGCTTCTGCCCGCCTTGCTCATCCTGGCCGCAGGCCACACCCACGCACAGACCGCCTACCCCGCCACCCTCGCGGGCCACGCGGTACTGCCCGCCAAAACCTTCATCGCCGCCCCCAAGGACGCCCCGGCCGACCTGCAGGTCAGCGGCAAGTTCACCACCGGCCAGCGCGTCGAAGCCATCGGCTCGGTGGAAGGCAAGTCCGCGGGCCGCCCCACCGGCGTGTCGCTGCCGTTCAAGGGCCAGCCGGTGCAGGGCCACTCGGGCATCAAGCGCATGGCCGACGGCAGCTTCTGGCTGCTGACCGACAACGGCGCCGGCTCGAAGGCCAATTCGCCCGACTTCGCGCTGTTCCTCAACCGCTACGCGGTGGACTTCAAGAGCGGCCAGTTCAAGCGCCTGGAAACCGTGTTCCTGCACGACCCCGACAAGAAGGTGCCATTCCGTATCGTCCACGAAGGCACGAAGCAGCGCTACCTCACCGGCTCCGATTTCGACACCGAAGGCTTCCAGATCGCTGGCGGGCACTTCTGGATCGGCGACGAGTTTGGCCCGTACCTCATCAAGGCCGACATGAAGGGCCGGGTACGGGCCGTCATCGACACCAAGGTGGACGGCAAGAGCATCGTCTCGCCCGACCATCCCTCGGTCATCACCCCGGGCGCGCCCAACGGCGAGCTGAAGTTCCAGTCGCGCCGCTCCAAGGGCTACGAAGGCCTGGCCTCGTCGCCCGACGGCAGCAAGCTCTACGCCCTGCTCGAAGGTGCACTCTGGGACGAAGCCACCAAGGCCCCCGAGATGATCGACGGCAAGCAGTACCTGCGCGTGCTGGAGTTCGACGTGAAGACCGAGCAGTGGACCGGTCGCCACTGGAAGTACGTGCTCGACGCCAACCACCACGCCATCGGCGACTTCAACATGATCAGCCCAACCGAGGGTCTGATCATCGAGCGCGACAACGGCGAAGGCACGGCCGACCAGGCCTGCCCCGAAGGCCAGAAGCGCCCCGACTGCTTCCACGATCTGGCGAAGTTCAAGCGCGTGGTGAAGGTGGAGCTGAGCGAGGCCAACGTGGGCGGCCCGCTGCGCAAGATCGCCTACATCGACCTGATGAACATCGCCGACCCGAACAAGCTCTCGAAGAAGCCGCTGACCAACGGCGTGCTGACCTTCCCGTTCTTCACCATCGAAGACGTAGACATCGTCGACGCCACCCACATCGTGGTCGGCAATGACAACAACCTGCCGTTCTCAAGCAGCCGCTCGCCCAACCAGGCCGACGACAACGAGCTGATCCTGCTGGAGGTGGGGGAGTTTCTGAAGGCGCGGTGAACGTCCACAGGCGTGGGTGATTCACCTGACGAATCGCCCCCCCGGAAGCGGCATCTGGCATGCCAGGGACCGGGCGCCTACAGTGCGGCACCCGCCCCATGCTGTCCCATCCATGCCCGATGCCGCCCCGATCCTGAACGACCTCGCCTACGGCCCACATGCCCGGCACCGGCTGGATGTGTACGCGCCCCCAGGCGCAGTAGGCGCGCCGGTGCTGGTGTTCTTTCACGGCGGTGGATTCATCCGCGGCGACAAAGGCATGCGGGCCAACGTCGGGGCCTGGGGCGCGTCGCAGGGTTTCGTCACCGCGCTCGCCAACTACCGCCTGGCGCCCGAATGCCGCTGGCCCAGTGGGCCGGAAGATGTGGTCGCGGTGTGGCGGGCGGTGCGTGCCCAGGCACGCGACTGGGGTGGTGACTCCGATCGCATCGTCCTCGTTGGCGAATCGGCTGGCGCGGCGCACGTCGCGGCCGCCGCGCTGATGACGCGCTTTCAGCCGCACGACTGGCGCCTCTCAGGCGCGGCCCTGCTCTCCGGTCCGTACAACGCAGGTCTGGAGGCCCTGGCCCCGCAAGCGCTCGGCATCGAGCAGCCCGACGTGCGCAACAACGCCTACTTCGGCGATGACCCGACGCAATGGTCGAAGGCCAGCATCGTCGATCAGGTGGACGCCGCGCCCCTCCCCTTGCTGATCGCTGCGGCCGAGCGCGACCTGCGGCAGATGCAGGTGCAGGCCGGTGACCTGTTCGCGCGGCTGGTCACGAAACACGGCTTTTCGCCCGAGCTGCACTGGTGGGCCGGGCATGACCATTTCACACCCGGCGCCTCGCTGGGCAGCGACGACACCACCGTGGATGAACCGCTCGCCGCCTTTGTGCGCCGCTGCACGGGCGGCTGAACCGCACGGCCTCAGCCGCGCGGCAGCCCGCGCAGCAGCACGTCGCTGAAGAACTCGGCCGGTGGCGACAGCGGCAGGTCGGGCCGGCGCACCATCACGATGGCCGGCGCCGGCAGCACCTCTCTCACCGGAATCACGTCCAGCACGTCGCGCGTCATCGCAAAGCTCGTCCACTGTTTCGGCAGCATGGCCAGCAGGTCGGTCTGCGCCAGCGCCACCTGCACCGACAGCGCCGAGTGCGCGCGCAGCATCACGCGCGGCGCGTCGAGGCCGTGTGCGCCGAACAGCCGCGCCAGGTCTTCTTCGGCGTTGTGGTCGATGGTCGTGGCCGCCCACTCGGCGCCAGCCAGCGCCTTGAGGCTGCGCACCCGCGCCAGCGGATGCCCCTTGCGGCAGACCACCACGCGCGTGTTGTCGCACAGGTGCTGCAGCGCCAGGCCCGGCGCGGGCTTCAGGCGCGGTGCGGCGCCCAGATAGAAGTCGATGCTGCCCTCGCGCAGCGCGCCCTCGACGGCCGGCAGCAGGCTCTCGGTGATGCTCAGCTTGACCTTGGGGTAGGTGCGGCGGAACACCGGCAGCGCCTCGGGCAGCATGCCCAGGTGCGGCATGATGGACAACGCCACCGACACCGTGCCCTCGTAGTCCGGCCCGGGCTGCTGGACCTCCTCGCGCGCGCGCCGCGCCTCGTTGGCGATCGCGCAGGCCCGGCGGTGAAAGCGCACCCCCTCGGCCGTCAGAACCATGCCGGTGGTCTGGCGCGCAAACAGATCCACCCCCAGCTCCCGCTCCAGGGCACGCACGCTGCGCGTCAGCGCAGGCTGGGGCACGTCCAGCCTGCGCGCGGCCGCTCGCAGGCTGCCGTGTTCAACGATGGCGATCAGGTGCTGGAGCTGTTCGAGTTTCATAGGACCAGGGTCTGGACAGGGTGATTCAGAAATCAAATCACTTTGAAGATCACGCCATCTTATTGGAATCCCCGCATCTCCCTAGAGTCCGCTCCACCCCATGTCGGGGACACACGAACAGACAACGGAGACACCTCATGCCCATCTCATCCAAGCGCCGACTCGTCCAGGCGGCGGCCCTGTCCCTGCTGGCCCTGGCCTGCACCACCACCCTGGCAGAAGGCTGGCCCACCAAGCCCGTGCGCATGATCGTGCCGGCCGGCGCCGGCGCCGCGCCCGACGTGATCGCGCGCATCCTCGGCGAGAAGCTTGCGGCCGCCTGGGGCCAGGGCGTGGTGGTGGACAACCGGCCCGGCGCGGGCGGCATTCCGGGCATGTCGGCCCTGGCCAAGTCGGCTCCTGATGGCTACACCATCGGTTTCGTGCCGGCCGCCATGGGCACCATCACGCCGCTGGTGTTCAAGAACCCGCAGTTCAACCCCGACACCGAACTCAGCTCGGCCGCCACCGTGGGCATCAGTCCGCTGATGCTGGCCGTTCCGGCCACCAGCGGCATCCAGTCGGTGGCCGACCTGGCGAAGCACGCCAAGGCCAACCCCGGCAAGGTGAACTTCGCCGCGCCGCAGCTCAATTCACTGCCGCACCTGGCGGGCGAGATGGTGAACAAGGCGGGCGCCATGGGCCTGTTCACCGTGCCATTCCGCGCGCCACCGGAAGCCGTCACCGCCGTGCTCTCGGGCGACGCGACGCTCACCATCGACGGCGTGCCGGGCCTGCTGCAACACGTGAAGTCGGGTCGCCTGCGCGCCATCGGCGTGACCTCGGCCAAGCGCCTGCCCGGCATCGACGTGCCGGCGGTGGCCGAGACCTACCCGGGCTACGAAGCCATCGGCTGGTTCCAGATCATCGTGCCGGCGGGCACGCCGCAGACCGTGATCGACCGCATCAACGCCGACGTCAACCGCATCACCGCATCGCCCGAGATCACCACGCGCCTGAACGAGATGGGCGTCTATCCGCGACAGGACAGCGTGACCGCAGCGCGCAGCTTCTTCGACGAGCAGCAGAAGGCCATGAAACGCCTCGTCGCGGACCTGGGCATCCAGGCCCAGTAAGCCCCACCTTTCGCACCGCCAAGGCCCCGGACCGCCGGGGTCCGGGCCCTGCACACCCATCTTTCAACCGGAGACCCTTCATGACACAACGCAAAAAAGCCCTCGTCACCGGCGGCGGCACCGGCATCGGCCGCAGCGCCGTGCTGGCCCTGGCCCGCGCCGGCTTCGACGTCGCCATCAACTACGCATCGAGCGCCCAGGCCGCGCAGGCCGTGGCCGAAGAAGCCCAGGCCCAGGGCGCCCAGACCCTGCTGCTGCAGTGCGACGTCAGCGACGACGCGGCCGTGCGCCAGATGCTCGCCAAGGTGGGCGAGACCTTCGGCCACCTCGACACGCTGATCAACAACGCCGGCACCACCGCCAGCTGGAAGGTCAAGGACCTGGACAGCCTGGACATGGACGCCTGGGACCGCACCTTCGCGGTCAATGTGCGCGGCAACTTCCAGGTGACGCGCGCGGCGGTGGAGCTGCTGCGCAAGAGCAAGGAAGTCGGTGGCGAGCCCTGCATCGTCAACACCGCCAGCATCGTGGGCCTGCGCCCCGGCCCGCAGCCGCCACCGTACGCCGCCAGCAAGGCCGCGGTGGTGAGCCTGACCAAGATGATGGCCTGGAACCTCGGTCCGGACATCCGCGTGAACGCCGTGGCCCCGGGCTGGATGGAAGGCGACTGGATGGAACGAATGCTGGGCGACAAGTACGACGCGCTCATGGGTGCGCGCGCCAAGGCCACGCCGCTCAAGCGCTGCGTGACGGCCGACGACGTGGCCGAGGTGATGCTGAACCTGATCACCGGCATGCGCTTCGTCACGGGCGAAGTGGTCGTCATTGACGGCGGTTTCACGAGCTCGACCTGACACCCCGAGGAGACTCCCATGCTTGAAGGATTCGTACCCTTTCCCCCCGAGTTCGCTGCGCGCTACCGCGCCAAAGGCTACTGGCAGGACCGCTCGCTGGCGCAGGAATTCGCCGACGTGTTCCAGCGTTACGCCGAGCGCGTCGCACTGATCGACGGCGACACCGTCTACACCTACGCCGAACTGGATCGCGTCAGCACCAACCTCGCGCTCAACCTGCTCGAGCTCGGCCTGCAGCCGCTGGACCGTGTGGTGCCCACGCTGCCCAACGTGCACGAGTTTGTGGTGCTGTACTTCGCGCTGCAGAAGATCGGCTGCATCCCCATTGCGGCCCTGGTCACGCACCGCTACGCCGAGATCAGCCAGTTCGTGCAGCTGTCGGGCGCGACCACCTGCGTCTACCCCGAGGCCGCAGGCGACTTCGTCTTCGCGCCCGTGATTCAGCGTGTGCAGAACGAGAACCCGTCGCTGAAGTTCCGCATCGTGCTGGGCGAAGCCGGCGCCGGTGAAGTCTCGCTGCGCGAACTGATCCGCAAGCCCGCCACGCTTCCGGCCTCGCGTCTGGCCGACATCCGGATCGACCCGACCGACCCCTGCATCTTCCAGCTCTCGGGCGGCACCACCGGCATCCCCAAGCTGATCCCGCGCACGAACAACGACTACGCCTACAACTCCAAGGTGGCGGCCGAGGTGTGCGAGATCACGCCCGACTCGGTGCTGCTGCTGGTGCTGCCGATCGCCCACAACCTGCCGCTGGCCTGCCCGGGCATCCAGGGTTTCCTGTTCAAGGGCGCCAAGGTGGTCCTTCACGGCAACACGCGGCCGGCGGAGATGTTTGCGCTGATCGAGAAGCACAAGGTCACGCACCTCAAGGTCGTACCGGCGCTGCTGATCCGCCTGATCAACGACCCGGCAGTGGAGAACTTCAATCTGTCCAGCCTGAAGCTGATCCAGAGCGGTGGACAGCGCATGCAGCCCGAGGTGCGCGCGAAGACGCGCGCGCTGATCCCCGGTGTGTTCGTGCAGGAGAACTTCGGCATGTCCGAGGGCACGCTGATGTTCGTGCGCGCCAGCGATCCGGAAGAAGTGAAGCTGGAAACCTGCGGCCGCCCGGTCTGCGAAGACGACGAGGTGCTCCTGCTCGACGACGAGGGGCGCGAGGTGCCCGAGGGCGAGGTGGGCGAGTTCACGGTGCGCGGCCCGTACACGCTGCGCGGCTACTACGGCGTGCCTGAATACAACGCGCGACAGTTCACGCCCGAGGGCTTCTACCGCTCCGGCGACCTGATGCGCAAGCACCCCAGCGGCAACTACATCGTCGAGGGCCGCAAGAAGGACCTGATCAACCGCGGTGGCGAAAAGATCAGCGCCGAAGAAGTGGAGAACCTGATCCTCATGCACCCCGCGGTGCAGAACGTGGCCTGCGTGCCCATGCCCGACGCGGCCATGGGCGAAAAGATGTGCGCCTTCGTGATCCTCAAGCCCGGCCAGAAGCTGCACCTCAAGGAACTGGTGGGCTTCCTGCTGACCAAGGAAATCGCCAAGTTCAAGCTGCCCGAGCGGCTGGAAGTGCTGCCCGACTTCCCCGTCTCCACCTTCGGCAAGGTGTCCAAGAAGGCTCTGGGCGAACTCGTCGCCAGGAAGCTGCTGGACGAACAGGCCGCGGCCGCCCACTGACCCACATCACAAGAGACACACCATGCGCATCATCGACCTGCACTGCTACCCCGGCACCCCCACCTGGATCGAATCACAAGGCCCCTACCCGGCCGAACTGGCCCGCTACTGGAAGCGCGATTGGGTGGGCAAGAGCGAAGACGACGTGATCGCCGAGTTCACCGGCGCCGGCGTCGAGGCCTGCCTGGTCGCGCTCGACCTGGAGACCACCGTGGCCGCCCCGCCCTGCACCAACGAGTACGTGCATGGCATGTGGAAGCGCCACCCCCAGCGCGTGATCCAGTGCTGGGGCGCGGTGGAGCCGGCCAAGGGCGAGATCGCGATGATCCAGGCCCGCAAGGCCATCAAAGAGCTGGGCTTCATCGGCTTCCACTTCCACCCCATCATGCAGCACTTCGCCGTGAGCGACCGGCGCTACTACCCGCTGTTCGAAGAGATCAACGCCATGGGCGCGGCGGTGATGATCGACGTGGGCACAACCGGCATGGGCGCCGGCATGCCCGGCGGCAACGGTGCGCTGGTGCGCCACGCGCACCCCAAGCACATCGACCAACTCGCGGCCGACTTCCCTCAGCTCAAGATCATCATGGCCCACCCCGGCTGGCCCTGGGTCGACGAAACCACCGCCGTCGCGCTGCACAAGGGCAATGTGTACTGGGAGATGTCGGGCTGGGCGCCCAAGCACTTCCCGGGCAACCTCAAGGTCGACATCCGCGGCCGCCTGCAGGACAAGATCATGTTCGGCAGCGACTACCCCAGTCTGCCCTACGAACGCATCCTGCGCGAGTGGGACGAGCTGGGCTACAAGCCCGAGGTGATGGAGAAGATCATGCACGGCAACGCCGAGCGGGTGCTGGGCCTGTGAGCATGGACGCCTATCTCTGTGACGGCGTGCGCACGCCCATCGGGCGCTACGGTGGTGCGCTCTCGTCGGTGCGCACCGACGACCTGGGCACGATCCCGATCCGCGCGCTGATGGCGCGCCACCCGGACCTGGACCCGGCGCTGGTCGACGAGCTCTTCTACGGCTGCGTCAACCAGGCCGGCGAGGACAACCGCAACGTGGCGCGCATGAGCGCACTGCTGGCGGGCCTGCCGGTGGAGGTGCCGGCCGTGACGGTGAACCGGCTCTGCGGCTCGGGACTGGAAGCCGTGGCGCAGGCGGCGCGCGCGCTGCACGCGGGCCAGGCGCAGATCGCCATCGCGGGCGGTGTCGAGAGCATGAGCCGCGCGCCGCTGGTCATGCCCAAGCCCACGGCCGCGTTTTCGCGCCACGCCGAGATCCACGACTCCACCATCGGCTGGCGCTTCGTGAACCCGCGCATGGAAGCCCTGCATGGCACCGACGCCATGGGCGAGACGGCCGAGAACGTGGCGCAGGAACACGGCATCTCGCGCGCCGACCAGGACGCGTTTGCGCTGCGCAGCCAGCAGCGCGCTGCGGCCGCGAAGCGCTCGGGTGTGCTCGCTGAGGAAATCACACCGGTCGACGTGCCGGGCCGCAAAGGCGCGGTCACGCAGGTCACGGAGGACGAACACCCGCGCGCCGACACCACGGCCGAGAGCCTGGCCGCGCTCAAGCCCGCGTTCCGCAAAGACGGCAGCGTCACCGCCGGCAACTCGTCGGGCGTGAACGACGGCGCAGCGGCCCTGCTGCTGGCCAGCGAGGCGGCCGTGTCGCGGCACGGCCTGCGCCCGCTGGCGCGCATCGTGGGCTGCGCCAGCGCCGGCATCGCGCCGCGCGTCATGGGCTTCGGCCCGGTGCCCGCGGTGCACAAGCTGCTGGCACAGACCGGTCTGCGCATGCGCGACTTCGACGTGATCGAACTCAACGAAGCCTTCGCCGCGCAGGGCCTGGCCGTCACACGCGCACTGGGTCTGCCCGACGACGCACCGCACGTCAACCCCAACGGCGGTGCCATTGCCTTCGGCCATCCGCTGGGCATGAGCGGCGCTCGACTGGTGCTCACCGCCGCGCGCCAGTTGCAACGCACTGGCGGTCGCTATGGCCTGATCACCATGTGCGTGGGCGTGGGCCAGGGCGTGGCCCTGGTGATCGAACACCTCGGAGAACCCGCATGACCGCTCCCCTGCTCATCACCCGCCGCCAGCACATCGCCCTCATCACCCTCAACCGCCCCGACACGCGCAACGCGCTCAGCGGCGAGGCCATGTTCTCGGCCTTCGAGTCGCTGGTCGACGAACTCAACGCCGACCTCTCGGTGCGCGCCGCCGTGCTCACCGGCGCCGGCACGGCCTTCTGCTCGGGCGGCAACGTGGCCGAGATGCGCGACCGCACCGGCATGTTCGCCGGCTCGCCCGAGGAAATCACCGAGCGCTACCGCCAGGGCATCCAGCGCATCCCGCGCGCGCTGGCGCGGCTGCAGGTGCCGCTGATCGCAGCGGTGAACGGACCGGCCATCGGCGCGGGCAACGACCTGGCCTGCATGTGCGACCTGCGCATCGCGTCGAGCACCGCGCGCTTCGCCGAGAGCTTCGTCAAGGTCGGCATCATCCCGGGCGACGGCGGCTGCTGGCTGCTGCCGCGCGTGGTCGGCCATGCCAAGGCGGCCGAATTGGCACTGACCGGCGACACCATCGACGCCGAAGAAGCCCTGCGCATCGGCCTGGTCTCGCGCGTGGTGTCGCCCGACGAGCTGCTGCCCGAAGCGCTGAAGCTGGCCGGTCGCATCGCCGCCAACCCGCCGCAGGTGTTGCGATGGACCAAGCAGCTGCTGCAGCAGGCGCGCACCGGCACGCTGGACGAGGCCCTGGACGCCGCGGGTCGGCTGCAGGGCCTGGCTCACCACACGGCCGACCACGCCGAAGCGGTGGCGGCGTTCTTCGAAAAGCGTGCGCCGGTGTTCAGCGGAGGCGCCGCATGAACGCCGCCGGGCCGCTCCCAAGGCGTTCAGCCCCGCAGTGCGCAGCACGGAGGGTTGCCCAATGAGCGAGGTGCTGATCGAAGAGCGACCCGCCGACGGCGTGGTGCTGCTGCGCATCCACCGGCCCGAGGTGCTCAACGCGCTCAACCTCGAGCTGCGCCGAGCGCTGGCCGAGGCCTTCCGCCGGCTCGACGCCGACCCCGCGGTGCGCGTGGTGGTGCTGGCCGGCGGCCCCCGGGCCTTCTGCGCCGGCGCCGATCTGGGCGAGTACGTGGACGCCACGCCCATCGACCTGCTGCAGCGCCGGCACGACCTGCTGTGGGGCGCCATAGCGGCGTGCAAGAAGCCCGTGATCGCAGCGGTGCGCGGTCACGCGCTGGGCGGTGGCTGCGAACTCGCGCTGCACGCCGACCTGATCCTGGCCGGGCGCAGTGCGCGTTTCGGTCAGCCCGAAGTGAAGGTCGGCATCATGCCCGGCGGTGGCGCCACGCAACGGCTCACGCGGGCCCTGGGCAAACACGGCGCGATGAAGCTGCTGCTGCTGGGCGACCCCATCGACGCCGACACAGCGGCGCGCATTGGCCTGGTGGCCGAGGTGCTGGACGACGAGGCGGTGGAGTCCCGCGCGCTGGCGCTGGCGCAGCAGCTGTGCGAGCTGCCGGCCGTCGCGCTTCGGCTGATCAAGGAATCGGTGCTGATGGCGATGGAAACGCCGCTGTCGGCCGGCCTGGAGTATGAGCGCAACGCCTTCCAGACCGCCTTCGCCAGCCCCGACAAGCACGAGGGCATGCGCGCCCGGCTGGACAAGCGGCCGGCACGGTTTGGCTGACGGTCGAGGCGCCTGGCCGCCGCGACACCGGCGGCGCAGATGAGCTCGTCCTCGTCCACCACGGCCATGCCCATGGGTTAGAAGCCCTGTTCGCGCGAGCGGACCAGCGCGCCAGCGATGATGCGCTGGGCCTGCTCCAGTGTGAGCAACGCCATTCAGTCCTCCGGGGTGAAGCCGGTGGTCTTGACCACCCGTTGCCAGAAGGCGTGATTCTCTTTCACCGTCGCCGCGAATGGTTCCGGTGCCATCTTCATGACCTCCAGGCCCAGCTTGCCCAGCACCTCCCCCATGGCGGGTGTGTCCAGCGCAGCACCCACGGCGGCGTTCAGCGCCGCCACCTTGGCCGCGGGTGTGCCGGCGGGGCCGTACCAGCCCAGCCAGTCGACAAACGCCACTTCCTTGAAGCCCAGCTCGGTGAGCGTCGGAACATCGGGCAAAGCCTTCCAGCGCGTGGGCGCGGTCACGGCCAGCGCGCGCAGCTTGCCCGAGCGGATGTGCGGCAGCACCTCGCTCACCACGTTGAAGCTCACCGGAATCTGCCCACCCAGCAGGTCGTTGAGCAACGGCGCACCGCCCTTGTAGGGCACGGCGCGCAGGTCCACGCCGGCCTGTTTGCCCAGCAGGGCACCGGCCAGGTGCAGCGTGGAGCCCATGGCCGGTACGCCGTAGTTGGCCTGGCCGGCGTGGGCCTGTGCCCACTTGAGGTAGTCGGCGGCGGTGCGGATCTCGGCCGGCAGACCTGGTCCGGCGGTGAACACCGCCGTGTACGAGCACTGGCTGGCGATGGGCACGAAGTCGGACAGGGTGTCGTAGGGCAGCTTCTTGAACACGTGCGGGTGCAGCGTGATGGTGGAGCTGGGGCACTGCAGCAGATTGCCGCCATCGGGCGCCGAGCGCTTGACGAACTCGGCGGCAATGCGCCCGCCGGCCCCGGGTTTGCTGTCGTAGACGAAGTTCTGCGGGTACTTGCCGCGCATCTGCTCCAGCATCGGCCGGGTGACCTGGTCGCCCAGCCCGCCGGCCGGGAAACCGGACCACACAAACACGTTCGGGTTGCTCTGGGCCAGTGCCACCCAGCCGGTGGTGGCCAGACCACCGAAGGCGGCGCTGGCGCGCAAAAGGGTTCTGCGGTGCATGGTGTGTCTCCTCTTTGGGTTGGGTTCAGAACGGATAGTGGCGTGGCGTGGTCTGCACGGTGATCCAGCGCAGTTCGGTGAAGGCCTCGATACCGGCCTTGCCGCCGAAGCGGCCGTGGCCCGAGTCCTTCACACCGCCAAACGGCATCTGGGCTTCGTCGTGCACCGTGGGTCCGTTGACATGGCAGATGCCGGACTCGATGCGACGCGCGACCTCCAGCGCACGCGCCACATCGCGGCCGAACACGGCCGCCGACAGGCCATAGGGGTTGTCGTTGGCGCAGGCCACGGCGGCCTCCACACCGGCCACGCGCACCACCGGCTTGACCGGGCCGAAGCTCTCCTCGTGGTAGATGCGCATGTCGCGGGTCACATGGTCCAGCACGGTGGCCGGCATCAGCGTGTTCTCGGCCTTGCCGCCACACACCAGAGTGGCACCCTTGGCCAGTGCGTCGTCGATCAGCGCGTTGCAGCGTTCGACCGTGCCCCTGTCCACCACCGAACCCAGCACCACCGGCCCCTTGCGCGGATCGCCCAGCGGCAGGCCCACGGCACGGGCCGCGAGCTTGGCCACAAAGGTGTCGGCCACCCGCTCGTCGACCACCAGGCGCTCGGTGGACATGCAGATCTGTCCGGAGTTGGCGAAGGCGCCGAAGATGGCCCCGTCCACGGCGGCGTCCAGATCGGCGTCGTCGAGCACCAGGAGCGGCGCCTTGCCCCCCAGCTCCAGCACCACCGGCTTCAGGTGCTGGGCGCAGGTGACTGCCAGCAGGCGACCGACGCGCGTCGATCCGGTGAAGTTGACGCGGCGCACGGCCGGGTGGGCCACCATGGCCTCCACCACCTCGGCCGCATCGGCGGGGGCGTTGGTGACGAAGTTGACCGCGCCCGGCGGCAGGCCGGCCGCCTGCAGCGCTTCGACGATCAGGCCGTGCGTCGCCGGGCACAGTTCGGAGCCCTTGAGCACCACCGTGTTGCCGCAGGCCAGCGGTGTGGCGATGGCCCGCACCGCCAGGATCACCGGCGCATTCCAGGGCGCAATGCCCAGCACCACACCCGCCGGCTGGCGCACCGCCATGGCCAGGCTGCCCGGCACATCGGAAGGGATCACCTCACCACTGACCTGGGTGGTGATGGCCGCCGCTTCCTGCAGCATGCCGGCCGCCAGGTGCACGTTGAAGCCGGCCCAGGGCGCTGCCGCACCGGTCTCGGCCGCCATGGTCTCGATGAAGCGCGGCGCCCGCGCCTCCAGCTCCGCGGCGGCCTTGAGCAACAGGGCACGGCGCGCGCCCGGCCCGAGGCGGGACCATTCACCAAAGGCGGCGGCCGCTGCGTCCACCGCGGCCCGGGCGTCCGCGGTGCTCGCGGCCGGCGCGCGCGTGGCCACGCTGCCGTCCAGCGGGTTGCGGCGCTCAAAGGTCTGGCCGCTGGCCGCGGCGACGCGCTCGCCCCCCACCAGCATCGTGATCTCGTTCATGCGTGGCTCCTTGTGCATTTCCACCCGCGAGAGCGAATGGAAGCCGTACTTGTTCATGCTGACAAACTGACCCACCGCAGGGTGCGGCAGGAACTTGGTGCGGCAGTCGAGCACGGCGGGCAAGCCCGACGCGATCGCGCGCTGCAGAGCGGCCGCCACATCGCCAGCGTGTGTGACGACCTCCCCGTGGCAACCGAAGCCCCGCGCGATGGCGGCGTAGTCGGTGTCCTCCAGGGCGGTGCCCATCTCGAAATTCATGCCCGCCTTCTGGCCCATGCGGATCACGCCCCAGGCCGCGTTGTTGTGCACGATGGTGATCACCGGCAAGCCATGGCGCCGCGCGGTGTCGAGCTCGTTGAGAGTGAAGCCGAAGGCACCGTCGCCGGTGATGTTGAAGACCGGCTGTCGGGGGAACTGGCTCTTGAGCGCGATCGCCGCCGGCAGGCCGAAGCCCAGGTGGCTCATGCCGGGCTCGTGAAAGCGGGTGCGCACCGCGCGCACCGGCGTGAAATCGTTGCTCCAGAAGGTGGTGTGTCCGCCGTCGTAGACCGCCAGCGCATCGTCCGGTAGCGCGTCGGCCACGGCCTTGGCCAGCGCCGCCGGGTGCATGGTCTCTTCCGTGTCGGCCGCCATCAGCGCGAGCTTGTGTTCGTAGCGCCGGCGCACTGCCCGCACCTCGGCCAGCCATTCGCCACCGGGCGGCGGGGCGTCCTCCAGAGCCGCCAGCAGGTCGCGCAGGGCCTCGCCGGCATCGGCCTGCATGCCCACCTCGTGCACCACGGCCTGGCCCAGCGCCGAGGGGTCGATGTTGATGTTGATCACCCGGTGGTGTCGCCGCGCCAGCGCGCCGCGCTCGTCCCACATCCACGACGACCAGCGGCAGCCCACGCTGAGCACCACATCGGCCCGTTCGAAGGCGTGGCGCACCGCATCGCCCGCGATGATGCCGCCGTGGCCGATGAAGTGCGGGCTGTCGCTCGGCACCAGGCCCAGCGCCATCTGGGTCGGCAGCACGGGCGCGTTCAGCCGTTGCGCCAGCGTGCGCACCTCGGCCACCGCACCCGCCGCCACCACGCCGCCACCGCCCACGATCAGCGGCCGGCGAGCCGCGCGCAACAGCGCCACGGCCGCAGCCACCGAGCGCGCGCTCGGCCGCGGCGGTTCGGTCACGCGGTAGCGCGCGGGCGGCAGTTCGAACTCGTCGGCGGCAAACACTTGCACCTCGCCCAGCACGTCCTGCGGGATGTCCAGGTGCACCGGGCCGGGCCGGCCACTCAAGGCCTCGCGGATCGCACGGCGCGCCAGTTCCGGCATGCGGCGCGCGTCGTTCACCACCGCATTCCATTTGGTCAGCGGCGCGGTGACGGCCCGCGTGTCGAGGTCCATGAACACGCCCACGTGCGGGTAGGACGCGGCGCGGTGCTGGTTGGTGGTGATGGCCAGCAGGGGCAGGTGGTTGTTCAGCGCCACGCCCAGGCCCGACGCCAGATTCAGACCGCCCGGGCCGAGTTCGCCCACCGCCACCGCCAGCCGGCCGGTGCCGGCGTGCACCGCGGCGGCCATCATGGGACCCGCGGCCTCGTGGCGCACCCCGATGAAGCGGATGCGCGGCTCGCGGCTGAGCGCATGGAACAGCGGCGAGAGCTTGCCGCCCACGATGCCGAACACCGTGTCGACGCCTTCGGCCAGCAGCACCTGCACCAGCGCCTGCGCGCCGGTCAGTCGCAGTGGCGCCGCGCGCGTCGATGCGGGGACAGGTACAGAGGGGTCGGGCATTCGGGTCATGGGTCGGACAGGACAGCAGGTGGAGCGCGATGGTGCGCGTTTTCCCGCGGTGCGGCGATGGACGATTCGGCGCATGCTTGTACTTTTCCGGCACCTCCTGACGCCCATACCGATGAAGCCTGCACCGCTGCTGCTGGTTCCCTTCAAGGAAATCCGCCACGACCAACCCGACGACTGCCTGCACTACGAATCGGTGGCCGTGCGCGGCCAGGAGATGGACTGGACCATTCCGGCACACCGCCACGAGGGTCTGCACCAGTTCCAGTTCCTGCGCCGGGGCAGCGTGCGCGGCACCATCGACGGGCGTGAGTTCGAGGTGTCGGCACCCGCGCTGCTGATGCTGGCGCCGGGCTCGGTGCACGGCTTTGCGTACACGCGCGACACCGAAGGCCATCAGGTGACCGTGCCCACGGGCACGCTGCGCGAACTGCTCGCCGATGCGCAGTTCCTCGGCACCGAACTGAAGGCCTCGTTCGTGCTGCCGGCGCTCGACAGCGCCCAGGCGCAGGAGTGCCAGGACCTGTTCCAGCGCATCGCCACCGAGTTCCGGCAGCAGCGCCCGGGGCGCGTGCATGCGCTGCTGGCCTGTGCCACGCTGCTGGCCGTGCTGTTCGTCCGCGGGCATGGCGAGGCCTTTGACCGGGCGCGCCCGCAAGGCGCGCGCGACACGCTGGTGCAGCGCTACCTGGCCCTGGTGGAACAGCACTACCGCCAGCACCAGCCGCTGGGCTTCTACGCCGAGACGCTGTCGGTGACGCCCGATCATCTCAGCCGCAGCTGCCGTGCGGTGCTCGGGCAGTCGGCGCTGGACCTGCTCAACGAACGCCGCATGCTCGAAGCCCGCCGCCTGCTGGCCTACACCTCCCAGAGCGTGGCCGAGGTGGCGCAGCAACTGGGCTACGACGACCCGGCCTACTTCAGCAAGTTCTTCCAGCGCAGCACCGGCAATGCGCCGTCGGCCTACCGGGCCCTGGTGGCCCAGGGCGTGCGCGTGCGCTGAACGCAGACCCTGGGCATCCAGCCGGAATGAGCCCGTCGGACTGACCCGCTCGGCTCAGAACACCTCGGTGTCCACCTCGCTGTTGGCCTGCGCGTTGTAGCGGTCGCCGTGCACCGTGTGCTGGTTGATCAGCGCATTCAGTCGCGCGATCACGTCCGCCGACAGCACCACATTGACTGCGCCGAGGTCGTCCATCAGGTGCTCCACGCTGGTGGTGCCGGGGATGGGCAGGATGTCCTGGCCCTGGTGCAGCAGCCAGGCAATCGCCAGTTGCGACGGCGTGCAGCCGACCTCGGCTGCGATGGCGTTGTAGGCCGGCAGCAGGGCCTGGTTCTTCGCGTAGTTCTCGGGCGAGAAGCGCGGCATGCTGCGGCGGATGTCCTTGGCGTCGAAGGCGCTCACGTCCATCGGGCCGCACAGGAAGCCGCGCGCCACCGGGCTGAAGGCCACGAAGCTCACGCCCAGTTCGCGGCAGGCCTGCAGCACCGCAATCTCTGGGTTGCGCGACCACAGCGAGTACTCGGTCTGCAGCGCCGCGATGGGGTGCACCGCGTGCGCCTTGCGCAGCGTCGGCGCCGACACCTCGGACAGACCGATGCTGCGGATCTTGCCTTCGCGCACCAGATCGGCCAGCGCGCCCACGCTGTCTTCGATGGGTACCTTCTTGTCCCAGCGGTGCAGGTAGTAGAGGTCGATCACATCGGTCTGCAGGCGGCGCAGCGCGTCTTCGCAGGTCGCCTTGATGGTCTCGGGCCGCCCGTCAATCACACGCACCTTCACGCCCTGCTCGTTGGGCACGCCCTGCATGCCGCACTTGCTGGCGAGCGTGAACTTCGAGCGGTGTTTCGAGAGGACTTTGCCCACCAGCGTTTCGCTGGTGCCGAAGCCGTAGAGTGCCGCGGTGTCGAAGTGCGTGACGCCCGCGTCCAGCGCGGCCAGCAGCACGCGCTCGGCCTGCTGTTCGGACACGGGCGCGCCGTAGGCGTGGCAGATGTTCATGCAGCCCAGTCCGATGGCAGAGACCGTGAAAGAACCGAGTTGGCGTTTTTGCATGGGTGGGCCTTCGAAAAAGAGGAAATCAGAGCACCTGCAGGTCGCGCACGAAGATGACTTCGCAGGCGCCGGCGCCGGTGTCGTTGCGGGTGAGCGAGCTGCGCCAGCGCCAGCCGTCACTGCCGCGTGCTTCGACCAGCCAGCCATCGATGCGCACCACCTGACCGGGGCGCACGTCCTTGAGGCGGCGCTCAATCGTGCCGTCGGCGGGAATCATGTGCATGTTGGCGCTGGACTGCTCGATCTCCTGACGCGGGATCGGGAACTCGTCGACGCGCCAGTAGTAGAAGCGGCCAGTCTGGCTGATCTTCACCTTGTCGAGCACCGCACTGTCCGACATCGGCCCCCAGCCCAGGGCCAGGTCGACCGGGGAGAGCTCGGCCTCGCGGTCGCTGCGGTAGGTCTCGCTGGCCAGCACGCGGGCCTCGATGGTGAAGTCCTGCAGCGGTTGCAGGGTGTAGCCCTTGAAGGCAAAGACGTCCGAACTGGTGTCGCCCTGCCGCGGCTCCGCGGCAGCGACCACACCCGGGCCGGTGCTCACCGGCCGGTTCTGCAGGTGCTGCCAGAGACCGAAACCGATCAGGGCAGCGAAGGCGAGGGTTTTCCAGTTCATGCCTTGTTGTCGGCCTCGTCCGGCACGTCGGGCACCGCACGCAGGAAACGGTCGAAGTCTTCGCGACGACCCCGAGAGGCCTCCTGGCGCAGGTAGTCCACCGTGAGCACCGAGGCCAGCTTCTCGCCGGCTGCACTGGCGATGAACTGGTTCACCGACACGCCATCGCGCGCCGCCAGTTCACGGATCTTGGCGTGCAAGGAGTTCGGCAGGCGGATGGTCAGGGCGGTCATGGCGTGCTCCTCAAGAGGGCGAGAAATTCGGCGGGGGTGACAGGCTGAACCCCGAGCTGAGTGATTTTCTGGAAATCACGCAGGTTGTGCGTGACGAGATAGCGACTGCCCGAGGCCACCGCGCACTCCAGAACCATGTCGTCGTCCGGGTCGCGCAGAAACGGTCGCCACAGGTAATAGACATCCTGCAAATGGGCCACGGAAGCCAGGTAGCGCAGGAAACCCTGCGCATCCTCCGGCCCCATGCCCGGCGGCAGGTGCTCGGGCCGGGTCATCACGTCCTGCCACTCGGTGTACAGCGCCACGCTCAGCGCGATCTGGAACCGAGCATCGGGCAAAAGGGATAGCAACTCGAAACTGGCACCGCGCCGCGAACGCGCCGCGGCGACCAGCACATTGGTGTCCAAAACGATCTTCATGGTTACGCCAGCATACCCAAAAACTGCTCAGGTTGACCAGAAAACATCAAAACAACACAATACAACCAAAACAAAGGAGTCCAAGTTGACCAATGCCACCCACCCGCTGTCGCGCGAACACATCCGCACCGCCTTTGGCCGCCTGATCCCGCGTTTGTCCGACGGCATGCGCCGACTGGCCGAAGCCCTTCTGGACCTCATCGGGGAAGACGGCTCGGCATCGGTGCAGCAACTGCACGCTCGCCTCTTCCCCGCCACCGACAACACCAAATCGGCCAGCGCCCAACTCAACAATGTGCTCAAGGCAATCACGGCTGCCGCACAAGCCAGCGGCCTTGTGCTGAGCCACCAGTTCGAAGGCTCCAAGCAAGGGGGCATTGCAGGTCGAAAGCTGCGTTTCCTCGGCCCCCCTCCGCTGCTGGTCGCAGAAACAGAAACGCTCAGCGCCATCGCCGATGCTCAGCGAATCAACGACCAGCAGGGTGATCCTCTGATGCAGGAGCACAAGGTGGTGCTCCTTACGTTCAACGAACATGAGTTCAACGCAGTCCGCCGCACCTTTTGGCTCGACACCCAAAGCTTGCCTACGGCGCTGTCGTATCCGCTCAAAGACCGGCCACCCGTGTCGGTGGACGTGCTGGGCAGCTTCGGCAACATCCGCCTGTTTCATCACCATAGCCGCCAGGGCAACCGCGAATCACAGCGCGCCGCTGCAGACATCCAAGCAGCCCTGCAACCGCGCGCCATCGTGGCCGTAGGGATCGCCTTTGGTACCGAAGAGGGCAAGCGAGCCGTGGCGGACGTGTTGGTATCGAAGTTCTTGGTCGACTACGAGCTGGGCAAAGTCCACAGCGACGGAACCCTTTCATTGCGCGGCCCCCGCCCGCCCGCTTCGCGCACTTGGGTGCGTGCGCTGGAACAGCTAGATATTCGACAGAACGCAAGCACGGCCAGAACCACCTGGCCCAGGTTGCACTTCGGCGGCTTGCTCAGCGGCGAAAAGCTGGTGGACAACATCGACTACCGCAACCGCTTGCTGCAGCTGGCCCAACAGGACGACATCGTCGGCGGAGAGATGGAAGCCGCCGGCTTGTTCACCGCACTGGATGGCACCCGTACCGAATGGGTGGTGGTCAAGGCCATCTGCGACTGGGCCGACGGAAACAAAGGCCAGGACAAGGAGCGACGCCAACAACACGCCGCGGCCAATGCGGCACAGGTGGTGCATGCACTCATCACCAGCAGCTCGCTGTACCCCGACGCCATCGATTCCGAAGCAGCCTCCTCCGGCTTCAACGCCATGCAGCCGAACAGCCCCAAGCTCCCCTTTGACGCCAAACAACTGATGCGCCGCGCCCGCCTGAGCGAGGTGGACGACTGCGCCTTGCCCTACGAACCCAATTGGGGCTCCCAGGTCAGCCTAGACACCCTGGACGAAAACGCCCACAAGCTCACAGCAGCTTCGCCCCAGGAGGACACCGGGCTGGTGGCTTTTGACGACATCCTTCAATGGGTCAACGACCCCGACAGCCCGCCGCTGTACGCCCTGCTGGGCGAGTACGGCATGGGCAAGACCACCACCAGTCAGCGGGTGTTTGAACACCTGAGGGCGCAACACCTGCGCGGTGAACTGGCACGCCCCGCGCTGTACTTTGACCTGCGCAAGGTGGAGCGTCTAGTTCCTGCCAGCGACGTCTCGGCCGGCACCGTCCCCAGCCTGCAGGAGACTATTGAGGACTGCCTCAAGAACGGCTATGTGTCCGATGGCATGCACACGCCAGGTTATGCCGATGTGGTCAGCAGCATCGACCAGGGCGCAGTAGTGATCTTTGACGGTCTGGACGAAGTGCTCTCGCGCATCCAGGACAAACAGGGCTTGACCTTCACTGCCAACCTGCTGCGCGTACTGGCCGACGCCAAGGCCCGCCGCCCGGCCGACGCCAGCGTGCCCACCCCGAAGCTGCTGCTCTCATGCCGAACCCAGTTCTTCCGCAGCCTGCGCGAGCAGAACAATCACCTGACCGGCGAGCACCGTGGCGCCCAACCGGCCCGTCAATACCGCGCTCTGGTGCTGCGCCCGTTTACCGAGCAACAGATCAGGACATACCTGCAAGCAGCCTTGCCCGAAGCGAATATCGATCAGTTGATGCAACGCATCGCCTCGGTGCACAACCTCACCGATCTGAGCAAGCGCCCCTTCACCCTGAAACTGGTCAGCCGCTTCCTGCCGCAGATCGAACGCTGGCAGGCCGAGGGCCGCACCGTCACTGGCGCTACGCTCTATCGCGAAGTGGCCCGTGAGTGGCTGATCCGCGACAAGGAGAAGCAGAGCTTTCAGCCCGAAGACAAAGAGCGACTGGCCGCAGACCTCGCGGCACACCTCTGGCGGCAAAAGTTGCGAGGGCTTGACGCGCCAGCGCTGGAAGCCTGGCTGGGCGCCTGGCTGGCGCAACAACCAGCTGGCAGCGACTGCCTGACCAAGCCCCGCAACCTTTTGCAGCAAGACCTGCGAAACGCTACGTTTCTGCGCCGCATTGACGACGAGAGGACCAGCCGCTTCGAGTTTTCACACAGCTCTTTGCAGGAGTTCTTCTTAGCAGAGCATCTTGCCCAGCAGGTCCTGCGCTGCGTCGACCACACGGACGACTCGGCCCTAGTGGACGGGTACTTTGCGGCTTGGGTAGGCCCCACGCCGAGCGACGAAACACTGGACTTCCTGACTCAGATCCTGAGCGAGCATGCAAGTAGCACGGCGGTGGTTGCCGTGCTCAACCGCTGGCGAAAAGCTTACCGTGCGCAAGCCTCCGAGCTGCTGCTGCGCTACGCGCTAAAGGCACCCTCTACCGCCCCGACTCCGCTGCTGGCAGGTTTTGACCTGCGAGGAGCACAGCTCAGAAACTGGACGTTCGATGGTCAGCCATCTGGTAAGACTACGGGGACACCTCTGCTTATGCAGGGTTGCCTTCTGCAAGGAGCTGACTTACGGGGCACATGCTTCCGAAAAGTCCGGCTCGAAGGCACTGATTTCTCAGGAGTCCGACTCGCACAGGCATCTTTTGATAGCTGCAACCTCCAGCGAACTCTCTGGAACAAGGCCTCACTGGTAGGTACTGTGTTTCGAGACTGCAACCTGTCAGAAAGCCAGCTGTACGGGGCCAACGCCTACCGCGCACAACATGCAGGTTGCAAAGGCATACCTGCCTATCTGAACCAGTCGACATCTCTTGCCTGGCTAACGACACCCAGCTATTCGGTTCAAGCGGAACAGCGAAGTACCTTGACATGGTTTCCGGGACAGGCGGAAACAGCGAGTGCCTTGGCCTTCTCCCCTGACGGCAAGCGCATAGCCTCCGCACCCTTCCGGAGCCCCACCCTGTGTCTTTGGGACACGGAGACCGGTGAGCAGCTGCTAAGGCTGAGGAGTTTCTATGGCTGGTTCAACGCCGTTGTCTTTTCTCCTGACGGAACGCAGATCGGCTCCTATTCACATGACCTCACCGCACACCCGTCGAAATCTGGCACGTTGTGTCTTTGGGACGCGGCCTCAGGCGAACAGCTTCTGTCCGTCTCTGGTCTTCATGGAGGGCTGGTCACCCTAGTCTTCTCTCCCGATGGCATGCGCATCGCCGCTTCAAACAGCGACCAAGGCGTGTTTGTTTGGAGTACCGCATCAGGTGAACAGCTACTCAACTTCAGACCGACTCAGGGCAAGGTTGCCTCGGTGGCATTTGCGCCTGATGGAAGACTCGTTGCTACGGTCGCAACGGAAGGCATGCCGCATTTGTTGGATGTAGCGTCTGGCGAACAGCTGGTCTCCCTTCAGGACACCACAGGCAAGGTCGGATGCTTGGTCTTGTCATGCGACGCAAAGCGCATAGCTGTATCGCAGCAAGGCTCGTTGAGCGTATGGGACTCAACCACTGGCGATCAATTGCTCAGCCTTCAGGGTCACAAAGACAGGTTCAGCTCCGTAGTGTTTTCTCCCGACGGCTCGCTCATCGTATCCACCTCAATTGAACGAAGGACGGTGAGCGTGTGGGATGCAGCTACTGGGGAAGAGCTGCTGGTATTTCGGGGCCACCAGGGAGAACTTAACGCTGTCGCTATTTCTCCAGACAGCAGGCAGATTGCCTCTGCCTCGCACGAAGGTGCCACCTATCTTTGGAACGCAACCTCTGGCGAACAACTGCTAAGCCTTCCGCTCCAGCAGGGAGGTATGAATGCCGTTGCCTTTGCTCCAGACGGTAGAAACATCGCCGCCGCGTCTCAAGATGGGACGGTATACCTTTGGAATGTTAAGTCTGGCAAGCAGCCAACCAGCTTCGTTGGCCACCAAGGCTGCGTTAACTCGGTGAAATTCTCTCCAGACGGTTCACGAATCGCATCAGCAGCTAACGACCATACTGTGCGTATTTGGGACACCTCATCCGCAGCGCATCTGTTGTGCCTAAAGGATCACCCGGGCGATGTCAGGTCAGTGGCCTTTTCCCCTGACGGTAAACGAATCGCATCAGTCAGCAACCAAGTTGGTTTCTTTTGGGATGCCACCACAGGGGAACGTCAGCATGGGGCTTTGGCTCTAGGCAGAGTCCTATCGATGGCCATTTCTCCTTGCGGCACTCTTGTTTCTGCAAGCCTATGCATCATGGACTATCCCTTGAACATCCTTGACACCGCCACAGGCGAGCTGCTACGTAGTCTCCCAATTCAAATCGACTGGAACACAATTCCTAGCGGACTGGGTCAGATCCAGTGTGCAGTGTTTTCTCCCGATAGCCTGCGAATAGCCACCGGCGGAAGGAACGGAAACCTGGCCATATGGGATGTCACCACCGGTGAAAGGCTGCTCCTAATCAAAGGACACCTGGGCGGTGTGAACTCTGTTGCGTACTGTGGACAGGGCTCACGAATCGCCTCAGCCTCTGACGACAGCACTGTGCGCCTGTGGGACGCGATTTCTGGCCAGCAGCTTCTGGCTCTTCAGGGGCATCTGGGCAGGGTTAGCTCTGTAGTCTTCTCCCCAGACGGAAACCTCATTGCCTCTGCATCCCACGATGGCACGGTATGCCTATGGGATGCGAACACAGGTGCGTGTGTACGCTGCTATTGGGCCCAAACCAGCACGAATGGCTTGAGCGGGCACGCTGTTTGGTCCCCGCCCGGGGCTGAACCAGAACACCCAGAGGGCCGCGTTATCAGCGCCAGCGGTGACGCCTGGCGCCTCTTAGGCTGGCAGGTGTGGGACCACCCCAGCGCACCGGGGCAATGGACCCGCTTGCCACTGGGGCCCTACCCCAGCAAAGCAGCCGTTGCGGCCTGATCAGCCCGCCAGCTGTTGCTCCAGCTGGTGCAGCACCTGGTAGCAGTTGAACACCTTGCCCACGCTGGAGTTCGGCTCGCGGCCTTCCTTGATCGCGGCGAAGAACTCGCGATCTTGCAGCTCGATGCCGTTCATGGACACGGCCACCTTGGACACGTCGATCTTTTCTTCCTTGCCGGTGAACAGGTCGTCGTAGCGCGCGATGTAGGTCGCGGTGTCGCCGATATAGCGGAAGAAGGTGCCCAGCGGGCCGTCGTTGTTGAAGGACAGCGAGAGCGTGCAGATGGCGCCGTTGGCGGCCTTGAGCTGGATGCTCATGTCCATGGCGATGCCCAGCACCGGGTGGATCGGGCCCTGGATGGCATTGGCCTGAACGATAGGGCTGTTGCACTGGTAGGCGAACAGGTCCACGGTGTGGGCGGCGTGGTGCCACAGCAGGTGGTCGGTCCAGCTGCGGGCCTGGCCCAGCGCGTTGGTGTTGGTGCGGCGGAAGAAGTAGGTCTGCACATCCATCTGCTGGATGTTGAATTCACCGGCCTGGATCTTGTTGTGCACGTACTGGTGGCTGGGGTTGAAGCGGCGGGTGTGGCCGCACATGGCCACCAGGCCGGTCTGCTTCTGCAGGGCCACCACTTCTTCGGCGCCCTTGAGGCTGTCGGCCAGGGGAATCTCCACCTGCACGTGCTTGCCAGCCTTCAGGCAGGCGATGGTCTGCTCGGCGTGCATCTGCGTGGGAGTGCACAGGATGACAGCGTCCAGCTCTTTGAGCGCCAGGCTGTCGGCCAGGTCGGTCGTGACATGGCCGATGCCGTACTTGTCAGCGACCTCCTTGGTCTTGTCCAGCTCACGGCCGATCAGCGAGATCACTTCAACGCCGTCGATGTTCTTGATGCCGTCCAGGTGCTTGACGCCGAAGGCGCCGGCGCCAGCGAGTGCGACTTTGATGGTCATGATGTGTTCCTTATGCGTTCTCGAGGATCAAATGGCCCACAGCCGTGTTGGACGCGGGCACATGGTAGAAGCGGTGCTTGACGATGGGCGCGGGCCCTTGCACCTTGCCGTCGACGATGTCGGACATGGCGCCGCGGGCGATCAGCCACATCACGAGTTCGATGCCCTCGCTGCCGGCTTCGCGCACGTAGTCGATGTGCGGCGTGTCGGCGCAGCCCACCGGGTCGGCAATCATCTTGTCGAGCCAGGCGTTGTCCCACTCGCGGTTGATCAGGCCGGCGCGCGCGCCCTGCAGCTGGTGGCTCATGCCACCCGTGCCCCAGATGTGCACATTGAGGTCTTCGTCGTAGCTCTCGACCGCCTTGCGGATGGCCTGGCCGAGCATGAAGCAACGCTTGCCCGAAGGCACCGGGTACTGCACCACGTTGACCGCGAACGGAATCACCGGGCAGGGCCAGGCGTCCTTCTTGGGGTCGAGCTCGCCGCACATCAGCGACAGCGGCACGGTCAGGCCGTGGTCCACGTCCATCTTGTTGACGATGGTGAGGTCGAAGTCCTGCTGGATCACGCTCTGCGCGATGTGCGAGGCCAGATCGGGGTGACCGATGACCTTGGGCACCGGACGCGGGCCCCAGCCTTCGTCGGCCGGCGTGAACTCGGCCGCGGTGCCGATGGCGAACGTGGGGATCATCTCCAGGCTGAAGGCCGTGGCGTGGTCGTTGTAGACGAGGAAGATGACGTCGGGCTTGTTGTCCTTCATCCACTGCTTGGAGTAGTCGTACCCCGCGAACAGCGGCTTCCAGTAGTCCTCTTTCGTCTTGCCCAGGTCCATGGCCGCGCCGATGGCGGGAACGTGCGAGGTGAAAACGGATGCGGTGATCTTTGCCATGGTCAAGCCTTCTTTCCTGCGGCGCCAGAACCCTGGGGCTGGCGGTGCGGCTGCGCATCACCGTCTTCGCCCAGGTAGCGGTTGCCTTCGACACTGCGGCCGCCGCTGATCATCATGTTGCGGTATTCCTCTTCGGTCATGCCGGTCATGGAGCCCGCCATCTGCTGGAAGCTCTTGCCGTCGGTGGCGCCGATCTTGGCGAGGAAGTAGATGTTGCCGCCCGTGCGCATGCACCAGTTGAGGTCACGGGCCAGCACGGCCTGCTTCTGCTCTTCGGTCATCGGCCACTGGTCGAGGTAGGCGCGTTCGTCGGCCTTGAACTTCTCGCGGTTCTCGGCCTTCATCAGGCTCATGCAGAACTGGTTGAGCCAGAAGCCTTTGCGCGATTGCTCGGCATCAAAAATGATGGTGCCGGGCACGTCCTTGTAGGGTTTGTCGAGTGCCATGTCAGACCTCCTCAGGCCAGTAGAGCTTCATGGGATTGGTCACGAGCAGCTTCTGCTGCAGTTCGGCCGTGGGCGCGATCTGCGGAATGAAGTCCACCAGCAGTCCGTCGTCCGGCATGTGGTCCTTGAGGTTGGGGTGCGGCCAGTCGGTGCCCCAGAGCACGCGGTCCGGGAATTCCTCGACCACCTTGCGCGCGAAGGGCACCACGTCCTGGTAGGCCGCCTGCTCGCCATTCAAAGCCTTGGGGCCGGTGACCGACAGACGCTCGGGGCAGCTGACCTTGCTCCACACGTTCGGATGCTCACGCATGAACTTCAGGAACAGCTCGAACTCGGGGCCGTCGATGGGCTTGCTCACGTCGGGGCGGCCCATGTGGTCCACCACCACGGTGGTGGGCAGCGCGGTGAAGAAGTCCCACAGCTCGGGCAGGTCCACCGCCTCGAAATAGATCACCACGTGCCAGCCGAGCTTGCCGATGCGCGCGGCAATCTCCATCAGCTCGTCCTTGGGCGTGAAGTCCACCAGGCGCTTGACGAAGTTGAAGCGCACGCCGCGCACACCGGCGGCGTGCAGCTGCTGCAGTTCTTCGTCCGTCACCGAGCGCTTGACCGTGGCCACGCCACGCGCCTTGCCGCCGCTGGACAGACAGGCGTCGACCATGGCGCGGTTGTCCGCGCCGTGGCAGGTGGCCTGCACCACCACGTTGCGGGCGAAGCCCAGGTGGTCGCGCAACGCGTACAGCTCGTGCTTGCTCGCGTCGCAGGGTGTGTACTTGCGCTCGGGCGCGTAGGGGAATTCGGCACCCGGGCCGAACACGTGGCAGTGGGCGTCCACAGCACCGGCAGGCAGCTGGAACTTGGGCTTGGACGGGCCGGTGTACCAGTCGAGCCAGCCTGCGGTCTTGGTGAAGTCACCGGAAACGGGTTTGCTCATGCTGTCTCCTCAATCGATGTACTTCAGGCCCTTGGCGGCCAGGGGTTCGCGCATCTTGTACATGTCCAGCCCCAGCACACCCGAGGCCAGCTTGGCGCGCTTCTCGCCTTCGAAGCTTTCGCGCTTCTGCGCCGCAGCCAGTGTTTCCACCGCGCGGGCGGCGGGCACGCAGACCACGCCGTCGTCGTCGGCCACGATCACGTCGCCCGGAGTCACCAGCATGCCGGCGCAGACCACGGGGATGTTCACCGAGCCCAGGGTTTCCTTGATGCAGCCCTTGCTGGAGATGCACTTGCTCCAGACCGGGAAGTTCATCTCGTTGAGCGTCTTGACGTCGCGCACACCGGCGTCGATGATCAGCGCGCGGGCGCCACGGGCCTGGAAGCTGGTGGCCAGCAGGTCGCCGAAGTAGCCGTCGGTGCACTCGGCGGTGATGGCCGCGACGACGATGTCGCCCGGCTGGATCTGCTCGGCCACGACGTGCATCATCCAGTTGTCGCCGGGGTGCAGCAGCACCGTCACGGCCGTGCCCGAGACCTGCACGCCGGTCTGGATCGGGCGCATGTAGGGCTTCAAAAGGCCGACGCGGCCCATGGCTTCGTGCACCGTGGCCGAGCCCAGCGCGGCCAGGCCGTCGGCGGCTGCACGGTCGGCGCGCTTGATGTTGCGGTAGACAACGCCCAGTTCGTACATGTTCTTTCTCCTCGGGTTCTGTGATGGGTTACTTGCCGGCGGCCTTCAGGCGGGCGTCCAGGCGCGGGAATACGCGGCGCGCGTTGCCTTCGTAGACCTGGTAGCGCTGCTCGTCGCTCAGGTTGCCGGTGGCCTGCACGTAGCGCTTGGTGTCGTCGTAGTAGTTGCCTGTCTCGGGGTCGATGCCGCGCACGGCACCGATCATCTCGGAGGCGAACAGGATGTTGCCGACCGGGATCACCTTGGTCAGCAGGTCGATGCCGGGCTGGTGGTACACGCAGGTGTCGAAAAACACGTTGTTCAGCAGGTGGTCCTTGAGCAGGGGCTTCTTCATCTCCTGCGCCAGGCCGCGGAATCGGCCCCAGTGGTAGGGCACCGCGCCGCCGCCGTGCGGGACGATGAACTTGAGCGTCGGGAAGTCCTTGAACAGGTCGCCCTGGATCAGCTGCATGAAGGCCGTGGTATCGGCGTTCAGGTAGTGCGCGCCGGTGGTGTGGAAGCAGGCGTTGCAGGACGTCGAGACGTGGATCATCGCGGGGATGTCGTACTCGACCATCTTTTCGTAGATGGGGTACCAGGACTTGTCGGTCAGCGGCGGGCTGGTCCAGTGGCCGCCCGAGGGATCGGGGTTGAGGTTGAGACCGACGTTGCCGTACTGCTCCACGCACTTGACCAGTTCGGGGATGCAGGTCGCGGGGTCCACGCCCGGGCTCTGCGGCAGCATGGCGGCCGGCACGAAGTGGTCGGGGAACAGCTGGCTCACGCGGTAGCAGAGCTCGTTGCAGATCGCGGCCCAGGTGGACGACACGTTGAAGTCGCCGATGTGGTGGGCCATGAAGCTGGCGCGCGGGCTGAAGATGGTGATGTCCGAGCCGCGCTCCTTCATGAGCCGGAGCTGGTTGGTCTCGATGGATTCGCGCAGCTCGTCGTCGCTGATCTTGAGGTCGGCGACCTTCGGCATGGCCGCCGGGTCCTTGATGCCGGCGATCTGCTGGTTGCGCCAGTTCTCCAGTGCCTTGGGGGCCGTGGTGTAGTGGCCGTGGCAGTCGATGATGAGGGGCTTTTGCAGGCTCATGCGCAGGTCTCCTGGGTGCTTTCGGTGGTGGCGCATTCTGGTTCGGCACTGTGAGCATCACAAGCGACATAACCCTCTACCAGATATCGCAAAAAATCATGAGACTACCCATCCATACCGGGATGCGATACCTGACAGATGCCTGAGCGACTGCCGCGCGGGAAACGACGCTGCTAGATTGGCCACACAACACCAACACTCTGGAGACACACCATGCACCGTACCCTGCCCCGCCGCCGGCTCTTCGGCCAGTGGACCGCCCTCGCTGCTCTCGGCGTGCTGTCCATCCTTCCCGTGGCCGCCCAGGCCCAGGCTTATCCCAGCCGCCCGATCCGCCTGGTCGTGCCCTTCACCCCCGGCGGCAGCACCGACATCCTGGCGCGCGCCATCGGCCTGGAGCTGGGCAAGGCCTGGAACGCCTCGGTGGTGGTGGAGAACGTGCCCGGCGCAGGCGGTGCCATCGGCGCCGACAAGGTCGCCAAGGCCGCACCGGACGGTTACACCCTGCTGATGGGCCACATCGGTACGCTGGCGGTGAACCCCAGTCTCTATCCCAAACTGCCCTACAACCCGCTCAAGGACTTCGCGCCGGTGGCCTGGGTGGCCAACGTGCCCAATGTGCTGGTGCTGCACCCCTCGACCAAGGCGGCGAACATGAAAGAGTTCGTGGCCTACGCCAAGGCCAACCCGGGCCGGCTGAACTACGGTTCGGGCGGCAACGGCAGCGCCGCCAACCTCGCCACCGAGTACCTGAAGATGCGCACCGGCATCTCGCTGGTGCACATCCCCTACCGCGGCACCGCACCCGCGGTGAACGATCTGGTGGCGGGCCAGACCCAGGTGCTGTTCACCGGCGTGCCCGCGGTCATCGCCCAGGTGCGCAGCGGCCAGCTCAAGGCGCTGGCCGTCTCGGGCAAGGCGCGCGTCGAGGCCCTGCCGGAAGTGCCCACGGTCAACGAAGCGCTGGACCTGAAGGACTTCGAGGCCGACCAGTGGTATGGCGTGGTCGCACCGGCCGGCACGCCCGCCGACATCGTGGCCAAACTGAACCAGGCGATCAACGCCGCGCTGAACTCGGCCGAGCTGAAGAAGCGCCTGGGCGCCGAGGGCGCGGTGGCCAACCCGACCACGCCCGAGGCCTTCGGCAAGTACATCGCGTCGGAAATCGAGCGCTGGAAACCCGTGATCACGTCCGGTCGGGTGAAGGTGGATTGACAACCGCCTGATTCCACATAACCCGATGCCAGCTATCGCAGAGTGAAATAATCAGGTCCTCACCGCGGGACCTGTATGGACCTCAAACAACTCGAATACTTCGTGCGCGTGGCCGAGCTGGGCAGCTTCACCCGGGCTGCGCTGGCGCTGGACGTGGCGCAACCGGCCCTCTCGCGCCAGGTGCGCCTGCTGGAGGTCGAACTCCGGCAGAACCTGCTGATCCGCAACGGCCGCGGCGCCACGCCCACCGACGCCGGCAAGCTGCTGCTGGAGCACGGCCGCGGCATCCTGCACCAGGTGGAGCGTGCCCGCGAAGAGCTGGGCCGGGTGCGCGGTGCGCTGGCCGGGCGCGTGGCCATCGGCCTGCCGCCCAGCCTGGCGCGCGTGATGACCGTGCCCCTGACGCGCGCCTTCCGGGCGCAGCTGCCCGAGGCCAGCCTGTCGATCAGCGAAGGTCTCTCGGCCACCATGCAGGAGTGGCTGCACACCGGCAGGCTGGACATCGCCGTGCTCTACAACGCCACGCCGGCGCCCGACATCGAGATCGCGCCGCTGATGGAAGAGGAACTGATGCTGGTGCAGCCGCGCCCGCCCGGCCTGGCCGAAGAACCGCCGCCACCGCCCGTGCCCCTGGCCGAGGTGGCCGCGCTGCCGCTGGTGATTCCAAGCCGGCCCAACGCGCTGCGCATGCACGTCGAGGCCGAGATGGCTGCCATCGGTCTGAGGCCTGTTGTGGCGCTGGAGATCGATGGCGTCTCGGCCATCCTCGACCTGGTGGCCGATGGTGCCGGCGCCGCCCTGCTCTCGCGCCAGGCGGTGATCTCCTCAATCCGCCCCTCGGCCTACCGCATGCGCCCGGTTGAACCAAGGCTGCGCACCCGCGTGAGCCTGGCCACCAGCTCGCAACGCCCGGCCACGCTGACGCAACGCGCCGCGCTGGACCTCATCGCCCAGGTGCGCGCCGACCTGGGACTCTGAGCCGGTGGTTCAGCCCAGCCAGCCGGCGCTGTGGCGCAGCAGCCAGAGCAGGCCGCTGAGCGTGAAGAACGAGGCCATGGTGGCCACCAGCAGCGCCGCCGAGGCCAGACCTTCGTGGCCTTGGCGCTGGGCCAGGATGGTATAGATGCCCATGATCGGCATGGCGCCGGTCAGCAGCAGTGCCACCTTCAGCTGCGGATCACCGATTGGCACCAACCAGGTCATCACCGCCAGCAGGCACAGTGGGTGCAGCAGCAGCTTGCCGATGCCGATCTGGGCGACGGCGCTGCGCACCCCCTGCAGCTGCAGGCCTACCAGGCTGCCCCCGATCACGAACAGCGAGAGCGCGCTGCTCGCCTGCGCGAACAGCGTGACGGTGCGTGAGACGGGCGATGGCATCGGGATGCCGAGCGCCGACACCCCGAAGCCCGCTACGATGGCGATGATCAACGGGTTGCGCACCAGGCCCTGCAGGGTCTGCAGCACCAACTTGCGCCAGTGCCCGGCCTCGTGGCGCTCCATGTCGGCCAGCGCCAGCAGGATGGGGATGATCAGCAGGTTCTCGACCACCATGTTCAGCGCCAGCGCGACGCCAGCCACCGGAGCACCCAGTGTCAGCAGCAGCACCGGGTAGCCCACGTAGCCGCTGTTGGGGCAGGACATGCCCATGGCCATGATGGCCGAACGGCCCATGCCCTCGCGCCCGACCTTGCGGTACCAGAGCACGGCCGCGGACAGCAGGATCAGGCTGCCCAGCGCATAGGCAGCCAGGTAAGGGCCATTGAAGATTTCGCCCACGCTGCGCTGCGACAGCGCGTTGAACAGCAACGCGGGCAGCGCCAGGTTGATGACGAATTTTCCGAACACGCGCATGTCGGCGCGGTCGAACAGCCCGCCGCGTGTGGCCAGGTAGCCGAGGGCGATGCAGAGATAGATCGGGCCGGTGATGGCCAGGATGTCGAGCATGCGGCTTCAGACCTTGTCATCGTTGGCGGCGAGCAACCGGTCCGCGTAGTCCTTCCAGGGCGCGTTCTGGCCGAGGTCGGCGAAAAGCCCAACGCGCGCCCGCCCGGCCATCCAGTCGTGCTTGAGCGCAATGGCCGACGCCATGAATGGCTCGAAGCCGGCCTCGCGCACGGTGTGGGCCACCTCGCGCATCTCCTCGGCTCGGCGCTTGCCGTGCTGCGCCACGCGGCTGAAGAAGTAGGCGCCCTGCTTCGTCCAGTCGATGCCCGGGAAGGTTTCCTGCAGCGTGGCGATCATCGCGTCCTCGACGCCGTAGTGCCGCGCGGTGGCGTAGCTTTCGATCACCAGCGCCTCCAGCCCCTTGATCATCACGCTGCGGCACATCTTGGTGGCCGAGGCGATGCCCAGCCGTTCGCTCGCCACCTTCGCGTCCATGCCCAGCGCCGCCAGCACCGGCTGCAGGCGCGCGGCGTGCGCACCACCCAGCAGCATGGGCACGCGGATGCCGTAGGGCGGCACCGAGGTCATGACGCCCGCCTCGACGTAGTGGGCGCCGGCCGCGTCGATCAGCGCCGCGGCCTTCTGCTTGGTGCCCGGCGAGGCGGAGTTCAGATCGAGGAACACGGTGCCGGGCCGGATGTGCGGCGCCACCGCCTCGGCCACCGCCAGCGTGTTGCTCGCGGTCACGGCGGAAATCACCAGCGTGGCCTGCGCGCACAGCGCGGCCGCGCTCTCGCAGGCGACGACACCGGCCGCCGCCGCATGCGCCAGCGGCTCATCGCGCAGGGCCGGGTCCGCGAACTTCAGGTCCCAGGCGCCGGTCCAGGCCGCCTGGTCCTTGAGGCCCGACGTGAACACACGCCCCACCTCGCCATAGCCGATCAGGCCGATGCGCAAGTCACTCATGCTGTCCTCACTGTTTGGGGATACCGGCCTTCTCGATCACCGCGCCCCAGCGCTTGATGTCCGAAGCGAGCAGCGCCGCGGCCTCGTCGGGCGTGCTGGGGTCGGCGTCGATGTTCAGGTCGGCCAGCTTCTTCTTCACCTCGGGCTTGGCCAGCGCAGCGACGATGTCCTTGTGCAGGCGGTCGATCACCGGGCGCGGCGTCTTGCCGGGCACGGCCAGCGCATTCCAGGACGAGGCCTGGAAGTCCTTGACACCCTGCTCCACCGCGGTGGGCACCTCGGGCAGGATGCTCGAGCGCTTCTTGCCGGTGACGGCCAGCGCGCGGAAGGCGCCGGCCTTGATCTGCGTCAGCGTGGGCCCCAGGATCTCCACGCCCACGTCCACCTGCTTGCCGCGCAGCGCGCCGACCAGTTCGGGCGTGGCCTTGAACGGCACGACCTGCGCGTCGATGCCGGCGCTGGACTTGAACAGCTCGGCCGCCAGGTTCTGCGTGCTGCCGATGTTGATGCTGCCGATGTTGAGCTTGTTGGGGTTGGCCTTGGCGAAGGCGACCAGCTCGCCCAGGGTCTTGAACGGCGACTCGGCCGGCACCACCACCACCAGGTCGAAGGTGCCCAGTGTGGAGACCGGTGCCAAGTCTTTCAGCGTGTCGTAGGGCAGGCTTTTGAACAGGCTGGCCGTGACGGCCGTGCCGTTGGACATCAGGAACATCGTGTGCCCGTCGGGTTCCGCGCGCGCCACCGTTTCGGCCGCCACCACGCCGCCCGCGCCGGGACGGTTCTCGATGGTGACCGGCTGGCCCAGCGAGGCGCTCAGTTCGGCGCCGACGATGCGGGCCGTGAGGTCGCCCGCGCCACCGGCCGCGAACGGCACCACGATGCGCAGCGGCTTGCTGGGGAACGCCTGTGCCTGTGCGGTAGACACGACACCCAGCGCGGACAGCGCCAGGGCCGATGCCAGCAGGCCACGGCGCAGCGGTGAAACGGAACGGCTCATGGAAGTCTCCTTTTGTGGTGGGTCGGTCGGGAACGAGGGTCAATGTACCCAGCAGCAAAAAGGCCCGCAATTGCTTGCGGGCCCTTTCAGCTATGCAGGGTCGTGATGGCTGGCGAAGGACATCACAGGCGCAACACGAACAGCGTGATCGAGGGGAACGCCACCAGGATGGCGGTGCGCACGAAGTCGCTGGTCACGAAAGGCAGGATGGCGCGGTAGGTGTGGGTGATGGGCGTGTCCTTGGCCATCGAGTTGATGACGAACAGGTTCATGCCCACCGGTGGCGTGATCAGCCCCACCTCCACCACGATCAGCACCAGGATGCCGAACCAGATGGCCAGCTCTTCGGGCGGGAGGCCGAAGTCCAGCGCCATGATGATGGGGAAGAACACCGGGATGGTCAGCAGGATCATGGACAGCGAGTCCATGAAGCAGCCCAGGATCACATACAGCACCAGGATGGCGACCAGCACCAGGATCGGGCTCAGGCCCCAGCCGGCCACCGCGCCTGCGGCTTCCTGCGGCAGCTGCGACAGAGCCAGGAAGGTGTTGTAGAGGCCGGCGCCGAGCACGATCATGAAGATCATGCCGGTGGCCACGGCAGTGCCCAGCACCGAGTCCAGCAGGGTCTTGCGGTTCAGGCCGCCGCTGGCCCACGCCGCGATGCCGGTGCAGAACGCGCCGATGGCCGCGCCCTCGGTGGGCGTGAAGATGCCGGTGTAGATGCCGCCGACCACCACGACGAAGATCGCGATCACGGGCCAGGTGGCCACGGTGGCGGCGATGCGCTCCTTCATCGGCATGGGCGGCATGGTGCCCATCTCTTGGGGCTTGAGGCGCGCATAGATGGCGATGGTGATCATGTAGCCGATGGCCGCCAGGATGCCGGGCACGAAGGCGGCCAGGAACAGTTTGGCGATGTTCTGCTCGGTCAGGATGGCGTAGATCACCAGCACCACCGAGGGCGGAATCAGGATGCCCAGGGTGCCGCCGGCGGCCAGGCAGGCGGTGGAAATGCCGCCGGCGTAACCGGCGCGCTTGAGTTCGGGCAGGGCCACCTGGCCCATGGTGGCCGCGGTGGCCAGCGAAGAACCGCAGATGGCGCCGAAGCCGGCACAGGCACCCACCGCCGCCATCGCCACGCCGCCCTTGCGGTGGCCGATCCAGGCCTCGGCCGCCTTGAACAGCGCGCGGGAGAGCCCGCCCAGCGCCGCGAACTGCCCCATCAGCAGGAACAGCGGGATCACCGACAGGTTGTAGTTGGAGAAGGTGGTGAACGTGACCTGCTTGAGCTGGTTCAGGATCGGGTCGGCATTGCCGTAGATGACCCAGGAACCGCCCAGGCCGCACAGCAGCATGGACAGGCCGATCGGCACGCGCACGAAGATCAGCAGCAGCAGGAAGGGGAAGGACCAGAGGGCCAGTTGGATGTTGCTCATGATGCTCAGGCTCTCGGTCTCAGTGGCTGACGTTGGTTTCGACGGTCCAGCCCTTGGGCTCGGAGGCCAGCCCCAGGCGGGTCAGGGTCTTGGCGACGTAGCAGATGCAGCCGATCACCGCACCCACCAGGCAGAAGGCATAGGCCCACCAGATCGGCATCTGCAGGATGAAGGTGGTCTCCAGGTACTCCTTCTTCTCCAGCATGCCTTCCCAGAGTTTCCAGGTCAGCACCAGCCAGACCAGCAGCATGGCCACGTCGCTGAACAGGTCCACGGCCTTCTTGAACAAGTTGGGCATGTGCATGTAGAGCAGGTCCACCGTGGCGTGGCCGCCGCGCAGGTAGCACCAGGGCAGGAAGTAGAAGATGGCGATGCCCACGCCCACCTCGACCAGCTCGAAGTCGCCGGGCACCGGCCCCAGACCCAGCCCGATCAGGGCTCGCCCCGCCACACTGGCGACCACCATCAGCGTCAGCGCCACCAGCACGATCCCGCCGACGATGGCGGTCCAGTTGGCCAGGCGGTATATGAAAGAAATCATCCTCGGGTCCTTTGTTGTCTTGAGCGCCACGGGGCGCCCATTGTCTCTCACACGGGTCTGCGCACGCCCAGTAGGCGGCGCGCGAGACTCTATCCCATCATTTCACATGGGTAAACAGATTTCTCAATGAGAAACCGAAAACCAGGAAATCCGCTTCTTATTTGTTGTGCTTTGCCACCAGGGCGCGGGCCTCGGCGGCCAGCTTCGCGCCGTCGATGCCCTTGCCCTTCACTTCTGCCACCCAGTCGGACTCGACCACCGACGCGGTACGGCGCCAGCGCTGAGTCTCGGCCACATCGAGCGCCACCAGGTTGTTGCCCGCCTTCTGCGCCATGGCCAGGCCGACCTTGTCGGCCTCGTCCATGGTGCGACCGAAGGCGGCGGCCAGCTCAATGCCCGAGTTGTTGTCGATCACCTTCTTCAGGTCGGCCGGCAACTTGTCGTAGGACGCGCGGTTCATCACGAGGGCAAAAGTCTGGGTGAAAAGGCCCTCCTTGCCGGCAAAACTGGTGTGGTTCTTCACCAGCTCGGGGAGCTTGATGGAGGGCGCCACTTCCCAGGGCACGGTCGCCCCGTCGATCACGCCCTTGGACAGGGCCTCGGTGACGGCCGGCACCGGCATGCCCACCGGCGTGGCGCCCAGCTTGACCAGCATGTTGTTGATGATGCGCGAGCCGCCACGGATCTTCATGCCGCGCAGGCTCTCCAGCCCCGCCACCGGCTGCTTGGTGTGGAACAGGCCGGGGCCGTGGGTGTGGGCCGCCAGCAGCTTGACCGACTTGAATTCGTCGGCAGCGTTCTTCTCCACGTACTCGTGGAAGGCGCGCGAGCACTTCTCGGGGCCGCCGCTGCACATGAAAGGCAGCTCGAACACCTCGGACTTGTTGAAGCGGCCCGGGGTGTAGCCCAGCACCGTCCAGGTGATGTCGGCCACGCCGTCGCGCGCCTGATCGAAGAGCTGGGGCGGCGAGCCGCCCATCTGCATGGCGTGGAAGTCCTGGATCTTGATGCGGCCACCCGACTCGGCCTCGATCTTGCGGGCCCAGGGGATGATGGCCTTGGCCGGGATGGCGGCCTGCGGGGGCAGGAACTGGTGCAGACGCAGGGTGATGGTCTGGGCCTGGGCCAGACCGGAGAAACCGAGGGAAGCCAGCGCGATCAGCGCGCCGCGGCGAAGCAAGTTCATGAAAACGAAGTCCAGGGGAAAGGGTGAAACTCAGTCGGCGACTTCCGGAGCCCGGAAGAACGGCTGCACTGTGCGCGCTTTGCGACCTATTGAAAAGCAGCAGGTGCGACTTTCAGCTATGCCGGTTTGCTCTGTACCAAATGGTTAATTTCACCCCGCACCGCCGGGTGTGCGCCCCTGCGGCCCCTGAACAAAAAACCGCCCCCGAAGGGGCGGCCGTCAGAAGCTCAAGCTCCGGCTTACTTGTTGTACTTCGCGATCAGCGCGCGTGCCTCGGACGCCAGCTTGGCGCCATCAATGCCCTTGGCCTTCACCTCGTTGACCCAGTCGGTCTCCACCGTCGAGGCGGTGCGCTTCCAGCGCTGCACCTCGGCCAGTTCCAGCTCGGTGATCTTGTTGCCGGCCTTGACGGCAATCTCGCGCCCGGCCTTGTCGCCGTCGTCCATGGCCTTGCCGAACAGGGCGGCGGCCACCTGACCAGAGTTGTCGTCGATCACCTTCTTCAGGTCCGGCGGCAGCTTCTCGTAGGACGCCTTGTTCATCGAGAACGCAAAGGTCTGGGTGTACAGGCCTTCCTTGCCAGCGAAGGTGGTGTGGTTCTTCACCAGCTCGGTCACCTTCAGCGAGGGCGTCACTTCCCAGGGGATGGTGGTGCCGTCGATCACACCCTTGGACAGGGCCTCGGTCACCGCGGGCACCGGCATGCCCACCGGCGTAGCACCAAGCTTGGTCAGCATGTTGTTGATAATGCGCGAGCCGCCGCGGATCTTCATGCCGCGCAGCGACTCCAGCCCCACCACCGGCTGCTTGGTGTGGAACAGGCCCGGGCCGTGGGTGTGCACCGCGATCAGCTTGACGTCCTTGAACTCGTCGGCCGCGAACTTCTCGACGTATTCCTGGATGGCCCTGGACGAGGCCTCGGCCGAGCTGCTCATGAACGGCAGTTCGAACACTTCGGTCTTGGGAAAGCGCCCCGGCGTGTAGCCCAGCACGGTCCAGGTGAGGTCGACCACACCGTCCTTGGCCTGGTCGAACAGCTGCGGCGGCGCGCCACCGAGCTGCATGGCGTGGAACAGCTGCACCTTGATCTTGCCGCCGGACTCCGCCTCGACCTTCTGCGCCCAGGGCACGATGGCCTTGGCGGGAATGGTGGCCTGCGGCGGCAGCATCTGGTGCAGGCGCAGCGTCACAGTCTGGGCCATCGCGGTGCCGGCCGTCGCCAGGGCGGCCACCGCGCCAAGGGTGGCCAGGGCGGTGCGACGGGGAATGAGCTTCATGGGTGTCTCCTTGGGTTGAAAAACGGGATGGATGGGTTCAGCGGCGGCGCCGGATCATGCGGATCGCCGGCATATTGCCGGCCAGTGGTTCGGAAGGGTGCGCGGCCAGCACCTCGGCCAGGTTGCGGCGCGCCAGCCGCGAGTGCTCGCGCATGATGGACTCGGCGCGTGTGCCCTCGCGCTGCTCGATGGCGTCCAGCACCTGGCGGTGCTGGTCCTGCGCGACGATGAGCATGTCGCGCGCGCGGGTGGACTGCGCCTGCAGCAGCACGAAGCCCGAGGGCGACGCGAACGGCAGGCTCGCGGCACGTTCCAGCTGGCGCGTGATGGTGGGGCTGTCGGCCAGCTCGTAGAGCAGCGTGTGGAAGTGGCTGTTGAGGGCGACGTAGGCGGAGAACGCCTCGTCGTCCAGCTTGGGAGCGGTCAGCAGCGCGTCGATGCGGTCCAGGCATTGCCGCGCCTCGGCCAGCACCACCAGGGGGGCGCCGCGTTCGGCCGCCAGCCGGGCCAGCAGGCCTTCGAGCGTGCCGCGCAGTTCGATGGCGTCGGCCACATCGCGTTCGGAAAAGCTCTGCACCACATAGCCGCCGCTGGGCAGGGCTTCGAGCAGGCCCTCCTGCTCCAGCCGCACCAGCGCAGCGCGGATCGGGGTGCGCGACATGCCCAGCCGCTCGACGATGGCCAGCTCCGCAATGCGGGTGCCACCAGCCAGTTCACCCGAGAGGATCAGCTCGCGCAGTTGCAGCAGCGCGCGCACCTGGGCGGTCTCGGACGATCCGCTGGGGGTGGAGGCGAGCGCCGCATCGGCTTGATGGTCCTGGACCGTGTTCATGGATACCCAATGTATACAGAAACCCGAAAAAATCCCTCAGAGAGAACCCGATATCAGGGAAATCCATGAGTCTCTGTATCCAGACACAGCACCGATGTGTTGGCTACGATGCCGTTGGCAACCACCACACGGAGACACCATGAGCACCCGCATCCCGTTCCGTGCCGACCATGTCGGCTCTTTCCTGCGCCCGGCCTACCTGCTCGAAGCGCGCGACCAGTTTTTCAACAAGAAGTCGATCACCGCCGAGCAGCTGCGCGCCGTGGAAGACAAGGCGATCACCGAGATCGTGAAATTCCAGGCCGACGTGGGCCTGCAGTCGATCACCGACGGCGAGTTCCGCCGCACCTACTTCCACATCGACTTCCTGGAGCAGCTCGGTGGCGTCAAGACCGACATCCCGGTCACCATCGTTCGGCCCGACGGCACCGAGGAACTGGCACCGCCGGTGATCCGCGTGATCGACAAGGTGCGCCACGCCAAGAACATCCAGCTGGCCGACTTTCAGTACCTGAAAGGCCAGGTGGAAGCGCTGGGCATCACCGGCCTGGTGCCCAAGGTCACCATCCCCTCGCCCACCATGCTGCACTTCCGCGGCGGTCGCGCCGGCATCAGCAAAGAGGCCTACCCCGAGCTGGACCCGGTGTTCTACGACGACGTGGCCAAGGCCTACGGCGACGAGCTGCAGAGCCTGGCCGACGCGGGCTGCACCTATGTGCAGATGGACGACACCAACATGGCCTACCTGTGCGACGAGAAGATGCGCGAGGCGGCGCGCCAGCGTGGTGACGACCCCAACGAGCTGCCGCACCGCTACGCGGCCTTCATCAACAAGGTGGTGGCGCACAAGCCGGCCGGCATGACGCTGTGCATGCACCTGTGCCGCGGCAACTTCAAGAGCACCCACGCGGCGGCCGGCAACTACGAGCCGGTGGCCGAGGCCCTGCTCTCGGAGATGCACCTGGACGCCTACTTCATGGAGTACGACGATGACCGCTCGGGCGACTTCCGCCCGCTGCGTTTCCTCAAGCCCGGCAAGACCGTGGTGCTGGGCCTGGTCACCACCAAGTTCGGCCAGCTCGAAAGCAAGGACGACCTCAAGCGCCGCATCGCCGAGGCCGCGCAGTACGCACCGCTGGACCAGCTGGCGCTCAGCCCGCAGTGCGGTTTCTCGTCCACCGTGCACGGCAACAACATCGCAGTGGAAGACCAGCGCAGGAAGCTCGAGCTGGTGGTGGAAGCCGCCCGCGAGGTCTGGGGAAGCCTCTGACCGCAAAAAGAAACCGCCGTGAGGCGGTTTCTTTTTTTACTTCGAGTACTTGGCCATGGACGCCTTGGCTTCCGACAGCAGCTTCGCGCCATCGATGCCCTTGCCCTTGACCTCGTTGATCCAGTCGGACTCGACGGTCGAGGCGGTGCGCCGCCAGCGCTGCACTTCGGCAAGCTCCAGCTCGGTGATCTTGTTGCCGCCCTTGAGCGCGATCTCGCGACCGACCTTGTCACCCTCGTCCATGGCCTTGCCGAAGAACGCCGCGGTCTCGATGCCCGAGTTGTTGTCGATCACCTTCTTCAGGTCGGCCGGCAGCTTCTCGTAAGCCGACTTGTTCATCGACAGCGCGAAGGTGGTGACGTAGAGGCCATTGCCTCCGGCAAAGGTGGTGTGGTTCTTCACCAGCTCGTTCACCTTGAGCGACGGGCCCACTTCCCAGGGAATCGTGGTGCCGTCCAGCACGCCCTTGGACAAAGCTTCGGTCACCGCCGGCACCGGCATGCCCACCGGCGTGGCGCCGAGCTTGACCAGCATGTTGTTGACGATGCGCGTGCCGCCGCGGATCTTCATGCCGCGCAGCGACTCCAGCCCCACCACGGGCTGCTTGGTGTGCAGCAGGCCAGGGCCGTGGGTGTGGACCGTCAGCAGCTTGACATCCTTGAACTCGTCCATGGCGTTCTTCTGCACGTACTCAAACAGCGCCTTGGACGAGGCCTCCGACGACAGGCCGGTCAGGAAAGGCAGCTCGAAGACCTCGGTCTTCATGAAGCGACCCGGTGTGTAGCCCAGCACCGTCCAGGTGATGTCGGCCACGCCGTCACGCGCCTGGTCGTACAACTGCGGCGGCGTGCCGCCCAGCTGCATGGCACTGAACATCTGGATCTTGATGCGGCCGTTGGACTCGGTCTCGATCTTCTTGATCCAGGGCGTGATGGCCTTGGCCGGGATGGTGCCCTGCGGCGGCAGGAACTGGTGCAGGCGCAGCGTCACTTCCTGGGCGAACGCGCCCATGCTGGTGGCAGCGGCCAGCGCCACGCCGGCCAGTTTGAACTTCCATGGGGACATGGTCTTGTCTCCTTCTTGAGAGGATGGATGGTTGAAAAGAAACGGAAAACGGATCAGGCCAGGCCCAGCAGGCGCACGGCATTGCCCTTGAGGATCCCGGGCATCACCTCAGGCTTGAAGCCGGCCACCTCGAAGTCCTTCATCCAGCGCTCGGGTGTGATCAGCGGGTAGTCGCTGCCGAACAGGATGCGGTCCTTGAGCAGGGTGTTGGCGTACTGCACCAGTTGCTTGGGGAAGTACTTGGGGCTCCAGCCCGAGAGGTCGATCCACACGTTGGGCTTGTGCGTGGCCACCGACAGCGCCTCGTCCTGCCAGGGGAAGCTGGGGTGCGCCATCACGATCTGCATGTCGGGCCAGTCGATGGCCACATCGTCCAGGTGCATGGGGTTGCTGTACTCCAGCCGCAGGCCGCCGCCGCAGCGCATGCCGCTGCCGATGCCGCTGTGGCCGGTGTGGAAGATGGCCGGCATCTTGTGCTCGTTGATCACCTCGTAGATCGGCCAGGCCATCTTGTCGTAGGGGTGGTAGCCCTGCACCGTGGGGTGGAACTTGAAGCCTTTGACGCCCTCTTCCTTGATCAGGCGTTCCGCCTCGCGCGCGCCCATCTTGCCCTTGTGCGGGTCGATGCTGGCGAACGCCATCATCATGTCGCTGTTCTCGCGCGCAGCCTGGGCGATCTCTTCATTGGGAATGCGGCGGCGGCCCAGCTTGGACTCGCTGTCCACGGTAAACATCACCAGGCCGATCTTGCGCTCGCGGTAGTAGGCGATGGTCTCGGCGATGGTGGGCCGGCGGTTGCTGCCGAAGTACTTGTCGGCAGCGCGGTCGTACTCTTCGCCGTAGTTGTCGAACGGGTTCCAGCAGCTCACTTCGGCGTGGGTGTGGATGTCGATCGCGATCAGGTTCTGGTGGTCCATCATGGTCTCCTTGTGAAGATGGCACTAGGGTAAATACGGGGGTCTATGTTGCGGGGTACTGCTTGATTTGGTTATTGTTTATAACAATAATTCCACCACCCAACAAGCTCCAAAACCCGAACCACCATGACCACCCAACACCCCGACCTGAGCGTGCAGCTGCACGGCGAGCAACAGGAAATCGCCATCGTCACCCTGACCCGTCCGGCCAAGCGCAACGCGCTCAACGACGGTCTGATCCTGGCGATCCGCGATGCGTTCCAGAACCTGCCCGCCAGCGTGAAGGCGGCGGTGATCGACGGTGAGGGCGAGCACTTCTGCGCCGGGCTGGACCTGTCCGAGCTGAGCGAGCGCGACGCAGCCGAAGGTGTGTTCCATTCGCGCATGTGGCACGCGGCGCTGGACTGCGTGGAGAAGGGCACCGTGCCCGTGATCGCCGCGCTGCACGGTGCGGTGGTGGGCGGCGGCCTGGAGCTGGCCAGCGCCTGCCACATCCGTGTGGCCGACGAGACCACTTTCTACGCCCTGCCCGAAGGCACGCGCGGCATCTTCGTCGGCGGCGGTGGCGCGGTGCGCGTGCCCAAGCTGATCGGCGCCGCCCGCATGACCGACATGATGCTGACGGGCCGCGTCTACAACGCCGCCGACGGCGAGCGCGTGGGTCTGGCGCAGTATCTCGTGCCCACCGGCACGGCGCGCGACAAGGCCATCGAGCTGGCCACGCGCATCGCCACCAACGCCCGCATGACCAACTTCGCGCTCATGCACGCCCTGCCTCGCATCGCCGAACAGCCGACCGACCATGGCCTGTTCACCGAAGCCCTGATGGCCTCGATTGCGCAGTCGGCACCGGAAGCCAAGGCGCGGGTTCGTGCCTTCCTCGAAGGCAAGGCGGCCAAAGTCAAGAAAGCCGATTGACCGAGCAGGCGCCGTACAAAAGAACCGTGGAGACAACATGAGCACAGCGAAATACCGCCCCCTGAAATTCGGCGTCACCCGCGCCACCCTGCGCGACGGCGAGACCGGCGTGCACTACCTGCGCGCCGACCAGGACCTGGGCCCCTACCCCGAGCGCCTGACCGACCGTCTGGTGCACTGGGCCAAAGAGCGCCCCGACCAGACCCTGTTCGCGCGCCGCGTCAAGAACGCCGACGGCAGCAGCGGCGACTGGACGCACATCAGCTTCGCGCAGGCGCTGGACGCCGCCCGACGCATCGGCCAGGGCCTGGTCAACCGCGGCCTCTCGGCCGAGCGCCCGGTGCTGATCCTGAGCGAGAACGACCTCGAACACGCCCTGCTCGCGCTGGGCTGCCTGTACGCCGGCATCCCGTACTGCCCGACCTCGCCCGCCTACTCGCTGGTCAGCCAGGACTACGACAAGCTCAAGCACGTCATCAAGACGCTCACTCCGGGCATGGTGTTCGCCAGCGACGCGCTGCGCTACAGCCGCGCCATGCTCGCGACCGTGGCAGAGGATGTGGAGCTGGTCTGCACGAACGGCACCGTGCCGGGCCGCGACACGACCTCTTTCGCCGCCCTGATGGCCACCGAGCCGGCTCCGGCCATTGACGCCGCGATGGCCGCCACCGGCCCCGACACCATCACCAAGTTCCTGTTCACCTCCGGCTCCACCAAGCTGCCCAAGGCGGTGATCAACACCCAGCGCATGTGGTGCGCCAACCAGGCCCAGATGACGGCCTCGATGCCGGTGCTGGCCGAGAAGCCGCTGGTGCTGGTGGACTGGCTGCCCTGGAACCACACCTTCGGCGGCAACCACAACTTCGGCATGGTGATCTACCACGGCGGCACGATGTACATCGACGACGGCAAGCCCACGCCGGCGCTGATGCACGAGACACTGCGCAACCTGCGCGAAATCTCGCCGACGGTGTACTTCAACGTGCCCACCGGTTTCGAGGCGATCGCCAACGCGATGAAAACCGACGACCTGCTGCGCAAGACGCTGCTGGCCAAGGTCAACATGTTCTTCTACGCGGGTGCCGCCCTGGCCCAGCCGATCTGGGACAGCCTGTTCGAGAGCGCCGAGCGCGAGGTGGGCGAGCGCATCGTCATGGGCACGGGCCTGGGCATGACCGAGTCCGGCCCCTTCGGCATCTTCGTCACCAGCCCCAACGTGAACGCTGGCGACCTCGGTTTGCCGACGCCGGGTCTCGAGCTCAAGCTGGTGGACATGCAGGGCAAGACCGAGGTGCGCTACAAGGGCCCGAACATCACGCCCGGGTACTGGCGCCAGCCCGCGGAGACGGCCGAGGCCTTCGACGAAGAAGGCTTCTTCAAGACCGGTGACGCGGTGAAGTGGATCGACGAGACCGACGTGCACCAGGGCCTGAAGTTCGACGGCCGCATCGCCGAGGACTTCAAGCTCGCCACCGGCACCTTCGTCAGCGTCGGCCCGCTGCGCGGCAAGATCATCGCGGCCGGCGCGCCCTACATCCAGGACGTGGTGCTCACCGGTCTGAACATGAAGGAGGTCGGTGCCATGGTGTTCCCGACCGCGGCCGTGCGCCAGCTCTCGGGGCTGCCGGCCGATGCCTCGATGCACGACGTGCTGGACACCCCCGGTGTGCTGGCGCAGTTCCAGAAGATCGTGGACGAGCTGGCGAAAAACGCCACCGGCTCGGCCAACCGCATCGCGCGCCTGTGCCTGCTGGCCGACCCGCCCACCATCGACCGCGGCGAGATCACCGACAAGGGCTCGATCAACCAGCGCGCCGTGCTCACACACCGCGCCGACACCGTCGCCAAGCTGCACAGCGATGAGCTGCGCTACATCATCAAACCGACCGCCTGAACAGGAGCACTTCCATGAACATCCAAGGACACGCCGCCCTCGTCACCGGCGGTGGCTCCGGCCTCGGCGAGGCCACGGCCCGCGAACTCGCCCGTCTGGGCGCCAAGGTCGCGGTGCTCGACCTGAACCTGGAGAACGCACAGCGCGTGGCGGCCGACATCGGCGGCGTGGCGGTGCCCTGCAACGTCTCGGACGAGGCCAGCATGCAGGCCGCCATCGAGACCGCCTCTGCGGCCCATGGCCCGGCGCGCATCCTGATGCAGATCGCCGGCATCGGCAGCGCCAAGCGCGTGGTCGGCAAGGACGGCAACGCCGCCCCGCTGGCCGACTTTGCCCGCGTCATCAACGTCAACCTGATCGGCACCTACAACGCGGCCCGCCTGTTCGCCGCCGCCTGCGCGAAGCTGGAACCGCTGGAAGACGGCGAACGCGGTGTGATGGTGTTCACAGCCAGCGTGGCCGCCTTCGACGGCCAGGTGGGCCAGCAGGCCTACAGCGCATCCAAGGCCGGCGTGGTCGGCATGACGCTGCCGATGGCGCGCGACCTCGCGCAGCACGGCATTCGCGTCTGCACCATCGCCCCCGGCCTGTTTGCCACACCGCTGATGAAGGAGCTGCCCGAGCCGGTGCAGGAGTCGCTGGCCAAGAGCATCCCCTTCCCCAACCGCCTGGGCAAGCCGGAGGAGTTCGCGCAACTGGCGACCCACATCGTGAGCAATGGCCACCTCAACGGCGAGGTCATCCGCCTCGACGGCGCGCTCAGAATGGCTCCCCGCTGATGAGCAAAGTCGTCGTCTACGAGGTGGAGGTGATGTTCGGCGACTGCGATCCCGCCGGCATCGTCTTCTTCCCCAACTTCAGCAAGTGGATGGACGCCTCGTCGCTGAACTTCTTCGTGAAGTGCGGCGTGCCGCCCTGGCGCGAGCTGCAGAAAACGACCGGGATCATCGGCACGCCGCTGCTGGAGATCCACACGAAGTTCTTCAAGCCAGCCACCTATGGCGAGCGCCTGCAGGTCCACACCAGCGTCACCGAGTGGCGCGAGAAGGTGTTGATCCACAAACACCTTGTCAAACGCGGTGACGACCTGCTGTGCGAAGGCGAAGAAACCCGCGCCTTCTGCATGCGCGATCCGGCCAACCCGGACCGCATCAAGGCCGTCCCGATACCGCCCGACATCCGGGCTCTGTGCACCTGATTCCGAAACCCTCGCAGAAGGGTCCGCTTTTTCAACCACCACCACCGGAGACAACACCATGAGCATTGCCCGCCGTCAGTTCATCCAGGCGTCCGCCGCCTCCACCCTGCTGGCCAGTCTTGGCATTCAGAGCGCCCACGCCCAGGGGCTCGAACAGGTCAAGATCGTCAACGGTTTTCCCGCCGGCGGCAGCGCCGACGTGACCAGCCGCCGCATTGGCGACAAGCTGGGCGGCAGCGCCTACACCAAGAACGCCGCGGTGGTGGAGAACAAGACCGGCGCAGCCGGCCGCATCGCCGTGGAGTCGGTGAAGAATGCCGCGCCCGACGGCGCCACGCTGCTGCTCACGCCGTATTCAATGATGTCGATCTACCCGCACATCTACAAGCAGCTGAGCTACGACCCGTTCAAGGACCTGGTGCCGGTGGCCATGGCCTCGATGCTGGCGCATGGTCTGGCGGTCGGCCCGATGGTGCCGGCCTCGGTGAAGACGGTGAAGGACTACCTGGCCTGGTGCAAGGCCAACCCCAACCTGGCCAACTACGGCTCGCCGGCCGCAGGCTCCACGCCGCACTTCCTGGGCGCGCTGCTGGGCATCGAAGCCGGCGTCGAACTCAAGCACGTGCCCTACCGCGGCTCCATTCCGGGCATCACCGACGTGATCGGTGGTGCGCTCGCCTCGATGTTCACGCCGCACGGCGACTTCCTGCCCAACCACAAGGCCGGCAAGCTGCGCATCATCGCCACCTCCGGCAAGCAGCGCTCGACCTTCGTGCCCGACGTGCCCACCTTCGCCGAGCAGGGCTTCCCGGATCTGGTGGTCGAGGAGTGGTTCGGCTTCTATGCACCCGCCAAGACGCCGGCCGCCGTGGTCACCTCCGCCAACCAGGCCATCAACGCCGCGCTCAAGGAAAAGACCGTCATCGACAGCCTGGCCCTCTCGGCCATGGTGCCGGTGGGTGGCTCGCCCGAAGACATGGCCAAGAGCATGAAGTACTACTACGACTTCTGGGGCCCGCTGGTCAAGAAAATCGGTTTCACCGCCGAGTCCTGATCCGCTCTGTCCGCTGCCTGTCTTCAAGAGGTCCTTCATGAAGCGTTCCCCCTCGCCCCGCCGCCTAGCTCTGGCGGCGATCCCTGCGCTCGCGCTGACCGCCTGCTCCCAGATGGGGCCGGCACACAAAGCCGGCCCGTCCGGCGTCGCCAAAGGTGCCGCCCTTCAGCAATGTGAAACCCTGGCCACCAGCTTCCGCCACGACCAGACCGCCATTGAATCGGCGACCGTGGTAGCGGCAGGCACGCTGCGACTGGGTGGGCACGAACACTCGCGCCCGCTGCCGCAAGGTGCCGCACCAGCGCAGCCCACTGGCGGCAACCCGGTGGCCGAGCACTGCCTCGTCAAGGGCGCGATGCACAAGCGCAAGGGCAGCGACGGGCGCGACTACGCCATCGGCTTCGAGATGCGCCTGCCCAAGGCCTGGAACGGCCGCTTCTACTACCAGGGCAACGGCGGACTGGACGGCAATGTGCGCCCGGCCGAAGGCGCGCTGGGCGGCGGTCCGCTGACCGGTGCGCTGATGCAGGGCTTCGCCGTGATCAGCTCCGACGCCGGCCACTCGGGCCCGCAGACACCCTACTTCGGTCTGGAGCCCCAGTCGCGGCTGGACTACGGCTACCAGGCCGTGGCCAAGCTGACGCCCATGGCCAAGGCACTGATCGCCGCAGCCTACGGCAAGGGACCGGACCGGTCCTACTTGGGTGGCTGCTCCAACGGTGGGCGCCATGCCATGGTCGAGGCGGCGCGGGGCCAGGCCTACGACGGCTACCTCGTCGGTGCGCCCGGCTACCGCCTGCCCAACGCCGCCCTGGCCCAGCTCTGGGGCGCGCAGCAGTGGGCACCGCTGGCCGTGCCCGGCGCCACCACCCAGCACCCGCTCAACCCCACCGCCAAGATCCCCGATCTGAGCGGCGCTTTCACCAAGGCCGAGCGCCAGCTGGTGGCCGACGCCATCCTGGGCAAATGCGACGCGCTGGACGGCGCCAAAGACGGCATGGTCCAGGCCATGCAGGCCTGCCAGACCGCGTTCAACGTCAAGACCGACGTGCCCACCTGCTCCGGCGACCGCAACGGCTCGTGCCTGAGCGCGGCCCAGAAGGACGTGGTGGCCAACGTGTTCGCCGGTGGCCGCACATCCTCGGGCCAGGCGATCTACTCGGCGTTCCCGTTCGACCCGGGCCTGGCCGGTGACAACTGGGGCACCTGGAAGTTCGCCAACTCGGTGGCCCTCGACCCGCTGTCGGTCGGCACCGTGTTCAGCGTGCCGCCGGGCATGTTCGATCCGCTCAAGGTCGACATCAATGCGCGCCTGCCGATGTTCAGCGCCACCAACGAGGTCTACCGCGAATCCGGCCTGTCGCTGATGACACCGCCGGGCCACGAGAACCCGGTGAACCTGGCCAAGCTCAAGGACCGTGGCGCCAAGATGATCGTCTACCACGGCGTGGCCGATGCGATCTTCTCGGCCGAGGACACGCGCCAGTGGATGCTGCGCCTGGACCAGGCGCTGGGCGGCAAGGCCGACAGCTTCGCGCGCTACTTCCCGGTGCCGGGCATGGCGCACTGCAGTGGCGGCCCGTCCACCGACCAGTTCGACCTGCTTTCGCCGCTGGTGAAATGGGTCGAACAGGGCGAAGCACCCCAGGCCGTGAAGGCCACCGCGCGCGGCGTGGGCAACCCTGGCGGCGCCAACAACGAGGTGCCAGCCAGCTGGGCGCCCAACCGCAGCCGGCCGCTGTGCGCCTACCCCACGGTTGCGACCTACAAGGGGTCCGGACCGATGGAAGACGCGTCCAGCTTCGCCTGCCGCTGATCCCCACGCGTCCACCGAACGGAGCTCCACCGTGTACTACGAACCGGGCAAGACCCCCCACGGCCTGCCGCACGACCCGTTCAAGTCCTGCGTGATTCCCCGACCCATCGGCTGGATCTCCACGGTGGACGCGCAGGGCCGCGACAACCTCGCGCCCTACAGCCAGTTCCAGAACGTGACCTTCGACCCGCCCATCGTCATGTTCAGCGCCAACCAGAGCACGCAGGGCGAACGCAAGGACTCGGTGCGCAACGCCGAGCAGATGGGGCAGTTCGTCTGGAACATGGCCACGTATGCATTGCGCGAGGCGGTCAACATCAGCGCCGAGGAGCTGCCACACGGGGTCGATGAGTTCGAGCGCGCCGGGCTGGAGAAGCTGGAGAGCCGCCTGGTGAAACCCAGGCGCGTCAAGGGCTCGCCCATCCAGTTCGAGTGCGAGTACCTCAACACCGTGCGCTTCCCCGGCCGCCCGCCCATGGGCACGGTGGACGTGGTGTTCGGCCGCGTGGTCGGCATCCACATCGACGACGCCTACATCGACGGCAACGGCCTGGTCGACGTGCTCAAGATCCAGCCCATCGCGCGCATGGGCTACTACGACTACACCGTGGTCGACAACAAGTTCCAGATGGTCATTCCGGGCAGCAACCAGGCGCTGCTGGCCGGCCTGGAAGGCTCGCCCGACAAGACCCAGGCCGCCACAGGCGGCCGCTGACGTTTTCTCTCTCTCCGCTTCTGCTCACCGTGAACCACTTCCAGCCCGCCACCGCCGACATGGCTTTCGTCCTGCAGTCTGTGCTGCAGGCCCCGCAACAGCTGGGGGCGCTGCCCGCGCATGCGGAGGCCGATACCGACCTGATGCAGCAGGTGCTGGAGGAGTCGGGCAAATTCGTGGCCGAAGTGGTGGCGCCGCTGAACCGCGATGGTGACGAGATCGGTGCCCAGTGGAAGGACGGCGCCGTCACCATGCCGCCGGGCTTCCGCGACGCCTACCAGGCCTTCTGGCAGGCCGGCTGGCCCGCGCTGGCCTGTGCGCCCGAGGACGGCGGCCAGGGCCTGCCGGCGGTGCTGGAAGCCATGCTCTACGAGATGCTCAGCGCCGCCAACCACGGCTGGACCATGGCGCCCGGCCTGCTGCACGGCGCCTACGAGTGCATCAAGCACCACGCGTCCGACGAGCTCAAGGCGCGCTACCTGGAGAAGGTCGCCACCGGCGAGTGGCTGGCCACCATGTGCCTGACCGAGCCGCACGCCGGCTCAGACCTGGGCCTGTGCCGCACCAAGGCGGTACCGCTGCCCGACGGCCGCTACGCGCTCAGCGGCACCAAGATCTTCATCTCCGGTGGCGAACACGACCTGACCGACAACATCGTGCACCTGGTGCTCGCGCGCCTGCCCGATGCGCCGCCCGGGCCCAAGGGCCTGTCGCTGTTCCTGGTGCCGAAGTTCTACGAGGACGGCACGCGCAGCGCTGCGGTCTGCGAGCGCATCGAGGAAAAGATGGGCCTGCACGGCAGCCCGACCTGCGTGATGCGCTTCGACGAGGCGCCGGGCTGGATCGTCGGCGAGCCCGGCAAGGGCCTGAACGCGATGTTCGTGATGATGAATGCGGCCCGCCTGCACGTGGGCCTGCAGGGCATCGGCCTGCTGGAAGCCGCCTGGCAGAAGGCGGACGCTTACTCCAAGGAGCGTCGCCAGATGCGTGCGCCCGGCGGCACCGCAAAAGCCGGCGAGGCCGATTTCATCGAGCAGCACCCGGCCATGCGCCGCATCCTGGATGCGCAGCGCGCCTGGATCGACGCCGGCCGCGTCGTGGCCTACCGCACCGCGCTGGAACTCGACATCCTCAAGCACCACGGCGACGCCGCCCGCCGCGAGGCCGCCAGCCGCTGGTGCACGCTGGTGACGCCGGTGCTCAAGGCCGCCTGGACCGACCAGGCCTTCCACGGCGCCAGCGCCTGCCTGCAGGTGTTCGGTGGCCACGGCTTTGTGCGCGAATGGGGCATCGAGCAGATCGTGCGCGATTCGCGCGTGGCCATGATCTACGAGGGCACCAACGAGATCCAGGCCATCGACCTGCTGCTGCGCAAGACCCTGCCCGACGGCGGCGCTGCGCTGCTGACCCTGCTGGGCGAGCTGTCGGCCGACCTGGGCAGCGACGAACAGGCGGTCCGCGCCAAGTCACAGCTCGATGGCTTCGCCAGCTTCCTGCGCGAGCGCCTGCTGCCGCGCGTCACCGCCAAGGACGCCACCGCCGACCTGCCGCACTGGCTGGCCGACGACTTCCTGCGCGCCGTGGCGCTGCTGCTGATGGCCTGGGCCTGGGCCCGCATCGGCGCCACGCCCGGCGCCGACACCGCCCGCTGGCAGGCCGCGCGGGCTGGCTTCTGGCGCTGGGTCTGGCCCGAATTCGGCATGCGCGTGGCCATGATGGAGAGCACCCTGGCGGGCTGAGTGCGCCGCCAGCGCGGGCCTCGATACCGGTATCCTCTGCACCCATGTCCGAAACGACCGTCGCCAACGCCCTGCGCCGCCCGCGCACCCCCCGGAAGACCAGCGAACCCGTGGTCCGCGCCACGCCTGTGGCCGACAGCGAGGGCCAGATCGACACGAGCTACCTCGAATCCCTGCTGGGCTACAACGCCCGGCGCGCTGCGCTGGCCGTCATCGGCGTGTTCCTGCAGCGCATGGCGCCGTATGGCCTGCGTCCGGTCGACTTTTCGGTGCTGACCCTGATCGCCCACAACCCGGGCATCACCTCGCGCCAGCTCTGCGCCGCGCTGGACATCCTGCCCCCCAACCTCGTGGGCATGATCAAGAGCCTGGACAAGCGCGGCCTGATCGAGCGCCGCCCGCACCCGACCGACCGCCGCGCCCAGGGCCTGCACCTCTCCCCTGCCGGCAGAAAGCTGCAGAAGGATGCCCAGGCCACGGCAACCAAGCTGGAACGGGACGTGGCCAACGGTCTCTCGGAGCAGGAGCTGGAGCAGCTCAAGGCACTGCTTCAGCGCGTCTATTCCCGGTGACGCAATCCGGGTAAATCCCGACCGTGCTTTCCCGGTGGGGCTGGCTTTCCAGCTAGCGAACTGGTAGCGGCCGCCGTATAGTGGTTTCAAGCCTCGACGCAGAAGGCTGGTCCAGGAGACAAACCATGAGTGCCAAAGACCATGCGGCGGTCATTCAGCTGTTCGACCTGCTCGAGTCGCGCTACGCGATGCGTGTGATCTGGGCCTTGAGCGACGGGCATCCGCAGACCTTCCGCCTGCTCCAGGACAGCATCGGTGGCGTCACCCCCAACACGCTCAACACCCGCCTCAAGGAACTGCGCGCCGCCCGGCTGGTGGACCACACCGGCGACGGTTATCGCCTCACCCACCAGGGCGCCGACCTGGCGCGCCGCATGGTCGACGTGCAGCAGTTTGCCGGCCGCTGGGCCCAGCAGCAGGCCCGCGCGGCAATGGCGGTCTCTGCCTCGGTGCAGTCGGCTCACGCACCCTAGGCTTGGCCTGAACCGCTCCCGATCGGCGCCACACCCGCCGAAGCAGGTGCCCGGCCGGCGCATAGAATCACGCCCCGGCACGGCCGTTCCGGCAGCCCCGTTTTTCGCAGATCTTGGGCTCCAATCGGATCGGTTTCATGGGTTTTCCCGTGAAGCAAGCCCATGCTTCCTTCGCCCGACAGCCGGTCGGGGCGCCACCTCTTGAATACCGCTGCAGCGCCACCAGATAACGCGCACGGCTTGCTTTGCCATCCGAACCGACATACCAGACACCATGAGTTCCACCACGCCCTCTGCAGACTCCCCCCAGGCCCAGAACACCCAGAACACGGTCAGCCCCGAAGAGGCCCTGGCCGCCGCCGCGGTGACAGAAGCCGACGCGCTGGCCGCCCTGACCAACGAGGTCGCCGAGCTCAAGGCCAAGAACGCCGATCTGGCCGAGCAGTTCCTGCGGGCCAAGGCCGAGGCCCAGAACACCATGCGCCGCGCCGAGGAGGAAATGGCCAAGGCGCGCAAGTTCGCCGTGGAAAGCTTTGCCGAGGGCCTGCTGCCGGTGCTCGACAGCTTCGAGGCCGGCCTGGCGATCCAGGAAGCCACCCTGGAGCAACTGCGCGAGGGCTCCGAGGCCACGCTCAAGCAGCTGCGCAGCGCGCTGGAGCGCAACAAGGTGGTGGCGATTGCGCCCGAAGTGGGTGCCAAGTTCGACCCCGCCCAGCACCAGGCCATCAGTCTGGTGCCGGCCGACCAGCCCACCAACACGGTGGTGACCGTGCTGCAGAAGGGCTACCTGATCGCCGAGCGCGTGCTGCGCCCGGCCCTGGTCACAGTCGCGGCCCCCAAATAAAGAACAGCGGACGGAGAAGAAAACCGGCGCACAGGCCTTGAAAAGTCCACCGGTTATCCACACCTCCTCCACAACGGGTCCACACCCATCCCACACACTTATTCAAACTTTCGCAAACGGAGCAGAACATGGGAAAAATCATCGGCATCGACCTGGGCACCACCAACAGCTGCGTGTCCATCATGGAAGGCAACACCACCAAGGTGATCGAGAACTCGGAAGGTGCGCGCACCACGCCGTCGATCGTGGCCTACCAGGAAGACGGTGAAGTGCTGGTCGGCGCCTCGGCCAAGCGCCAGGCCGTGACCAACCCCAAGAACACGCTCTACGCCATCAAGCGCCTGATCGGCCGCAAGTTCACCGAGAAGGAAGTGCAGAAGGACATCGACCTGATGCCCTATTCCATCGTGGCCGCCGACAACGGCGACGCCTGGGTGGAAGTGCGCGGCAAGAAGATCTCGGCCCAGCAGGTTTCGGCCGACATCCTGCGCAAGATGAAGAAGACCGCCGAGGACTACCTGGGCGAGCCCGTGACCGAAGCCGTCATCACCGTGCCGGCCTACTTCAACGACGCCCAGCGCCAGGCCACCAAGGACGCCGGCCGCATCGCCGGTCTGGAAGTCAAGCGCATCATCAACGAGCCCACCGCCGCGGCCCTGGCCTTCGGCCTGGACAAGCAGGACAAGGGTGACCGCAAGATCGCCGTGTACGACCTGGGCGGCGGCACCTTCGACGTGTCCATCATCGAGATCGCCGACGTCGATGGCGAGAAGCAGTTCGAGGTGCTGTCCACCAACGGCGACACCTTCCTGGGCGGCGAAGACTTCGACCAGCGCATCATCGACTTCATCATCGGCGAGTTCAAGAAGGAACAAGGCGTCGACCTGAGCAAGGACGTGCTGGCCCTGCAGCGCCTGAAGGAAGCCGCCGAAAAGGCCAAGATCGAGCTGTCCAGCTCGGCCGCGACCGACATCAACCTGCCCTACATCACCGCCGACGCCTCGGGCCCGAAGCACCTGAACATCAAGCTGACCCGCGCCAAGCTGGAAGCCCTGGTGGAGGAGCTGATCGAGCGCACGATTGCGCCCTGCCGCACCGCCATCAAGGATGCCGGCATCAGCGTCAGCGACATCCACGACGTGATCCTGGTCGGCGGCATGACCCGCATGCCCAAGGTGCAGGAGAAGGTCAAGGAGTTCTTCGGCAAGGACCCGCGCAAGGACGTGAACCCCGACGAGGCCGTGGCCGTGGGCGCCGCCATCCAGGGCCAGGTGCTCTCCGGTGACCGCAAGGACGTGCTGCTGCTGGACGTGACCCCGCTGTCGCTGGGCATCGAGACCATGGGCGGCGTGATGACCAAGATGATCGCCAAGAACACCACGATCCCGACCAAGTTCTCGCAGGTCTTCTCCACCGCCGAGGACAACCAGCCGGCCGTGACCATCAAGGTGTTCCAGGGCGAGCGCGAAATCGCTTCGGGCAACAAGCTGCTGGGCGAGTTCAACCTCGAAGGCATCCCCAGCGCCCCGCGCGGCATGCCGCAGATCGAAGTGACCTTCGACATCGACGCCAACGGCATCCTGCACGTGGGCGCCAAGGACAAGGGCACCGGCAAGGAAAACAAGATCACCATCAAGGCGAACTCGGGCCTGTCCGAGGCCGAGATCCAGCAGATGGTGAAGGACGCCGAGCTGAACGCCGCCGAAGACCACAAGAAGGTCGAACTGGTGCAGGCCCGCAACCAGGCCGAAGCCTCGGTGCACAGCGTCAAGAAGAGCCTGGGCGAACACGGCGACAAGCTCGAAGCCGCTGAGAAGAGCGCCATCGAGGACGCGATCAAGGCCCTGGAAGAAGCCGCCAAGGGCGACGACAAGGCCGCCATCGAAGCCAAGACCGAAGCCCTGATGACCGCCAGCCAGAAGCTGGGCGAGAAGGTGTACGCCGCCTCGCAGGCCGAAGCTGCGGCCGCTGCAGGAGCAGCCGGTGGTGCCGAGCAGGCCAGCGCCGGTGCTTCGTCCAGCGCCAAGGACGACGACATCGTCGACGCCGAAGTCAAGGAAGTGAAGAAGGGCTGATCGGCTGCCCCGGCCGATTGACCGTTACCGCCGCGTCGGGGCAACCTGGCGCGGCGTTTGTGCTCAACAGAACCCCGATTGACCACCATGGCCAAACGCGACTTTTACGAAGTGCTGGGCGTGCCCAAGAACGCTTCGGACGACGAGATCAAGAAGGCGTATCGCAAGCTGGCGATGAAGTACCACCCGGACCGCAACCAGGGTGATGCCGCCAAGGGCGCCGAAGAGAAGTTCAAGGAGGCCAAAGAGGCCTACGAGATGCTGTCGGACCCGCAGAAGAAGGCGGCCTACGACCAGTACGGCCACGCCGGTGTGGACCCCAACATGCGCGGCCCGGGAGGCCCGGGTGCGGAGGGTTTTGCCGGCTTCGGCGAGGCCTTCGGCGACATCTTCGGCGACATCTTCGGTGGCGCCCGCCGCGGCGGTGGCGGCCGGCAGGTGTACCGCGGCGCGGACCTGTCCTACGCCATGGAAATCACGCTGGAAGAAGCGGCCAGCGGCAAGGAAACGCAGATCCGAATCCCCAGCTGGGACGACTGCGAGACCTGCAAGGGCACCGGCGCCAAGCCGGGCACCAGCGTCAAGACCTGCTCCACCTGCCACGGCCAAGGCGTGGTGCAGATGCGCCAGGGTTTCTTCAGCGTGCAGCAGACCTGCCCGCACTGCCACGGCAGCGGCAAGATCATTCCCGAGCCCTGCACCACCTGCAGCGGCCAGGGCAAGATCAAGAAGCAGAAGACGCTGGAGATCAAGATCCCCGCCGGCATCGACGACGGTCAGCGCATCCGCTCCAGCGGCAACGGCGAACCCGGCCAGAACGGCGGACCGGCCGGCGACCTCTACATCGAGATCCGACTGCGCAAGCACGACATCTTTGAACGCGAGGGCGACGACCTGCACTGCCAGGTGCCGGTGAGCATGACCACCGCCGCACTCGGCGGCGAGATCGACGTGCCGACGCTGCAAGGCAAGGCCACCATCGACCTGCCCGAAGGCACCCAGAGCGGCAAGACCTTCCGCCTGCGCGGCAAGGGCGTCAAGGGTGTGCGCAGCAGCTACCCCGGCGACCTGTACTGCCACGTGGCGGTGGAGACGCCGGTCAAGCTGACCGAACACCAGCGCAAGCTGCTCAAGGAACTCGATGAGTCGTTCAAGAAAGGCGGCCACAAACACAGCCCGAACGACAAGGGTTGGTTCGAGAAGGCCAAGGACTTCTTCAGCTGATTCTCTTCGCTGAAGGGTTCAGAAATGCGAAGGGGCGACGGGTGACCGTCGCCCCTTCGCATTTCTGCATTTACTTCTGCACACAACGGAACTCAAGCGAAATGGCAGCTGATCTGACAAACCCGGAATTAGTTTCCTCAAGCTTGATGGTTTCGACGGCTTTACCGTCCTTCGAACAGAACTCGTTTGCCTCGGTGTATGCCTCTCCCTTGATACCAATAGGTGGCCCGAAGCCAACCTGGGGGCTCTTTTTGGCGATGAGGTAAGTGCCTTTGTCCATAGGCACGACACCTGTGTTGGCGCAGGCGACCAATCCAATGACACACAAAGCAATTGCGAGTTTCATGCAAACCTCCGTTGACCGAAGCATATGTCCAGATCGTGCAGGACCAGACGGTGTGATCGGACAGCTCACGAGGTCCCGGCGTGTGCAGCATGGCACGGAGGTCAAAGCAGGCCCAGGGTCAACACTCCACGATGGCCTTGATCACCCCGGCGGTGGGGTCAAGCAGGTTCTGGAACCGGGTGGGCACATCGGCCAGCGCCAGGCGGTGGGTGTTCAGGCTGTCGGGAATCTGGCCCGCGCGCATGGCGTCGAGCACGGTGCGGAAGTCTTCGGTGGTGGCGTTGCGGCTGCCCATCAGCGTCATCTCGCGCTTGTGGAACTCGGGGTCTGAAAAAGTGATGTTGGCGCTGACCACCGAGATCAGCACATAGCTGCCGCCGTGGGCCACGAACTTGAAGCCGCGCTCCATGGCCTGGGGGTTGCCGGTGGCGTCGAACACCACGTCGTAGAACTCGCCATCCGTCAGCTTGGCCAGCTGTTCTTCATCGCCTTCGCCCAGCGGCACACCCGCATGGATGCCCAGTGCGCTGGTGCAGAAGTCCACCCGGTCCTGGCGACCGTCCAGCGCAGTGACCGACGCGCCGCGCAACTGGGCAAAGATCATCGCAGCCATGCCGATGGGGCCGGCGCCCACCACCAGCACGCGCTGCCCCGCGTTCAGGCCCGAGCGGCGCACGGCGTGGGCGCCGATGGCCAGGAACTCCACCATGGCGGCCTGGTCGAGCGACACGCCTTCGGCCTTGTGCACGAAGGCCTGGGGCACGGTCAGGTACTCGGTGAAGGCGCCGTCGCGGTGTACGCCGAGCACCTGGATGTTCGTGCAGCAGTTGGTCTTGCCCGCGCGGCAGGCGATGCAGCTGCCGCATGAGAGGTAGGGCATGACGTAGACCGTGTCGCCAGCGCGCAGGGTGCTGCCATCCGGCGCGACTTCCACGATGCCCGAGAGCTCGTGGCCCATTACGCGGGGGTAGCTCAGGTAGGGCTGCTTGCCAGTGAAGATGTGCAGATCGGTACCGCACACGCCCACACGCTTGACGCGCAGCAGCACGTCGTGGGGGCCGCGTTCGGGCATGGGGCGGTCCTGGGCCAGCAGGGTGCCGGGGGTTTCGCAGACAACGGTCAGCATGGTGTTCCTTGGGTTCAGTCGATGTTCTGTTCGTTGAGTTCACGCCGGGTGGGCAGGCCTTCCATGTCGCCGATCACCTGCAGCGCGAGCGAGGCGATCCAGTTGGCGCGCTTCAGGGCCTGTGGCCATGAAAGCCCTTCGAGGCGGGCGCTGATGATGCCGACCGCAAACGCGTCGCCCGCGCCCACGGTGTCCACCACCACAGGCACCGGCACGCCGGGCACGGCGCCCTGCTCTCCTTCGGCGGTGCGGAAGTAGGCACCCTCGGCGCCGAGCTTGACCACCACGGCCTGGGCGCCGCGGTCGAGGTACCAGGCGGCGATGTCGGCGGGCGTGGACTGTCCCGTCAGCAGCCGGCCTTCCTCGATGCCGGGCAACACCCAGTCGGCGTGCCGGGCCAGATCGTTCAGGGTGTCGCGCATGGTGGCCGTGTCGGGCCACAGGCGGGGGCGCAGGTTGGGGTCGAACGAGACGCTGCGACCCGCGGCGCGCAGGCTCTGCATGGCGTGCGCCACCACCTCGCAGGCCGCGGGCGACAGCACGGGCGTGATGCCGGTGGCGTGCAGGTGGCGAGCGCGGAGTGCGTAGGCCGGCGGCAGGTTGGCCAGCCCGAGCTGGCTGGCGGCGGAGTTGCGGCGGTAGTACTCGATGACCGGGTCGCTGCCGTCCAGGCTGCGTGCCTTGAGCATGAAGCCGGTGGAGCGGGTCGGGTCCACCTCGACCTGAGAGGTGTCCACGCCTTCGGCCTCGATGGCTTGTCGCACGTAGCGGCCGAACGAGTCGTCCCCCAGGCGGCTGACCCAGCCCACCTTGAAGCCCAGACGGGCCAAACCGATGGCCACGTTGCTGTCGGCGCCGGCCAGCCGCTTGCTGAAGGTCTGCACCTGGTCGAGCGGCCCGGGCTCCTGGGCCACCAGCAGTGCCATGGTCTCGCCCAGCGTCAACACATCGAGTGGTTCGGCGGCTGAGGTCATGCTGGCAGCTCTCCCCGGTTCACCGCGTCCAGCGTGGCCTGCACGCCGCGCGTCTGCAGCGACTGCAAGGGACCGAGCAGCGCCGCGGCCAGCGCCTCGTTGCCCGCGAGGTCACCAAACACCGGCGCGTAGGACAGCATGGCCTGCACGGCCGCGGCGCTGGCGCCCTGCCCCAGCGTGCGCTGGTGGAGCGCCGTCAGGTCGGCCGCATGGGGATCGTCGATGGCGTAGGCGTTGCCCTGCTCGTCCACGCCGCGCAGGTAGTGCATCCACGCCGCGACCCCGAGGGCCATGCGCGGCACGGGCAGGCCCCGGGCCAGGCGGTCGCGCACGGTGCCGAGCAGGCGCTGCGGCAGCTTCTGCGAGCCGTCCATGGCGATCTGGTGGGTGCGATGCGCCAGCGCGGGGTTGGCGTAGCGGGCCAGCAGGTTGGCGCGGTAGGCGGGCAGGTCCAGCCCGGGCAGGTCGGCCAGGGTGGGCTCGATCTCGTCGCGCATCAGCGCTTCGATGTGCGTGCGCAGCGGCGCCTGGGCAATCGCCTGGTCGACTGTCTGCCAGCCAGCCATGGCGCCCAGGTAGGCCAGGCTGGAGTGCGTGCCGTTGACCATGCGCAGCTTGAGCCGCTCGAAGGGTTCGGCGTCGGCCACGAAGCGCGCGCCGCCCAACGTCCAGTCGGGTCGGTCGGCCGCGAAGTGGTCTTCCACCGCCCAGTCGAAGAAGGGTTCGCCCAGCACCGGCCAGCGGTCTTCGGCGCTCAGCGCCTGCGACACGGCGGTGCGGTCGGCGTCGGTGGTGCGGGGCACGATGCGGTCCACCATCGAGCAGGGAAACCGACATTCGTCGGCGATGCGCTTCGCCAGCGCCGGGTTCACCGCTTCGGCGAAGCGCAGCACCGCGCCACGCAGCACGCGGCCGTTGGCGGGCAGGTTGTCCAGCGACATCAGCGTGATCGGGCCGCGGCCCTGCGCGAAGCGCCGCTGCAGACCAAACACCAGCATGCCGATGGCCGAGCGCGGCGTGTGCGGATGGCCCAGGTCGTGGACGATGTCCGGGTGGTCCAGCCGCAGCGCGCCGGTGGCCGGGTCGTGGCAGTAGCCCTTCTCTGTCACGGTCAGGCTCACGATGCGGGTGTCGGCGGCGGCGATGGCGTCCAGCACCGCGCCCGGGTTCTCGGGCGCCACCAGCAGACTGCGCACCGCGCCGATCACCTGCAGGCGCTGGCGTGGCTGGCCCTGGGCGTCGGCGTCGCGGATGGCGAGTGTGTAGAGGCCGTCCTGCGGCTGCAGCGCGTCGCGCGTGTCGGGCTGGCGCAGCGACACGCCGACGATGCCCCAGCGCAGGTCGCCGGCGGCGATGGCCGCTTCGGTGGCGGCCGCCAGGTGGGCGCGCATGAAGGCGCCGATGCCCAGGTGCACGATGCCCGGTTGCAGGCGCTGGCGGTCGTAGGGTGGGCGCGTCACGGTGGCGGGCAAGGCGCCCACCGTGCGGTCGTCGAGTCGGTTCATGGGCGCGTTCACCAGTTGGTCAGGGTGCCGTCGTGCTGCAGGCGGTTCACCGGCAGGTAGGCGCGCTTGTAGGGGTACTTGGCGGCCAGGGCTTCGTCAATGGTCACGCCGTGGCCGGGCGCCTCGCCGGGGTGCATGTAGCCATCCTTGAAGCTGTAGGCGTGGGGGAACACGGCGTCGGTTTCATCGGTGTGGCGCATGTATTCCTGGATGCCGAAGTTGGGCACCCAGAGGTCGAAGTTGAGCGCGGCGCCCATGCACACGGGGGACAGGTCGGTGGCGCCGTGCGAGCCGGTGCGCACCTGGTAGAGCGCGGCCAGGTCGGCGATGCGGCGCAGGTGGGTGATGCCGCCAGCGTGGACCACGGTGGTGCGGATGTAGTCGATCAGCTGGTTCTGGATCAGGTCCTTGCAGTCCCAGATGGTGTTGAAAATTTCGCCCACGGCCAGCGGCGTGGTGGTGTGCTGGCGGATCAGCCGGAACGACTCCTGGTTCTCGGCCGGCGTGGTGTCTTCCAGCCAGAACAGGCGGAAGGGCTCCAGGTCCTTGCCCAGACGCGCGGCCTCGATGGGCGTGAGGCGGTGGTGCGCGTCGTGCAGCAGGTGGATGTCCGGCCCCACGGCGGCGCGCACCTTTTCGAACAGCTCGGGCGTGTGGCGCAGGTACTTCTCGGTGGACCAGTCGTGTTCGCTGGGCAGGTCGGCGTCGGCCGGTTCGTAGAACATGGTGCCGCGGCCCACGCCGTAGACCTTCTCCAGCCCCGGCACGCCGCTTTGCGCGCGGATGGCCTTGTAGCCCATCTCCTTGTAGCGCAGCACTTCCTCGACGGTCTGCGTGATGTCCTTGCCGTTGGCGTGGCCGTAGACCATCACGCCGGTGCGGCTCTTGCCGCCCAGCAGCTGGTACAGCGGCATGTTCGCGGCCTTGGCCTTGATGTCCCACAGCGCCGTGTCCACACCAGCGATGGCGCTCATGGTCACCGGTCCGCGGCGCCAGTAGGCCCCCTTGTAGAGGTACTGCCAGATGTCTTCGATCTGCTGCGGATCGCGGCCGATCAGGCAGGGGATGACGTGGTCGGTGAGGTAGCTGGCCACGGCCAGTTCGCGGCCGTTGAGCGTGGCATCGCCGATGCCGGTCAGGCCCTCGTCGGTCTCGATCTTGAGGGTCACGAAGTTGCGGCTGGGTGCGCAGATGATGACTTTGGCCGAGGTGATTTTCATGGTGCCATTTCTTTCAGGTGCGCTTCGAGGAAGCGGAAGCCCCAGCCCGCGCCCTCCCGGGGCAGGGCCTGGCCGTGGTGGATGGTCAGGGGCTGGTCGATCAGGGCATCGATCCAGTCGAAGCTCTCGGCCGCCAGCCCGTTGGGAATGCTGCACAGCAGCGGTACGTCGTAGTCGCGGTAGTAGTGGGGGAGCACCGGCAGGTGGTGTGCTTGCGCCAGGGCGGCCGACGCCCGCCAGGCCTCCACGCTGCCGATGCGCAGCAGGTCAGGCTGCCAGAGGTCGATGCCGTCGGCGGCGATCAGCGCCTGCAGGGTCCGGGTGTCGTACTCGCGCTCGCCCATGGCCAGGCTGATGCCGCACTGGCGGCGCAGCGTGGCGTAGCCCGCCACGTCGTGGTGGTGCAGCGGCTCCTCGAACCAGGTGATGCCCAGCGGCAGGGCCGCGCGTGCGAGGGCCAGCGCGCCGGCCAGGTCGCAACCCTGGTTGGCGTCCATCATCACCCGCACCCGAGGCCCCACGGCCTCGCGCACCCGGCGCAGGCGCTCCAGGTCGCGCTGCACATCGGGCGAGCCCACCTTGATCTTGACGGCGTCGAAGCCGCGGCCCACGTAGCCGCGCACTTCGTCCAGCAATTCGTCGTCGCCGTAGGACAGCCAGCCTCCCGAACCGTACACCGGCACGCTGGCGCGCGTCTGCCCCAGCAGCCGGTGCATGGGCGCCCCCAGCGTGCGGGCCCAGGCGTCCCACATCGCGATGTTGATCAGCCCCACGGCCCAACGCTGCACGCCTTCGTGGCCGAAGTACTCGTGCTCCCGCTCGGCCTGTGCGATGAAGGCGCCCGGCGCCGCCGCGTCGGCCCCGAGGACCAGGGGTTCGATGTCGCGCAGTGCGCCGCGGATGGCCGCGCGCGAGTAGGGAAAGGCCAGCAGGTAGCCCTGGCCGCGCACACCGTTGGCCAGCACGACCTCGGCGACGATGAATTCGATGGCCGAAATCTGGTGCGTCGCATCGGCGATGGGGCGCGACAGGGTCGAGGTGGCTTCGAAGAAGCGCAGCTCGCGAATCGTGGTGTTCGTCATGGCCTCACATCACCGCGCCGAGTGCCCAGGGCACAAACTCGTTCTGGCCATAGCCGTGCTGTTCGCTCTTGGTTTTGCGGCCCGAGGCAGTGGCCAGCATGTCGCGGAAGATGCGCTCGCCCAGCTGTTCCACGCTCTCGCTGCCGTCGATGACGGTGCCGCAGTTGATGTCCATGTCCTCTTCCTGCCGGGCCCACAGCGCACTGTTGGTGGCCAGCTTGAGCGAGGGCGACGGCGCGCAGCCGTAGGCCGAACCGCGCCCGGTGGTGAAGCAGATGAGGTTGGCGCCGCCGGCCACCTGGCCGGTGGCCGACACCGGGTCGTAGCCTGGCGTGTCCATGTAGACGAAGCCTTTGGCGGTGATGGGTTGGGCGTATTCGTAGACGTCCACCAGGGGTGTGGTGCCGCCCTTGGCGATGGCGCCGAGCGATTTCTCCAGGATGGTGGTCAGGCCGCCAGCCTTGTTGCCGGCCGAGGGGTTGTTGTCCATCTCGGCGTGGTGGCGGGCGCAGTACTCGGTCCACCAGCGCAGACGGGCTTCGAGCTTGTCGGCCACGGCCTGCGACACGGCGCGTTGCAGCAGCAGGTGTTCGCCGCCGTAGATCTCGGGCGTCTCGGACAGCACGGCCGTGCCGCCGTGGCGCACCACCAAGTCCACCGCCGCGCCCAGTGCCGGGTTGGCGCTGATGCCAGAGTAGCCGTCGGACCCGCCGCACTGCAGGCCCACCACCAGGTGGCTGGCGGGCACGGGCTGGCGCTGCACGGCGTTGGCCTCAGGCAGCAGGGCCTGCACCGCTTCGATGCCGCGCGCCACGCTCTTGGCGGTGCCGCCCGTGTCCTGGATGCTGAAGGTCACCAGCTTGGCACCCTCGCGCAGGCCTTCCTGCGCCAGCAGGCCCTGGATCTGGTTCGTCTCGCAGCCCAGCCCCACCACCACCACGGCGGCGAAGTTGGCGTGGCGCGCGTAGCCCGCCAGCGTGCGGCGCAGCACGTGCAGGCCCTCGCCTTCGCTGTCGGTGGCACAGCCCGCGCCGTGGGTCAGGGCCACCACACCGTCCACGTTCGGGAACGCGGCCAGGGCTTCGGGGTGGATGTCGCGGCGGAAGTGGTCGGCGATGGCGCGCGCCACCGTGGCCGAACAGTTCACGCTGGTCAGCACGCCGATGTAGTTGCGCGTGGCCACGCGACCGTCGCTGCGCACGATGCCGTCGAAGGTGGCGGGCGTGTCCACATAGGCCACCGGCCGCACATCGCCGCCCACAGCGTGGCCACGGTCGAAGCGGCTGAAGGCCAGGTTGTGGGTGTGTACGTGCTGCCCGGGCGCGATGGCCTGGGTGGCGGTGCCAATGACCTGGTTGTAGCGCCGCACCGGCTCGCCTGCCGCGATGGCGCGCACGGCGATCTTGTGGCCCGGCGGGATCAGGCCCGACACGCTGATGCCTTCGGATTCGATGCGCGTGCCGCCCAGCAGCTGCTGCCGTGCGATGACGACGTCGTCCTGGGGATGGATGCGGATGACGGGGTTCATTTCAGCAGCCCCATCTGCTGCGGCAGCCACAGCGTCAGCCCGGGGACGTAGGTGATGGCCACCAGACCCAGCAACAAGGGAATCAGCCAAGGCAGGATGGCCATGGTGGCGCGTTCCACCGAGAGCTTGGAGATCCGCGCCAGCACGAACAGCACCATGCCCAGTGGCGGCGTCATCAGGCCGATCATCAGGTTCAGCGTCACGATGAGGCCGAACTGCACCGGGTCGATGCCCAGCTTGAGCACGATGGGCAGCAGGATGGGCACCAGGATGGTGATGGCGGCAATGGTGTCGATGAAGCAGCCCACGAACAGGATCAGCAGATTGGCCAGCAGCAGGAACACCCACTTGTTGCTGGTGATGGAGAGGATCCAGTCGGCCAGGGCCTGGGCGGCCTGCGTGGTGGTGAGCAGCCAGGCGAAGATGGACGCGGCGGTGACGATGAACAGCACCGAAGCCGTGGTCTCGATGGTGTCGAAGGTGGCCTTGGCCAGCGTCTTGAGGGTCATGGAGCGGTAGCGCACCAGGCCCAGGAACAGGGCCCAGAGGACCGCGGCCACGGCCGCCTCGGTGGGGGTGAACCAGCCCATAGTCATGCCGCCGATCAGGATCACCGGCGCCATGAGCGCCAGCACGGCCGAGAAGTTGTAGCGCCAGTCCAGCGCCAGCAGCACCACGAAGGCCGTGATGGCCGCCACGTTCACCGCAGCGCCGGCTTTCACGGCCAGCCACACGGCCATGGGGAAGGCCAGCACCAGCAGGATCTCCAGGCCGGCGCTGCCCAGGCGGCCCCAGTGGAACGCCACGTCGCCCCCCCAGCCCTGGCGGCGGGCGTAGTAGGCGACGGTGAGCATCATCAGCACGGTCAGGAAGATGCCCGGCAGAATGCCGGCCACGAACAGCGCGCCGATGGAGACGTTGGCCATCATCCCGTAGATGACGAAGGGCAGCGACGGCGGAAAGATCGGGCCCAGGGTGGCCGAAGCGGCCGTCACACCCACCGCGAACTCGGTGGAATAGCCGTGTTCCTTCATGGCCTTGATCTCGACCGTGCCCAGACCCGCCGCGTCGGCGATGGCCGTGCCCGACATGCCCGAAAAGATCACCGAGCCAATGATGTTGACCTGCCCCAGGCCGCCTTTCATCCAGCCCACCAGCGCGATCGCGAAGTTGTAGATGCGCCCCGTGATGCCGGCGATGTTCATCAGGTTGCCGGCCAGGATGAAGAAGGGCACGGCCAGCAGCGGGAAGGACTCGATGCCGGAGATCATGCGCTGGGCCAGCACGATGTCGGGCACGCTGCCCGAGACCAGGATGTAGATCAGCGAGCCGCCCGCCATGGCCACGGCCACGGGCAGACCCAGGAGCATCAGCCCCACGAAGGACAGAATCAGGATGAGCATGGAGAGGGTCCGTGTGAGCGGGCGTCAGTGGGGCGCGTCTTCGAAGCGGGCGGGGTTCTGCAGCGGCGAAAAGCCGCGCCGCCAGTTCTCCACCGCCACCTGAACGCCGCGCACGGTCATCAGTGCAAAGCCGGCGAAGGCGAGCCAGTACACGTAGCTCTTGTTCCAGTCGATGGTGGTCATGGGCTCGTTGTCCACCGCCAGCGCGTAGCGCGCCACCAGCCAGCTGGCGTAACCGTAGAAGGCGATGGCCGCCAGGTCCACCGCGGTGGACAGCGCCCGGCCCGCGGGCGCGGGCAGGTGGCCATACACCAGGTTGACCTGGATGTGGCGCATGCGCCGCACGCACATGGACGCCCCGATGAAGACCACCGGCATCAGGCAGTAGACCGCCAGCTCCTCGGTCCAGGCGAACGAGTCGTTCAGCACATAGCGGGTGAAGAACTGCAGGAACACCAGGCCGGCCATGGTCCAGAAGAAGGCCAGGCAGATCCAGTCCTCGATGCCATAGCCCGAGAGATCGACCGGGTGCCGGTCGGCCTCGGCGAAGCTGGCGGCCAGCGCTTCCGCGCTGGTTTCCACCGGATGCGAGGCCGCCGCACCGACGGCATCGGGCAGAGCGCGCTGAAGCGACATGCCGTCCTCCGCCTTACTTCACGGCCTGGATGCGGTCCCAGTCGGCTTTCTGGTAGCCGAACTGTTCAAAGGGCACGTTCTTCAGCACGGTGTCGCGGAACTCGCCAGTGTTGACCTCGGTCACGCTCACGCCTTTGCTGCGGAACACGGCGGCCAGCTCCTTCTCGCGGGCGGCCACTTCCTTCGAGGCCCGGGCCGCGGCCTCCTGAGCCACTTCGGTGAACATTTTCTTGTCGGCGTCCGAGAGCTTCTTCCACAGGCCGCCGGCCACCACGGTGTTCAGGTGGTCCACGATATGGCCGGTGAGCACGATGTGCTTTTGCACCTCGAAGAACTTCTTGGCGTCGATGGTGGGCAGCGGGTTTTCCTGCGCTTCCACGGTGCCGTTCTGCAGCGCGAGGTAGACCTCGGCGAACGCGATGGGCGAGGTGTTGGCCCCGCAGGCGCGCGGCATGGCCAGGTAGGCCGGCACATCGGGCACGCGCATCTTCAGGCCCTTCATGTCGGCGCACTTGGCAATCGGCCGGTTGCTGGTGGTGTGGCGCGTGCCGTAGTAGGTGGTGGCGATGATCTCGTTGCCGCTCTTCTGCTCGTAGCCCGCCGTCAGCTCCTTGTAGATGTCGCTCTTGGTGTAGGCCAGCAGGTGGTCCACGTCGCGGAAGGTGTAGGGGTAGTAGGTGACGCCGATGCGCGGGAAGGCCTTGGCCGCGAAGCTGGAGCCGGAAATGATGATGTCCACCGTGCCCAGCGACAGGCCCTGGTTGATGTCGTTCTCCTTGCCCAGCTGCGACGCGGGGTACACGTCGATCTGGTAGCGGCCGCCGCTGCGCTTCTTGATCTCCTCGGCCGCCCACACGGATGCGGTGTGGAAGGACTCGGTGGTTTCATAGACGTGGGCCCACTTGAGCTTGGTCTGGGCGAAGGCGGGGGCGGCCACCACCAGGCTCGCGGCGAGGGTCAGAGTGAGTCGTTGGAATGTCATGGCTTGTCTCCAGTGTTTGTTGAGTGCGGTGCCCACCCTCCCCTAGCCGGGGATGAGCTGCACCTTGGTGCTGCGGCTGCGGTCCAAAGCCAAATCGAAGGCCGCCTTCGATTCGCTGATCGGGATCTGGGCGCTGATGAGCGGCCGCACGTCGGCGCGCCGGCTGCGGATGGCCTGCACGGCCCAGTCGAATTCGATGTCGGCCCGGAAGGCCCCCACGTAGTCCAGCTCGCGGGTCATGATGTCGTTGGCCGGAAACGGCAGCTCGGGCGGCAGCGTGCCGACCTGAACGATGCGCGCGCCGCGGCGCACCGCCGACAGGCAGCCGGCGAGCGCCGCGGGGTGGCCCGCAGCTTCGATGGCCACATCCACCTGGCCCTGCCACGCGCTGGTGTCGGGCTGGGCCTCGTCGGCGCCCACGGTGAGCGCCATGTCGCGGGCGCGCTCGCTGGGGTCGCTGCAGAGCACGCGCCCCGCGCCGGCCAGCCGCGCGGCGATCACCGACATGCAGCCGATGGTGCCGGCGCCGGTGACCAGCACCGTGGCACCCAGCACCGAGCCGGCGCGGCGCACCGCGTGCAGCCCGACCGACAGCGGCTCGGCGCAGGCGATCTCGCCCAGACCCACGTCCTCGTCCACCGCGGTGAGCTGCGATTCACCCACCACAAAATGCTCCCGGAACAGGCCCGGCAGGTGCGGAAAGATCGCCGCGCTGCCGAGGAACACCATCTTTTCGCAGAGGTTGCTGCGGCCGGCGCGGCAGGCCGGGCACAGGCCGCAGGGGTGGGCCGGGTTCACCGCCACCTTCTGGCCCGGCCGCACCCGGGTGACGCCAGGCCCGATGGCTTCGACCACGCCCGAGGCCTCGTGGCCCGGCACGAAGGGCGCGCGGATGGCGAAGGCGCCGGCGCGCCCGTGCTGGTAGTAGTGCAGGTCGGAACCGCAGATGCCGCCAGCGCCCAGGCGCAGGCGCACCTGGCCGGCGGCCGGCTCGACTTGTGCCAATGTTTCCACGCTCAGTTGCAGGGGTCCGTGCAGGGTGCAGGCCAGGCTCATGCGGTGCTCTTGGGGGTTTCCGTGTCGGTGGTCGCCGTCCAGCCGGCCGAGAAACGCTGGTGGGAGCGTTCGAGGTGGTGGCTCATGGCCTGGCGGGCGGCCTGCGGGTCGTTGCGTTCGATGGCCCGGACCACGCCCCGGTGTTCGGCCACCGCCTGCTTCCAGGTGCTTTCGCGCTCGAAGTGGCTACCCAGGCGGGCAAACAGCGGCCCGTTGCGCTCGTCGAACAGCTGCGTGACGACCGCCAGCAAGGGGCTGTTGTCGCTGGCCTGCGCGATGCGCAGGTGGAAGTTGCGGTCGCCCTTGATCGGCAGCGTGCGGGCGAGGATGTCGCTTTCCATCTCGCGCAGGGCCTCTTCGAGGTCGGGCACCAGGGTGTTGTCGGTGCTGCCCGCGGCCACGGCGGCCAGTTCACATTCGATCAGCTGGCGCGCCCGGATGATCTCCAGCGGGCCGTGCGCGTTGTCGAGCAGCTGCACCGGCTCGCGGCGGACGACCACGATGCCCGAACCACCGCGCACCTCGATCAGTCCCTGCACTTCCAGCGCGATCAGCGCCTCGCGCACCGAGGGCCGCGACACCCCCATCTTGGCCGCCAGGTCGCGCTCGGCCGGCAGGCGCGAGCCCACCGCGAACTCGCCGCTCTGGATCAGCTGGCGCAGCTGGTCGGCAATCTGGCGGTACAGCCGCCTCGGCTCGATGGGTTGAAAGGGCATGACTGGTAAGTTGGTAAATTGGTCTGACCACTTGGCCGAAGTGTAGGCAGCAAGCACCCGCGGGTGTTCGAGGGTTTACACGGGGTCTGCGGCCGGACGGGGGGCGGCAGACGCCGGATTCACGGAGCGCTCATGCCCTGCGTCAGCGACAGCGCGGCCGCCGCCTCGCGCAGGTACTCGCGCACCTGGGCCATGTCCGGGCCGACGTGGCGGTCGATGCGGCGGATGTAGGGACAGGTCAGCGTGGCCAGTGCCGTGTTGTCGGGGCCAAGGATGGGGAAGGAAATGTCCACCACGCCCAGGGTCTGCGCACTCTCGCGTTCCAGGTAGCCCTGGGCACGGATGGCGGCCAGCGTCTCCTGCAGCTGCTCCAGGGTGATGGGCACCTCGCCATCCAGCGGCGTGTGCTCGGCCAGCATGCGGTTGAACTGGCCTTCGTCGGCATAGGCCAGCAGCAAATGGCCCGAGGCCGTGTCCACCAGGCCCACCCGCGCACCCCGCTGCACCGCAAAGCTCCAGCCGCTGGGGCTGTTGACCTGGGCGCTGATCAGCACATTGCCCCGGTCGTACACCCCCATGTGGCAGGACTGCTCGGCCTTGCGGGTGAACTCGTCCATGATGGGCAGCGCCTGGTTGATCAGGCGGCTGAGCGGCGGGTGCATGTTGGCCAGCGCGAACAGCTTGAGGCTGAGTGCGTAGCGGTCGCCCGAGCGCGTGCGCATGACGTACTGCCGCGCCACCAGGCGTTCGAGCATGCGGTAGATCTCGCTCGCGCTGCGGTCCATCTCTTTCACGATTTCTGCCCGCGTCAGCCCGTGGGGCTGTGTGGCCAGCAGCTCCAGGATGTCCAGCCCCTTGTCCAGCGCCGGCGCCCGGTAACGGTCGTCGCTGTCGGTGCTGGGGTCGGCCTTGGGGCGGCGTCCGCGGGGTCGGGGCGTGGTGGTCGGCATGGGGGTCTCTTCACTGGGCATGGGACGTGGAGCTGTTTTGTACCGCAGGGTCCGGCTAGGGAAAGTACCGAGCCAGACCCCAAGGACATGCACCTATGATTTTGTTCATACATGGATTTTCTGTTCATATGTGAATTCAACAACCGGGACTTACCCCATGCATGAAGGTCGACTGAAAGGCAAAACGGTGCTCATCACCGCCGCGGCGCAAGGCATTGGCCGCGCCAGCGCGCTGGCCTGCGCCGCCGAGGGGGCGCGGGTGATCGCCACCGACATCAACGCGCCGCTGCTGCAACAGCTGGCCGCCGAACACGCGGGCATCGAGGTGGTGACGCTGGACGTGCGCGACGACGCCGCCGTGCAGGCGCTGGCGCAGCGCAGCCCGGCGCTGGACGTGCTGTTCAACTGCGCCGGCATGGTGGCCAACGGCAGCCTGCTGGACTGCTCCGAGGCCGACTGGGACCTGAGCTTCGACCTCAACGTCAAGAGCATGTTTCGCATGACGCGCGCCTTCCTGCCCGGCATGCTGGAGCACGCCCGCACGCAGGGCGGCAGCGTGTCGGTGATCAACATGGCCTCCATGGCGTCGAGCATCAAGGGCTTTGCCAACCGCTGCGCCTACGGGGCCACCAAGGCCGCGGTGATCGGCCTGACCAAATCGCTCGCGGCCGACTACGTCAAGCAGGGCCTGCGCGCCAACGCCCTGTGCCCGGGCACGGTGGACACCCCGTCCCTGCGCGGGCGCATCGCCTCCGCGGCCGACCCGGTGCAGGCCGAGAAGGACTTCATCGCCCGCCAGCCCATGGGCCGCCTGGCCACGGTGGACGACATCACGCCGATGGTGGTGTTCCTGGCCAGCGACGAATCGCGCTTCGTGACCGGGCAGGCGCTGCTGGTCGATGGCGGCGTGACGATCTGACGATGGACCCCACCAGCCCACCAGGTCGTTCCGTGGCCCCCCTGATTTCGGTCCAGAACCTCAGCAAGTCCTTCCCCGGCGTCAAGGCGCTGGACCGGGTGCAGTTCGACCTGCGCCCGGGCGAAGTCCATGCCCTGATGGGAGAGAACGGCGCGGGCAAGTCCACGCTGATGAAGATCCTGGCCGGCGTCTACCGCAAGGACAGCGGCGAGGTGCTGCTGGACGGCCAGCCGGTGGAGATCGAAAGCCCGGCGCACGCGCAGTCGCTGGCCATCGGCATCATCCACCAGGAGCTGCACCTGATGGGACACCTCACGGCGGCGCAGAACATCTTCCTGGGCCGCGAGCCGCGCAAGCTCGGCGGCCTGCTGCTGGACGACGAGCAGCTCAACCGCGACGCGCAGGTGCTGTTCGACCGCATGAACCTGGCGCTGGCGCCCACCACCGTGGTGGGCCAGCTGACCGTGGCGCGCCAGCAGATGGTGGAGATTGCCAAGGCACTGTCGCACAAGTCGCGCGTGCTCATCATGGACGAGCCCACCGCCGCACTGAACAACGCCGAGATCGAGGAGCTGTTCCGCATCATCCGGCAGCTGCGCAGCGAGGGCGTGGGCATCGTCTACATCTCGCACAAGATGGACGAGATCCAGCGCATCGCCGACCGCATCACGGTGATGCGCGACGGCACCTACGTGGCCACCGTGCCGGCCACCACGCCCATGGCAGAGGTGATCGCCATGATGGTCGGGCGCACACTCGACCAGGCGGACAAGCACATCCCCGACACATCGGCCAGCGAGGTGCTGCTGGACGTGCGTGGCCTCAACCGGGGCCGCGCCATCCGGGACGTGAGCTTCACCGTGCGGCGCGGCGAAATCCTGGGCTTTGCGGGCCTGATGGGCGCCGGCCGCACCGAGGTGGCGCGCGCCGTGTTCGGCGCGGACCCCATCGACTCGGGCGAGGTGCGGGTGCGCGGCGAGCCGATCCGGCTGCGCTCGCCGCAGGACGCGGTGCGCGCAGGCATCGGCTACCTGTCCGAAGACCGCAAGCACTTCGGTCTGGCCACGGGCATGGACGTGGAATCCAACATCACGCTGCCCAGCCTGCGGCGCTGGCTCAGGTGGGGCGTGTTCCTCAACCAGCCCGCCATCCGCGCCATCGGGCAGCAGATGGTGGCGAAGCTGCGCATCAAGACGCCCTCGCTCACGCAGACGGCGCGCCTGCTCTCGGGCGGCAACCAGCAGAAGGTGGTGATCGCCAAATGGCTGGTGCAGGACTGCGAGGTGTTGATCTTCGATGAGCCCACGCGCGGCATCGACGTGGGCGCCAAGAGCGAGATCTACAAGCTGCTCAACGAGCTGGCCGCGCAAGGGCGCGCCATCGTCGTCATCTCCAGCGAACTGCCCGAGGTGCTGCTGCTGAGCCACCGCATCGTGGTGATGTGCGAGGGCTGCATCACCGGCGAGGTGCCGGGCGATGCCGCCACACAGGAAAGCCTGATGGCCCTGGCCACCCGGCGCGATTGACCAGAGACCACCAGACCCCGCCATGACCGACAAAAACACCGCTCCCTCCTGGCTGGCCCGCCTCTCCGGCGGTCAGGCCAAACAGAAACTGCTGGCCTTTGGCAGCCTGATCGCACTGATCGTGGTGTTCAGCGTGCTCAAGCCCGATGCCTTCATGACGCAGGACAACCTCATCGGCATCCTGCAGTCCACCACGGTGATTGGCGTGCTGGCCATTGCCAGCACCTTCATCATCATCACCTCGGGCATCGACCTGTCGGTGGGCGTGCTGATGACCTTCTGCGCCGTCATGGCCGGTGTGTTCATGGTGAACCTGGGCCTGCCCATGCCGCTGGGCATCGTGCTGGCCATCGGCATGGGTGCGCTCTCGGGCTGCGTCTCCGGCCTGGCCATCACCAAGCTCAAGGTGCCGCCGTTCATCGCCACGCTGGGCATGATGATGCTGCTCAAGGGCCTGTCCCTGCTGATCACGCAGACCCGCCCCATCTACTTCAGCGACGTGGAGGGGTTCGACCAGATCTCGCTCGGCTCGCTGCTGGGCGACCTGATCCCGGCGCTGCCGATCCCCAACGGCGTGCTCATCATGTTCCTGGTGGCCGTGGTCGGTGCGGTGGTGCTGAACAAGACCGCGCTGGGCCGCTACACCTTCGCCCTGGGCAGCAACGAAGAGGCGGTGCGCCTGTCGGGCGTGAACGTGGACCGCTGGAAAGTCATCATCTACACCTTCTCCGGCGGCATCTGCGGCATCGCCGGCCTGCTGATCGCCTCGCGCCTGAACTCGGCGCAGCCCGCGCTGGGCCAGGGCTACGAACTCGACGCCATCGCCGCGGTGGTGATCGGCGGCACCTCGCTCAGTGGTGGCGTGGGCACCATCCTCGGCACCATCATCGGCGCCTTCATCATGAGCGTGCTGATCAACGGCCTGCGCATCATGTCCGTGGCGCAGGAGTGGCAGATGGTGCTCACCGGTCTGATCATCATCCTGGCGGTCTACACCGACAACCTGCGCCGCAACAAGCCATGAGGAGGCCGCCCCACGCCACAAGCCCTTGCCCTCGCACCCCCTTCCCTCTTTCGTGATTCCCCCCACCACAAACCACTTCAAACGGAGACAAACATGAACACCAAGAGAAAGCTGCTGGCCCTGACCGCCGGCCTGGCGCTGGCCGGCTTCACCAGCTTCGCATCGGCCCAGGAGGTCTACATCCCCCTGGTGTCCAAGGGCTTCCAGCACCAGTTCTGGCAGGCCGTGAAACAGGGAGCCGACCAGGCCGCCAAGGAGTACAAGGTCAAGGTGACGTTCGAAGGACCGGAGACCGAGCAGCAGGTCGACAAGCAGATCGACATGCTCTCGGCCGCCATGGCCAAGAAGCCCGCCGCCATCGGCTTTGCCGCGCTCGACAGCAAGGCGGCCATTCCGCTGCTGAAGAAGGCCCAGGCCGCCAAGATCCCCGTGATCGCGTTCGACTCCGGCGTGGACAGCGACATCCCGGTGACCACGGCCACCACGAACAACGTGGCCGCCGCGGCCCTGGCCGCCGACAAGATGGCCGAGAAGATCGGTGGCGAAGGCGAGGTGGCGGTGATCGCCCACGACCAGACCAGCCGCACCGGCGTGGACCGCCGCGATGGCTTCCTGAACCAGATCAAGGCCAAGTACCCCAAGATCAAGGTGGTGGACGTGCAGTACGGCGGCGACCAGCTGAAGTCGGCCGAGATCGCCAAGGCCCTGCTGCAGGCCCACCCCAAGCTCAAGGGCATCTTCGGCACCAACGAACCGGGCGCCATCGGCGCGGGCAAGGGCATCAAGGAAGCCAAGAAGAGCGGCATCGTGATCATCGGCTTCGACTCGGGCAAGGCCCAGAAGGACATGATCAACGACGGCACCATCGCCGGCGCCATCACCCAGAACCCGGTGGGCATCGGCTACAAGACCGTTGAGGCCGCGGTGAAGACGCTCAAAGGCGAGAAGCTGCCCAAGATCATCGACACCGGCTTCTACTACTACGACAAGTCGAACATGAACGACCCCAAGGTCGCTGCTGTTCTGTACGACTGATCCACCACCCACCCTCCCCGCACCGCTGGCGCGGCGCGGGGAGCCAACACCTCAAGGAACAACTGTGAAACTCTTGCGCTACGGATCCCCCGGCCAGGAAAAACCCGGCGTGCTCGACGCCCAGGGGCGCGTGCGCGACCTCTCCGGCGTGATCGCCGATGTGGCCGGCGCGGCCTTGCTGCCGGAGAGCCTGGCGCGCCTGCGCAGCCTCGACCTCAACAGCCTGCCGCTGGTGCCCGGCACGCCGCAGCAGGACCTGCGCCTGGGCGCCTGCGTGGGCCAGGTGGGCAAGTTCATCTGCATCGGCCTGAACTACTCGGACCACGCAGCCGAGAGCGGCATGCCAGTGCCGCCCGAGCCGGTGGTGTTCAACAAATGGACCAGCGCCATCGTGGGGCCCGACGACAACGTGGAGATCCCCCGCGGCTCGGTGAAGACCGACTGGGAAGTGGAACTGGGCGTGGTGATCGGCCGCGGTGGCCGCTACATCGAGGAAGCCGACGCGCTGTCCCATGTGGCCGGCTACTGTGTGGTCAACGACGTGTCCGAACGCGAATACCAACTGGACCGCAGCGGCACCTGGGACAAGGGCAAGGGCTGCGACACCTTCGGCCCCACCGGCCCCTGGCTGGTGACCGCCGACGAGGTGCCCGACCCGCAGGCGCTGCGCATGTGGCTGGAGGTGGACGGCAAGCGCTACCAGGACGGCAGCACCGCCACCATGGTCTACGGCGTGGCCTTCCTGGTCAGCTACCTCAGCCGCTTCATGAGCCTGCAGCCGGGCGACGTGATCTCCACCGGCACCCCGCCCGGCGTGGGCCTGGGGCAGAAGCCGCCGGTCTACCTGCGCGCCGGACAGACCATGCACCTGGGCATCGATGGCCTGGGGACACAGACCCAGAGGACCGTGCAGGCCTGACATGAGCACCATCACCGCCCTGCGCGTCGTGGACGTGCGCTTTCCCACGTCCCAGCATCTGGACGGCTCGGACGCCATGAACCCGGACCCGGACTATTCCGCGGCCTATGTGGTCCTGGAAACCGACCAGCCCGGACTGGAAGGCCACGGCCTGACCTTCACCATCGGGCGCGGCAACCAGATCTGCTGCGCCGCCATCGAGGCCATGCGCCACCTGGTGGTGGGGCTGGACATGGACTGGGTGGCCGAGGACATGGGCCGCTTCTGGCGCCGCATCACCTCCGACAGCCAGCTGCGCTGGATCGGCCCCGACAAGGGCGCGATCCACCTGGCCACGGGCGCCGTCGTCAACGCCGTGTGGGACCTGTGGGCCAAGCAGGAAGGCGTGCCGGTGTGGGAACTGGTGGCGCGCATGAGCCCGGAAGAGATCGTCAAGCTGATCGACTTCCGCTACATCACCGACTGCATCACGCCCGAAGAGGCGCTGGCGCTGCTCAAGGAGCGCGCCGTGGGCAAGGACGAGCGCTGGGCGCGGCTGCAGCGCGAGGGCTACCCCTGCTACACCACCTCGGCCGGCTGGCTGGGCTACCCCGACGACAAGCTGCGCCGACTGGCGCAAGAGGCGGTGGATGCGGGTTTCAACCACATCAAGCTCAAGGTCGGGCGCGACCAGGCCGACGACATCCGCCGTCTGCGCATCGCGCGCGAGGTGCTGGGGCCGGACCGCCAGTTGATGATCGACGCCAACCAGGTGTGGGACGTGCCACAGGCCATTGCATGGCTGGAGGAACTGGCTTTTGCCAAACCCTGGTTCATCGAAGAGCCCACCAGCCCGGACGACATCGAAGGCCACCGCCAGATCCGCGAGGCCATGCTGGGCAAGATGAAAGTGGCCACGGGCGAGATGTGCCAGAACCGCATCATCTTCAAGCAGCTCATCATGCGCGGCGCCATCGACGTGGTGCAGATCGACTCGTGCCGCCTGGGCGGTGTGAACGAGATCCTGGCCGTGATGCTGATGGCCGCCAAGTACAAGCTGCCGGTGTGCCCGCACGCGGGCGGCGTGGGTCTGTGCGAGTACGTGCAGCACCTGTCCATGATCGACTACCTGTGCATCGCGGGCACGCACGAGGGCCGGGTGATCGAGTACGTGGACCACCTGCACGAGCACTTCAAGGACCCTTGCGTCGTCCGCGGTGCCGCCTACATGCCGCCCACGGCGCCGGGCTTCTCGATCGAGATGAAGCCTGAATCCCTGAAGCAGTACGAGTTCAGGCCGGCCGCCGCATGAAGATCGACACCCACCAGCACTTCTGGCACTACAACCCGCCGGAGTTCCCCTGGATCAGCGAGGCCATGCCCGTCCTGCGGCGGGACTGCCTGCCGCCGGACAACTGCGCAGCCCTGCGGGCGGCGGGCGTGGACGCGGTGGTGGCCGTGCAGGCCCGCACACGGCCCGACGAGACCGACTTCCTGCTGCAGCAGGCCGAGCGCCACCCCGAGGTGCTGGGCGTGGTGGGCTGGGCCGATCTGGCGGCCGCCGATCTGGAAGCGCGGCTGCAGGCCTGGTGCGCCCACCCGGCCTTCAAGGGCCTGCGCCACATCCTGCAGGACGAGGCCGATGCCATGGCCTGGGTGGAAGCCCCGGCCCACCGGCTGGGCCTGCAGACCCTGCAGCGGCACCAGCGCGTCTACGACGTGCTGGTGTTCGAACACCAGATGCCCGCCGCGGTGGCCTTGTGTGCCCGCCACGACGCGCACTGGCTGGTGCTGGACCACGTGGGCAAACCCGCGCTGCGCGACTGGCGGGACGACACCGCCTCGCCCGCCTGGCGGCAGGGCCTGCGCGAACTGGCCGCGATGCCGCACGTGATGTGCAAGCTCTCGGGCCTGGTGACCGAGACCGACTGGCCGCACCGGCCCGACCTGACGCGCCAGGACGCCCACCACATCCTCGTGTGCTTCGACCTGGCGCTGGAGGCCTTCGGCCCGCAGCGCCTGATGTTCGGCTCCGACTGGCCGGTGTGCCAGCTGGCGGCGCCCTACGACCGGGTGCACGAGCTGGCCGAGCAATGGGCTTCCTCGCGCCTGAGCGCCGCGGAACAGGAGGCGTTCTGGAGCGGCAACGCGATGCGCTGCTACGGCCTGACACCGCCGGCGACCACGGCCTGACGGCCCCACCCTTACCCACCCATCCCCTCCCATGGACCTGCATCTGAAAGACAAGGTGGTCATCGTCACCGGTGGCGCCAGCGGCATCGGCGCCGCCATCTCGCTGACCCTGGCCGACGAAGGCGCCATTCCCGTCATCCTGGGCAAGAGTCCCATGACGGACGAGTTCATGGCGCAGCTGAAGGCCCGCACGGCGCAGCACCTGTTCGTGCAGGTCGAGCTCTCGGACGACGCGGCCTGCCGCGCGGCCGTGGAACAGACGGTGGCGCGCTTCGGCCGCATCGACGGCCTGGTGAACAACGCCGGCGTGAACGACGGCATTGCCCTGGACGCGGGCCGCGAAGCCTTCATGGCCTCGCTGGAGCGCAACCTGGTCCACTACTACGTGATGGCGCACTACTGCGTGCCCCACCTCAAGGCCACGAAGGGCGCCATCGTCAACGTGTCGTCCAAGACCGCCCTCACCGGCCAGGGCAACACCAGCGGCTACACCGCCGCCAAGGGCGCCCAGCTCTCGCTCACGCGAGAGTGGGCGGCGTCGCTGCTGGCTGATGGCGTGCGCGTGAACGCGCTGATCCCGGCCGAGGTGATGACCCCCCTGTACGAGCGCTGGATCCAGACCTTCGATAACCCCGCCGAGAAGCTCGCCAGCATCACGCGCAAGATTCCGCTGGGCCAGCGCATGACGACCTCGGAGGAAATGGCGCGCACCTGCGTGTTCCTGCTCTCCGACGCCTCCTCGCACACAACCGGACAGTGGGTGTTTGTCGATGGCGGCTACACCCATCTCGACCGCGCGCTGACCTGACTTTTCCCGGAGCCCCCCATGCGCCATGCCCTGGCCCTCGACCTGGTGGACGATCCCCAACGCATCGCCGAGTACGAAAAGGCCCACGAGCGCATCTGGCCCGAGGTGCGCGACCACCTGCGCGCCCAGGGCGTGCTGGGCATGGAGATCTACCGCCTGGGCACGCGCCTGTTCATGGTGATGGAGGTAGACCCGGCGGTGTACAGCGTCCAGGCCATGGCCGAGGCCTCGCGCGACAACCCGCACATCCAGCGCTGGGAAACGCTGATGTGGACCTACCAGGCGCCCACCCCCTGGACGCCCGAGGGTGAGAAGTGGGTCGAGATGAAACGGATCTTCGATCTCTCGACCCAGTGACACCGCTTGGGCGGTCCGCCGTCAGTCGCGGCCGGGCTACCCGAGAAAGAACGTCGGAGCGGCGGCCACTGCATGCTCATCGCCCTTCGCCGCGTCGGGTGGTCCACCTTTGCCCCACAGCACCCCGGCCAGCGGCATGTCCAGGAACTTCGCGCACATCGCGGTCGAGTCGATCATGGGCTGGGCCTTGGCGCGGTCGCCGTTGGTGGTGATGAGCCACAGGCGCTTGGTGCTCATCCGTGCCTTGAAATCCAGCCCCGGCACGCGCAGCCAGGCGCTCCAGTGGTCCAAGTAGGCCTTGAGCGTGCTGGGGAAGCTGAACCAGTAGACCGGCGCGACGAAAACCAGGTCGGTGCAGGCCAGGGTCTGGTCCAGCAGGCCGCGCATCACGCTGCCGTCCTCGGGCATGGGGTAGCTGCCCACGGTGTGGCGCTGGTCGACGAACTCGGGGATGCCGGCGCGGGCCAGATGCACCCAGGTCTGGGTGGTGTCGGCCGGCAGGCTGGCCGCGGCCTGGCGGGCCAGCCACTCGGTGTTGCCGACGTGGCCGGCTTCGCGGGTGGAGGCGACGAGGAAGAGGAAGTGTTTCGGATCGGTCATGGCAACATCCTGCCATGAACCCCTCCACGCACGACTTCCTCATCCTCGGCGCCGGCATCGCGGGTGCCTCCATCGGCCACTTCCTCGCGCCGTATGGGCGCTGCGCGATGCTCGAGCGCGAGAGCCAGCCGGGCTACCACAGCACCGGGCGTTCGGCGGCGCAGTTCATCGCCAGCTACGGGCCGACGCAGGTGCGGGCACTCTCGCGCGCCAGCGAGCCCTTCTTCCTGAACCCGCCACCGGGCTTCGCCGAGGCGCCGCTGCTCACGCCGCGCGGGCTGCTGACGGTGGCCGGGCCGGAGGAGATGCCTCACCTGGATGACGCCTGGGCCACGCTGCAGCAGACCAGCCCTCGCGGGCGCCGCCTGGGTGCCGATGAGGCCCTGGCCATGGTGCCAGCACTCCGGTCGGAGAAGGTGAGCGCTGCGATCTACGAGCCCGACAGCTTCGACATGGACGTGCACGCCATCCATCAGGGCTATCTGCGCGGCTTCCGGCGCGCGGGTGGCACGCTGGTGTGCGATGTGGAGGTAGTGACCATTGAGCGCCGTGGCGACCAGTGGCGTGTGCGCACGGCGGCGGGTGACGAACACGCCGCACCGGTGCTCATCAACGCCGCGGGCGCCTGGTGCGATGCGGTGGCGCAGCTGGCGGGCGTGGCGCCCATCGGTCTGGTGCCCAAGCGCCGCACCGCCTTCACCTTCCTGCCACCGGCCGGCACCGACACCGCGCACTGGCCGCTGCTGCTGGCCGCAGACGAGAGCTTCTACATGAAGCCCGACGCGGGCGCCCTGCTCGCCTCGCCGGTGAACCAGGACCCCACGCACCCGCAAGACGTGCAACCCGAGGAACTGGACATCGCACTCGGCCTGCACGCCATCGAGACCTGGACCACGCTAGCGCCGCGCCCCACCCACACCTGGGCCGGGCTGCGGTCCTTCGTGGCCGATGGTGAACTGGTCGGCGGCTTCGATGCGGCGGCCGATGGCTTCTTCTGGTGCGCGGCGCAGGGCGGCTACGGCATCCAGACCAGCGCGGCCATGGGCGAGGCCTGCGCGGCGCTGGTGCGCGGCCTGCCGCTGCCGGCCCACATCAGCGGGTGCGGTCTGACTGCGGAGATGCTGTCGCCCGCGCGGGCAACGTTGCGCGGCTGAACCGTCTGACAACGGTCATTGCACGGCAAAACGGAACGGCAGGTTCATGCGGACGGAGGTGGGCTTTCCGTCGCGCAGCGGCGGCTCGAACCGCCAGGTCTCCAGCGCTTCGGTCATCAACCGGACCAACTCCGGGTTGTCATCCGGCCTCGGCGTCACGCCAGTCACCAGCCCCTGCGGATTGATCGTGAACCGAATCAGGACGCTGCCCGAGTGCACTTTCGAAATCCATTTGGGGTAGTCGGGCGCTACCACGGTGATGGCCTTCAAGGGTTTGTCTAGAGACGGTGGGGACAACTTCTCGATCTCTTTCGCGAGGAGACGGTCCACCTCAGACGGACTGAACTCACCCTCCGCCGCCGAAGGCATCGAATAGCGCAGCAGAGGAGATCGGCACCCCTGCAAACCGAGGCCCATCACGGCCCACACGAGGCTTCGCCCCAAAAAATCTCGTCGCAGACGCACAGCAAACCACTCCCATTTTGACCACTCGACCAGCGCCACCCCTCGAAGGCGCGACGCACCCAAAAAACAAAGCAGCGCCCATCAGCCCATTGAGTGCAGCCCGACGCGGTTGCCTTCGGTGTCAATGAAGTGGGCGAAGAAGCCGAAGCCGCTGCCGATGTCGGTCTTGGGCACGGCCACCGTGCCGCCGGCCGGTTCCACCCTGGCCAGCATCACCGCCAGGTCGTCGCCGCCGTTGAGGTAGACCAGGGTGCCGCTTTTCGATGGCGCGGTGCCGTCGCCGTGCACGATGGCGCCGCCGACGCCCTCCGGGCTGCTGGAGAGAAAGCCCATGGTGGAAGGCCCCATGGTCATGGTCTCGATGGGGCGGCCGAGCACGGCCTCGTAGAACGCCTTGGCGCGGGCGAAGTCGTTGGCGGGAATCTCGAACCAGCTGATGGCGTGGGGACTCGCGGGCATGGGGACCTCCTTGAAAGAACAGACTGCTGACTGTGCCCGCCGGAGGCGGGCCGGTCAACCGGATCAACACCTCAGGTGCTGATCCACCAGAGGACCAGCAGGGCCAGCCCCATGAGCAGGTGCAGACGGACCGCCCACCGCACCAGCCCCCCGGTGACCGCCGCGCTCCGCGTGAGTGCGCGCACCCACAGGCCAATCAGGCCCGAGACGGCGTACACCACCGACCAGGCGAACCAGTAGACCCCCAGGCCCATGCAGCCGAAGCCCTCGCAGCGCATGCGCAGGCCGTAGACCACACCGACCACCAGGGCGACGAACAGGGCCAGGTACACCGCCGCTGCCGCGAGCACCAGTGTTCTCGATGGCGGACTGACCAACCCTTGGCCACCGCCCGCGGTCGGCCGGGGCACGCCCATCGCGTACAGCTTCTCCTCCACCGCCACCAGCCCCACCTGCCGCGCGGCCTGCAGCGGCGTCGCGGCATCGAACTCGGACGCCAGGGCCGGGTTGGCGCCGTGGTCCAGCAGGTACAGGGCCACCGCTTCCTGGCCCGCCAGAATCGCGGCCACCAGCGGCGTCGACAGGAACTCCGGGTGGGCGTAGTTCACGTCGACGCCGGACTTCACGTGGTGCTCCACCAGCGCCAGGTCGCCCTCGCAACCGGCGTTGAACATCTCCTTCCAGTCACCTCCAGACATACGCCTCCTCATGTTCGTCGGTGGTCGCCCGCAACTTGCGACCGGCGCGCAGTCTGACAGAGACTGGCCCGCACCTGGCCGGAACCCCTGGGGTTTCTGCAGGAACCGCAGGTGCTCCGCCGGTCGGCTGCGGCACACTGGCGTGCGCCATGGCCGCCACCCCCACCGCCACCGCTTCCGACCTCATCGTTGCCCGCCCCGAAGGCCTGTACTGCCCGGCGGGGGACTTCTTCATCGACCCCTGGCGGCCTGTGGAGCGGGCCGTGATCACGCACGGCCATTCGGACCACGCGCGCTGGGGCCATGCGCACTACCTGGCGCACACGCTCAGTGCGGGCACGTTGCGCCAGCGGCTGGGCGCCGACATCGCGCTGCAGACGCTGGACTATGGCGAGGTGATCGAGCACCACGGTGTGCGACTGTCGCTGCACCCGGCCGGCCATGTGCTGGGGTCGGCCCAGGTGCGGCTGGAACATGGCGGCCGCGTGTGGGTCGCCTCGGGCGACTACAAGACCGAGGCCGACGGCACCTGCACCCCGTTCGAGCCGGTGCGCTGCGACACCTTCATCACCGAATCCACCTTCGGCCTGCCCATCTACCGCTGGCCCACGCAGGCGGTGCTGTTCGACGAGATCAACGCCTGGTGGCGACGCAACGCGGACGAGGGCCGCGCCTCGGTGCTGCTGTGTTACGCCTTCGGCAAGGCGCAGCGGCTGCTGCACGGGGTGGACGCCAGCATCGGCCCCATCGTCGTGCACGGCGCGGTGGAGCCGCTGAACGCGGTGTACCGCGCGGCCCACGTGCACCTGCCGCCCACGCACCGCGTGACCGAACTGGACAAGACCGCGCTGCAGCGCGCGCTGGTGCTCGCCCCACCGTCGGCCCAGGGCACGCCGTGGATGAAGCGCTTCGGCGCCGACGCGGTGGACGCTTTCGCCAGCGGCTGGATGCTGGTGCGCGGCACGCGGCGGCGGCGCGGGGTGGACCGGGGTTTCGTGATGTCCGACCACGCCGACTGGCCGGGGCTGATGAGCGCCATCAAAGCCACAGGCGCCGAACACATCCGCGTGACGCACGGCAGCGTGCCGGTGCTGGTGCGCTGGCTGACCGAGCAGGGCCTGGACGCGCACGCCTTCGAGACCGAGTACGGCGACGAGGACGCAGCGGACAAAGCGCAGCCCGAGGAGCCGGTGGCATGAAGCGCTTCGCCGCCCTCTACCGTGAGCTGGACGCCAGCACCGCCACGCGCGAGAAGCAGGCGGCGCTTCAGCGCTACTTCAACGAAGCGCCCGCTGAAGACGCGGCCTGGGCGGTGTACTTCCTGGCCGGCGGCAAGCCGCGCCAGACGGTGCCCACGCGCGCGCTGCGCGAGTTGGCGCAGGCGGCCGCCGGTCTGCCTGAGTGGCTGTTTGAGGAGAGCTACCAGACCGTGGGCGATCTGGCCGAGACCGTATCGCTGCTGCTGCCGCCGGCCGCCGCGCCGGTGGACCGCGGGCTGGCCGGGTGGCTGACGCGGCACCTGCTGCCGCTGCGTGGTCTGCCGCCCGAAGCCCTCGCCGAACGCCTGCGCGAACAATGGGACGCCCTGCCCGACGACCAGCGCTTCGTCTACTTCAAGCTCATCACCGGCGGCTTCCGCGTCGGCGTGTCCAAGCTGCAGGTCACGCAGGCGCTGGCGACGGTGGCCGGCGTCGACGCCAAACGCGTGGCGCAGCGGCTCATGGGCTACACCCACATCGGCGCCCAGCCCACCGCGGCCGACTACGCGGCGCTGGTGGCGCCGGAAAGCGCCACCGAACAGAACCAGCAGACCAGCGGCCAGCCCTACCCCTTCTTCCTCGCGCATCCGTTCAACGAAGCGCTGGAACGCTTCGACGAGCTGCTGGGCCCGCCCGCCGACTGGCAGGTGGAATGGAAGTGGGACGGCATCCGCGCGCAACTCGTGAAGCGCGCGGGCCAGGTCTGGCTGTGGTCTCGCGGCGAGGAGCTGGTGACCGAGCGCTTCCCCGAGCTCGCCGCACTCGGCGAGGCCCTGCCCGAGGGCACGGTGCTCGACGGCGAGATCGTTGTGTGGCGCGAGGGCAAGCCGCAGCCCTTCGCCGACCTGCAGAAGCGCATCGGCCGCAAGACCCTGGGCCCCAAGATCCTGCGCGAACTGCCCGTGGCGCTGCTGGCCTACGACCTGCTCGAACACGGTGGCCAGGACCTGCGCGAACAGCCGCTGCACACCCGCCGCGCGGCGCTGGACGCGCTGGTGCAGGACCTGAACCACCCGCTGCTGATCGCCAGCCCGCTGCTGACCGGCGACTCCTGGACCCAACTCGCGGCCCTGCGCGAACAGGCGCGCGAACGCGGCACGGAAGGCTTCATGCTCAAGCAGCGCGCCAGCGCCTACGGCGTGGGCCGCACCAAGGCCGCCGGCACCTGGTGGAAATGGAAGATCGACCCCATGAGCGTGGACGCGGTGCTGATCTACGCCCAGCGCGGCCACGGTCGCCGCGCCAGCGTGTACAGCGACTACACCTTCGCGGTGTGGAACGCACCGCCCGGCACCGAAGGCCGCGCGCTGGTGCCGTTCGCCAAGGCGTACTCCGGCCTGTCGGACGCCGAGATGGCGCGGGTCGACGCCATCATCCGCGCCACCACCATCGAGAGCTTCGGCCCGGTGCGCAGTGTGCGCCCGACCCTCGTCTTTGAACTGGGCTTCGAGGGCATCGCGCACAGCCCGCGCCACAAGAGCGGGATCGCGGTGCGCTTTCCGCGCATGCTGCGCTGGCGCGAGGACAAGCCGGTGGACGACGCCGACACGCTGCAGACGCTGGCGGCGCTGCTGCCGACCGCCAGCGCCTGAACCGAGCACCACCCGGCACCAGGAGATGGTGGGTGCGCAAGGTGGCTATGCGGCTTGTGGCAACAGAAAGCCGAAACGGGTGCCTCGCATCGGTTCGGAATGCACCTGCACCGCGCTGCCGTGAAGATCGAGGATGCGCTTGACGATGGCCAGGCCGAGGCCTGAACTGGCGCCGGCTGCACCGTCGTCGGGATCTGCGGCCCGCCAGTAGCGCTCGAAGATATGCGGGAGGTGTTCGCTGGGAATGCCTTTGCCGGTGTCGCTGACGCTGATCTCCATGTAAGCACCGTGGTTCTCCAGCGCCAGGCTCACCGAGCCTCCCGTCGGTGTGTGGCGCAAGGCGTTGTCGACCAGGTTCTGCAACACACGCTCGATCATGGCAATGTCCGCCCGCACCCGGGCCTTGCCGTGGCTGCCAGCGGAGAACTCGACCTTCACGCCGCGCGCCTCGGCGGTGAGCTGGTAGTTCTGCACCACGTCCTGGAGCAGTTCGGCCAGGCAGAACACTTCTGTCTGGGGCTTGGAGCGATCGGCATCGAGTTTGGACAACTCAAACAGATCGGCAATGCGCTTGCCGAGCAGGTCTGCGTGCCGCAGCGCGGTACGCAGGTGCCTGGTGCGGGATTCGACGTCGATGCCATCCCCACGCAGCATGACCGTTTCCACATAGCCCCGGACGTTGGAAAGCGGTGTGCGCAGGTCGTGCGAAATGTTGCTCACCAACTCGCGCCGCTGGCGGTCGCTGTCTTCAAGCTGCCGGAACTGCTCGACGATGCGGTCCTGCATGTCGCGCACCGATGCATGCAGCACCTCGATCTCGTCCCCGCGTCCGGTGATGGCGTTGGGGCTGCCTTGTGGCCGGAACGCACACAGCTCGTCCGTCAGTCTGCGCAACGGTCGCGTCAGGTGATGCCACGCCAGCCAAAGCACCAGCGCCGCGAGCGCAGAAACCGCGGCGGCAGCCACCGCCATGGCCTGCAAAGTGCCGGAATTGACCAGGCTGGTGGCTTCGGCCTGTGCCAGGCGGCTGTTGAGGATCATGTAGAGGTAGCTACCCACATGGCCATCGGCGTTCAACAGCGGGGCGACCGAAAAGACCGTGTCCTGCCCGGGTGCCAGCGGGTTGGAGCCCATGACCGGCAGGCGCACAGCGTCTCCTTCCGGCGCTTCCAGAAGTTGACGGACCGGTCGCAGGTCAACCGATGCGCCGACGGGGTCGGTGTGCTGCAGTCCTTCCAGGGCATGGGCCAACACCCGGCCTTCGAGGTCCAGAAAGTACACCTCCACGGCAGGGTTGATTTTCATGACGTGCATGGCCAGTTCCTGCACCCGGTCGCTGCGGGGATGACCTTGCGCGTCCAGCAAGCCGGGCTCCTGATGCGCGGCAACGTACTGCGCAAGGCCCAGGTTCATGCGCTGGCTCGCTTCCAGGGCGTTCTGTGCACTGAAGTGCTGGAGCAGCAGGTACATGCAGACACCCAGCAGCAGCATCAGGGGGGCGGTCAGTGCCGCAGCCCGCACATGCAGGCGTCGCCATGCAGGCACCGGAGGCCGGGTCGGGATGGGCATCATGCGGGTGCTTCGAAACGGTAGCCCACACCCCATACCGTGTGGATGAACCCGGCGTCTGTCCGCTCGTCGCCCAGCTTGCTTCGCAGCCGGTTGATGTGGCTGTTGACGGTGTGGTCGTAGCCATCGTGACTGAGGCCCCACACCTCGTCGAGCAGCTCGCTGCGGGTGAAGACCCGACCTGGCTGCTGCATGAAATGCCAGAGCAGATCGAATTCGCGCGGCGCCAGCGTGATTTCCGTCTGCCCCAGCCAGGCACGGCGCTGCAGGCGGTCCACCTTGAGGTGACCCTGCACGAGCGTGGTGGGCTTCTGTGAATTGGCGTCATTTCGCGCCGCCGTGGTGATGGCCGAACGCCGCAGCAGTGCCTTCACGCGCGCCTGCAGCTCGATCACGCTGAAGGGCTTGGTCAGGTAGTCGTCGGCGCCCAGCTCCAGGCCGAGCACCCGGTCCAGCTCCCCGCTGCGCGCGGTCAGCATCAGGATGGGCACCGGCGAGAGCTTGCTGCGCAGTTCGCGGCACAGGTCCAGGCCGTTCAGACCCGGCAGACGGATGTCGAGCACGATGGCATCCCACTGCCGCTGCATCGCAAGGTCCAGGCCACCCAACCCGTCATGGGCGATGGTCACGTTGGCGGGCAGTTCCGACAGGTGCAGGGCAATCAGATCGGCAATGTCGCGCTCATCCTCGATCACCAGGATGTTGCGGACCGCCGAATCGGCCCGAGGGGTCGTGGGGTGCGGGCTGAAAGTCCCGGTGGCGATTGCGTGGTTCATGGCTTTGGCGTGCTTCGGCGTGTCCATTCCGATTCGAGGCGCTCCAGATCGCCGGCCCAGTCGATCAGGGCGCTGCTGATGACTTCGGCGTCCTGGTCGTGGAACGCGGCGGTTCGATCCGCCTGCCGGGCCAGCCAGCGGTCACGCCGCCTGAGCAGTTGCTCGATCACCGGCAGGTACATCTGGACGAAGCCCGCCAACCACTGGCTGGAAAGGGCATGGCGTTGGGCGCTGCCCAGGTTCAGCCCCTGCAGCCAGTGAAGGATCGTCGGCGTGTCCAGCCAGTGACCGCCGGTCACCCAGCGGTTCACGGTGAAGATGGACACCGGCAGGCCCCTCGCATCCAGACCGATGGCGATCAGATGCGAGGGATCCGTGCGAATCCAGTGGTCTCGGTCTCGCGCCCTGCGCTTCCGTCCGGACCGGGTGGCATGGGCAAACACATGCACATGGCCATGCTCCAGGCCGTCGTCGCGGTGGCAATGGTAGAAAAACTGATAGCCGTGCTGCACATCCTTCACGTCAGCAGGCGGGTAGTGCTCCATGGCCACCACCGGTACACCACCCACCCAGCTCTGGATCAACGAACCATCCTCGGCGGTGGCCTGGGCAAAGCCCTGCAGGCTGAACTGCGCGGCTTGGAAGCTGCGACGCAGTTCAGCCATGGACAGGCGTTTGAGCGGCAGATGCATGGGGTTCTGTCGCTGTGGGCGGCGAAACCTTACGCGTCACTTCTTGGCGCCGCAGGCTCCGCACTTCTTGGCACAGCAGGCTCCGCACTTTTTGGCGCAGCAAGCGCCGCATTTTTTGGCACCGCACGCGCCACATTTCCTGGCGGTGCAGCCACCGCATTTTTTGCCGGCGCAAGCGGCAGCGGGGCGGCAGCGTGCGGCGCAACCTGCGCTGGCGCAACCAGCCAGAGCGGATGTGGTGACCACCGCCGTGGCCAGAGCGCGGGAGAGATGGGAGGCGAGTGAACTCATGGTGATGTCCTTGATGGAGTGGAGGGAACGAGAAAAGAAAGACAGGGTTGGGCCCAGGGCAACCCTGCCTACTGGTCCTTCAGGGTGATCCAGTTCTTGGTGGCCTGTGTGATGTGACCGGGTATGTCGACCTGCCAACGCTTCTGTACGGCCGGACTCAGGTTGAGATACAGCTTGCCGTCCACGATGGCAAAGGCGCTCGGGTCGATGTCCGGTTTGACACCCTGCGCAACGCCGTAAGCGCAATACCCGCCAAACTGCGGCTCGTAGCGCTGCGGGTCGTCCGCAAAGGCCTTCTGGTGGGCGACCGACGAAAACCAGTACACCGCCCCGTTGAACCGGGTGCTGAACTCCGGTTTGCCCTTGACCGGCTGCCCGACCTCGAAGTACGCCACCGGGTCGTACCCTTTCAAGGCCACCCCTTGTGCATCGACGTTCACCGGTCCTGCGGCGAACGCGACCGTGGGCGATAACGCCAGCAGCGCGGCCATCGCCAGCCAACGGCGGCGCCGCAGGTCGTGGGTGGGTGGCGGCATTCCAGATGGGTGTTGGGTGTTCATGCGCCGCAGTTTGCGGAAACCCCGTGCCCAAGTCCTCACCGAATCGTCACGGACTTCTCATGAATTGGGGGGCCGAGAAGACGCCAAGGCAGGCCCGGCGCCCCCCGTCACGATCCGTCGCACCCGCGGAACGGACGCGTCCCGCGGGGAGGGGTCAGAGGCTGCCGGTGTACTCGCCCCGCGCCGGGTAGTCCTTGGCGATGGCGAAGTCGATGGCGCCCAGCAGGTCCTGAAACGCGGGACGCGCAAACGGCATGGTCTGGGTCGACCCGTAGTACAGCGTGCCGTCGGGGCGGACGATGAAGACCCCGGGCTCGCTGAAGAGCTCGGGCTCATCGATGCCGATCGAGGTCTTGCCGCGCGAGGTGCTGATGTACAGGCCCCACTGGCGCGCGCTGCGCAGCGACAAGCTGTGACCGAAACGCAGTGCCTTGGCCTGGACCTTCTCGGCCATCGCGCGCGCCCGCTCCTCGCCATCGCTGCTGAGCGCCAGCACCTGAACACCGCGCTGGTGGAACTCGGGCACCAGGCGTTCAAGCTCCATCAGGTACTTGGCGCAGATCGGGCAATGCAGGCCGCGGTAGAACACGATCAGATCGAAACGTTCGCCCGGCTGGGCGCCGAGCACAAAGCGTTCTCCGCCCAGGAGGGGCACGTTCAGCGCCGGGACGGGCCAGCGGGGCATCAGGGTCGAGGGGGTCATGCCGTTCCTTCGGTTGGGGTTTGCACCGGCAAGCGGTGATGGGGTGACAACAGTCTCCAGTACCATCGGCAAATCAAAGTACACATTTGTTTGCTGTTCGTTCATAAACATGGCTGCGCCACCCGCCCGTCTCGACCGCCTTTCCGCCTTGCTCGAGGGCCTGGCCCCCACCGTGCTGCTCGACCCCGGCACCGCCGACGCGGACGGCGCAGCGGCGGCACCCACCCCCGAAGACCTGCGCCTCTACCTGCTGACCCGGGATGGCATGCGGCTGCGACTGGCCGGCAGGACATTGCCTGTCCACGCGCCGGCCATGGTGGTCATGCGCGCCAGCGCCCCGCACCGCCTCGAAGGCAAGCGCCTGGGCGGTCAGGGCCACCTCATCCGCGCGCGCGTCCGGCTCGCCGGCCCGGTGGCCGACCTGTTCCTGGAGGAGTTTGCCGAGCCCCGCGTGCTGAGCCTGGCGAACGACGAGCCGGCCCTGCGGCTGGCGGTGACGCTGATCGAGACGGAACTGGGTGCGCCGCGCTGCGGACAGCCGGCCCTGCTCCACCGCGCCGGCGACATCCTGTTCATCGGCCTCTTGCGCCATCTGGTGGCCCACCCCGGCCCCGGCGCCACCGGCCTGTTCAGCGGGCTCGCCGACCCGAGGATCGCCCGCGCGCTGGTGGCCATGCACCAGCGCCCGCAGGCCGACTGGTCACTGGAGCGGCTGGCGGGCGAAGCGGGCATGTCCCGCACGGCCTTCGCCAGCACCTTCCGCGAGGTGATGCGACGCACGCCCGGCCGCTACCTCTCGGCCATCCGGCTGGCGCTGGCGCGGCGTGCCGTCGATTCGGGCAAAGGGCTCAAGGAAGCGGCCCGCGTGGCCGGCTACGGGAATGTTTCCGCCCTGTCCCGCGCCCTGTCCCGGGCGCGGGCGGGCAGCGACAACGCCGACCCCGTGCCCGACGGGTTGTCGGCCGTTCAGGCGGTCTGAGTGCCGGGACCGAGCGCAGCCACCAGGTGGTCGATCAGCGCGCGCACCTTGGGCGCGGTGTGGCGCGAAGCGGCGAACAGCAGGTAAGCCGTGCCCTGGTAACGGGTGTCGAAGGTCCAGTCGGCCAGCAGGCGCACCACACGGCCGGCGGCCACGGCCTCGCGCGCGCCGAAGTCCGGCATGCAGCCAATGCCCAGCCCGGCCTCCACCGCGGCCAGCCGCATCTCGCTGTGGTTGACGGTGTAGCGGCCGGACACCGCCACCTCCACGGCTTCATCACCCCGCACGAAGCGCCAGCGCCCGTCGCGCTCCTGCTCGCCCAGGGCAATGCAGCTGTGCGCCATCAGGTCGTCGGGCGTGTGCACCGGCGGGTGCGCCGCCTGGTAGGCCGGGCTGGCGACCACCCACTGCTGCACCGGACACAGTGCGCGCGCCACCATGCCCGGCGGCGGGTCGTCGGTCAGGCGCACCACCAGGTCCACACCTTCGCGCAGCGCGTCCACCGGCCGGTCCTGCACCAGGAAGTGCACGTCCACCTCGGGGTAGCGCTGCAGGAAGTCCAGCACCGGCTGGTGCAGCACCTGGCGCGCGAAGGCCTTGGGCGCGCTGAGGCGCACGCGCCCGCGCGGCACGCCCACATGGCCTTCGGCCACTTCCAGCGTGGCGCGCGCGGCGGCCACCATGGCGCGGCCGTGTTCCAGCACGGCCAGGCCGGCGTCGGTCAGGCGCAGCTGGCGCGTGGTCCGCTGCAGCAGGGCCAGGCCCAGGGCTTTTTCCAGCCGCGCCACCTGTCGGCTGATGGCCGAGGGCGTGACGCCCTGCGCCCGAGCGGCGGCCGAGAAGCTGCCCGCCTCCGCCACGCGAACGAAGGCCACCAGCTCCTGCATCACATCCAGAAAATCATTGCTTCCCACGGCGCACAACTCCTGTTCCAGCGGCCAGTCTAGTCGGCGCGGGGCCGGCCCCGAACAATCGCCGCATGTCCTCTTCCCTTGCGCTTCCCGCTTCGTTCCCCCGCACGCTCCGCGTCGAATGGCTGCTGCTCCTGGTGGCCGCCATCTGGGGCGGCAGCTACAGCGCCGCCAAGGTCGCCACCGAACAGGTGCCGGTGCTGCAGTTCCTCTTCCTGCGCTTCGGCCTGACCTTCGTGCTGCTGCTGCCCGCGCTGCGCGGGCTGGCCGTGCCCCACTGGCGCGCCGCGCTGGCCGGCACCAGCTTGCTGGGCGCCAACCTGCTGGCCATCTACCTGTGCGAGACCTTCGGCGTGTCGCTAACCACCGCGTCGAACGCGGCCTTCCTGATCAGCCTGTGCGTGGCCTTCACGCCGCTGTGCGAATGGTGGTTGCTGGGCCAGAAGCCCACCGGCACGGTGCTGGCCGCGGCGGCGCTGTCGCTGGCGGGCGCGGGCTTGCTGGCGTTCCAGCACGGCGGCGGTGGGGCCGGCTGGTCCTGGGGCGACACGCTCATGGTGGCCGCGGCCTTTCTGCGTGGCGTCATGGTCTGCCTCACGCGCCGCATGGGCCAGCGCCACGGCCTGCCGGCGCTGACCACCACCGCGGTGCAGATGGGCGTGATGGCGCTGGGCACGGCCGTTCTGATGGCGGTGGCGCCCGGCCCGGGCTGGGTGCCGCTGCCCACGGGCGCCAGCTTCTGGGGCGCCATGGCCTTCCTCGTGCTGCTGTGCACGGTGCTGGCCTTCTTCGTGCAGAACCACGCGGTGGCGCGCACCAGCCCTTCGCGCGTGGCCCTGCTCATGGGCAGCGAGCCGCTGTGGGGAGCGCTGATCGCGGTGCTCTGGCTGGGCGAGCAGCTGACCTGGATGGGCTGGCTCGGCGGCTTGCTGATCGTGGCCTCGGCCGCCTGGGTGACGCGCCCGCGCGCTTGACCCCGGCCGGGCGCGGCGGCCGGCCCGCTGCCAGAATGGCCGCACCGTGCCCGCCCGCGCCAATGCCCCCCACCGCCCCGACGCCGCCGCCTGGATGGCCGCGCGCGGCTGGTCGCCCTTCCCCTTTCAGCGCGAGGTCTGGGACGCGATGGCGCGCGGCGAAAGCGGCCTGCTGCACGCCACCACGGGCGCCGGCAAGACCTACGCCGTGTGGCTGGGTGCGCTGCAGGCGCTGGCCGATGCGGACGCCAAGCGCACACCGCCGCTCACGGTGGTCTGGCTCACGCCCATGCGCGCGCTGGCCGCCGACACGCTGCGGGCATTGCAAGCGCCACTGCCCGACCTGGCGCCCGCCTGGACCGCCGGCGCACGCAGCGGCGACACGTCGAGCAGCGAACGCGCCAGGCAGGCCGAGCGCCTGCCCACCGTGTTGGTGACCACGCCTGAGAGCCTGAGCCTGCTGATCGCGCGAGCCGACGCGCAGGAGCAACTGGGCCGCACCGCGCTGGTGGTGGTGGACGAGTGGCACGAACTGATGGGCAACAAGCGCGGCGTGCAGGCGCAACTGGCCATCGCGCGGCTGCGGCGCTGGAACCCGGCGCTGCGCATCTGGGGCATGTCGGCCACGCTGGGCAACCTCGACGAAGCCATGCACACCCTGCTCGGCCGGCAGGCCGCAGCGGCCGGCCGCATGGTGCGCGGCCAGACCCCCAAGCAACTGACGGTGGACACCCTGCTGCCGCCGCGCGTGGACCGTTTCCCCTGGGGCGGCCACCTGGGCCTGGCCATGCTGCCGTCGGTGGTGAGCGAGATCGAGGGCAGCGGCAGCACCCTGGTATTCACCAACACGCGCTCTCAGGCCGAGATCTGGTACCAGGCGCTGCTGGACTCCAAGCCTGAGTGGGCCGGCCTGATCGCGCTGCACCACGGCTCGCTGGACCGCTCGGTGCGCGAGTGGGTGGAGGCCGGGCTCAAGGCGGGCGAACTGCGCGCCGTGGTCTGCACCAGCAGCCTGGACCTGGGCGTGGATTTCCTGCCGGTGGAGCGCGTGCTGCAGATCGGGTCGCCCAAGGGCATTGCGCGGCTGCTGCAGCGCGCGGGCCGCTCGGGCCACGCGCCGGGCCGGCCCTCGCGCGTGAGCATCGTGCCCACGCACAGCCTGGAGCTGGTCGAAGGCGCGGCCGCCCGCGCCGCTGTCTACGCCGGGCAGATCGAGGCGCGCGAGACGCCGCGCCAGCCGCTGGACGTGCTGGTGCAGCACCTGGTGACCGTCGCCCTCGGCGGCGGCTTCCAGCCCGACGCGCTGCTGGCCGAAATCCGCAGCACCGCCGCCTACGCCGAGCTGCCCGACGAGCACTGGCGCTGGTGCCTGGACTTCGTCTCGCAAGGCGGGCCGTCGCTCGCGGCCTACCCGGACTACCACCGCGTGGTGGCGGACGAACACGGCGTCTGGCGCGTGCCCGACGCACGGCTGGCGCGACGCCACCGCATGAACATCGGCACCATCGTCAGCGACGCCAGCATGGCGGTGCAGTACGTCGGCGGCAGCAAGATCGGGAACGTCGAAGAGAGCTTTGCCGCGCGTCTGAAACCCGGCGACTGCTTTCTGTTCGCGGGCCGGCTGCTGGAGCTGGTGCGCATTCACGACATGACGGCCTGGGTCAAGCGGGCCACCGGCCGCAAGCCCGCAGTGCCGCGCTGGAACGGCGGCAAGATGCCGCTCTCGACCACGCTGGCCGACGCCGTGGTGGCGCAGCTGGCGCGGGTGCAGGCCAGCGACTTTGACGACCCCGAGCTGCAGGCCGCACGGCCCCTGCTCGAACTGCAAGCGCAGTGGTCCGCCCTGCCTTCGCCCGACACCTTGCTCGCCGAGGTCATGCACTCGCGCGAGGGCACGCACCTCTTCCTCTACCCCTTCGCCGGCCGGCACGCGCACCTGGGCCTGGCCAGCCTGATCGCCTGGCGCGTGGCGCAGCACGCGCCCAACACCTTCTCCATCGCCGTCAACGACTACGGCTTCGAGCTGTTGAGCGCCACCGCCATCGACTGGCCATCGCTGCTGCCCGCCCTGTTGAAGGAACAGACCGACGACGAGGCCTTGCTGAGCGAGATCCTGCAGAGCCTGAACGCCAGCGAACTCGCGCAGCGGCGCTTTCGCGAGATCGCGCGCGTCTCGGGTCTGATTTTTCAGGGCCACCCGGGCGAGAAGCGCAGCAGCCGGCAGCTGCAGGCCTCCAGCAGCCTGTTCTGGGAGGTGTTTCGCAAGTACGACCCTGGCAACCGCCTGCTGCAACAGGCCGAGGCCGAGCTGCTGGCGCAGGAGCTGGAGATCGGCCGCCTGCGCGAAGCGCTGCGCCGCATGGCGCGGCAGTCGCTGGTGCTGAAGGATCTGGCGCGGCCCACACCCTTTGCCTTCCCGCTGATGGTCGAACGCCTGCGCGAAAAGCTGAGCAACGAAAGCGTGGCCGACCGCATCGCGCGCATGCTGGCGCAGCTGGAGAAGGCTGCAGGCGGCCACGCCGACAGCGACCCGGAACAGGTGCGCGGCTCGCTGGCCTTTGGGCGCGAGGGCGCGCCGGACAAGCCCCCCGCGGCGGCGAAGCGGGCACGGCGGCCACACCGCCCCCGAAGACCGCTTTAGGCTGCAGACTCCAGGCCCAGCCGCCACAATCCGTCGCTTCACCTTCCACACCACGCGACCATGACCCTCATCGTCCACCACCTGAACAACTCCCGCTCGCAGCGCCTGCTGTGGATGCTCGAAGAGCTGGAACTGCCCTACGAGATCCGCTTCTACGAGCGCGACAAGGCGACCATGCTCGCGCCGCCCGAACTGAAGAAGGTGCACCCGCTGGGCAAGTCGCCGGTGCTGGAAGACGGCAAGCTCAAGCTGGTGGAGACCGGCGCCATCTGCGAATACCTGGTCGACAAGACCGGCAAGCTCGGCCCCGCCAACCAGGGCGACGGGCTGCTGCAGTACCGCCAGTTCATGCACTACGCCGAAGGCTCGCTCATGCCCAACCTGCTGCTGATGCTGGCCATGAGCAAGGTGCCGCTGATCGGCGGGATCGCGGTGAAGAAGGTGCAGCCCATGGTGGACGTGCACCTGGACTATGTGGAGCAGGTGCTGGCCTCGCGCCCCTGGTTCGCCGGCAAGCAGATGACCGCGGCCGACATCATGATGAGCTTCCCGCTCGAAGCCGCCGTCTCGCGCGCCGGCCTCGGCCCCTCGCGCCCGGCCACCATGGCCTGGCTCAAGAAGATCCACGCCCGCCCGGCCTACCAAACGGCTCTGAAAAAAGGTGGCACCTACGACTACGCCTGACGGGCACGCCACTGTCCATTGGGCCGGCGAGGCGCTGCACCTGCTGCCCGCGCACGCGCTGTGGTGGCCGGCGGGCCAGGCGCTGTTCATCGCCGACCTGCACCTGGGCAAGGCCGCGAGCTACCGCGCGCTGGGCCAGCCCGTGCCCGGCGGCACCACGCGCGACAACCTCGCGCGGCTGAGCGATCTCATCGCGGTGCACCACCCCGAACGGCTGGTGTTCCTCGGCGACTTCCTGCACGCGGCCACCGGCCGCACGCCCCCGGTGCTCAAGGCCCTGCACGACTGGCGCGAACGCCACCGCAGCGTGGCGATGACCCTGGTGCGCGGTAACCACGACGACCGCGCGGGCGACCCGCCGCCCGAGGCGCGCATCGAGGTGGTGGACGAGCCCTGGCTGCTCGGCCCCTTCGCCTGCTGCCACCACCCACAAACCCACCCCACCCACTTCGTGCTCGCCGGCCACCTGCACCCGGTCTGCCAGCTCAGCGGCCCCGCGCGCGACGCGCTGCGCCTGCCCTGCTTCGTGAGCGAACCGGGCCAGGCCGTGCTGCCGGCGTTTGGCGCGTTCACCGGTGGGCATGCCCTGCCGGCTGCGCCGGGCAGGTGCTTTCATGCGATTGGCGGGCAGCGGGTGTGGGCTGTGCCGGGGCGTTGACGGTTTTCCCGCCGCGAAGTTGGGCACGTGCAGGCTGCTTGTTGGGTGTGCCTTCAGCCGCTATCGGCAAGCAACCACCATCCGAAAGCATGGGCTGCACGCTGTTCCCAACGACTCCTATCCGCCAGAGCGAATGGCTCTTCGCGACCCACCGCGGTCGTACAAGGACCCAAAGGGAAGTGGTCACTGGTTGGATGTGGATGCCGGGTTTCGTGCTTTACTTGTACCTGGATAGAAATCAGGCCTCCGCCTCCAACCCATTGACGCGATTGAGTTTTCTGGAGGTTGAAGTGACCAGAATATCCCGCACCGTCCAATTTGTCCCGCAGGTTCTGCGGGATGCATTACGTTAGGTCTTACGAGCATGGCACGAGAGTTCTATAAGCGTTTGCGCGACTACTATCAGAAGGTTGCGTAGGTTCTACGCGGTGATGCTGAGGCGGCGTCTATATTCCCGAATACCAGCGACATTGGCACTTCACGGGAACGAATTTACGCGGATTTCCTTCGTCAGCACGCCCCATCCAAATGCAATGTCTTCCTTGGTGGATTTCTCTTTCACGACGACGGCACCGAATCGAAGCAACTCGACGTGATTGTGACTACAGACACGGCACCCCGTTTTGACTTTCATAATGCGGACGGCGGTGGAAAATCGTTCTCTCCGGTTGAAGGGACACTCGGTGTTGCATCTATTAAATCAACACTGGACAAGAATCAGCTTTTCGACGCATTGGGCGGTATCGCGTCAATTCCACCTATGAAGAGCCTCGATGGGCGCGTCTCGTTCACAATCCAAATACCCAACTATGACGACTGGCCCTACAAGATAATTTATGCAAGTAGCGGACTTGAGGGCCACACAATTCTCCAACACGTCGACACATACTACAAAGAGAACTCCGACATCCCTATGAGCCGGCGGCCTCATCTGATACACGTTGCCGGAAAATATGCAATTTTTCGCGTCATCAAAGGAATGAAATTAGAATCAACCACTGGTGGCCCAGACGAGAAACCAGAAGTAGGTTCTTTTTGTCTCATCACTCGCGACCCCGACCTGCAAGCAATTGTTTGGGCACTGCATGGCCTCCAGCAAAACGCTGCGGCATCCACCGAAATCCTTTATTTATATGGGGACATCATTAACAACGTGCATAAAGCGGCCTAACAATCCGTTGCACACGGAGCAGCGGGTCACGCGGTATTGAAATCGAAATTCGTTCGCCGCGGCTTTGTGGACGATACCGTTGAATGGCAGCTTTCCCGCTTGTCCACCGACTGCTACTGGCCGGCAGTTGCAGTCCGTGGACAGTGCCGATTCCTGGCTTTGGTTGGCGAGAGCTCCTTCAGTGAAGGACATGTTCCCGGCACTGCCGCGTGCTCAAGCTCCCGGCCAGAAGCGGTCGTCATCAGTCCGACCTAGAACATCTCAAATGAAAGTGTCTTTTCGGCTCTTCCTCATCGTCTTGCTCGCACCAGCGTTGGTACACCTGACTGCGGTTCTCTTGGCTCCAATGTTGGTGTTCACCGCGTGGTTCAGCTACCCAATCAGCGTACTCGTCGCTGGAATTGCCGTTCCTTTGCTTCACGCGTTTTTGGTACGTCGCCCAAGAAGCGTGGCACAGCAGTTTGCACTTGCAGCCCCCATGGGCGCGGCGCTCGGGGCGGGCGTGTACGAAGTGCTGTTTTGGGGAGCCGAGTGGTCAGGAAGCATGGCCGCTGGGTACGCGGCATTCGGAGTTTTGAACAGCGTCCTATGCTGGCTGCTATACAACTGGGGGCCTCTGAGTGTTTCGGGTGAGGCTTGTTTTGTGCGTAGTCCTACGCCCCGATAAGGCCGCCGAACGGTACGTCCAACCGGCCGCTATTGGCCCGAATTGGACTTCCCGACTACGTGATCTGGCCAGGCAGTGTCGAATCGTTCGAGAACAGTTCCGGTCGCAAAATACCCACCATCCCAGAGCTCAAAGCTCACGCCTGGCCTGATGGCTGCTGAGAAAATTTCAGGTGTCACTACGACGCAGTCGACTCTAGCCGTATCACCGGGATGGAATGTCGAAGGCTCTTTTACCCACATTCCGATGGTGTTCAACCCGTCTACGCCGTTCATGGACATCGGCACGCGACGATGTAAGTCTTCACCGAACATAAACCAACGCCTGCGGTCCGGCGCCGCGTGCTCATTGAAGTGGAACCGTAGTTCCGCAGTGAACTGTGGGTTGGGTTTCATTTCAAATGAATATCCGCATGTGGCCGGTAGTATGAGTACGAGGCCGCTTCAGGAAGCTGACTCCCGGAGCGATGGCTCTACAAGTCAATGTCCACTGTCCGTGTTTTCCAGGGGAACCCGGTCCTGGCCCTTAGGAACTTGTCCGTTCTTCAGATCGGCCAGATTTCAACCTTTGGGAGATCACCCGTCAGGACACTCACACAGCCATTTTGGCTTGCCACGAAGTACTCCGAGAGACCTTTGACTTCGCTCCGAATAAAGCCAGGCCGAGAGGCTTCCAAGTCAAACCAACCGTTCTCTTCTATTCGGAAGAGCCAGCCTTGGGCCGCTGCACACGCAGGCCAAAACTCAAGTAGATCGCCTTCGTCCAGAAATCTGAAGCCTATGATTTCACTGAACCTAACGACTGCGACCTTCCTATCTCCACCCGACATAAGCGTTATGGCTAGTTCGCCCCATTCGAGATGAACACTCATGATGTCTGTTCCAGATTGAAATACCCATGGGGTTTCAATTGACGTGGCGATAACGCGTTGCATTCGAACTCCTTCCCGCTCCGAGGATCTGGCGTGTCTCGCGACTGCGTAGCGCAGCGCTCGTATTGACCAGCAGCCTATGTAATGTATTCCGCAGAACCTGGCCGTCCATCCACAGGCTGAGTCCCCGGTGACCTGCCATCCTCTCCAGCCTCCAGCGGCAGTCTTGCCCGAAATCGCCCCGGCATGCACAGCCTTGAACTTTGCCCCGCCCAGCCCCTCACACCGCCCATGCCCCACAGCCACCCCCACCTGATCGAGGCCCATGGCCTGTCCATGCAATACACCATCGGCACCCGCCAGGTGCAGGTGCTGCGCGATGTGAGCCTGCGCGTCGCGGCGGGCACGAGCGTGGCCATTGCCGGGCCTTCGGGGTCGGGCAAGACCTCGCTGCTGCTCCTTCTGTCGGGTCTGGAGCGGCCCGGCGCGGGGCGCATCCGCATCGACGGCACCGACCTGGGCAGCCTGAGCAGCGACGGCCTGGCCGACCTGCGGCGCGAGCGGGTGGGCATCATCTTTCAGAGCTTTCACCTGCTGCCCAGCCTGAGCGCGCTGGACAACGCCGCCCTGCCGCTGCAGATGGCGGGGGCCAGCGGCGCGCGCGAGGCGGCGGCGGAGATGCTGCAGCGGGTGGGCCTGGGGGACCGGCTGCACCACCGGCCATCGCAACTCTCGGGTGGCGAGCAGCAGCGCGTGGCGATTGCGCGGGCGCTGGTTCACCGCCCGCGCCTGCTGCTGGCCGACGAGCCCACCGGCAACCTGGACGACCAGACGGCCGAATCGGTGCGCGAGCTGATCTTCAGCCTCAACCGCGAGCTGGGCACGACCCTGGTGCTGGTGACGCACGACCTGGATTTCGCCGCCCGCTGCGACCGCGTGCTGCGCCTGCACGACGGTCAGCTGCATGAAACGCTGGAGGGGCGCGAAGCACCGACCACCCGCCAGCCGGAGGCGAGCGATGCCCTTTCTGCTTGACCTGGCCTGGCGCGACCTGCGCGCCAGCGGCCGGCGCCTGTGGATCTTTGTCGCCTGTCTGGTGCTGGGCGTGTCGCTGGTGGCCGCGGGCGGCGGCCTGTACCGCCAGGTGGCCGACGCGCTGCGCCACGACGCGCGGCTGATCTTTGGCGGCGACGTGGAGGTCGAATCGCCCCAGCCGCTGCCGGCCGATGCGCTGGCCTGGATGCAGGCGCGCGGCACCGTCTCGCGCGTGATCGAGCTGCGCACCATGCTGCGTCTGGAGAGCGGCCGCGCGCAGCTGATCGAGCTGCTGAGCGCCGACGCCGCCTACCCGCTGTATGGCGCGGTGGCGCTGCAGCCGGCGGGCACGCTGGCCGACACCCTGGCGCAACGGGACGGCCAGTGGGGCGCGGCGGTCGATGCCGCGCTGGCCACGCGCCTGGGCCTGAAGCCCGGTGACCGCATCGAGGTCGGTGACCTGACATTGACGGTGCGCGCGCTCACCATTCGCCAGCCCGACCGCAGCCTGCGCGCCGACTGGGGCGCGGCGCCGGTGCTGGTGGCCGAGGGCGCGCTCATGGCCACCGGCCTGGTGCAGCCGCTCAGCCGCGTCGAATACCAGTACCGCGTGCGCACCACCGAGCCGGCCAACGCGTGGCGCGACCAATTCATCGCCGCCTTCCCCACGCTGGACGCCGAGACGCGCAGCTTCGACGAGCGCAGCGACCGCATGGCCGAGGTGCTGGGCCAGATCGGCTCGGGCCTGCTGCTGATCGGTTTCTCGGCGCTGTTCATCGGCGGCTTGGGCGTGTTCAACAGCGTGCAGGCCTACCTGCAGGGCAAGCTGACCAGCCTCGCCACGCTGCGCGCGCTGGGTCTGCGCGACGGCCGGCTGGCTGCGTTTGTGTTGCTGCAGATCGGGCTGCTGGCGGTGCTGGCGAGCGCGGCGGGCGCGCTGCTGGGCATGGGCCTGGCGCTGGCCGGCGCGCAGCTGGCGGCCGACAAGCTGCCGGTGACGCTGCTGCTGCACAGCCTGTGGCCGCCCGCGCTGCTGGCGCTGGTGTTCGGGGTGTTGACGGCGCTGGCGTTTTCGCTGCCGGCGCTGGGGCGGGCCTTGTCGGTCAGCCCGGCCGCGCTGTTTCGCGGCGTGGAGGGGCAGGCGCTGCACACGCCGCGCCGCGCACGCTGGCTCACCGCCGCCGTGGCCGGCGCCACGCTGGCGCTGTTGGTGGCCACCCTGCCGGACCCGCGTTTTGGCCTCGCCTTCGTGCTGACCACGGCCGCGCTGCTGGGCGTGCTCGACCTCGCCACACGCGGCGTGCGCCGCGTGGCCGCGCGCCTGCAGCACCACCGGGCGCTGCCCTTGCCGCTGCAACTGGCGCTGGCCGGACTGCAGCAGCCGCATTCGCCGCTGCGCACCGCCCTGCTCTCGCTGGGCTCGGCGCTGACGCTGCTGGTGGCCTGCACCCTGGTGGTGGCCACGCTGCTGCGCACGGTGAATCAGACCGTGCCCGAGCAGGCACCGGCCCTGGTGTTCTTCGACGTGCAGACCGACCAGCTCCCGCTGCTGCGCGAGACGTTGCAGGCCTCACCCGGTCTGGAAGCGGTGAAGACCGCGCCGCTGGTGCTGGGCCGGCTGGTGGCTGTGAACGGCGAGGCGCTGCGCGAAAGTGGCGATGGCGAACGCGCCCGCGAATCGCACGACGAACACAAGCTGAGCGACCGCAGCGGCAACTTCGACGACGTGGTGATCGACCGTGGCGCGTGGTGGCCAGAAGACCACCGGGGCGAACCGCTGGTGGCGATGGAAGACAACGAAGCCGACGGGCTGGGCCTGCAGGTGGGCGACCGGCTGCGCTTCGAGATCATGGGCCAGCCGGTGGAGGCGACGCTAAGTGCCATCTACAGCCAGCGGCGCATGCAGTCGCGCCTGTGGCTCGAAGCCATCTTCAGCGACGGCGTGCTGGACCCCTTCATCACCCGCCACGTGGGCGCGGCCTGGATGCCGACCGACCAGACGCTGGACGCTCAGGACCGGCTCGCGGCGGCGGCGCCCAACATCGCCACCGCGCGCACCGAGTCCATGTTGCGCGAGACCCGCGCGCTCATGGGCCGCGCCACCGGCGGGCTGGCGGTGGTGGCGGGCGTGTGCCTGGCCGCGAGCCTGCTGGTGCTGGCCAGCGTGGTGGCCGCCAGCCGCAGCCGCCAGCTCTACGACTCCACGGTGATGCACGCGCTGGGCGCGCGGCATTCGCTGCTGCGGCGCGTGCTGGTGTGGGAATACGTGCTGCTGGCCGCCGTGACCGCCGGCTTCGCCCTGCTGGCCGGCAGCGCGCTGGCCACCGCGCTGCTGCAGTGGCGGCTGGACATGAGCCCGGCCGGCCTGTACTGGAGCGGGCTGCTGACCGCGGCGGGTGTGAGCGCGATGAGCTTGGGGCTGGGCGCGCGCTACCTGCTGGCGCAGATGCGCCTGAACCCCGCCATGCTGCTGCGCAGCGGGGGTTGAGAGGGGTTCACGGGTCTGCAGGAAGTCGGCGCTGGCGGAGTTGGATCAGTCAGGCTCCAGCAGGGCGAGAACGGCGTCGCGCCCGAAGCTCGCACCGGCGGGAACGCGCAGCGCTGCGATGCGTCCCGCCACCGGCGCCACGATGGGAACGCTGGCTTTGACGAGTTCGGCCACGCCGACCTCCTGTCCCACGGTCACGCTCTGACCGGGCTGCACATCCCAGCTTGACAACAACGCCTCGGCGTCGTCATCCAGTGAATCAAAGGCCACCGGATCCAGTCGCAGCTCAACCATGGGCGTACTGCCTTTCGAAGTCTGCCGCCAGCACGGCCCTGGCGGCGGCCACCAGATCAGCCACCTGTGGAATCACGGCCTGTTCGAGCACCCGGCTGTAGGGAATGGGCACATCCGGAACGGCCACGCGCCGCATCGGCGCCCGCAGCTTCACGCGCCCCAAGGCCTCGCCCACCACCGCCATCACCTCACCACTGAGCCCGTGGCTGCGGTAGTCCTCGTCGGCCACGAGCAAGCGCCCCGTGCGCGCCACCGAGGCGATCACCGCCTCCCGGTCCAGAGGGACCACGGTTCGCAGATCGATCACCTCCACATCAATGCCCTCGTCCGCCAGCCGGGCCGCCGCGATCTCGGCCTTGTGCACCATCTGGCTGATCGTCACCAGGCTCAGGTCGCGACCTTGGCGAACTGTGCGGGCACGGCCCAACGGGATGCGATACGGCGTCTCCGGCACGGCCACGGTGGCGCCTTCGAAATAGGACATCCAGGGCAGCCCCATCAGGCCTTTGTGAAACATGAAGACCACCGGGTTGTCGTCGGCAATGGCCTGCGCCATCAGGCCCTTGGCGTCATAGGCGTTGCTGGGCACCACCACTTTCAGCCCTGGCACATGCCCGAAGCTGGCGTACAAGCATTGCGAATGCTGGGCCGCATCGTTGTAGCCGCCACCGATGGCGGTGGTCAGCACGACAGGCAACTTCACCTGCCCCCCTGACATGTAGTGGTTCTTGGCCAGGTGGTTGTAGATCTGGTCGAAACACACCCCGAAGAAGTCGGCGAACATCAGCTCGACGATGGGCCGCTGCCCTTCAGCGGCTGCCCCCAGGGCCGCACCGATGAAGGCCGTCTCGGATATCGGCGTGTCGCGCACCCTGTCGGCGCCGAACCGATCGAACAACCCGGAGGTCGCGCCGAATATGCCGCCGTAGCGACCCACATCCTCGCCCATCACGAAAACCCGTTCGTCGGCGGCCATCGCCTCAGCGATGGCTTCGGAAATGGCCGCAGCCATGGTCAATTTGCGTTCGGTCATCACAGTGCCTCCTCGGCAAACACATGCGTCAGGGCCTCTGCGGCCTCGGGTTCAGCGCTGTCGCGCGCAAACCGGAAGGCCGCGGCCACCCGGGCGTGAATGTCGGCGGTCAATGCGGCCTCCGCTGCGTCGTCCAGCAGGCCATCCTGCTTCAGGCGCGCCGCCAGCGCGGGAATCGGGTCCTGCGCCCGCAGCGAGGCCACCTCGTCCTTGGGTCGATAGGTTTCAGGATCGCCCTGGAAGTGCCCGAAGAGACGGTCGGTGACCACCTCGATCAGCGTCGGCCCGCCGCCTTGGCGGGCGCGCGCCACCGCACCCCCGGCGGCCTCGAACACCGCCACCGGGTCGTTGCGCTCGACCAGCACCCCGGGCATCCCGTAGCCGGCGGCGCGCACATGGTTGAACGGCACGGCGGTCGAGTCGGCCTTGGCCACCGAAATGCCCCAGCGGTTGTCTTCGATCACGAACAGCACCGGCAGCTTCCACAGCGCCGCCAGATTCAGCGCTTCGTGGAATGCGCCCTGGTTGGCTGCACCCTCACCGAAGAACGCCACGGCCACCCGATCACTGCCACGCTGCCGGTAGGCCAGCGCGGCGCCACAGGCCTGCGGCGCGCCCGCCGCCACGATGCCGGAACAACTGAAGCGCCTGGGCGGATCGAAAAGGTGCATGTGTCCGCCCTTGCCGCGCGAGAGCCCTGTGACTTTGCCGAACATCTCGGCCGTCATTTCAGGAAGGGGCACGCCCTTCGCGATCGCAAAGTGGTGAGGCCGATGCGCACCGACCACCGTGTCGCCATCGTCCAGGTGCGCACACACCCCGACGGCCACCGGCTCCTGCCCGGCGGCCAGATGCATTTCGCCCGGTACCGGGCCGCTGCCGATGTCGAACGCGAGGCCTTTCTGAATCTTCGGCGGCAACTTGCCTTCCAGGTAGACCTGGGCCATGGTTTCCTCGTAATGGCGGATTTCCACCATTCGCGCGTACATCCAGCGCAGCTGGTCGGGGGTGGGGGACATGGGCTTCTCCGTGCCCGCCACAGGCGGGCGGTTGTCGGGACAGGCTGCGCTGAGGCGAGCGAAGCCGGGACGCTTGCGGGTGGAGACGGGCTCAGGCCCTGTCGGCGAAGAACTGGTGGTCGAGGATCATCTTCGTGCCGCCGTCTTCGTCGAGGAACACCACCGGACCATGGTTGGTGAACAGCAGTTCGCTGTCCTCCACAAAGCTGGTCAGCTCATGCAGCGCACCCAGCGGCTCATAGCCATAGTCCCCGGCCTCGGCGACGCCCATGCGGTAGTCCATGCGGCCTTTGATCATCAGGTACTCGCCCGCACCGTAGTGCCTGTGCGCCGGAAACGCCGAGCCCTTGGCGCAGCGGAACAGCACGGTCCAGACCCCGGTCTCGGAACTGGTGCGCAAGGTTTTGAAATCGATGCCGGGGCCAAATTCCACCCAAGGCTTTTCGCTGGCGCGCAGCAGCACTTCGGCGTTAGGGTTGGTGGTGGGGATGTTCATGTCCATGGTGTCTCCGTGTTATGGGTATGGGAGACGCCATGATGCGTGGCGGACGCCACGCTGTCTTGTCAAGGACTGACCGACGTTTGGTGTTCCTGCGCCAGCGAGAGTGCCTGCCGGCGGCACTCGCTGGCGCTCATGCCGAACGCCGCACGGAAACACTTGCTGAACTGGCTGGGGTCGTCAAAGCCCCAGTGGCCGGCAATCTCGGTCACCTGCCGTGCCGCCAGCAAGGGGCTTTCGAGGTCGCGCCGGCACATCGCCAGCCGACGCGCGCGGATGTGGCCACAGACCGTCTCGCCGCTGCCTTCAAACAGCTTGTGCACATTGCGCTCGGTCATTCGAAAGTGGCCGGCGATCGACGCCACATCCAGTGCAGCATCCGTCAGGTGTTCTTCGATGTAGGCCCGCACACGCTCCTGCAACATCAGGCGCAAGCTCGGCGCTGGCAAGGCCGGATGCTGGCCGAGGCACACGGCCAGCAGGTCCAGCGCGCTGTCCAGAACGGTTGGCCTGGCGCTGGGCGTCACCTGAGGCAGCCGATGGACCAGCGCCATCAGATGATCGACGAAGAGCCCTGCGGCTCCTTGGTGACCGTCGATGGGACGACCGACCAGATCGCGCACCCTCGGAATTCGCCTCAGCAACTGCGCCTCTGGCACGATCAAGGACAGTTGTCGCAGACGGTCACTCGTGGCAAATGCCATCGGCTGGGTGCTGTCCCAGAGCGTGAACATGCCAGCCTGCAATTCAATGTCGCTGCTGCCGTTCGGGCCGAAGCTCAGCCGTTCGCTGCCTTCTGCAACCATCACGACATTCAGGTAGGTGTTGTCGTCTCGGGCAATCTGCGGGGCGCGGCGTGAGCCCTTCACCCGGGCGCTGGCGGTGCAGTCGGTGATTCGAAGTTCCCCGACACGGAGCTGGCGCATGTAGGCCGGAAAACTCTCGCAGCGAATGCCCGGGATATCCCAAGCCAGATGCGCGTCCACAATGACCTCGCGCCAAGCGCCAAACTGCGCCGCAGGGGGCAGATCGACCGTGCTCCAGTGCTCGCTCACGGGTGCCATGCTGGTCTCCTGTTGTGGGCACAAGCCTATTTTTTTGGGACGCATCAGCGTAGCACGTCACCCCGTGACCTGAACAGGCCGGACTGGTGCGGTCGCGAACATGCGCTGGTGCACGAGTGAACGCCCCTTTCCACGTCATGAGGGTGAGCGACCAGCCCGCCGCTCTCCGTGCGCCGACGGCACAATGACCGATCTGCTCTCGGAACCTGCGCATGACCACGTTCACCAACCCCTACGCCAGCACCCGCCTGCCGCTGTTCGCGCGCAACGTCGTCAGCACCTCGCACCCGCTGGCCGCGCAGGCCGGGCTGCGCATGCTGCTGCAAGGCGGCAACGCGGTGGACGCGGCCATTGCCGCTGCCGCGGCGCTGACCATCACCGAACCCGTGAGCAACGGCCTGGGTTCGGACGCGTTCTGCATCCTCTGGGACGGCCAGCAGCTGCACGGCCTGAACGCCAGCGGCCCCGCGCCCATGGCCTGGACGCCGGACTACTTCCACCGCAAGCACGGCACCGATGCGCTCACGCCGCCCAAGCGCGGACTGGATTCGGTCACCGTGCCCGGCGCGGTGGCCGGCTGGGTGGCGCTGAGCGAGCGATTCGGAAAGCTGCCGTTCGCCGACCTGATGCAGCCGGCGATTGAACTGGCCGAGCGCGGTTATGCGGTGCCGGTGGTGGTGCAGCAGAAGTGGGCCGCGGCCACGCCCGAGCTGCAATCGCTGCCAGGGTTTGCCGAGGCATTCCTGCCCTGGGGCCGCGCGCCGCAGGTGGGCGAGCTGTTCCGCTTTCCGGCAGCGGCGCGTGGGTTGCGCGCCATTGCAGAGTCGAAGGGCGATGCCTTCTACCGTGGACCCATCGCGCAGGCCCTGGCCCGCTTCGCGACGGAACACGGCGGTTCGCTGACCGAGGCCGACCTCGCCGCCTACCGACCCGAATGGGTGACGCCCATTGCGCAGGACTACCGGGGTTACACGCTGCACGAGATCCCACCCAACGGCCAGGGGATCGCTGCGCTGATCGCGCTGGGCATCCTCTCCAACTTCGATCTCGCTGCCATGAAGGTCGACAGCGTGGCGGCGCAGCACCTGCAGATCGAAGCCATGAAGCTGGCCTTCGCCGACGTGTACCGCTTCGTCGCCGAACCCGGCGCGATGGACGTGACGGCCGCGCAGATGCTGGACCCGGCCTACCTGAAGCAACGCGCGGCGCTGATCGACATGAAGCGGGCGCAGGACTTCGGCGCCGGCAACCCGGCCAAGGGCGGCACGGTCTACCTGACCGCCGCCGACGAGCGCGGGATGATGGTCAGCTTCATCCAGAGCAACTACATGGGCTTCGGCTCGGGTGCGGTGGAACCCACCTTCGGCATCAGCCTGCAGAACCGCGGCCACGGCTTCAACCTCGGCACCGGCCCCGGCCGCAACACCGCCAACCTGGTGGCGCCGGGCAAGCGGCCTTTCCACACCATCATCCCGGCCTTCCTCACGAAAGACGGGCAACCGCTGATGAGCTACGGCGTGATGGGCGCCAACATGCAGCCGCAGGGCCACATGCAGACCCTGGTGCGCCTGCTGGACCACGGTCAGAGCCTGCAGGCGGCCTGCGACGCTCCGCGCTGGCGCTTCGACGCAGGCCTGCACATCAACGTCGAATCGGCCATGGACCCGGCCACGGTGCAAGGCCTGAAAGATCTGGGCCACCAGACCCGCCTGATCGACGACCCCTACCAGGACTTCGGCGCCGGCCAGTTCATCTGGCGCCTGGGCGACCCGGGCAGCGAAGGCTATGTGGCCGCGAGCGACCCGCGGCGGGATGGTGCGGCCGTGGGGTTCTGAGGCGACAGACAGCTTCGGCGCTTCTCTACAATCGCGCCCTTTTGCCCGAGGGAGCGCGCACCGTGAACATCGTCGTCCTGGAAGAACTCAAGGCCTACATCGAGCCGCTGACCCCTGACGAGCACGACGCGCTGGAGCGAAGCCTGCTGGCCGAAGGGTGCCGCGACGCGCTGGTGCTGTGGGGCGACATCCTGGTGGACGGCCACAACCGCTACGGCATCTGCACCAAGCATGGCCTACCGTTCCAGACCGTGCAGAACCCGCGCTTCCAGTCGATGGAGGACGTGCACCTGTGGATGATCGACCAGCACCTGGGGCGGCGCAGCCTGTCGGACTTCCAGCGCGGCGTGCTGGCGCTGCGCAAGCGCGAGATCGTGGCCGAGCGGCGCTCGCGCGCCAAAGCCGAGGCGGACAAGACCACCGCGCCGGTGCCCGAAGCGCCGACGGGCGACGCCCCCTGGGAAGGTGAGGCGCCCGCCGCCGCACTGGCCGCGGTGCTCGAACCCAAGCCCCTGCAGAGCCGCGAGGACATCGCGCGCGCCGCCCGCCTGAGTGCATCGCAGGTCGGCATGATCGAGAAGATCCAGAAGCAGGCCGCGCCCGAGGTGGTGGCCGCTGTGCGGGCCGGTGACATCTCGCTCAACGCCGCCGCCGTCGTCGCCACCCTGCCGGAAGAGGAACAGCGCGCCGCCGCGGCCGCCGGCAAGGACGAGCTGAAGCAGGCCGCCAAGCGCGTGCGCGAATCGCGCCGCAAGCCGCGTGAAGAGAGTGCCGAGAACGCCGGCAACGCTGCATCCGAAGCCTCGCCCGCCAGCGACGAGGTGAGCACCCTGCGCCAGCGCATCGCGCAGCTCGAAGCGGAGAACGCCGAGCTGCGCCAGCAGGTGCAGATGCTCAGCGCACAGCTGGTCTGACCCGGCCGCCGCGCGGGGCGCGTGCGGGACAATCGCGGGACCGCCCGCACGACCGCCCATGAACACCCTGCCCACACCCGCCACCCGCCCGCCCCACTGCTCGCACGGCCACGCCTTCGACAGCGGCAACCCCGCCGCCGAACGCGGCACGCGGCTGGTGATGTGGCTGACGCTGGTGACCATGGTGGTGGAGATCACGGCCGGCTGGTGGTTCAACTCCATGGCCCTGCTGGCCGACGGCTGGCACATGAGCTCGCACGCGGTGGCCATCGGCCTCTCGGCCCTGGCCTACGCCATGGCGCGGCGCCTCGCGGCCGACCCGCGCTTCGCCTTCGGCACCTGGAAGATCGAGGTGCTGGCCGGTTTTTCGAGTGCGCTGTTCCTGCTGGGCGTGGCGGTGCTGATGGTGGTGGGCTCGATCGAGCGCCTGCTGGACCCGCAGCCGATCCGCTACGTCGAAGCCATGGCGGTCGGCGTGCTGGGGCTGGTGGTGAATCTGGCCAGTGCCTTCATCCTCGGCGGTGCGCACCATGGCCATGACCATGGTCACGATCACGGTCACGCGCACAGCCATCACGAGCACCACGGGCATGACCACGACGGCCCGGGCCACCACGAAGACCTGAACCTGCGTGCGGCCTACCTGCACGTGATCGCCGACGCCGCCACCTCAGTGCTGGCCATCCTGGCGCTGGCAGGCGGCTGGTGGCTGGGGTGGAGCTGGCTGGACCCGGTGATGGGCATCGCGGGCGCGGTACTGGTGGCGCTGTGGGCCAAGGGCCTGATCGCCGAGACCGGCAAGGTGCTGCTGGACCGCGAAATGGACCACCCGGTGGTGGGCGAGATCCGCGAGGTGATCGACGAGCACCAGGCCGCCCACGGCCTGCGCCTGACCGACCTGCACGTCTGGCGCGTGGGCCGCGGCGCCTGGGCCTGCGCGCTGACCCTGGTCACCAACGACCCGGCGCTGACCGCCGACGCCGTGCGCCAGTGGCTGTCGGTGCACGAAGAGATCGTGCACGTCACCGTCGAGCTGCAGCGCGGCTGAGGCCGCGCCGCGCTCAGGCCGGCTGCAGGAACACGCGCGCCTTGCGCGGCGACACCACCAGCGTCTCGCCTTCCTGGAAGCCGAGCTCGCGGAACTGCTGCGCCGGGATCTGGGCCTCGATCAGCGGGTCGTGGCCTTCGCGCGGTGCCGCGTCCACGGGCATCAGCTCCAAGCGGGCGATGGGGCCGACGACGATGGCGCGGTCCAGGCGCGCGACGATGCCCTGCGGGCGTCCCGCGGCATCGACCTCGCCACCGGCCTGGTAGCGGTGCACGTCCAGGTCGTGCGGGCGCACGTAGGCGAAGGCCTGGGCGTTCTGGGCACCGGCGTGTTCGGGCGTCTGGATCGCGACACCGTCCAGGTGCAGCAGACCTTCGTGCGCGCGGCCGTGGAACAGGTTCACGTCGCCCAGGAAGCCATACACAAACGGGCTGGCCGGGTGGTCCCACACGTCCTGCGGCGAACCGACCTGCTCGACCACGCCCTGGTTCATCAGCACCACGCGATCGGCCACTTCCAGCGCCTCTTCCTGGTCGTGCGTGACAAAGATGGAGGTGACGTGCAGCTCGTCGTGCAGGCGGCGCAGCCACCTTCTCAACTCTTTGCGCACCTTCGCGTCCAGCGCGCCGAAGGGCTCGTCCAGCAGCAGCACCTTGGGTTCAACCGCGAGCGCACGCGCCAGGGCGATGCGCTGGCGCTGGCCGCCCGAGAGCTGCGAGGGGTAGCGGTCGGCAATCCAGTCCAGCTGCACCAGCTTGAGCAGGTCCGTCACCTTCTGCTTGATCTGGGCTTCGCTGGGCCGCTGGCCGCGCGGCTTGACGCGCAGGCCGAAGGCCACGTTCTCGAACACCGTCATGTGGCGGAACAGCGCGTAGTGCTGGAAGACAAAGCCCACGTTGCGCTCGCGCACGTGCACGTCGGTGGTGTCTTCGCCGCTGAAGTGGATGCTGCCGGTGTCCGGCGTTTCCAGGCCGGCAATGATGCGCAGCAGCGTGGTCTTGCCGCAGCCCGAGGGGCCCAGCAGGGCCAGCAGCTCGCCGGAATCGATGTCGAGGTGGACGTTCTTCAGCGCATGGAAGCTGCCGAAGTGCTTGTTGACGTCGCGGATCTGGATGCTCATGGTCTTTCCTCGTTCGGGTCAGGCGGCGGTGGCCACGGGGGCCGGCGCGGGCCGTGCATTCGGGTTCTCGGGCGGCAGTTCGGCAGACGCCTTCAGCTCGCGTTCGTGGCGCCACTCCACCACGCTCTTGATCACCAGCGTGACCAGGGCCAGCAGGGCCAGCAGCGAGGCGACGGCGAACGCCGCGACGGACTGGTACTCGTTGTAGAGCACCTCGATGTGCAGCGGCATGGTGTTGGTCTGGCCACGGATGTGGCCCGAGACCACGCTCACCGCGCCGAACTCGCCCATGGCGCGCGCGTTGCACAGGATCACGCCGTAGATCAGGCCCCACTTGATGTTGGGCAGGGTCACGCGCCAGAAGGTCTGCCAGCCGGTGGCGCCCAGAACGATGGCGGCCTGTTCTTCGTCGTTGCCCTGGGACTGCATCAGCGGGATCAGCTCGCGCGCGATGAAGGGGAAGGTCACGAAGAGGGTGGCGAGGATGATGCCGGGCACGGCGAACACGATCTTGATGTCGTGCGCCATCAGCCAGGGGCCGAGCCAGCCCTGCGCGCCGAAGACCAGCACATAGATCAGGCCCGCCACCACAGGCGAGACCGAGAACGGCAGGTCGATCAGCGTGGTCAGGAAGGACTTGCCCTTGAACTCGTACTTGGCAATCGCCCAGGCCGCGGCAATGCCGAACGCCAGGTTCAGCGGCACGGCCACGGCGGCGGTGATCAGCGTCAGGCGGATCGCCGCCCAAGCATCGGGTTCCTTGAGCGCTTCCCAGTAGGCGTCCCAGCCCTTGCGAAGGGCTTCGGTGAACACGGCCGCCAGCGGCAGCACCAGGAACAGGAACATGAACACCAGCGCGATGCCGGTCAGCGTCCAGCGGACCCAGGGCGCCTCGGTGGTGCCGCGCTGGGCGGTTCTGACGTTGTTCTGGCTCATTGCGAATTCCCCGCCGAACGCTTGCGCTGCCAGCCTTGCAATCCGTTGATGACCAGCAGCAGGATGAAGGAGATCACCAGCATCACCGTGGCCACCGCAGTGGCACCGGCGTAGTCGTACTGCTCCAGCTTGCCGATGATGATCAGCGGCGTGATCTCGGAGACCATGGGCATGTTGCCGGCGATGAAGATGACCGAGCCGTACTCACCCACGGCGCGGGCGAAGGCCATGGCAAAGCCGGTCAGCAGCGCGGGCGCGATGCTCGGGAAGATGACGCGGCTGAAGGTCTGCCAGCGCGTGGCGCCCAGGCAGGTGGCGGCCTCTTCCAGCTCCTTCTCGGCGTCTTCGAGCACCGGCTGCACCGTGCGCACCACGAAAGGCAGTCCGATGAAGATCAGCGCGATCACCACGCCGTTGGGGTTGAAGGCGAGCTGGATGCCGTGCGGCTCCAGCAGCGAACCGATCCAGCCGTTGCCGGCCAGCAGCGCGGTGAGCGAAATGCCGGCCACGGCGGTGGGCAGCGCGAACGGCAGGTCCACCAGCGCGTCCACGATCTTCTTGCCCGGGAACGGGTAGCGCACCAGCACCCACGCCACCAGCAGGCCGAACACCACGTTGACACAGGCTGCGATGAACGAGGCGCCGAAGGTCAGGCGGTAGGACGCCAGCACGCGCGGCGAGGTGACCGCCTCCCAGAACTGCGGCCAGGTCAGGGTGAAGGTCTTGAACACCAGCGCCGAAAGCGGGATCAGCACGATCAGGCTCAGGTAGAGCACCGTGATGCCCAGCGTGAGGTTGAAGCCCGGCAGCACGCGCGCGCTGCGGCGAGGACCGGAAGAAGGAGCCGTCCCGGCGGAAAGCGTGGCAGTGGTCATGGGAAGGAGCCCAAATCGGAACGAGTGACGTGTCTTTGAACAGGGGTGCGGTGGAACCGGCTTCGCCGGGCCACTCGCACCGTCCCCCTGCCCAGCGCCGCAGGCGCGCCAGAGCGGGGGGAAGCCGCGTCAGCGGCGCAGGGGGGTGTCCTTATTTACCCGCGGTGTACAGCTTGTCGAACTGGCCGCCGTCGTTGAAGTGCACCTTTTGCGCCTCGCCCAGCGAACCGAAGTACTGCTCGACGGTGAAGAACTTGATGGGCTTGAAGGCGCTGGCGTACTTCGTCAGGACGGCGTCGTTGCGCGGACGGATGTTGTGCTTCGCGGCGATCTCCTGGCCTTCGGGCGAATAGAGGAAGTCCAGGTAGGCCTTGGCGTCGGCGGCCGTGCCCTTCTTGGCCACGGTGCGCTCGACGATGGCGACCGGGTTCTCGGCCACGATGGACGCACTGGGGTGGATCGCGTCAACCCGACCCTTGCCGAACTCGTTGTCCACCGACACCACCTCGGACTCGAAGGTCACCAGCACATCGCCAATGTTGCGCTGCAGGAAGATGCCGGTGGCATCACGCCCGCCACGCGCCAGCACCGGCACGTTCTTGTAGAGCTTGCTCACGAACTCGGCGGCCTGCGCGTCGGTGCCGCCCTTGGCGCGCACCTGGCCCCAGGCGGCCAGGTAGGCCATGCGGCCGTTGCCACCGGTCTTCGGATTGACCACCACCACCTGCACGCCGGGCTTGATCAGGTCGTCCCAGTCCTTGATGCCCTTGGGGTTGCCCTGGCGCACCAGGAACAGCATGGTGGACGTGGTGGGCGCGGCGTTGTTCGGGAATTTCTGGCGCCAGTCCTTGGCGACCACGCCCTTCTCGGCCAGGAAGTCCACGTCGGTGGTGGTGTTCATGGTCACCACGTCGGCGTCCAGGCCATCGGCCACGGCGCGCGCCTGGGCACTCGACCCGGCGTGCGACTGGTCGACCTTGATGTCCTTGCCGGTGGTCTTCTTGTAGTGGGCGACGAAGGCCGTGTTCAGGTCCTTGTAGAACTCGCGCGCCACGTCGTAGGAGACGTTGAGCAGCGTGGTCTGGGCGGAAGCGGCGGAGGCGGCGGCGAAAGCGATGGCGCCGAGGGCGAGCTTGAAGGTGTTTTTCATGGAAATCGGGCTCCGATAGAAGGAATGCATGGCATTCTGAAACCGTGTCGTTCTAAATCAAACGACTTTGTTTTTGTTTTCTTATTCGAATATCGAATAAAGCTCAGGCCGCCAGCGGGAGCGGTTGCGACGGCGTGATCTCCGCCCCCAGCGCCTGCAGCAAGGCCAGGCCCAGCGGCCACTCCCCGTGCCCGGACTCCACATTGATGTGGCCTGCGTCGTTCAGGCGCATGAACTCGCTGCCCCAGGCGCGGGCATAGGCGCCCGCCAGCCGGACCGGGCAGTAGGGGTCGTTGCTGCTGGCCACGACGATGCTGGGGAACGGCAGTCGCTGGTAGGGCACGGGTGCGAAATCGGCCAGCACGCCGCGCCGCTCGGGGTCGGCCGGCGCCACCAGCAGTGCCGCACGGATGCGTGCCTTGACGGCGTCGGGCAGGTGGGTGGTGGCGATGCAGCCCAGGCTGTGCGCGGCGATCACCACATCGCCGGGCGCCTGCTCGATGGCGCGCGACAGCTGGTGCACCCAGGGCCGCCGGAGCGGGCTGAGCCAGTCGTCCTGTTCGACCCGCAGGACCTTGGGCAACCGGGTGGCCCAGAGGCTTTGCCAGTGGCCAGGACCCGAGTTGCGCCAGCCGGGAACGATGACAACGGTGGGAGAAGACATGCGGCGATTCTGGTCAGCACGCATCCAAACACAAACGACTGAGTCGTAGTTTGCTTATGCGTTTTGCGTCTATGACCGCCTAGACCGCCCCTGCGCAGAGCGGATTTGCCAGGGTGCACGCGCTGACTCAGGAGGAGACCGGCACGAACAGGCTTTGTTTCATGGTGTCGATCACGACGTGGGTGGTCATGCGCACCACCTGGGGGATGTGGGCCATCAGCCGCGCCGACAAGGCGTCGTAGGCCTTCACGTCGCTGGCCACCACCACCATCATGATGTCGAAGCTGCCCGTCACGTAGTAGACCTGCTGCACCGCCGGCTCACCCAGGGACCACTGGCGAATGCGTGGCAGGGCCTCGTAGTTGTCCTTGATCTCCAGCCCCGCCAGGAAGTGCATGGTGTTGCCCACCGCCTGCGGGTCCACCACCGCCACCTCGGCGCTGATGGTCTTGTCCTGGCGCATGCGCCGCAGGCGGCGCTGGACGGCCGATGCAGACAGACCCACCGCCTCGGCGATCACCTCGGCATTGAGTTGGCAATCTTTCTGGACCAGGTCCAGAATCTTGCGGTCGAAAACATCCAGGTCGCTGTCCATGCGGCGATTCTAGGCACAGCATCTGCGTGCCGCTGCCGCGCAGCACCGCCACCCGATTCGCCGCCTGGCCGCACCGTGCGCGGCGTTTTTGCCGCCACACCGCATTGCGGGCACAGATACTTCCCAAGCTTTTTGCGCTGAAAAAAGCAGTTTGCCCCGCACACCGGGACGCTGGCGGTGCTGTTCTGTCGGGTGTTCGATGTGCTTTCCTCTGGAGATTAAAAGATGAGTCGTTCGCTGTTGAGTTGGTTGGTCGCTGGCGTGGTGTCGGTCAGTGGTTTCGCGCATGCGCAGGACGTGGTCCGCATCGGGACGCTGTCGGACTACGCTCCCTTCGAGTACCGCGATGCCAAGGGTGAGCTCAAGGGCATGGAGATCGAGCTGGCCAAAATCATGTGCAAGCACATCCAGGCCAAGTGCGAATTCGTGACGATCGACTTCGACGCCCTGATCCCCGCCCTGAAGGCGAAGAAGATCGACGCGGTGGTGGCCCAGATGTCGATCACCGACGAGCGCAAGAAGGAAGTGGACTTCACCGACCTGTTCACGCTGGCCCCTGTGCAGTACGTGGCCAAGGCAGGTTCGGGCATCTCCGACGATCCGGCCACGCTCAAGGGCAAGACCGTGGGCGTGTACAGCGGGTCCACCCACGAAACCTACCTCAAGAAGCGCCTGCCCAAGGGCTCGTCGGGCATCGCGACCAAGTCGTACCCGTCGCAGGACCCGATCTGGCTGGACCTCGAAGCCGGACGGGTGCAGGCCGCACTGACGGACACCACGGTGGCCCACGAATGGCTGGAGAAGACCGGCAAGGCCAAAGGCTTTGCGCTGGTCGGCAAGCCGCTGAGCGACCTGGCCATCTTCGGTGAAGGCACCGGCATCGCCGTGCGCAAGGGCGACCCGCTGCGCACGCGCCTGAACGGCGCGATCAAGCAGGTGCTGAGCGATGGCAGCTTCGCCGCCGAAAACAAGAAGGTGTTCCCCTTCAGCATCGCGCCGACTGCCAAGTAAGCGGTCAGGTGTCCAGGCCAGGCCATCGGTTGCGATGACCTGGTTTTTTCTTTTCCGGATGTGAACGCATGGATGACTTGTGGCCGTACGCCGGTCAGTTGCTGCAGGGTGCCTGGATCACCGTGCAGCTGGCCGTCTGTTCGCTGGCGCTGGGCATGCTGCTCGGCCTGCTGCTGGCGGCGGGCAGCCTGAGCCGGCTGGCCTGGCTGCGCCGAGGGGTGATGCTGTGGACCGCCGTGCTGCGCGGCATCCCCGAGTTTCTGATCGTGCTGGTCTGCTACTTCGGGCTGTCCAACCTGATCAACACCCACTTCGACGGTGCCATCGACCTCAGCCCGTTCGCAGCCGGTGTGTTTGCACTGGCCATCGTGTTTTCCGCCTACGCCGCCGAGGTGTTCCGTGGCAGTTTCGCGGCCATCCCCAAGGGCCAGATCGAAGCGGCGCAGGCCCTGGGCCTGCGGCCCGTGCAGATCTTCTTTGCCGTGCGCCTGCCGCAGGCCTGGCGGATTGCCCTGCCCAGCCTGGGCAACCTGTGGCAGTCGCTGTTGAAAGACACCTCGCTGGTGTCCGTGGTCGGGCTGGAAGACCTGCTCAAGAAAGCCAACATGGCCGGACAGGCCACCCACCAACCCTTTGTGTTCCTGGTGGCGGCCGCGGCGGTGTACTTCGTCTTTCTCCACGCGTCCCAACCCGTCCAGCACTGGCTGGAACGGCGGGCGGGTGCGGGCTTCGGACCGAGGGCTGCATGAACCTCGAAGCACTGGAATCCTGGCTGGGCCTGCCCGCCGACAGCGCCCTGGAGGTCTGGGAAGGCCTGGTCACCACCGTGCAACTGCTGACAGGTTCGGTGGTGCTGGCCTTCCTGCTGGCGGTGCCCCTGGCACTGGCGGCCACCTCGGGCCATGCGTGGCTGGCCCGGCTCTCGCGCGGCTACAGCGCCGCGTTTCGCGGCACGCCGCTGCTGGTGCAGCTCTTCATCCTGTACTACGGCGTCAGCCAGTTCGAGGCGGTGCGCAACTCACCCGCCTGGTGGCTGCTGGAAGACGCGTTCCATTGCGGTCTGCTGGCGCTGAGCCTGAACCTGGCGGCCTACATGGCCGAGGACCTGCGCGCCGGCATCCTGGCGGTGCCCATCGGCGAGAAAGAAGCCGCATTGGCCCTGGGCATGAGTGTCCACCAGGTCAACCGGCGAATCGTGCTACCGGCGGCCTGGCGCATCGCCACCCCCGCCCTGGGCAACGAGGTGATCGCCCAGCTCAAGGCCACCGCCCTGGTCAGCACCATCACCGTGCTGGACCTCACCGGCGTGGCCCGTCGCCTGTCCACGGCGGCCTACACCACCGACGCCCTGGTCATGGCCGGCGTGGTGTACGGCGCCATCACCCTGCTGATCGTGCTGGCGGTGCGGCTCATTGAAAGACGCTTCGGCCCCGCCGGCCGACGTTAGACCGCCCGCCCAGAGGCTCCCCATGAACTCCGACATCCACATGAACACGCACACCCACCCCTTGCAGCAAGCCCTGGCCGACCAAGGCCTTTTCGTGCTCGACGGCGCACTGGCCACCGAACTGGAGCGGCGCGGTGCCGACCTCAAGGACCCGCTGTGGTCGGCCAAGCTGCTGATCGAGCAGCCCGACCTGATCCGGCAGGTGCATCTGGACTACTTTCTCGCGGGTGCCGACGTGGCCACCACCGCCAGCTACCAGGCCACCTTTGAAGCGTTCGCACGGCGTGGCCTCGGCCACGAACAGGCGGCGGACCTGATGCGCCGCTCGGTCCAGCTGGCCTGCGAAGCCCGCGACGCCTTCTGGTCAGAACCGATCAACCGTACTGGCCGGCGCAAACCCCTGGTGGCCGCATCGGTGGGGCCCTACGGCGCCATGCTGGCAGACGGCTCGGAGTATCGCGGCTATGAAGGTGTGTCCCGCGAAGCCCTGGCCGCGTTTCACCGGCCCCGGTTGCAGGTGCTGGCCCACGCCGGAGCGGACCTGCTGGCCTGCGAAACCCTGCCCTGCCTGGCCGAAGCCCTGGCCATTGCGGACCTGCTGCCCGAGTTCCCGGAGGTGCAGGCCTGGATCAGCTTTTCGTGCCGCGACGGCGAACACAACAGCCAGGGCGAACCGCTGGCGGACTGCGTGGCCGCGCTGGACAGCGTGCCCCAGGTGGCAGCGGTGGGACTGAACTGCACCGCGCCGGAGTTCGTGCCCTCGCTGGTGGAGCGTGCCCGTGCGCGCACGAGCAAACCCATCGTGGTGTACCCCAACTCCGGCGAACACTACGACGCGGTGGGCAAGGTGTGGCAAGGCGACGGCCAGGCCCACGACTTTGCCGCCCAGGCCATGCGCTGGCACAACCGCGGTGCCCGCCTCATCGGCGGCTGCTGCCGCACCGGGCCGGACGACATCCGCGCCCTGCGGCAAGCGGCCGAAGCGGAGGGAGCCCTCAAGCCGGCAGCGACCTGAGCCGCGGGCCTGCTCCACCAGAGCAGGCATGAGGAACCCCCTGATGTGTGTGACAGCGAACCAGCGGGCGCCTTACTTCTTGGTGTAGATCTGGTCGAACGACGCACCGTCGGCAAAGTGCTCCTTGGCCGCCTTCTCCCAGCCACCAAAGGCCTCGTCGATCCTGAACAGGTTGAGCTTGGGGAACTGCTTGCCGTACTTGGCCTGTGCCTTGGCCGAGATCACCGGGCGGTAGAAGTGCTTGCCGATGATGTCCTGGCCTTCTTCGGTGTACAGGTACTCCAGGTAGGCGGTGGCCACGGCGCGCGTGCCTTTCTTGTCCACGTTCTTGTCGACCACGGTCACCGCTGGCTCGGCCAGGATGGAGAGCGAGGGGTACACCACGTCGAACTTGGTGTTGAACTCCTTCTCCAGCAGGTAGGCCTCGTTCTCCCAGGCGATCAGCACGTCGCCCTGGTTGCGCTGTGCGAAGGTGATGGTGGAGCCACGGGCGCCCGTGTCGAGCACCGGGACGTTGCCGTAGAGCTTGGCGACGAATTCCTTGGCCTTGGCGTCGCTGCCGAACTTGCGCTTGGCAAATTCCCAGGCGGCCAGGTAGTTCCAGCGGGCGCCGCCCGAGGTCTTCGGGTTGGGGGTGATGACCTTCACGTCGGGGCGGACCAGGTCGTCCCAGTCCTTGATGCCCTTGGGGTTGCCCTGGCGCACCGCCAGGATGATGGTCGAGGCGTAGGGCGTGCTGTTGTGCGGCAGGCGCTTCTGCCAGTCCTTCGGAATCCAGCCGCCATTGGCGTTGAGCGCGTCGGTGTCACCGGCCAGTGCCAGGGTGGCCACGTCGGCGTCCAGGCCGTCGATGATGGAACGGGCCTGCTTACCCGAGCCACCGTGGCTCTGCTTGATGGTCACGTCCTGGCCGGTCTTGGCCTTCCAGGCCTTGGCGAAGGCGGCGTTGAACTCCACGTACAGCTCGCGCGTCGGGTCGTAGGACACGTTGAGCAGGGTCACGGGCGCGGGCTGGGCCCAGGCGGCGCCGCTGGCGGCGGTCAGCGCGGCGACGGCGATGAGGGAGGTGGCGAACTGGCGGCGGGTGGTCATGGTTTTGCTCCGGAATGGGTGATCAACGGAACGGATCATGAAAGCCGGCTCTCAAAACTGGAACGAATACGTTTTCAGTTATTTATTACCAAATCAACTGAGCAAACCGTCTGTCGTTGTCTATGGCGCCGATTCGGACAATCAAATGGCCAGAATTGATAGTTTTTAACAAAATTCAAGCCTTCCCCGATTGCCCCGCTGAGGAGCTTCCATGACCGCCCTGATCCGCCAAGTCCGCCCTGTCTGGTTGCAGATGCAGCAGCTGGAACTGCCAGCACCGCCGCATGCTTTGCGTCATGCCTTGATGGCCCTGGGTGTGGGCCTGCTTGTCATGGCCGGGCTGGCTGCGGGCAGCACCTTCTGGGCCCCCACCCGCCACTGGTGGGACGCCACCGGCGCCAGCAGCGGCATGACAGCCGGCGTACAGGCGTCGCTGATCGCAGCGCTGGCCACCGCGGTGGGCGCATTGCCCGTGTTCATGGTCGAGCGACTGGGCAAGCGACAGGAAGCGGCCTTCATGGCCTTCGCCGCAGGCGTCATGCTGGCCGCGGCATTCTTCGCGCTGCTGCTGCCCTCGCTGGACGCCGGTCGGGCGCTCATGGACTCCACGGCCGTCGGCGCGGTCGGCGCCGCTGGCCTCACCGCCCTGGGACTTGCCCTGGGCATGACGCTGATGCTCGCCATCGACCGCTTCACCCCGCACGAACATGCCGTGCTGCCGCCCGCCGCCGCCGGCCACGCCATGCCGCAGTCCGACGAGCACACCACCGGCCAGCGCGCCTGGCTCATGGTGCTGGCCATCCTGATTCACAACGTCCCGGAGGGCTTGGCCGTCGGTGCCGCCTATGCAGGCACCGCGCTGGGGGTCGACGGCAGTGAGGCGTTGAATACGGGCGCCTCGGTGGCGCTGGCGATCGGCCTGCAGAACATGCCCGAGGGTCTGATCGTCGCCATGGCCCTGCGCACACTGGGCCAGAGCGCCGGCCGTTCCTGGGCTGTGGCCGCGCTCACCGGCCTGGCCGAACCCTTCGGCGCCGTCGTTGGCCTTGCCGTGCTCGGGAGCCTGCCGGCCTTGTACCCGGTGGGTCTGGCCGTCGCGGCCGGCGCCATGCTGTTCGTGGTCAGCCACGAGATCATTCCCGAGACGCACCGCAACGGCTTCGAGGGCATGGCCTCGGTCACGCTGATGGCTGGCTTCATCTTCATGATGCTGCTCAACTCGATGGTGTGAGCAACGACGAAGCCATCTGGCACCGCTGCCGTGTGCGGGCAGGGTGCCTGCAAAGACTCAGGTACGAAAAACCGCCATCAGGGAAATGAGATCGGCGGACTGTCTCTTGAGGCTTTCAGAAGCCGCGGCGCTCTCCTCCACCAGCGCAGCGTTCTGCTGCGTACCCTGGTCGAGGGACACCACGGCCTGGTTGATTTCCCGAGCACTCGTGGCTTGGGCGGAACTGGAGGTGTTGATCTCCGCAATCAACTGACTGACTTGGTTGACCTGCCCCACGATCTCACTCATGGTCTTGCCTGCCACCTGAACCAGCGACTGCCCTTCGTCCACACGTTCAACCGATGCGTCGATAAGGGTCTTGATCTCTTTCGCAGCCTGTGCGGAACGTTGCGCCAGTGAGCGCACCTCCCCGGCCACAACCGCAAACCCTCGCCCCTGCTCTCCCGCCCGTGCAGCCTCAACCGCAGCGTTGAGCGCAAGGATGTTGGTCTGGAAGGCGATGCCATCGATCACCGCGATGATCTCGGCCATCTTGCGGCTGCTGTCGGTGATTCGCTGCATGGTTTCCACCACCTGAGCCACCACAGAGCCGCCGTCGTTCGCCACGTTCAGAGCCGAGCCTGACAACTGCGCGGCACTGCTGGCCGTTTCAGCGCTGCGCGCAATGGCATCCACCATGTTCTGCATGGACGCAGAGGTTTCCTCCAAGGATGCAGCCTGCGACTCGGTGCGAATCGAAAGGTCTGCGTTGCCGCTGGCGATTTCTGCCGAGGCAGTCGCCACGTTTTCCGCCGACTCGCGAACGCTGGACACCAGTTCAAGCAAACGCTTGCGCATGTCGTTCATGGATTGCACCAGATCGCCCACCACATCACGAGACGGCACTTCCATGGACTTCGTCAGATCGCCTTCAGCGACCGTGCGTGCGAAGTCGGAAGCCTTGCGCAGTGGCAGCACGATTGCACGATGGGTGGCCCACGACAGCAAGACAGACACGGACACCGCAACCACCATCACGACCAGCAGGAACAGTGCACCGCCCAAAGCTGATTCCTGGTTGGAGCTCACCAGGTTCGCCACACCCGCCTTCTCGGCGGTGACCATGTCGCGCAGGAGCTTGGAGGCATTCGCATACTCGGCATCAAGCGTGAACACGAAGCTGGCTGCAGTGGCCACCCCTGCGCTCTTGATGTCCAGGGTCTCACGAACAGTCTTGTCGTAAACCTGGAACACCTTGGACAGCTCCGCCATCTGCGTGCGCTGTTCCGTCGAAATGCCCGGATCATCCGCAACACTTTGGAGCTCTTTTCGGTACTGGTCCAGCTCTTTCAATATGCGACTGTCGAGTTCTGCAATGCGTTCAGCCTTCTGCCCGATGGACTCCCAGGACAGCGTCTGCATGACCTGCCCCTGAAGCCCCTTGATGGCGCCATCCAATGCCTGGATGCGCTCCATTCTGGGCATGTTGACTTCATTCATCGAGCGCTGCGCCTCCAGCAGGCGCATACCCAGCCAGGTGGTCAGCAGGGCCACGATGACCAGGGAGGCGATCGCCACCAGCGGCGCGAGTGAAAGCTTGGCACCCAAAGAGAGCCTGTTGAGCAGTTTCATGACGTCTTTCAGAACGACAGCATTGGAAGAACGCGATGCACAGCGTGCACCGCCGCAGTCCATCCTGCGCGCGGTACACGCATTGAAAGGCCAGCTCAGCGATAGATGCCGACGCCGATCAGACCCTTGCCGTCCGGCGTCTGGCGTACGTAAGAGCTTTTGCCTTCCACCTTCTTGGTCTGCGGATGGGCCCAGTCGTAGTCCACCCAGCCCGTTCCCTTGGCCACGACTTCCTTCATGGCCGGGAAGATGGCCTTGCCGTTGGCGTCCTTCATGTTGCTCATATCGCGACCCACCAGCTTGTCGTTGGCCCCGTGGGCGATGAAGGTGCCCTTGGTATCAAAGACGAACACGTACAGGTCTTTCTTGACCCATGCAGCCTTGTCTTTGGTGAAGTCATCCAGGGCCTTGGCATCCCCAGCCTTTTTCATGTGGTCGAAAGCCGCATTGACCATCTGCATGGCTTCATCTTTGCTGCCGCGGTCTTCGGCCAGAACGGGGGAACCCATCGCGAGGAGAGCGGCGGTGGTGAACACGGCGGACAAGGCATGGCGACGAATCATTTGTAAGCTCCAGAATGGATAGAAAAGTAGTGGGCTCGCGGCCACCGCGGCCTCACGGCGACATTGGTCGTCCCAGAACTATCGACCCAAGCGCGAACAGCTTTAGTCGGAAATAGCGTGGGGAATCACTCGCAGATCCGGCCTCTGACCGGGCGCAAGACTTCTGTTGCCTCATGTCTGCCCACTCCTGGCGCCCAGGGCATTCCCTTCCTCCTGAGGGGTAACATGCCCCGCATGAACGTCCATATCCGCTTCCTGGGTGCCGCCGGCACCGTGACCGGGTCCAAATACCTGGTCGAGTTCAACGGTCAGAGCCTGCTGGTCGACTGCGGGCTGTTCCAGGGCTACAAGCAGCTGCGCCTGCGCAACCGCGCCCCCCTGCCGGTGCTGCCCAACCACATCGGCGCCGTGCTGCTGACGCATGCGCACCTGGACCACAGCGGCTACCTGCCGCTGCTGGCCAAGGAAGGTTTCCACGGCAAGGTCTGGTGCACACCGGCCACGCGCGACCTTGCGCAGATCCTGCTGCCCGACAGCGGCCACATCCAGGAAGAAGACGCAGCCTTCGCCAACCGCAAGGGTTTCACCAAACACGCGCCCGCCCTGCCGCTCTACACCGAGGCCGACGCCCTCGACTCGCTCAAGCTGCTGCACGCCGTGCCCATGGACCGCGCCTTCGAGCCGCTGCACGGTTGGACCGCGCGCTTCATCCGCGCCGGCCACATCCTGGGCGCGGCCAGCCTGCTGCTGGAGGTGAGCGGCAAAAAGATCCTGTTCTCGGGCGACCTGGGGCGGCCCGACGACATGCTGATGCTGCCGCCCGAGAAGCCACCCGCCGCCGACGCGGTGGTGATCGAATCCACCTACGGCGACCGCGAACATCCCGACGAGGACGTGCTGGCCGAACTCGGTCCGGCGCTACAGCGCGTGGCCGCGCGTGGCGGCACCGCGGTGCTGCCGGTGTTCGCCGTGGGCCGTGCGCAGGAAATCCTGCACGCCATCGCCCTGCTCAAGGCCAACGGCGTGCTGCCGCACAGCCTGCCGATCTACCTTGACAGCCCGATGGCCGTGCACACCACCGACCTCTACGACCGCCACCTGGGCGAGCACCGCCTGAACGCCGCGCAGTGCCGCGACATGGAGCGCGTGGCGAAGATGGTGCGCAGCGTGGACGAATCGAAGGCGATCGCGCAGCAGCACGGCCCCAAGATCATCCTGGCCGCCAGCGGCATGGCCACCGGCGGCCGCGTGCTGCACCACCTGGCGCTCTACCTGGGCCACCACCGCAACATGGTGGTGCTCACCGGCTACCAGGCACCGGGCACGCGCGGCGATTCGCTGTCCCGCGGCAACAAGGCCATCCGCATCCACGGGCAGGACGTGTCGGTGCGCGCCGAGGTCGTGCAGCTGCAGTCCGCCTCGGCCCACGCCGACGCCAGCCAGCTCATGGACTGGCTGCGCACCTCACCGCACGCGCCTCACCGCGTGTTCATCACGCACGGCGACCTGGGCGCCTCCGACGCACTGCGCCAGCGCATCGAACACGAACTCGGCTGGCGCGCCCTCGTTCCCGAACACGGTTCCACCTGGGCTGTCTGATTCCTTTTCCGTTTTCATGAACCGTCTCTCACCGCTTCTGGCGGCTGCCGCGCTGGCCATCGCCCTGCCTGGCTTCGCGCAGACCGAACCCACCGCCATCCCGCCCGAGTTCACCCAGTGCCTCGACGGCTTGCGCGACAACGCGCGCCGCGAGGGCGTATCGGAAACCACCTTCCGCTTCCTGACCCGCGACCTCGCGCCCGACATGAGCGTGATCGACAAGCTGAACTACCAGCCCGAGTTCAGCATGCCGATCTGGGACTACCTCAGCGGTCTGGTCGACGACGAGCGCGTGCAGCAGGGTCAGACCATGTTGCAGCAGCACGCAGCGGTGCTCGAACGGGTGCAGCAACGCTTTGGTGTCGACCCCGCCACCGTGGTCGCGGTCTGGGGCGTGGAGAGCAACTTCGGCCAGAGCCTGGGCAAGTACCCGCTGGTGCAGGCGCTGGGCACGCTGTCCTGCTACGGCCGACGCCAGTCGTTCTTTCAAGGTGAGCTGTACGCAGCGATGCGCATCCTGCAGGCCGGTCACATCGCGCCCGAGCGCCTGGTCGGCTCCTGGGCCGGCGCCTTCGGCCACACCCAGTTCATGCCCAGCACCTTCGAGCGCCTGGCGGTCGACGGCGATGGCGACGGCAAGCGCGACCTGATGGACAACACCGCCGACGCGCTGGCCTCCACCGCCCACTTCCTGGCCAAGGCCGGTTGGCAGAGCGGCCAGCCCTGGGGCTTCGAGGTGCAGCTGCCGTCCGGCTTCAGCACCGACGGCGAGGGCCGGCGCAGCAAACGGCCAGTGAGCGAATGGGTGGCGCGCGGGCTGCGCAAGGTCGACGGCTCACCGTTGCCCACGGGCCTGGGCAGCGCCGGCCTGATGACACCCTCGGAACCGACCGGCCCCGCCTTTCTGGTGTTCAGGAACTTCGATGCAATCTACAGCTACAACGCCGCCGAAAGCTACGGCCTGGCCATCGCCCACCTGAGCGACCGCCTGCGCGGCGCCGGCCCATTCGCCACCCCCTGGCCCACGGACGACCCGGGCCTCTCGCGCGCCGAACGGCGCGAACTGCAGGTCCTGCTGCTGCTCGCCGGCCACGAGGTGGGACTGGTCGACGGCATGCTCGGCGACAAGAGCCGCGCCGCGATCCGCGCCGAGCAGGCGCGGCTGGGGCAGGAGGTCAATGGGCGTGGGGGGATGAAGCTGTTGAAGGCTTTGCGCTCCGAGACGCCGCCGTCACTGCCTGCCGCGGACATTACCCCAGCTTCACCGCCGTCCCGCTGACGGCCACCATCATCATCCCGTTGGTCTCGCCCAGGACCTCGTAGTCGAAGTCGATGCCGATCACGCCGTTGGCGCCCAGTTCCTTGGCCGCCTCGATCAGTCCTTCCAGTGCCGCGTCGCGCGCCCCGGACAGCGCGCGCTCATAGCCTCCCGCCCGGCCACCGACCACGTCGCGCACGGACGAAAACATGTCGCGGAAAATGTTGGCGCCGATGATGGCTTCGCCGTTGACCACGCCCAGGTACTGCTTCTGCTGGATGTCCGGTGGCGTGGTGGTGGAGAGGAAGAATCCGTCGGTGCTTTTGGAAAACCAGCCCATTCGTGTGCTCCGGTTGAAATGAAGACGCACCGCGTGGCGGGTGCCCACCCATTCTGACCCAACGTTCCAGCGGCGGAGGTCAGAGCCAGCCGAACTGCGCACGCACCTCGCGGGCCGTGACGTTGATCGGCGCGGTGCCGGCCTGGATGTACTGGCGCAGGTTGGTCGCGCGCACGCCACCGCCGTCCTGTCCGAGCACCGCCACGCCCTTGATGCGCCAGCCTCGCTCGCGCAGACCCGTCACATAGGTCAAGGCGTCGGGGTAGTCCATGAGGTCCGTGTGCACGGCATTCGGCAACAGGGAGAACAACACCGCATCGCAGCGCGAACGGTTCACCTCCTGTACAAAATCGTCCAGCGTCGTGCGGGTGTTCTGCAACGCGCCGACACGGGCATAGAAACGCACCGGTCTGCCGGATTGCAGCTGGATGTCGCGCACGCTGCGGTTGAAGCAACCGGTCAGGCTGCGGATGACGGAGGTCTTGCGGGTGTTGGCGTTGCCGATCAGCAGATATGCGTCCATGCTGCCATTCTCATGCAACGCGGCGGCCCCGCCGGTCGTCGGCGAATGCTCACCACAGGGACTGTGGGCGCCCATCGCGCAGGGTCCACGCGTGTTGCGCCATCGCCTGGGCCTCCTGTGCGTCGTGTGTGACGAGGATGGCCGTCATGCCCGCCTCGGCGATGCGCTCGCGGAACTCGTCGCGCAATTGCTCGCGCAGGTGGGCATCCAGCGCGCTGAAAGGCTCATCCAGCAGCAGTGCTCTCGGCTGGGTGATGAGCGCCCGCGCCAGCGCCACGCGCTGCTGCTCGCCGCCCGAGAGCGTCCAGACCCGAGCGTCGCCGTGACCACCCAGGCCAAAACGCGCCAGCATGGCTTGCGCGCGCTCGCGGGCTTTGGCCTTGCGCACGCGCTGCTCGATCAGGCCGAAGGCCACGTTGTCGCGCACGTTCAGATGCGGGAAGAGCGCGAAGTCCTGGAACATCAGAGCGAAGCCGCGCCGCTCTGGCGGCCAGCCGGTGATGTCCACGCCATCGAACCAGACGCTGCCCTGCTCCGGCGCTTCGAGCCCGGCGACGATCTTGAGCAGCGTGCTCTTGCCGCTGCCCGAGGCGCCGAGCAGCGCCACCGTCTCGCCCGCGTCAACGCGCAGGTTCACACCCGAGAGCAGCGGCCACTCCGCAGCGTCATGCCAGTGTTTGTGGATGTTGCGCAGTTCAAGCATGGAGGGCATTGTCCCTGTCGCGTCCCTCGATCAGCAGGAAGGCCAGCAGCGCCAGCGCCATCAGCAGCGCCGCGAGCACGAAGGCAGCGTCGAGCTGGACGGCACCGGGCCGGCCCAGGTGCTGGTGGATAAGGGTGGTGAGCGTGGTCCACTCGGGCCGCGAGAGGAACAGCGTGACCGCGAACTCACCCAGCGCGGTGGCGGCGGCGAAGGCCATGCCGCGCCGCAGCGCGGGTGCGATCAGCGGCAGGGTCACGCGACGGAACACGCGCCAGGGCGAGGCGCCGAGTGTGGCCGCGGCCTGCGCATAGTGGGCGGGCAGGCTGTCGAGCGCAGAGCTGACCGACTTGGTGACGAAGGGCCAGGCCAGCAGCGCATACGCCGCCAGCAGCACCGCGAGGCTCGCACTCCAGTCGGGGTAGAGCAGCAGCAGGCCAAAGGCCACGCTGACGGGCGAGACCACGAAGGGCAGGAAGGCCAGCGCGCGCCAGGCCACCGCGCCTTGCAGGGCAAAGGCGTGCGACAGGCCGAGCGTGGTTGCAAACACGACGGCCAGCACCGAGAAGCGCAGCGTGTTGCCCAGCGCGGTCAAGGTTTCGGGGTCGGTGAGCACGGCCGCACCCTGACCGGAAAAAAGGGCCGCCGCGGCGTGCCAGAGAATGGCCGCCAGCGGCGCAACACAGACCAGCACCAGCAGCCCCATCGCGCCGGCCACGCCGAGCCACTGAAGGGCGCCCGAGGGCCGCTGCCGCAGCACCGGTGTGACCCGCGCCGGCGCGGCCAGCCGCCGTTCCAGCCAGGCATAGGCCAGCGCGACCGCGCCGGTCAGCGCCATCATCCAGACCGCGAGCACACCCGCAAGGCCCAGCTCCAGCTCGTGCGCCACCAGGGTGTAGATCTCGACCTCGGCGGTGGCGAAGCGCTGGCCACCCAGCACCAGCGCGAGGCCGAAGCCCGCAAAGCAGTAGAGGAACACCAGGCACAGCGCCGACGCCAGCCAGGGTGCAATGGCCGGCCACTCGATGCGCCAGAACGCACGCCAGGGTGTGGCGCCCAGGGTGCGTGCGGCCGCCAGCCGCTGAGCGCCGACCTGTTCCAGCGCGTCGACCCCGGCGCGCACCACCAGGCAGAGGTTGAAGAACAGGTTGCCGTAGAGCAGCAGCCAGGGCGTGTCGGTCAGTCCGATGCCGGCCTCGGCCAGCGGCCCGCCGACCAGGCCGCGCGGTCCCCACAGCGCCAGCACGCCCATGGCCGCCACCAGGGTCGGCACCACGAAGGGCAGCATCAGCAGGCGCAGCACCAGTCTGCGGCCCGGAAACTCACGCCGTGCCAGCACCCAGGCACACGGCAGGCCCAGCAGCAGCGCCAGGGCGCAGGTGATGGCCGCCTGCGCGAACGACCACAGCACGCGCCAGCGCAGGTGATCGTCCTGCCAGACGTCGAGCCAGCGCAGCGGTTCGGCATCGGCCGCGCCGGGCGCCAGCCCCTCAGCCAGCAGCCGCAGCACTGGCGCCACCAGCACCACCGCCAGGAAAACCAGCGGCAGTGCAGGCAGCAGCCAGCGGCGGGACAGGCTCACTTGAGGACCGTTTTGGTCCAGCGCTGCAGCCAGGCTTTGCCCTTGCTGTTGATCTCGGCGGGAGCCGGGTTGTCAAACACCGTCGGTTCGACGGCATGCGCCTTCATCACGTCCACCCGCGCCGCGCCGGCTTCGGCCGGGTACATCCACATGGTGGTCTGCAGCGCCTGCTGCGCCGGCGCCGAGCGCAGGAACTCGATGAACTTGCCAGCGGCTTCGCGCGCCGCAGGGTTGCCGCCCTTGACCAAGGCCACACCCTCAACCTGGCGGAACACGCCGCCCTTGAGGAACAGGTTGGCGGTGGGCGACTCGGTGATCTTTTCCTTGCTGTAGAAGACCTCGGCCGCCGGGCTGCTGGCGTAGCTCACCACGATAGGGTGCGTGCCGCCGTTGCGCGTGAACTCGGTGTAGTAGGCCTCGGTCCATCCCTTGACCACCTTCACACCGTTGCCGCGCATCTGGCCCCACCACTCAAAAGCGCCCTCTTCGCCCAGGCCGGCGATGGTCGCAAACAGGAAGGCCTGGCCGGGGCTGGACGTGGCGGGGTTCTGCACCACCAGCAGCTTGGCGTAGGCGGGCTTGGTGAGGTCCTCCAGCGAGGCCGGCAGGGCCAGGCCTTTCTTCGCGAACCAGGCCTTGTCGATGTTGAGATTGACGTAGCCGAAATCCACCGGCACCACGCCGCCGTCCATGCTCACCGCGGCCGCGCGCTGCGCCGCGGGGCCGGTGTAGGGCTCGACCACGCCGGCGGCCAGCGCACGCGGCAGCAGGGTGTTGTCGATGCCAAAGGCCACGTCGGCAATCGGCTTGGCTTTCGTCAGGATGAGCTTGTTGGTCATCTCGCCGGCGTCACCGGCCTTGACGATCTGCAGCCGCACGCCCGCGTCCTTCTCGAACTGCGCCAGCAGCTCCTTGGGCAGGTCGAACGAGCTGTGGGTCAGCACGCGCAGCGGCATGGGTGCCTGCGCCTGGGCCAGGCCCGCGAGCGACAACGAAGAGAGGGAGAAGAGCGCCGAAAAGAGAAACCGCCGTTGCATGTGAAGCCGCCTTGTCAAAACGCCCGCGAGGGCTTGAGCAGGACGGACCACGGCAAACGGCGGACCGGCTTGTCACGCTCCCTACGCTGGCACAACCCAGATCAGGTGAGAGGGGTATTTCTCAGCGCCCAGGCCTTGCGGCGGCGCACCCCCGGTGAAACGCGAGATTGTAGGTTGTGGCAACGTCTGGCGGCGTATCCCGCTCCATGCCTGTCAGCCCAAAGGGATGTTGCTGGCGCGACGGGCGGGCCAAGCCCTAGCATGCGATTTTTCAAGGAAATGCCCATGTCACACACCCCGACCGTCCCCGCACTGCTGGTCACCCTGTGTCTCGGCTTCATTCCCTCTTTCGCAAGTGCACAGTCGGCAGCGCCGCTGCCCACCTTCCCGCCCGACGCCCAGCCGGTGGCGCCCGAGGTGTTGAAGGAAAGACTGACGGGGAACTCGTTCTCCTACCGCACTGCCAGTGGCGGCGAGGTCCGGCTGCAGTTCAAGAGCGATTTCGTGTACGTCAACGCGGGCCAGACCAACGACTCGGGGCGCTGGCGAATCGAAGGCAGCCAGATGTGCATTGAATGGAACCGCATACCAAACAGCGGCTGTTCCGAAGCACGCATGCTTGGCAACACGGTCTACCTCACACGCGTCGCCAACGGCGAGGTGATCAGACTGGAGTAATGCTGAGGCTCTGCAGCCAAGAAAAAAGGCCCTGACGGGCCTTTTTTCCTGAGGTCGGGTGCGACAACCCGGGCAATCAGCCGCCCTTCTTCGAGCGCTTGCCGGGGTTCTTCTTGGTGCGGGTGGCCACACCACGCTCCAGGCTCACGCGCTGGCCACGGCCGGGGGTGGGCAGCACCACGCCGTTGGCGGCGGTGGGACGGGGGGAGGCTTTGCGGTCGGCTTCGGTGACGATTTTGTTGCCCATGTCAGTCTCAAGGGAAAGTTGGTTGGAAACCCCGTATTGGACCACATGACCACGTCCCGCCCAGGTGCCGGGGTGCGGCGCTAAGCTCGCACCATGTTCGCGCTGCTCAAGACCTACTCCTGGCAGGAACTGCGCCACCACCCCTGGCGCACGGCCGCGGCCGTGGTGGCGGTGATGCTGGGCGTGGCACTGGCGCTGGCGGTGCAGCTGATCAATGCGTCGGCGCTGGCGGAGTTTTCCGGGGCGGTGAGCGCGGTGAACGGTCAGCCCGACCTCTCATTGCGCGCGCGCCAGGGCGGGCTGAACGACGCCCTGGTGGAGCCGGTGGCGCAGGCGCCGGGTGTGGCGGCCGCGAGCCCGGTGCTGGAAGTGTCCACATCGGTTCTGCTCGCCAATGACCAGCGCCTGGGCGTGCGGCTGGTCGGCGTGGATGCCCTGTCGGTGGCCGCCGTCTCGCCCGCGCTGATGCCGCTGCCCACGCCGGGCGACGATCCAACGGGCCGGGGGCGCTTCGAGCTGTTCGCCCCCGATGCGGTGTTCCTCAACCCGGCGGCGAGCCAGGCGCTGGCGCCTTCGGGCGATCTACCGGCCACGCTGCAGGTGCAGAGTGGCCTGGAGCGCGCGACCCTGCGGGTAGCCGGCACCGTCAACGCGTCCGGCGCACCCCTGATGGTGATGGACATCGCGGCGGCGCAGGCGCTGATGGACCGCATCGGAGAAATCAGCCGCATCGACCTGCGTCTGGCGCCGGGCACCGATGCGCAAGCCCTGCTGCGCGAACTCGCCCTGCCGCCGTATGTGATCGCCCAGCCGCCCGGTCAGGCGAGCGAGCGCGCCGATAACCTCTCGCGCGCCTACCGGGTCAATCTGACCGTGCTGGCCCTCGTGGCTCTCTTCACCGGCGGCTTCCTGGTGTTCTCAGTGCTCTCGCTGTCGGTCGCACGACGCCAGCAGCAGATTGCGCTGCTCGGCGTCCTGGGTCTCTCGGCGCCGGAGCGGCTGCGCCTGGTGCTTGCCGAGTCGGCGGTGCTGGGCCTGATCGGCAGCGCGCTGGGCGTGGCGCTGGGCACCGGGCTGGCGGTGGCTGCGCTGCGGCTGCTGGGAGGCGACCTGGGCGGAGGCTACTTTTCGGGCGTCGCGCCGTCGCTGCACTGGAGCACGCCGGCCGCCCTGCTCTACGGCGCGCTGGGTGTGGTCGCCGCCCTGGTCGGCGGCTGGTGGCCGGCGCGCGCGGCGGCGGCCATGGCGCCGGCCCTCGCGCTCAAGGGGCTGGGTGCAGCCGGTCCGATGTCCCGGCGAAGCCACTGGCTCGCTGTGGGGCTGGTGGTCCTGGCCGCGACCCTGGCCTGGGCACCGCCGGTTGCGGGCATTCCGCTGGCCGCCTATGTGTCGGTGGGCCTGCTGTTGATCGGAGGTATCGCGGCGCTGCCGCTGGTGGTGGGCGCCCTGCTGGACCGCGTGGCGCCTCGTGTGGCCGGGCAAGCCTTGCCCCTGCTGGCGGTCGAACGCTCGCGGCGCCTGCGCGAGACCGCCGCCGTGGCCACCAGCGGCGTGGTCGCAAGCCTGGCGCTGTCGGTCGCACTGACGGTGATGGTGGCCAGCTTCCGCGACTCGGTGGCGCAGTGGCTCGACGGCGTGCTGCCCGCACAGCTGTATGTGCGCAGTGCGAGCAGTGGCGCGCAAGGGCAGGTCCTGCCGTCAGACTTCGTGGCCGCGGTGCGCGCCGTGCCAGGCGTCGACCGCGTCGACCCGCTGCGCGCCACCGAGGTGCTGGTGGACCCGGCCCGGCCGGCGGTGACTCTGCTGGCGCGGCCGCTGGTGCACGACGACACCGGCGAGCCCGGCCAGCGCCTGCCCCTGATTGGTGACGCGGTGCAGGCGCCGCCCAACACCGTGGCGGTGTACGTGAGCGAGGCCATGATGGATTTGCACGGCGCGCGCCCGGGCGGCGCGCTGGACGCGCTCGCCCCGGCGTTCCCGAAGCTGCCGGCGGGCACCCGCTTCTTTGTGGCCGGCGTCTGGCGCGACTACGTGCGCCAGCACGGCAGCGTGGTCATCGATCTGGCGGACTACCAGCGGCTCTCGGGCGACACCCGCGTCAACGACCTCGCGCTGCACCTCTCGCCTGGCACCGACGAAGACGCGGTGCGCGAGGCCGTCCGTGCGCTGGCGCAGTCCGCGGGCGCACAGGACCTGATCGAGTTCGCTTCGGCGGGCCAGATCCGCGCCACCTCGCTGCGCATTTTCGACCGCAGCTTCGCCGTCACCTACTGGCTGCAGGCGGTGGCCATCGGCATCGGCCTGTTCGGCGTGGCGGCCAGCTTCAGCGCCCAGGTGCTGGCGCGGCGCAAGGAGTTCGGATTGTTGGCCCACCTGGGACTGACGCGCCGGCAGATCCTGGGCGTGGTCGCGCTCGAAGGCCTGTCGTGGACGACCCTGGGCGCACTCGCCGGACTGGCATTGGGTCTGGCCGTGAGCGTGGTGCTGGTGCACGTGGTCAACCCGCAGAGCTTTCACTGGACCATGGAGCTCTCTCTGCCCTGGTGGCGCCTGCTGGCGCTGTGTGCGGCCGTGGTGGCCGCCGGCACGGCCACCGCCTGGCTGGCCGGGCGCGCCGCCGCTGGGCGCGACGCGGTGCAGGCCGTCAAGGAGGACTGGTGATGAACGGTCTCACGCGCCGCGCGCTGATCGCCGCCGGACTGGCGGCGCCGCTGCCTGCGCTTTCACGCGATCTGGTGCCGCGCCCGCTGGTGTTCCCGCGCGACCACGGCACCCACAACGACACGCGCACCGAGTGGTGGTACCTGACCGGCCACGCGAAAGATGCCAGCGGGCGCGAGTTCGGTTTCCAGATCACCTTCTTCCGCAGCCGCGTCGATGGCACCGAATCGCTGCCGGGCCGCCTGGCCGCACGCCAGTTGCTGTTCGCCCACGCCGCCATCACCGATGTGCGCAGCGGCCGGCTGCTGCACGACCAGCGCCTGGCGCGCTGGAACGGCGAACCGCCGGCGCGCACCGAGCGTGCGGTGTTCGCCAGCGCCGAAGACACCCATGTGGCCATCCGCGACTGGTTCCTGCGCCGCGAGGCCGACGGCCGTTACACCACGCGCGCTTCGGGCGACGAGCTGCAGATCGACCTCGAAGCCACGCCCCGCCAGGCCTGGCTGCTGCAGGGCGACCAGGGCTTCTCGCGCAAAGGCCCCGAGGCTTCACAGGCCAGCTTCTACGTCAGCCACCCGCAGCTGGCGGTGCGAGGCACCCTGGGCGTGAAGGGCGAGCGCTTCGAGGTCCAGGGCACGGCCTGGCTGGACCACGAATGGAGCGAGGCGCTCATGCACCCCGAGGCCGTGGGCTGGGACTGGTTCGGCATGAACCTGTTCGACGGCCACAGCGTCACCGCCTTCCAGCTGCGGCGCGCAGACGGCAGCAAGCTCTGGGCCGGCGGGTCCTTCCGTGCCGCCGGCAGCGCCCAGAGCCCGACCGACATCTACCGCTTCCGGCCCGGAGAGCTGGACTGGGTGCCGCAGCGCCACTGGACCAGCCCGCGCACCCGCGCGCGCTATCCGGTGGAGTGGATGGTTCGCACCCCGGCGGACTTCTACACCGTCAAGGCGGTGATCGACCCGCAGGAGCTGGACGCCCAAGGCAGCACCGGCACGGTGTACTGGGAGGGACTGTCCAACCTGTACGACAGCAACGGAAAACACGTCGGCCGCGGCTACCTGGAGATGACCGGCTACGCGAAGCGGCTGGTGCTCTGAGCACACAAGGGCGGCGGACCGTCAAAACAAGGGAGAAACCCCTAAACCGCGCTCACTCGTTGCAACCCATAACGGTTTTACCCATAATGTTGCGCTGCACCATGGGTACCACCACTGCTCCCCTGCAAGTTGGCCTTGAGGATCTCCTCGGCGACATGCAACACGCCCGCCGCATCGGCGATATGGGCCGCCTCGCCCTGCTGGCCTACTGCGAGGTGCGCCGCTGGGCCCGCCAGGCCGGCGAGCCCGAACTGGCCGACCGCTCGACCGAACTGATCACCCGCCACCCGTACGCCAGCCGCGACCAGTTCATGGAACAGATCGACGACCTGATCTTGGCGCTGGAGCAGGCCCACAGCCGCGTGACCGGTCAGCACGCCCCGCAATGAGCCAGGCCGGCGCGAAGCCGGCACACTCGGGGGCATGAGCACCCTGTCTTCCGCAGACCGTCCCCGCGCCACCACCCCCACATCCCTGAGCGGATTGTTCCCGTTCCTGAGGCCCTACCGTTGGCAGATCGCCGGCGCACTGGTGTTCCTGACACTGGCCGCCGTGGCCACGCTGCTGTTTCCGCTGGCACTGCGCCAGCTGATTGACGGCGGACTGGTGTCGGCCGACCGCGGCGACCATACCATGGCCCTGCGCGGCCACTTTCTGCAGCTGTTTGCCGTGGCGGTGCTGCTGGGCCTTTCGTCAGCGGTGCGCTTCTATTTCGTCAGCTGGATCGGGGAGCGCGTAACGGCCGACCTGCGCAATGCCGTCTACAGCCACGTACTGCGCCAGAGCCCGCAGTTTTTCGAAACCACGCAGACCGGCGAGGTGCTCTCGCGTCTGACCACCGACACCACACTTGTGCAGACGGTGGTGGGTTCGTCGATGTCGATGGGCCTGCGCAACGCGGTCACCGGCATCGGCGCGTTGGGCATGCTGATCTGGACCAACCCCTACGTAATGACGCAGGTGCTGCTGATCCTGCTGCTGGTGGTGGCGCCCAGCATGTGGTTCGGACGGCGCGTGCGCAAGCTCTCGCGCGCCAGCCAGGACCGTGTGGCCGACTCCAGCGCCATCGCGGCCGAGGTGCTCAACGCGATTCCGGTGGTGCAGAGTTACGCGGCCGAGGACCGCGAGGCGCAGCGCTTCTCGGCCTCGACCGACAACGCCTTTCTCACCGCCGTGCGGCGCAGCCGCGCCCGCGCCGCGCTGATCGCCTTCATCATCATCAGCACCGCAGCCCTGCTGCTGTGGGGCCTGTACCAGGGCACGCAGGCGGTGATCGCCGGCCAGATCAGCGCCGGCCACCTGGGCCAGACGGTGGTCTACATCATCATCCTGGCGGGCGCGGTGGCGGTGCTGGGCGAGGTCTACGGCGACCTGCTGCGCGCGGCCGGTGCAAGCGAGCGGCTGATGGAGCTGCTGGTGCTGGAGTCGCCGGTGCAGTCGCCGGCGCAACCGGTGTCCGTGCCCTTGCCGCAAGGTGGCAGCACGGTGCGCTTTGAGCAGATCACCTTTCACTACCCCTCGCGCCCGGACCAGCCCGCGCTGTCCGGTCTGAGCCTGGACGTGCGTCCGGGACAGACCGTGGCCCTGGTCGGCCCCAGCGGCGCCGGCAAGACCACGGTCTTCGGCCTGCTGCTGCGCTGGTACGACCCGGCCACGGGCACCATCACGCTGGATGGCACACCGATCCAGCGCATGGGCCTGCAGGCGCTGCGCGAGCGCATCGGCATCGTGCCGCAGGACCCGGTGATCTTCTCCAGCAGCGCGATGGAGAACATCCGCTACGGCAAGCCTGGCGCCAGCGATGACGAGGTGCGCGCCGCCGCGAAGGCAGCCTTTGCAGACGAGTTCATCGTGCGCCTGCCCGAGGGCTACGGCACCTTCCTGGGTGAGCGCGGCGTGCGGATCTCTGGCGGCCAGCGCCAGCGCATCGCGATTGCGCGCGCCATGCTCAAGAACCCGCCGCTGCTGCTGCTCGACGAAGCGACGAGTGCGCTGGACGCGCAGAGCGAGCGCATGGTGCAGGCGGCACTGGAGTCGGCGATGAAGGACCGCACGACACTGGTGATCGCACACCGGCTGGCGACCGTGCAGCAGGCCGACCGCATTCTTGTGCTGGACCACGGGCGTCTGGTGGAGCAAGGCACGCACGCCGAGCTGGTGGCGCTCGGTGGGGTGTATGCGCGGCTGGCTGCTCTGCAGTTTTCTGCCTGAGCTTTGTTGGTTTGATTGCCCGCACCTCGCGCAGGGTGATGCGGGTGGGCGGGCGCAGTCCCCATTCGCGGTTGCCCGCACGGCGGACCACCACAGAGTCGTTGACGAACTGCAGCAGGCCCACCCGCACAGACACCCGCGAGGTGGGACGGAGAACGACCACCCGCACCACCTGCCCTTGCCAGCCAAGCCAGAGCGCTGAAGGAAAAGCGTCAGACCAAAGAAGTCAGACGTGGTGACAAGCCACCAGCCGCCCCTCCACCGCCCGCAACAACGGCAACTCGGAAGAGCAGCGCGCATCCGCCCGCGGACACCGCTTGTGGAACGCACAGCCCGACGGCGGATTCAGCGGACTCGGCAGCTCGCCCGTGATCGGGATCTTCTTCTGCCGTTGCGCCGGATCGATCGACGGTGTCGCCGACAGCAGCGCCTGCGTATACGGGTGCAGCGCGCCCGCGAACAGCGCATCCTTCGGCGCCGACTCCACCACGCGCCCCAGGTACATCACCATCACATGGTCGGCGATGTGCTCCACCACCGCGAGGTTGTGCGAGATGAACACATACGCCGTCTGCAGCTGTTCCTGCAGGTCCATGAACAGATTCAGCACCTGCGCCTGGATCGACACGTCCAGCGCCGAAGTCGGCTCGTCCGCCACCAGGATCTTGGGCTGCAGCACCATCGCGCGCGCAATCGCGATGCGCTGGCGCTGGCCGCCCGAGAACATGTGGGCGTAGCGGTCGGCGTGCTCGGGGCGCAGGCCTACGAGCTTCAGGATCGCCTGCACCTTCTGCTTTCGCTCGTCCGCCGACATGGTCGTGTTCAGCAGCAGCGGCTCGGCGATCTGGTGACCGATCTTCTGGCGCGGATTCAGCGACGCATAGGGGTTCTGGAACACCATCTGCACCTGGCTGCGCAACCGCTTGTACTGCGCGCGGTCGCCCGGCACCACCCACTCACCACCCACCTGCAATCGGCCTTCGGTCGGCTCCTCGATCAGCGTGAGCTGGCGCGCCAGCGTGCTCTTGCCGCAGCCCGATTCGCCCACCACCGCCAGCGTCTGTCCGGCGGCGAGCGAGAAGGACACGTCGACGAGGGCCTTGACGGTCAGCTTCGGTTTGAAGGCGCCCTGCGACACGCCGTAGTGGCGCGTCAGCGACTCGGCCTGCATCACCGGCGTGGCGTTCTGAAGATCCTGACTCATGACACCACCTCCTCGGCCACAAGGGGGAAGAAGCAGCGCACCTGGGCGCCCTCATGGGCGAGCAGCCCGGGGCGTTCGTTCTGGCAGCGCGGCTGAACCTTCGGGCAGCGCGGCGATAGCAGGCAACCGGCCGGCCGGTCGTGCTGGCCGGGCACGATGCCCGGCAGTGTGTGCAGGCGCCGGGCACCGCGGCTGTGCTCGGGCACGCTCTGCAGCAGCGCGGCGGTGTAGGGGTGCGAGGGCGCGGCGAACAGCCGGTCCACCGGGCCCTGTTCGACCACCTGGCCAGCGTACATCACGGCCACGCGCTGCGCCACCTCGGCCACCACCGCCAGGTCGTGCGTGATCAGGATCAGCGCCATGTGGTGCGCCTGCTGCAACTGCACCAGCAGCTCCATGATCTGCGCCTGGATGGTCACGTCCAGCGCCGTGGTCGGTTCGTCTGCGATCAGCAGCTTGGGGTTGCAGGCGATCGCCATCGCGATCATCACGCGCTGCGCCATGCCGCCGGAGAACTGGTGCGGGTAGCTGTCCAGCCGGCTCTGCGCGCCCGGAATCTCGACCATCTGCAGCAGTTCCAGCGCCCGCGCGCGCGCCGCCGCGCCGCGCAGGCCCATGTGTTCGCGCAGCACCTCTTCGAGCTGGTAGCCCACGGTGAAACACGGGTTCAGGGAGGTCATGGGGTCCTGGAAGATCATGGCCATGTCCTTGCCCAGGATCTTGCGGCGCTGACGATCGCTGATCTTCAGCAGGTCCTGCCCGTCAAAGTTCAGGCGCTGCGCGTTCACGCGCCCCTGCCCCGCCAGCAGGCCCATCATCGCCATCATCGAGACCGACTTGCCCGAACCCGACTCGCCGACGATACCCAGCACCTCGCCCTGGTTCAGTTGCAGGTCCAGCCCGTCGACCGCACGGAAGCCACGGCCCTTGGCGCCGAACTCGACGCTCAGTTGTTGGATGTCCAGAAGGCTCATGTTGGTGTTCCTTGCCCGTTCATGAGGCCGACTTGAGTTTGGGGTCGAGCGCGTCTCGCAGCCCGTCTCCCACCAGGTTGATCGCCAGCACCGACAGCAGGATGGTCAGGCCCGGCAGCGTCACCACCCACCACGCGCTCTCGATGTAGTCGCGCGCCGAGGCGAGCATGGTGCCCCACTCGGGCAGCGGCGGCTGCACGCCCAGGCCCAGGAAGCCCAGTGCTGCGATTTCAAGGATCGCGGCGGAGAAGCTCATGGTGGCGTGCACGATCAGCGGCGCGGTGCAGTTGGGCAGCACGGTCACGAACATCAGCCGCAGCGTGCGTGCTCCCGACAGTCGAGCGGCCGTCACGTAGTCGCGCTTGAGCTCGCTCATCGCCGAAGCGCGCACCAGCCGCACATAGGCCGGCAGCGACACCAGGGCGATCGCGATCATGGCGTTGACCAGACCCGGGCCGAGGATGGCCATGATCGCCACCGCCATCAGCAGAGACGGCAGCGCCATCACGATGTCCATGACACGCATGATGGTCGCGTCGACCCACTTGCCAGCGAACGCCGCCACCAGTCCGAGGATCACCCCTGGCACCAGGGCCATCAGAACCGACACCAGACCGACCAGCAGCGACAGCCGCGCGCCATGGATCAGGCGCGAGAGCAGGTCACGACCCAGCTCGTCGGTGCCCAGCAGGAACTGCGAGCTACCACCGGCCCAGACGGGAGCCTGCAGGAAATGGTCGCGGTACTGTTCGATCGGGCTGTGCGGTGCGACCAGCGGCGCGAACAGCGCCAGCACCACCACCACGGCCATGAACAGCAGACCAGCCACAGCCCCCTTGTTGAGCGAGAAGGCTCGCCAGAATTCTTTGAAATTCATGAGGTCACCCGGATGCGTGGGTTGGCCACACCGTAGAGCAGGTCCACGGTGAAGTTGGTCAGGATCACCAGCGTGGCGACCAGCAAAATGCCGTTTTGCACCACTGGGTAGTCGCGCCGGCCGATCGCCTCGATCAGCCATTTGCCGATGCCCGGCCAGGAGAAGATGGTCTCGGTCAGCACCGCGCCGCCCATCAGCGTGCCCACTTGCAGGCCGACCACGGTCAGCACCGGGATCAGCGCGTTGCGCAGCGTGTGCACGAAGATCACGCGCGTGGGCGACAGGCCCTTGGCGCGCGCGGTGCGCACGTAGTCTTCGCGCAGCACCTCCAGCATCGAAGAGCGCGTCATGCGCGCGATCACAGCCAGCGGGATCGTGCCCAGCACGATGGCGGGCAGGATCAGGTGGCGCACCGCGTCCCACCAGGCGCCGGCGTTGAGCTCGGGGTCGGCCTGCTCGGCCAGCCAGGCGTCGATCAGCATGAAGCCGGTCTGCGGCGGCACATCGAACATCAGGTCCAGCCGGCCGGAGACCGGCGTCCAGCCCAGGCCGACCGAGAAGATCAGGATCAGCAGCAGGCCCCACCAGAAGATGGGCATCGAGTAGCCGGTGAGCGCTCCGGTCATGACCGTGTGATCCAGCCACGTCCCGCGCTTGACGGCGGCGAGCACCCCAGCGATGAGACCGAACACCAGTGCGATCAGCAGCGCGCACAGCGCCAGCTCCAGCGTCGCGGGGAACAGCGACTTGAACTCGGTCCAGACGCTGGCCTGTGTCTTGAGCGACTGGCCCAGGTTGCCCTGCGCAAGGTCAGCCAGGTAGCGGCCGTACTGCACGTACAGCGGCTGGTCCAGGCCCAGCTTCTTGAGCGCGGCGGCGTGCATTTCCGGGTCGAGCGTGCGCTCGCCCATCATGACCTCCACCGGATCGCCCGGGATCAGCCGGATGAGCGAGAAGGTCAGCAGCGTGATGCCCAGAAAGGTGGGAATGAGCACCAGCAGTCTTTGGAGAAGGTATCTCAGCATCGGAGATCACTCCTTGTTGTTGTACAAACGCGAAAAAAGAATCAGGCGTCACGGATGACGCCTGAAACCTGACCGGAGCAAAATGCCCCTTCAAGAACGCGGCGGAACCGGCTTTGCCGGGCCGCACGCGTTGCCCCCTGGGGGGGTGACGCCGCAGGCGGCGCGGGGGGTCACTTCACGCCGACGCCTTCAAAGTTGTAGTCGCCGAAGGGGCTGATGACGAAGCCGGACACGTTCTTGCGCATCGGCTGGTTCACCGTCGAGTGGGCGATGGTCGTCCAGGGCAGGTCCTTCTTGAACACCTCCTGCGCCTTCATGTAGAGCTCGGTGCGCTCTTTCTGGTTGGTGCTGTTGCGGGCCTTGAGGGTGTAGCCGTCAAAGTCCTTGCTGCAGTAGCGCGCGTAGTTGGAGCCACCCACGGCTTCGCAGGTCAGCAGCACGCCCAGGAAGTTGTCGGGGCTGGCGTAGTCTCCGGTCCAGCCGATCAAGCCGGTGTCGTGCTCGCCGGCCTTCATGCGCTTGAGGTACTCACCCCATTCGTACTGGGTGATTTTGGCCTTGATGCCCACCTTGGCCCAGTCGGCCTGGATCATCTCGGACATCAGCTTGGCGTTGGGGTTGTACGGGCGCTGCACCGGCATGGCCCAGAGGGTGATCTCGGTGCCTTCGGCCACGCCCGCCTTCTTCAGCAGCTCCTTGGCCTTCTCGGGGTTGTAAGCGGCGTTCTTGAGGTTCTTGTTGTAGGACCACAGCGAGGCCGGGAACGGATTCGAAGCTTCCTGGCCCTGGCCCTGGTAGACGGCGTCGATGATGGCCTTGCGGTTGATCGCCATGTCCAGCGCCTGGCGCACTTCCAGCTTGTTCATCGGGGCCTTCTCGGTGTTGTACGAGAGGTAGCCGATGTTGAAACCTGGCGCGGTGTCGACCTTCAGGTTGGGGTCGGCCTTCATCGCGGCAATGTCCTGCGGCTTGGGGAAGGACATGATGTGGCACTCGCCAGCCTTGAGCTTCTGGAAGCGTACCGAAGCGTCGGTGGTGATCGCGAAGATCAGGTTGTCCACCAGCACACCCTTGGCGTTCCAGTAGTCCTTGTGCTTGGCGTAGCGGATCTGCGCATCCTTCTCATAGCGGCGCAGCACGAACGGGCCGGTGCCCACCGGCTGCTGGTTGATCATGCTGGCCTTGCCTTCGGCGAGCAGCTTGTCGGCGTATTCCTTGGAGAGCACGGAGGCGAACGGCATGGCCAGCTTGACCAGCAGATCCGGGTCGGGCTTCTTGAGCTTGACGACCACGGTCAGCGGATCTGTCTTGGTCACGGACTCGGTGTTGCTTTCCAGACCCACGTCGGAGGCGTAGGGGAATTGCGCCGGGTAGGCCTTGTTGAAGGCGTGCTCCTTGTTGACCATGCGCTCGATGGTGAAGATCACATCGTCAGCGGTCAGGTCACGACCGGGCTTGAAGTAGTCGGTGGTGTGGAACTTCACCCCCTTGCGCAGCTTGAAGGTGTAGGTCAGGCCATCGGCGGAAACAGTCCAGGACTCGGCCAGGCTGGGTTCCACGTCGGTACCACCCTTCTTGAACTGGGTCAGGCGGTTGAAGAGCGCGTGGCCGGCGGCATCGAAAGTGGTGCCAGCCGTGTATTGCGCGGTGTCGAAGCCTTCCGGGCTGCCTTCGGAACAATAGATCAGCGTGCCCGCAGCATGCGACGCAGCGGCAACGGCCGTCATGCCCAGCGCCAGCACCAGTTTCTTCACTTCAAACATAGGGTCTTCCTCAAGTTATGCGGGCGCAGCGGAGTGCTCGCCCGTCGGGTGAAAAATGATTATCAAGACAAATGCCTGTGCCGCTGTCACCTGCGTTGGTGCCACTGGTGTCGAACCACAGTTCCACTTGACCCGTATCAAGAACTGCAAAATCGGTGCCATCTCGCGCCGCCTCGCTGAAAGCGCCACCTCCACCAAGGAACCCCATGATTCGCTGGGAAGCCCACACCTGCCTGCCCCTGCACCCCGACGCCAGTTTTGCACCACTGGAGCACTACCGCACCGCGGGCGTGCACTACGTGAGCATCAATGTGGGCATGGACATGAACCCGCTGTCGCAGATCCTGCCGGTGATCGCCGCGTTTCGCGCCCGGCTGCTTGCAGCACCTGATCGATACCTCCTGCCGGACACGGTAGCCGACATCGAACGCGCGCGTCACGAGGGAAAACTCGCGGTCGGCTTCGACCTTGAAGGCGCACTGCCGCTGCTGGAGCGGCCGGAGATGGTGGCGCTGTACCGCGACCTCGGCGTGCGCCAGATCCACTTCGCCTACAACCGCAACAACAGCGTGGCGGGCGGCTGCCACGACACACCGCAGGGCCTGACCGCGCTGGGGCGCCGGATGGTTGAAGCGATGAACGCAGCGGGCGTGATCATCGACTGCTCGCACACCGAGCGCCGCACCACCCTGGACATCATGGCCCACTCGGCCCGGCCGGTAGTGTTCAGCCACGCCAATCCGCTGACCCTGGTCGAACACGGCCGCAACATCACCGACGAACAGATCCGCGCCTGCGCCGCTACAGGCGGCGTGGTGTGCATCTCCGGTGTCTCCCGTTTTCTCGGCGTCGAATCGCCCACCGCGAACGACATCGTGCGCCACCTGCTGCACGTCGCCGAGCTCGTTGGGACCCGGCACGTCGGGCTAGGCCTGGACATCGGCTTTGGCGAACCCGGCCTCGACGACGACCCGCCCCCGCCCTTTGATACGGGGCACTGGTGGCCCGCCAGTGCAGGCTACGGTCAAGGCATCCGGCAGATGCGGTATGCGCCGGTCGACACCTGGAAACAGCTGCCCGAAGCCCTGCGCGCGGTGGGCATGGCCGACGCCGACATCGACGGCATCGTCGGTGGAAACATGGCGCGGGTGGCCCGGCAGGTCTGGGAACGGTCAGTCGGCTGAAACCCCAGGTTATGCATCTGGCGCATAAAGGAATGGCAACTCGGCCTTGGACAGCAGAGGCAGGCGGTCCGTACAGTCCCGCCCATCGGCTCCACCGTGGAACGATGAGACAACCCACAAGGACACCTCGCACATGTCACAAGCACCGCACCCGGCTGGCGCCGCGGCCAACAGCCCGGCAGCCTTCACCAACGCCTTGCCTTCCTACCTGGACCCTAGCAATCTCGGCCCCTGGGGCATCTACCTGCAACAGGTCGACCGCGTCGCGCCCTACCTCGGCAGCCTTGCCCGCTGGGTCGACACACTCAAGCGACCCAAGCGCACATTGATCGTCGACGTGCCGATCCACCTGGACGACGGCACCGTGGCCCACTTCGAAGGCTACCGCGTGCAGCACAACACCAGCCGCGGCCCGGGCAAGGGCGGCGTTCGCTTCCACCAGAACGTGACCCTGTCCGAGGTGATGGCGCTGTCGGCCTGGATGTCGATCAAGAACGCGGCGGTCAACGTGCCCTATGGTGGCGCCAAGGGCGGCATCCGCGTCGACCCACGCCAGCTGTCGATCGGTGAACTTGAGCGCGTGACCCGGCGCTACACCAGCGAGATCGGCATCATCATCGGCCCGACCAAGGACATCCCGGCACCCGACGTCAACACCAACGAACAGGTGATGGCCTGGATGATGGACACCTACTCGATGAACGAGGGTGCCACCGCCACCGGCGTGGTCACCGGCAAGCCGGTCGATCTCGGCGGCTCACTGGGCCGCCGTGAAGCCACCGGCCGCGGCGTGTTCACGGTGGGCGTCGAAGCCGCCAAGCACATCGGCCTGGACATCTCCAAAGCCCGCGTCGCTGTGCAGGGCTTCGGCAACGTCGGCGGCGTCGCCGGCAAGCTGTTTGCCGAAGCCGGCGCCAAGATCGTCGCGGTACAGGACCATGGTGGCACCGTCTACCGCGAGTCTGGCCTGGACGTGCCCGCCCTGCTCGCCCACGTGGCCCGGGTCGGCTCGGTCGCCGGGTTCACCGGTGGCGAAGTGATCGACAACGACGCTTTCTGGGGCGTGCCCTGCGAGATCCTGATTCCTGCGGCACTGGAACAGCAGATCACCGAAGCCAACGCCGGCCGCATCCAGGCCAAGATGATCATCGAAGGCGCCAACGGCCCGACCACGCCCCAGGCCGACGACATCCTGCACGACCGCGGCATCCTGGTGCTGCCCGACGTGATCGCCAACGCTGGCGGCGTGACCGTGAGCTACTTCGAGTGGGTGCAGGACTTCTCCAGCTTCTTCTGGAGCGAGGACGAGATCAACGAGCGCCTGGTGCGCATCATGAAGGGCGCGTTCGCAGCGGTTTGGCAGGTGGCCGAAGAGAACAAGGTCAGTCTGCGCACCGCCACCTTCATTGTGGCCTGCAAGCGCATCCTGCATGCACGCGACCTGCGCGGTCTGTACCCCTGATCTGCCCACCATGAAAAAGCCCCGCGTCGCGGGGCTTTTTCATTGCAGCGTTTCTTTCAGGGCCGGCATGGCAGGAAGGGGCATCACGTCGATGCCCTCTTCGATAAGCTCCATCGCCACCTCGGGTGTGGTGCGGCCACGGATGTTGCGCTGCGCCAGTTCCCCATGGTGCATGGCGCGCGCCTCATCGGCGAAACGCTCGCCGACATCCTCTGTCTTGCTCATCAGCTCGCGCACGGCACGCAACAGGCGGCCCTGCAGTTCCGAACCGGGTGCGGTACGCCCCATCTCGACCATGCCGTCGCTGGCAGATGTTGCCACGGGAGCCTCTTCACGCGTGCGCCCGAGGTTGAGCCTAGGCGCCGACAGCATCTTGCGCACCTGCGCATCACCACACAGCGGGCAGCTCAGCAGCCCACGTTCCAACTGCTGATGGAAGTCACCTTCGGAAGCGAACCAGCCTTCAAAATCGTGCTGGTGCGCGCATTGCAGGTTCAGAACCTTCATGGGAAAAATTATCGTGCGACGTCGGCGGGCATGCGCCCTGTCCAGTCCAGAGACCACACGCCCGACAACACGTTCTGCAGCCAGAGGGCACCGACCAGCGTCTTGCAATCAATGATGCTGCCATCGCGGCACCAGCCACTCACTTCGTCGGGCGTGGCGTTGAACACGTCCAGGAATTCGCCCTCATCCAACCGGCGCTCGCCCTGCGACAGCCCTCGGGCGAACCAGATGTCAATGATTTCGTCGGAGTAGGCGATGGTCGGTGCCAGCCTTCCCGCAAACGCCCATTCCGTGGCCCTGTATCCCGTCTCTTCTGCCAGTTCGCGCTGGGCGCAAGCCAGACTGCCCTCCCCTGGGTCCAGCTTGCCGGCCGGGAACTCGACAATGACGCTGCGCATCGGGTGTCGGAACTGCCGCTCCATGATCACCTGCCCGTCGTCGAGCAAGCCGATCACCATCACCGCGCCGGGGTGCAGCACATACTCGCGCGTCGCCTCTTGCCCAGAAGGCAGACGGACGGTGTCTCGCACGACATGCAGGAAGTGCCCCTTGAGCAACTCGATGCGAGCGACAGGCTCTTCACGCAGGTGGGCATCCTGGCTCATCGAGCATCCTTAACCGTGGCGCTTGTACAGATAGCGGTAGACAAACCCGGGGAAGGCCAGAGTGAGGAACAGGGCGGCCGTGGTGGCATAGAACTCCCACCCCTGGGGGTAGATCTGGCCATCGGCCTTCTCAAGCGCCAAGCCGAGTGCTCCCACCAGGCCGTAACAAACCACCAGCTCCAACAGATGAACGCCCAGGGACTTGGGCGCCGAACGCGGCACCACCCCGAACCAGCGCTGGTTGAAAAATGGCAGGTTGGCGGCCAGCACGGCCGCCAGCAACACCACCCAGACAGAAACCGAAGGGCTCACGCGAGAAGCGAGGCAATGGCCTGCGCACACAGGGCCATCAGACCGCCTGGGACCACGCCCAGCACCAGAACCAGCGCACCGTTGACCGACAACACCGAGCGCACGTCCATGCCGGCGGTGATGCCAGCGGTTTGCGTGGGCGCGTCGAAGTACATGACCTTGACCAGGCGCAGGTAGTAGAAGGCGCCGATCAACGACATGACCACGGCAAACACCGCCAGGCCGATGTAGACCGGCTGGGAGGACGCGAGCAAGGCCTGCAGCACCGACAGCTTGGCGTAGAAGCCCACCAGCGGCGGAACACCAGCCAGAGAGAACATGCACACAGCCATCACACCCGCATAGAGCGGGCTGCGCTGGTTCAGGCCCGCCAGATCACCGATCTCGTCGGACTCGAAGCCATCGCGCGAGAGCAGCAGGATCACGCCGAAGGTGCCCAAGGTGGTCAGCACATAGGTGATGACATAGAACATCGTCGCGCTGTAGGCGTTGACCATGTTGCCCGTGTCCAACCCCTTGTCCCCATGCACCACACCGGCCAGCAGGCCCAGCAGCATGAAGCCCATCTGGGCAATCGTGGAGAACGCCAGCATGCGCTTGAGGTTGGTCTGTGCAATGGCGGCCAGGTTGCCGATCAGCAAGGAAGCCACCGCGAGCACCGCCAGCATCTGCTGCCAGTCCACCGCCAGCGGCGCCATGCCCTCGACCAGCAAGCGGATCACGATGGCGAACGCGGCCAATTTCGGCGCACCGCCCACCATCAGCGTGATCGCAGTGGGGGCGCCGTGGTAAACGTCGGGCACCCACATGTGGAAGGGCACCACGCCCAACTTGAACGCCAGACCGGCCACCACGAACACCAGACCCAGCATCAGCACTTGGGACGAGCCCTTGAGGGTTTCGGGGCCACCGGCAATGGCTTTCATCACCTCGGCCACATCCAGCGAGGCGGTGGCGCCATAGACCAGCGACAGGCCATAAAGCAGGAAACCGCTGGCCAGCGCACCGAGCACAAAGTACTTCATGGCCGCTTCGATGGCCTTGCCATCGTCTCGGCGCAGGGCCACCAGTGCATAACTCGACAGGGTCAACAACTCGAGGCCGAGATAGATCACCAGGAAGTTGTGCCCGGAGATCATCACGAACATGCCCAGCAGCGCGTACAGCGACAGCGTGAACAGGTCGCCTGCACGCAGCATGTCGCGGCTGGAGGCGTAGTCGCGGCCATAGACCAGGGTGACGAACATGGCGATAGCGGCAAAACACTTGAGCCACAGACCCATCGGATCGCTCACGATCATGCCGCCGAAGCCGCTGATCGAGTGACCGGCCAGGGCGTTCTTTCCCTGCAGGAAGGCCACGCAGGCCAGTGTGAGCAGGGTGAGCAGATAGGTGGGGCGACGGGTCGGTGACTTGACGGTCAGGTCGACCAGCGAAATCACGCAGGTCATCACCAACAGGAAGATCTCGGGGTACACCGCCACCAAGCTGAGTTGATCAATCATGTGAAGACTCGTTCGTGTGTAGGCTCAGGCAGCAATCAGGGCAGCTTGGAGATGGCGACATGGCGCAGCAGCTCTGCCACCGACGCATCCATCACGTCGGTGAACGGCTTCGGATGCACGCCCATGTACAGCACAGCGACGGCCAGCAGCGCCATGATCAGGAACTCGCGGCGCCCGATGTCGGTGAGCTCCTTGACATGGTGGTTGCCCACCGAACCCAGGTACACGCGCTTGTACATCCAGAGCGAGTAGGCTGCGCCGAAGATCAAGGCAGATGCCGCGGCGGCACCGATCCAGAAGTTGGCCTTCACCGCTGCCAGAATCACCATCCACTCGCCCACGAAGCCCGCGGTGCCCGGAAGACCGCAGTTCGCCATGGTGAACAACAGCGCGAACGCGGCGAAATTCGGCATGGTGTTGACCACGCCGCCATAGTCGGCGATGTTGCGCGAGTGCACGCGGTCGTACAGCACACCGATCGAGAGGAACATGGCGGCCGAGACGAAGCCGTGGGCAATCATCTGAACGATGGCGCCGGACACACCCATGTCGCTGAAGACAAAGAAGCCCAGCGTCACGAAGCCCATGTGCGCCACCGACGAATAGGCCACCAGCTTCTTCATGTCCTTCTGCACCATGGCCACCAGGCCAACGTAGATGACCGCCACGAGCGACAGCGTGATGATCAGCCAAGCCCACTGGTGGGAGGCATCGGGCAGGATGGGCAGAGAGAAACGCAGGAAGCCGTAGGCACCCAGCTTGAGCATGATGGCGGCCAGCACGGCCGAACCACCGGTAGGAGCCTCGACGTGCACGTCGGGCAGCCAGGTGTGCACCGGCCACATCGGCACCTTCACAGCGAAGGCGGCAAAGAAAGCGAAGAACAGCAAGGTTTGAGCGGTGCTGCCCAGCGGCAGCTTGTGCCAAGCCGCCAGATCGAAACTGCCACCCGACTGGTTGTACAGGTAGATCAGGGCCACCAGCATCAGCAGCGAGCCCATGAGGGTGTACAGGAAGAACTTGAAGGCCGCGTAGATCTTGTTCGGACCACCCCAGATGCCGATGATCAGGTACATCGGAATCAGCGTGGCCTCGAAGAACACGTAGAACAGCATGCCGTCCAGAGCGGAAAAGACGCCGATCATCAGGCCCGACAGGATAAGGAACGCGCCCATGTACTGGTTCACGCGCTCAGTGATCACCTCCCAGCCGGCCAGCACCACGATCACCGTGATGAAGGCAGTCAGCAGCACCAGCCACAAGGAGATACCGTCCACACCCAGGTGGTAGTGGATGTTGAAGCGCTCGATCCAGGGCATCTTCTCCACGAACTGCATCGCAGCCGTGCCCAGCTCGAAACCGGCGTAGAGCGGAATCGTCACGGCCAGCGAGACCAGCGCACCCAACAGCGCGATCCAGCGAACCATATTGGCCTGGTCGTCCCGACCGAGGGCCAGCAACACGACACCAAAGAGGATTGGTGCCCAGATCGCGAGGCTCAGCAAACCCATCTTCTTGTTCTCCTTATTTGGCGAGCCACACGAAATACGTCATGAACAGGAACACGCCCACGATCATCAGCAGCGCGTAGTGGTACAGGTAACCGCTCTGAAAGCCACGGACCACCGACGAAAAGCCACCCACAATCTTCCAGCTGGCGTTGACCACACCGGTCTCGATCACGCCCTGGTCGCCGCCCTTCCAGAGGCCCGTGCCCAGAGCACGCGCACCCCGGGCCAGCACGTTTTCGTTGAACCAGTCCATGTAGTACTTGTTCTCGAGAACCTTGATGATCGGCTTGAGCGCACGGCCGATGGCAGCAGGAACCGCTGGGTTGACCAGGTACATGTACCAGGCCGTCACGGCACCGGCGAGCGCCAGCCAGAACGGTGCGGTGGAGAAGGCGTGCAGAGCCATGGCCAGGGGCCCGTGGAACTCTTCTGCGAACTTCGCCACCGCGGGGTGTGCGGCCGAGTTAATCGTGATGGCATCCTTGAGGAAGTCACCGAACAACATGGGCTGGATGGTCAGGAAGCCGATCACCACCGAAGGAATGGCGAGCAGCAGCAGCGGCACGGTCACGACCCACGGCGTTTCGTGCGGCTTGCCATCGCCGTGGTGGCCATGACCATGGTCGTCGTGAGCGTGGTGGTCATCGTGCCCATGGTGGGCGTCCGGATTCTGGTCATAGCGCTCCTTGCCGTGGAACACAAGGAAGTACAGGCGGAACGAATAGAAGGAGGTCACGAACACCCCCGCCAGCACCGCGAAGTGGGCAAAACCGGCCGCCGGCAAGTTGCTGAAATGCACCGCCTCGATGATCGCGTCCTTGGAGTAGAAGCCGGCGAACAGCGGCGTGCCGATCAGCGCCAGGGTGCCCAGCAGGGACGTGATCCAAGTGATGGGCATGTACTTGCGCACGCCGCCCATCCAGCGGATGTCTTGGTTGTGGTGCAGACCCATGATCACCGAGCCAGCGGCCAGGAACAGCAATGCCTTGAAGAAGGCGTGGGTCATCAGGTGGAAGACCGCCACCGAGTATGCCGAAGCACCAAGCGCGACAGTCATGTAGCCCAGCTGCGAGAGCGTGGAATAAGCCACGACGCGCTTGATGTCGTTCTGGATGATGCCCAGGAAACCCATGAACAGCGCCGTGATGGCACCGATCACCATGATGAAGTTCAACGCGGTGTCCGACAGCTCGAACAGAGGCGACATGCGCGAGACCATGAAGATGCCGGCCGTCACCATGGTGGCGGCGTGGATCAGTGCGGAAATGGGTGTCGGGCCTTCCATCGAGTCCGGCAGCCAGACGTGCAGCGGAAACTGGGCCGACTTGCCCATGGCACCGATGAACAGGCAGATGCAGATGACAGTGACCAGCATCCAGTCGGTGCCGGGAAAGCCCAGCTTGGCCAGCTCGGGTGCCTTGGCAAACACCTCGCTGTAGTTCAGCGTGCCGCCATAGGCCACGATCAGGCCGATGCCCAGGATGAAGCCGAAGTCACCGACCCGATTGACCAGGAAGGCCTTCATGTTGGCGAAAATGGCCGTGGGCTTGTTGAACCAGAAACCGATCAGCAGGTAAGAGACCAGACCCACCGCCTCCCAGCCGAAGAACAGCTGCAGTAGGTTGTTGCTCATCACCAGCATCAGCATGGAGAAGGTGAAGAGCGAGATGTAGGCAAAAAAGCGGTTGTAGCCGGCGTCCTCGTCCATGTAGCCGATGGTGTAGAGGTGGACCATCAACGAGACGAAGGTCACCACGCACATCATCATGGCGGTCAGGCCGTCGACGAGAAAACCGATCTCCATCTTGAGACCACCGACCACCATCCACTCGTAGATGGTCTCATTGAAGCGGGCGCCGTCCAGCGCCACGCTCTTGAGCGTCATGGCGGAAATGATGAACGCCACCAGCACACCCAGAATCGTCAGAGAGTGCGAGGCGCGGCGGCCGATCAGGTTGCCACCGAACGTGGTGCCCAGAATGCCGGCGAGGGCCGAGCCGACCAGCGGCGCCAGCGGCACGGCCAGCAAGGTCGTTGCGGAAAGGGTGGTGCTCATGTTCTTAACCCTTGAGGGTGTTGAGTTCTTCGGCGCTGACTGTGGACTTGCTGCGGAACAACAGCACCAGAATGGCCAGGCCAATGGCCGACTCGGCGGCGGCCACCGTCAGGATGAAGAACACAAACACCTGCCCGTGCAGGTCTCCAAGGTAGTGGGAGAACGCGACAAAGTTCATGTTGACCGCCAGCAGCATCAGCTCGATGGCCATCAGCAACACGATGATGTTCTTGCGGTTCAGGAAGATACCGATGACGGACAGCGCGAACAGGATCGCGCCCACCGACAGGAAGTGGCCCAGAGACAGACTGGTGAAGCTCATACTTTGCCCTCCTCCGCGGCAACTGCGCTGGCGGCAGCAGGTGTTTTGGTTGCAGCCATAGGCACCACCACCAGCCGGTCTGCAGCGCGCACGCGAACCTGCAGTCCCGGATCAATGGCCTTGCTGTCCTTGCGCTTGCGCAGCGTGAGTGCGATGGCCGCGAACATGGCCACCAGCAGGATCACCGCGGCAATCTCGACCGGGTACAGGTACTCGGTGTACATCAGCGTGCCGAGGGCCTTCGTGTTCGACACCTCGGCGGCCTGTGCCACCACCGGCGCCACCATGTTCGGAAAGCCGACCCACAGCACGGTGATCAGCTCGGCAGCCACGAGCGCACCCAGCGTGGCCGCCAGGGGGAAGTTCTGCCAGAACCCCCAACGATCTCCGTCGAGCTTGATGTCCAGCATCATGACGACGAACAGGAACAGCACCATGACCGCACCCAGGTACACGAGCACCAGGGTCAGCCCGAGAAACTCGGCTTTGAGCAGCAGCCACAGGCCAGATGCCTGGGAGAACGCCAGCATCAGGAACAGCACGGCGTGCACCGGGTTGCGCGCCGTGATGACGCGGTAGGCGGCGAACAGCATCACCGCCGCGAACAAATAGAAAAAGCCGGTCTGGTAGTCCATGGTGTTGTCTTTCGCCGGCTCAACGGTACTTCGCGTCCGCCGCCTTGGCAGCTGCGATCTCAGGCTCGTAGCGGTCTCCGACAGCCAGCAGCATTTCTTTGGTGAAGTACAGGTCCCCGCGCTTTTCGCCGTGGTACTCCAGAATCTGGGTCTCGACGATCGCATCGACCGGGCAGGCCTCTTCGCAGAAACCGCAGAAGATGCACTTGGTCAGATCGATGTCGTACCGGGTGGTGCGGCGGGTCCCGTCTTCGCGCTCACCCGCTTCGATGGTGATCGCCATGGCGGGGCATACTGCCTCGCACAGCTTGCAGGCAATGCAGCGCTCTTCGCCGTTCTCGTAGCGGCGCTGGGCATGGAGACCGCGGAAGCGAGGAGACAGCGGGGTCTTTTCTTCGGGGAACTGGACCGTGACCTTGCGACGCAGGGCGTAGCGGCCGGTCAGAGCCATGCCCTTGAAGAGCTCCAGCAACATGAAGCTCTTGAAAAAGTCGCTCAACGAAAAGGGGGCAACGGCGGAGGTGGACATGATCGGTCGCCTTGCTTATTTCCAGAGGTTCCACGAGGTCTGCATCAGGCCGCCGACGAGCAGCAGCCAGACCAGCGTGACGGGAATGAAGATCTTCCAGCCCAGACGCATGATCTGGTCGTAGCGGAAACGGGGGAAGGTGGCGCGGATCCAGATGAACAGGGACACCACGAAGAAGGTCTTGGCACCCAGCCAGATCCAGCCCGGAATCCAGTTGAACAGGGCGCTGTCGATCGGGGGCAACCAGCCGCCGAGGAACATCACCACCGCCAGGATGGACACCAGCCACATGCTGGCGTACTCGGCCAGGAAGAAGATGGCAAAGCCCATGCCCGAGTACTCGACCATATGGCCGGCCACGATTTCCGCTTCGCCCTCGACCACGTCGAACGGGTGCCGATTGGTTTCGGCCACACCAGAAATCAGGTAGACCAGAAAAATGGGCAGCAGCGGGAGCCAGTTCCAGGACAGGAAGTCCAGACCCATGTTCACGCCATGACCCTTGGCCTGCGACGCCACGATGTCACCCAGGTTCAGACTGCCTGCGGTCATCACGACCACCAGGAAGCAGAAACCGATGGCGATTTCGTAGCTGACCATCTGGGCAGAGGCGCGCAGCGCTCCGAGAAAGGCGTACTTGGAGTTCGAGGCCCAGCCAGCAATGATCACGCCGTAGACCTCGATCGACGTGATGGCCAGAATGACCAACAGGCCGGCATTGATGTTGGCGATCACCGCTTCGGGGCCAAAAGGCACCACCACCCACGCGGCAAGGGCCGGCATGATGGCCATGATGGGCCCCAGGCGGAACAGCCCGTTGCTGGCAGCGGTGGGGTTGATCAGCTCCTTGGTGAGCAGTTTGACGGCATCGGCGATGGGCTGAAGCAGCCCGGCGGGACCGACACGGTTCGGGCCAAAGCGCACCTGCATGAAACCCAGCAGCTTGCGCTCCCACAGGGTCAGGTAAGCCACGGCCCCCATCAGCGGGGCCACCACCGCCACGATCTTGAGCAGGCTCCAGATAACTGGCCAGGCCGCCGTGGTCCACCAAGAAGCGTTGATGAGGCCAAGGCCTCCGTTGTACATCGCGTCGATCATGCGCGGGCTCCTCGGGCGTCGCTCGTGAGTTGCAGCGAGGTGGCGCGGCGCACCAGCCCGTCAAGCTGGTAGATCGGCGCCACGCATGGGATCGTCTGGGCGGGCGACTGGTCGGCAGCAGCCGGCCCCACACCAGCATCGGTATTGCTGAGACGGGAGGCCGCGATCAGCGATCCGCCCGCCACGCCTGGCAAAGCCGCGGCCAGCACCGCTTGCGAGGTGTCGGCATCGAACCCGGGCAAACCCATCAGATTGCCGAGCACGCGCAGCACTTTCCACGCCGGGCGCGTGTCGCCCAGCGGACGCACCACCGCATGGAAACTTTGCAGACGGCCTTCCGCGTTGACGAAGGACCCGGAGGTTTCCGTGAAAGGCGCAATGGGCAACAACACGTCGCTGATGTCCATGTTCGCTTTGAAGGGGCTGAGCGTGACCACCATGTCGGCGGACTTCAGTCCTTCGGCACCTTTGGCGCTGTCAAAGGCCGGTTCTGTGTTAAGGAGAATGGCAGCCTTCAGCTGCCCATCGAGCATCTGCGCGGCATTGAGGCCACCCTGCCCGGGCACGGCACGCACCAGTTGCGCTCCAACGGTGTTGGCGGCTTCAGTAAGGTAACCCACTGTTGCGCCTGTTTGCTGAGCAATCCAGTTGGCGAGTGCCAGCAGGCTGGCGGCCTTTTCGTGATGAGCAGCGGCGTTGCCCAGAAGGACGGCCTTCTGTTCGCCCCCCAGCAGGGACTTTGCCACCGCACGGGCCTCGTCAGTGATGCTGCCGGCAACGGGCGGTTGCACGCCGGCTTCCGCAGCGACAGCGGCGGCGACTCCGGCCAGAGCACTGACCCAGACACTGCTGTCGGCGAGCAGCACGTTCTTCAGCGACATGGCCCAGTCCGGAGTCTGCGCCGCCAGCACATTGACCTGGCATCCCTTGCGGGCCGCCTGGCGGATGCGCTGGGCAAACAGGGGGTGGTCCTTGCGCAGGTTGGAGCCCACGACCAGCACGCGCTGCAACTGCGACAGCTCGGCAATCGGACGCCCTAGCCAACGGGCCTGACCGGCCGGTGCTGCGTTGCCGAAATCGGCATGCCGCAGACGGCTGTCGATGTTTTCGCTGCCAAGGCCACGCACCAGGGCTCCGGCCAGAGACAGTTCCTCAACCGTGCTGTGCGGACTGGCCAACAGACCGATGGCCGCAGCACCGTGCTGGTCCTTGACGCCCTTGAGGCCGTTGGCCACGTATTCCAGGGCGGTCTGCCAGTCCACGGTCTTCCATTCGCCACCCTGCTTGAGCATGGGCTGGGTCAGGCGGTCTTCACCGTTGAGGGCCTCGTACGAGAAGCGGTCGCGATCGGCAATCCAGCATTCGTTGACGGCATCGTTCTCCAGCGGGACCACGCGCATCACCTGGTGGTTCTTGACCTGAACAATCAGATTGGCGCCCGTCGAGTCGTGCGGGCTCACGCTCTTGCGGCGCGAAAGCTCCCAGGTGCGGGCGCTGTAGCGGAAGGGTTTGCTGGTGAGCGCACCCACCGGGCAGATGTCGATCATGTTGCCCGACAGCTCGGAGTCCACGGACTGACCGACAAACGTCTCAATCTCAGCGTGTTCTCCGCGGTGGGACATGCCCAGCTCCATCACGCCGGCGATTTCCTGGCCGAAACGCACGCAGCGGGTGCAGTGGATGCAGCGGCTCATCTCTTCCATAGAGATCAGCGGGCCCACGTTCTTGTGGAACACCACGCGCTTCTCTTCTTCGTAGCGAGAGGCACCACCACCGTAGCCGACGGCCAAGTCCTGCAACTGGCACTCGCCGCCCTGGTCGCAGATCGGGCAGTCCAGCGGGTGGTTGATCAGCAGGAACTCCATGACCGACTTCTGGGCCTTGATGGCCTTGTCGGACTTGGTACGCACGATCATGCCCATGGTCACCGGCGTGGCGCAGGCAGGCATGGGCTTGGGCGCCTTCTCCACTTCGACCAGGCACATGCGGCAGCTGGCGGCGATGGAGAGCTTCTTGTGATAGCAGAAGTGAGGGATGTAGGTGCCGGCCTTCTCGGCCGCATGCATGACCATGCTGCCCGGGGGCACTTCGACCTTCTGGCCGTCGAGTTCGATTTCAACCATGTTGTGTTCCGGATCAGGCAGAGGTCGCGGTGTCGGCCTTGATCATGGCCGCGAACTCGTGACGGAAGTGTTTGAGCATGGCGCGCACCGGCATGGCCGCTGCATCACCCAGGGCGCAGATCGTGCGGCCCATGATGTTCTCGGCCACGTTGTCCAGCAGGTCCATGTCGGCCGGCTTGGCCTCACCGCGCTGGATCTTGTCCACCAGTCGCCAGAGCCAGCCCGTTCCTTCACGGCAAGGCGTGCACTGACCGCAGGACTCGTGCATGTAGAAGTAGGACAGGCGCTTGAGCGACTCGACCATGCAGCGGGTGTCGTCCATCACGATCACAGCACCCGAGCCCAGCATGGAGCCGGCCTTGCTGATGGAGTCGTAGTCCATCGTGCAGTCCATGATGATGGACGCGGGCAGCACCGGGGAGGACGATCCGCCAGGAATCACCGCCTTGAGCTGCCGGCCGGTGCGCACACCGCCAGCCAGTTCGAGCAGCTTGGCAAACGGCGTACCCATGGGGACTTCGTAGTTGCCCGGCAGATTGACATCCCCGCTGACCGAGAAGATCTTGGTACCACCGTTGTTGGGCTTGCCGCATTCTAGGTAGGCCTGCCCACCATTGCGGATGATCCAGGGCACCGCCGCGAAGGTCTCGGTGTTGTTGATCGTGGTCGGTTTGCCGTAGAGACCGAAGCTGGCTGGGAACGGCGGCTTGAAGCGGGGCTGCCCCTTCTTGCCTTCCAGCGATTCGAGCAGCGCCGTTTCTTCACCGCAGATGTAGGCGCCGAAACCATGGTGGGCATGGAGCTGGAACGAGTAGTTCGAGCCCATGATGTTGTTGCCCAGGTAGCCGGCGGCACGGGCTTCTTCAAGAGCTGCTTCGAAGCGCTCATAGACCTCGAAGATCTCACCGTGGATGTAGTTGTATCCGACGTTGATTCCCATGGCATACGCCGCGATCGCCATGCCCTCAATGACGATGTGCGGGTTGTACATGAGGATGTCGCGGTCTTTGCAGGTGCCGGGCTCGCCCTCGTCCGAGTTGCAGACCAGGTACTTCTGGCCCGGGAACTGGCGCGGCATGAAGCTCCACTTCAAGCCGGAAGGAAAACCGGCGCCGCCACGACCACGCAGTGCGGACTCCTTGACGGTCGCGATCACCTGATCCTGGGTCATGCCCACGGCACCGGTTTCGGGATTCGGCGCCGAACCATCCATGCCCAGCACCTTGCGCAGGGCCTGATAGCCGCCGCGGGCCTCATAGTCCTTGATGGACCAGTTGCTGCCATTCAGGTCCTTGTAGATCTGAGGCTCGATGTGGCGCCCGTGGAAGCAGGTCTGTACGCCCGTGGCGGCGAACTGAGCGAGCACTTGCTGGGCGTTCATTGTTTGCCCTCCGCGGCCTTGAGGCCGTCGATCAGCTGGTCCAGCTTTTCATTGCTCATGAAGCTGCACATGTGGCGGTCGTTCACCAGCATCACAGGCGAATCGGCACAGGCACCCAAGCATTCACTTTGCTGCAGCGTGAACAGGCCGTCCGCCGTGGTCTCGCCCATGGTGATGCCCAGTTTCTTTTCCAGGTGGTGCAGCGCGGTGTATCCATCGCGCAGCTGGCACGGCAGGTTGGTGCAGACGTTGAGCTTGAACTTGCCCACCGGCCGCTGGTTGTACATGTTGTAGAAGGTCGTCACTTCGTGGACGGCCATCACCGGCATACCCAGGTAGTCGGCAATCGCCTGCTCGGCAGCATGGCTGACGTAGCCTTGCTCCTGCTGCACGATCGACAGGCAGGCCATCACGGCAGACTGCGCCTGCTCGGCAGGGTACTTGGCCACTTCACGGGCAAAGCGCGCCTTGGTGGCCTCGGACAGCTCCATGGCCGTCACAGGACCGTGGTTTGCGGGGGTCGAGATCATCGGTCAATCTCTCCAAAAACGATGTCCATCGTGCCAATGATGGCCACCGCGTCGGCCAGCATGTGACCCTTGGCCATTTCGTCCAGCGTGGACAGGTGCGTGAAGCCAGGGGCGCGGATCTTCAGCCGATACGGCTTGTTGGCGCCGTCGCTCACCAGGTAGATGCCGAACTCACCCTTGGGATGCTCGACGGCGGCGTAGGCCTCGCCTTCGGGCACGTGGAAGCCTTCGGTGAAGAGCTTGAAATGGTGGATCAGCTCTTCCATGCTGGACTTCATCGACTCGCGCGATGGCGGCGCCACCTTGTGGTTGTCGGTGATCACCGGGCCCGGATTGGCACGCAGCCAGTCCACACACTGCTTGATGATGCGGTTGGACTGCTTCATCTCTTCCATGCGGACGAGGTAGCGGTCGTAGGTGTCGCCGGTCTTGCCGACCGGGATGTCGAAGTCCATCTTGTCGTACACGTCGTACGGCTGCTTCTTGCGCAGGTCCCAGGCGATACCGGAACCGCGGAGCATGGGTCCGGTCATGCCCAGGTTGAGGGCACGTTCAGGGCTGACAACACCAATGCCCACCGTGCGCTGCTTCCAGATCCGGTTGTCGGTCAGCAGCGTGTGGTACTCCGCCAGGTAGGTCGGGAACCGCCGCGTGAAGTCGTCGATGAAGTCGAGCAGCGAGCCCTGGCGGTTCTGGTTCAACTCCGCCATCGCCTTGGCGTTGCGGATCTTGCTGTGTCGGTATTGCGGCATGGTGTCCGGCAGGTCGCGATAGACGCCACCCGGACGGAAGTAGGCTGCGTGCATGCGCGCACCAGATACAGCCTCGTACATGTCGAACAGATCTTCCCGCTCGCGGAACGCGTAGATCAGGATGGTCGAACTGCCACAGTCGTTGCCGTGCGAGCCGAGCCACATCAGGTGATTCAGCAAACGGGTGATCTCGCTGAACATCACCCGGATGTACTGCGCACGGATTGGCACTTCGATGCCCAGCAGCTTCTCGATGGCCAGGCAATAGGCGTGTTCGTTGCACATCATGGACACGTAGTCGAGACGGTCCATGTATGGCAGCGACTGGATGAAGGTCTTGTGCTCGGCCAGCTTCTCGGTGGCTCGGTGCAGCAACCCGATGTGCGGATCGGCACGCTGCACCACCTCGCCGTCAAGCTCCAGCACCAGACGCAGCACACCGTGTGCTGCAGGGTGCTGCGGACCGAAGTTCAGGGTGTAGTTCTTGATTTCAGCCATGATCAATGCAGCCCGCCGTAGTTGTCTTCACGGATCACGCGGGGTGTGATTTCGCGAGGCTCGATCGTCACCGGCTCGTAGACTACGCGCTGACGCTCGGCGTCGTATCGCATCTCGACATGCCCCGACAGCGGAAAGTCCTTGCGGAATGGGTGACCGATGAAGCCATAGTCGGTCAGGATTCGGCGCAGATCGTTGTGGCCTTCGAACACGATGCCGTACAGGTCGAAGGCCTCACGCTCATACCAGTTGGCTGCCGACCAGAGGCCTGACACCGATGCCACCACCGGAAAATCGTCTTCCGAGCAGAACACACGCACGCGCAGCCTCTGGTTGAGACTCACCGACAGGAGATGGACGACCACGGCAAAGCGAGCCCCCTCCCACCGGCCATCGCCGTAGGTGGAGTAGTCGATTCCACACAGATCGATGAGCTGTTCGAAGCGCGTTTGCGGCGCATCACGCAAGGTCTGCATGACCTCAAGGTACTCGGATGCCGCCACCACCAAGGTGACCTCACCACGATCTGTGGTGACAGACCGCGCGCGCTCGCCGAGCAGTTGGCCCACTTGGGCAGCAATGGTCTCGGCAGGGATGGAGAAAGCTGTGTCGCTCATGGGCCGTCTTTCTGACTCAGTCCTGGCACCAGTCAGGCGCGGGCAATCGTGTTGGTGCGACGGATCTTCTGCTGCAGCTGGATGATCCCGTAGATCAGCGCCTCGGCCGTCGGCGGACAGCCCGGCACATAGACATCCACCGGCACGATACGGTCACAGCCACGTACGACGGAATAGCTGTAGTGGTAGTAGCCACCACCATTGGCGCAAGACCCCATGGACAACACCCAACGGGGCTCGGCCATCTGGTCGTACACCTTGCGCAGAGCAGGCGCCATTTTGTTGCACAGGGTGCCAGCCACAATCATCAGATCAGACTGACGGGGACTGGCTCGGAACACCTCGGCTCCAAAGCGACCGATGTCGTACCGCGCTGCAGCGGCATGCATCATCTCGACGGCGCAGCAGGCCAGACCAAAGGTCATCGGCCAGAGAGATCCGGTCTTGGCCCAGTTCACCACCGAGTCGTAGCTCGTGGTGATGAAGCCTTCTTTCAGGACACCTTCAATCATGTGTGCTCCACTGCGCCAGCAGGCGCATCATTCCCAGTCCAGGGCGCCGATCTTCCAGGCGTAGACAAACCCAACCAGCAGATCGATCAGGAAGATCACACCCACCCAGAAGCCGGTTGAACCGATGTCCGTCAGCGCCACCGCCCAGGGAATCAGAAACGCGATTTCAAGATCAAAGAGAATGAAGAGGATGGCCACCAGGTAGTAGCGGACATCGAACTTCATGCGCGCGTCTTCGAAAGCCTCGAAACCGCATTCGTAAGGGGAGTTTTTTTCTGGATCAGGCCGATTTGGCCCCAGGATGTAGCCCAGCGCCTGGGGTATCACGCCTACGGCAAGACCGACCAGGATGAACAAGAGCACGGGGAGATATTGTTCGAGACTCATCGTGGGTCGGTTCCATGCGCAGGGCCTGATGGCCCTGCCTACCTTTGTCTGGTGCCGACGGCGAGACTCGAACTCGCACAGCTTTCGCCACTACCCCCTCAAGATAGCGTGTCTACCAATTTCACCACGTCGGCTGGGTCTGCATTGTCTGGCTCACGAGGGCTGGTGTGAGCGTTCTCGACAACCCATAGAGTTTACCCTGAAACGATCCGGGTTTTCGAGAATTCCCGGGCTTTTTCGGGGCAGCCGCCATGCTCACTCCAGAGCGACCGCGCCCACCTTCCGGGCAGTTACTTGCCGGGAATCTGCGCCGCCCCGGTGGCCGGTGCAGCCGGGGTCTCAGCCGGCGCGGCGGGAGCACCGACCGGAGCAGTTGCATCTGCCGGAGTCTGCGTCGCGGGCACGACGCCCTCCAACACGCTTCCCGAACGCGCCGTCGTCGGAACCAGGTTGCCGAAGTAGGCCAGACCCAGAGTACAGGTCAGGAAGACCCCGGCGAGGACTGCGGTGGTGCGCGAAAGAAAGTTGGCACCTCCAGACGCCCCAAACAAACTCGCCGAACCCGCACCACCGCCAAAGGCGGCACCGGCATCAGCGCCTTTGCCATGCTGCATGAGGATCAAGCCGATCATGCCGATGGCGGCAAGGATCTGGACAGCTTGGAGGATGGTCATCAAAACGTTCATGTCTGCTCCGAAAATGCGTGAGGGGATGATCGTCAGCCAGCCGCGGCGACGATCTGCAGGAAGTCTGCGGCCTTGAGGGATGCTCCGCCGATCAGGCCGCCGTCAATGTCGGGCTGGGCCAGCAGGCTGGCTGCGTTGGCCGCATTCATGCTGCCACCGTAGAGGATGTGCACCCTCTTGGGGTTCGTGGTGGCGGCGGCCAATTGGGCCCGCAGAACGGCGTGCACCGCCTGCGCCATTTCCGGCGTAGCCGTCTTTCCGGTGCCGATGGCCCACACGGGTTCGTAGGCCACCACGATTTCGGTGATGCAATGGCCCACGGCGTGGATCACCGCCGCCAGTTGGCGCTTGACCACCGACTCCGTCTCGTTCGCTTCCCGCTCGGCCAGGGTTTCACCGACGCAAACGATGGGTGTGATGCCAGCCGACAGGGCGCGCTGGGCCTTGGTGGCCACGACCTCGTCGGTCTCACCGTGATACTGGCGGCGCTCGCTGTGACCAACGATGGCATAGCGACACCCAAAGTCCTTGAGCATGGCCACGCTGATCTCGCCGGTGTACGCCCCCTGTTCGTGGGAAGACACATCCTGCGAACCCCAAGCAATCGGGCTGCCTTGCAGCAGCGCCTGCAACTGGGCCAGATAGGGCGCAGGTGCGCACAGTGCAACCTCGGCCGAGGGCTGACCGATGCCCGCCAGCATGGCCTGGACCAAGGCTTCGTTGGCCGCCAGACTGCCGTTCATCTTCCAGTTGCCGGCGATCAGTTTCTTGCTCATCTCAGTCTCCGAAATAGGATCAGGCCCAAGTCAGCACGATCTTGCCGACGTGCCGGTTGGACTCCATCAGTGCGTGGGCTTCGGACGCACGGGCTGCCGGGAACGTGCTGTGAATCACCGGCTTGACCAGCCCCTGCTCCAGCAAAGGCCAGACCCTCTCACGAAGCGAGGCGGCGATGGCCGCTTTGAAAACCACCGGACGCGGACGCAGCGTGGACCCGGTGATCACCAGCCTGCGACGCAGCACGAGCCCGGCGTTGAAGCCGGCCTTGACACCACCCTGCACCGCGATGATCACCAGGCGTCCATCCTCGGCCAGACACTCGACCTCACGAGCAACATAGTCGCCCGCCACCATGTCGAGGACCACGTTCACTCCCTGCCCGCCCGTCAACTCTTTGGCCACCGCCGAAAAGTCCTGCGTGCGGTAGTTGACGGCGTGGTCAGCACCGAGGTCTTTGCAGGCGGCACACTTATCGTCGCTGCCGGCTGTGACGATCACGGTCGCGCCGAAAGCCTTGCCCAGCTGGATCGCGGTCACGCCGATGCCGCTCGTGCCACCCTGCACCAGCAGGGTTTCACCAGCCTGCAGGCGGCCACGGTCGAACACATTGCTCCAGACGGTGAAAAAGGTCTCAGGCAGCGCGGCAGCCTGCACATCATCGAAACCTGCCGGCACCGGCAGGCACTGGCCCACAGGTGCGATGCAGTACTCGGCGTAGCCGCCACCGGCCACCAGTGCACAGACGCGATCACCTACCTTGAAACCCGCCTGCGCCATCGCATCGGCATCACCCGACTCGATGACCCCGGCCACTTCCAGACCCGGCAGGTCCGAAGCACCCGGGGGTGGTGGATAGCTTCCACTGCGTTGCAGCACGTCAGGTCGATTGACGCCCGAAGCGCGCACGCGGATCAGCACCTCGCCGGCACCCGCGACCGGCACCGGGCGCTCCGCCAGGCGCAGGACCTCGGGTGCGCCGAAGGCGCTGATTTCGACCGCTTGCATCACCGTCAACGACAGCGGCTTATTGCTGCTGTTGCTGAGCCTGCTCGCCACCGCCATTGCGGTCCAGCAGCGCCTTCATGGACAGCTTGACGCGCCCCTTTTCGTCGGTCTCGAGCACCTTGACCCTGACGATCTGGCCTTCCTGCAGGTAATCGGTGACCTTCTCGACGCGCTCATGGGCGATCTGGCTGATGTGCAGCAGGCCGTCCTTGCCGGGCAGCAGGTTGACCAAGGCGCCGAAGTCCAGGATCTTGGTGATCGGGCCTTCATAGACCTTGCCCACTTCCACTTCCGCCGTGATCTCGGCGATGCGGCGCTTGGCTTCTTCGGCCTTGGCGCCGTCGGTGGAGGCGATGGTGATGGTGCCGTCTTCGCCGATGTCGATCTGGGTGCCGGTTTCTTCGGTCAGGGCACGGATGGTGGCGCCGCCCTTGCCGATCACGTCACGGATCTTCTCCGGGTTGATCTTCATGGTGTACAGGCGCGGCGCGAAGTTGGAGATTTCCGTCTTGGCTTCGCCCATGGCGTCCTGCATCTTGCCCAGGATGTGCATGCGCGCTTCCTTGGCCTGGGCCAGGGCGACCTGCATGATTTCCTTGGTGATGCCCTGGATCTTGATGTCCATCTGCAGGGCGGTGATGCCGTTGGTGGTGCCGGCCACCTTGAAGTCCATGTCGCCGAGGTGGTCCTCGTCACCCAGGATGTCGGTCAGCACGGCAAAGCGGTTGCCTTCCTTGATCAGCCCCATGGCGATGCCAGCCACGTGCGCCTTCATCGGCACACCAGCATCCATCAGCGCCAGGCAGCCGCCGCAGACGGAAGCCATCGACGAGGAGCCGTTGGATTCGGTGATTTCGGACACCACGCGGATGGTGTAGGGGAAGTCTTCCTTGCTCGGCAGCGCAGCCACCAGGGCGCGCTTGGCCAGACGGCCGTGCCCGATTTCGCGGCGCTTGGGACTGCCCACGCGACCGGTTTCGCCGGTGGCGAACGGAGGCATGTTGTAGTGCAGCATGAAGCGGTCTTCGAAGTCGCCGGACAGGGCGTCAATGCGCTGCGCGTCGCGGTCGGTGCCCAGCGTGGCAATCACCAGGGCCTGGGTTTCACCACGGGTGAACAGGGCCGAGCCGTGGGTGCGCGGCAGCACGCTGTTGCGGATTTCGATGGCGCGCACGGTGCGGGTGTCACGACCGTCGATGCGGGGCTCGCCGGCCAGGATCTGGCCGCGCACGATGGAGGCTTCGATGTTGAACAGCAGGCCTTCGACGGCCACGCTGTCGAACTCCACGCCTTCGGCCTTCAGGCCGTCCATCACGGCGGCATAGGCTTCGCGGCAGGCCTGGGTGCGGGCCTGCTTGTTGCGGATCTGGTAGGCGGCTTCGAGCTTGGCCTTGCCCAGGGCTTCGACCTTGGCGATCAGCGGCTCGTTCTTGGCCGGGGCTTGCCAGGTCCACTCGGGCTTGCCGGCGTCGCGCACCAGTTCGTTGATGGCAGCGATGGCGATGTTGCCCTGCTCGTGACCGAACACCACGGCGCCCAGCATGACCTCTTCAGACAGTTGCTCGGCTTCGGATTCGACCATCAGCACGGCGGCTTGCGTGCCGGCGACCACCAGGTCCATCTGGCTGTTCTGGCGCTCGGTCTGGCCGGGGTTGAGCACGTACTGGCCGTTGATGTAGCCCACGCGGGCAGCACCGATCGGGCCGTTGAACGGAATGCCGGAGATCGAGAGCGCAGCCGAGGTGGCGATCATGGCGGCGATGTCGGCGTCCACTTCCGGGTTCAGCGACACGGTGTGGATGACCACCTGCACTTCGTTGAAGAAACCGTCCGGAAACAGCGGGCGGATCGGGCGGTCGATCAGGCGGCTGGTCAGGGTTTCGTACTCGGAGGGACGGCCTTCGCGCTTGAAGAAGCTGCCCGGAATCTTGCCGGCGGCATAGGACTTTTCGAGGTAGTCGACGGTCAGGGGGAAGAAGTCCTGGCCAGCCTTCGCGTCCTTCTTGGCAACGACGGTGGCCAGCACCACGGTGCCGTCCATGTCCAGCAGCACGGCGCCGCTGGCCTGGCGGGCGATCTCGCCGGTTTCCATGCGGACCGTGTGCTGGCCCCACTGGAACGTCTTGGTGACTTTGTTGAACATGGTCATGTGTCTCTCCTGTTGGATGGGCGCCTGTGGCGTCGCCCGTGGCCCGGAGCCGGAAACCTGCAGAACACGATGCCATTCCAGTGGGCCTGCGTCGGCGCAACCCCGTTGGAATGACACAGCTTCGCTCTGCTCGCCCCCTTGTCCGAAGAACGTTATTGAAAAATCAAAGTGAAAAACGCCCGAGCCGGCGAGCCAACTCAGGCGTTTTTGCGTGTCACGGCAAGCTCAAGATTACTTGCGCAGACCCAGCTTGGCGATCAGGGCGACGTAGCGGTCGGCGTCCTTGGACTTGAGGTAGTCCAGCAGCTTGCGGCGGCGGCTGACCATGCGCAGCAGGCCGCGGCGGCCATGGTGGTCTTTGGCGTGCTGCTTGAAGTGGGGGGTCAGTTCGTTGATGCGGGCGGTCAGGATGGCGACCTGCACTTCGGGGCTGCCAGTGTCGTTGGCAGCACGGGCGTTGTCGGCCACCACAGCGGCCTTGACGGTTTTTTCAATCATGGTGATTCCAGTCTGGTTACATGCGACCCGCCGCAGCCAGCCGACCTTTCCCTGGGGAAACCCGGCCGCCACAACGGGCGTGAAATGCCCCCGGATCGGGCGGCAATCGCGCATTATAGACCAGCGGGTCAGGCTGCGGTGCGCAGCCAGTTCCGCAGACGCTCGGCGCCCTGGGCCAGGCGCTGCGGGTCGCGGCTGGCAAAGCACCAGCGCAGCCAGCCCGCGGCTTCCGGCCCGAAGGCGCTGCCCGGGGCCAGTCCCAACCCCGCTTCCCGCACCAGGCGCTTGGCGGTGGCGAGGCAGTCGTCCTGGCCTTCAAGGCGGAAAAAGGCGTACATGCCGCCCTTCGGCTCGGCCATCTGCACGCCAGGGATCTCGCGCAGCAGGGGCACCAGGGTGTCCCGACAGAGTTGAAGATGTTTCACCAACCCTGGCGTGACCTCGTCACCGCGCTGCAACGCCACCGTGGCGGCGCGCTGCACGAACACGGGGGCGCAGGAGGTGTTGAACTCGATCAGCTTGCCGACCGGGTGCGTCAGCGCCTTGGGCAGCAGCAGCCAGCCCAGGCGCCAGCCGGTCATGAGGAAGCTCTTGGAAAAGCTGTGCGCGACGATCAGCCGGTCCTCGGGCTCTGCCACATCCAGAAAGCTTGGGGCCGCGCCATTGGCTGTGTCGTCACCAAAGTACAGGCGTTCGTAGACCTCATCGGCCAGGACCCAGGTGCCGGTGCGCCGGCAATGCGCCAGGATCGCGGCCTGCTCGTCGCGGGTCAGCGTCCACCCGGTCGGGTTGTTGGGCGCATTGAGGATCAGCAGCTTGGTGGCCGGCGACACCGACGCCAGCAAGGCGTCCAGATCCAGCACCCAGGCGCCATCGGCGGCAACGGTCAGCGGCACCGTGCGCACCCGGGCGCCCATGATCTGCGGCTGCGCCACGAGGTTGGGCCAGGCCGGCGTGACCACCACCACCTCGTCGCCCGCCTCCACCAGCGTCTGGGAGGCGAGCATCAGGCCGTTCACGCCGCCGGAGGTGACCGCGATGCGATCGAACCAGCGGTCGGTGGCCAGCTGTGGGTGCAGGGTGTGGGTGTAGCCAGCGATGGCGTGACGCAGTTCGGGCAGGCCGAGGTTGTGGGCGTAGAAGGTTTCGCCCGCGTTCAGCGAGGCAATGGCCGTTTCACGGATGAAGTCAGGCGTGACTTCATCGCTCTCACCGAACCAGAACTTGAGCACGCCCTCCAGGCCCATGCCCGCATTTGCCACCTCGCGAATGCGCGACTCTTCCAGACTCTCCACCACCGGCCGCATGAACACTCCAATCAATCAGGGACGGGCCATGTTACAGGCGTGCGGCATTTCCGCCTGCTGGGGCGTGAGCTGGCGGATGACACGGAAGCCATAACCCGAGCCCTCCACGTCGAACTTCACGCCGGGTGCGCCTTGCCGGTCCATCACGGCCACGGCCAGCGGCTGCTGGAACTGGTGGTCGGCCGCGCGCATGCGGGCGGTCTGGCCTGCCAGCGTGACCTGGGCCCTCTCCAGCTGGGTCGCGATGTCGGTCGCTTTTACCGAGCCGGCCTTCTCGATGGCTTGCGCCAGCGCTTCGATCATTAGCTGCATGCGCATGTGCACGTAGTCGTCCTCGGGCTTGGCAAAGCGCTGGCGGAACGACTGGTAAAAGGCTTCGGACTCGCGCGTCGGCACGTTGGGGAACCAGTCGGCGACCGCCACCACCTTGCCGATGCCAGCCTCGCCCATGGCCGCCGGCGCGCCCAGGGCGTTGCCGTAGAAGGTGTAGAAGCTGCCCTCGAAGCCGGCCTCGCGGGCGGCCTTGACCAGCAGGGTCAGGTCGTTGCCCCAGTTCCCCGTGAGCACGGCCTGCGCACCGCTGGCCTTGATCTTGGCCGCATACGGTGCGAAGTCCTTGATGCGGGCCATTGGGTGCAGCTCGTCGCCGACGATCTTTACGTCCGGCCGCTGGGCAGCGAGTTGCTGGCGCGCCTCGGCCAGCACGGCCTGACCGAAGGAGTAGTCCTGCCCGATCAGGTAGATGCCCTTGAGGGCCTTGTCTTCCTTGAGCACGCTCATCAGCGCACTCATGCGCATGTCGGCGTGGGCGTCGAAGCGGAAGTGCCAGTAGCTGCACTTGGCGTTGGTCAGCAGCGGATCGACCGCCGAGTAGTTGAGGAAGACCACCTGGCGCGCGGGCTCGCGCTCGTTGTGCTTGTTGATGGCGTCGATCAGGCCGGCCGCGGCGGCCGAGGAATTGCCCTGCGCAACGATGGTGATGCCCTTGTCGATGGCTGAACGCAGGCCCGAGAGCGCCTCTTCGGTCTGGCCCTTGCTGTCAAAGCGCACCACTTCCAGCGGCCGGTTGCCGCCCGGCAGCTTCACGCCGCCGCGAGCGTTGACGCGCTCGGTGGCCCAGACCAGGTTGCGGTACACCGCCTCGCCGGCATTGCCCACCGGACCGGAAAGGCCTTCGATCATGCCGATACGGATGGGCTCCGCAGCGGACTGCGCCCACGCGCCGGCGCAGGACAAGGACGCCGCGAACAGGGCGGCCAGGGCGCCGCGGCGAGAGAGATGTTCAAAAAATTGCATGCTGGTGGCTCCGTGGTTTACCGTCGTCAATAGTCACCTATGCGACAGATGGGCCAGAGTATAATTCATAATTACGAAACTTAAGCCACCCTGGTATGGCGCGGGTTGAGGCGGAAGGATCAGGTGGCGGTGTCGGCTGACAACTCGGCCAGCGGCCAGCGCGGGCGCACATCGAAGTGGTAACCGCCCTGCGCCAGATCCGCCAGGCCGGCCTGCACGCGAAGGCCGGCGGCCAGGGCGATCATGGCGCCGTTGTCGGTGCACAGGTGCAGCTCCGGGTAGTGCACGCGGACTTTGCGTTTGGCACAGGCGGCGTTGAGCTGCTCGCGCAGGCGGCTGTTGGCGCCCACGCCACCGGCCACCACCAGGCGCTGCAGGCCGGTCTGGTCGAGCGCGGCCAGCGACTTCTTCACCAGCACGTCCACGATGGCGGCCTGCGCACTGGCGGCCACGTCGGCCTTCTGCACCGGGGTCAGCGGGTCGGCTAGGTGGCTGGTGGCCGGACCATCGGGGTGGGCGTGGGCCAGGCGCTTGACCTGGGTCAGCACCGCCGTCTTGAGACCAGCAAATGAGAAATCAAGGTCGCCGCTGTGCAGCAGCGGCCGCGGCAGCTTGTACGCCGCCGGGTCGCCCTGCTGGGCCAGCTTCGACAGCGCCGGCCCGCCCGGATAGCCCAGGCCCAGCAGCTTGGCCGACTTGTCGAAGGCCTCGCCGGCGGCGTCGTCGATGGTCTCGCCCAGCAGTTCGTAGCGCCCCACTCCGTCCACCCGCATCAGCTGGGTGTGGCCGCCGGACACGAGCAGCGCCACGAACGGGAACTGCGGCGGGTCGGCGCTGAGGAACGGCGAGAGCAGGTGCCCTTCGAGGTGGTGCACGCCGATCACCGGCTTGCCCAGCGCCATTCCCAGGGCGCAAGCCACGCCCGAGCCGACCAGCAGCGCGCCGGCCAGGCCAGGGCCGCGCGTATGGGCGATGACGTCCACCGCCGAGAGCGGCAGGCCGGCCTGCGCCATGACCGCATCGGTCAGCGGCAGCACGCGGCGGATGTGGTCGCGGCTGGCCAGCTCGGGCACCACGCCGCCGTAGGCCTGGTGCATCTCGATCTGGCTGTGCAGCGCGTGGCCCAGCAGGCGCGGCGTGGCGTCGCCGCTGGCATCGACCAGGGCGACACCGGTTTCGTCGCAGGAACTCTCAAATCCGAGGATCAGCATAGGGCGGCGAGTGTACGAGGCGACGTCACCGGAGCGGATAGCGAGAGAGCCGCTGTATGTCCAGCAGCCGGATCTCGCGCTTGTCGACCTCGATCAGTCCCTGGTCTTCCAGCTCGCGCAGCACCTTCGAGAAATACTCCGGTGTCATCGACAGGCGCGAGGCGATGGACGCCTTGCTCACCGGCAGCAGCACGCTGGCCGCGGCCTCGCCGCCCTCTTCGGGCAGGTCGCGCATCAGGTAGCCGATCACGCGCTCCACGCCGCTGTGCAGCGAATAGGCCTGCACGTCGTTCACCAGACCGTGCAGGCGGCGCGAGAGGCCGGCGAGCATGCGCATGCAGAACTGCGCGTCGCCCTGGATCTCGTGCATCACGGCCTCGCGCGTCACGCTCAGCAGCAGGGTGTCGGTCAGGGCCTGGGCGTTGATGATGTAGGGCCGCTGCATGAACATCAGCGCCTCGGCAAAGCTGTTGCCCGGGCCCACGAGTTCGATGATCTTTTCCTGCCCGGCCGGCGAGATGGCGAACAGCTTGACCTGGCCCGAGACGGTGACATGGAACTCGTCGCAGGGGTCGCCGATGCGGAAGATGTCGGCGCCGCGTGCGAATTCGCGCAGCTGGCTGCCCTGAGCCAGGCGCTGCAACTCGGGTGCCCGCATCTCCTGGAACAGGGGCAGCATCGAGAGGTAGCGCGGCAGGTCGAAGCGGGACAGGTCCATGGAAACAGGTGGTGGGGGCGTTGGAGCCACCGACTGTAGCCGCGAACCGCGCCCGGTAACGGGCATGTCCTCAGGCGCCGCGGGCCATGAAGCGCTGGTGCACCGCCGACAGCTTGCCCACCAATTCCTGCGGACGCCGCACCAGCGCATAGCCCTGGTCGCCGAACAGCGCGGGCAGGTAGTCGTGGGCGGTCTCGTCGATGGTGATGCAGAACGGCAGCAGTCCGGCCGTGCGCGCCGCTTGCACCGCGTGGCGCGTGTCCTCCAGCCCGTAGCGGCCTTCGTAGACGTCCAGGTCGTTGGGCTTGCCATCGGTCAGCAACAGCAGCAGGCGCTGGCGCTCGGGCCGCTCGGCCAGCCGCGCGGTGGCGTGGCGGATGGCCGCGCCCATGCGCGTGTAGTAGCCGGGCTTGATGGCCCCGACGCGGTCGCGCGGGCGCGGGCCCCAGGCCTCGTCGAAACCTTTGAGCTGGTGGATGCGCACGTTCTGCCGCCGCACCGAAGAAAAGCCCAGCATCTCGAACGGGTCGCCGCTGGCGCTCAAAGCTTCGCCAAAGACGTAGAGCGCGTCGCGGATCACGTCGATCACGCGCGCGGTCTGCGTCGCGTAGGCGTCGGTCGACAGCGAAAGGTCGGCCAGCAACAGCGTGGCCAGGCTGCGCTCGCTGCGCACGCGGCGGCTGAACACCGCAGGCGACTCGCTGCGCGGGGCCGCCACCGCTTCCACCGCGTGGCGCACCCAGGCGTCCAGATCCAGCTCCTCGCCCTCGGGCTGGGCGTGCAGGCGGTCCATGCCGCCGCGCAGCACCTCCATGCGGCGGCGAACGCGGCGGGCCGTGACCTTCAACGCTGGCGGTGGTGCAAAGACCGGTGGTTCGGCCGTGACCAGGGTCTGCAGGGCGCAATGGTCCTGAATCAATTGCCCTTTGCGCCAGTCCCACTCGGGCAGCCGGATGCCGGGGCCGAGCGGCCGGTCGTCGGCGGCGGCGCTGGGCAGGTCCAGGTCGAACTTCACACGCGAGGCCGTGGTCTGCCCGTCGGGCGCGATGGCCAGCACGTCCATTTCGTTGGCCGCGGCCAAGGCGTTGCCGTCGTCATCGTCGTCGCTGGCGCGGTTGACCTTGACGAACTCACCCCAGGACAGGATGGACTCGGCGCGGAAGAACATCATCAGCGGCGCCTTGTCGCGCTCATCGGCCACGGTCTGGGCCCGGCGGCGGCACGCGTCCTGGGTGGCGGGGGGGCGTTCGGCGCCTGCCGTCTCAGGGTCCTGGTCACGGGCCACCGGCGCGGCGGCCGCCGCGGCCGTGGTGTCCAGCCAGAGCCAAACCGGCGCCACCTCGTCGGGCCGCACACCGCCCACCGGCACATCCCCCACGGTTTCAGCGCCCTGCCCCGCCAGCGCCTGCTGCACCGCGCGCTCGGCCCCGGCCGCGCGGCCACGCAGGCGCGAAGGGGCCGGCCGCAGTGCGATTTCGGCGGCCAGCAGCTGCCGGTGGCGTTCGGCCAGACCGGGAAAGGTGGCCAGCGCGCGCCGCGTGGCGCACCGGTTGTCGGCGATCCAGTCGCCGGTGGGTTCGATGTGGGCGGCCAGCGCGGCCAGCCACAGGTAGAGCGCGCGGTTGAGCGCAGGGTCGGCGTGCACCGCGATGAGCGGCGGCAGCGACAGGGCCTCGGGTTCGAGCCGCCCGGTGGCCGCGTGGGTGCCGGTGCCGGCCACACGCTGCAGCCAGTCGCGGGCGCCGCCCACGCGGGTCTCGGCCGCGGGCGCGACCCGCACCGCCGGTGCGCCGCCGGCGGCACGGAACATCAGCTGCAGCGTGCGCTGCATGTCGCTCAAGGTGACCGCGGCCGCATCGTGCTGGCGGTGGGCCGCACAGCGGATGAAACGGTCCCACTGTTGGCCGACCCACTCTTCCATCAGACTTTCCTTTCGAGGACGGCGGCGGCTTCGCGTTCTGCCTTGCGTTGGCGCAGTGTTTCGCGCACCGCGTCGGCGCCAACCTTCCACTCCAGCAAAGGTTCGCGCGCCTGCGCGGTCCGCGTTTCTTCACACGAATCGAGGCACTGCCCGCACTGCACGCACGAGAACATCATGCGTTTGATGTTGCGCGGGTGCAGGCGCATGGGGCAGCCGTTGTCGCAGGCCGAGCCCTGCGGATAGGTGGCGGTGGTGCAGGTTCGGCAGTCGCGCGCGTGGTCGCGGTCGAAGGCGACCACCATGCCCTTGGGGTTGGCCATCCACACCAGACTCTGGAACAGGCCCACCGCGCAGCCGAAGCGGCAGAACAGGTGGCGCGCGAAGGCGAATTCCAGCGTGAAGATGAGCGAGCCGGCGATCAGGAAACGCGCCTGGTTGGGCGTGAGCGTGCCGGCCAGCAGACCGCCCCAGATCTCGTCCGGTGGCAGCAGGTAGGTCAACAGCGTGATCGCCCACAGGAAGCCGAACACGGCGCAGAGCGTGAAGAACACCGGCCACCAGCGGGCCGAAGGCTTGACGCCTGCGCGCAGGGTGCGGTGCTGGTCCCAGATGCTCAGCTTGCCGCAGGCGCGGTGCAGGGCGGTGTTGAGCGTCTCCACCAGGGTGAAGTGCGGGCAGAGCCAGCCGCAGTAGAGGCGGCCGTACTTCCAGGCCACGGCCAGGAAGGCGGCGATCAGCACGATGGCGGGCAGGAAGGCGCGCAGGAAGATCTGGATCGCAGCCTGGTTGGCCGTGATCTCGCCGGCGCGGAAGGCATCAATCCCGAGCGACCAGCGCTGCCCCAGCACCCAGAGCTGGGCTTCGTGCAGGTCGAAGCGCAGCAGGTTCAGTGCGGGGGCCAGCAGGAACAGGGCGAAGAAGCCGAGCTGGAAGAAGAGGCGGCGGCGCTGCATGTTTGTGTGGCAAACGAGGAGGAAGGCGCAGCGCCGCCGCTGCAAACGGAATTCAGGTTCGGGTTCCGAGGATGGCGACCACCACCTCGTCGAGCGCGGCGGCGGTGTCAAAGTCGTCGGTCAGCGCGTCGACGATGGCCGAGCGGCAGGCCACGTGCAGCGGCAGGCCGCTGGCGACCAGGCGCGCGGCCATCACCAGCAGGCGCGTGCTCACGGTTTCTTCAAGATCGTGGTCGGTCAGGCGGCGCAAGGCCTGCGCCAGCGTCACCAGCCGCTCGGCCAGTGCGGGTTCGACACCCGCCTCGGCCACCACGATGCCGCGCTCCACGTCGGGCGCGGGGTAGCCGAAGGTCAGCGCAACGAAGCGCTGGCGCGTGCTGGGCTTGAGGCTCTTGAGCAGGTTCTGGTAGCCCGGGTTGTAGCTGACCACCAGCATGAAACCCGGCGGCGCCACCAGCTGTTCGCCGGTGCGTTCGATGGGCAGCACGCGGCGGTCGTCGGCCAGCGGGTGCAGCACCACGGTGGTGTCCTTGCGGGCCTCCACCACCTCGTCGAGGTAGCAGATGGCGCCGCTGCGCACCGCGCGGGACAGCGGGCCGTCGGCCCAGACCGTGCCCTGCTCGCCGATCAGGTGGCGGCCGACCAGGTCGGCCGCGCTCAGGTCGTCGTGGCAGCTCACCGTGATGAGCGGCCGGCCCAGGCGCGCGGCCATGTGCTCCACGAAGCGGGTCTTGCCACACCCGGTGGGCCCTTTGATCAGCACCGGCAGGCGCTGGCGAAAGGCGTGCTCGAAGAGCGCGACCTCACCGGCCTGTTCGGCGTAGAACGGGGCGTTCACCAGATGCTGCTGTTCACTGTGGTCCATGACCGTGTCCTCGTTCCATCAGGCGCGCTGTGCAGGACGCACACCGAGCACGCCACCACTCGCGCTGGTCTTCACGGTGTCGGCGCGCACCGGCTCGCCGCCGATGAAGAAGCTGGCGAAGTACAGGAACTGACCGAGCAAGAAGATCACGCCACCGGCGACGCGGGTCCAGTAGAAGAAGGCCAGCTGGTCCTGCGTGGCCATGAAGCTCATGGCACCTTCGGTAGGCATGCGCTGCAGCCACACCTGCAGGATGCCGGCACCGGTCAGGGCCAGCACCATCACCGACATGCCGATGGTCATGACCCAGAAGCTCCACATCTCGGCGGCCTGGGCCTTCTGGCTGTTGGCGATGCGGCCGCGCAGCGTGGGCATGGCGTAGCTGATCAGCGTGATGACCACGAGCACATAGGCACCGTAGAAGGCCAGGTGGCCGTGGGCGGCGGTGATCTGCGAACCGTGGGTGTAGTAGTTGACCGGGCTGAGCGTGTGGATGAAGCCCCACAGGCCGGCGCCCAGGAAGCCCATGACCGAGGTGCCCACGGCCCACAGCACGGCGGCCTGGTTCGGGTGTTCGCGGCGACGGCGCTGCACCATGTTGAAGGCGAACACCGTCATCATGAAGAAGGGAATCGGTTCCATGGCCGAGAAGATCGAGCCGATCCACTGCCAGTAGCCGGGCAGGCCGATGAAGAAGAAGTGGTGGCCCGTGCCCAGGATGCCGGTCATCAGTGCGAAGGCGATGATCACGTACAGCCACTTGTCGATCACCTCGCGGTCCACCCCGGTGGTCTTGACCAGCACATAGGCCAGCAGCGCGCCCAGGATCAGTTCCCACACGCCTTCCACCCAGAGGTGGACGACGAACCACCAGTACATCTTGTCGCGCACCAGGTTGTGCGGGTTGACGAAGCTGAACAGGAAGAACAGCGCCAGACCCCACAGACCCATGAGCAGCACCACCGTGATCGCGGTCTTGCGGCCCTTGAGCACGGTCATGGTGATGTTGAACAAGAAGGCCAGCGCGACGATCACGATGCCGATCTTGGTCGGCAGCGGCTGTTCCAGGAACTCGCGCCCCATGGTCTGCAGCAGATCGTTGCCGGTGAGCTCGGCCAGCTTGGCGTAGGGCAGCGTGAGGTAGCCGACGATGGTCAGCGCGCCGGCCGCCAGGAAGACCCAGAACAGGACCTTTGCCAGCAGGGGACTGAAGAGCTCGGTCTCGGATTCCTCCGGCACCATGTAGTAGGCCGCGCCCATGAAGCCGAACAGCAGCCACACGATGAGCAGGTTGGTGTGGACCATGCGGGCCACGTTGAAGGGGATGTAGGGGAAGAACAGATCCCCGATCACGTACTGCAGGCCGAGGGTGATGCCGAAGATCACCTGTCCGGCGAACAGCACCATGGCGGCGATGAAGTAGTTCCTGGAGACCGACTGGCTCTGGTATTTGAGTGTTGCGATGGTCATGGTGCTTCTCCGGTCAGCCTTCGATGTTGGGCGGCCACTTCTCGGTGTTGATCTCGCCGGTCCACTTGAGGAACTCGACCAGGTCATTGAGCTGCTGCTCGTTCAGGTCGAACTGCGGCATCTGGCGGCGGTGCGGCGCGCCCGTGGGCATGGCCTTCATCCAGCCTTTGATGAAGTCGCCGCCGCGGCGCTTGTAGACGTTGCCCAGCTCGGGGGCGAAGTAGGCGCCCTCGCCCAGCAGCGTGTGGCAGCCGATGCAGTTGCGCGTCTCCCAGATCTTCTTGCCCGCGACGACGGCGGGCGTGATCGCCTGCGCGTTGGAGCGCTCGGGGATGCGTTGTTCGGTGTCGAAGACGATCACCGCGAACAGCAGCGCGAAAAACACGCTGCCGCCGTAGAACATGTTGCGGGCGGTCTGTTTGGTGAACCCGCTTTGCGTCTGGCTCATGAAGCCCTCCATCACTGGTTGATGGGGCGTATCCTCCTTTTTTGCTCGGGTATCGTCCTTGAACTGGTTCAAGGATGGGGGCACAAGGCCCGTTCACAGTGAGGCCCTATGGACACAAAGACCACCGACCTGCACACCGCCGTGATGGCCGCCCTGGCCACGGTGGACGACCCCGAGATGGGCGAGAACCTGGTGGACCTGGGCGTGGTCGGCGAGGTCCGCATCGACGGCGCCTCGGTCGCCGTCACGCTCATTCCCACCAGCGCCACCTGCCCCATGGCCGACGTGATGGTGGACGACGCCCTGAGCGCCGTGCAGCGCGCCTGCCCGCCCGGCACCGCGGTGGATGTGCAGATGGACTGGGACACCGAGTGGTCGCCCGAACGGCTGGCGCCGGCGCTGCGGGCGCGCTTCGGATGGTGACCCCGCCCCGCCCGGTGCGCGCGCCCGACCCACCACCCCTGCCCCGCTGGGCCATCGGCCTGGCCGCGCTCATGGCCATCGGCAACCTGCTGGGCGCCATCGGTGGCGGCCTGGTGCGTCTGGGCGCCCTGCCCGCGCAGGGCTTCGGCCCCACCGGCGCCCACGCCATCGGCGGGCATGGCGCGGTGATGATGGCCGGCTTCTTCGGCGCCCTCATCGCGCTGGAACGCGTGGTCGCGCTGCGGCGCGGCCTGTGGGTGCCCGTGCTGGCGGCCCTCGGGGGCTGGCTGGGCTGGGGCGCGGGTCTGTGGACCGCCGCCGGTGTGCTGTGGGTCGCCTCGGCCGCCGGGCTGGTGTGGCTCTACGCGTGGGCCGGGTCGAACCGCGCCATGTCGCTGCCGCTGGCGGTGGAGGCCTCGGGCGCGCTGGCTCTGCTGGTCGCCAGCGCCGCGTTCACCCTGGGCCAGCCCGAGGCGGCGCGCATCGGCTGGAGCGCGTTCCTGGTGTTGACCATCGCAGGGGAACGGCGCGAACTGACGCGGCTGGTGAAGCTGCCCGACTGGGCCTCGAAGGCCTTCCTGCTGGTCTGGGCCGGCGCGGTGGCCGCCATGCTGCTGGCGCTCTGGCGGCCGGACCTGGCCGTGGTGCTCTGGTGGACCACCATGGCGCTGCTGGCCGCCTGGCTGCTGCGCTGGGACGTGGCCACGCGCCAGTGGCGCGCCAAAGACTGGGCCGGCCACACCGCCCTCTGTCTCGTCGTCGGCTACGTCTGGCTGGCGGCGGGGTCGCTGCTCGGGCTGATGGGCCAGACCGTCGCCTGGCACGCGCTCTGGCTGGGTTTCGTCATGGCCATGGTCTTCGGCCACGCCCCCATCATGCTGCCCGCCCTGGCCGGCTGGCGGCCCGAACCCACGCGCTGGGCGCTGCTGCCGCTGGCGGTGCTGGGCGCGAGCCTGGCGCTGCGGGTGGGGGCGTCGGTCACGGACTGGTCTGCCGGGCTGGCGGCGGCAGGCGCGGGCCACGCGCTGGCGTTTGTGCTGTTCGGGGCGGTGATGGTGCGGGCGGTGCGGCGGGGGCGCTGATCAGCCGCGCAGGCCCACGCTGAACAGCGCGATCAGCACCAGCACCACCACCAGCCAGCCCATCACCACACGCCGCCACAGGGCGGGGGCGTGGCGCAGTTCCATGTAGTCCAGCGCGATCAGCGCGCCCTTGACGGCCGAGAGTGCGAGCACCGCCAGCGTGGCCACGGTGCCCAGGTGCTGGCCGCTGACGGCCGCGCCCTCGCCCAGCCACCAGCTCGCCAGCGTGGCGAGCGCGAGCAGCGCGAAGATGGTGTCGGCTTTGTTCAATCGCATGTTCTTCACAGCCTTCAGCGGATAACGTAGACCAGCGGGAACAGCACCATCCACAGCAGGTCGACCATGTGCCAGAACACCGCACCCGAGGCCGGCGCCATGTGGTTGGCCCGCCCGTAGGCGCCGGCACGGGCCTTGAACCCGAGCACGGCGAACACGATGGCACCCACCAGCACGTGCAGGTAGTGGAAGCCGGTGAGCAGGGTGTAGAGCAGCGTGAACGAATCGGTGGCCCAGTCGAAACCGGCCTGCACCTTGCCCGCGAACTCGTGGGTCTTGACGACGAGGAAACCAATGGCGCCGGCCAGCGCGGCGAGTAGCCAGTGCGCGCCCGCCTGGCCCTGGTCCGATTCAAAACAGCGCACCGCGCGCACGGCGGCCCAGCTGGCCGCGACCAGCAGCAGGGTGTTGAGCGCGCCGGTGTGCAGGCTCAGCGCGGCCTGGCCAGGCGCGAACACCTCGGGCTGCAGGTAGCGGGTGACCGCGAACGAGACGAACAGCAAACAAAAGGTCAGCAGCTCGGCCAGCACCAGCAGCCAGACCACGCCGTCACCGGCCAGCCTCTCCGGAGCACGTGCCTCATCCAGGGCAGCCGTGGAACCGGCTTCGCCGGGCCACTGGCTGCGTCCCCCTCCCGCAGGAGAGGGGGAAGACGCGCAGCGTCGCAGGGGGTTCAATGTGAAGTTCCTTCGGAGCGCGTGATCTTGTTCCATACGTTGTACTTGCCCACCGGCTTGCTCATGGGCAGGCGCTTGACTTCCTTGAATGTGGCGGCGTCGTAGACGATCAGCGCGCCGTCCACTTCCCAGACGCTGGCCAGCGCGTATTTGCCGTCCTTGGTGAACTCGATGTGGGCCAGGGTCTTGCCGGGTTCCTTCACCGTGGCCACGGGTTGCAGCGTGGTCTTGTCGATGAGGGTCATGGTGTCCCTGGCGGTCGGGCTCATCATCGAGTCGGTCCAGGCGTAGCGGCTGTTCTCGTGGCTGCGCATGAAGAAGCCAGGGCCGGGCGTGGGGATGGTCGCCACGGGTTTCCAGGTCTTCATGTCGATCACGTCGATCGCCCCACCCTTTAGGTTCGGCGAGGCCAGCACGGTGCTGCCGTTCCACGCGAAGGTGATGCCCGAGCCGAGGTGCGGCATGCCGGCGATGGGCAGATCGGCGATCTTGCGGCGCACGTCGAGGTTGACCACCTGCGCGGTGGCGGCGCCGTCGCCGGTTTTCGGCCGGGTGGCGCCCAGCACATGGCGGTAGCTCTGGTCGAAGAAGAAGTCGTCCAGCGGCTCCTCCAGCGGCGTGCGGCGCACCCCCAGGAAGCCGGGTTTGGCGATCGCCTCGCCCATCTTGTAGTCGTGCACCAGTCCGTCGTAGATCGGTGCGGCCTTGGGGTCGTAGGAAATCTCCCAGAGTTCGGGGATGTCCTTGAGCGCCACCACGAAGCTGTTGCGCGGCGTGGCGTCGTACACGGCCGACACGCGCGACGTGGCCTTGCCGTCCAGCATGGCGGCGGCGTAGGTCTTCTGCAGGTTCAGGTCGGCATCGAACAACACCACGCTGTGCGGCAGGTAGTTAGCGGCCATCACCCATTGCCCGTCGCCGCTCACGGCCACGTTGCGCATGTTCAGGCCGGCGCGCACCTCGGCCACCACGCGCAGGCGCCAGAGGTCGTACTTGGTGATCCAGCCGTCGCGCGAGCCGAAAAAGACGTAGCGGCCGTCGGGCGTGAACTTGGGGCCACCGTGCAGCGCGAAGCGGCTGGCAAAGCGGGTGATGACCTCGAACCGGTCGCCGTCGAGCAGGCTGATGTGGTGGTCGCCGCCTTCGACGACCACGAACAGGTTCATCGGGTCGGCGGACCACACCGGCTTGGCCGGCTCGTTGGCCGGCGGCGCATTGAAGCTGCGCGAGGCGCGGATGTCGGCCTCGGTCCAGCGCGGGGCGGGCAGCACGGGGGTGCGGATGTGGGCCGCCAGCGCGTTGATTTCCTCGGCGTTCAGCTGCTGGGCAAAGCCTGGCATCTGCGTGGCGGGGCGGCCGTGCTGGATGACCTTCAGCGCCTCGGCGGGGCGCAGACGCTCCAGGCTTTCGGGCAGCAGGGCCGGGCCCATGGCGCCGGTGCGCTGCTCGCCGTGGCAGGCTGCGCAGTTCTGCTGGTACAGGGCCTTGGCGTCGATGGGCCGGGCGTTCGGGATCTGGGCCGCGGCCATGTCCACGCCCATCCAGAACAGGCCCAGCACCAGCGCGGCGCGCCCGGCGTCGGCCAGTCGTTCGGTCCAGCGGTTCGGGGTTGGCTCAGACATGGTCCACCTCCTTGAGCAGGATGGTCGTGCGCCGCGGTGCGATCGCGGTGTGACCGGCGGGCAGACCGATCTCTTGATCGCTCAGGTAACAGCCCGGGTCTTCGGCCCAGGCGTTGCCGGTCAGCTGCTGCGCCCGCGTGCGGGTGTTGCCGCCGCAGATGGCGAAGTGCTGGCACAACGCGCAGCGGCCTTCGACCGGCCGCGGGCGGGCCTTGAGACCGGCCATCAGCGGTTCGGACGTGTCCATCCAGATCTGCGAGAACGGCCGCTCGCGCACATTGCCCAGGGCGTGGTGCCACCACATGGTGTCGGGGTGGACCTCGCCCAGGTTGTCGATGTTGGCCACGTTCACACCGCTGGCGTTGCCGCCCCAGGCCACCAGGCGCTCGCGCAGGGCCTCGGTCCAGCGCGGAAAGCGCTGCGCCACCCATTGCAGCAGGTAAGGGCCATCGGCGTCGTTGTTGCCGGTCACGTACTCCTCGTCCAGCCCGTCGCGCGCGGCCTGCCAGGCGCGGTCGTACAACTGGTCCAGCGCGTCGCGCGTGGACTGGAACTGCGCGTCCTTGCCGCGGTGGATGTTGCCGCGACCGGCGTAGTTGAGGTGCGAGAAATAGAACTTGTTGACCCGCTCGGCGCGCATCAGGTCGAGCAGCGGCGCGAAGTCGTGCGCGTTGAGCGACGTCATGGTGTAGCGCAGGCCGACCTTGACGCCGCGCTCGCGCAGCAGCCGCACCGCTGCCAGGCTGCGGTCGAAGGCACCGTCGAGCCGGCGGAACCTGTCGTGCGTCTCGCGCAGCCCATCCAGGCTGATGCCCACGTAGTCGAAACCCTGTGCTGCGATCCGGTCGGCCATGGGCGCGTCGATCAGCGTGCCGTTGGTCGACAGGCCGGTGTAGAAGCCCATGGTCTTGGCGCGCTGAGCGATCTCGAAGAGATCCGGCCGCATCAGCGGCTCGCCACCCGAGAGGATGAGCACCGGCACGCGGAAGGCCTTGAGGTCGTCCATCACCGTGACCACCTCGCGCCAGTTCAGCTCGCCCGCGTAGTCGTGGTCGGCCGAGAGGGCGTAGCAGTGCTTGCAGGTGAGGTTGCAACGGCGGATCAGGTTCCAGATCACGACCGGTCCCGGCGGGGTGCCGGTGCCACGGCGGCTGGCCACGGGCCACTGCCCGGTCTGTTCGGCTTGCGCGAGTTCGCGCAGGTACTGGCTGATGCGGAACATGGTTTGTCAGCTTTCGGAAATGCGCAGACCGGTCTTCTTGAGGATCGCGGTCGAATAGAGGATGTCGTGGGCGCGGCAGGCGCCGCCCAGCAGGGCCGCGACCTCCTGCGCCTGCTGTTCGACCTCGTCGCGCGAGCGGCCGTGCAGCATGGCGAACAGGTTGTAAGGCCAGACCGGTTGTCTTCTTGGCCGCCGGTAGCAGTGGCTCACGAAGGGCAGTTGGCCGATGCGCTCGCCGAGTTCATCGACGCGGTCGTCGGCCACGTCCCAGACGCTCATGCCGTTGGCGGTGAAGCCCAGGCGGTAGTGGTTGGGCACGGCGCCGATGCGGCGGATCAGGCCTTCATCGAGCATGGCCTGCAGGCGCTCGCGCACCTGTTCGCCGCCGATGCCCAGCGCCGCGCCCACGGCCTCGTAGGGGCGGTGCACCAGGGGCAGGCCCGCCTGGGTGGCGTGGATGATGCGGCGGTCCAGTTCATCCAGCGACATGGTGGCCTCCGGGCAGCAGGGGCAGGCGCAGTTCGACGAAGAACTCACGCTCTTTCGGGAAGGCGTAGACCGGCAGACCGGTCAGGATCTCGATGCGCTCGATCACGCCGTCCACCAGTGCCGCCGATTCGACCGCGATCACGAACCACATGTTCAGCGGCGTGGCGCCGGGCTGGTCGGGGTGGGCCGACTCGCGGCGGTAGTTGTGGGCGATCTCTGGCATGGCGCCCAGCTGCGCGGCCACGGCCTCGAATCGTTCCTCGGGCACGGCCATGGCGGCGAGCACGAAGCGGCCGCCGGCCCGCTCGATCTGGAACAGCGGGCCGAAGCGCGTGAGGTCGCCGTGCGCCAGCAGGCGCTGCAGCCGGTCGATCAGCATGTCCTCGCTGCAGCCCAGCGTGGCGGCCACCTCGGCAAACGGCCGGTCGCACAGCGGAAAGCCTCCGTGCAGGCGGTCGATCAGGCGCAGGTCATCGGGTGATGGCATGGGACACCTCCGGCAAAGGGGCAGCGGCGGACGAGAACTCGGCGCTTGGAGCCCACCCGCGGAAACGGCGCGCGCCGGTCTGCTTGAAGCGGTGGGTGGAGAACAGCACCTCGCGCGCAACGCACGAGAGGCCGGCCGCCGCGGTCACGCGCTCAATCACGGCCGTCACGGCGCCGCGGTGGGTGCCGTGCACCATCGCGTAGAGGTTGTAGGGCCAGCCCTCGGCGCGCGTTCGGCGGTAGGCCAGTGTCACGCCCGCCTGTTCGGCCAGCACCTGGCCGCAGGCGTCCACGTGGTCATCGGGCACGTCGAACACCGTCATGGCGTTGGCCGCGAAACCGAGTTCGTGGTGGCGCACCACGACGCCGAAGCGCTTGAGCCGGCCTTCGGCCAGCCACTGCCCGATGCGCTCGGTCACGCAGTCCTCGTCGCAGCCGATTTCATCGGCCCACACGGCATAGGGGCGCTCCACCAGCGGCAGTCCGGCCTCGACGCGGCGAGCCAGCGGCCACTGGCGCGGGGGCAACGGCGTGAGTGCGGCCTCGGCGGTTGCGCGCATGGGCTGGCGCGCGGTGTCACCGCCCAGGTCGAAACCCAGGTCGATGCGGTAGGGCCGGACCATTCGCAACCGCATGGCGGGCAGCCCGGTGGCGCGCTCCAGGCCGCTCACACCCGCCTCGACCGCGTCGCGGTCGGCGCCGGTCATCACGAACCAGAGGTTGTGGTGGTGCTCGCGCAGGTAGTTGTGGTTGACGCCCGGGTGGGCGGAGACGGTGGCGGCCACCGCCTCGATCCAGCGCGGCGGCACGGCCATGGCGGCCAGCACCGCGTCGCCGCCGCTGCCGTGGGCGAACACACCGCCGATGCGGCTGATGCGGCCATCGTCCTGCGCGACCTGCAGCTGCGCCAGCACCTCTTCCCGATCCAGACCGGTCTGCGCCGCGAGCACGCCAAACGGGTCGCGACACAGCGGGAAGCCATGCTGCCAGTCGTTGAGCAGGCGCAGGTCGGAGCGCGTGCGGGCGTCCATGGTTCAGAACCCCATGCGCGCGGCGCGCGAGGTGAAGAAGATGCCGCTGGGCGCGGGAACCTGAAGCCGCGCGCGGGTGGCGAAGCTCTGCGTGTCCACCACGCTGACGCGGTTTTCGTCGCGGCTGCTGATCCACACGGTGTCGCCGCGAGGCGTGAACTCCATGTGCAGCACGGCCTTGCCGGGCTCGATGGTCTGCACCACCTGCTGGCGCTGGGTGTCGATGACCTGCACGCGGTGGTAGTCGGGCACGGCGAAGTTGACCCAGACCTGGCGGCCGTCGGGCCGCGCCATCACGAACACCGGCTGGCCGGCGACCGGGATGCGGCCGACTTCCTGCCAGCTGTCGTTGTCGACCACCAGCACCTCGTGCCGGCCGATGGCGGGCAGGTAGGCGCGGCGCCCGGCCACGGCCCAGCCGCGCAGGTGCGGCATCTTGTAGACCGGCAGCCGCTCCTGGCCCTTGCCGTAGCCGCCGAGGATGCGCTTGACCTTGGGCTGCTCGGCCCAGAGGTCGACCATGGCCAGGCCGTCTTCACCGAACAGGCCGGCGATGTAGTGGCGGCCATCGGGCGTGACCAGCGCGTCGTAGGGCTGGCGGCCGATGGCGTCGAATTTGTGGGTGGTGACGCGCTTCGGGTTCGAACAGTCGGTGACCCAGATCGCGTCGGCGTCGAACAGGCTGTAGGCGAAGCGCCGGCCGGGCAGGTCGACCAACCCCACGACGCGAGACAGTTTGCCGGGCGCGTACTCGGCGGGAATGTCGGCCAACAGCTCCAGCGTGCGCGCATCGAACACCTTCACACCACCGGGCGTGTAGTTCTGTGCCGCGACCAGGGTGCCGTCGGCACTGATCGCACCGCCGATCGAATTGCCAGCCTGCATGACGCGCTTCGTGATGCGCTGCGTGAGCAGGTCGACCATGGTGAGCGCGCCGTCACGCCCGAACACGTAGGCAAAACGCCCGTCGCGCGAGAACACCACCGAGGCGTGCGAGAGGTCGCCCAGACCGGGCACCTCGCCGATCAGCGCGCGGGTGGACGTGTCGACCAGATACAGCGTGCCGTTGGCGCGGCCGATGACCACGCCCAGGTCGCCGGTGCCGCGCAGCACGGGCGCGGCGCAACCGGTGAGGCCGCCGACAGCGGCGATGGACGAGAGGGTGGCGGCAGCGGCCAGCCAGGTACGGCGCTTCATGGTGCCTTCACCACTTCTTCAGGAAAGCCCTGCTGAAGGCGAACCGCGATCCAGCGCGCCTCGGGCTCGCTGAGCATCGCCTTCCAGGGCGGCATGGGGGTGCCCGGCCGCCCGTGGAAGATCACGGCGGCCAGGCTGTCGAGGGGAAAGTCGGCCAGGGCCTCGCGCGTCAGCGCAGGGCCCAGACCGCCGGTCAGGCGCATGCCGTGGCACGAGCCGCAGTCCTGCCGCACCATGCGCACCAGCTCGCGCGAACGCGAGGCATCGGGCGAAGGCTCCGACTGCGCGAAGGCCAGCACAGGCCCCAGCAACAGCGCAGACAGGACAGCAGCGGCGCGCACGGTCATGCCCTCCGTCAGGACTTGAGGATCACCGCAATGGCGTCCTTGAGGTCGGCATCACCGATCTTGTCGGGACCGTTGGGCGACATGGGGATGGGGCCGAACACGCCGGACCCGCCCTTGCGCACCTTGTCGAACAGCTTGGCCGCGACATCCTGGCCCTTGTACTTGGCCGCGATGTCCTTGAACGAAGGCCCGACCAGCTTCTTGTCCTTGGCATGGCAGGCCATGCAGCCGGCCTTGTTCATGGCCGCCTCGCCGTCGGCGAAGGCAGCGCCGGAACCCAGCGCCATGAACGACGCCAGCAACAGCAGATTCAGTTTTTTCATGAAGTTCTCCAAAAGAAAGAACGCAACAACAACGAAGTGACTTCACCCCAGGGGCCCCGTGGAACCGGCTCCGCCGGGCCACAGGGGCCGTCCCCCCTCGAAGCGCCGCAGGCGCGCCACGGACGGGGGAAGCCGCGTCAGCGGCGCAGGGGGGTGCCCTCAATACACATCGTGTTGGGTGTTGTGCACGTTGAAGTGCCCCGTCGGCGTGATCAGGCGCGGGTCCTTGATCACGGCCTTGAGCTTGAGCGTCTTGTCGTCCACGATCACCAGCGCGCTCTCCTTGTTCTTGGCGCTCCACACCGAGAACCAGACCTCGTCGCCGGCCTTGTTGAACTCGGGCTGCACGACGCGCTTGGCGCCGTCGTCCTTGATGCCCGCCCACTCGGCGATCGGCAGCACGGTGTAGCCCTTGGCCAGGTTGTCGATGTCGTACACCGCGACGGACTGCGAGATCTTCGGATCGGGGTTGAGCGGGGTGTCCGAGTACAGGTGCTTGCTCTTGGGGTGGCTCTTGATGAACAGCGCACCACCGCCCTGGCCCTTGAGCGTCTCGACCACCTTCCAGGCGTTCTTGGGGTGCTTGACCGGGTCGGTGCCGATCAGCGAGATGGTCTCGTCACCCAGGTGGCCGGTGGACCACACGGGGCCGTACTTCGGGTGGTTGAAGTTGGCGCCGCGACCCGGGTGCGGAATCTTGCCCACGTCGATCAGCTGGGTCAGCTTGCCTTCCTTCAGGTCCACCGCAGCGATCTTGTTGCTGTTGTTGGCCGCCACCATGAAGTAGCGCTTGGACGAGTCCAGGCCGCCGTCGTGCAGGAAGCGCGCGGTGCCGATGGTGGTGACCTTGAGCGCGTCGATGTTGGAGTAGTCCACCAGCAGGGTCTGGCCGGTTTCCTTCACGTTCACCACGAACTCGGGCTTGTAGTGGCTGCCCACGATGGAGGCCACGCGCGGCTCGGGGTGGTACTCCTGCTTGTCCACGGTGTTGCCGCGGGTGGAGACGATCTTCAGCGGCTCCAGCGTGTCGCCGTTCATGATGACGAACTGCGGCGGCCAGTAGGTGCCGGCGATCGCGTACTTGTCTTCAAAGCCCTTGAACTTGCTGGTCTCGACCGAGCGCGCTTCCAGGCCGGTGCGGATCTCGGCCACGTTGTCGGGCTTCTCCATCCACAGGTCGATCATGTTGATCTTGGCGTCGCGGCCGATCACGAACAGGTAGCGGCCCGAGGCCGACAGGCGCGAGATGTGCACCGCGTAGCCGGTCTTGACGATGTTGATGATCTGCTTGGTGTCACCGTCGATCAGCGCCACCTCACCCGTGTCCCGCAGCGTGGTGCTGAAGATGTTGGTGATGTTGAAGTTGTTCATCTTCTTCGTCGGCCGCTTCTCGGGCGGGACGATCACCTTCCAGGTGCCCTTCATGTCGGCCAGGCTGAATTCGGGTGGCGTGGGCGCGTCGTGCTGGATGTAGCGCGCCATCAGGTCCACTTCCTTCTCGCTCATCTCGCCGCTGGTCTGCCAGTTGGGCATGCCGGCCGGCGAGCCGTAGGCGATGAACACCTTGAGGTAGTCCGTGCCCTTGGGCTGGGTGATGTCGGGCGTCAGCGGCTTGCCGGTGGCGCCCTTGCGCAGCACGCCGTGGCAGCCGGCGCAGCGCTCGAAGTAGATCTTGCGCGCGGTGTCGAACTCGGCCTGCGTCATGGGCGGCGCCTTGGGGTTGGTCGCCTGGTACATCGGCTCGCCGGCCAGCGGCGAGCCGCCGGCCTGGTAGTTGGCTTCCGCCGGGCTGAGCTTCTTGTCTGCAGCCGCCTGCGCGAACGCGCCGGTGCCGATCAGTGCCGCCATCGCCAGCATCGTCAGGCGAATCGTGGTGCGGGATCTCATGGTGTTCTCTCTCCGTCGTGGATCAGCGTTTGAAGTGGCCGTCCCTGCAAGGGCGCTGTGCCCGCTCGCCTGGCTGCTGTCCATGGCCGGTGCGAGCAGGCACATGCTCTGCCCGCGCGCAGGCCTTGTCCTTGAACTGGTTCAAGGACGGCCGCGCGCGGCGTCCGAACAATGGGCCTCACAACAACGGTCGGTCTGGCGGTGCAGCCGGGCCGCCACCCCACGACGGAGCGAGCCATGAACCTGGTCAACCTGATCACCCCCGCGCGGCCTGCCGCCACCGACGGCTCCGACGCGCCTCCGGGCAGGGTCACGCTGGTGGGTGCGGGCCCGGGCGACCCGGAACTGCTGACGGTGAAGGCGGTGAAGGCGCTGCAGGCGGCGCGGCTGGTGCTCTACGACCACCTGGTCAGCCCGGCGGTGCTGGAACACCTGAGCCCCGACGCGGAACGCATCTATGTGGGCAAGGAAAGCTCGCGCCACACCCTGCCGCAGGCCTCGATCATCGAATTGATGGTGCAACTGGCGCGCAGCGGGCGCCCGCTGCTGCGGCTCAAGGGCGGCGACGGCTACATCTTCGGCCGCGGCGGCGAAGAGGCCCAGGCGCTGGCCGCAGAAGGCATTCCGTTCACCGTGGTCCCGGGCCTCACGGCCGCGCAGGGCGCCGCGGCGTCGGTCGGCATTCCGCTCACGCACCGCGACCATGCGTGCTCGCTGGTGCTGGCCACCGGCCACCTGCGCGACGGCCAGGGGCTGGACATGGACTGGGCCATGCTCGCGCGCCCGCGCCAGACCGTGGTGCTCTACATGGGCGTGAACAACCTGCCCGAGATCTGCCGCCAGCTGATCTCCCACGGCCTGTCGCCGCAGACGCCGGCCGCGCTGGTCGAGAAAGCCACCCTGCCCGACGAACGCTGCATCACCGGCACGCTGGCCGAGCTGCCCGCGCTGGCGCTGCGCCACCAGGTGCGGCCGCCGGCGCTGATCATGGTCGGCGGGGTGGTGTCGGTGCGTGCGCAGCTGGTGCCGACCGCGGCGGTGGCGGTGGCGCCGCTGGCGCAGCTCCATGCCGCGGCCTGATATCAGAAAGAACGCCGCCCCAGGGGCCAGGCGGCAGCGGCTTTGATACGCTGGCGGGCCCTGTCAACCCGCCCGCCGCCACCATGCCGACCACGTCCCTGACCCTGATCTCTTCCATGGCCACCAAGGCCCTGCTGGCCGACCTGGTGGCCGCGTATTCGGCGCAGCACCCGGAGGTGGCGGTCGCCGTCACCTCGGTCGGCGGCGTCGATGCGGCCAAGCGGGTCGTGGCCGGCGAGGCCTTCGACATCGTGGCCCTGGCCTCGGACGCGATCGAAAAGCTGGCCGCCAGCGGCCACGTGGCCGGTGACAGCCGCGTGGACATGGTGCATTCGGCCGTGGCCGTGGCCGTGCCGGCCGGCGCCCCGCGGCCCGACATCGCCACCGAAGACGCGCTCAAGGCCGCCGTGCTCGCCGCGCCCACGCTCGGCTACTCCACCGGCCCCAGCGGTGTGCAGCTGGCCAGGCTGTTCGAGCGCTGGGGCATCGCCGAGCAGATCGCACCACGCATCGTCACGCCGCCGCCCGGCACCTCGGTGGGTTCACTGGTTGCCAAGGGCGAGGTCGCCCTGGGTTTCCAGCAGCTCAGCGAGATGACGGGCGTGGCGGGCATCGACGTGATCGGCGGCCTGCCCGAGGCGGTGCAGATCGTCACCACCTTCTCGGCGGCGCGCGCCACGGTGAGCGCTCAGCCGGATGCCGTACAAAAGTTCCTGTCGTTTCTGTCCAGCCCGCAGACCGCCGACCTCAAGCGCCGGCACGGCATGAAGGCCGTTTAACCCCCCACGCTCCGCCGCTGCGCGGGTCGCTGCCCCCCAGGGGGGCTGATCCGGCTTGGGGCGGCCCGGCGCCGGATCGCTGGCCATTCTTCGGCGGCACGAATGTTGCTGCCGCCCCAGGGCATGAAATCGGCCTTCTGTTTCCTCATTGCCGCCAAGCGCTGCGAAATCGCCGGCCTGCAACAGCTGGCGCTGACCAGTGCCCTGGTCAACGCCACCGGCCGCTTCATCCACGCGCTGCAGCGCGAGCGCGGCCTGTCCAACCTGTATCTCGCCTCGCAGGGCCAGTACTGGGCCGATGAGCGCCTGGCGCAGGTGGCGCGCTGCGACGAGCTGCAGGCCGAGGTGCGCGCCGCCTTCGACACCCTGGACACCGAGACCCCGCGCGCCGGCAACGGCGCCCGCCTGTTCAGCCGCATCGCCTACGTGCTGCAGGGCCTGGACGCCCTGCTGTTGCTGCGCCAGCGCGTGCAGACACAAGCTTGGAGCGCCGCCCGCGCCACCGCCGGGTACATCCGGCTGATCAACGGCCTGCTGGCCGTTGTGTTCGAGGCCGCCGACAGCGCCTCGGACCCCGACATCTCGCGCCGCCTGGTGGCTCTGTTCAACTTCATCCAGGGCAAGGAGTTCGCCGGCCAGGAGCGCGCCACCGGATCGGCACTGTTTGCGGCGGGCTGCGCGCAGGCCGACGGCCAGCAGCGCCTCCTGCACCTGATCGACTCGCAGGAGCGCTGCCTGCAGGTGTTCGCCGACTTCGCCAGCGAGCCGCTTCGCGAGGCCTGGGCCGCCGTGCAGCGTCACGACACGCAGGCCTCGCTGGAGCGGCTGCGCCGCATCCTCGCCACCTCGCTGCCCGGCGGCCCACTGGACACAGGCCTGAGCCAGATCTGGTTCGACGCCTGCACCGCCCGCATGGACACCATGAAAACGGTAGAGGACGCGCTGGCTGCCGAGCTGGAGGCCCTGTGCCACCAGCGCCTGGCGGCCGCCACCCGCGACCTGGCCGATTTCCAGAAGTGGCAGCGCGCCGAGTCGCTGGGCGAAGACCTGCCGGACCACGGCGACTTCTTCGACGAGGGGCACGCCGTTCCCGCGCCGCCGGTGAGCCTGGCGCACCCGGTGCAGGCCTACGGCCCGCAGGTGGAGCGCTCGATCCTCGAACTGGTGCACGAGCAGGCGCTGCGCCTGCAGCAGATGGGTGACGAGCTGGACATGGTCCGCGCCAGCCTGAACGAACGCAAGATCGTCGAGCGCGCCAAGGGCCTGCTGATGGCGCACCGGCAGCTGAGCGAACACGAGGCGCACAAGACCCTGCGCCAGATGGCGATGAACCAGAACCGGCGCCTGGTGGACGTGGCGCAGGCGGTGCTGGCCATGGCCGAAATCCTGCCGCCGGGTCTGCGCTGAGCCGCCCTGCTGCGGCGCACAAAAGCTGTGCCGCACCACAACAGCGCACCAGTTTGAAGCCGTCCCGGCCCCCTTCCAGCGACGGAGCCTGCTCCGCGTTCTTCGAAAAATGCAGCCAATTCAAAGAGTTACGCCTTAGCCGGAGCTAACCAGCACAAGCTGGCACGGTCCGTGCTGAGGGATGGACAACGGGACGTGCCAATGGCGGCACACCCTCCCGACCGTCTCAGGACACTCAGGACAACGGCGTCCATTTCTCGCCCCCGACAGGGGGGCCTGGAATGGGCGCCGTTTTTGTTTTTCGGTTTCCGTTTTCTGGTTTTTTCTTCACAGGAGTTGAGCATGAACGACCACCGCGCCACGACACCCGAGACCGCCGCCGCGCCCGCCGCCGACTGTGGCTCGCGCCGCGACTTCATCAAGAAGGGTGCGGCCGCCGCCACCTTCTTCTCCACCCTGGGCCACAGCGGTGTCTGGGCCGCCGGCTCCGACGCGCCGGAGAAGACCGAGGTCAAGATCGGTTTCATCCCGCTGACCGACTGCGCCAGCGTGGTGATGGCCAGCGTGCTGGGCTTCGACAAGAAATACGGCGTGACCATCGTCCCCACCAAGGAGGCGAGCTGGGCTGGCGTGCGCGACAAGCTGGTCAACGGCGAACTGGACTTCGCCCACGTGCTCTACGGCCTGGTCTACGGCGTGCACATGGGCACGGCTGGTCCCAAGAAGGACATGGCCGTGCTGATGAGCCTGAACAACAACGGCCAGGCGATCACGCTGTCCAAGGCGCTGGCCGACAAGGGCGCGGTGGACGGCCCGTCCCTGGCCAAGGTGATGGCCGCCAACCCGCGTGAGTACACCTTCGCCGGCACCTTCCCGACCGGCACCCACGCCATGTGGATGCACTACTGGCTGGCCGCCGCCGGCATCAACCCGCTCTCGGGCGCCAAGCTGATCACCGTGCCGCCGCCGCAGATGGTGGCCAACATGCGCGTGGGCAACATGGATGGCTTCTGCGTGGGCGAGCCCTGGAACCACCGAGCCATCATGGACGGCATCGGCATCACCGCCAACACCACGCAGGACCTCTGGAAGGACCACCCCGAGAAGGTGCTGGGCACCACGGCCGAGTTCACCAAGAAGTACCCCAACACGACGCGCGCCGTGATGATGGCCGTGCTCGAAGCCAGCAAGTGGATCGACGCCGGCCTGCAGAACAAGTTGAAGATGGCCGAGACCGTGGCGCAGAAGGCCTACATCAACACCGGTGTGGACGCGATCAACCAGCGCATCCTGGGCCGCTACCAGAACGGCATGGGCAAGACCTGGGACGACCCCAACCACATGAAGTTCTTCAACGACGGCAAGGTCAACTTCCCCTACCTGTCCGATGGCATGTGGTTCCTCACGCAGCACAAGCGCTGGGGCCTGATCAAGAGCCACCCCGACTACCTGGGCATCGCCAAGCAGGTCAACCAGGTCGATCTGTACAAGTCGGTTGCCAGCGCCATGGGCATCAGCGTGCCCAAGGACCCGATGCGCAGCAGCAAGCTGATGGATGGCGTGGTGTGGGACGGCAAGGACCCCGCCAAGTACGCCGACTCCTTTGCCATCAAGGCCTGACCCTTCACCAGGAGAACCACCATGGTCGCCGCCGTTTTTCATCTGCCGCTGGAGGCTTCGGCCCCGCCCGCAGCCAGCCCCACGTCCTCGCACATCGCCAAAGCCATGACCGCCTCACAAGCCAAGCCCGCCGCAGCGACCCCCGCTCCGAAAAAGCCTGCGGTCGATCTCCGCAGCTTCTGGCTGGCGGTGCTGCCCCCCGTGCTGGGCCTGGCGGTTCTGGTGCTGGTCTGGCAGGCCATCGCGTCCACATCAAACAGTGGCATACCCAAGCCCGCCGAGACCTGGGCCCAGGCGGTCGAGGTGTTCTCCGATCCGTTCTACAGCAATGGCCCCAACGACCAGGGCATCGGCTGGAACATCCTGTCCTCGCTCAAACGCGTGGCCATCGGCTTCGGGCTGGCGGCGCTGGTCGGCATTCCCGCCGGCTTCGCGATCGGCCGCTCGGTGTTCCTCAGCCGCATGTTCAACCCGCTGATCAGCCTGCTGCGTCCCGTCTCGCCGCTGGCCTGGCTGCCGATCGGCCTGCTGGTGTTCAAGGGCGCCAACCCTGCCGCCATCTGGACCATCTTCATCTGCTCGATCTGGCCCATGGTCATCAACACCGCGGTGGGCGTGCAGCGCGTGCCGCAGGACTACATGAACGTGGCCCGCGTGCTCAACCTCAGCGAATGGAAGATCTTCACCAAGATCCTGTTCCCCGCCGTGCTGCCCTACCTGCTGACTGGCGTGCGTCTGGCCGTGGGCACTGCCTGGCTGGTGATCGTGGCCGCCGAGATGCTGACCGGCGGCGTGGGCATTGGCTTCTGGGTCTGGGACGAGTGGAACAACCTCAACGTGTCGTCCATCATCATCGCCATCTTCGTGATCGGCATCGTCGGCCTGCTGCTGGAGTTCGCGCTCATCAAGCTGGCTTCCCTGTTTACCTATGAAGAGGTGAAGGCATGAACACCGCTGTCCACACGAAGTACATCGACATCCAGGGCGTCGAGCAGACCTTCAAGACCAAGAAGGGCAACTTCCCTGCGCTGCGCGACATCAACCTCACGGTGGCCAAGGGCGAGTTCGTTGCACTGATCGGCCACTCGGGCTGCGGCAAGTCCACGCTGCTCAACCTCATCGCCGGTCTGACCACGCCCACCAGCGGTGTGCTGCTGTGCGCCGACCGGGAGATCGCCGGCCCTGGCCCCGAGCGCGCCGTGGTGTTCCAGAACCATTCGCTGCTGCCCTGGCTGACCTGCTTCGAAAACATCTACCTCGCCGTCGAGCGCGTGTTCGGTGCAACCGAATCCAAGGCGCAGCTCAAGACGCGCACCGAGGAGGCGCTCGCCCTGGTGGGCCTGACCGCCGCCGCGCAGAAGCGTCCCGGCGAAATCTCCGGCGGCATGAAACAGCGCGTGGGCATCGCCCGCGCCCTGTCGATGGAGCCCAAGGTGCTGCTGATGGACGAACCCTTCGGTGCGCTCGACGCCCTGACCCGCGCCAAGTTGCAGGACGAGCTGCTGGAGATCGTCGCCAAGACCCACGCCACCGTGGTCATGGTGACGCACGACGTGGACGAGGCGGTGCTTCTGTCCGACAAGATCGTGATGATGACCAACGGACCCGCCGCCACCATCGGCGAGGTGCTGAGCGTCGAACTGCCCCGCCCGCGCCACCGCGTGGCACTGGCCGACGACCCGCAGTACCAGCAGTACCGCAAGGCGGTGATCGACTTCCTCTACACGCGCCAGGCGCACGTCGAAAAGGCCGCCTGAAGCCGGGCACAACCCACCGCTCCGTCTGGTTTTTCTGATCGGCTTTAATGGCTCACCGGCTCTGAAGCCGCAGAAAAACGAGATGGAGACAACATGCCCACAGCGACCGCTAGCGCCGATCCCGGCAAAGCCTGCCATTTCACGATGGACGCTACCCCTGAGCCCCTCCGGGCGCAGCGGTTCCAGCAGGAGATGCAGTCCACTTTTTCCATGCACCTGGCCATCAGCAGCCCGCCCACCACACCTCTGACGGCGGAGGTGCGGGGCTACTTCGGACGCAAGCTGCGTTTTGCCGCCCTGAGGTTCTCGGCCCACTCCACCGCATCCACCCGCACCCGGCACGCGAGCGAGTCGCGGCTGCTGGTGTCCTGCCACCGCCAGGGGGCCGCCGTAGTGGCGCAGGGCGGGCGCGAGAGCCGCATCGAGGCGGGCGACTTCTTCGTCATCGATCCATCGCGGCCCTTCCACATCCAGACCACTGACAGCGAGGTGCACTCGGTCTACCTGGAGCCCCAGGCCCTGCGCACGGTGCTTCCGCACTGGGACATGCTCACCGCCCGGGCCATCCGCCCCGACGTGAAGTCCGCCGCGCTGTTCACTGGGCTGCTGGACCAGCTGTTTGCCATGTCGCCCGACATCGGTGAAGAGACCGCCGACGACATCTCGGAGGCCTTGCCACACCTGCTGGCGCCGGCACTGCGCACGTTGCAGGACGAGGCAGGCGCCTCGTCCTCGCGCCTGAAGGCACTGCACCGCCAGCGCATCCTGGCCTATGTGCGCGACCACCTCTGGGACAGCCAGCTCAGCGCGCTGTCCATCGCGCGGGGCGTCGGCCTCTCCCCGCGCCATGTGTACGAGCTTTTCGACGAGCCGGGCGGCCACACGCTGATGAAGTCGGTGTGGAAACAGCGCCTGGCCCTGTGCCGCCGCGACCTGTCGGCGCCGGCCCTGCGGTCCCGGTCCATCGGCGAGATCGCCTACGCCTGGGGCTTCAGCAACGTCTCGCACTTCAGCCGCGCCTTCAAGGCCGAATTCGGCATCGGGCCGCGCGAGTTCCGCCGGGCACAGGAGCTGGCGGTTGCGGTGCCGGCGGCCCGCCACTGAGCAGCAGCGGCCCCGGCCTCGCGGGCCTCAGATGGGCTCGGCGAGGATGCGCAGCGAGCGCTCCACCAGCTCGGCCTGCTCCTTCATCGGCGCACGGGACTGCTCGCGACGCCCGATCTCCAGCGAGTTCTCCACCACCAGGCGGCAGCGCTCATAGCGCCGGTTCATGAAGCCGGCGAAGGCCGCCTCGACCGACGCGTTTCGGGCCAGTTCTTCGCCCAGCACCAGGGCGTCCTCCACCGCCATGCCCGCGCCCGAGGCCAGGTGCGGCGTGGTCGGGTGGGCCGCGTCGCCGATGAGGATCGCGCGCCCCTTCTCCCAGGGGCGCGGCAGCAGAAAGCCTTCCAGTGGTCTCAGCACCACGTGGGACGACGGATTCAGGCCCTCGCGCACGTCCCGCAGGACGCCGCCGTAGCCCGCCAGCAGGCGTTTCAACTCGCCCGGCAGCTGATCGTCCGGCAGGGCGGGCCGCTTGGGCCCCGTCTCCAGCAGAAACATGTACATCTCGTCGCGCGACACCGGTGTGAGCCCCACCTTCACCGGCCCGCCGAGAAAGAACATGCGGCGTTCCACCTCGGGCGGGCGCGGCACCGTCACGCGCCAAACGCACTGGCCGGTGTAGACCGGCCCGGGCGCCTCGGGAAACAGCAGGCGCCGGACCTTGGAGAACACCCCGTCTGCACCCACCACCAGGTCGTACCGCCCCGAGGTCCCGTCGGACAAACAGGCCGTCACCCCGTCCGCGTCCGAGTCCAGCCGGTCCACCGTCAGGCCCAGGCGCACCTGCGCGCCGCTGGCCAGGGTCTTCTCGGACAGGATGCGGTGCAGCACCGGCCGCATGATCCCGCCCGAGCCCGGCACGTCGCCGTCGGCCACGATGGGCGTGGGCACCACGTGCGACGGCGCGCCCTGCGCATCGCACACCTGGATGCCGTCGCCGGTGAAGCCTTCGCGCCGCACGGCGTCGAGGATGCCGAGCGCCCCGAAGGCGCGCAGCGTGGGACCGGTGATCGAGATGCCCGCGCCGTACACCCGCCAGTGCGGGTCCAGGTCGATCAGGTCCACCGCCATGCCGATCTTGCCCAGCGTGATGGCGGTGGACATGCCCGCGATGCCGCCGCCAACGATCAATGCCCTGCGTGTGGATGAGGTGCCCATGGTGTGCGTGAGGTGGATGCTGAAAAGGTGACTGGCCCCCCTGATGGAGGCCCTTTAGGGCATTAGGCGTGGGACGCTCGAGGGGCGTCAATGCGGCGAGGGCACTGTCGCCAGCCCAGGCAAAACGCATCGCAGGCCCAGTCAAATGGCGCTACACGGACAGAACAACATCGCGGGTTCCTTTTTCCTACGATCCACCCAGAACCTTCCCACCACAGGAGTCCCCGCCTTGAGCCACGCCGCACCGGTCGCTGACGTTGCCGACCGCCCCAAGACCCTCGACGAGTCGAAGCAATGGATGCACCAGCGGCTGGCCTCCCGCTTCCACCCGATGAACGCACTCGACCTGGACGACGGCCCCGCCTTCATCGACGGCGTGCCCGGTCTGGACGGCGCCACCTGGGGCGGCTACTGGTATGGCCTCGGCGACCGCGTGCGCAGCGAGGCCGCCCAGGCCGAACAGGCCGGTGACACCGGCCTGGCCGCGGCCCTGTACCGCAAGGCCAGCGGGCTGTTCTTCATGGGCCGGTTTCCCTGCCCCAACCACCCCGCCAAGGAGCGCTGCGCGGCGGCCGAGCGCGAGACCTACCTGGCCGGCAGCCGCCACTGGCGCGAACCCATCGAGCGGGTCGAGATCCCCTTCGCCGGCCATCCTGGCGAGGGGTCGCAGGTGGTGGTGCTGGTGCGCAAACCGGCCGGCGCGACCCGCCCGCCCGTGGTGCTGATGTGGGGCGGCGTGGACGCCTGCAAGGAGCAGATGACGGCCGCGTCCGACGCCTTGCTGGCGCGGGGCGTGGCCACGGTGGCCATGGACAACGCCGGCACGGGGGAGTCGCCCGTCAAGGGCGTGCCAGACGCCGAGCGCCAGTTCATGGCTGCGCTGCAATGGATCGCTGCGCAGCCCGACCTCGACGGCGCCAGGCCGGCCGTTCTCGGCCGCTCCTTCGGCGGTTACTGGGCCACCAAACTCGCGCACCTGCTGCCCGATGCCCTGGCCGGCGCGGTCAACTGGGGTGGTGGCGTGCACCACATGTTCCAGCCGTCATGGGTGCAGGCCTCGCGCTACCCGGACAGCTATCTGATGGAGCTGGTCGAAACCCGCAGCCGCATGCTGGGTGCCACCAACGACGACGAATACGTCGCTGGTTTCGGGCGGCTCTCGCTGCTCGACCAGGGCCTGCTGGACCGGCCCTGCGCACCGCTGCTGCTGGTCAACGGCAAGGAAGACAAACAGTGCCCGGTGGCCGACATCCACCTGCTGCTCGACCACGGCTGGCCCAAGTCGGTGCGCATGTTCCCCGGGGGGCACATGGGCCTCACGCCGATGACCCTGCCCACCATCGTGGACTGGCTGGAGCGCCAGCTCCGCCAGCGGGGCACGGCATGACGCAAAGCAACTGGCGCCAGATCATGCCGACGGCCGAGGCCTACTGGATGAACCGCGTGCTCTACGACATCCACCATGTCGACAGCCACCTGCAGCGCTACAAGGCCGACCCCGACGCGTACATGGCCGAGGTGCCGCTGGCCGCGCCCATGAAGGCCGCCATCCGGGACAACGACATCGGCGCCATGTACCTTGCGGGCGTCAACCCTTTGCTGCTGCGCGCGCACTGCCTGGGCCTGCAGATTTCCGAGGCCACCTTCGTCGCCTCGCTGCGCGCGGTGGGCCAGGATGCGAACGGGGAGGCCTCCCATGGCTGAGATCGTCTCGGTGCACGCCACCAGCCACACGCCGGTGATGATCAACTTCCCCGGCGCCATCCCGGACGAGGACCGCGAGCGCATCTTTGCCGGCTTCCGGCAGGTGGGCGAGGAGATCCGGAAGGCCCGCCCGGACGCGGTGGTCGTGGTCTCTGACGACCATGTGCACAACTTCTTTCTCGACAACCTGCCCGCCGTCTGCATCGGCGCCGCCGCCAGCTGGAAGTCGCCGGTGGAACACTGGCTCAAGATCGACCCACACGAGCTGAGGGGCAACGTGCCGCTGGGCGGGCACCTCATCACCAGCGCGCTCGAAGGCGGCTTCGACCCCGCCTTCTCGATGGAACTGACCCTGGACCACGGCACGCTCGCGCCGCTGCACCTGGCCGGCATCGCCCGCGAGGTGGTGGTGGTGCCGGTGCTGATCAACTGCGTGCAGCCACCGCTGCCACCCATGAAGCGCGCGCTGCAGTGGGGCCGCCTGCTGGGCCAGGCCCTGCGCAGCTACAGCGGCTGCGAACGGGTGTCGGTGCTGGCCACCGGCGGCCTGAGCCACGACATCGCCACCCCCCGCATGGGCCTGGTGAACGAAGCCTTCGACCGCGAGTTCCTGCGCCTGCTGGCGGCCGGTGACGACGCCGACCTGCTGGACCACGCCACCCACCGCGTGCACGAGGCCGGCAACGGCGCCGAGGAGGTGCGCACCTGGCTGGTGGCCCATGGCGTGGCCGACGGCGCCGCCTTCGACACGCTGTACTACAAGGCTGTGCCGGCCTGGTACACCGGCATCGGCCTCGGCCGCTGGCACACCGGAGGCGTCAGATGAACACCGCCCGCCTGTTCCACCGCGTGCACGGGCCAGACGGCGCGCCCGTGGTGGTGGTGCTGCACCCGCTGGCCACCCACAGCGCGCTCTGGCAACCGCAGCTGCCCGCGTGGTCCGGCCGGTTCCGGGTGGTGTGCGTCGACCTGCCCGGACACGGTCGCAGCCCGGTGCTGCCCGACGTCACCACCTTGGGCCAATACGCCGAAGAGGTCCGGTTGGTGCTCGACGCCCTGGGCGTGGACCGCGCGGCCCTGGTCGGCCTCTCGCTCGGGGGCATGGTGGCGCAGGCCTTTGCGCTCGCCTGGCCCGAACGCACCCGGGCCCTGGTGCTGGCGCACACCAGCGCCCGCACCGAACGCGCCATCCGCGACCTGTGGAGCACCCGCCTGCAACAGGCGGCCGACGAGGGCATGGCCGCGCAGGTCCCGGCCATCCTGGGGCGCTGGTTCCCGCCCGACTTCGCGGCGGTGGCGCCCATGACGCTGCAATGGGTCGCAGAGCAGATCGCGTCCACCCCTTTCGACGGCTATGCCGCGGCCATCGGCGCGATCCAGCGGCTGGACCACCTTGACCAGTTGCACCGCATCACCGCACCTGCCCTCGTGATCGCCGGTGAGCTCGACGCGGCTGCCCCGCCCGCGCTGGCCCGGCTGATGGCCGACCGCCTGCCCCATGCCACCCTGACCACGCTGCCCGACTGCGGCCACATCGGCAACGTGCAGCAAGCTCTGGCGTTCACGGAAACCGTGGGCGCCTTTCTCGTGCAATCGCTGGAGCCCCCTGCTTTCCCATAACACCGACGGAGACCACCATGACACAGCCCCCTACCTTCTCCCGCCGCCGCTGCCTGCAACTGGCGGCGGCCACGCTGGCCTCGGCCGGCGGCCTGCCCTGGGCACGCGCGCAGGGCGGCGCAGCGCCGTCCGAGCTCGCGCGCATCGTCGTCGGTCCCCCGCCCGGCACCCTGGTCGACCTGTTCGCGCGCCGAGTGGCCGAAGCCATCGCCCCAGGCTACGCGCGCACCGTGCTGGTCGAGAACAAGGTGGGAGCGGCCAGCCAGATCGCGGTGTCGACGGTGAAGGCCGCCGCCGCGGACGGCAACACCATCCTGATGACGCCGATGCCCATGATGGGCATCTTTCCCCACACCTACCCCAAGCTGCCCTACGACCCGGTGGCGGACTTCGTGCCGGTGTCCATGGGTGGGGTGTTCGACCTGGCGTTCGCGGTCGGCCCCATGGTGCCCGCCAATGTGGCCACCATGGCGGACTTCTTCAAGTGGTGCAAGCAGAACCCTGGCGCGGCCAACTTCGGCTCGCCCGCTGCCGGCTCCACGCCCCACTTCGCGGGAAGCATGGCCGCCCGCTCGGCCGGCGCCGAACTGACCCACGTGCCCTTCCGTGGCACCCTGCCGGCGATCCAGGACATGGTCGGTGGCCAGATCGCCGCGGTGTGTGCGCCCCTGGGCGACTTCCTCCCATTCGTGGCCGGCGGCAAGTGCCGCCTGCTGGCCACCACGGGCGAAAAGCGCAGCCGCTTTGCACCCGCGGTGGCCACCTTCTCCGAGCAAGGCTTCAAGGAGGTGGTGCTCGACGACTGGTTCGGCTTCTTCCTGCCCGCCAAGACGCCCGCTGCCAGGGTGGACGCTCTGAGCACGGCACTCAAATCAGCGCTGAGCAGCCCAGTGCTGATCAAGGCCATGGAAGAGCGCGGTCTGGACCTGCGATGGACGAGTTCCGCTGACTTCGAGACACGCCTCAAGGCGGACATCGACAAGTGGCGCCCCATCGTCAAATCGTTCAACTTCACCGCCTCCACCACCTGACGCATGAAATCACGCCTTCCCTTGCCGGACGTGAACCGGCTGAACGAAGACCAGCGGGCGGTGTACCGGTCCATCATGGCGACCCGGGGCAACCTCAGCGGTCCCTTCCTGGCCTGGATGCACAGCCCCGCGCTGGCCTCGCATGCCGAGAAGCTAGGTGCCTTCTGCCGCTACCAGACCGGGTTTGCGCTGGTGGAGTCGGAGATGCTGATCCTGCTCGTGGCGGCCCGTTTCCGCTGCATCGGCGAACAGCAGATCCACGAGCCCATCGCCGAGCAGGCGGGGCTCTCAGCCGACCAGATCGCGGACATCCGCGAACGGCGCCCGGTGCGCCTGGCCACTGCGCGGCTCACGGTGATCCATGCCGTGGCAGAGGAACTGCTGGAGAGCAACCGCGTCGGTGACGGCCTCTATGAAGAAGGCGTGCGCGAGCTGGGCGTGCGCGGCATGGTCGAGCTGGTCGGCATCGTGGGCTACTACAGCCTGGTGGCCATGACGCTGAACGCCTTCGACATGCGCATGGCGTAGTGCCGCGGCGGCGGTCGGCAAGTGACCAAGAAGGGGCATGCGGCGGCGCATGCCCCTTCTTGTCCTCGCCAATCTCACCAGTCTGGTGCATCGGGTCGCAGCAGCGGCGGGCACAAAGCTTGCAAGACCCCACGCCGAAGGCTGACGAAGGCCTTCCCCCTCAGTGCCCGCCGCGCCAGCGGCTGCCCCGGCACCATCGTGTCCGCACACGCCAGCACTGGCGACCCGCGGACGCGGTGATTTCCTTCCCCGACTGCCCACACCAGACCACCACCATGGCCGGATTCCGCTCGTTCCTCCAAAGTGGCCACACGCCCACGCTGTTCGCCGCCTTCTTCTACCTGATGTTCTCCTTCGTCATCTGGGTGATGAACGGCGCCATGGCCCCCTTCATCAGCGAGGAGTTCAACCTCACCGCCGCGCAGAAGGGCCTGCTGCTGTCCATCCCCATCGTGGCCGGTGCCATCATGCGCTTCCCCCTGGGTCTGCTGGCGCAGTACGTGGGCCGCAAGACCGCCACGCTGGTCGAGCTGAGCCTGATCACGCTGACCATGGCCTTCGGGTACTTCTTCGTACACAGCTACGACGACCTGCTGAAGATGGCCCTGCTGCTGGGCGTGGCCGGCGCCAGCTTCGGCGTAGCCATGTCGCTGGGCGCAGGCTGGTACCCGCCGAAATACAAGGGACTGGCCATGGGCCTGGTGGGTGCGGGCAACGTCGGCACTGCCGTGGCCGCCCTGCTTGCACCGCCGCTGGCGCAGCGCTACGGCTGGCAGACCGTGTACGGCTTCGCCGCCCTCGCCTCCTTCGTGCCCATGCTGGTGGTTCTGTTCATGGCCAAGGAGCCGCCCGACCGCGACGAACACGCCAACCTGAAAGACCACCTGGCCTGCCTGCTGGAAAAAGACGGCTGGGTGTTCAGCCTGATCTACGTCGTCACCTTCGGTGGCTTCATCGGCATCACCACCTTCCTACCCACCTACTACTACGACCAGTTCGGCGTGAGCAAGGTGCAAGCGGGCCAGCTCACCATGCTCGCGGCCTTCATGGGCGCCGCGGTGCGCGTCTTCGGCGGCTGGATCTCGGACCACTGGGGCGGCGTCAACACCCTGACCGTGGTGCTGGTGGTGGTGGCCGTGGCGCTGGTGGGCGTGGGCCTGTCCTCGCAGTCCATCGTGCTCACCACGCTGCTGCTCATCGTGTGCTTCGCTGCACTGGGCGCGGGCAACGGCGCGCTGTTCCAGCTGGTGCCGCTGCGCTGGCCCACCTCCACCGCCGTCGCCGGCTCCATGATCGGAGAGATCGGGGCCCTGGGCGGCGGCCTGGTGCCTATGCTCATGGGCCAGTCCAAGCAGAACACCGACAGCTTCCTCACCGGCTTCATCGTGCTGGCTGTGTTCTCGCTGCTGATGCTGGGGGTGATGCGCAAGATGCAGGTGCGCTGGACGCGCACCTGGGCGGAGAAGGGTGGGCGGGCGCGCACGGCCTGACATCGCCGGTTCACCGGCGGCCCGGACGGACGGGGTTGTGAAGCCCCCTCAGTCCGGCGCCACCGACAACACCGCATACGCCGCCTGCAGGCGCTCGTCGTAGCGCTGCCTGAACGCCGCCACAGCCTCTGGGGTCCACTCTGCAAACCCAGCGCCGCTCTTCATGCCGGTGCGGCCCTGCTTCACCAGATCGGCCACGCAGGCCGGCGGGGTGTCGATATTGGACAGGCTGGGATAGACCGAGGCACCGGAGGCGACGTGGGTGTCCCAGCCGGACATCTCCTTCTGCGCCATGGGGCCAAGCGCGGCGAAGCGGAAACCGAAGCCAAAGCGCACCGCGTCGTCGATGTCCTGAGGAGTCACGATGCCCTGGTCTACCAGCGAAAGGGCCTCGCGCATCAGCGCGTGTTGCAGGCGGGTGATGAGCAGGCCGGGGATGTACTGCCTGATCAGCGTGGTCTTCTTGCCGGTGGCCTGGATGAGGCGGCACACACCTTCGGCCAGCGGCAGGCTCGTGTTGGAACCCAGCGCCACCTCCACCATGGGCACGATGTGTGCAGGCATGGAGTAGTGCACGTTGAGCATGCGGGCGGTGGTGCTCAGGCATTCGGTCATTTCGTCAATGCCATGGCCCGAGCTGTTGCTGCCGATGGGGATGTGCGGCGGCACGCGGCGGTCCAGATCTGCGAACAGCGCACGTTTGGCGGCCAGGTCCTCGCTGATGGTTTCGATCACCAGGGCCACACCGTCCCAGTCGTTCCATGCGTTCAGGTCGGCGGCCACCAGCGAGCCGGTCGGCTGGGCCGCTGACAGCGTAGCGGCCAGTGCACTGATGGCAGGCCACCGCATTTGCAGTCTGGGCATATCGCGGCCGAGCAGTACCACGGGGTGACCAGCGGCACTGAAGATGGCAGCGATGCCGGCGCCCATGTGGCCGGAACCGATGATCACGATGGTGTTGTTCATGCGCTGAGGCTTTGGTTGGGGCGGACTGGACAGAATACCGGCAGATTCGTCCAGCCGGCGGCACGGCGGGCGTGCTGAGCGCGGTCCTCTAAAATCGCTGGTTGCCCGGGCGCCGTTCGGCGCCCGTTTCTTTTTCCGGACCATCCTCATGACCACCTCGCGCATCGACGGCGTCGCCGTCACCACACAGGCCAATGTCTACTTTGACGGCAAGTGCGTCAGCCACGGCATCACTTTTCCTGACGGAACCAAGAAGTCTGTGGGTGTGGTGCTGCCCGCCACCCTGACGTTCAACACCGGCGCGCCCGAGATCATGGAATGCGTGGCCGGCGGCTGCGAATACAAGCTGGCCGGCACCGACGCCTGGCTCAAGTCCGGCCCGGGCGAGCAGTTCAGCGTGCCCGGGAACAGCAGCTTCGAGATCCGCGTGACCGAGGCCTACCACTACATCTGCCATTTCGGTTGATCCGCGGCTGATTCAAACGAGAGCACGAGAGCACACACATGGCCACCATCCTCCAGAACCTGCCCGCCCAGCAGAAAGTCGGCATCGCCTTCTCCGGCGGCCTGGACACCTCCGCCGCCCTGCTGTGGATGAAGCAGAAGGGCGCCCTGCCCTACGCCTACACCGCCAACCTGGGCCAGCCCGACGAGTCGGACTACGAAGAGATTCCGCGCAAGGCCATGGCATACGGCGCTGAAAAAGCCCGGCTGGTGGACTGCCGCCTGCAGCTGGCGCACGAAGGCATCGCTGCCATCCAGTGCGGCGCCTTCCACATCAGCACCGGCGGCATCACCTACTTCAACACCACCCCGCTGGGCCGCGCCGTCACCGGCACCATGCTGGTGGCCGCCATGAAGGAAGACGACGTCCACATCTGGGGCGACGGCAGCACCTTCAAGGGCAACGACATCGAGCGCTTCTACCGCTACGGCCTGCTGACCAACCCCAGCCTGAAAATCTATAAGCCCTGGCTGGACCAGCGCTTCATCGACGAGCTGGGCGGCCGCAAGGAAATGAGCGAGTTCTTGATCGCCAATGGCTTCGACTACAAGATGTCGGTCGAGAAGGCCTACAGCACCGACAGCAACATGCTGGGAGCCACGCACGAGGCCAAGGACCTGGAGCACCTCAACAGCGGCATCCGCATCGTCAACCCCATCATGGGCGTGGCGTTCTGGAAGCCGGAAGTCGAGGTGAAGGCCGAAGAAGTCACCATCCGCTTCGAGGAAGGCCAGCCAGTCGCCCTGAACGGCCAAACGTTCGACTCGCCGGTGGACCTGTTCCTCAAGGCCAACGAAATCGGCGGCCGTCATGGCCTGGGCATGAGCGACCAGATCGAGAACCGCATCATCGAAGCCAAGAGCCGCGGCATCTACGAAGCCCCCGGCATGGCGCTGCTGCACATCGCCTACGAGCGCCTGGTCACCGGCATCCACAACGAAGACACGATCGAGCAGTACCGCATCAACGGCCTCAAGCTCGGCCGCCTGCTCTACCAGGGCCGCTGGTTCGACCCGCAGTCCATCATGCTGCGCGAAACCGCCCAGCGCTGGGTGGCCCGCGCCGTGACCGGTGAAGTGACGCTGGAACTGCGCCGCGGCAACGACTACTCCATCCTCAACACCGAGTCGCCCAACCTGACCTACGCGCCCGAGCGCCTGAGCATGGAGAAGGTGGAAGACGCGCCGTTCAGCCCGCTGGACCGCATCGGCCAACTGACCATGCGCAACCTGGACATCACCGACACCCGCGCCAAGCTGGGCATCTACGCCCACACCGGCCTGCTGTCGATGGGCGACGGCACCGCGGAGATCTTCAAGCTCGAAGGCGGCAAGTGAAAGCGGTGCGGCACCCGGGTGGGTGCTGCATAGCGAAGTAAAGGAGGAGGTTCCGGCATCGCCGGAACCGGGGGACATGAGCGGCGCAGCACCTACCCGGGTGTTGCGCCGCTTTCGCTTGCCCTCAGAGGACGACAGGCTCCGGCTCCAGCCGGATGCCAAAGCGCTCGTACACGCTGGTCTGGATCGCCTTGGCCAGGGTCATCACCTCGCCGCCCGTGCAGGGGTGCTCGGCGTCCCCCTTGTTGACCAGCACCAGCGCCTGCTTCTCGTACACGCCGGCATGGCCCATGGTCTTGCCCTTCCAGCCGCAGGCGTCGATCAACCAGCCGGCGGCCAGCTTGATGCTGCCGTCGGGCATTGGGTAATGCACCACCTTCGGATCGCGCGCGATGATGTCGGCGCATTGCTCGGGTGTCACCGTCGGGTTCTTGAAGAAGCTGCCGGCGTTGCCGATGACGGCCGGGTCGGGCAGCTTGGCGCGGCGGATCGCCACCACCCAGTCGAAGATCTGGCGCGCATCGGGCTGGCGGATGCCTGTCTCGTCCATCTTGCGCTCCAGGTCCAGGTAGCCCAGCACCGGCTTCCAGGGTTTGGGCAGCCAGAAGCGCACGCGCGTAATCAGCGCCCGGCCCTTCAGGCCAAAGCTCCTGTCGTCCGAGGGCGCGTGCTTGAACACCGAATCGCGGTAGCCGAAACCACACTGGGCGGCATCCAGCGAAAACACCCGTCCCGTGTCCAGGTCCATCGCGTCCAGCGAGTGGAACCGGTCCTGCAACTCGACGCCGTAGGCACCGATGTTCTGCACCGGCGCTGCCCCCACCGTGCCCGGGATGAGCGCCATGTTCTCCAGCCCCGGCCAGCCCTGCTCCAGCGTCCAGCGGACGAAGTCGTGCCAGCCTTCTCCGCCGCCGGCCTCCACCAGCCAGCCCCGGGCCGTCTCTTCGACCAGCCGCCGCCCGGCGATCTCCACCTTGAGCACCAGGGCCTTGAGGTCCCCCGTCAGCACGAGATTGCTCCCACCGCCCAGCACGAACACAGGGTGTTCCGCCGATGGTTGCCGCCAATCGGCACTCGCCATCAGACCGAGCAGGTCATCAACGGAGCGCAGACGAACGAGGCGTTGCGCGCGCGCGGCGATGCCGAAGGTGTTCATCGGCTGGAGGGCGACATTGTTCTCGACTAACATCCGCGGATTGTCTCATTCACGCATCCGGGAGTTCCACTCATGCCCTCTTTCGACACCGTTCTTGAAGCCGATTTCGTGGAAGTGAAAAACGCGGTCGACCAGGTTGCCAAGGAGATCGGCACTCGCTTCGATTTCAAGGGCACCAGCGCCGGCATCGAGCTCAAGGAGAAGGACAAGGAAATCACCCTGTTCGGTGACGCCGACTTCCAGCTCCAGCAGGTCGAGGACATCCTGCGCAACAAGATGACCAAGCGCAACGTTGACGTGCGCTTCCTGGACATCGGTAAGGTCGAGAAGATCGGCGGCGACAAGGTCAGGCAGGTGGTCAAGGTGCGCAATGGCATCGCCAGCGAAGACGCCAAGAAGATCCAGCAGACCATCAAGAACAGCAAGATGAAGGTGCAGGCCGCCATCCAGGGCGACGCGGTGCGCGTGACTGGCGCCAAGCGCGACGATCTGCAGGCTGCGATGGCCCTGATCCGCAGCGAACTCAAGGAACTGCCGCTGGGTTTCAACAACTTCCGCGACTGAGCGGCACCGGGACCCTCGCTTCATGCGCAGCCTCTTCCGCCCTGTCCCAGCGCTGGTCCTGGCGCTCCAACTTGTGCTCGGCGGGCCTGCCATCGCCGGCGTGTTCAAGTGCAAGGGCCCGGACGGCACCACGGTTTTTCAGGACAGCGAATGTGGTCCTGGCAGCCAACCGCTGCAGGCGCCGAAGGCTGGCAACAGCGCCCCGGTCGATCTGACCCAGCCGCTGGACAAGCGCTTCAAGACCCCCGAGGAAAAGGACCGCCTGATGGCGGCGCTCAAGATCGCGGGGCTTGATCTGGGCATGCGCAAAGGCATCGAGTTCTGCAAGACCCACGCAGCCACCCATGTGGCCGGCATCGAGCAGGTCTACAGCGAGTGGCGCCAGCAGCACGCGGTCGTGATCGGCACCGCCGACCGGCTGATCGAGAAGTACACCACCACGCGCGAGCGCACCGATGGCGTCAGTGACATCGTTGCCCTGCTGGAGCAGTCCCTTCAAACGCGGGCTGGCAACGATGCGGCGCGCAACACGGACAACTGCAAGAGCGCTCCGGTCAAGCTGCGCTCCTTCCTGAACAACCGCCACACCGACATCTATTCGGCGGTCGGCAGCGGCCGCTGACACACACCTCACAGGGACACATGTCGATGAAGCCAGCCTTTCACGCAGCGTCGACCGCCCTGCTCCTGGCCCTGCTCGCGGGTCAGGCAATTGCCCAGACCTCTCCACAGGTGGCACTGTCTGGTGTGTCCGGGCAGAAGGCCTTGCTCGTGGTCGACGGCGCTGCACCGAAGTTCCTGGCTGCGGGACAGACCCACCAGGGCGTGAAGCTGCTGTCGGTGCACGGCGACTCGGCCACTGTGGATATCCTGGGGCAGCGGCATGTGCTGCAGGTGGGCGCGGCACCAGTGAGCGTGGGCAAGGGACGCTTGGACGGCGGGGGGCAGCGCATCGTGCTGACCGCCGACTCCAGCGGCCACTTCCTGCCCGATGGCCAGATCAACGGCAAGTCGGTGAAGTTCATGGTGGACACGGGCGCCACCACGGTGGCACTGGGGGCCGCCGAAGCGCAGCGCATCAACCTGAAGTACGACCACGGGCGGCGCATCCAGATGAGCACCGCCAATGGCCTGTCCACCGGCTACCTGATCCGGCTGGCCTCGGTGCGGGTGGGCGATGTCGTGGCCTACGACGTGGACGCTGTGGTTTCGCCGCAGCCCATGCCCTTCGTTCTGCTGGGCAACAGCTTCCTCAACCGCTTCCAGATGCAGAAGAACAACGACCAGCTGACGCTGGAGAAACGTTTCTAGACCTGCGCAGCGGTCACGACGATCTCGATCTTCCAGGCCGGATCGGCCAGCGCGGCCTGCACCGTGGCGCGCGGTGGCGCGGCGCCCGGCACCACCCAGGCGTCCCAGACCTCGTTCATGGCCCCGATCTCGCGGATGTCGGTCAGGTAGATCTGCGTGCGCAGGATGCGCGACTTGTCGCTGCCCGCTTCCTTGAGCCGTTGCTCGACCTGGGCCAGCACGTCGGCGGTCTGGCTGTGGATGTCGGTGGCCTCGCATTCCGGCACCATGCCGGCCAGATAGACCACGCCGTTGAACACGGCCGCTTCGCTGTAGCGCGCGGCCATGCCGTGGCGCTGTATGTCTCGGGTGGTGTCGTGGCTCATGCTTTTTTTGCTCCCAGCTTGCTTTCCTTGCCTGCGAGCAAGCGGTTGATGTTCTCCGCGTGCCGCCAGATCAACAGCAGGGCCATGAGCGCCAGCGCGAGCACCTGGGTCGACGGCGCGGTCCACGCCACGTGGTTGCCAAACAGAAAGAACGTGGGCGCGAAGATGGCCGTGACCATGGACGCCAGCGACGAATAGCGGAAGGCATAGGCCACGATCACCCAGGTCAGCAGTGAGGCCAGCCCCAGCCAGGGGTTGAAGCCGATGATCACGCCCGCCGCAGTGGCCACGCCCTTGCCGCCTTCGAAACGGAAGAACACCGGCCAGAGGTGGCCGATGAAGGCCGCGAGCCCGACCAGGGCCACCGTGCCATCGCCCAGGCCCCAGGCCTCGCCCCACCATTTCACGGCCACCACTGGCACCCAGCCTTTGAGCGCGTCCAGCAGCAGGGTGAGGATGGCCGCCTTCTTGCTACCCGAGCGCAGCACGTTGGTGGCGCCCGGGTTCTTGCTGCCATAGGTGCGGGGGTCCTGCAGCCCCATGAGATGGCTGACGACCACGGCAAACGACAGCGAGCCGATCAGGTAGGCCACGACGGTGGCAATGGTGGGGTTCAGGAATTCCACGTTCGACGTCCTTGTTGACACCGCGCTGCGGCGGCGCGGGCGCCTATTCTGCCAGTGCGCACTGCACCGGTTTTGCGCCCAGCGGTCCGCTCAGCACAGCCGGATCAATCCCCACCAGGAAACCGCGCCGCCCGCCATTGATCCAGATCTTCGGCAGATCCAGCACGGAGGCTTCGACGTAGACCGGCATGTCGCGCTTCAGGCCAAACGGCGAGGTGCCGCCAACGAGGTAGCCACTGTGGCGGTTCGCCACCTCGGGCTTGCAGGGCTCGATCACTTTGGCGCCGATCTGTCTCGCCAGGTTCTTGGTGGACACCGTGCGGTTGCCGTGCATCAGGATGGCCAGCGGCTTGGCCGCCTCGTCCTGCATGATCAGCGTCTTCACCACGGCGAACGGGTCGAAGCCGAGCACGGCCGCACTGTGCTGCGCCCCGCCGTGCTCCAGGTACTCGTAGGGGTGCTCGGTGAACACCACGCCCTGCGCCTTGAGCCAGGCGGTGGCGGGTGTTTCGCTGACGTGGTTCTTTTTCGCCATCACTGGGCCGGGTCGCGCAGCTCCCAGCGGATCGCGTCGATGGCCTTGAGCAGCTCGGGCGACAGCGCCGTCTCCCACGCGTCCAGGCACTGCTCCAGCTGCGCCAGAGAGGTCACACCGATGATGGTGCTGGCCACCTTGGGGTTGCGGTAGCAGAAGGCCAGCGCCAGCTGGGCCGGTGTCAGACCGTGTTCGCGCGCAAGGGTGTTGTAGCGTTTGGCTGCCGCCAGCGCTTCTGGACGGCCCCAGCGCTGCGCCTTCATGCTGTCGAACAGGGCCATGCGGCCGTGGGTACCCTCCAGCCCGGTTTCGTCGTACTTGCCGGTCAGCAGGCCGAAGCCCAGCGGGGAGTAGGCCAGCAGCGCCACTCCCAGGCGGTGGCAGGTCTCGTCCAAGCCGTTTTCGTAGGCGCGGTTGATCAGGCAGTACGGGTTCTGCACCGTCGCCACGCGCGGCAGCCCCATCTGTTCGGCGATGCGCACGAACTCGTGCACGCCGAAAGGCGATTCGTTGGACAGGCCGATGGCGCGCACCTTGCCGGCCTGGACCAGCTCGGCCAGCGCTTCGAGCTGCACCTCGATGGACGGCATGGGTTTGTCCTTGGCCGGGTCGAAGTAGATCGCACCGAACACCGGCGTGTTGCGCGCCGGCCAGTGGATCTGGTAGAGGTCGATCACGTCCGTCTGCAGGCGCTTGAGGCTGCCCTCACAGGCCTCAATGATGCCGGCCTTGCTGACCTCGCCGCGAATCCAGGGCATGCCGCGCGCCGGGCCGGCGACCTTGGTCGCCAGCACAACCTTATGTCGCGCGCCGGGGTTCTTCGAGAACCAGTTCCCGATGATTGTTTCGGTGGCGCCGCAGGTCTCGGCCCTGGCCGGCACGGAGTACATCTCGGCGGCGTCGAGGAAGTTGACGCCGCGCGCCAGCGAACGGTCGAGGATGGTGTGGGCGTCGGCTTCGTTGACCTGCTCGCCAAAGGTCATGGTGCCCAGGCAGATGGGGGTGACGGACAGGCCACTCTGGCCCAGCTTGACTTGGTTCATGGATACTTGTGGAAAGAATGAAACTGGAGACTGCGGGCGAGTGTAGAAGCGAATCAAAGTCCGCGCTGTCCTGCGCGTTCCCGTGCGCGTTCCTCCTCCTGCAACCGCAGCACACGGCGCTGCACCTTGCCGGTGGTGGTCATGGGCAGGGCGTCGACGAACTCGATCTCCTTGGGGTACTCGTAAGGCGCGAGCTTGCCCTTCACGTGCGCCTGCAGGCTGGCGACCAGGGCGTTGTCGCCCAGCGCACCCGGCGTGAGCACCACGTAGGCCTTGACCACTGCGCCGCGCTCGGCGTCCGGCTTGGGCACCACCGCTGCATTGGCCACCGCCGGGTGCTTGATCAGGCAGTTTTCGATCTCGCTGGGGCCGATGCGGTAGCCCGCGGCCTTGAAAACGTCGTCGCTGCGGCCCTGGTACCAGAGGTAGCCGTCGGCGTCGCGCACCGCGAGGTCGCCGGTGCGGCACCACGAGTTCGCCATGTCGCCTGTGAACTTGGCTTTGGTGGCCGCCTCGTTTTTCCAATAGCCCAGGAAGAAGATCGGGTCCGGGTCGCCGTGGATGTCCAGCCGGTGCACCGCCACATCGCCCGGCACGCCGACCGGGCACTCGTGGCCCTCCTCGTCGATCACTGCCACGCGGTGGCCGGGGTAGCCCTTGCCCATGCTGCCTGGCTTCGCGGGCCACAGGCGCGCGCAGTTGCCAACGATGTAGTTGATCTCGGTCTGGCCGAACATCTCGTTGACCGTCACGCCCAGTTGGTCGCGACAGTAAGCGAACACCGCGTCACCCACCGCTTCGCCCGCGCTCATGATGGCTTGGAGCCTCAGGTCGAACTGTTGGCGCGGGGACGGGAAGGCCTTCATCATGGCCTTGAGCGCGGTGGGGAACAGGAAGGTGTGGGTCACGCCGTGGCGCTGCATCAGCTCGAACGCGGTCTGTGGCAAGAACCGGCCGTTGAAGCCGACGATGGACCGGCCGAAGTACAGCGTGGGCAGCAGCGCGTCCATCAGGCCCCCGGTCCAGGCCCAGTCGGCGGGCGACCAGAACACCGCCTGCGAGGTTGCCGACGCATCGAACGGATCGAAACCGAACCAGTTCTGGCTGCACACGAACCCGGTGAGGTTGCCGATCAGCGCGCGGTGCGGAATCAGCGCGCCCTTGGGGTTGCCGGTGGTGCCGCTGGTGTAGATCAGCACCGCGGCCTCATCGGCCAGGGTGTTCACCAGTTCGAACGACGCCGGTTCCTGCGCCAACACGGCGTCCCAGTCGAGCACGCCGGGAGCGGCCGCCTCCACTGCGATCACGCTGTGCAGCAGCGGGCACTGCGCCGCCACCGCTTGCAGCGACGGCAGGGTGCTGGCGTCGCAGATGGCCACCACCGCCTCGCTGTCGTGCAGGCGGAACTCCAGCGCCTCGGGCCCGAACAGCTGCGACAGCGGCATGCCGACCGCGCCCATCTGCAGCACCGCCATGTAGGCCACGGCGGTCTCGAAGCGCTGCGGCAACACGATGGCCACACGGTCACCGCGCCGCACGCCCAGCGCCGCCAGCGCATTCGACAGCCGGTTGGCCTGCGCCTGCAACTCCGCATAGCCGTGGTAGCGGTCCTCGCGCTCGGCCGAGCAGGCGATCACCGCCGTCTGTGAGGCCGTCGCCGGGTCGGCAGCCCAGCGCCGCGAACACACCTCGGCCATGTTGAAGTGGCGCGGCACCTGCCAGCCGAAGCGCCGATGAAGTTCCGCGTAACCATCGATCTGCGGATGGGGCTTCTTGGTGTCGCTGTGTTGACGCTGTCGCATCGCCGGTCTCCGTGTCGTTCCTTATGATGGATCGAATGTATCAAGCCCTGAACGCCTCCCGCAGCCGCTTTGTTCCCGTGCGCCACCTCTCCTACCACGTGCGCGAGTGGGGACAGCCCATGGACGGGCAAGCGCCGCTGGTGCTGGTGCATGGCTGGATGGACGTGGCCGCCTCGTGGCAGTTCATGGTGGACGCGCTGCGCACACCGCGCTGGATCGTGGCGCCCGACTGGCGCGGCTACGGCCTCACCAGGTCCGGCATTGGCGACGGTCCACCTGCCGACAACTTCTGGTTCCCCGACTACCTGGCCGACCTGGACTTCCTGCTCGACGCGCTCGCGCCCGGCCAGGCGGTGGACCTGGTGGGCCACAGCATGGGCGGCAACGTGGCCATGATGTACGCGGGCGTGCGGCCCGAGCGCATCCGCCGCCTGGTCAACCTCGAAGGCTTCGGCATGCCCGAGACCCGCCCGGCCCAGGCGCCCGGCCGCTATGCGCAGTGGATCGACGAGCTCAAGGCGTTGCACCGCGGCCAGATGGACCTCAAGTCCTATGACAGCGCCGAGGGCGTGGCACGCCGGCTCATGAAGACCAACCCGCGCCTGACACAAGACAAGGCGGACTGGCTGGCCAGGCAATGGGCCGCACCGGACGCCCAGGGCCGCTGGACCATCCTGGGCGATGCAGCACACAAGGTGGTCAACGCCCACCTCTACCAGGTGCCCGAGGCGCTCGCGCTGTATGCGCGGATCAGCGCGCCGGTGCTCTCGGTCACGGCCAGCGACGACAGCCTGGGCCAGTGGTGGAAGGGGCGGTTCACGCTGGAGCAGTACCGCGAGCGACTGCGCCATGTGCCTCAGCTCACCGAGGCGCACATCGACAACGCGGGTCACATGCTGCACCACGACCAGCCGGAAGAACTGGCACAGCTGATCGAAAACTTCCTGGCGTGAGAAAATCGCTGGTTTCGCGGGCCCGCCCCGCGCCACCGTCAGCGAGAACACACCATGGAAGCCGAACGCATCAACGCCATCCGCAATCAACTGGCCGACCTCAGCGCACGCGTGGTCGAGCTCCGGAGGTATCTTTGACTACGATGCCAAGGCATTGAAGTTGTCGGAGGTCACCAGCGCGCTGGAAGACCCCACCGTCTGGGACAACCCCAAACGCGCCCAGGAGCTGGGCAAGGAAAAGAAGTCGCTCGAAGACGTTGTGGTCGTGCTCGACCGCCTCTCCAGCGAGCTGGCTGACAACAGCGAGCTGTTCGAGATGTCCGAGGCCGAGGGCGACGACGCCGGACTGGAGACCATCGAGAGCGAAGCGAAGAACGTGCAGGCCGAAGTCGAGAAGCTCGAATTCCGCCGCATGTTCAACAACCCAGCCGACCCGCTGAACTGCTTCGTCGACATCCAGGCAGGCGCCGGCGGTACCGAGGCCTGCGACTGGGCCAGCATGCTGCTGCGCCAGTACCTCAAGTACGCCGAACGCAAGGGCTTCAAGGCCACGGTCGAGGACGAGACCCCGGGCGACACCGCGGGCATCAAGAGCGCCACCATCAAGGTCGAGGGCGAATACGCCTACGGCCTGCTGCGCACCGAGACCGGCGTGCACCGCCTGGTGCGCAAGAGCCCGTTCGACAGCTCGGGCGGTCGCCACACCTCGTTCGCCTCCCTGTTCGTCTACCCCGAGATCGACGACTCGATCCAGATCGACATCAACCCGGCCGACGTGCGCGTGGACACCTTCCGCGCGTCGGGTGCCGGTGGCCAGCACATCAACAAGACCGACTCGGCGGTGCGCCTGACGCACATCCCCACCGGCATCGTGGTGCAGTGCCAGGACGGTCGCAGCCAGCACAGCAACCGCGACGTAGCCTGGCAACGCCTGCGCTCGCGCCTGTACGACCACGAAATGCGCAAGCGCATGGAAGAACAGCAGAAGCTGGAAGACACCAAGACCGACGTGGGCTGGGGCCATCAGATCCGCAGCTACGTGCTGGATAACAGCCGCATCAAGGACCTACGCACCAACGTCGAGATCTCGGCCACACAGAAGGTGCTCGACGGCGATCTGGACCCGTTCATCGAAGCCTCACTCAAGCAAGGCGTGTGATGGTCGGTGCGCTGATCTTCGACATGGACGGCACGATGATCGACTCCATGCCGTGGCACCAGAAGAGCTGGGTGGCCTTCTGCGAACGCCGTGGCCTGGACATCGACGTGCCCGACCTGATGCGGCGCACCACCGGCCGCACCGGCATCGAATGCATGGCCGAGCTGTTCGGCGGCCTCCCGCCCGAACAGGCGCAGGCCTTTGTCGACGAGAAGGAAGGCATCTACCGCGAACTGTTCGCCCCCGTGTTCACCGAGATCGCAGGCTTCAAGTCCTTCCTCGGCCAGGCGCAGTCTCGCGGCCTGGCCGTGGGCGTGGGCACCGCTGGCGACCGCCACAACCAGGCCTTCGCCTACCAGCACCTGTCGCTGGGCCAGACCCTGACCACCGTGGGCGGCGACGAGGGCCTGCCTGGCAAGCCTGAGCCCGCCATTTTTCTGGAAGTCGCGCGCCGGCTGGGCGCGGCGCCCGAACACTGCATCGTGTTCGAGGATGCGCCGCTGGGCATCGAAGCGGCGCGCCGCGCCGGCATGCGCGCCGTCGGCATCTGCAGTTCCCACAGTGCCGACGAGCTCGACGGGCCCCATGTCCTGGCCCGCGTCCCCGACTACCTCACCCTGATCCACAACCGTTTTCTGGAGACCGTCCATGCAACTGCGTGAGGCCGCCGGCCCTGCGATGGTGATCCGTCGCGAAGACTACACCCCACCCCCGTTCTGGATCGACCGCATCGAGCTGACGTTCGACCTCGATCCAACCAAGACCCGTGTGCTCAACAAGATGAGCCTGCGCCGCAACACCGAGGTGCCGGCCCAGCCGCTGCGCCTGGACGGCGAAGACCTGAACCTGGCACGCGTGGTGCTCAACGGCGGTGGCTGCTCGTTCAAGATGGACGGTGAGGCCCTGGTGCTGGGCAACTTGCCCGAAGGCCCGGAGCCCTTCGAGCTGGAGATCTTCACCACCTGCTCGCCCGAGAAAAACACCCAGCTCTCGGGCCTGTATCTGAGCCAGGGCGATTTCTTCACCCAGTGCGAGGCCGAGGGCTTCCGCCGCATCACCTACTTCCTGGACCGTCCCGACGTGATGGCCAGCTACACCGTGACCCTGCGCGCCGACAAGGACAAGTACCCGGTGCTGCTGTCCAACGGCAACCTGGTCGAGCAGGGCGAACTGGCCGACAACCGCCACTTCGCCAAGTGGGTCGACCCGCACCGCAAACCGTCCTACCTGTTCGCGCTGGTCGCCGGCCGCCTGATCTCGCGCGAACAGCGCATCCTCACCCGCTCGGGCAAGGAACACTTGCTGCAGGTCTATGTGCGCCCCGGCGACATGGACAAGACCGAACACGCGATGAACTCGCTGATCGCCAGCGTGGTCTGGGACGAGGCCCGCTTCGGCCTGCCGCTGGACCTGGAGCGCTTCATGATCGTCGCAACCAGCGACTTCAACATGGGCGCGATGGAGAACAAGGGCCTGAACATCTTCAACACCAAGTACGTCCTGGCCAACAGCGCGACCGCCACCGACACCGACTTCGCCAACATCGAGTCGGTGGTCGGCCATGAGTACTTCCACAACTGGACCGGCAACCGCATCACCTGCCGCGACTGGTTCCAGCTCTCGCTCAAGGAGGGTCTGACAGTCTTCCGCGACCAAGAGTTCAGCATGGACCTGTGCGCCGACGCCTCGGCGCGTGCGGTCAAGCGCATCGAGGACGTGCGCGTGTTGCGCACCATGCAGTTCCCCGAGGACGCAGGGCCGATGGCGCACCCGGTGCGGCCCGACCAGTACGTCGAGATCAACAACTTCTACACCGTCACGGTCTACGAGAAGGGCGCCGAGGTCGTGCGCATGATGCAGACCCTGGTGGGACGCGAGGGCTTCCGCCAGGGCATGGACCTGTACTTCCAGCGCCACGACGGCCAGGCCGTCACCTGCGACGACTTCGCCCAGGCCATCGCCGACGCCGACCCCGACAGCGCGCTGGCGCGCCATCTGCCGCAGTTCAAGCGCTGGTACAGCCAGTCCGGCACGCCGCGGCTGCAGGCCAGCGGCCGCTACGACGCCGCCGAGCGCCGATACACACTCACGCTGAGCCAGAGCTGCCCGGCGACGCCGGGCCAGAGCGAGAAACAGCCCTTCGTGATCCCGGTCGCGCTCGGCTTGCTCGACGCCCAGGGCCAGGACCTCGCACTGCGGCTGCAGGGAGAAGCGCAGGCCAGCGGCGGCACCCGGCTGCTGGTGCTCACCCAGGCGAGCGAGAGCTTCGTGTTCGAGGACATCGATGCCGAGCCCGTGCCATCCCTGCTGCGCGGCTTCTCGGCCCCGGTGATCGTTGACAACGGCCTGACCGACGACCAGCTGCTGCACCTGCTGGCCCACGACAGCGACGCCTTCAACCGCTGGGAAGCCGGCCAGCAGCTGGCGCTGCGCCGTGCGGTGCAGGCCGTGCGCGCCGAGGGTTCGGTGGGCGCTGCGCCGCTGGACGAAGCCTTCATCGGCGCGATGCGCGCCGTGCTGTGCCACCCGACGCTGGACGCTGCGCTCAAGGAACTGGTGCTCACCCTGCCGGCCGAAACCTACATCGCCGAACAGCTGGACGTGGTCGATCCGCAGCGCATTCACGCGGTGCGCGAAACCATGCGCGAACAGCTGGCCGGAGCGCTGCAGGCCGACTGGGCCTGGGCCTATGAACAGCACAAGGACAACGGCGCCTACCGGCCCGACCCGGTCAGCAGTGGCCGGCGCGCCCTGGCGGGCATGGCGCTGACCATGCTGTGCATCGCGGCGCGTGATACCGGCGACGCGGTCTGGCCCGGCAAGGCCTATCAGCGTTTCAAGGACGCGGGCAACATGACCGACCGCTTCAACGCGCTGTCGGCCCTGGTGGTCAGCGGCCAGCCGCTGGCGCGCGATGCCCTGGCGCGCTTCCACGCGATGTTCCAGGACGAGGCCCTGGTGATCGACAAGTGGTTTGCGCTGCAGGCTGGCGCGCCCGACCGCGGCGGCAACGTGCTGCCCGCCGTGCGCCAGCTGATGACCCACCCCGATTTCAACCTGAAGAACCCGAACCGCGCGCGCAGTGTGATCTTCAGCTTCTGCTCCGCCAACCCGGCCGGCTTCCACCGCAGCGATGCCGCCGGCTACGTGTTCTGGAGCGAGCGCGTGCTCGAACTCGACGCCATCAACCCGCAGGTCGCCGCCCGCCTGGCGCGCGCGCTGGACCGCTGGAAGAAGTTGGCCGAACCCTACCGCAGCGCCGCCCGCGAGGCCATCGCCCGCGTGGCCGCCAAGTCCGACCTGAGCGCAGACGTGCGCGAGGTCGTCACCCGCGCGCTGGCGGAATGACGGCCCCACGCTCCGCCGCTTCGCGGGTCGCTGCCCCCAAGGGGCTGGCCTTGCTTGGGGCCGCCCGGCGCTGCGGCACTTTCAGACTTTCCAGAACATTTCCGGAGCCTTCATGAAACGCATCTCCCTCACCCGCTACCTCGTCGAGCAGCAGCGCGTCGACGGTCACATCCCCGGCGACCTGCGCCTGCTGCTGGAAGTTGTGGCACGCGCCTGCAAGCGCATCAGCCAGGCCGTCAACAAGGGCGACCTCGGCGAGGTCATGGGCTCGGCCGACACGGAAAACGTGCAGGGCGAAGTCCAGAAGAAGCTGGACATCATCGCCAACGAGGTGCTGATCGAGGCCAACGAATGGGGCGGCCACCTGGCGGCCATGGCCAGCGAGGAAATGGACAGCATCTACCTGGTGCCCAACCGCTACCCGCAGGGCGAGTACCTGCTGATGTTCGACCCGCTGGACGGTTCGTCCAACATCGACGTCAACGTCTCCATCGGCACCATCTTCAGCGTGATGAAGAAGCCCGAAGGCAGCCCCGGCGTAAGCGAAGCCGACTTCATGCAACCCGGCAGCCAGCAGGTCGCCGCTGGCTACTGCGTCTACGGCCCGCAGACCACACTGGTGCTGACCGTGGGCGACGGCGTGGCCATGTTCACGCTGGACCGCGAACAGGGCTCGTTCGTGCTGACCAAGGAGCACGTGACGATCCCGGCCGACACCAAGGAATTCGCGATCAACATGAGCAACATGCGGCACTGGGCGCCACCGGTGAAGCGCTATGTGGACGAGTGTCTGGCCGGCAAGGAAGGCCCGCGCGGCAAGGACTTCAACATGCGCTGGGTGGCCTCGATGGTGGCCGACGTGCACCGCATCCTGACCCGCGGCGGCGTCTTCATGTACCCCTGGGACAAGCGCGACCCGGACAAGCCGGGCAAGCTGCGCCTGCTGTACGAAGCCAACCCCATGGGCTGGCTGGTGGAACAGGCTGGCGGCGCGGCCACCAACGGTCACGGCCGCATCCTGGACATCACCCCGACCAAGCTGCACGAGCGCGTGAGCGTGATCCTGGGTTCGAAGAACGAAGTCGAGCGCATCACGGCCTACCACCTCGAGGCCGAAGCGGCGAAATGAGTTTTTGCTAGAATCTCGGGCTTCGCCGGTGTAGCTCAGTTGGTAGAGCAGCTCATTCGTAATGAGAAGGTCGGGGGTTCGACTCCTCTCTCCGGCACCAATCCCAAAGCCCTGACTCGAAAGACTCAGGGCTTTTTCATTGCATTCACGCCATGGACGCCGTCGCTTCTTCCATTGCCGCCCTGTTTCCCCTGGGCTGGGTCCACTACCTGGCCGGCGGGCTGCTGATCGGCGCGGGCGTGGCCCTGCTGTTCGTCTGCACCGGCTTGGTGGGCGGCATGAGCACGGTGTTCTCGTCCTCCTGGTCGTTCGTCGTTCGGCGGCCGTTTTTCCAGCAGACCCGGTTCACCGATTCTCGAGTCTGGCGCCTGGTCTATGCCGCCGGTCTGGTTCTGGGTGCACTGGTCTGGTGGCTCGCCTTCTCGGATGGCAAAGCGGGTTCGACCGACATCCCGGCCTGGCAGTTGCTGCTGGGGGGCATGCTGGTCGGCTACGGCGCCCGGCTGGGCAACGGCTGCACCTCGGGCCACGGCATCTGCGGCCTGGGTTCGCTGCAACTGCCCTCGCTGGGGGCGGTGCTCACCTTCATGGCCACCGCCTTTCTGGTGGCCAACCTGATGGGGCGCTGGGCATGAGCGGCTTCAAAATGACACCGCTCAAGGCCCTGGCCGTGCTCGCCAGCGGCGCGCTGTTCGGCTTCGGGCTCTCGCTGGCCACCATGATCCGGCCCGAGGTGGTGCTGAGCTTCCTGCGCTTTCAGGACATGGGCCTGATGCTGGTGATGGGCGGCGCGGTGCTGGTCACCCTGCTGGCCTACCGTTTCGGCCCGGCGCTGCTGCGCCAGCCCCTGCTGGGCGGCTACTTTCACCCGCACCTGAGTGTCTGGAACCGCGATACCCTGGTCGGTGCCGCCCTGTTCGGCGCTGGATGGGGCCTGTGTGGCGTCTGCCCCGGTCCGGCCATCGCCGGGTTGGGCACCGGCAACTGGGATCTGCTGTGGGCGCTGGGCGGCATCGCCCTGGGCGCACTGCTGCAGGGCCTGCGCGCCCGCCCCTGACGAACTTCGCCGCCGTCGCCCGATCCCAACCCATTTCCCGGAGAACACCATGATCACCCGCCGCCTCTCGCTCACCCTGCTCGCCACCTCCGCCGTCGCGCTGATGGCCTGCTCCAAAGAAGATGCCGCCAGCGGACAGCCCGCGACCGCCGTCCCGATCGACTCCGCCCAGGCCTACGACACCGTGGCCCGGGAAGCCAAGGGATTCACCGCCGGCGCGATGATGAGCGCCCACACGGTCTATGTGCTGTTCGACCCGCAGTGCCCGCACTGCAGCCACCTCTGGGAGTCGTCCCTGCCGCTGCAGACCAAGGTGAAGTTTGTCTGGGCGCCGGTGGCCATCCTTGGCCCCAAGAGCCTGCCGCAGGGCGCTGCACTGATGCAGGCGGCCAACCCGGTCGAGACCATGACTGCGCACGAAAAATCGCTGCTGGCGGGACAGGGCGGCATGGCCGCCTCGGCCAGCATCCCGGCCGACATCGAGGCCACGATCAAGGCCAACACCGCCCTGCTGGACCGGCTGGGCGCCGACTCGGTACCGTTTGTCGTGGCACGCCACGCAGGCAGTGGCCAGGTGCTGACCCGCGCGGGGTCCATGGACACCGCCGCCCTCTCCAGCTGGCTGGGCATGCAGCCCTGACGCGCCGGCCGCTGCATGGACATCCTCACCCTCGCCCTGCTGTTTGCGGCGGGCAGCTTCCTGCTCAAGACCGGCGAACAGCGCCAGCGCATCGCCCTGCTGGGCACCCACCTGGCGCAGTTCCAGATCGAGAAGCTGATGGAGCGGCTCAACGACGGCTATCTCAGGGCGCTGGACGAGCCGGACGAGCAGCGCCAGCAGCAGATCTGGTCGTTGCACACTGCCACCGAGGAGGCACTGGCCCAGCAGTTCGAGCGCTTTGCGCAGGCGTTTTCGAAGGCCGAGGCCTCCTCCACCTGGGTCAACCGCAACCCGCTGCCCCAGGCCCACCGCTGGCTGCCCGCCTGGCTGGCCCCGGGCTTCGACGCGCGTGCCCTGATGCAGCTGCACGCGCAGGGCATCGCTCGCGTGGTTGCCAATCCGCAGCAGTGGCCAGTGCGCGAGCGCGCCCGCACCCTGCTGGCCGAGCTCTACCTGATGCAGCACAGCTGCCACTGGTTCTGCCGCTCGCACGCACTGGCGTCGGCGCGGCTGCTGGCCCGCCACAAAACCGCCTATGCGCAGGTGCTACAGGCGGTATCCCCTGCCACGCGGGAGGGCTATCAGGCCCTCACTGGCGTGCGCGCCCCTCTTCCCTGAACATCACGACCATGCGAATCCTCCACACCATGTTGCGCGTCGGCAACCTGCAACGCTCCATCGACTTCTACACCCAGGTGCTGGGCATGCAGCTGCTGCGCACCTCCGAGAACCCGGAATACAAGTACTCCCTGGCCTTCCTCGGCTTCGATGGCGGCAACCCGGGCCAGGCCGAAATCGAACTGACCTACAACTGGGGCGTGGAGCAGTACGAGTTGGGCACGGCCTACGGCCACATCGCGCTGGGCGTGCCCGACGCCTATGCGGCCTGCGAGAAGATCAAGGCCGCTGGCGGCAACGTCACGCGTGCCGCGGGACCAGTGGCAGGCGGAACCACTGTCATTGCCTTCGTCACAGACCCCGACGGCTACAAGATCGAACTAATACAAATAAAATCAACAACTTACGATGACGGACGCCATTCCGACGCCAAAAACACTGATCCACTGCGCAGCGCGTAGCAGAAAGACAACAAACAAAAGCCCGCACGAGCGGGCTTTTGTTTGTCCTCGGCATCCCTTCAATCGCGGCGAGTCCGGGCCGCGTACTTGGCATCATGCATCTTGTCTTCGAGCCATTCGCAAAGGCGCTCCACCTGCTCTATTGCGGTCATCAGCTTGTCGCTGGAGACGTGAACCGAGAGCAACATGAACAGCGTTGGCTCGTCGTCTTCCTCAAACAGCACCGCCTCGCGCTCATTCATGAAGAACGGTCGTGGAAAGCGCTGTCGATCCTTCTCGGCGTGAGTCACTCGCGCCGACGTGATGCTCTCGGGATGCTGGTCCCGGTTTCGCGCCAGCACCACCTGCTCGATGATCTCCAGGTCCGCCGGGCATTGACTCCAGTCGATATCCGCGCATGAGGCCAGACAAGCGCGATAGCCACCGACGATCCCTCCGTCTCTGAACTCGGCTTTGAAGGTCTTGCCGCAGCTCAGTCCCAGGTTGCGCTCCCAGGTTCTGAAGTAAAGCTGCAGAGATGCCGAAAGCATGGAAAGGCAACAGCGGCCAGTGACCTCCAGCAGTTCGTCCGCATCAATCCACTCGCTGAGAAAAGGCGGCTCCCCATCTTCGCTGTAGGGAGGCACAAAGGGCTCTTCCCCCGCCTCAATCTTTCGGATGATCTCGTTGAACGGGCTCGCCGCGTTCACGTAATACTGGCGGATAAGGCGCGTGCGCTCCTTCAGGAAGAACAGGACATCCATGCTCACTCTGTCCTTGAGGCCAATGGTGCACCATCGCTAGGCTTGACGGTGGCCAACCGAGGCGGTTCAGTCTGCGGCTGAAGCACAAGCTTGATCCATCGAACCCTCTCGCGCTTCAGAGAGTCCACGGACTTTCGGCTCTGGTACACCGCCTTGAGCCCAACAGAGGTTGCCTGTGCAATAAATTCGTCAACGTTGATCGGGTACATGGGCCTGTTTGGGGGCGCGTCACCGATTCTCAAAGTAAGTGCGATGCTGCCATGTGGGACGAGCAGTTGCTTGAGCGTTTGCAGCGAAGGCAGTCGATCCTTCGGCTCGATGTGCATCCAGACGGCACTCAGCAGGATGAAGTCATAGGCCTCTCCAAGGGTCTTGACCTTGTCAAGGTTCGGCAAAGCGTCGTCGATCCATCTAATGTTGACTTGGCGATGCTTGGCCATGGCCAGCGCTCGAAGACCACGACTCGGCTCAACCGCAGTAACTTGATAGCCTCGTGCTGCAAGTGCAGACGCATCCCTTCCGGACCCAGCGCCGACATCCAAGCACCTTGCCCCTTGTGCAGGAAGAAATCGCAGGAATGACCGGTGGGTAGTCGAGAACCGCAGGCTTTCATAGGTGTGAAAGAAGCTTTCGCTGGCGTCGTCGTATGCGGACCAAGCTACTTGGCGCATGGCTTGCTCGTAGCGGTTGGTTGCTTTTTAACCGAGGGCTTAACAGGGCAGACAAGCGGCTGCACCGGGTTCGTAACCACCTCAATTTGCGAAACGCAGCATCTTGGTTCCACGGCAGGAGCCTGTTTTTTTGACAGGTACGACGGATTGCAAGCACCAAGCGCGCTGACGATGGCAGAAGCTACGAGCGCTGCACTCCAGCATTTAACGACAATGTGCCTATCTTGCGGCACGTCTCCATTGCCAGGGGAAAACTGGCTCTGCCTGTCTATGTGCATCTGAATCAGTTGGCGAAGGCGCCAAATGATCCGCAAGGCCAGCAGACTAAAGACTGCTGCAAAAATCAAGACCACGGTGCGGGCCTGGAACTCATCAACCGTGGTAGCTCCATACCACAGCCCGCCGGTGATTGCGATCACCATGCTCGGAACCTGCCACATGAGCTGGTTCAAAGACCTGAGGTGTTGACCCGCTTCCAGGTACTGGACCTCAAGCTTCTTGAACAACCATTTGCGCTCTTCCAGATCACTGGCAAGGCGGTGCTTCAAAGTCTCTATCGATTTTGGAGATGTGGATTTCATGGGGACAAAAAGCTCTGGGTATCCGATCAGTCGGCGAGCTTGAACGCGCCGGCCATCCGTTGTTGTTCCCGATCGGGAATCCTCAAACTCTGAGCGATCGTTGGCCATTGCCTCACGACTTCCTTGCACCTCAAGATGATCTCGTCTGCCTGCTTCGCAGGGACTCGAAAGAAGCCAGCGACCGATCTGGCCAGCTCCAGATCGAGCGCATTGTCGGTTTGACCCACATTGAGCTTCAACCCATGCGAGTCCGGGACAGGATTCATGTCGTAGGCCTCGGACAGGCGCCAGCCCTTGCCTGGAACCAAGATGAAGCCGTGGTTGCGCAGGTGATCGTCGGTGTTGGAAACCAGCATGTTGAAGACGATCCTGGTCCACAACTCGCGCAAGTCATCGGCCGCCTGACAACCATGCTCGATCAACACCCGCGCGATCTCCAAATAGCTCACACCGGTTGACGCGTCTTCACCATCGACGTGCCCTGTCAGAGTCATCGCAGAGGCAAAGTGCAGCCGCCCTTCCGATGTGCGATCAAAGCGCTTCACCAAAAAAGTGTGGTGCTCACTCGCAAACCGGCGCCCCAGGCTGGCGGGAACTCGCAGGCCGCAACTCTTAGCCAGGGTCTGAACAACCAGTTCCCAAGCCCCGACGTCGTGCTCATCGCGCGTGCTGGGGAACTTCGCAATCCACAGCTGACCTTGCGGATCGACTACGCTGGCCTTTGGACGCGCGCCACCAAGGGAGCCACCAGGCGCGATCAACATGCGCAGCCAATCGTCCGCTGCAACCGATGTGTTGTCCTCATCACGCTCCAGCGCCAAGCTGGCCGCCTCCAGTTCGCGCAGTTTGACGAATGGTGGTGCGGCTGTTCCGTGCTGGTTGTCAAGAAATTCACCTTGATCGTCCAGCTTGAAACGCAGCGCACCTGAGCGGTAGGTGTCATGCACGCCCAGCAGATAGTCCGACTCGTACAAACGGACAGACTTGTCTACCGTGCCGGCGCGCTGCGCTCTCTCAAGTCGCCGCCGCATCAGCACCCGCCCCCAACGATCGGGGCTCGAATCGGCGAAAACACCAAAAATCTCTTGCCCTTGCGGTGGGTGCTGACGCCCCTCGAAATGCCCCAACCGCGGATCCAGGTGCATGCCCCGAAAACCGCTGTTGGTCAATGCGGACGATTCAAAGGCGAACTCGAACACTTCACGCCCCGCTCCACGTCGGGCATACAGCCATCCAAGCCGCGTCGGCTCTGCGAGCCCCACCCAATCCGCGTAGACGGCAATGTTTGTGCTCATGGGATCAGCGGCCCTTCTTCGCAGGAGTGGCTGCCTTGGCGATGAGGCTGGACAGCGCATCGGCACTGGCGAAGTCGCCGCTCTTGATCCAGCTCTCCTCTTCTGCACTGACAGCTGGCCTGGGACTAGAAGACAGACCGGGTTCTGTCTGAGCTGAAGGAATCGGCTTACCCAGTTGGGATGCACCCCAATCGCTTGGTGACGAACGTGTCGATCGCCTCGTCGGCGATCCAGCAATCCGCCGTGTCGAACTTGCTGTTGAGCGTAGCCGCGAGTCCTGCAGCTCCCGCCCAACGGGATCGGCCCTCGCCAAGAGATCGAGATCCCTTTCAATCCCAAGCACCTGCATGACCGCGAGGTAGGCACCCATGGTCACGCCAGAGCCTCCGCGCTCAAGGCTACGCAAAGTCATCGGCGACATCCCGGCGCGCTCAGCCACTTGCTTTGCAGGAAGGCGCCTTCTCAGCCGCGCAAGACGCAGGCGCTCCCCGAACTGCTGAAGCAGCTCGTCAACAGACGGAAGGAGTGGCGCAGTCTTTTTAGCCATAGTGAAGATATTTTGCCGCAAAGACTTGAAAAACGCCAAAATATTTACAGAACAACTTAAGCGAGTCTGAAGTAACCGAAAGCGTAAATAGAACGCCGCTTGATGAGTGAAAGAGAAAGAATATTGGCGCTTTCTCAACTTGAGAGCGCTCAGTCAATCTCAGATTGCCGGCAACTTTGTTGGCACTTCCGTTATTTTGGAATTGACAACACAAATTCCATTGCTGCAGAATGGCGGCCAAGGAGCACCCATGGCACGCCTCAGCATCAACAGTGAACCTGTGCAGACACTCATCACCGGCAAAGTGATCCCACTGCTGCTGGCGAGTGGAAACGTTGCTTCGCTGACAAAGGCGTTGAACGACGCAGCTCAGTCCACAGGTCTGGACGGGCGCCTCCACGCCAACCGCATACATGCCCTGCTTTCCATGGACGCGTCAAGGGCCCTCAACGAGGCCTCCATTGCCTTGATTGACCAAGCCTGTGATGCGATGTTGGCTGCAGATGGCGCCGCAATCAACCGTGCCGCAGCTGCGATGCGCGAACTCTCTGCGGAAGCCTCAAAGCTGGCAGCGTTCTCGAGATTGACAGCACCCGAGATTGCAGAACGCCTGAGTATCCCGCCGGCGCTCGCGCAGCAGCTGGTTCGCGCCAAGGGCACCGGGGTAGCCTCGGCGCCCTCCAGCCAAAGTCTTGTGCCCTTGCATGAAACCGAGGGCGCAGCACCTGACTGGAGCTATCAAGACATTGCGGTCAGTCGCTGCTTGGATGCACTTAACAGGAGGCCAGGCGGGCGCATCGGCCTGATCTTGCCCACTGGCGCTGGCAAAACACGAACGGCACTGCGCATCGTGCTTGCGATGCTGGATCGTGCTGCGGACCGCAAAGCACCGGTCTACTGGGTAACGCATCGTCGCAACCTACGCGAGCAAGCACACCGCGAATTGCAGAAGCTGATTGCCTCTGCATCTGCTGACCAAGGCGAAACCCTGTCCGAGCTGGGCAACCGGATCAAGTTTGTGATGGTGGGCGATTTGAGCCCGCTACTCGACGGCGCCTCCAACCGCCCTGCCCTGATCGTCGTTGATGAGGCTCATCATGCTGCCGCCCCGTCCTATCAGCCGGTCTTTGCCAACCCCTGGATGGCTCCGGTATTGCTTCTCACAGCGACACCAAATCGGGGCGACCGCCTTCCCATCGGCATAGACGAAATTGCCTTCACGATCACGTACCGGGAGCTGGCTGAACGACGCGCAATCCTTACGCCGAAGTTCGTTGATTTTCCTGTCGACAACTTTGACTGGTCGCCGGATGCGCTCGACGACCTGGTGGATTTCATCATTGACCGCACGGCCGCCGACTTCACCAAGGTCTTGGTGCTGGCGCCACGCGTTGATCGGGTCGAAGAGTTCTATTCAGCCCTGACCGCAAGACTACCCAACGACCATCCGCTGACCGCAGAGGATCTCGGTTTTGTCCACGGCAGCGGCAACTCACTCGCCATCGACAACGAAGACTTTCTCGCGCGCTTTGCCAACAAGCCACGTGCTGTGCTGGTGTCGGCTCAGCTCCTGCTAGAGGGGTTTGACGACCCAGCCATCAACGCTGTCGTGCTGACCTATCCATCGAGCAGCGTGATCCGGCTCATGCAAGCTGCAGGACGGTGCGTGCGCTATTCGCCTGACAAACGAGCCGCCTTTGTGGTTCAGGCACGAAACGATGGGCTGGCGTACCACTTCGATCAACGGTGGCTTTACCAAGAGATTGACGACTTCCTCAGGCCTCAGTTGATCGATGTCGACTATGGGAGCCATGCGGAACTGCTCGCAAAAGTCGAAGACATCCTGGACAAACACCGCGTGGAGACCAAGCAAGCCGACCGCATCAAGTTGAGGCTCAATTCGGTCGTGCCCGGCGAAACCTATCGCCTATTCCTCTATGGGCTCCCTCACTTTGGCGAGATTGATCGTTTTGAGCAGGACGGCAAGTGGGGCATCCTGGCCGAGACCCCGGAAACGTCACACACCCTTCGCGGCATCTTCAACGAGTTTTGCGCGCGCGGTGCAGACCTGTCTGACCCGTCGGACTTCCTGATCAGTGAAGGCTCAAAGTTCGGCTTGATCAAAGACCTCACGCCCGGCAGTCGCTGGCTGGAGATGTCTCACCTGCTGACAGCCGCCTACTTTGCAAAGCGCGAGGTTCATGGCCCCTCTGCCATTGATGCGGTAGGAAAGCGCCCATACAAGGCCTACGGTGCGACCAGCTGGCTAAAGTACATCACCCTGCACTTTCGACCTGCAATTCCCCAGGCACTGGCTGCATTTCTCAAAGACTGCCACAACGCCCAAGAAATCGAGGCTCAGTACCTTCGCGCGCCTCTGCATGCGGCAATGGCAATCAAGGTGCCACTACCACTGGCCGGTTCAGAAGCACACCTGCTGAACGAGGCCGAGTCCAAAGCACTGGTGGGGATGCTGGATGGACTTCGATTGGAGCTGACCCAAGTGGAACCGCGAGCCCAATTCGGCACGCTCGCTGCTTACCTGATGAGCGCTGGCGCCCTTCCCCTCCCCGCCCGCCTGCATCACCGCATCGAGTTTTTGCTCGACCCAGCTGCGCGTCAGGGCCGCATGCTCACCCTCAACCAAGACACGCCCGTTTCAATCATCTAAGGAGCCACGACATGCCTGACAACGTTACCCCCATCAGTGATCTGCAAGAGTCCAAGCTCGTCCCTTTCGACTCCATCTACCTTGATCCGAACAATCCCCGCATTGCGCCAGAGAACCCACCCGGCTATCACGACGACGCAGCATTGTTCGACCTGAGCCTGCAGCAGGACTTGGAGCGCCGCGTCTCAGACGTCTATGAAGTGGCCACACTGCGCGACTCCATCATGGCGCACGGCTGGGTTCCGATTGACTCGATCATCGTGTGGGAGCACCCTAAGCGGCCCGGCCACTACGTGGTAGTTGAAGGCAACACCCGGACCGTTGCTCTGCGGACCCTGCGCGGCGAACGCCTAGACGCTGAGGTCAAAAAGCTTGAGCGTCTCAAGAAAAATCCGTCTCGCTTCCAGGAAGAGCTGCGCGTTCAACAGGACACTGTCGATCGACTGGAAGCTATTCGCGCTCAGACCTCGCAGCTGCGCGTATTTCCTGTGCTGGCGAAAACGGTCGAGCAACTCCAAGCCATCTTGCCCCGCCTCCTCGGCGTTCGTCACATCAGTCACGCGAGGGAGTGGAAACCGTACGCCACCAACCTGTACATCTTGTCGCTGTACGAGCGGTTGTTCCGAGAGCGGCACGGCACCAAGGGTGCACTGCGCCTGGAAGACGATTTGGTCAATGCGGTAGCGGAGATGGTGTCGCTTGGAGCAACCAAGGCACGCCGCAACATCCAAGCGGCGTCTGCTTTTACGCACTTCAAACGAGACTACGAGGATCGTCTACCTGAGGGTGAAAAACTCTCAGATGAAGATCACTACTTCTTTGAGCTGATCCTGCAAAACCCGTACCCGAAGGAGCAGTTTGGCGTTACCCGTGAAAGCATGAGACTGCCCAAGGAGTCAGAAGAAGCGCTTTTCCAGTGGGCATTTTCAAAACCTCGAGCGGGCAAGGAAGAAGACAACGAGAACGTCTTCTATAAAGCGGAGAGCGTGCGCCTCTGGAACCAGATGGCCACCTATGACGGGAAGGCCAGCACGAACTTTTCCAAACAGCTGGACGTCAATGCGCCTGAGGAAGCACGCCCCATTCGGCTCATTGAGGCGGAGTTCCTGCAACACAAGACACAGCGCACCCCGATCGATACGTTAACCTCTCTGCTGAAGGCACTTCAAGAACTGAAGGTGGATACCCTTGTGTCCCAGCAGGATCATCTGGAGCCAATGCTCGTCAAAATTGCCCAGCAAGTGTCCCAGTACCAAAAAATGATGAAGGCCATATCAGCCTGATCTATCCACGAAGGCAGGAGGAAAATCCATGACTATTGTTGAAGCCATCAAAGAGGTGATGCGTGGTGCCGGCCGCCCGCTCAGCTCGCGCGAGGCATACGACGCGATAGTTGCGCAGGAGCTCTACCCATTTCAGGCAAAGGATCCGCACCATGTGGTACTGATGCAAATCAGGCGGCATTGCGCGGGGATCGACTTTCCCACCGCCTCACCCACCAAGCACTTCAGGCTGCACGGTGACAACACCTACTTTCCGCTGGACCGGCCAGATACACAGCCGGCGGGCAGGTCGCACAGCAAACTGCGCAACTCCCGGAAAAAGCCACCCTCGCAAAGATCAATTGGAAAGCCGGACTTCAGCCGCTTGTCCTCCATTGAGAAAGATCTGTGGGACACCCACAAAAGATACTTGAGCACGTTCAACCAGAAAATGCTTCAAGAGCTCAAGAAGATGACGCCAGCGGCGTTTGAGGCATTCGGTAGAGAGCTGCTCGATGGCTATGGTTTCGAGAACACCCATGTTACCGCGATCTCGAAGGATGGAGGCATCGATGGTTTTGGTCGACTCAAAGTGGGCCTGGCGCACTTGAATGTCGCCTTCCAATGCAAACGCTGGAGAACAACAACCATACAGCGCCCTGAAATCGACCGTTTCCGTGGCGCAGCCCAGGGCGCCTATGAGCAGGGCATATTTTTCACAACAAGCTCTTTTTCGAGCGGGGCTATTGGCGCGTCTATCAAATCAGGGGCTATACCGATCGTTCTGATCGATGGGCCTGCAATAGTCTCATTAATGATTCAGAAGCGAATTCGTGTCGAGTCAACACTAATGGAAATTCCAGCGTTCGCTCTGTAAGCAAACGAATCCAATCACAATTCATACAACAGAAACGCCATGCCGGACACAACCACTGAAATCCACGTACACGCCGCAAGACTTTGTCAAGCGATTGCCAGAATTGGCTATGAACCTCAGACAGCCCTTCTTGACATTGTCGACAACGCGGTCACTGCCAACGCAACCAAGGTGAATATATCTCTGCATTTGGCGCCGGGCAAAACACTCAAGAACCGCAACAGCGTCCTACTGTATCAAGTGGTGGACAATGGACTCGGGATGACCAATGAGGAGATTGTCGAGGCGTTTTCTCTCGGTACCAACGGTGACTATCGACCGCATAGCCTCTCTAAATATGGCATGGGATTAAAATCTGCCGGACTTTCGTTGGGCACGAGAATACACATCGTGAGCATGAAGAATGGTGCCATTTCTCAGCGACACACTTTTGATCTTGACTTGATCGAAAGAGAGAACAAATTCATCGTTTCATCGAGCGCATTATCGCCCGAACAAGTCGCACACTACTCGTCATTGCAAAGCGACAACAGTGGAACCATCGTTGAAATTGATGGCTGCGAAAGGATCAACCACCAATCCCCCAACACCACCGTCAAAAAACTGGAGGAAGAGATGGGGGTGATCTATGAAAAGTTCATCTCTGACCCCTGTAGGCCAGTTGATTTTCAGATTCGTGTTTGTGCGGCAAACGAGGATGCGCCTTTCAAACATATCTCGCCCCTGGACATTCTTTTTCTGAATGGTCCGCGACCGCCCAAGACATGGGATCCGGCGACTTACGACTACATCAGCCCATATCTCCTGCTTGATGAGTCTTGGAAGCCGGATCTGGGTGACGGCAAAACCACTCCCCCAATAAAACTCAAGGTGGTGGCATTCCCGCAAGACGCGTTGAGCAACTCGAACTCCCCTTTGGCTCCCGCGGACAAAGAGATTGTAAAGTCTTACAAGGTAGGCAGACCTAACGCCGGCTTCTTCATCTATCGCAACGAGCGATTGATTCGCTGGGGCGACATGCTTGGTATTCTGGGAAAGGACGAGTTCAACATCCGGATCAGAATGGATATCACAGAAGAGCACGACGACGTGCTCCATGTGGATGTAACAAAACAACGCTTCGAAATTGATGATGAGTTGCTGGCTCGCCTGCGCAGGATTGTGGATGAACCTCGTTCGATTGCCAAATCCATCATGAAGCTGTGTCATGAATTGCTGAAGAAACCATTAGGACGAGAGGGCGAAAAGTTCAGTGACTTGTCGGAAAACGTCACAGAAGATGATCCAGAGGAAATGGCACGAGGCACGCCACCGACAGAAGTGCTAGAGCGCCAGCAGCAACAAGCCGAGGAGGCGGATGCCGTAAGAAGAGTAACTGATCCAAAGAATGATGGGGCCGGAGCTTTGCACGGTAGCGTCCCATTCTCAAAAGTACGCTACACAAGCGAAGTCCATTATTCAAGGCTATGGACAGCTTATAGAGATGCAAAGGAAGGTGTCTTTGTATGCATAAACACGGCACACCCGTTTTACACAGAATTCATGAGAGATCTCGCAGACAACTCCCCATCTCGTGTTTTACTAGAAACTCTGATATTCGGGTGTGGCGTTGCCGAGATCAACACCATGGGCAATCTTTATGAGATTGAAATCGAAATCATAAAGTCAGTTTTTGAGCGATTTCACAAAAATTGCGCCACTTATCTCGCGAACTTTACAAGCGAGAATATCAACCTCATTCAAGAATATGCACCTCAAGAATGATAGCTCTAGCTGGAACCGTATGGGGAAGCCCTAGAACTTCGCATTTGTATGCAATATTTAAGGGGGACTACATCTATTTTGGCGAAACGGGGCATGTTCCACCAGTTCGCTGGAAAAGCCATTTAACGTCACAAACAGATTTTCTCGGAAAGCTGCAAGACACAGATGCAATAGAGGCCGCGGCAGCCACGCCGGTCTTTTTTGTAGGAATACACATTTCCTGCGCCGACTCAGAGCCAGAACCTAAACAAAAAATTGCTAGGCGGGCAATTGAAGCAGAGCTACACAAAATATTTGAACTAGACCCCAGCCCAGTGGCTCCAGCATCAACGTTACTATCGACACCCCCGCCCTCTCCCGTTCGACATGCCTTTTCATTCGATAAAGGGCTTGTCGCAGAGCAGGTATATCAGCTAATTGCTGATGAATTTCGAAAATGGCGAAATGGCAGGTTCCCACCGAACACTGGCGCAAGTAATAAGAGCATCACAGGGGAGTATGGTGGCACTTTCTAAATTAATGCTGTGCAAAGCTCTTGCAGCAAATCCTCTTCTCTCCTGCTGACCAAGTAAGAGAGACCTCGATGCACATGCAAGAGGAAGGTTTGCCGGATCGCCTCTTCAGAAACCCGTTTGCCCTCAGACTGCAGCCGAACGACAAGCAGATTTGTGTAAAGAGCTTCTTGCCCCCCCGTCAAAGTGCGCCAGTCAATCTCCAAGCCTCCGGCGAAGGAAAAGTTCTCTTCTGGTGGCACTGAAGGGTTGGCCAGTGACATGCAGAGGGCATGGCGGCAGATCGCATTGTTGTGCTCGATGCCCGTACGGCGCTTCAGTGTGGCCAGTTGATTGCGCGCGGAGGCGCTGAGTTTGATTCGTTCCATCACTGCATCCCTGAGCCGTGCACCCGGCGTGCTGTCGTGCATCCGGTGCTGTCGTCGTAGCTGAGTTCGTATTCTTGGCTGTTGAAGGGTCGGAGGGCTGTATAGGCCGGGCCTTCAACCTCCTGGTCAGTAGAAAGCACCACCACCTGGTGTGAGACCGTGGCAAAGAAGCCTTTGATCAATGCAGACCTATGCTGCTGGTCCAAGCGAGCCAGTGGGGTATCCACCACCACTGGGAATCGTCCTTTTCTCTCCTTGATCAGGGCACTGAGCACCGACGTGGCAAGCAGCTGCCGCTCGCCAGCGGACAGGCGATCCATGGGCAGCTCCTGCTGCTTACTGTCGAGAATGCTGACCCGATACGTTTGGGGATCCACCACAACAGAGGTCATGAGGTTGCGCTTGCGCAGCAGCTTCTGAAACTCGGTGGTGATCATGCTGGACAACCACTGTGCTTTTGAAGCCAGCAATCGATCTTTGAACAGCACCAGCGCCTTGCGGGCACGGGCTGATGCCTCCAGGCTCTTGGACTCCATCGATCGATCGCGGAACTCAGCACCGATGCGATCTTGAGCGGCCTTCAAGCGCATGTTCACATGCGTCATGTTGCTTTGGGCGTCCTCCAGTTGCTGGACAACTTGGGCCAGGTGGGCTGCAGCTAATGAGGCTGCCTTGCTCCGCTCCTGAAGCTGAATCAGGATGCCTGCGACCTGTTCTTCGGCGGGAATCTGGCCGATGCGCTGCTCGGCCCTATCTACCTGGGTTTGCGCATCCTGGATCTGCTCGAGCTGTCGTCGCACCCGCGAGCGCGCGATCTCCAGCTGACGTTCGGCATCTCGCGGATCAGCATCGAGCATGCGAGGCACATTCGGGCCACGAGTGGCTGTGTAGGACTTCAGATCCGCATCGAGTGCCTGCCGCAGAGCTACCGCAGTGCCCTTGGGGAGCCCCTTTTCCAGGACCGCGAGGATTCGCTGATCGCGTTTCTTGAATTCTTGTCCCAAGAGCTTGGCGTGCTTGACCTTTTGGTCTTGTTCCCAGGTCTGCTTGTACTGCGACCACAGCGAAGCGGCCCAGGCGATCGGAAGCACGGGGTCAGACATCGCGTCGATCAATTCAGCGCGCGCGGCCTCAACGGCTTTGCGCGCGTGAACCACCGTGCTGCGGATCTCCGCAGCTTGCTCGTACGCGACCAAGCCCTTGCGCTGTGCCTCAGCGTTAAAACGATTCAAGGCATTCTCGGCCTGATCAGCAGAGTTCTGAGCTGAGGCCTTCTCTTGTGTCAGGGTTTCGACTTTGCGTACCAGCTCTTCAAGCTGAGACTGCCAGCTCAACAGGTTGGCGCGGGCCGCATCGAACGCCTCAGAGCTTCCCTTGTTCTTAAGTACCGCTCGGCGCTCCAGGGCTTTCAGATCGTTCGACAGTGCGTCGATACCGCCAATGCCCAGGAAGACTTCAGTGGCGCGCTTCAGCAGTTCTGGCAGTCGATCCGGATTGGCCAAGGCTTCGATTTTTTCTCCATCGAAGAGGAACAGCTGAACCAGCTCCGCAGGAAGGATGGACCCGATGAACTCATCCCACCCCTGCGAGAAATCTAGGTCAATACTGCCATCCTCGGAGACCGAAATCTGCTCATTCAGGGTCTCGCCACGTACCGACCACTCGCGGCGTACAAGCAGTTGTCTACGAGCGGCGCCAATCTCCACCTCCACAGTGATCTCGACAACGGAATTTCCTGGGGTATCGCGCCGCTTCAGCCCAAGAATCAGTTGCTCGTACTCTGACCGCTTCAGGTCGGAAAGTGCCTTCTGACCATACAAGCCCACCTGCAGTGCGGTGAGTAGGGTTGTTTTGCCGCTGCCGTTGAGCGCCTTGATCAAGACAACCGGCTTCCCGGTCTTGACTGACAAATCGATGGTTTGACGTTCTCGAAAAGGTCCTAGGTTTTCAACGGACAGGGCTTTGATGGTTATTCCTGCCATACATCAAGCAATCATGGTCGTGCCGTCGGAGGCGTCACCATCCGGGTCGGGATCGTTTGTGGCGCTGGACTTGGCGAACTCCAGCGCTTCTTGTTCATTGCGGAAGGCGTACTGACGCAGCACACCTTCCAAGCGGTCCAGGTGCTTGGAGCGCTTGTGCGATTCAATGGATTGAAACTGCAAGGCCAGCAGACTGCGGGTGAGCTTGTACAACTCCTGTGCCGCCTCAGTCTCCGTCTCGACCTCGGTCGAAACCTGCTGGAGGATGGCGAGATCACCTCTGTCGAGCGGCACCTGTTCCAGGTCTCGACCGGGATACGCAACGCCCAACACATCGGCATAGATCTTGGGCACCAGATCCTCGATCTCGCCCTTCTCTTCAACCCAGATGCGTCGGATCTCGTCCAGCTCGTCCACCGAGATCAACTCGATGAGTTGGGTGCCTTGTTTGTGATCGGACTCCTGCACCAGCTTCTGGGTCTGCAACAGCTCCCTGAGCAAGAACTCGCGCCGCTGCTGCGTGTAGGGCCCATGCACCAACTGGTCTCGGAACAAGGTCAGACGTCCATTCAAGCGGCGGAAATCGCGATCTTCGCGGTCTTCGACGGCCAGGTTCTTGTTGCGAAAGTCGAGGATGGGCTGCATCCACTGCTTCTGGTCATCGTTCTGAATCATGGCCTGCATTGACTTGTCCTGCGAGACCATGGTGCACACGTAGCAACCGAAGCGGCTGTCGCCACAGCTGGATGTCGAGTTGTCCACCACGATGGGGCATTCGGCATCAGGCGTTGCGCCGCGGTAGATACCGAACAGCTCCTGGTTATCGAGGCCCCACGGATTGGGCGTCGTGATCAAGTATTCCCAGACATCGTCGCTGGTCCAGCTTTCGATCGGAGGGTAAACCCAAACACGCGAAAGCTTGGGGTCCTTGTTCTTGCTCAAGCGGTCTCTTGTGCTGCCCTTGTACTGGTCCATGACTTTGTCGCGGGCTTGGCTCTCGCCACGGCGTTGTCCCAACACAAGAATGGCCTCGCCTTGGGACTCTGACAGCTTCTGAATGAACTCGGTGGAGGTGCTGATCTTGAGTCGATCGGTACACCAGCGAAACTTGGGACGCGGAGCCGGGTAACCCTTCCCGATGAGGTTCACCCAGAACCGGTTCCCCATTGCGGGAGTCAGCCGCTCGGCCTTGATGTTTAAGCCTTGCTGCTTTGCTGCGACATCAATACGCAGGAGTGAAGTCTGTACCCAAGCGGCAATCACAGGGTTTTCAACCAGCGTATCGGTGCTGATCACGTAGACCATCTTGGTGCGCTCTTCGGGCGGCAACCCCAACAGCGCGGTCCACACCAGTTGCAGGCTTGCGGTCGAGTCTTTGCCGCCGCTGTAGCCCACGATCCAAGGCATGGTGTCCGATCGGTACAGGTCCTGGATCTCCGCCACGATCTGTTCTGCGGTCATGGTCATGTTGTTTTCCTTGTGCGAGAGCGTTTCGGCGCACGCGACGCTGCCCAAGCCTCTTCGGCTGCTGTTTCTTCAGGCGTTAGTTCGAGGCCGAGCACCCGTTTGATTTCATTGCATGTGAGCGTGATGTTCTGTCCGGACTTGGCCATACTGCCGCCCACCATGGCCCGCCCCTCCCAGGTGATGGCATTGCTTCTCAACCAGTCCACGTTGCGCAACCGTTTCACCCTCTGCGCGCGCTCCGCTTCTGGGAGTTGAAACAGCGCCCTGCCTGCACGTCCGAGTGCCTGGAGCACGATGGCATGCGAATGAATGAAGTCACGGCGAACATCGCCGGAGGTCATGCGCGACTCGCGTACGTAGGTCCACTCGGGGATCTGCTCGCCAACCATTTCCCAGAACGCGATGCACTTCTCGGATGCCTTGTGGAAGTCCCCCGACTCTTGCTCCGTAAGAAGCTCGGTGGTGGCGAAATGCAAGGCACTCAGTGTGAAAAGGCTGCGCGATCTCGGGGACAGAGACGATCGTTCCGATTCGATGAGACCCTTGAAGACCTTGGATGTCAGAGATAGATGGCGGGCAACGTTGGCCGTCGCGCTGCGATGGTCGTACAGAACGCCCAGCGATGCGGAGGGTTTGACTGCGTGCCGATTGAGATCAGCGAACATCTGCTGGCAGCGCTTCAGCCCTCGATCCATGAAGAACACGACCGCGATGGTCTCGTCGCCAAGTTCAGGAGCGTTCTCCAGCGCTTGAACAATGGCAGCACGTCGGTGCTGTCCATCATTCACGATGAACTTGGATGTCATGGACACCGTTAGGCTGCCCATGCGGTAGCTGGCTGAGCCCTCGCCTGCCACCGGCTCGAACTTCAGATCGCCATCAACCGACACCGTGATGGCGGAAAAGGTGTAGCTGTCCTGGTTGTCTACGATGTAGCGAGCAATCTCTGGAACACGGGCCTTGTTGAGCGTTCGTTGAGCACGCAACTCCGGCACGAGCTCCTCGTTGTCGAAGATGAAGAGCTTCGTCAAGAGGCGCAAGGGGCACATCGAGACGTAGAACTCCCGTCCCGCCTGCACTCCTCGGATAGCAGGGAAAGTGTAGGAAAAAGCATCAGCCATAACAGCCCAACATTCTAGCCTGTTTGTCTATCAACAAACAAACGTATGGGATTTTGTAAGGCTGAAGCTGCGCCGACTGGGATCGAGGTTTGGCGGCGAAATCCGAAGAATTTTCCTCGACGTTTGACCGAAGATTTGTGATTTGAGGTGAAGAAGCTGCCCAACGCGTCTCGGCGTACCGCCGCCGGGCTCGCGGGCTGCGCCCCGGGCTTCGTGCCGAATCCCGGCCATCCGGCTTTGATCCCTGACGCCTCCACGGCGTTGCCGTTGCGCGCTCCGCTTGCCTGGACTGTTGTGGTGAGCGGGGGGAGGGGCGGTCTTGCTGTGCCCTTTCAACCTACCACGCCGTTCTCGCCGTCAAGGGCTGCGCGTGCCTTGCACGCTGGCGTCCTCGCGGCCGTCTCTGGCTGCGCCTCCGACCCCTGACCGCTTGCGCTGCGGCGTGGGTGGCCGGTTCCGGGCAATCCCGCCCGATTCCGAACCGGAGCCGATCATGTCGCAGCTGTCTTCCCTGTCGTTCACTTCTTCCACCGAGTCTTCCCTGCTCGTTCGCGATGTCGCGGGCAGCTACCGTCCGGCCGAGCCGGCTGAGGTGTTGCAGGCTGCGCTGCGGGTGCTGGCAGGCCAGTTGCGCGGCACCGAGATGCTGTCGTCGCCGCAGGCTGTGCGCGACTTCCTGCGCATCAAGTTGGGCACGCTGGAGCACGAGGTGTTCGCGGTGATCCATCTGGATGCTCAACACCGGGTCATCGAGTACGTCGAGATGTTCCGCGGCACGGTGACCCAGACATCGGTCTATCCGCGCGAGGTGGTCAAGGAGGCCATGGCACACAACACGGCGGCCATCGTCCTGATCCACAACCACCCGTCGGGCGTGGCCGAGCCCTCGCGGGCCGATGAGCATCTGACCCAGACCCTCAAGGGCGCGCTGTCGCTGGTGGACGTGCGGGTCATCGATCACCTGATCGTTGCCGGGCCGACGATCCTGTCCTTTGCAGAACGCGGGCTGATCTGAGCCCACACTACCGGGAGCCGCACGGGCTCTCGATTTTTTGTTTTCTGACCAACAGCGTGCCACCACTCAGTGGCACGAGCACTTCATGGCTTCGAAGCCTGAGACGGTGGGGCTACCTCCATCGGCCCCACGCGGACATCCACATCGAGCCAGCTACGCTGGAGAACGCCTGGCTGGGTTGAAGACACGAGGCATCCGAACGAGGATCGAACGCTGTTCCTGTCACCCCGCTTTGAAGCGGGGTTTCGGAGAGTGAATGCACGTCGTCAACCCATTTCCCATTCGCATGAACCACCAAGGCATCAGTGAAATTTCCTTTGAAGAAACCTACGGCGTGCCACCGGAGCAGACAGCTCGGGCGCTGTTTTCCAGGCTCCCGCATGGGAGCGACTATGCGCAGAGGTTGATCGAATGTCTGGCGACCGGGTATCTGGTCGCCGTCGTCGAATCCATCTGCATCCGCGAGATGCAGCGGCACGTGGATGCCGCCTCGGAGGTGGTGGTGGGCCGGACGATCGAGCTGGATCACAAGGGGCCGATCCCACCCGGATCAACCCTGAAGCTGCGGGGATGGGTTGAACGCCTGGGACAGCGAAGTGCGAAGTTCTGCATTCAGGCATCCGACGACCACGAAGTGGTCTGCGAAGGTTCCGTCATTCTGGTGGTGGCTCCACGAGCGCCGATGGAGGCACGCATCGCTGTGAAAGTCGAAGCGCTTACGCCGAAATCCGACGGAGACATGGTTGATGATGCTCTCGGCCGGTGTGCGCCGCCAGAGTCGTTCCGTAGTCAGGAATCGCAGGTTTCCTGAACGCGCTCCGCCCATTAGGAGCATCTGGGCAGTGTGGGCTGGCTTGCTGTTGCACCCAGCGTGCCACGCCGTTCTCGCCGTCAAGGTCGGCGCGCACCTGCGCTGCGCTGGCGGCCTCGGCGGCCGTCTTCGAACCTTGACCGCTGCGCTGCGCCGTGACCCGGAGGCTGCGGGCAATCCCGCCCGGCATTTCTCCTGGAGTTCACCATGAACGCACTCATCACCGACGAGCAGCGCGTGCTGCTGCTGGCCAACGGCCGCGAATCGTTGCAGAACCCTGACTTCGACCCGGCTCCCGTGGTCAAGCTGTTCACACCTGACGCCGGCGCAACCTGGCTGCTGGCCGAGATCGATCCGGACGACCATGACCATGCTTTCGGTCTGTGCGACCTGGGCCTGGGTGCGCCTGAGATGGGCTGGGTCAGCCTTCATGAGCTGGCCACCGTGCGTGGTCGGCTCGGATTGCCGGTTGAGCGCGATCTGCACTTTCGCGCGGAGAAGCGCCTGAGCGCCTACGCGCGGGACGCGCGGCTGGCCGGACGCATCGTCGTCTGATCCGCCACCAGGGCGTCGTTGACGCCCTGGTTTTCAGGGTTTCAGCAGATCCGGCAGGCAATCGGCAAACGCCGGCTGGATCTTGCTCATCGGCTTGGCGATGGCCTCATCGCCGGTGAGGATGGCCATGGTCATGCCGGTCATGGTGCTCAGGCCGTTCGAGTTGCGCAGCACTTGCAAGGCCAGGTGCACGGGGAATCCATCGGCGCTGCGACGCAGTGGGTGGATGCCGCCGTGCACGAAGGAGTTCATGGCGTTCCAGGAAACGTCCTTGAACTGGGTCAGCATCTGGTGGGCCGCAGCCGGCACGCCCTGCCCGACCCGCTTGCCGATCTGATCGATCATCTCCTTTGCGCTGGGCAGATTCTTGGCGGCCTGTTCGGTTTCGAGCGTGAGCGGTGCCGACAGCTTCTCAATGGCGGCATCGCTGGCCGCATAGATGAGCCACATCGAGCGGGTCAGGGCTTCGAACTGCAGCCGCATCAGGCTGACCGCCGAGGTCGGCAGTCCCAGCGCCATCAAGGCACGCAGGGCGGTCCCGTGCTCCATGGCCACCACGCACATGCCCAGCGCGGCCTCGCCACGCGCAGACCCGTCGAACGTGGACTCGTCGAGCAGTTCGTTCAGCCGTTCGTGCAAGGCATCCGAGCGCAACAGCATCTGCTCCAGGGGATCGGGGTGGTTCTGGTCTTTCTCGGTCATGTCGTCATCGTAGAGCGCTCCGTGCAACCGGGCGTCGCCAGCCCTGTGATTGGGGCCGGCCGCGCTGTCATGCTGCGCACCGAGCCCCCGGTCCCTGCAGTCCCGCGGTCTCGTCCCTGGCGGGCTTCCATCGTTCCCTTCCCTCCGGTCGGCTGACGCCTTCGGTCTGGCCTTGCGTCCGGTCCTGCGCGCTGCGCTTGCGTGGGGTCGGCGCCATCTGCGGCCAGGGGCCACTGGCGCCCTCTTCCCTCGTCCATCACCACTTCCGCGACCGTAGCGCGCCGCCCGGTGCCGTCAAGGCGCGCCAGGCCGTGTCCTCGGCTGCGCCTGCGGGCCGCACCAGCCCTGGCGCTTGCCTCCTTGACGGCACCGGGCGGCGCGCTCCTGTGGTCGCGGGCGATGAACTCAGGAAAGACGGTGGCGACGGGACCGGCCCAGGTCTTTGCGCCGACCCCACCGGAAGACCCGAAGAGGGCTCCGAATCTAGGAATCCGGTGGGGGGTTTTCAACAGCCAGCTTCATTTGGAGAAATGACCATGCAACTTGCTTCCCGCTTCGCACCGCGTTCGCCGGTGCTGCGTTCCGAAACCCCGCTGTCGGATGAACAGATCCGCGCCGTGGCGCCATCGATCTTTGCCGAGGCGCCGCACGGCAGCCGCTCCGAGCGCTACAGCTACATCCCCACCGCCACCGTGCTGCAGGAGTTGCGCGGCGAGGGCTTCCAGCCCTTCATGGTGTGCCAGACCCGCGTGCGCCACGACGACCGGCGCGAATTCACCAAGCACCTGATCCGGCTGCGTCACGCCAGTCAGATCAACGGCCGCGAGGCCAACGAAATCATCCTGCTCAACTCGCACGACGGCACCAGCAGCTACCAGATGCTGGCCGGCATGTTCCGTTTCGTCTGCCAGAACGGGCTGGTGTGCGGCGACACCGTGGCCGACGTGCGCGTGCCGCACAAGGGCGACGTGGCCGCCCAGGTGATCGAAGGCGCCTACACCGTGCTGCAAGGCTTCGGGCAGGCGCAGGAGTCGCGCGAGGCCATGCAGGCCGTGGCGCTGGACGCTGGCGAATCCGAGGTGTTCGCGCGCGCCGCGCTGGCACTCAAGTACGACGACACCGAGAAGGCCGCGCCCGTCACCGAGTCGCAAATCCTGATGCCGCGCCGCCACGACGACGACCGGCGCGACCTGTGGAGCGTGTTCAACCGCACCCAGGAAAACCTGATCAAGGGCGGACTGACCGGCCGCAGCGCCAACGGGCGCCGCCAGAGCACCCGTCCCGTCCAGGGTATCGACCAGAACCTGCGCCTGAACCGCGCCCTGTGGCTGCTGGCCGATGGCATGCGCCAGCTCAAGGCCTGATTCCGAACCCGCGCGGCGCGCAGGGACTGGCCCTGCCGCCGCCCTCCCCTCACCACTCCCCTTTTTCACATCTCAATCGACAGGAGTTTCACCATGAACGCACTCACCGATTCCGAAGCCCTGGCCCTGCACGCCATCCCCGCACCGCAGGTGCCCGCCCAGCCCTCGCAGCAGATGCTGCTCGTGCCGCTGTCGCGGCTGCGCCCGTCGCGCCGCAACGTTCGCAAGACGACAGGACCATCCATCGAAGCGCTGGCAGCCAGCATCGTGCGCGTGGGCCTGCTGCAAAACCTCACCGTCACCCTGGCTGCGGACGGCGGGCACTACGAGGTGGTGGCCGGAGGTCGCCGCTTTGCGGCCCTCAAGCTGCTGGCCAAGAAGCGCCGCATCGCCAAGGATTGGGACGTGCCCTGCCTGCTGGTGGCCGACGCCAGCGCGCGCACCGCCAGCCTGACCGAGAACGTGCAGCGCGAGGCGATGCACCCGGCCGACCAGTTCGAGGCTTTCGCCGCCCTGGTGGCCGAAGGGCGACCCGTGGAAGACATCGCGGCCGACTTCGGCGTCACGCCGTTGGTGGTGCAGCGCCGCCTCAAGCTCGCCAACGTCTCGCCGCGACTGATGGCCGACTACCGCGCCGACTCGGTCAGCCTGGATCAGTTGATGGCGCTGGCCGTCACCGACGACCCTGCCGCCCAGGAAGCGGCGTTCTACGACGCGCCCGAATGGCAGCGCTCGCCCGCTGCACTGCGCCAGCGCCTGACCGAGCGGGAAATCGGCGCTGACCATGCGCTGGTGCGCTTCGTCGGCCTGGACGCCTACACCGCTGCCGGGGGCGGCATCCGTCGCGACCTGTTCGACGACGACGAGGCCACCGGCACCACCCTGACCGATGCCGCGCTGCTGGAACGGCTGGTGCGCGAGAAGCTGGAGGCACTGGCCGAGCCAGTGCGCGCCGAGGGCTGGGCCTGGGTGGATGCGGTGCCACACCTGAGCCCTGCCGAGCGGCAGGCGTTCCAGAACGCGCCACGCAAGCGCCGCGAACCCACCGCGAAGGAGGCCCGGCGCATCGCCGTCCTGCAAGGACGCCTTGACCGCACCGATGCCGCACTGGAGGACGCCTACGACGCCGACGACGAGGACAAGGCCGAAGCCCTGCACCAGAGCCGAGAAGCCCTGGCGGCCGAGCTGGAAGCTGTGCAGTCCCAACTGAGCGACCACGCGCCCGAGGTCCGCGCCATGGCCGGGGCCATCGTCACGCTGGACCGTGAGGGGCTGCCTCTGATGCACCGGGGACTGTTGCGCGAAGCCGAAGCCAAGGCCCTGCGCGCGCTGGACGCTGCGCGGCAACGCGCCGCCAACGGCCAAACCCCTGGCGACGAAGGCGGCGAGTCGGATGAATCGACCACGGGTGATGTGCCACACGGCGTCGAACACCTGTCCGACCGGCTGGCCCAGCGCCTGAGCGCGCACCGAACCGCCGCCCTGCAGATCGAAATGGCGCGACAACCACAGGTGGCGCTGGCTGTGCTGGTCCATGCCTTGGTGCAGCAGGCCCTGCAAGGCGGCTACCGCAACGCCCTGCCCTTGGGCGTGCGCCTGAGTCTGCGCGATCGTCTGGAAGACCTGGCACCCGACTGGCCCGAGTCGCCGGCCGCACTCGCGTTGCGTGAACTGCGACAAACCTGGGCCGACAAGCTGCCGCAGGAATCGGGCGAACTGTTCACGGTGCTGCTGGACATGTCTCAGGAAGAACTGGTCCAGCTGCTGGCGCTGTGCACCGCCCCGGCGGTGGACGTGGTGAAGCCCCGCGCGACCGCCTGCCAGCCCGGCGCCGAACTGGCGCTGGCGCTGGGCCTGGACGTGGCCGCGTGGTGGAAGCCCACGGCCGACAGCTATTTCCAGCACGTGCCCAAGGCCGCGATCCTGGAGGCGGTGGCACAGTTCGCGCCGAATGAGGTGCAGCGCCTGTCCAAGCTCAAGAAGGCCGAGATTGCGCAGGAGGCCGAGCGACTGGCCGAGGGCAGTGGCTGGATGCCTGCCGTGTTCGGTGGTCAGGCGCCGACAACGGTGAATGGTGCGGATGCGCAAGGCTCGGCAAACTGACAGAGGAAACACCCACGGTCCCTCTCATGGCCCCAGCGTTTTGCGCCCGGGGCCTTTTCGTATGCGCGCAGGCTCGCGACCGTTCGTGCAAAACGCGGTCGCACAGAACCGACACGCCGCCGCCTTTGATCAGGCGGCGGCGTGTCGGCGCGCAAGGGCTTGCGCGGGCGCTTCCTGCCAACGCAGTCGATGTCAGCGCTTAGAATGCCAAGACAGCCGCGTCACGCTGAACCTGCTGCCGGGTTAAACGACGTTTCTCGCATCCCTCCTCTGATCGCAGACCGTGTCCATTCCTCCGGTCGGTGCGTAATCGGCAGTCATCGACCATGCACAAAGGAATTTGGCATGTCTGATTCGACATTCTTCGTCTCCAAAGCGGCGCTGCGCAATCTCAAGCACAGTGCCCAGCACCGCGTGAGCGGTGTCCCTTCCGCTCATCTCAGCGAAGCCCTCGCGTCGGCGCTCGGGTTCAAGACGCATGCGGCACTTCGCGCTGCGCTGGACGGTCGTGTCACTGTCGAGGTACCCAAGCCCAACAATGCGCGCATGGTGCGCCGACTCCAGGAGCTGGGCTACAACGCCACGGCGGATCTGCGCCTGGTCCCGGAGTTCGAACACTCGTACTCGCCCTTCCGCAACTTCCCGCTGAACAAGAAGCGCGGTGTGCGCTGGATGGGCTGGCGCAACCTGGTGGTCGCCGCCATCAATGCGGGCCTGGAACAACGACTGTTCGGCCTGGAGCCCAGCGACAACTGGTGGCCTGGCGGCAACCCGCACAGTCAGCTCTGCAAGCGGCACGTCTACCGCTTCGAGCTTGGGGACGGCCATGCAGCCGTGGCCAGTGTGGCTGCCATCAGTGGTGACGAGCTGTCGATCAACGTGGTGCTTCACCCGCGGCACGAGGGAATCGAGCCCGACCGATTCAATGGTCTGCGCGATGGCGATGCCCATGCACACGCCTGGGTGGAGCGCCGCCTGGGCGCGTGGGTTCAGGACGGCGGTGAGGACTTTTCCTGCAAGCGGGCGGTCCAGCCCTGGCTGACTCAACTCAAGATCGACACCAAGGGCTATTCGGACCAGGGCAGCTTCTTCATGTGACCTTGGTGACGGTGAATCCCGGGGCCGGGCGTGTCGGCGCCCAGCGCCGCCAGGCTCTCGGGCTGCGCCCCGTGCCGTCATAGCCGTCACGGCCCTTCGGCTTCAATCCTTCACGCCTGCGCGCTGTGCTTGCCTGGGGGGTCGCAAGTGTTGGTGCTCCGACGTCCGGCCCTGTATTCCCCTGCCGTGCGAGCCAGGTGCTACGCCCTTGCTCGCTGCGCTGGGTTGCCGGGCATGCCGTTCTCCCTCACGCTGGCGGGCAGTTGGCCGAGGTGATCGCTACATACCGCATGGGTATTGGCACCGTACTGGTCGAACCTGACAGGCTACGTGCGATGCGAGGCGCCGGGTGGATGCTGCAGTGGCTTCTCCCGTCGTTGCGACTCTGACCCTCCACGCAAGGATGGATGCCGCTGAAGTCTCACCGCAGGCAGGGTGAAAGTGCTCGGCCACGAGGCCTTTCGTGACAGGTGCGTCCCAAGCGTCCTTGTCTCGTTGTGAATCCTGGCGGGGTCGCGGCTGCGCCTCGGGCTTGATCGCCGCAACCGTACGGCCCAAGAAATTTCCCCTCCGCTGCGCGGATTCCTCGCGAGGCAAATTTCCCGTGCCTACCGGTCCTCCACGCTGTTGCGGCCCCTTCACTGCGCTGTGGGGTGCGGCCCGCCCGTCCCCCGCCTGACGGATCACAACAAGGACGCGATGGGCGCGACCTTGGCAACCCGAAAGGAAATCATCATGGCCAACATCGGCACTTTCACCGCTCAGAACGACGGCTTCATCGGCACCGTTCGCACCCTCACGCTCAACGTCAAGGTCAAGTTCGTGCGCAACGACAAGGGCAGCGAGAACGCCCCCGACTACCGCATCCAGGCCGGCACCGGCTACGACATCGGCGCCGCCTGGAAGAAGGTCAGCCAGTCCGAACGCCCCTACCTGTCGGTGACGCTGGACGACCCCTCGTTCCCGGCCACCATCTACGCCCGCCTGATCGAGGAAGAGGACGGCTCGCACAACCTGATCTGGTCGCGCAGCAAGCCCACGGCCTGACGGCCGGTCCGATCCCGCCGCCCTGGCGGGATCGCTGCTGCAGGCCGAGTCTGCAGACTCAGGCCGCGGTCGAACCCAGTTGGGCTTCGGTCGCGGCCATCAGGTCGGTCGCACCGCACTCCAGCGCTGCCGCGATCTTGAAGATGAGCGGCAGCGAGGGGATGTGCTCACCGCGCTCGATCTTGCCCATGTGCGAGCGCTCGATGCCCGCGCGGTGCGCCAGCGCCTCCTGGGCCATGCCCTGCTCCGAGCGCAGCGCGCGCACCGCCGCGCCGAAGGCTTGCGCCAGTTCGGCATCGAAGGTGGTGGCACCGGCCGGACGGCCAGCCTGGACAGGACGCTTCTGCATGGACAGAAGCGTCCTGTCCAGGGAGAATTAAAACCACGTTATCTTTAACTCATTTGCAATGAACGACGCCGCTTTGGTGGTTTCCATCTTCGGCGTTTTCCTGTTTCTCCGTAAAACCTCAGAGCCGCATATGCACATTCCAGCGTTCACGTCATGCCGGCTTTCAGCCTTCGTGCAAGGGTGTCTTTCTGCAAAGTCACGTCTGTGCCTTTGAGAGCTGGCACAAAAGCGGGTTTGCGATTCCGTGCTTCCGATGCAATGCGGGTTTCCGCATGGCGCCAAGAGCTGTGACCATGTCAACTGATCCCCTCATAACCCACGAGCAGCGCGAGCTGCTGCTGGCCAACGGCCATGCACGCGCCGCTGACGCGCAGGCCGACCTGTGGCCCGTGGTCCGTCTTTTCACGCCGGACGCGCACGCGACCTGGCTGCTCGCAGCGCTCGACCCGGCCGATGGCGACACGGCTTGGGGTCTTTGCGACGTGGGCATCGGCATGCCCGAACTGGGCAGCATCAGGCTGTCGGACCTCGTTGCCATCGTCGGCCCGCAGCGGATGCCGGTGCGGCGCGACCAGCACTTCCATGTCGCCCGACCGATGTCGGAGTACCTGAGGCTGGCACAGGCCAACGGCTCGATCACGGATTGAGCAAAGGATCGACGTGCGCGTCAGACCGCTTGGGTCTGACAGCTGCTGATACCAGTCCCGGTCACTATCCAGACCGAAATGGACATGACAACCGCGCCGCACCACGCCATGGTCAGCCCTGCCGCGACGGCGTTCTCGCCACGTGGCCGTCGCTTCGGGCGCGTTCTTGGCGAGCCTGATCACCATCGGACGTTGAACCACAGCGCAGATCCTCACGACCGGATCGCCGACCGATGAACCCGTAGCCCTTGCCGGCCGATGCGACGTTCCTGCACAAGAACAGGGAGTTCGCACATGGTCCATCTCGACGACGGCCGGTTGGCCGCCCGGCCGCCGCCTTGGCACGCCAGCGCGGCCTACCTCTATGTGTTGCACCTCGACGGTCCTGCTCTGGCCTGGGAGTACCTGCGGCGCCATCCCGGCTACCGCCTGGCCTGGCTCACGCAGGACTCCGGCACCGCGAAGACCTGGGGTTTACGCACACTGGAAGACCCGGCGTTGGATGCGCGCGAAGCGCTGCCCGACTGGCTCAACGCCCGGGCCTGCGCCATTCGCGTGATACCCGACGATGACCCCGCACGCGAGGCCTCCCCCTTCGTGTTCTGGCGCTTACCGGGTCGCAAGCAGTTGCAGCACGATGGCCGAGGCCTCGTGCTCTCCGCACACTGGCCCGGGTGTTGTGTGCGCCTAGTGCTGGCGCCCGAGTTGCACGACGGCATGCCGCACGCCTTTGCCATGCACGCCTGCCGAGAGCCCTGTACACGTTACCTTGACCTGGCGAAGGCTCTGGACCAACTGGCCACCGCCAGTCGCTGCGAGCCCTCGGCCGCAACCTGTCCACGGCCCAGCCCCAGTACCCAGCAGGCGCTGCTGACCCTGCAGGCACTGGACGCCAATCAGGCAGGCGCCTCGCTGCGCGAGATTGCCGAAGGGCTGTTCGGCTCGGCCGAGGTCGTGTCCGGCTGGCACGCCGACAGCGCGCTGCGCGCCCGCGTGCGGCGCTTGGTGCAGCGCGGCCGATCTCTGATGGATGGCGGCTACCGCGAGCTGGCCGGGATCGATCCGCTCGCCCCTCCGCTCCTGGGACGAAACAGTCCCACCCCAGATCGTCCCTGAGCAAAACGCCAACGTTTCCTGAGACTGCCTCCACCTGCCTGCAACCCCGCAGGCGGGCCTTCCAAACCGATGGAGGCGCCTCTCATGCGACCCTTTCCCTTGCGGCCTGCTGCCGCGCCCGCTCACCCGCCGCAGGCTTCCGCACAAGCTGCGGCCAAGCCGCAACCTCCGCGTTACCTCACCAACGACGAGGCAGCCGACTACCTGCGCCTGTCGCCGCGCACGCTGGAGAAGCAGCGTGTCATCGGCGGCGGACCGCGATTTCGGAAGTTCGGCCGGCGCGTCATGTACGCCGTCACCGACCTCGACACCTGGGCCGACCAGCGCAGCTTCGAGGCCACCTCCGACCCCGAGTACGCCGAGCACCACTCGGCCGACAGCCGTGCGCGCTGAGGGGCGCTGCGCGCCCTCTTCCTTGCCAACGGCCGATGACCTTGCCAGCGCCACGCCCCCAGCGCCCGACGGAACAGCTCGACCTGTTCCGCGCGCTGCCGGGCGACATGGCACCGCGCGACAGCCAGGACCTGATGGCCTACCCCTTCTTCTCGCTGGCCAAGTCCCGGCGCACCAAGCCCATCGACTTTCGCAGCGGCAACGTCGCCATCCGCGTGGAAGGCACGCAGGAACACGGCATTGCCACCATCTGGGACGCCGACATCCTCATCTGGGCCGCCAGTCAGATCGTGGAGGCGCGCGATGCCGGCATCACCACCTCGCGCCTGATGCGCGCGCGCCCTTACGAAATCCTGCGCTTCATCGGGCGTGGTGTGTCGCTGCGCGACTACCAGCGCCTCAAGGCTGCGCTGGATCGCCTGCAGTCCACCACCGTGGCCACGTCCATCCGCGAAACCACCGGCCGACGCCTGCACCGGTTTTCGTGGATCAACGAATGGAAGGAACTGGCCGACGCTCGCGGCACGCCGCTGGGCATCGAGCTGATCCTGCCGGACTGGTTCTATGCGGGCGTGCTGGACGCCGCCCTGGTGCTCACCATCGACCCGGCCTACTTCGACCTCACCGGTGGCATCGAGCGCTGGCTCTACCGCCTGGTGCGCAAACACGGCGGGCACCAGCCCGCTGGCTGGCAGTTCGACTTCAAGCACCTGCACCGCAAATCGGGCAGCACGGCCAAGCCACACGACTTCGCCTGCGACCTTCGCACACTTGTAGCGCGGCAGTCCATGCCCGGCTACCGCCTGGGCATCGTGCGCATGCCAGGCAGGGGCGCCGAGGTGCTGACGTTCCGGCCGGTGCCACCCACGGCACGGGGATAAGCGGTTCATGGCCTGTGGACGGGCTCGTGCCATCGGGCGTGCGCAGCCACGTGCCATCAGGCGTGTGTCTATCGTGCCATCAGGCGTGCCGATCAGCCGCCAGCCCAATGGCGGTGCGGCTTTGCACCTCCCGTAACTGTCCTAACCAGAATCATCTAACTGGTAGTGGGAGCGCGCCGTTTCGGTGGACAAGTGCGGGCCGGCACGCCACTGGCGCCACGCTTCACGCAGAAGGAGCGACGCCATGATCCTGGCCCTGCTCAACCAGAAAGGCGGCGTGGGCAAGACCACGCTGGCCACCCACGTCGCAGGCGAACTCGCGCTGCGCGGCCAGCAGGTGGTGCTGCTCGATGCCGACCCGCAGGGCTCGGCACTGGACTGGACCCAGCGCCGCAGCCAGCAGGGCCTGCCCCGGCTCTTCAGCGCCGTCGGCCTGGCCCGCGAAACCCTGCACCAGGAGGCGCCGGAACTCGCCCGCCGGGTCGATCACGTCGTCATCGACGGCCCGCCGCGCATCGCGGCGCTGGCGCGCTCCGCATTGCTGGCGGCCGACCGCGTGGTCATCCCGGTGCAGCCCAGCCCCTACGACCTGTGGGCCAGCGCCGAAATGGTCGCGTTGATCCGCGAAGCCCAGGTGTTCCGCCCGGCACTGCGCGCGGCCTTTGTCATCAACCGGCGCGTCAGCACTACCGTCATCGGCCGCGAAGCGCGCCAGGCGCTGGCGGAACAGCCGCTGCCCGCGCTGCGCTCAGAAGTACACCAGCGCATCGTGTTCGCTGACAGCGTGGCCGCCGGCCTGCTCGCTTGTGAAACTGCGCCCGACAGTGCTGCTGCGCGCGAGATGGCCGCACTGGTCGATGAACTGCTGCGGTGGCCGTCATGACGGAAGAACGCACGCAGCGTGGCAAGCGCATCGCCATTGGATCGCGCCCGCCCGCCAACCCCCAGGCAGAGGCCTGGGTGCGCCAGGGCGATGGCGAAAGCCTCCTGAAAGGCGACCTGTTCACCGCCCGCCTGACGCTGGACGTCACGCCCGCCATGCGCGCACGCATCAAGGTCTCGGCGTTCACACAAGGCACCACCGTGGCCGAGTTGCTGCGCACCTTGCTGGAGCGCGAATTCCCTCAATCCCGTTCGGAGACATCCCCATGAACATGCAATCCAAGCCCGATGGCACGGTCGCGCACGGCGCAGCAAATTCGCCGCTGCCGCAGCCTCTTGCTCTGCAGCGCAACCCGGCCGGCACCCCGCCGCTGACCCGCGTCTCGCTGGCCTATGTCCACCAGCGGTTCAACCTCTACCTGCGCTTTGGCCAACCGGAACACACCCTGCAGCTCGACCACTGGCGGCGCTGCGCCGTCTTCAAACCGTTGGCCACGTTCTGCCGCGTGCGCTGGCAGGCCAATGACCATGGCACGACGCTGTGGCAGTTGATGGTGCTGCAGGCCGGCGCTCCGCTGGACACCCTGCAGCGCCTGCCCGGCGTGCGCCCGGGAGCACGCCTGTTGCTGCACGCCGAAGGCGAACTGAAGGTGCGCACCGTGCTGCAGCAGATAGACGCCATCGAGGCCCAAGGCATCGACGCCAGCACCGTCACGCCCACCTACTGGGGCATGCTGGGCAACCGCCTGGCTGCCTGGACTACTGGACCATCGGCCGCTCCGCTGCAATTGCCTGCCTACACCGCCGAGCGTCACGCCGCAGCATTGACCACAGGGGACTTGCAATGAGCAGCTCGCGTGCTTCCATCATTGCGCTCAGCAGCGCGGCGGCCGTCGCATTGGCAGCACTTGCCTGGGCCTCGTTCGCCAAGCCTTTGCCACGCTTGGTCTACAACCCGTCAGACAGCGTTCCGGTGGGCTGGTACAGCGTCAAGCCGCTGGAGCAGGACCCCACTCCGCAGCCAACTGAGCTGCAGGTCAGCAGCATCGTGCTCGTCCACCTGCCAGCCGAAGCAGTTGCACTGGCCGCGCAGCGCGGCTACCTGCCGCCGCAAGTGCCGCTGCTCAAGCGCGTGGGCGCCGTACCATCACAACTGGTGTGCATCACCGGCCAGGTTGTGCGCATCGACGGCCACACCGTGGCCACCACATTGAGCGTAGACCGCATGGGCCGACCGCTGCACGGCTGGCCGCAGTGCCGCCGCCTGCAGGCTGACGAGGTTTTCCTTCTCAGCGCGGCAAATCCGGCGTCGTTCGACAGCCGCTACTTCGGGCCGGTGCGCGCCGCCGATGTGATCGGCATTGCGCAGCCGCTGTGGCTGCAGGAGCAGCCATGACGGCCGCACGACGGCAGTCGTCGCTGCCACCGGTGCATCGCCTCACCGTACCCACCGGCCCGGTGGACGGCGTGAATGCACGGGGAAAGATGCAGGGCAAGATAAAAGGTGGCGGCACCCAGCCGCTTGAAAACCCTGTCTGCACATGGGTGTGGCGCGGCACGCGCCAAGGGGTGGCAGCGTGCCGCGAGGGTGCGCGATACCGCATCGGTATAGGTAAAGCCGCGTGCTTCTCCCTCTCGACTGCGCCAGTCTTGGATGGAGCCGCCCTATGAGTCGCAGCAATGACGACCGCTTTCGCATCCGTCCCGGCACGCCGAAACAGCGCGGCGACGCTTTCATCAACAAGGTCCTGCGCCAGACAACCAAGGTTGGCGCCAAGCTCAGCAAGCGTGCCGGCAAAACCGGTCAGCGACCCGGTTCCCGGCTGGGACGCGGCCACGTCGCAGCCCTCTTCGCCGAGGCCTCGCTCACGCCCAACGCTCGCCGCGTTACGATCAAGGCGCGACTGGTACATCTGGCTAAAGCCGGGTCGCGCTCAACCGCTACGCACCTGCGCTACATCGAACGCGAAGGCGTTGATCGCCAAGGCGGGTCGGGCCACGCCTATGGCCCGACCACTGACGCGGCGAACACCGCCGCTTTCGAAGAGCGCGGACGCGAGGATCGCCACCAATTCCGCTTCATCGTCTCACCTGAAGACGCCGAACAGCTCGACGATCTGCACACCTACACCCGGCATCTGATGGCGCGCATGGAGGCCGACCTGGGCACCCAGCTGGACTGGGTGGCCGTCGATCACTGGAACACCGACAACCCGCACACGCACGTCGTCCTGCGCGGCAAAGCCGATACCGGCAAAGACCTCATCATTTCCCGCGACTACATCGCCGTGGGCATGCGCCACCGGGCCGCTGAGCTGGCAACCGAGTGGCTGGGTCCACGCACCGAGTTGGAGATCCAGCGGGCGATGCAACGCGAAGTCGACCAGGAGCGGTGGACAGGACTTGATCGCACCTTGCAGCGCGAGGCCATGGATGGTCTGGTGCTGCCGAGGAGGCTATCCGATCCCCGGTTGCAACGCCAGCGGCAAATGCTGATCGGACGCCTGCAGCGTTTGCAGCGCATGGGGTTGGCAACCGAGCAACAGCCTGGCGTGTGGGCCGTTCATCCAAAGGCCGAGCCAACCCTGCGCGCTATGGGCGAACGAGGCGACATCATCCGCGCCATGCAGCGAGCATTGAGTGGCAAGCAACGCGAGTTGGCCGTTTTCCAGCCTGGTGAGGCTGGCCACACGGTCGTCGGACGCGTCGCCGCCAAAGGCTTGGCCGACGAGCTACATGACAAGGGCTTTCTGGTCATCGACGGGACCGATGGCAAAGCTCACTACGTCACTCTGCCGCTGCAGTCGGAACTGGAGCAGTACCCGACCGGCTCAGTGGTGGAAGTGAAAGTTCCAACCGGAGTGCGTGCGGCCGACCGGAACATCGCCGCGCTGTCGGTGGACGGCATCTATCGAACCGATGCTCACCTTGTGCTTGCGCAGAGCCAGGCCATGCATGACCGTGACCCGCGCGAGGTGGTGGTCGCGCACGTTCGCCGGCTAGAAGCCTTGCGCCGCAACGGCATCGCGGAGCGCATTAACGAAGGCGTCTGGCGAGTGCCGGGGGACTTGGCCGAGCAAGGCCGACAGTACGATGCCCAGCGTCTGGGCGGTAGCATGGTTGTGGAGCTGAAGTCGCACCTGCCCATCGAGCAGCAGACCCGCGTGATCGGCGCGACCTGGCTGGATCAGCAGTTGATCAGCGGCGGCGAGGGGCTGGGCAACCTGGGCTTTGGCGGCGAGGTCAAGGATGCGATGCAACAGCGTTACGAGTTTCTTACTGAGCTGGGACTGGCTAAGCGACGCGGCCAGAGCGTGATCCTGGCGCGGAATCTCTTGGCGACGCTACGCGGTCGCGAGCTGACGAAAGCTGCTCAGGAAATCGCAGTAGAAACCAGCTTGGAGCATCAAGCTGCGCGCGACGGACAGCGCGTGGCAGGAATCTATCGCCGCAGTATTCAACTTGCCAGCGGACGCTTTGCCATGCTCGATAACGGCCAGTCTTTTTGTCTCCTGCCGTGGAAGCCAACCATCGAGCAGCAGCTTGGCCAACAGCTCGCCGCAACGCAACGCAGCGGCTATGTCTCGTGGGAACTTGGACGAAATCGAGGTATTGACATCTGAGATCCAACCGATCAAATCGGCACCTACTCTTCAAGGGGCATTTCGTTGCAGTTCCATTGAAAACCTGAACCCTCCGGAAGTAGATATTTCCCCCTTATAAGTCAACAGACTAACCAAATCTTGCAAATGCGGGTTGGCCCCACAGGTACCAGACCGCACACAAACACGTAGGTCTCGACGCGCCCAGTCATCCGTCAGCTCGACGACAGCGACCCGGTCGCGATCCGCGGCTTCCAGTGCGGTTTTCGGAACCACTCCAATTCCGACCCCGGCATCGACAAGCCGAGCAATTGCCCGATAGCCCGAGACCTGTACCCTCACGTCAAGCCTTGCGCCCAAGGAGGATGCCTTGTTCATCAGGAAGGTGTGTAAAGCTGCCCCTTGTTGCAGGCTGATGAACGGCGCCTGAAGGCAGTCTGAAAACGCCGTCCGACGCCTCTTGGCTATGGAGCTTCCTTTCGGGGCGAGAACCACCAGATGGTCCACGCGATAGGGCAAATAGAGTAGATCCGGATGTGGCGACTCCACGGCCACGACACCTACGTCCGCGCTACCCTGCGCAACAGCAGAAACGATGTCGGTGCTGAGTCGCTCGGTGAGAGTGATCCGAACACTTGGATGGTCGGCCAAGTACCGGGCAAGGTCATCTGGCAAGTGCGTGCTGATAGCGTTGTTGTTCGCGAACAGAGTGATGTGACCCGAAATGCCTTGTGCGAACGGCATCAAGTCCGCGTGCATTTGTTCCAGTTGAGCCACGCAACGTCTCGCGTGATCGAGCATGACATGCCCTGCAGGCGAGAGCCCCACCCCACGGGACTGACGTTGAAGCAATGCAGCGCCAATGGCGTCTTCCAGTCCTTTGATGCGCAGGCTCACGGTCGAGGCTGCGAGGTGGCAGCGCTGGGCGCCACGCGAGACGCTGCCCTCTTCAGCCACAGCGATGAAGACGCGCAGATCGGTCAGGTCGTAGTGCGCACTGGGAAGTGGTGACTTTGCCATTTTCGAAAGCTTAGCTTGAAAACACTCGCTGGTCATCCCGGCGCTTCAGTAGCAAATTCGCCTTTGTTCCCCATGCATAGCGTGGTCGACACATTGTTAAACGCACAAACGCCACTTCCACATGTCAACTTCCAAGAACCTGAAGGCACTTGCCCTGGCCTCAATGACCCTGGGCAGTGCAGCCTTCGCCCAGGCCCCTGTGTTCACGCTCGAGAGTCCGGATCTGTCCCATGGTGTGTTTGAGACCCGATTCGTGGCCAACGGCTTTGGCTGCACCGGTGCAAACGTGTCGCCAAAGCTCGTTTGGCGCAATGTCCCGGTAGGTACCAAGTCGCTGGCGCTGACCGTTCACGATCCGGATGCCCCCACGGGCAGCGGCTTCTGGCATTGGGCGGTCTACAACTTGCCGCCGGACTCTGGTGGTCTGACCGCCGGCGCAGGCAATGCGATGGACAAACTTCCCGCATCGGCCGTCGCTGGGGTCAATGACTTTCACGATACCGGCGTCAATGGCGGAAACGGCCTTTACGGTGGGCCCTGCCCTCCGGTGGGCGATGCGCCGCACCGTTACGTCTTCACGCTGTACGCGCTCGCCGTACCGGACATCCATGCCGCTGCCGGTATCCCCAAGACGGGCTCAGCCGCACTGCACAGCTTTGTACTCAAACGCGGGCTGGGCACGAACCTCTTGGGCAAAGCCAGCTTCACGGCACGCTATGGGCGCTGAGCAAATGACAGGCACTCGCTCAGGACCCCTCACAGGGCTTCTCGTGGTCAGTCTGGAACAGGCTTTGGCGGCCCCCCTGTGCACTTCCCGATTGGCCGAGATGGGCGCACGGGTCATCAAGATCGAGCGCCCGGAAGGTGACTTTGCGCGTGGCTACGACAGGGCCGCACGAGGCGTCTCTTCCTACTTTGTCTGGACCAACCGGGGCAAGGAGTCGCTGGTGCTCGACTACAAGCGCCCCGAAGACGCCCAGCTGCTGGAGCGGATGCTTGCCCAAGCCGATGTATTCGTTCAAAACCTGGCACCGGGAGCGCTGGCTCGGGCCGGATTTGACAGTGCAGGGCTGCGCAACAGACATCCGCGATTGGTGACGTGTGACATCAGCGGCTACGGAGACCACGGAGAGGTTGCCTCACTGAAGGCCTATGACTTGCTGGTGCAGTGCGAAAGCGGCTTGGCCGGCATTAGCGGAGCGCCGCAAGAGCCCGGGCGGATCGGCGTCTCGATCTGCGACATCGGTGCAGGCTTAAATGCCACCATAGGGGTATTGTCGGCCTTGGCACAGCGCGCGCGGACAGGAGTCGGGTGCGGTGTGGCTGTGTCGCTCTTTGATGGGGCCGCAGACTGGATGACCGTCCCACACGTCCATGAGGTCTATGGCAATGGCGCGCCCGAGCGCCAAGGGCTCCAGCACCCCTCCATCGCGCCGTACGGAGCGTTTGCGACCGCACAGGGTGCCACGGTTGTGATCAGCATCCAGAACGAACGTGAGTGGTCTCTGTTTTGCCAGCACTTTCTCCGCGACCCTGGCTTGGCGCAAGACCCCCGTTTTGCTTCCAACACATTACGCGTGCAGAACCGTCCAGCATTGAATACGGCGATTGCAGAGGTGTTTTCCTCGCTGGACACAGCCAGTGCTCTGCAGCGGCTGTCCTCCGCCAGCACTGCCTATGGGCAACTGCGTTCCGTGGCCGATCTCGCCCGACATCCGGCGCTGAGAACCTGGCCCATGCGAGTGGGCCAAGAGGACCTCGATCTGGTCGCCCCGCCAGTTCGAACGCCCTGGGACTGTGGGCGCCACGCCAGCGCTCCGGAGCTGGGAGAGCACAGCGCCCAACTGCGATGGGAATTCGCTGGCCAGACGTCGTCAGAGCCTTCCATTCGAACAACGGGAGTGTCCGCATGAGCAAAGTCGATCTCGAATACCTGCGAACCTGGGTCGGCAAGGAAGTGATCGACGAGGATGTGCTCGATGTGCGCCATGCCCGTCTCATGGCTGCGACCCTGGGTCTGTCGCAGCAAGACGTCCGGGCAGGAGTGCCAATGCAACCCCTGTGGCATTGGTTGTACTTCCTCCAAGGCCTTCCGCCCTCTGAATTGGGTCAGGATTCGCATCCCGCACGGGGAGGCTTTTTGCCACCCGTTCCTCTGTCCAACCGGATGTGGGCGGGCGGTCAGTTGGAGTTCGCACAGCCGCTGCGATTGGGCGCTCATGTACGCAAGAGCTCTTCGGTGATGAGTGTGGATCACAAGCAGGGAAGGACCGGAGATCTCGTCTTCGTGACCGTTCGCCATGAGGTCGATCAAGACGGACGCCCTGCGTTGACCGAGCTTCATGACATCGTCTTCAAGGACCCGACACCGCCGACCGCCTCGGCCAGCGCCGACGAGCCTGCTCGTCCCACACCGACGCACGTTGAGCAGTTCACACCCGACTCGACCACGCTGTTTCGGTACTCCGCACTGACCTTCAACGGTCACAGGATCCACTATGACCACGACTACTGCCGTGAGGTTGAGGGCTATCCCAGTCTGGTGATTCATGGACCCCTGAACGCCACGCTGCTGGCCATGTTGGCCCAGAGGGTGGCCGGCAAACCCCTTCGGCGCTTCAAGTACCGGGGTCTTCGGCCGGCCTTGCTCGGGCAGACCCTGCGCCTGGAAGCTGCACCCGATCCAGAGGACGGCGATGGTCTGTTGCTTTGGGCGGTGTTGGCCAACGGCCAGGTTTGCATGCAGGCGAGTGCCAATTTTTGATCGATCTGCCTATCGGCAGATCGGCCTTTTCAGCTTTGAACAACTCAATAAACCGGAGACAGACATGACCGAAACCACCGATGCAATTTCCCGTCGCAACCTGCTGGTGTTGGCCGGCGCAGGGGTGTGCGGTGTCACCCCGAGCCTGAGCATGGCGCAAACCGAGCCATACCCCAGCCGCCCCATCATTCTCGTGATCCCGTTCGCTGCAGGAGGAACCACCGACATCATCGGTCGCGTGATTGCCGATGCATTGAGCAAACGGCTTGGGCAGCCTGTGGTTGTGGACAACAAGGGCGGTGCAGGGGGCAACATAGGCGCTGCAGTGGTAGCCAGCGCAAAACCCGACGGATACAGCCTCTTGATGGGCTACAACGGCACCAACGCGATCAATCCATCGCTCTATCCCAAACTCAGTTGGGACCCCGTCAAAAGCTTTGAACCTTTGTCGATGGTGGCACGCGTCAACAACGTCGTGGTCGTCAATCCGTCATTGCCAGTCAAGACGCTGCCAGAGCTTGTCGCCTATGCCAAGGCCCATCCGGGGGTTTTGAACTACGGTTCTGCAGGGGCGGGCACCATTTTTCATCTGGCTGCCGAGATGCTGGAGCAGCAGACAGGTGCGCAGTTGACACACGTTCCGTACAAGGGTGCTGCTCCAGCGCTGGTGGATCTCATCGGTGGTCAGATACAACTGATGTTCTCCACCATTCCGACCGCTTTGCCACACATCAAGGCGGGGAAGATTCGTGCCATCGGCGTCACGGGCGCCAAGCGTTCGCCACTGTTTCCGGATCTGCCGACAGCAACAGAGTCGGGCTACTCTTCGATGGTGGTCGATTCTTGGTTTGGACTGTTTGCACCCAAGGGGCTACCGCAAGACCTGCAAACTCGCATTGGCAACGCTGTACGTGATGCGATTGCAGACCCCACGACTCAACAAAAGTTGCTAGAGCAAGGCGCTACGCCACATTCATCTTCTTCGGCAGAACTCGCTCAGACTCTTGGAAGCGACCTGGTGACCTGGCGATCCATTGTTGCCAAAGCAAAGGTCACGTTGGAATGAAACCCATGACCAAAGCGGGTTGCCCATTGAACGCCAGATCGTTTTTGTTTGTGCCAGGCGATCGCCCCGAGCGCTTTCCGAAGGCCATCGCCAGCGGAGCGGACTGCGTCATCATCGACTTGGAGGACTCGGTGGATCCCGAGCGCAAGAAGACCGCGCGTCAGGCCGCCCGGAGTTTCATGGATGCAGGCGCTCGTGTTTTGCTCCGCGTGAACGCCGTGGACACGCCTTGGTATGACGAGGACCTTGCACTTTGTGCTTCATCGGAAGTTCAGGGGGTGGTCTTTCCCAAGGCTGAGTCGTTATCTGAGCTGGAGAACCTGAGAAACGTCCTGCGACCGAAAACGGTCATTCTCCCGTTGATCGAAACGGCCAAGGGCATAGCCAACTTACGCTCGATTGCAGAAGGGCCAGGCATCGGTCGCTTGATCTTTGGAAGTGTGGATCTGTGTCTGGATCTGGATCTTCAACCCGATGACAGTGAGCAGGAACTGAACTGGTACCGGTCTGCGTTGGTGCTGGCTAGCAGAGCGGCTGGATTGCCAGCTCCTGTCGATGGCGTGTTCTTGAGTCTTCAGGACGAAGCAGGCCTATTGCGTGCCTGCCACGCGGCCAGGCGAAGCGGCTTCGGCGGCAAGCTGTGTGTGCACCCGTACCAGGTAGGCCAGGTGCGCCGAGCGTTTTCTGCGACTCCAGAGGAGCTCGACTGGGCGCTTCGCGTGCTTCAAGCTGCGCAATCATCGCCTGGTGCTTTTCGGTTTCAAGGATGCATGGTGGACGCTCCAGTGCTACTTCGAGCACGCCGTCTTCTTGCTTCGGTGCAGGAGTCGGTCGAAGTGACCAAGGTATTGACCTCGCAGGGCTGACCTCTTCTCAGCCCACTCGTCATGTCTCCTGAAGCGAAGAGCGCTTGTTCAAAAACCTGAGCCGATCGATCGAAATGGTCCCACCCCCAAGGAGCACAAAGCTCGCGACCATCACAGACCAGAAAATCCCGAACTCCCATCCGCCGCTGGGGAGAATCCATATGTATCCCACTGGGAAATGGTTGCCCCATAGCATGGACAGATAGAGGAAGACTGCGCCAACGAGTGCGGCCAGGCGTGTGTGGAGTCCAAGGCACAAGCCGATACCGGCGACCACTTCACTCACACCTGCCAACACCACCATGGCCGCCGCAGGCTTGAGACCGATGCTGGCAAAGTAGCCTTCGAAAATGGCGAACTGCGCTGGGCCCGCGAAGATGTGTCCGCTGAAATGAGCGATGAACATCATGCCCACGTAGTTGCGAATAAAGAACAGGCCCCAGCTCTCGTCAGTGACCGGGCCCCATGGCGTTTCACTGCGGTGCGTGCGAATGTAGTTGACGATCCACAGTGTCAAGACTGCGGCCAGCAACGTACTGACCCACATGACCGACGGAACGCCTGGCCCTGTCTCCGCCAGCAGGAGTGGATCATTGGTGGTGTTCTCGCCTCCCCCCATGCGCAAGGTGCCAAAGAGCCGCCCCACCACCATCGTCGCAAACAGCGACCCAATGATCGCGAAGAGACCATGCTTCTTCGAAAAGGCCAGAGCCGCGAGCATCGCAACGATCCAGAACAGGGCAGACGCCATAAACCAACTGGTGACCGGTGCGGTCAATACGAACTGGATGGCCAGAACTGCGACGACCAGCGAAAGTGCCACACCCAAAGCATACAGGGACTTTTCAGCCAACATCATGTTGAGACTCCGGAAAGAACCGCATCCACATCGAGCGCGAACGCGGGAGCGCAACGGGCAGTCAGGCCCGTCGCGGGCGGGGGTAGCGGCTTCAATACACCTTGCTGGGAACATTGGGCATGCTCAGTGCCCACTGCGCGATCTGGTCCTTGCGCACGAACACCACTCCGGGATGGCGCTTGGCATAGGCAAGAAACTCTCCCAGCACTTTCACGCGACCAGGCGTACCGGCGATCCGGTCGTGGGTGGAGATGGACATCATGCGGCGGCGCACCCCCGACTCCAGATAAAGCTGGTCGAATTCGTCACGCAGCTCCTGACCGAACGCCTGCGCAGTGAGCGGCCCTTCCGCTCCGAAACGCCCGATGTCGTTCATGCGCAAGGTGTAGGGAACGATGGCAAATGGCTTGCCATTGATCTGGGTGGTCATCGGCTCGTCCGACGACAGGTCGTCAATGTGGTAAGTGAAGCCCAGCTCTTGCAAGATGCGCAAGGTGTTGGGCGTACCGCGCAGCCAAAACGCGTTGTATCCCACGGGCCTCGTCCCCGTGGCCTTGAGCACTGCGTCGATGTTCGCCTGGTACGAAATGCGCTCCTCTTCGGGTGAGATGGTCCAGTGGGGTGTCCAGGTTTGACCATGTGCTGCCGCTTCGTGACCGCGTTGAACGATCTCTTTGGCCAATGCGGGGTTGCGTTCAACCGCCTGTCCTGTCATGTGCGAGGTCACCTTCACGCCATGTTTGTCCCACAGGTCCAACATGCGCGGCACGCCTTCGCGCACGCCGTACTCGAACCACGTCCGCGCCGGCAAATCCGGGTACTTGGGGTCCATGGGCGGAAACGGGGAACCGTTGTTGTGTTCGCTCTGTGCGCCTGACTCGAACTGCATGGACACAGAGATCACCAACCGAATTCCATCCGGCCAGAACTGCCCCTTTGCACGAGAAGTGCTCGTCTTTGCCATGGGGGCCGCTTGGACCTGAGAGCCCAGGCCAGCCGCCGCAGCGACCACAGCCGCTGTGCGCAGAATGCCTCTTCGGGTTGGCTGGGTGTCCGACGGCGTGGCGGTGGAAGATGGGCTGTCTGATGAGGGGTGCATGAATGTCTCCTGTTGGTGGTTGTTGCTGGGTTGAGAAAAGCGGTGCTTCAGTTGGACGAGATGCTCGTCAGGTCGGTGCGGCTGGAGCACGCCACTGCCACTTCATGTATTCACTCTTTGGCGTCGCTTGCAGGAACACACAGCACTGCACCCATTGGGCGGGCTGCAACACCGAAACGGCTTTCTCCAGCTCGGTCAGCACCAACGCTTGCATTGCCTGAAGTACGTCTGGTGGGCGTGGGTTGGTGGTGATAAGGGTGGCAACCAGTTGCTGGGCGAGAGGGTCTTTACCCGCGAGGTCATCCGCACACACGACAACGCGGGTCTTGAGGTCATTCAAGCCTGCCCAGCCGCGCTGGGAGATGCCAAGATGAATGTCGTTGGCCAGGGCTTTCCAATCCAGTGATCGGGACAGTTCCGCGCTGACTTCAATGCGAAGGTGTGGCATAGCTGTGTGGTCCTGGTGGAGCTCAATCGAGCTTGATGCCGCGCTCGCGGATCAATGTGTCCCAGCGCTTGCGCTCAGACTCGATCAGTCGGGCAAATGCCTGGGGTGAGCTGTCCACCTTCTGTGAGCCCAACTCGGCCAACTTGGCTTGTGTGGCCGGTTCAGCCAAGGCTTTTCGCATGTGCTCTGTCAGCCAGGCCACGCGGTCGGGCGGGGTGCCTGCTGGAGCCAGAAAGCCATACCAGCCGCCGATATCGGCGTCGACCCCAGACTCTTTCAGCGTGGGAACTTGGGGCAGCGAGGCGATGCGTTCGCGAGTGGTCACAGCCAGTGCTTTGACACGCCCTGCTTTGATCAGCGGCAACACCGCTGGAGATGCTTCAAACAACAACGGAACCTGTCCACCCATCACATCGTTCAAGGCAGGACCAGAGCCGCGATAGGGGATGTGAACCACGGCCGAGCGGGTCAGTTGTTTGAACATCTCTGCGGCGAGATGCTGCGGTGTTCCGTTGCCTGCGGAGGCATATGAAAACTTGCCGGGACTGGCTCGCAGAAGCTTCACGGCCTCGGCCACTGTGTTGGCGGGAAACGATGGATGGGCGACCATGATGAGAGGCACCACCGCAGCCAAAGCTAAAGGCGTGAAATCGCGCCCCGGATTGAACGGCAACTTGGGGTAGAGGGCTTCATTGGCCGAGAGTGGCCCCAGCGCACCGAGTAGCAATGTGTAGCCATCGGCCTCGCTGCGCGCCACGGCTTCTGTGCCGATGTTGCCCCCGGCTCCGCCTTTGTTTTCCACCACCACGGTAACGCCACTGGTGGTTTGCAGGGCGTTGGCCATCAGCCGGGAAATGGTGTCGGTGGTCGCGCCGGGCGGATACGGGCACACGATCCGAATGGGTTTGCTTGGAAAGGCCTGGGCACGTGCCACAGGCAGGGTTCCTGCAACAGCGGTGAGCGCGAGGCTCTGGACCAGTTGACGGCGGTTGAACATGGAAGCTCTCTAGGTTGTTTCATGGGTGAAGGGTGAAGGTCAGTTTCATCTATAGGTTCCATGTGATCAAATTCGAAGTTCTTCTCTAAGTCATCGGAGAAACCTATGAATGTTTTGGTGCAGCATGGCCCGTAGAGATCGCGATCCTTTGGAAATCGTCTCTCTGCGGCAGTTGCGGTACTTCAACGCCGCCATGCAGTCCAGCAGCTTTGTTGAAGCAGCCCGCACCTGTTCGATCTCGCAACCTGCACTCTCAGAGCAGATTGCGTTGCTTGAGGATGCACTTGGCACCCGGCTCTTTGAGCGCGTGGGTCGACGGGCATCACCAACACAAGCGGCATTGCAATTGCATCTGCGGATGACGGCATGCATGGGTGACCTGCAGGCCGCGCTGCGCGCCACGGGCGAGAGCTCCGTCGACCTCTCTGGTCGCGTTCGGATTGGTTTGGTGCAGTCCTACGGTGCATGCTGGGTGGCACCCGCAGTTCATTCACTGCAGGTGCAATGGCCCGATCTCGCTGTTTCGCTGATCAGGCGAACTGCATCGGCTTTGATCGATGGAGTCGCCAGGGGCGACTTCGACTTTGTGGTCACCTTTGATGTGCAGGATAGAGAAGACCTGGAGATTGAGCGGTGCTTCAAGGAGCCCTATGTCGCCATTTGCCCAGCGCCAAGTCGAAGACCGATAAGACTGAAGAAGCTGGCTGGCGAGCGATTGGCATTGCTTCCTACGGAGTACGCCATGCGCAGGCAGATCGAGCAGCTTTTTGCCGCACAGGGTTTGCGGCCGAACGTTCACTTCGAGTCCGACTCGCTGGAAGATCTGATTGACGCGGTTCGAACGACCGGCCTTACCGCCGTTGTCAATGCTGCGACTGCGCTGAGTCTTCAGGTCAGTGGTGCAACCCGGATTGATGAGCCGACTTTGGTTCGCACTTCCTGTCTGGTGCGGGCGCGCAACCGGTACCACACGCGGGCTGCTCTACGTTTGTGGGATTCGCTGGCCGACATGGCTTCTGAAATGCAAACAAAGATGCGGCCGTTTTCGTCTCGCTCGTAGGCCACAAGAGAGCACCGATGCGTCCATCGCTGAAAGCAGATCAGGCCTCGCTGAGCGGAAGTGCCGTCTTGTAGCGAACCTGCTTGAGCGCAAAGCTGGAGCGAATTTTCTCGACCTGCGCGATGGGAGAGAGCTGTTCAAGGATGAAGCTCTCCAGCGCGGGCATGTCCGGCACCGCCACGCGCAGCAGATAGTCGGCGTCTCCAGTCATCAGATAGCACTCCATCACCTCGTCGCGCATGGTGATGCGTTCCTCGAATGCCTGCAGCGCCTCGCGGCTCTGTTGCTTGAGGCTGATGGAGACAAACACGTTGAGGTGAAGCCCGAGCTGGCTGGCATCCAGCAGGGCGACGTACTTGCGGATCAGACCGCCGGCCTCCATTGCCCGCACGCGTGCAAGGCAAGGGGACGGTGAGAGGTGAACGCGCTTGGCCAACTCCACGTTGGACAGGCTTGCGTCGTTCTGGAGTTCTTCAAGAATTCGACGGTCGGTGGCATCAAGGCGGATCGTGCTGTCATTCATATGATTTCCGGTAGTTTGTGCTGAGTATTGCCACATTGTTCAGCAATTTCGGCAACAAATGCGCGTGGTGCGTCTCTACAGTCGTGCTCCTACCTGGAGACACTCTCGTGAACAGCATGACCGACTTCAAGCACCTGGACGCCATTGATCAAGACCCGGCAGAGACACAGGAGTGGCGTGACGCGCTGCTCTCGCTGATCGCAACACAAGGCCCGGATCGGGCGCGGGCGATGCTTGATGAGCTTGCCCGTCTGGCGCACGGGCAGCGTGTGGGCTGGCAGCCTGAGCGCAATACGCCGTACGTCAATTCCATCGCGGTCGAGGACCAGCCGGCTTTTCCGGGCGACCTCGCCATCGAAGAACGGCTGGCCTCGCTGATGCGCTGGAATGCCCTGGCCATGGTGGTGCGAGCCAACAAGGCCTACGGCGAACTGGGCGGCCACATCGCCAGCTACGCCAGCGCGGCGGACCTGTTCGAAGTCGGCTTCAACCACTTCTTTCATGCACGTGACACCCAGCACCGCGGAGACCTTGTGTTCTTCCAGCCCCACAGCGCGCCCGGTGTCTACGCCCGCGCCTTCCTGGAAGGGCGCCTGAGCGAGGCCGACCTTTCGCACTACCGGCAGGAAATCGTGGCGCCCGAACACGGCGCGCGTGGACTCTCCAGCTACCCGCACCCATGGCTGATGCCCGACTTCTGGCAGTTCCCCACGGGTTCGATGGGCCTGGGCCCGATCAGCTCGATCTACCACGCGCGCTTCATGCGCTACCTCAGCGACCGCAGCCTGCTCGACTGCGCCGACCGCAAGGTCTGGGGCGTGTTCGGCGATGGAGAGATGGACGAACCCGAGAGCATGTCGGCACTGACCCTGGCGGCGCGCGAACGGCTGGACAACCTGGTGTGGGTGGTCAACTGCAACCTGCAGCGCCTGGACGGCCCGGTGCGCGGCAACGGTCGCATCATCGACGAGCTCGAACGCCTGTTTGCAGGCGCGGGCTGGAACGTGATCAAGCTGGTCTGGGGCAGCGACTGGGACGGCCTGTTCGCTCGCGACCACAGCGGCGCTCTCACGCGTGCGTTTGCACATACTGTCGATGGCCAGCTGCAGACCTTCGCCGCCAAGAACGGGCGCTACAACCGTGAGAATTTCTTCGGCCAGAACGCCGAGCTGGCGCGCCTCGTGGAAGGGATGACGGACGACCAGATAGACACACTCAAACGTGGCGGCCACGACCCGGTCAAGATCCACGCCGCCTACGCGGCTGCGGCGGCGCACCGCGGTCAGCCCACCGTCATCCTGGCCCAGACCAAGAAGGGCTACGGGATGGGCACCGCCGGTCAGGGACGCATGACCACGCACAGCCAGAAGAAGCTCGACGATGCTGAGTTGCTGGAGTTCCGTGACCGTTTCCGGCTGCCACTGACCGACGAGCAGACCACCAGCCTGGCCTTTGTCCGGCCCGCCGACGATGCGCCCGAGATGCGCTACCTGCGCGAGCGGCGCGCGGCACTGGGTGGTGCCATGCCGAGGCGCGAAGCGACTTGCGAGCCGGTGGCCGTGCCGGCGCTGGACGGCTACGGCCAGTTCGCCCTCGCCGCCAGCGGCAAGGAGATGAGCACCACCATGGCCTTCGTGCGCATGCTCGGCAACCTGCTCAAGGACGGCACGCTGGGCCCGCGCATCGTGCCCATCGTGGCCGACGAGGCGCGCACCTTCGGCATGGCCAACCTGTTCAAGCAGGTCGGCATCTACAGCAGCGTGGGCCAGCGCTACGCGCCCGAAGACATCGGCTCGGTGCTGAGCTACCGGGAAGCGAAGGACGGACAGATCCTGGAAGAAGGCATCAGCGAGGCCGGCGCCATCGCCAGCTGGACCGCGGCGGCCACCAGCTACAGCGTGCACGGGCTGGCGATGCTGCCCTTCTACATCTACTACTCGATGTTCGGCTTCCAGCGCGTGGGCGACGCCATCTGGGCCGCCGCCGACCAGCGTGCCCGAGGCTTTCTGCTGGGTGCCACCTCCGGCCGCACCACGCTGGGCGGCGAAGGCCTGCAGCACCAGGACGGCAGCAGCCATCTCGTGGCCGCCACCATCCCCAATTGCAAGGCCTACGACCCGGCCTACGCGGGCGAACTCGCCGTGATCCTCGACCACGGCATGCGCGAGATGCTGGAACAGCAACAGGATGTCTTCTACTACGTCACGCTGATGAACGAGAACTACGCCCAGCCCGATCTGCCCGAGGGCGCGGCGGCCGGCGTGATCGCCGGGGCCTACCTGTTCGAGCGCCTGGGACCGACCGAAGGTCCCGGTGTCACGCTGATGGGCTCGGGCGCCATCCTGGGCGAGGTGCGGCAGGCGGCACGACAACTGGCGGCGCAGGGCCTGGGCGTCGATGTCGTCAGCGTGACCAGCTGGAGCGAACTGGCGCGCGAAGGCGCCGCGGCGGGTGCTGCCGCTCCCTACATCGCGCGCCTGCTGGGCCAGACGCGCGGGCCGATCGTGGCTGCGTCCGACTACGTGCGCGCCGTACCCGACAGCATCCGTGCCTATCTGCCCGCCGGGCGGCCCTGCGCCACCCTGGGCACCGACGGCTTTGGCCGCAGCGACACCCGCGCGGCACTGCGGCGCTTCTTCGCCGTCGATGCATCGAGCATCGTTGCACGGGCGCAAGCCCTGTGTGCAGCGGTTTCTTGAGCCCTGGGGCCTCGCGCCCGTTCACCACCCAACGAGGAGACCACCATGAACCGAAGCAGTCGCTGGTTGACAGCGCTGAGCCTTGCCCTGTGCGCGGCCACCACCCAAGCCGAGCCCATTTCCGCAGAAATCACCGCCCGCCTCAAGGGTGGCGTGGGTGGCATCACCACCCTGCCCAACGGGCAACTGGTGATCGGCTACCACCCGTTCTACGCGCCGGAGCAAAAGGTCGGGCTGCTCAATGCCACGCGCGACGACACCACGCCGTATCCCAGCGCGGAATGGCAGACCTGCAAGAAGGCGGATGGCAGCCAGAAGGACCCCAACACCTGCCTGAACTGGGTGCTGGGCCTGCACACGGATGCCAAGGGCGTGCTGTGGCTGCTCGACTCCGGTCAGGCAGAGCCGCGCATCACGCCCAAGCTGGTGGCCTGGAACACGCACAAGAACCAACTGGAACGCATCGTTCCCATTCCGGCGCCGGCCTCCCTTCCCGAGTCGCAGCACAACGACTTCGTGGTCGACCTCAAACACCAGGTCATCGTGATCGCCGACGAGGCCATCGCGACCGGGCCGGTGGGCGACAAGGCGGCGCTCGTGGTGGTGGATCTGAAGACCGGCCAGAGCCGTCGTTTGCTGCAGGGCCACGACAGCGTCATGCCCGACATGAACCGTCCGATCACCGTCGACGAGGGCAAGCCTGGCGCCAAGGCGATCAAGGTCTACGTCGGCGTGGATGGCATCGCGCTGGACCACAAGAGCGAGTGGCTGTACTTCGCACCGCTCAACAAGGGCAAGATGTTCCGCATCCGGATGAAGGACCTGCTCAATAAGCGCGTGAGCGCCGGGCAACTGGCTGCCAAGGTCGAGACCTACGCCGACAAGCCCAACAACGGCGGGCTCTCGATCGACCGCAAGGGCAATCTCTATCTCACCGAGGTGGGCGAGCGCGCGGTTGGCATCATCCCTGCCGACACCCGTCAGTACCGGCGCTTTGCCGCGGCGCCCGACATGGTCTGGCCAGACGGAGTGATCTACGCACAGGATGGCTTCATGTACACCGGCGCGGCACAGCTGCCCATGGCGGCGCCGCTGAACGACGGCAAGGCCGAGAACAAGCCGCCGTATCTTGTGTACCGGTTCAAGCCGCTGGCACCAGGAATCGCAGGGTTTTGATCGCAATTGACTAACTGAGGTTTGTCTTTGCTTGTGCTTTAAAGGATTCCGCTTCACCCTGATGAACCTCACTATGTCTATTGGGTAGTCAAATCACTTTACTTGACGCTTAAAACTACCATTGAATACATTTTTTCCAATTAAAGGAGAGAAATCATGCATAAGCGCATCATCAACAAAAGCCTTTGCTGTGCAGTTGCTTGCATTGCGGGAGTCGCACCATTAACCGGATTGGCGCAGCAGCAACTTGGCTCCACTGTTTGTCCAACAACGTACTCAATCATTCCGCTCGACGGAACTCGAACATTCAATTCTGCCAACTCCCCTGGCACTACGGTGACACCAATTGACACTCGACTTATATCGCCCCGTGGGCGCGCTCAACTAATTTCTGTTGCCTCATGTGTTTCGCCTGTTTGGATTGGAAATAGTTCAGGAGGAAAAGGATGCAAGCTGGCGCTCGGCATTCACACTGTCCCAGTAAAAGGAGCGGACGGGAAGACCGACTGGGAGGTAATTTCTGCCCCCATGTTTTGCTATGAGGCGCGATGATGCGCGCATTCTTTCAATATTTACTGCTGCGAGAGGTCTATATGAGTAGGATGACATCGTTCTTGACAATGAGCGTCTTTGCTATCTCTTTAGCTGCATGCGGTGGTGGAGAAGATGAAGTGGCCTCCGAGACCTCAATTCAAAGGAGTGCTCAAACCCTCTCCGACAATGGTGACGCAGAAGGTGGTTCGGAGATCTTCACTTTTAACAAAGTTGAGATAGTTAAAGAGGATCGATAGGGGCTCCATCTAAACTGTTAGCTACGCACAGCCGGATGGGATTTGGAACTTACCAAGTCTCATCCGGCAATTTTGTTAGCAAGTTATTTCGTGCGCCCGACCATCGCTGGTAAGTTGCCATATGCTTTTAATTTAGTTCTACTTGGATGACTCTAGGATCGATTGGAGTGATGTGCAATGCAGATCAAATTGAATTGAACTAAAGAAATTTCACGGCGATTCGGCTTATTAAGGACTCTTGAAAAATGGAAACCGCAAACATATTGAGAGTACACGTACCGGACATCGGCGATTTAAAGGACGTCGCGGTCATCGAGGTGTTCGTCAAGCCCGGCGATACCGTCAAGGTCGAGCAGAGCCTGATCACGGTCGAGTCCGACAAGGCCTCGATGGAGATCCCGTCCTCGCATGCCGGCGTGCTCAAGGAGCTCAAGGTCAAGGTGGGCGACAAGGTCAACATCGGTGACCTGCTGGCGATTCTGGAAGGTGCTGCGGGCGTTGCCGCGCCGGCGCCGGCCGCTGCCGCTCCGGTGGCTGCGCCCGCTGCGGCATCCGCCGCAGTGGCCACTCCGGTCGCTACGGCGTCTGCACCCGCTGTCGTCGCACCGGCCCACAACCCCACCGCCACCCCGGCCCTGGGGCTGCCCCACGCTTCGCCCTCGGTACGCAAGTTCGCCCGCGAACTGGGCGTGCCGCTGGCCGAGGTGCAAGGCAAAGGCCCCAAGGGCCGCATCACGCTGGACGACGTGCAGGGCTTCACCAAGTCCGTCATGTCCGGTGCGGTGCAGACGGCTGCGCAAAAGGCCAAGGCCCCTGCATCGACCGGCAGTGGTGGCTCCGAGCTGGGCCTGATCCCCTGGCCCAAGGTGGACTTCGCCAAGTTCGGCCCGATCGAGCGCAAGGAGCTGGGCCGCATCAAGAAGATCAGCGGCGCCAACCTGCTGCGCAACGCGATCATGATCCCGGCCGTCACCAACCACGATGACGCCGACATCACCGACCTCGAAGCCTTCCGCGTCTCCACCAACAAGGAGAACGAGAAGAGCGGCGTCAAGGTGACCATGCTGGCCTTCCTGATCAAGGCGTCCGTCGCCGCGCTCAAGAAGTTCCCCGAGTTCAACAGCTCGCTGGACGGCGACTCGCTGGTCTACAAGCAGTACTACCACATCGGTTTTGCGGCCGACACGCCCAACGGCCTGGTCGTGCCCGTCATCAAGGACGCCGACAAGAAGGGCGTGCTGCAGATCAGCCAGGAAATGGGTGAACTGGCCAAGAAGGCCCGCGACGGCAAGCTGGGGCCGGCCGACATGTCCGGCGCCACCTTCACCATCTCGTCGCTGGGTGGCATCGGTGGGCGTTATTTCACGCCCATCATCAATGCGCCCGAAGTCGCCATCCTGGGCGTCTGCAAGAGCCAGATGGAACCGGTGTGGGACGGCAAGCAGTTCGTGCCGCGCCTGATGCTGCCGCTGTCGCTGACCTGGGACCACCGCGTGATCGACGGCGCCGCCGCGGCCCGCTTCAACGCGTACCTCGGCCAGATCCTCGGCGACTTCCGTCGCGTTCTGCTGTAAGGAGGACACGATGGCACTCATGGACATCAAGGTTCCCGACATCGGTGACTTCTCCGAAGTCGCGGTCATCGAGCTGCTGGTCAAGCCGGGTGACACCGTCAAGGCCGAGCAGAGCCTCATCACCGTCGAGTCCGACAAGGCCTCGATGGAGATTCCCTCGTCGCACGCCGGCGTGGTGAAAGAGCTCAAGGTCAAGCTGGGCGACAAGGTCAGCGAAGGCTCGGTGGTGTTGGTGCTGGACGCGGAGGGCGCTGCGGCGGCCCCTGCGCCGGCAGCAGCACCTGCGCCCGCAGCCGCACCCGCTGCGGCCCCGATCGCTGCGCCGGTGGTGGCACCGACCGCCGCCAGCTTCGGTGGCTCGGCCGACATCGAATGCGACGTGCTGGTGCTGGGCGCCGGCCCCGGCGGCTACTCGGCCGCCTTCCGCGCCGCGGATCTCGGCCTGAAGGTCGTCATCGTCGAGCGCTACGCCCAGCTGGGCGGCGTCTGCCTGAACGTGGGTTGCATCCCGTCCAAGGCGCTGCTGCACGTGGCCGCCGTCATGGACGAGGTCTCGCACCTGGGCGACCTGGGCGTGGAGTTCGGCAAGCCCACGGTCAGCGTGGACAAGCTGCGCGCTCACAAGGAAAAGGTCATCGGCAAGCTGACCGGTGGTCTGGCTGCGATGGCCAAGATGCGCAAGGTCACCACCGTGCGCGGCTACGGCGCCTTCGTCGGCCCCAACCACGCGGAAGTGGAAGAGACCTCCGGCACGGGCCAGGACAAGACGGGCACCAAGAAGGTTGTGGCCTTCAAGCGCGCGATCATCGCCGCCGGTTCGCAGGCGGTGCGCCTGCCGTTCTTCCCGCAGGACGATCGCATCGTGGACTCGACCGGCGCGCTGGCGCTCAAGGGCGTGCCCAAGAAGATGCTCATCGTCGGCGGCGGCATCATCGGCCTGGAGATGGGCACCGTCTACTCGACGCTGGGCGCCCGTCTGGACGTGGTGGAGATGATGGACGGCCTGATGCAGGGCGCCGATCGCGACCTCGTCAAGGTCTGGGAGAAGATGAACAAGGGCCGCTTCGACAACATCATGCTCAAGACCAAGACGGTCGGGGCCGAAGCGACGCCCGAAGGCATCAAGGTGCAGTTCGAGGGCCTGGACGGCACCAAGAGCGAAGGCACCTACGACCTGGTGCTGCAGGCCGTGGGCCGCACGCCCAACGGCAAGAAGATCGCGGCCGACAAGGCCGGCGTGGCGGTGACCGACCGCGGCTTCATCAACGTCGACATACAGATGCGCACCAACGTGCCGCACATCTTCGCCATCGGCGACATCGTGGGCCAGCCCATGCTGGCGCACAAGGCGGTGCACGAGGCGCACGTGGCGGCGGAAGTCATCGCCGGTGAACTGCAGGGCAACCAGGAGCTGGCCGCGGCCGCCTTCAACGCCCGCGTGATCCCCAGCGTGGCCTACACCGACCCCGAGGTGGCCTGGGTGGGTCTGACCGAGGACCAGGCCAAGGCCCAGGGCATCAAGGTCAAGAAGGGCCTGTTCCCCTGGACGGCCTCGGGCCGCGCCATAGCCAACGGCCGCGACGAAGGCTTCACCAAGCTGCTGTTCGACGACTCGCCGGAAGCCCATGGCCACGGCAAGATCCTGGGCGGCGGCATCGTGGGCACCCACGCCGGCGACATGATCGGCGAGATCGCGCTGGCGATCGAGATGGGCGCCGACGCGGTGGACATCGGAAAGACCATCCAGCCGCACCCCACGCTGGGCGAGAGCATCGGCATGGCGGCGGAGGTGGCGCACGGGTCTTGCACCGATTTGCCGCCGAGCAAGAGACAAGTGATCTAGACCTGCATCCTCGACAGGGTTCAGATCTGGGTGCGATTAGGCGTACACATCCACAATCAAACGCCCACGCACCTGTCCGTCAAGCAGTTTCGTGGCTGTTGCAATCACATCGTCCAAGCCGATTTCTTCTGCGATCTGGCCAAGCTTTGTCAGATTGAGATCGGTCGACAGCCGCTGCCAGGCTTGCAGGCGCAAGGACTTGGGCGCCATCACGCTGTCAACGCCAGCCAGTGTGACGCCACGAAGGATGAAGGGCGCCACGGTGGCCGGCAGGTCCATGCCACCGGCAAGGCCACATGCCGTGACCACACCACCGTAGCGTGTGGTGGCGCAGACGTTGGCGAGCGTGTGGCTGCCGACAACGTCGACCGCGCCTGCCCAGCGCTCCCGACCCAGCGGTTTGCCGGGTGCGGAAAGCGCAGCGCGGTCCAGCACGTCGCTGGCGCCAAGACCCATGATGTAGTTGCGCTCCTCAAGACGGCCGGTGACACCCACCACGGTGTAGCCGAGCTTCGACAAAAGGGCCACGGCGACGCCGCCGACCCCTCCGGCCGCTCCGGTTACCAGGATCTCACCCTTGTCCGGGGTCACACCATGGCGCTCCAGCGCCATCACGCACAGCATCGCTGTATAGCCTGCCGTGCCAATAGCCATCGCCTGTTGAGGGATGAACGCTTCTGGCAGAGGCACCAGCCAATCGCCTTTCAGGCGCGCTTTTTGCGCCAGGCCACCCCAGTGACTTTCGCCCACACCCCAGCCGTTGAGGACCACTTTGTCGCCCACCTTGAAATCCGGGTGGCTGGTTTCTTCGACCGTGCCGACCAGGTCGATGCCGGGCACCAGCGGGGATTTGCGCACCACGGGACCGCGCCCCGTGATGGCCAGAGCATCTTTGTAGTTGAGGGTGGAGTGGCTGACCCTCACGGTCACATCGCCTTCCGGCAGGGACGCCTCGTCAATGTTTTTCACGGCGGCCCGGTAGCCGGCTTCGTCCTTCTCGATCAGGATGCCTCGGAACATGTGTACCTTTCAATAAATAGACCAGTCGTCTATAAATAGTAGACTGATCTCCCATGAAATGCAAGATGGACTGCAAATCGACTACACAGGAACAGGGCGATGGGGGGCTGCGTCCCCTGAGTGCCGGGCATCTCGAAGGGAGTACTGATTGACCTTTCAAGACGTTCGGTCCAATAATTGACCTATGCCAGATGCCGTCATCACTCCTCGGAAACGGGGTCGTCCTCCGAAAGTGGAGGGAGACCACCGGGAGACGCGCGCCCTCTTGCTCCGAGCGGGTGTCGCCGCACTGACCGAAAAGGGTTTCTCTGCCACGGGAATCGACGAGGTGTTGAAATCGGTCAACGTGCCCAAAGGATCCTTCTATCATTTCTTCGATAGCAAGGAAGCTTTTGGCACCGAGCTGATCGCGCTGTACAACGACTACTTCGTTCGCAAGCTCGATCAGTTCTTGCTGGATGAGAGCCGCGCTCCGCTGCTCCGCATCGACGCTTTTTGCCTGGATGCCGAAAACGGCATGAAGAGGTTTGACTTCCGGCGCGGCTGCCTCATCGGAAACCTAGGGCAGGAAATGAATGCGCTGCCGGAAGCGTATCGCGACCAACTCACCAACGTGCTGGTCGGTTGGGAGTCTCGTACCGAACGCTGCCTGGAGGCCGCCAAGGCCGGCGGTGAAATCCCTAAGGAAGCCGACTGCGCGCGCTTGGCGGCGTTCTTCTGGATCGGCTGGGAGGGTGCTGTGTTGCGCGCAAAGCTCGAGCGCTGTGGTAATCCGCTTCGCATCTTTGCTGCGTGCTTCAAAGCAACGGCGATCACCTGACTAGCTAATTCGCCAGCACGCGTTCAGTGGGCGCGCCTTAAATGAAATTTGGCGCCATAAGTGTGGGCAAAGACGGAAGAGATGGCGTCACTGAACGCTTTTACCCCCCTTCTGACACTCCTGACTTGATGCAAGCAGCGGGTAGCACCAGGTTTGTAAGAGAGACCAAAGCAGCCCTATTTCCACATTACCACTTTTGAATAGTGCGTGGCAGGGGGGATCACGCTCCCCCCACAAGACCAGTAAGGGCTGCCCCCGTCCAAATGACCAACGCGCAGATCGAAATGAAGGCGCTGAGGGGTGTAAATCGTGTGGAGGTTTGCGAGCATAACGCTACAACTAACCCTCCCGTGGACACAAGGGCAGCGATCCAGCCCGCCGCCAACTCCCCTCGATCGAACAATCCGGGAGTCAGCCCCGACTCGGGTGCTGAGAATGCGGCATCCAAGGTGACAACAACGCACAAAGCACCGAGGCTCACATGATGGACAGCTCGCAACGCTGATCGCGGGTGTTTTGCGACACGCCTTGCCATACACAGGATACTTGCCATGGCTAAGGTCACAAACAAGTAGTAGTAGATATTGCTGACGCCTTCAAAACGAATATTGGCAATGCTGGCCAGCGGGGCGGCACCCAAAGGAATCAAGATGACAAAGGTGCAAAACAGCGCGCCGGTCCGTCTACAGCTCCCATCCAGGGCGCACGCAAAACGCATAGGTAGAAGGCATGCCAGTACGAGAAACAAGTTGGCCGTCATGAACTATCCAGATGGACGCTGCTCAAGAAATTGGTGCGGCCAGCTCATCTATGCGTTGCGCGACGAAATCACGAAGACAGCGCAACAGCGGCGTCAGCTGACTTCGATTGGGCACCACAAGGTACAACGGGACGTGCTCGGTTGTCCACGTCGTGCACAGTGCGCAAAGCCGCCCTTGCAACAGGTCGCCTGCAATGTCCAAATGCGCCTTGTATGCGATACCTCGCCCTAGCAGCGCCCAACGATGGACAGCGTCCCCATCATTGGAAACGTTCGCAGCCCGCACTCGCACCGAAATTTCGCCTTCTCCTTGACTGAATCGCCAGCGATCGTGGACGTCATCCCCGACCATAAAGCAAAGGCAGTCATGATCGGTCAGTTCGTTGGGCGAGCTTGGTGCCCCATGGCGCTTGATGTACGCCGGCGAAGCACACAACACTCTCCTATTGCCTAGAGCAAGTGGCAACGCCACCAAGTTCGAATCTGGCGGCTTTCCGTAGCGAAACGCAGCATCTACAGGTTCACTGTAGACATTGGCCAGTCGATCCGACAACTGCAGCCGCACACTCACGCGTGGGTGTTCAATCTGGAACGCGTCGAACCACGGCAACAGCAAATTGCGCCCCAAATCAGAAGGTGCAGACAGCTTTAGCACGCCTTCCATAGCGGCCTCACCTCCGGCCACTAGTCGCGCGGCCTGCTGCAACGCGGCCAAAGCCGGGCGGCACTGCTCTAGGAACTGCTCGCCGGACAGCGTCAAGCGAAGGCTGCGCGTTGATCGCACGAACAGCTCGACACCCAGTTCGGATTCGAGGCGTTTGAGTGCGGCGCTGGTTGCAGCCGGGGTGAGATCCATGGCGCGCGCCGTTGCAGAAAGGCTGCCCGTGTCCACCGTTCGAACAAAGATGTCCAGATCCTGCAACGCTTTCATACCTAGCTTTCTACTGGTTGCTTGACATGGAATTATATTGATTTGCTTGAAAGCGCACTCAAAAGATAGGCGGTTTATCAAACAACACCACCAAGTCAAGATACGGGCTTCACTTTCATACAGGCCCTTTCATGAGAACCGACACCCACCCAAGACTGGAGCCGACATGGCGCTTTGACCACATCAATGTCTCCATGGGGAGTGCCACAGCCCTTAAAGCCCTGTTTGAAGAAGTGATGGGGTTCGCGCCCGGCAAGCGCCCTCCGTTTCCTTTCCCCGGCACATGGCTGTACGAAGGTGACCAAGCGCTGGTGCATGCGGTAAACGATACGGCGCTGTCTGAAAAGGCGGGGGCGCTGCGTCTGGAGCATGTCGCCTTTCGCAGTGATGAACCCGCCTCAGACGTGATTGAACGACTGAAGCGCAGCTCGCTGCCATTCAAGGTGGCGCGGGTGCCCGCAGAGCATGTCGCGCAGATTTTCGTCTTGTTGCCGGGAGGGCTGGTCATTGAACTGGATGTGCCCTGTGACGTCACGACAGACCACATATACAGCTCGGTGCAGGCTGCACCGAGTACGCACGAATTCTGATTCATCTCCTATCGCGCTCAACAGCAGTTTCACATGAGCTCCTCTACTCTGTTCAGTCCGCTGACTTTCGGCGACTTCAAAATTCCTCACCGTGTCGTGATGGCGCCAATGACTCGCAGCCGCAGCGCGCAGCCAGGCAACGTGCCCACCGAGTCCATGGCCACCTACTACGCACAGCGAGCCGGAGCCGCCTTCATCGTCAGCGAAGCGACCCAGATAACGCCCCAGGGCCAGGGCTACAGCTTCACACCGGGCATCTACAGCGCGGAACAGGTCGCCGGCTGGCGAGGGGTGACGGACGCTGTCCACGCCGCCGGCGGCCGCATGGTGTTGCAGCTGTGGCACGTCGGTCGCATGTCGCACCCCGTGTTCCAGCAGGGACAGGCGCCTGTCGCACCCTCGGCCCTGGCCCCGAACGCCCAGGTGTGGATCGTGGACGAGCACGGTCAAGGTGGCATGGTGGACTGTCCTGTGCCCCGCGCACTGACCGTTTCAGAGATCCGGGCGATCGTCAATGACTACTACACGGCGGCGGCCAATGCTCTGGCCGCCGGCTTCGACGGGGTGGAAATCCACGCCGCCAACGGGTACCTGATCGACAGCTTTCTGCGTTCCGGTTCCAACCTGCGGACGGACGCTTATGGGGGTTCGATCGAGAAGCGCCTGCGCTTTCTGGACGAGGTGACCGATGCAGTGGTCGACGCGGTTGGTGCGGCGCGCGTGGGTGTGCGCCTCTCTCCACACATCACCCAGCGGGGCATGCATTGCCCCGACATGATCGTCACGACTTTGAAGGCCGCGCGCCGCTTGTCAGACAAGGGCATCGCCTACCTGCATTTCGCCGAGGCCGACTGGGACGACGCACCACCGGTGCCCGAGTCGTTCCGGCGCGATGTGCGCCGCGCGTTCGGCGGTGCCATCGGTGTCGCAGGCGGCTACACCGAGGCCAGGGCCCAGGCGGTGATCCGCGCCGGCTGGGCCGACTGGGTGGCCTTCGGCAGGCCGTTCATCGCCAACCCGGATCTGCCCGCGCGACTGCGCAACCACCTGCCGCTGACCGTCCCCGACACCCACACGCTGTTCGGTGGCGACGAGCGTGGCTACACCGACTACCCCAACGCGGGTTGAATCCACCCGCTTTTTTTGACCATCAGAGAACACCCATGAAAGCCATCGCCTTCCAGAGCCCCTTGCCAATCACCGATGTCCTGTCGCTGCAGGACGTGGACCTGCCTGCGCCGCAGGTCAGCGGGCGCGACATCCTGGTGGATGTCAAAGCCATCTCCGTCAATCCCGTAGACACCAAGGTCCGCGCTTCCCGTCAACCGCAGCCCGGCCAATGGGCGGTGATCGGCTGGGACGCCGCTGGCGTGGTGCGTGCCGTCGGTCCCGAAGTCACCCTGTTCAAACCGGGTGACCGTGTCTGGTATGCGGGCGACATCACGCGTCCCGGCAGCTATGCCGAACAACAGCTGGTCGATGAGCGCATCGTTGGCTTCATGCCGAAGTCCCTGGACTTTGACCAGGCGGCCGCGCTGCCGCTGACGGCCATCACCGCCTGGGAGCTGCTGTTCGACCGTCTGGGTGTGGCGCCCGGCAAGCGCGCCACCAATGAGCGTCTACTCATCGTGGGCGCTGCGGGGGGCGTGGGTTCCATCCTCACGCAGTTGGCCAGCAGGCTGACCTCGCTCACGGTGATCGGCACGGCTTCAAGGCCCGAGACCCGCGCCTGGGTGAAGGAGCTGGGGGCTCACCATGTGATAGACCACAGCCAGCCGCTGTCCGAAGAGCTCAAGCGTATCGGCATCCCTGATGTGACACATGTCGCTAGCCTGAACAACACCGAGCAGCACTTCACACAGGTTGTTCAGTCCTTGGCGCCCCAGGGCAAGCTGGCGCTGATCGATGACCCGACCGCGCCGCTGGACATCATGAAGCTCAAGGGCAAGAGCATTTCGCTGCACTGGGAGCTGATGTTCACCCGTTCACTGTTCAAGACCGCCGACATGGTGGCTCAGCACCACCTGCTCACCGAAGTGGCGGCGCTTGTGGACGCGGGCGTGATCCGCAGCACCGCCGCCGAACAGATGGGCGCAATCAGCGCTGCCAACCTCCGGCGCGCCCATGCCCTGATCGAGTCGGGCAAGTCGCGCGGCAAGGTCGTGCTGGCGGGTTTCTGAACCCATCCGCCTTCTTCAACCGTTTTCCCCTTCAAACCAACCTAAAAGAGCTTTCATCATGAAATTCCATCACACGTTGGCCGTCATGGCTCTCGCAGCCCAGAGCCTGAGCGCGCAAGCTGCCGATTTCTCGGTCAGCAGCAACACCATCAAGAACGGTGCCACCATCGGTGCTGATATGTACTGGAACAACTTCGGCTGCTCTGGCAAGAACGTGATGCCCGACCTGGCCTGGAAGGATGCGCCCGCCGGCACCAAGAGCTTTGCCGTGACCTTCTACGACAAGGACGCACCCACCGGCAGCGGCTTCTGGCACTGGGTGGCCTACGACATTCCCGCCAGCGTCACCAACCTGCCCGGTGGTGTAAACGGCGGCACCATGCCAGCAGGCACCGTTGAAGGCCATACCGACCTGGGCAAGCCCGGCTTCTTCGGCCCCTGCCCGCCAGTGGGACGTGAGCACAACTATGTATACACCGTGCACGCCCTGAAGGTGGACAAGCTGGGCGTGGACAAGGGCGCGAGCCCCGCGTTCGTCGGCTTCAACCTCTGGATGCACCGCCTCGGAGAAGCGACGCTGAAGGTCAAGGCCGGCCCGCGTCAGTAACCCTTCACCTCAGCTCACTCAGGAGACTCCCTTGAACATCGCCCAACTCGCCACCCAGCGCCATACAACCAAAGCCTTCGATGCTTCGCGCACCCTCTCGGTGGAGCACATGGCCCAGATTCGCAGCTTGCTGCGCTACAGCGCTTCGTCAGTCAATTCACAGCCCTGGCACTTTCTCATTGCGGGCAGCCACGAAGCAAAGGCACGCGTGGCCAAATCCACCGAAGTCGACTTCGCCTACAACACGCCAAAAATCCTCAATGCTTCACACGTGGTGGTGTTCTGCGCCCGAAACGATATGGACGAGACCCATCTACATGCGCTGCTGGCACAGGAGCAGCAAGACGGTCGCTTCGCCAATGATGCAGCCCGTGAGGGTCAGGACAAGGGACGACGTTTCTACACCGACCTAAACCGCAACGGCCCCAAGGGGCTGAACACGTGGATGGAGAAGCAGGTTTACCTTGCAATGGGAACCTTGCTGTTGGGAGCACAGGCATTGAGCGTCAATGCCTGCCCAATGGAAGGTTTCGATTCAGCTAGGCTTGACGAAGAGTTTGATCTGGCAAGCCTTGGCTTGCACAGTGTGGCGCTGGTCGCGCTGGGCTACCGCAGTGAAGACGACTTCAACGGAAAGCTTCCCAAGTCTCGTTTGCCTGAAGCCGCAGTCATTACCTCGCTGTGAACTGAAGTTGGAGTCGACCCGGTTCCGAGGACACATCATTCTTTGTGTTCAAGGAATCAGTGACGTTCCCCCGGAAACCGGACAGTTCTGAACTACAGGCTGGCCGCTTCGTTGGGTTGAACTGACCTGCTGTTGACGAACTCGCTCGGGGTCAGGTTGCCGAGCGAGCTGTGTGGACGCTGGTGGTTGTAGTCGTCCTGCCAAGCCTTCAATTTCTCCCGGGCATCGTGCAGCGTGACGAACTCGTTGACATTGAGAAACTCGTCGCGCAGCCGCCCATTGAACGACTCGATCAGGCCATTATCCGTGGGCTTTCCCGGACGGGTGTAGTCGAGTTTGATCCCCCGGCGATACGCCCAGTCGTCCAGCGCTTTCGAGGTGAACTCCGTCCCGTTGTCCACGGTGATTGCCTTGGGCCAGCCACGAAGCCTGGCAACCTCATCCAGTGCCTGCGCAACGCACCGCCCCGACAGCCGGAAGTTGGCCTCCAGGCACACACTCTCGCGACTCCACTGATCGATGACCGTGAGGATGCGAAACGCGCGGCCATCGTGCGTCTGGTCGTGAACGAAGTCCATGCTCCAGTGCTGGTTCGGGCCCGTGGGTTTCTGGGGCTTGCCGCGCATCAGGGCAATGCGTTTGCGCCGCTTGACCTTCATGCGCAGCTGCAGGCCTTCGAGTCGGTACAGGCGATACACCCGCGTTTTCCCCACCGGCCAGCCTTCGCGTTTGAGCATCACCAACACCCTCAGGTAGCCAAAACGCGGCCGGCTCAGCGCGATGTCCCGGATGCGCTGGCGCAGCACACTCTGGTCCCGTGCCTCGCTCTTGGCGTACCAGCTTGAACGCTGCAGCAGCGCCAATCGGCACGAGCGGTGCACGCTGACCTTGAAGCGCTCCTGCATCCAGGCTGCCAGCTCGCGGCGCTTGGCAGCCCTCAGAGCTTTTTTTTGACGACCTCCTGCAGGATCTGTTTGTCCAGCGTCAGATCGGCCACGATGCGTCGCAAGCGCGCGTTCTCATCTTCAAGCTGCCTGAGCTTGCGCAACTCGCTCACGCCAAGCTCGCCGTACTTCTTCTTCCACGTGTAGAACGTGGCCTCCGAGATGCCGATCTGGCGGCACACGTCCACCACCGGCGTGCCGCCGTCGGCCATCCGCAGCGCATAGGCGATCTGCTCTTCGCTGAATCGGGACTTCTTCATCGCTTCTCCTTGCCCCATTGGGGGCCTTGGGAAGCAACCGTAACTCTAGTTTTGACCTGTCACGGTTTTCCGGGGGAACGTCAATCAGCTTGAGAATCAAAACGGTAGCCTTCCACAAAAGTGGGTCAACTCCAACTCCAGACGATCCTTTTACCAAAGCGCGCGACGAGCTACTGCCTCAACTCCCTCCGCGTCTAGTCCGTATTCGCGGTATAGATGGGTTGGCGGAGCAATCAAGGCATATTCGTCGCGTATGCCATGACGAACTAGCCGTACACCACAGCCCTCATCTGCCAGCACTTCCGCCACGGCGGCACCAAGCCCACCGAGGATGTTGTGTTCCTCGACTGTCATTAGCACCTTGGAGCGCGATGCGGCGCGAAGCACAGCGGCACGGTCCAGCGGCTTGATTGTCGCCATGTCGATCACGGCGACAGAACGGCCTTCGGCCCTGAGCACTTCAGCTGCGTCCAGAGCAGACTTCACCGGCATGCCACACGCAATGATGGTGAGTTCGCTGCCCTCGCCATGCTCGATGGCCTCGCCAATCTTGAAGGGTGTACCTTCCGCGTAGATGTCTGGGTCGCGGCCGCGACCGATTCGGAAGTAAATCGGCTCGGGCCAAGTAGCCGAAGCTCTAATGGCGGCTTTGAGTTGCGGACCGTCGGCTGGCGAGATGATGGTTAGATTTGCAATGGAACGCATCGTACCGATGTCTTCCGTGGCATGGTGTGAGGTGCCGTAAAACCCAAGCGAGATGCCGGTGTGATGGCCGATCAGGCGCACTGGCAGCGCGCTGTAGGCGACGTCCATCCGGATCTGCTCACAGCACAACAGCGCCAGGAACGAGGCAAAGGTTGCGACGAACGGCATATGCCCGGTCGTGGCCAAGCCGGCCGCGGCCGACACCATGTTCTGCTCGGAAATGCCGAACTGGATGTAGCGTTCAGGGTAGGCGTCGGCAAAGCGGTTCAAGCCATTGGAATACTGCAAGTCAGCCGAGCCAGCGACGACGGGATGGCCCTCCTTGACGAGTTCGGCCAGCGCGTCGGACAGCGCGTCCAGGCCAGGCGTGATGGCATTGAGGGAGCGATACTGCCAGCTGTCGGGGGAAACGAGTTGCGTCATGGATCAGATCTCCTTGGTCATAATTTCTTGTACGGCGAGCGCCGCATCGGCGGGGGCGAGATATCCCAGGTGCCAGCCAGGCTCGGTCTCCATATAGGAGACTCCTTTGCCCTTGAGGGTCTGGGCGATCACGCAGACCGGCCTGGTACGTGCGGTGTCGGCCTTGATGTGGCGGAGCAGTCCAGTGAGCTCAGCCAAGTTGTGGCCGTCCACCTCATGCACCTCCCACCCGAAGGCTCGCCACTTGTCGGCCAGTCCTTCGACGCCGATGACGTCGTCGACGCGGCCGTCGAGCTGGAAGCCGTTGCGGTCGACGAGTGCAACCAGCCGATTGAGTTGGTAGTGGGCGGCGAACATAGCCGCCTCCCAGACCTGGCCTTCCTGCATCTCGCCATCGCCCAACATCACGAAGGTGTGGAAGTCGCGCTTGGCGATACGCCCGCCGAAGGCTATGCCTGCCCCGGCCGACAGGGCATGGCCGATGGAGCCGGAGCTGAAGTCGATGCCCGCAACCTTGCGCATGTCGGGGTGGTCGCCCAGCGGGTTACCCAAGCGGGTGTAGCCGTCCAGCGTTTCCTTGTCGATGTAGCCGTATTCAGCCAGGATGGGATACAGGCCGACGGCCGCATGGCCCTTGCCCATAAGAAAGCGGTCGCGGTCAGGCCACCGTGGCTCGTTGGCGCGCAGGCTCATGACGTCGTAGTAGAGTGCTGCGAAAATTTCAGCGCATGAAAAGACGGAGCTGTAGTGCCCGACCTTGGCGATCTCGATTAGTCGGATGGTCTCCAGCCTCACGAAGCGGGCTTTGTCGCGCAGGCGGGAGATCTCGTCGGGCGTGGGCCGCAGGTCGGCTAGGCCGGGTTTCGTGGAGAGGATCGTAGTCATGGATTCGCTTTCTGTGGTCGTTTCTTGAAAATCGCAGCGGGTATGAAAGTACGGCGCGTCATAGCCCAGCCAAGCAGATGTACTTAAGCTCCAGGTAGTCATCGAGCCCATGACGCGAGCCTTCCCGGCCGAGACCAGATTGCTTGATGCCACCGAAGGGCGCCTCGGCAGTGGAGATAAGACCGGTGTTCACGCCTACCATGCCAGCCTCCAGCCGCTCGGCCACGCGCAGGGCCCTGCCTAAGTCGCGGCTGTAGAAGTAAGCGGCCAAGCCGAACTCGGTATCGTTTGCTCGAGACACAACCTCGTCTTCGGTGTCGAAGGCGAAGATGGGCGCGAGTGGGCCGAAGGTTTCCTCGCGTGCGACCAGCATGTCGTCGCTTGCGTTGTCGATCACCGTGGGCTCGAAAAAGCGCCCGCCCAACGCATGGCGCTTGCCACCGGCCAGTAAGGTGCCCCCCTTGGCGAGTGCATCGGCTATGTGCTCCTCAGTCTTAGCGACGGCCTTGTCGTCGATGAGCGGTCCCTGCGTCACGCCGTCGTGCGTTCCGTCGCCGACCTTCAGTTGTCCCACGCGCTCCACCAGCTTGCGGGTGAACTCTTCAAGCACGCTGCGTTGCACATAGATGCGGTTTGCGCAGACGCACGTCTGACCGGTGTTGCGGTACTTGGACACCATTGCACCCTCCACCGCTGCGTCAATGTCGGCATCATCGAAGACGATGAAGGGCGCGTTGCCGCCGAGTTCCAGCGACAGTTTTTTGATCGTGTCGGCCGACTGGCGCATGAGCAAGCGGCCAATATCGGTCGAACCAGTGAAGCTGAGCTTGCGCACAATGGGGCTAGAGGTCATCTCGCCAGCGATCCGAGTGGCCGAGCCGGTTACCACGGAAAGCAGACCGGACGGCACTCCGGCGCGGGCGGCCAGTTCCGCGAAGGCAAGTGCAGAGAACGGCGTCTGCGACGCAGGTTTGACGACCATCGCGCACCCTGCCGCCAGCGCGGGGCCTGCCTTGCGCGCCAGCATTGCCATGGGGAAGTTCCAGGGCGTGATCGCCGCGGTGACGCCGACTGGCTGCCGGATGGCGTGGATACGCCGGTCGACCTGAGTCGACGGGATGGTCTCGCCGTACACGCGTCGCGCCTCGTCGGCGAACCATTCGATGAAGGAGGCCGAGTAGGCGATCTCCCCACGGCTTTCGGCCAAGGGTTTGCCCTGCTCGCTGGTCATCAGCAGCGCCAGGTCGTCGATGTGCTCATGCATGAGCGCGGCCAGTCGACGCAGGATGAATGTGCGGCCTTTCGCCGGCAGCTCAGCCCAGGCCGGCTGCGCAGCCTGGGCAGCAGCAAGGGCGTCCTTGGTTTCTAGCGCGCCGCAGGCCGGCACACTGCCGATCCGATCACCGGTGGCCGGGTTGTGCACGGTCAATACGGCGCCATCGAGTGCATCGCGCCAGTGGCCGCCGATGCTGGCCTGCTGACGCAGCAGGGACGCGTCATTCAGGCGCATGACTGCTCCTTCATGGCGAATCGAGAGACGCTCGGCACCGTCGTGGGGGCAGATTCCAGGGGGATGTTCAACATTTATCTCCTTCATGCGCGAAAAAACTTGTGAGCCTCAGAATTGTAATATAGGATATATCCTACACCACCGAGACAAAAAATATCGTGGTTTTCACAAAGATTTATGGAGCACATTCATGTCGAGGACCCACGACGCCTTCGCCGACACTTTCCAACACACTGAACGACCGCATTCCGCTGAAGAGCGTTGCCTGGATCGCCGCGCCCGTGCGACCACTTGCTTCTGTTCTGCTTCCTCGAAAGGACGGCACTGATGTCGGCCTCAAACGTTACGCAAGCACCAACGGCTATCACCCGGCCTCCCTCCGCGACCTTGCTGAAAAACGCGACGCACCAGGCCGACAGCCGACAGCGCAGGGTTTCCCTATTCCTAATTGCGCCCTTGCTGCTGTATGGCACGGTGTTCTTCCTACTGCCGCTGGCGATGATGGTGTTCCGAGCGATCGACAACCCGGAAGTACGCGACGCTTTGCCGCGCACGGTGACGACGCTACAGGACTGGTCGTCCGAAGGCGGTCTTTTGCCCTCGGACGAGGCATACGCGGCCCTGTCCGCTGATCTGGCAGAGGGTCAGGGAACACGGGTCGTCGGCGAACTGGCGCGACGCATGAACTACGAGATCGGCGGCTACCGCACGCTGGTGATGAAGACGTCCCGAGCCCTCAGCGAGCAGGCGCCGCCGGCGGCGACAGCCAAAGCCTGGTTGATTGACACCGATGAGCGCTGGGGAGAACTGACCTACTGGTCGGCGATCAAGCGCGCCTCGACACCGCTGACCAGCCATTACCTGTTGGCAGCGCTCGATCTTCGCCAGGATGACAGCGGCGACATCGTGCGTGCGGAACCGGACCAGCGCATTTATTTGGACATTTTGCGCCGCACGCTGGTCATTGCGTCAGGCGTGACGCTGACCTGCCTGCTGCTGGGCTACCCGCTCGCTGCGCTGCTGGTTAAGGCCTCGCGCCCAGTAGCCTATGTCATCACTCTGGCCATCATGCTGCCCTTCTGGACCTCGCTACTGGCCCGCACCACCGCATGGATCGTGGTCCTGCAGGAGAACGGCCTGGTTAACGGCCTGCTGCTGGCGGCAGGCCTCGTAGACGAGCCGCTGACACTGATCTTCAACAGCACGGGGCTCTACATCGTCATGGTGCACATCTTGCTGCCCTTCACCGTGCTGCCCATCTACAACAGCCTGAAGGCGATACCTCCGCACCTGATGCGCGCCTCGTCCTCTCTCGGTGCGCACCCGTTGCGAGGTTTCTTCGCCGTCTACCTGCCGCTCAGCCTTCCGGGTGTGGCTGCCGGTGGCCTTCTCACCTTCATCGTCGCGGCCGGCTACTACATCACGCCCTCGCTGGTCGGCAGCGCGCGTGAGCAGATGCTGGGCTATTTTGTCGCCTTCTACGCCAACAACACGGTGAACTGGGGCATGGCCTCGGCGCTCGGCCTGGTGCTGCTGAGCTGCATCATGTCCGTCTACCTCATCGCCGCATCGACATTGGGCGTCAAGCAGCTGGCCGGCATCAAGTGAGGAACGTAATGACTTACCAACACTCCGCACGCCTGGCCCGCCTAGCTCACTTCGCCTACGGCTGGCTAATGGTGGCCTTCCTGCTGCTTCCACTGATGGCCATGGTGCCGATCTCGTTTAGTTCAGGCTCTTTCCTCTCCTACCCCTTACCGGGTTTGTCGCTGCAGTGGTACGACCGGGTGTTTTCGCCAGGCCCATGGACACGCTCGCTGGTCAACAGCCTGATCGTCGGCCTGCTGTCGACAGTGGTTGCGACGGTATTGGGCACACTGGCCGCGTTCGCTTTCGCGCGGCGCAACCTGCCGGCTAAGCGTACGCTCCTCGGCTTCCTGATGGCGCCGATGATCGTGCCCTCGGTCATCACCGGGCTGGGCATGTACTTTCTGTTCTCGCTGCTGGGGCTTACGGCCAGCCTGACAGGGCTGGTGCTGGCTCACGCCATCCTAGCGACTCCCTTCGTCGTGATTACGGTGACAGCCACGCTGCAGCAATTCGACATGACACTGCTTCGCGCCGCGTACAGCCTTGGTGCTTCACCGGTGCGCGCCTTCTTCACCGTCGTCGTACCCATGATCCTGTCGGGAATCGTCTCTGGTGCGCTGTTCGCCTTCATCACCTCCTTCGACGAGATCGTGGTCGCCATCTTCATCGGCGGGCCCGACCAGCGCACGCTGCCGCGGCAGATGTTCGACGGCATCCGCGACACCATCGACCCATCGATCGTCGCCATGTCGTCCTTCCTGATGGTCGTCGCAACCGTAGCCCTCACCCTCTCGGCGTGGCTGTCCCAGCGAGCGCCACGAATCGTATCAAGTGAAAAGGTTTCCGAATGAGAGCAGATTTTTCAGAAGGCGTCGCCTTCATTGACGACCAGTACATTCCCCTGCGCGAAGCGCGTCTGCCGATCACCGATCGCGGCTTCGTGCGGTCGGACGCGACCTACGACGTCGCCCACGTGTGGAACGGCAGTTTCTTCCGCCTGGACGACCATATCGAGCGCTTTTTTTGGTCGATGGCGCAGTTGCGCATGACGCTACCAATGACGCATGCCGAGGTGCGCCACATCCTCGAGCAATGCGTGGCGAAAAGTGGCTTGCGCAACGCCTATGTGCAGATGACCTGCACCCGTGGTGTGCCGCCGCGCGGCTCGCGCGACCCGCGCGAATGCAGCAACCGTTTCATCGCTTTCAGCCAACCCTTCGTGTGGATCGCCACTCAAGCGCAGCAGGAGACAGGCATCGCCATGGTCATCAGCGACGTGCAGCGCATCGCTCCCGAGGCGGTCGACACGCGCATCAAGAATTTTCACTGGCTGGACCTAACCATGGGCATCTTCGATGCGTACGACCACGGCGCGTTGGTGGCAGTGCTATCCGATGGCGCCGGCCACGTGACCGAAGGCGCAGGCTTCAATGTCTTCGCCGTCAAAAACGGCGCGATCGCTACGCCAGAGCGCAACGTCTTCGAGGGCATGACGCGCCGTACGGTGATCGAGATGGCGCGGCAGCTAGCCATTCCTTGCCAGCTTGCAGCAATGCCGCGCGAACAGTTACGTGTCGCCGACGAGATCTTCATCACCAGCACAGCCGGCGGCATCATGCCGGTGACGACATTAGACGGCCGGCCCGTCGGCGACGGGAAGGTCGGAACGGTCACTCGGCAGATTCAGCGCAACTACTGGCACCGCAGCGCCAGCGACCCTCGCAACACGCCCGTGCCGTATGCACACACCACAGCTACCACCGAAAAGGAAAACCCATGATCATCGTCACAGGGGGGACTCATGGCATCGGCGCCGCCGCAGTCCGCTTGCTGGCCGCCAGCGGCAAGCCGGTGCTGTTCACAGGCCGCGACGAAGCCGCCGGCCACGCGCTGGCCGAAGCGTGCCAAGGCGCACACTTCATGACGGCTGATGCCGCCGAGCCCGCCGCGGCACAGGCCGTCGTCGACCGTGCGCTTGCCTTAGGCAACGGCCGCCTCACCGGCTTGGTCAACAATGCCGGCACCTCGTCGCGCACCGCCTTTCTCGACACCACGGTGGAGGAATGGGACCGCGTAATGGCCGTCAACACCCGCTCGGTGTTCCAGTTCACGCGTTGCGCGCTGCCGGCGCTGATCGCCTCTGGCGGCGCAGTGGTCAACATCGCCTCCATCGCGGGCAAGGTCGGCGAGGAAGGACTGTCCGCCTACTGCGCATCCAAGGGCGCGGTCATCGCGATGACGCAGTCGCTGGCCCTGGAGTTTGGCGACCGCGTGCGCTTCAACGCCATTTGCCCCGGCCAGATCGCCACGCGAATGATGGACCGCATCATCGCGGACGGGCCTCGCCTGGCGGCGCTCACCCGCCGCATCCCGGCAGGCCGCCTGGGCGAGCCGTTGGAAGTCGCGGAACTCATTGCCTGGCTGCTCTCGCCTGCGGCCAGCTTCGTCAACGGCACGGTCATGACGGTCGACGGCGGCGAGACCGCCGGTTACCGCACACCGCCGCGAATGGACGCGGCGCCGACGGCTACCGCCGCCTCGGTCGCCACACCACCGAGCACGCTAGGAGCCGCGCCCTGAGTGCAGCCTTCCTCCCCCATCTACACGAAAGCTTCCCATGCTTCCTGTCCTGTACACACCCGAACACCGCCAGCATGAGCCCGGCTTCTTTTTCGTTGCCGGCAACATCCATCCGGCCCAGGAACGCATCGATCGTGCCGAGCGCTTGCGCGACGCCGCCGTCGACGCCGGGTGCGAACTGGTGACCGCTGCCGAGCACGGTCTGGCGCCGGTGGCCGCAGTGCACACGCCCGACTACCTCTGCTTCCTGGAAGACGCGCACCGCCGCTGGACCGAAGTTCCCGGTGCATCCGCCGAGATCATCCCCAACGTCTTCGCCGTACCCGGCCTGCACCATGGCTACCCCGAGCGCGTAGTGGGCCAGGCTGGCTACCACATGCAGGACTTAGCCTCGCCCATCGGGCCCGGCACCTACGCCGCAGCACTGGCCTCAGCCAACCTGGCGGCCGATGCGGCCCGGCGCGTGATCAGCGGCGCCCCTGCGGCCTACGCCATCTGCCGGCCACCCGGCCACCATGCCTACCGCGAACGCGGAGGTGGCGTCTGCTACCTCAATAATGCCGCCATCGCAGCGCAGCAATTGCGCCAAGACGGTAGACGCGTGGCCATCATCGACATCGACGTACACCACGGAAACGGCACGCAGGGCATCTTCTACGAGCGCGATGACGTCTACTTCGTCTCCATCCACCGCGACCCGCTGAACTACCACCCCTACTTCTGTGGCTATGCGCAGGAGCGCGGCGCGGGCGCCGGCCTGGGCTTCAACCTCAACCTGCCGCTGCCCGCTGACACCGGCGATGACGACTACCTGGTCGCGCTTGAACACGCCTGCCGCAGGCTGCATGCTTTCCAACCAGACACGCTGGTGATCTCGCTTGGTCTGGACGCGCATGAGAACGACCCCTTCAACGGATTTCGGGTGACCACCGAAGGCTTTAGACGCATCGGCCAGCGGCTGGGCCGCCTGGGTTTCCCCTGCGTGATGGTGCAGGAGGGCGGCTACGACTGCGAGCACATCGGCGCCAACCTCGTGCACTTCCTCGACGGCCTAACCGGCAGCCTCCGGGCCTGAGGCGCACGCCCCGACAAACTCACTTCACCATTCCCCCTTTTCGCTTGCGGCGGCTACGGCCTGCGTCGGGCCGCTGCATTCCTTTTTTGTCCCTGCAGCACGTTTTTTGTTCCCCCACGCGCTTCGTTCCTGTTCCCTCCCTCCACCGTCAAGGAGTTTTCCATGCCTTCTTCCCGCTCCCGCTCCGTCTGCCTGCGCCTCGTCGCGCTCTCGGTAATCACCCTGTTCTCTCATGCCACGATGGCGCGCGACCTCACGGTTGTAAGCGTCGGTGGCTCGCTGCAGGAGGCTTTCCGCAAAGCCTACTGGCAGCCGTATTCAGCGACGAAATCCGAGAAGCTGATGGAAGATACCAACGTCGTCGGTCTGACCAAGGTCAAGGCCATGGTCGAAGCCAACAACGTCATCTGGGACCTGGTTCAGATGGACGAGGAAGACGTCGTCGTCGGCTGCGAATCTGGCCTGCTGGAAAAGATCGACTGGCGCGCCGCGGCGCCTGCCACCGCCGACCTGCCCAAGGAATCGCTCAGCCCCTGCGGCGTGCCCACCATGCTTTGGGCCAAGGTGATGAGCTACGACACCAAGCGCATCGCCAACGGACCGAAATCATGGGCCGACTTCTGGGACACAAAGAAGTGGCCTGGCAAGCGCGCCCTGCGTAAGCAGGCGAAGCAGACGCTGGAGATTGCGCTGATGGCCGACGGCGTGCCGGCCGCCGACGTCTACAAGGTGCTGGCCACCAAGGCCGGGCAAGACCGCGCCTTCGCCAAGCTCGACCAGATCAAGAAGGACGTGCAGTGGTGGGAGTCCGGCGCACAGCCAGTCGAATGGCTGACGTCTGGCGCGGTGGCCATGTCATCGGCCTACAACGGCCGGGTCGATGCCGCCAACAAGGAAGGCAGGTCGCTGGCGATGGTGTGGAAGAATCAGATCTACGGCCCGACCTACTGGGTGGTCGTCAAGGGCACGCCGAACAAGGCCAAGGCCGTAGCACTCATCGACTACATGACGAGCGCGCCGCAGCAAAAGTCATTCGCCGAGACCATCTCCTACGGACCGGTGAACCCCAAGGCCCAGGCTATGCTGTCTAAGGCTGTGCTGGACCGCTTGCCCAACGCGCCGCAGAACACTGATGCACCGCTCCTGCAAAACACGAACTTCTGGGCCGACCACCTCGACGAGTTGCAGCAGCGTTTCGCAAGGTGGGTGTCGAACTAATGCAGATGCCGGCAACGGGGAGATGGAGTCAGCCCCTCACCATCTTCCATACGCCGGTGCATGCGTTGCACCAGCCCGGTCTATTGGGCGCGCTCGGCGGCTGGCGGCCGTCGCGCGACGACCCGTGGCGCATCCACGGCATGCTGGGTGCGCTTGCCGCGGCAGGGCTACAGCCTCAGGCACTACCCGCCCCTGGGCGAGAGGTGTTCGACGCGGTCGAACGCGTGCACCACCCCCGCTACCTGGACTTTCTGGCCCATGCGCATGCGCAGTGGGTGCAGATTCCCGGGGCGTCGTCAGAAGTCCACGCCAACGTGTTTGCAATGCGGTCGCCGGGCACCGGATATCCGAGCTCGGTGGTTGGCCGCGCGGCTTTCCACTTCCACGACCAGCTCGCGCCCATCGGCATCCACACCTGGAAGGCGGCGATAGCAGCAGCCCATCTGGCCGTGGCCGCCGCTGAAGTCGTGCTGGGCGGTTCCCGCTGCAGCTACGCCATGTGCCGCCCGCCCGGCCACCACGCCTATGCTGACATGGCCGGCGGCGGTTCGTACCTTAACAACGCAGCCATTGCGGCGGAGCATTTGCGTACCCGCTTCGCACGTGTGGCCGTCATCGACATCGACGTGCACCATGGCAACGGCACGCAGGACATTTTCTGGCAGCGGCCCGACGTCCTCTTCACTTCGCTGCACCGCAGCCCTGAGGACTACCATCCCTTCTTCAGTGGCTATGCTGGAGAAGTGGGCGCTGGTGCAGGCGAAGGCTTCACCTTCAACCTTCCCATACCGGCGGGTACAACTGATGCTGGCTATCTGAGCCAATTCGACCGCGCCACGGAGCGCATCGCCTCCTACGCGCCCGAGGCTCTGGTGGTGTCGCTGGGCCTGGACGCCCACGAAAAACACCCGGCACAGGGTCTGCTGCTCAGTGATGCGGCTTTCGCTGTGATGGGGCGGGAGTTGCGGCAGTTGGGCGTCCCGACAGTGCTGGTGCAGGAAGGAGGCTACAACCCGGAGGTGGTAGGAGGCAGCCTGCTGGCATTTTTCTCAGCTTGGGTGGCTGCAGTTCGCTAAGGTTGCGTGCGATCAAAAAGTCCAGACACAGGGGGCTGTTAGACGACAGGCGACCCACTGATTGGTATGCCTACGCAGACTTTATGCCGCTGATTTGAGTTCCTGCGAAGCTTCGTGTGCCCTCAGGAAGCGCTCAATGGCCGGGGCAGCCGACATCATGTCGGCGCGAACGGCCTCGACCGCAGCAGAGGCATCGTGCCACTCTAGAGCTTCCAGCAGGAGGTCGTGCTGGTTGTGTCCTTGGTCATAGCTTCTGTCGGTTCTCTCGTTTTCGTAGAAGGCCCGCAGGATAGGCCCCATCGATGTCCACATGTTCTCGATCATCGCAAGCAGCGTCGGCAGCCGGCAATGGCTGTAGATGCCGAAGTGGAATTCGCGGTTGTAGCGCAGTTGCTGCTCTGCGTTGTGGCTCGCCTCGGCCTGGGTAAACTTCTTGTTGATGCGCGCCAAGTCGGCAAGGTCCTTAGGGCCTATGTTGGTTGCAGCGATCTCCACCGCCGCCGACTCCAGCGCCAGACGCACCGTGCGGATTTCCACATAGCGCGCCAGCCCCAGGGCCGGAACGGCGATCTGCTTCGCGGTTTCCATCTCTAGCGCATGCTCGCTCACCAGCCGCAGCAGTGCTTCGCGCACAGGTGTGTCGCTGGTGCCCAGCATCTGCGCGGTTTCGCTGATGCGCAGCCGGTGGCTGGGCAGGTAGCGTCCCGCGATCAGGGACTCACGGATCTCCGAATAGACCCGTGAGGCGAGGTTGGTTCTATCGACTGGCTTAATGGGGGACTTCACAGGGGTTCTCATTGAACTGACCCATGGATTTTCGCCTCAAAATCCTGCGGCACCCTGTGGGAACACCAGCATATCTTCCGGTTCCCAGCCCAGCACCAGCGGTGCGCCGACGGAGGTATCCTCGGGCAGCGCCCCGCTGGTGAGCTTGGCCACGACGGTGTTGCCGTTGTCCAGGCGTGCCACCAGCCGAGTGTGGTCGCCGAGGTAGGCCATGTCGGCGACGCGGGCCTGCACGCTCACGCTCAGGTCTTTCGACAAACGAACGCTCTCCGGCCGCACCATAGCGCGGGCACGCAGGCCCGGCAGTAGGCCGTGGCCGGGCAGCGGCACGCGCAAGCCGCCATCGAGCACCAGGCTGGAATCAGTGAGCACACCGTCGAGGCCGTTGTTTTCACCGATGAAGGCTGCGATGTAGGCGGTCGACGGCCGGTCGTAAAGTTCTGCTGGCGGCGCGAGCTGCTCAATGCGGCCGTCGTGGAAGACTGCTACTCGGTCGGACATAGTCAGCGCTTCGCTCTGGTCGTGGGTGACGTAAACCACCGTCACACCGAGCTGACGGTGGATCTGCTTGATCTCGAATTGCATGTGCTCGCGCAAGTTTTTGTCTAGAGCACCCAGTGGCTCGTCCATCAGCACCAATTCCGGTTCGAACACCAGCGCACGCGCCAGCGCTACCCGCTGCTGTTGTCCACCCGAGAGTTGAGCCGGCTTTCGCTCCGCCATGGCGCTGAGTTGCACCAAGTCCAGTGCGCGGCCGACCTTGTCCTTCGTGACGGTCTTGTCATTGCCGCGCATTTTCAGCGGATAGGCCAGATTCTCCGCCACCGTCATGTGCGGGAACAGTGCATAGTTCTGGAACACCATACCGATGCCGCGCTGGTGCGCCGGCACGTCTTGGATGGGTCGGCCGTCCATCATGATCTGCCCGCACGTCGGATTCTCGAAGCCGGCCAGCATCATCAGCGTGGTTGTCTTGCCGGAGCCGGATGCACCCAGCAGCGTCAGGAACTCACCGCGCCGTATCGATAGATTGAGGTCGGGGATCACCAGATGCGCGCCGTCGTAGCTTTTCTGCACGCCGACCATTTCGATCAGATTGTCTTGGTCCATCACGCCACCTCCGCGGTCAGCAGGTTGCGGGCCACCACGTCGTCGAGGGCCAGCTTCAAGGTCGCAACCATGTCCACTACCTGTGCATCGTCAAGGATGTAGGGCGGGCTCAGCGCGATGACATCACCCATGCTTCGCACGATGAGCCCGTGCGAGCGAGTGGCGCGCTCGACCTGGGCCCCCATACCTAGCGTCGCATCGAACGGCATGCGGCCGACCTTGTCGGCAACCAGCTCGATACCAGCGATGAAGCCTGTGCCGCGTATATCTCCGACCAGCGGGTGGTCGGAAAGGCGCCCGAGCTCGCGGTGCAGCACCTCGCCAAGATGGCGCGAGCGAGCGGGCAAGTCCATCTCTTCGTAAATGGCGAGTGCCTCCAGTGCCACAGCTGCGCTAAGCGGATGTCCGGAATAGGTGAAGCCGTGGCCGAAGCCACCGGTCTTTCCGCTGTGACGCTGCAAGGTCTCGAAGACCTCGCCATGAACGATCACGCATGAGATCGGCGCATAGCCCGACGACAGCCCCTTGGCGCAGGCCATCATGTCTGGCGTCATACCGAATGTCTGCGACCCAAACCAGTTCCCGGTGCGGCCGAAGCCGCAGATGATTTCGTCGGCAAGCATCAGGATTCCGTGGCGTTTGAGCACCTGCTGCACCTGCTCGAAATAGCCCGCCGGTGGCACGATGACCCCACCAGCGCCGATGATGGGCTCGGCGATGAAGGCGGCAATAGTGTGTGCGCCCTCTTCGGCGATCCGGTCCTCCAGGTCGCGGACCAGCCGCTCAACGTACGAGATCTCGGACTCGCCTTCGCGCGCATCGCGGTACGGATAGGGACAGGCCACGCGCACAATGCCTTCCAGCGGCAGCCCGAAAGCCGCGTGCATGTTGGTCAGACCCGATAGGCTAGCGCCCATCACTGTCGATCCGTGGAATGCGCGGTCGCGGGCGATGATCTTGCGGCGTGCCGGTTCGCCGCGGGCGATGTGGTAGCTCCAGGCCATCTTGACCATGCTGTCGTTAGCTTCGGAGCCCGAGGTCGCGAAAAACACCCGGGGGTCTGGCATAGGGCTGAGCGACGCCACCTTAGCCGCCAACATCGAAGCGGTGTCGCTCGAGCGGTGGTTGAACGTGTGGTAGTACGGCAGCTTTTTCATCTGAATTGTCGCGGCATCGACCAAGCGTTGGTCGGAAAAGCCAAGCGACGCGCACCACAGCCCCCCCATGCCTTCGAGGTATCGCTTGCCCTGCTCGTCGAACACATAGGGGCCTTCCCCACGCACCATGACCAGCGGGCCCTGCGTTACGTGCGATTGCAGGTTTGTCTGCGAATGCAAGTGATATAGAGCGTCGGCCGAGCCCACACCGGTGAGCGGTTGGCCCGAGGGATAGACACCGTTAAGAGATTTCATGTTGGTCCTTTCGGTCCTTGGGGATTGGGTTCTTAGGGCTGGAAACGGGGGGGCGGGGTCCCGGACATCTGCGCTTTCAAGGGGAGGCCGGTTTCGGGAAACCCCCCGAAAAAACGTTGAACATCGCCTTCGTCAAGTATATGATATATCCTGTATGCAAGATAGGCTTGTATGCGAAATTACCACTTTTTCAACAGACACCCATGAAAAACCAACGTTTCTCCGGCGGCCTGCCAAAGACAGCTGCAACTACTCTCGCGGCCGTCGTATTGCTAGCTGCTACTGGCGCACAGGCTCGGGATCTGACCGTCGTCGGCTTCGGTGGCGCCCTGCAGGAGGCCTTTCGTACGGCCTACTTCGCGCCCTACGCGAAGGCAAAAGGCACCAAGGTCATCGAGGATTCCTATGACGGAGGAATCGCAAAGCAGAAGGCCATGGTCGACAGTGGCAACGTGACCTGGGACCTGGTGCAGATGGATGAAAACGAGATGACCGCTGCCTGTGAGCAGGGCCTACTTGAGCGCATCGACAAAGCCCAGATACCGAACGCCAAGGATGTCGACGCCTCTGCGTTTGCCAAATGCGGCGTGGGTGCCTTCGTGTGGTCGAAGGTGCTGACATACGACAGCGCCAAGTTCGGTGCCAATGGGCCCAAGAACTGGGCTGAGTTTTGGGATACGAAGAAATGGCCGGGCAAGCGCGGCTTGCGCAAGCAACCTCGCATGACACTGGAAATCGCGCTTCTGGCCGACGGCGTGGCGCCGGCTGACGTCTACAAGGTGCTGGCGACCAAAGATGGACAAGACCGTGCGTTCGCCAAGCTCGACAAGCTGAAGGACTCCATAGTTTGGTGGCAAACCGGCGCCCAGCCTCTCGAGTGGCTGAACTCCGGCGTGGTGTCGGTCACCGCAGCTTACAGCGGACGCATCGCCGTGGCCGCCAAACAAGGCAAAAACTTCCCCGTCGTCTGGACGAACCAGCTCTACAGCATGGACTACTGGGTAGTGATCAAGGGGACGCCCAACAAAGCCCAGGCGCTGGATCTGCTGAACTTCTCTTTAGCTGCAGATAACCAGGCCGCCTTCGCCCAAGCCATTCCGTACGGCACACTGAATAAACGTGCGACGCCGCTGATTCCCAAGGCCACCCAGGCCCTGCTGCCGACGACACCCGAGAACCTTAAATCGGCAATCCTGTTGGACACCGCTTTCTGGCTCGACCATGAGACAGAACTGCTGCAACGCTTCACACAGTGGGTCGGCAAGTAGAAGACGACTGGCGGATGGGTTCGCCCATCTGTCCCAGCTCGCATGTCGTGATGCCCTCGCGCACCCCTGGATCGATCTGCTCAAGCTAGCCCTATTCATCGAGGGTCTGGAGCTCGCAGCCGATCGTTGGGGCGATCGATTCGATGGCGTCACACAGCGAAGGATACCCGCCTCGGTGCTCTCGCAATAAGCGAATAGCGCGTTCGCGGACCTCAAGTTGAAGCTGGCTCGACTTCTAGCTCATGGCTCTACCCTCTCAGGAAAGTGAGCCTATTCAAAGCCGGGTCGGTTCAGTGCGAGGACATAAATTCAAGAGCAGCAGCAACGTGAGACAAACATGAAAACATTCAGGGAAAACAATGGAACTGAGGCACCTTCGGTGCTTCTTGGCGGTCGCTCAGGAACTGCACTTCGCTAGAGCTGCTGAGAAGCTTCACATTGAACAGTCGCCACTTTCGAGAGCGATCAAGGAGCTGGAAGAAGACTTGGGAGTACGCCTCTTCGACCGCAATACGCGCAGCACGCGTCTGACGCGTGCGGGTCAGGTCTTCATGGACCACGTGCCGCGCGTGTTCGCAGCGCTGACCCAGGCGCGCGACAGTGTTCGGGCCGTGTCGGCCGGGTATCAGGGGCAGTTGCGCATCGCCTTGTCCGAAGGCATATCGCAGGCCCGGCTCACGGCATTGCTATCGTGTTGTCGTGAGGAAGAACCAGATACGGAAATCCGGCTTTACGAGGTTCCGCTGTCACAGCAGATCAAAGGCCTCGAAGCCGACTTGTACGACGCAGGGTTCTCCCACTCATCGGATGTTGGTGAAGCGCTGCTTGCCATACCAGTGTGGAACGATCCGATGGTCGTGGCCGTACCTACGCGCCACCCCTTGTTGGCACACAAGACGCTGCCTCTGGATGAAGTGCTGCGCTATCCGCTGGTGCTGTGCGACCCCGAAGTGTGCGAGGGCTGCAGCCGCCAGGTGGCGCGCGTACTGCGCGCAACGGATCGCGAACCCATCGTGGCCGAACAGGTCGCCAGCCAAGACCTGATGGTGACCCTGGTAGCAGCAGGCTACGGCCTGGGATTTTCGACCGAGGCACAAGTATCGACCAGCAACCATCCAGAAATCGTCACAAGGCCGTTGGCAGGCCGCACGCCGATGTTGACCACCTACCTGATCCACCGCATCGGTGTCCCGTCTGAGACCTTGCGACGTTTCGTGGAAAGAGCCCGTATCGCTGCGCCCGGCCGGGCGACTGACGACGCGTTGGACATATTGCCAGGGAGTAGCACATGAGAAAGCTTCAAAACTTGACCGCAACCTTGGTGGTCTCCGCCGCAGCCTTGTTGCTTTCGGCCTGCGGCAAGCCGCAGCCCACTGATTCGCTGGAATCGTTGGTGGCCGATCCAGAACGGTTGAAGCTGCTGCGAGAGCAGTGCAAGACCGAGCGCACAAGGCTGGGCGACGAACTTTGTGACCGCGTGGCCGAGGCCACGAAGCGGCGATTTTTCGGGGACGGCAAGGTGCCGTACAACCCACCTAAAGAATCACCCAAGTTCTGAGCGTGAGTTCGCCACCACGCGCGGTGGCGCTCGATTCGCACGCAAGCATGGCGCCCAGCACATCGACGTAGGAAGCCATCACAAGCGGCAGCACGCTGACACTTGCATTCTTGCAGGCCGAGTTGCGAGCCTGCCGATTTCGGACTTTGACCCACCGATAGCCAGCCTTGATCCTCATGCGTGCGACACACCTTCGTGCCGCACGCACGGCCCCGCGTTACAGGCCGCTGGATCGGAGGTCAAGGTGCAGGCTCAGGGCGCAAGCCACCAGGGGGTTCTTTACGGTCAGGTCGCAGCGGTGCTGGGCGTCGTCGTGATCGGCGTGTGGGGTGCGACCCAGTGGACCGCTGCGGCACTGGGCCACCAGGCGCGTCTGGGCACTCCGTGGTTCGAGGCCTTCGGCTCGCCGGTCTACCACCCCTGGCGCCTGTTCGAATGGTGGTTCTTCTTCGACGCCTACGCACCCGATGTCTTCGACGTGGGCGGCGCGATCGCGGGTGGCAGCGGTCTGGCTTCGGTAGGCGTGGCGGTGGGCATGTCGGTCTGGCGCTCGCGGCAGTCACGGCTGGTGACCACCTACGGCACAGCCCGCTGGGCCACCGCCGATGACGTTCGGCATGCCGGGCTGTACCGCCCGTCCGGCGTTTTCCTTGGACGGCATGGCTCGCAGTACCTGCGCCACGACGGGCCAGAACACGTGCTGGCGTTTGCGCCCACACGTTCGGGCAAGGGCGTCGGTCTGGTGGTGCCCACGCTGCTGTCCTGGCCCGGCTCGGCCGTGATCCACGACATTAAGGGCGAGAACTGGCAGCTGACAGCCGGCTGGCGCTCGCGTTTCTCACACTGCCTGCTGTTCAACCCGACGGATGCCCGGTCGGCCGCCTACAACCCGCTGCTGGAAGTGCGGCGTGGCGAGCACGAGGTGCGCGACGTGCAGAACATCGCCGACATCCTGGTGGACCCGGAGGGCGCGCTGGAGCGGCGCAACCACTGGGAGAGGACTTCGCACGCGCTGCTGGTGGGGGCCATCCTGCACGTGCTCTATGCGGGCGAGGACAAGACGCTGCGCGGCGTGGCCAATTTCCTGTCCGATCCGGCCTGCCCTTTCGAGGTGACGCTGCACCGGATGATGACGACGCCTCACCTGACGAACGAGCAAGGCGGCGGCCCGCACCCCGTCGTCGCATCCGCCGCGCGCGAAGTTCTCAACAAGAGCGAGAACGAGCGCTCGGGCGTGCTGTCCACGGCCATGAGCTTCCTGGGCCTGTACCGAGACCCAACGGTGGCGGAAGTCACCTCGCGCTGCGACTGGCGCATCGCCGACCTGATCTCGACCGAGCACCCTGTGTCGCTGTACCTGGTGGTGCCGCCATCGGACATCAGCCGCACCAAGCCGTTGATCCGGCTGATCCTGAATCAGGTTGGACGGCGGCTGACCGAGTCACTGGACGGATCGGACGGCATCGCGCGACGACACAAGCTGCTTCTGATGCTCGACGAGTTCCCGGCACTGGGCCGGCTGGACTTCTTCGAGACCGCGCTGGCCTTCATGGCGGGTTATGGCATCCGCAGCTTCCTGATCGCGCAGAGCCTGAACCAGATCGACAAGGCCTACGGCCAGAACCATTCGATCCTGGACAACTGCCACGTGCGGGTGACCTTCGCCACTAACGACGAACGCACGGCCAAGCGCATTTCCGAGACGCTGGGCACGGCCACCGAGCTGCGCGCCCAGCGCAACTACGCCGGCCACCGGCTGGCGCCATGGCTCGGGCATCTGATGGTCTCGCGGCAGGAGACGGCGCGCCCGCTGCTGACCCCTGGCGAAGTGATGCAGTTGCCGCCCGACGAAGCGGTGGTGATGGTCTCCAGCGTGCCGCCGGTCAAGGCCCGCAAGCTGCGCTACTACGCCGACGCCAACTTCCAGCGCCGCGTATTGCCGTCGCCCGTCCTGATTGCGGGCCCCTACCCCGATGCGCCACCGCTACGGGCAGACAACTGGTACGCACTGGCGGTGCCGATGGCGACCACTGCACTGCGCCCTGCCTTCTTGGCCGGCATGGCTGCCGATGAAGGCGGTCCCCGCCTGCAGCCGGAGCTGACAACAATGACCACGCCGCAACCCGAGCTCGATGCACTGACCAATGACCTGGCGCTGCTCGATGACGACGACGCCCCCCTGCCCCTCCCCAGCCAGCTCGACCCGGCCCTGCAGCGCGCGGCGCGCCTGGCCGCACTCGACCCCGACGACGGCATAGCACCATGAGCCAGTACCGCCTCAACCTGTTCATTCCGCCCGAGCATGCCCGTCGCCTCGAAGAGGTGGCGACCAAGAAAGGCGTATCCAAGTCGTCCATCGTCGCGGCGGCGCTGGCCTCGTGGCTGTCGCCGGACTCGGGCGATCAGCGGGAGGCCGCCGTCGCCAAGCGGCTGGATCGGCTCTCGCGCCAGTTCGAGCGGCTGGAGCGCGACCAGAACATCGAGATCGAGACCCTGGCCCTGTTCATCCGCTACTACCTGACCGTGAGCACACCGGTGCCTGAGGGTCACCAGGATGCAGCCCGCGCACAAGGCAAGGCGCGATTCGAACAATTCGTTGAACAGCTGGGCCGCCATCTGTTGCGCGGTCGCAGCCTGGTGCGCGACGTGATTGAGGAACTTCATCCGCAGGAACAGGGCCTGAACCGGCAACTGGACGAGGCCGCAGAGATGGGCCGCGTGGACCCATCCCCTCCCGAGGATGGTCCAACCCCATGACGACCCCGCCACCCAGCCACGAAAAGACCACGCTAGATCGTCGTGTCCGCATGCTGCGCACGGCCATGGGGCCGATGATCGCGGCCGCGCTCGAAGACCTGGACGTGGTGGAGGTGCTGCTCAACCCCGACGGCACGCTCTGGATCGACCGGCTTTCGACCGGGCGGGCGCCCACGGGTGTGACACTGTCCGCGACCGATGGTGAACGCATCATTCGCCTGGTGGCGGCCCACGTGGGTGCCGAGGTCCACCGGGGCCAGCCGCTGCTCACCGCCGAGCTGCCCGAGACGGGTGAACGCTTCGAAGGTGTACTGCCCCCGGCCGCACCGGGGCCGGCCTTCGCGCTGCGCAAGCGTGCCGTGGGCGTGATCCCGCTGGACCACTACGTGGCCGACGGGATGATGAGCGCAGATCAGGCCGACTTCCTGCGTCGGGCCGTGCAAGAGCGGCAGAACATCCTGATCGCGGGCGGCACCAGCACCGGCAAGACCACACTGGCCAACGCGTTGTTGGCCGAGATCGCCGCCACCGGCGACCGGGTGCTGGTGCTCGAAGACACGATTGAACTGCAGTGCGCCGCGCGCGACCACGTGCCGCTGCGCACACGCGCCGGTGCCGTCTCGATGACCGAGCTGGTGCGCGCCACGATGCGGCTGCGGCCCGACCGCGTGGTGGTGGGCGAGGTACGCGGTGGCGAGGCGCTGGACCTGGTCAAGGTCTGGGGCACCGGCCACCCTGGCGGCATCGCCACCATTCATGCCGGCTCCGCACTCGGAGCGTTGCTGCGGGTGGAGCAACTGATCCTGGAGGTCGCGGTGAACCCACCGCGCGCCCTGATCGCCGAGGCGATCAACGTGGTGGTGTACATCGCCGGTCGCGGACGCAAGCGCCGCATCGAGACGATTGCCCACGTCAAAGGACACGACAGCACCGGTTACCACCTGGTGTCGGTGAACGAGCCATTGCCTGAACTGCCAGCGCCCTCCCCGCCCTCAGCGGTGGACTCCCCTTCCTCAACCCCACCCGGAGATCTTTCATGACCCCTTCGACTGCTCTGCGCTCCTTTGCCCAACCGTTCACCCGCCTGCTGGTGTCCTCGCGAACAGCCAGCCTGCGCCGCTTGAACCGGCTGATGCAGCCCGCCCGTCAGGGCCTGCTCACCGCTGCCGTCATGCTGAGCCTGGCTGGCACGGCCACGGCGGCCGGCTCCAGCATGCCCTGGGAGGGTCCGCTGCAGTCCATCCTGGACTCGATTCAGGGTCCGGTGGCCCGTATCGTGGCCGTGATCATCATCATTGCCACCGGCCTGGCCCTGGCCTTTGGTGACACCTCTGGCGGCTTTCGGAAGCTGATCCAGATCGTCTTCGGCCTGTCGATCGCCTTCGCGGCCTCGTCCTTCTTCCTGAGCTTCTTCAGCTTCTCGGGTGGGGCACTGGTATGAGCAGCGGTGCCGAGCATGCGGCCTCCCTGGCCAGCGGCTTCGAGATTCCGCTGCACCGCTCGCTGACCGAGCCCATCCTGATGGGGGGCGCGCCGCGCACGGTGGCCATCGCCAACGGGACGCTGGCCGCCGCCGTGGGCCTGGGCCTGCAACTGTGGATTCCGGGTGCCGTGCTGTGGATCGTGGGCCATTCGCTGGCGGTCTGGGGTGCGCGGGCCGATCCGCAGTTCATGACGGTTTTTGCCCGGCACCTGAAGCACAAGCCGCTACTGGACGTGTGAGGACGACGCCATGCTCAACCTATCCGAGTACCGGCAACGCCCCGCCCTGCTGGCCGACTGGCTGCCCTGGGCCGGGCTGGTGGCGCCCGGTGTGGTGCTGAACAAGGACGGCTCGTTCCAGCGCACCGCACGCTTCAGAGGCCCTGACCTGGACAGTGCCACGCAGGGCGAACTGGTGTCCACCACCGCGCGCCTGAACAACGCGTTGCGCCGCCTGGGCTCAGGCTGGGCGCTGTACGTGGACGCCGAGCGCCGGCCAGCGGCCGACTACCCGCGTTCGTCCTTTCCGGACGCGCTGTCGTGGCTGGTGGACGAAGAGCGGCGCGCAGCCTTCGAGGAATCGGCCAGCCACTTTGAGAGCCGCTACCACTTCACCCTGCAGTACCTGCCCCCCGAAGAGTCGCGCGCACGAGCCGCCAGCCTGCTCTACGAAAACCGCTCCAGCACCGGTGTGGACTGGCGCGAACGGCTGGCCGCCTTCATCGCCGAGACCGACCGCGTATTCGACCTGCTCGACGGCGTGATGCCGGAGATCGCCTGGCTGCAGGACGCCGACACGTTGAGCTACCTGCATACCACGGTGTCGCCACGCACCTACCCGGTGGCAGTGCCTGAGGTCCCGTTCCACCTGGATGCGTTGTTGGCCGACGCGCCCCTGCTGGGTGGTCTGGCGCCCATGCTGGGTGACGCTCATCTGCGGGTGGCCACGGTGCGCGGGTTCCCCACGTCCACCTGGCCCGGCGTGCTGGACGATCTGAACCGGCTCGGCTTCGGTTACCGCTGGTCCACGCGCTTCCTGTGCATGGACAAGGCAGAGGCCGAGAAGGAGCTGGGCCGGCTGCGCCGGCAGTGGTTCGCCAAGCGCAAGAACGTGCTGGCCCTGCTGCGCGAGACGCTGTTCCAGCAGGAGTCGCCGCTGGTGGACACCGACGCCGGCAACAAGGCCGCCGACGCCGACGCTGCCCTGCAGGAGCTGGGCAGCGACCAGGTGGCCTTTGGCTACGTGACCGCCACCGTCACGGTGCTCGATGCCGACGCGACCGCTGCCGACGAGAAGCTGCGCATGGCCGAGCGCGTGATCCAGGGGCGCGGCTTCGTCACCATCCCGGAGACGCTGAACGCGGTGGAGGCCTGGCTGTCGTCGATCCCGGGCAACGCCTACGCCAACGTACGCCAGCCCATCGTCTCGACACTGAACCTGGCGCACCTGATGCCGGTGTCGGCGGTGTGGGCAGGACCGGAGCGCAACCGGCACCTGGACGGTCCGCCGCTGGTCGTGACCCGCACCGAAGGCTCCACGCCGTTCCGGCTGGTGACCCACGTCGGTGACGTGGGTCATACCCTGGTGGTGGGACCAACCGGCATGGGCAAGTCGGTGCTGCTAGCCTTGCTGGCCCTGCAGTTCCGGCGCTACTCCGGTTCGCGCATCTTCGCTTTCGACATGGGCCGTTCCATGCGCGCCACGGTGCTGGGCCTTGGTGGCGAGCACTACGACCTGGGCAGCGATGGCGACATCGCCTTCCAGCCACTGGCCGGCATCGACCAGGTGGGCTACCGCAGCTGGGCCGCCGAGTGGGTCGAAGGCCGACTGGTGCACGAGGGCGTGGCCATCGGGCCGGACGAGAAGGCCGCGATCTGGTCGGCATTGGGCAGCCTGGCCGGCGCGCCGCGCGAGCAGCGCACGCTCACCGGTCTGTCGGTGCTGCTGCAGTCCAATGCGCTGCGCCAGGCGCTCGCGCCCTACGTGCTGGGCGGCGCCCACGGCAAGCTGCTGGACGCAGACCACGACCGCCTGGGCACGGCCGACGTGCAGTGCTTCGAGATGGAAGAGCTGATGGGCAGCCGTGCGGCGGTGATGGCCGTGCTGGGCTACCTGTTCGTACGCTTCGAGGCGCGCTTCGATGGTGCCCCCACCCTGCTGATGCTGGACGAGTCCTGGCTGTTCCTGGACGACCCGGTGTTCGCGGCTCGCATCCGCCAGTGGCTCAAGACGCTGCGCAAGAAGAACGTGTCGGTGCTGTTCGCCACGCAGAGCCTGGCCGACATCCAGGGCTCAAGCATCGCGCCAGCCATCGTGGAAAGCTGCGCGAGCCGCATCTTCCTGCCGAACCCGCAGGCCACCGAACCACAGGTGCGCTCGATCTACGAAGCCTTCGGCCTGAACCGCCGGCAGATCGAGATCGTGGCCACCGCCGTGCCCAAGCGCGACTACTACTACCAGTCGCGGTTCGGCAACCGCCTGTTCGACCTGGACCTCGGACCCGTGGCCCTGGCCTTCGCCGGCGCATCCACACCGCAAGACCAGCGGCTGATCGACGAGGTACTGGCTTCGCACCCGTCCGATGGCTTCGCCCCTGCCTGGCTGCACCGCCGTGGCCTGGACTGGGCGGCCGATCTTTTTCACCAACACCCCCACCACCAACCCGGGCATGCCCGACCTTCAGGAGAAACGCCATGAGCTTTCAGTTCCCCACCCGCGCCCTCAAGACCCGCCTGACAGCGCTGGCCACCGCCGCCGCGCTGACCCTGGGCGTCATGCAGCCCGCGCACGCACTCTTCGGCGTTGGCGACATCGTTCTGGACCCGGTCAATCTGGTGCAGAACACCATGACCGCCGCGCGCACGCTGGAGCAGATCAACAACCAGATCCGCCAGCTGCAGAACGAGGCGCAGATGCTGATGAACCAGGCGCGCAACCTCGCGAGCCTGCCGTTCAACGTGGTCAACCGCCTGCGCTCGACGCTGGACACGACGCGGCAACTGATTGCCCAGGCCCAGGGCCTGGCCTACCAGGTGTCGAACCTCGACGCCGAGTTCGCCCGCCTCTATCCCGAGCAGTACGCCGCCACCGTGAGCGGCAACCAGATGTTCCAGGACGCGCGCCAGCGCTGGAAGAACACGCTCAACGGCCTGCAGACCGCCATGCAGATGCAGGCCCAGGTGTCGCAGAACCTGAGCCTGGACGAAGGCGTGCTGGCCGACCTGGTCAGCCAGAGCCAGTCGGCCACCGGCGCGCTGCAGGCCATGCAGGCCACCAACCAGCTGCTGGCCCTGCAGGCCAAGCAGTCCATCCAGTCGCAGCAGCTGATGCTGACGCAGGACCGTGCCTCCTCGCTGGAACTGGCCCGGCAGGCCGCCGCCATCGAGCGCGGCCGCGAGGTGACGCGCCGCTTCATCGGCAGTGGCACGGGCTACACGCCGCAGGGCGTGAGCTTCTACGGCCACTGAAACAACGGGAGCCCTGCCATGGACGACGTCGCCGTCATCGACCGCTTCCTGAACACTTTCTCCACCTACATCGACTCGGGTTTCGGGTTGCTGAACGGCGAGGTCGCCTTCCTCACCGCCACGCTGGTGGCCATCGACATGACCCTGGCCGGCCTGTTCTGGGCCATGGGCCATGCCACCGGCCATGGCGAGGACGTGATGGCGAAGCTGATCCGCAAGGTGCTTTACGTGGGTACCTTCGCCTACATCATCGGCAACTTCAACAGCCTGTCGGGCATCGTGTTCCGCTCGTTTGCCGGCCTGGGCCTTCAGGCCAGCGGCTCGGGCATGAGCCTGGCCACCTTCCTGCAGCCGGGCCACCTGGCCAAAGCCGGCATTGATGCGGCGGCCCCGATCCTGAAGCAAATCAGCGACCTGTCCGGCTTTCCGGAGGTGTTCATCAACATCGCGCCCATCGTGGTGCTGTTCCTGGCCTGGCTTACGGTGATCGTGAGCTTCTTCGTGCTGGCCGTGCAGCTCTTCGTGACGCTGCTGGAGTTCAAGCTAACGACGCTGGCTGGCTTCGTTTTGGTGCCCTTCGCCTTGTGGAACAAGACTACCTTCCTGGCCGAGAAGGTGCTGGGCAACGTGGTGTCTTCGGGCATCAAGGTGCTGGTGCTCGCGGTGATCGTGGGCATCGGAACGGGACTGTTCGCCCAGTTCCAGACCGCACCGGCCGAACCCTCCATCGACCACGCGCTGGTGGTGATGCTGGCCTCACTCTCATTGCTGGGACTGGGCATCTTCGGGCCCGGTATCGCGACCGGCCTGGTGTCCGGCGCGCCGCAGCTGGGTGCGGGCGCGGCGGCCGGCACGGCGCTGGGCGCCACGGGTCTGGCGGTGGCAGGTGGCGCTGCCGTGGCGGGTGTCGGAGCGGCCGTGGCCGCCGGCGCACGCATGGCGCCCGGCGCGGCACGGGCCGCGATCGGCAGCGGCGCCTCGGCCGCCCGTTCGGCCAGTGGCCTTGCGGCCGGCGCGAAGTCCGCCTACGAGACCGGCGCTGCCGCGTCCTCTGGTGGTCCGCTGCGCGCCGCCGGAGCTGGCGTTGCCAACGTCGCCCGCACTGGCTCCAGCGCGGTGGGACAAAAACTGGCCGATGGCGCCAAGGCCGTGAAGGACAAGGTCTCGGGCTTCGTGGCGGACGCTGCCGCGCCAGCGGCTGCCAGCGCCGAGTCGGCCGCCACAGCGTCCTCCAGCCCGCCCCCAGCCACCGAGCCCGCCTGGGCGCAGCGCATGCGCCGGCGCCAGCAGATGGGGCACGCCGCCACGACGGCCGCGCACACCCTGCGCGGTGGCGATGGGGGCGGTTCGGGCAGCGGGCCCAGCCTTCGTGATTCGGACTCCTGAGGAGAACCCAGTATGCGATTCAAACGACCGCAGGTGCGCTATGCCGATACGCCGCAGCCTGCCACCCCCTACCAATCGGCCGCGCAGGCCTGGGACGAGCGCATCGGCTCGGCCCGCGTGCAGGCCCACAACTGGCGCCTGATGGCCTTCGGTTGCCTGTCGCTGGCCTTGCTGATGACCGGCGGTCTGGTCTGGCGCTCGGCTCAATCCATCGTGACGCCTTACGTGGTGGAGGTGGATCAGGCAGGTCAGGTGCGCACCGTGGGCGAGGCTGCCTCACCCTACCGCCCCGGCGATGCACAGATTGCGCACCACCTGGCCCGCTTCGTGACGCTGGTGCGTTCGCTGTCCATCGACCCGATCGTGGTGCGGCAGAACTGGCTGGACGCCTACGACTACACGACCGACCGCGGGGCCGCCTTGCTCAACGAATACGCCCGCACCAACGACCCGTTCGTGCGGGTTGGCAAGGAGTCAGTGACGGTGCAGATCACCAGCGTGGTCCGCGCCAGTGACGCTTCGTTCAACGTGCGCTGGACCGAACAGCGCTACGTCAACGGCGCGCCGACCGGCACCGAGCGGTGGACGGCCGTGGTCTCCACCGTGTTGCAGACGCCGCGCACCGAGCAGCGCCTGCGCAAGAACCCTCTGGGCATCTACGTCAACGGCCTGTCCTGGAGCCGCGAACTGGATGCAAACGAAGGAAGCAAACCATGAACACCCCGAACCCGACCCAGCGCCTGCTCTTCAGTGCGATCGCCGTTGCTGCGGCCCTGACGGGTTGCGCGTCGCAAGGCACGCCGCCCCCCGTGATCCCGCTGGACGAGCCAGTGATGGCGCAGCCCCTGCCCGAGCCGCCCGAGCCGGTGGAGGTGGTCGCGATACCGCAGGTGCTGCCCATGCCCTCGCAGATGAAGCCGCTGCCTGCAGCGCAGGACAAGCCGCCGGTGTCCGAGCCCGTGGACGAACGGCTGCGGGTGTCAAGGGCCAACGAAGAGGCCCGGGTCGCGCCGACGCGTGAGGGCTACGTCAATGCGATCCAGGTCTGGCCCTACACCGACGGTGCGCTGTACCAGGTCTACGCAGCGCCGGGCCGCGTGACGGTGATTTCGCTGCAGGCGGGCGAAGAGTTGGTCACGGTGGCAGCCGGCGACACAGTGCGCTGGATCGTGGGCGACACGTCCAGCGGAGCCGGCGATGCACTGCGCGTGAACGTGCTGGTCAAGCCCGTACGCACCGGCCTGAAGACCAACCTGGTGATCACCACCAACCGGCGCACCTACCTGATCGAGCTGACCTCGACCGAGAAGGCTTGGATGGCTTCGGTGTCCTGGGACTATCCCAAGGACCGCATGCTGGCCTTGCAGCGCCAGGCCCAGGCGGCGCAGACAGCGGCGCCGGTGGATGCGGGGCTGTCGCTGGAACGCCTGCGCTTCCGCTACGCGATCAGCGGCAGCACACCGCCCTGGAAGCCCTTGCGGGCCTTTGACGATGGCGAGAAGGTCTACATCCAGTTCCCGGCCGGCATCGCGCAAGGCGAGTTGCCGCCGCTGTTCGTCATCGGCGCGCAGGGCGATGGACAGCTGGTGAACTACCGCTTCCGCTCGCCCTACTACATCGTCGACCGCCTGTTTGGTGCGGCGGAACTGCGGCTGGGCGCCGACAAGGGCGACGTGGTCCGCATCGAGCGAACGGACGGATGGCTGCCGACCGCCCGGAGGAACTGAACATGCCCATGCACGACCCCGCACCGTCGGGCGCGCCCGGCCGCCCTGCGGCGGCCAAGGTGTCGCCCGAATCGATGGCGCTGCGCGCCCAGCCGCGACCGGTGACCCGGCTCAATCGCCGCAGCCTCGCGCTGCTGGCGGGCCTGCTGGCCTTGGGCGTGTTGGGGGCGACGGTCTGGTCGCTGCAGCCCAAGTCACGCCGGGAGTCCAGCGAGCCCGCCGAGCTGTTCAACGTTGATCGCGTCTCGCGCTCCGAAGGCCTGGGGCGGTTGCCGGCGGACTACTCCAAGTTACCGCCACCTGCCCCGGCACCGGTGCCGGAGTTGGGGCCTCCCTTGCCCGGCGACCTGGGCCCAGCCATCGTCAAGTCGAAACAGCCGGTGGTCCCGAGCTATTCGCCACCGGGACACGACCCTGCCGCATCAGAGCGTGATGCCCGGCGCAAGGAGTCCGAGCAGGCTGCCGCCGCATCGGTGTTTTTTCGCAATGGTTCGCAGCGCGCGGCAACTGCTGCGCCGACCGCTGCGGCCCCTGGCACCCCGAGCTCGGTGCTAAGCAGCCTGACGGGTTTCGACCCCATGGCAGCTGGCCCGGCGTCCACGCCAGCGCAGGCCAGCGGTGCCGACGCCACGGCGTCACAGAACCGGCAAGACCAGAAGGAGGCTTTCCAGAAAACCGCTTCCACGGAAACACGCAATTCCGGCTCGTTGCAACTGCCCGCCTCGCCATACCAAGTGATGGCGGGCACGGTGATCGCCGGTGCCTTGGTCACCGGAATCCAGTCCGACCTGCCCGGCGACGTGATCGCCACGGTCACCGAGCCGGTCTACGACACCGCCACCGGCAAACACCTGCTGATCCCGCAGGGATCTCGCATCCTCGGGCGCTACAACAGCCAGGTGAGCTATGGCCAGAGCCGGGTGCAGGTGGTGTGGAACCGGGTGATCCTGCCCGACACGTCGTCACTGACACTGGACAACCTGGTGGGTTCCGACCCTGCCGGCCGGGCCGGGCTCGAAGATGGCGTGGACTGGCACTGGGATCGCGTCTTCGCAGGGGCCGCACTGACCTCGCTGCTGGGCATCGGTGCCGAGCTGGCCGCACCCGAGAACCGGCAGGACGGCAACCGCATCGTGATCGCCGGACGCGACAGCCTGCAGGACAGCGTGAACCAGATCGGCCAGGAAGTGACCCGCCGCAACCTGAACATCCAACCGACACTGACCGCGCGACCGGGTTTGCCCATGCGCGTCATCGTCAACCGAGACCTGGTGCTGCGGCCCTACCAGCCACTGTTCTTTGTTCGAGGAGCGCAACGATGAGCACGAGCACAAGGCTACGCCTGGGGCCCCTTCCCAAGACCGAAAGCGTCAAGCTGACCTTCTCTTGTCCGTCCGACCTGAAAGCCGAGCTGGATCGCTACGCCACTCTGCACGCTCAGACCTATGGCGAGGCGACGGATGCTCTGGCGCTGATTCCGCACATGCTGGCAGCGTTCATGGCCAGGGACCGAGGATTCAGGCGAGGAGATGCCAAAGGTAAAACTCCATTGGCGTCGACCAAGTCGGCCGATGCTGGCAGGGTACTGGAATGAACTGCTTGGTGAAAACGTTTGAGCCCATCTGGCCACATCTTGGGTTAGTTGGTAGCGAGAACGCGGCACACCACAAAGTCAAGAATGGCGTGTGGGTGGGCAGCTCCATGGTGTTCGATCCGCCCGAGCGCCGCGAGCACCATCAGCAAGGCGGTGCCACATGACCGACGAAACGATCAACGCCGAACAGTGCGCCGAACTCCTGCACTGCACCGAGCAACGTATCGAGGAACTGACCCGAACCGGCGAGCTACCGGGGATGAAATTCGGCCGCGGCTGGATCTACGTGAAGGCCGACCTGCTGGCCTACATTGCCGACCGCGCCCGGAAAGAGGCGGAAGAGCGGCGCCAGGACCTCAACGCAAGAAAGTCGGTCCCGCGCCTGGACATCCCGCTTAGGCCGCGGCGGCAGACGCCTCCACCGCTGCCGGTGCCGGCCAAAGCCTTTGCGCAAGGTCCACGCCCCTGAAGCTGGCGTAGCGTTGGGCCATCACCGAGCCCGGCTTCCATCCCATGATCCTGTTCAGTTCTTCCAGACGGAACAAGTCGCGCCCGTCTTTGTCTTTCAGCTCCAGCCACCGGCACGTCGCTTCGTGTCTCAGGTCGTGTTCATGGAGGCCAACGATGTCCATGTACTCGAAAGCGATCCTGAAACGGAATGACAGCCGTTGACTGGTACGCACCAAGCCCTTTTTCCCTTCCTCGACCCCTTCCTCGTGGAGGAACGGGAAGAGGTTCGCGTCGGGTTCAAACGGCGGCCGCGATGCAAAGTACGAGGAGAGCGCCTGATGCACTTCGGGACGCATCGGGACATCCCGATAAGAAATCTTCCCACGCCACTGCTTAGTCTCCTTGGCATGGATCACCTTGTTCTGCATGTCAATCTGGCCCCTGGTCAGTGTGTACGCCTCCCTGAGCCGCAGTCCCGTGTTCAGGATCAGCAGGTACAAGGTCAACAGCGCATCGCCTCCCTTGAGTTCGAGGCCGCGCGAGCGGTCCGGCCGCTCATAGCCCGACAGCACCGCCACGATCTTCTCGTGCTCCCCTGGCAGCAGGCGCCTGTCGCGCGCCACGTTCACCTTCACCTTGCCTCCCTTGGCTTTCGCCATCTGGGCATCGACGTCGGTATACGTCGAGTAGCCCTTGGGCAGCAGCTTCACGGGGTTGCTGATCTTGACGTTCACGTTGTGCCGCAGGTACTCGTCAATGGCCCGGCTCAGCGCCTGAATGCGGTGCTTGATGGACGAAGGAGACAGGTTCTTCTCCACCTTCAGGGAACGGAGATAGCCGGTCAGCCATTTGTAATTGACGTCCGAGAACCGCACCGAACCCACCTCGCGCGTCAGTGTCTTGAGCGTGAGAATTTGCGAAGGCGCCGCGAAACCGCTGTCCGACCACTCACCAAGAATGCGCAGCAAGCGCACGCCGTTGCCGGGAGACGTGGGGGCAGTCAGTTCTGCCGGTGGCGGGATGTCCGCGTGCTTCATCAGCTTCCACTGCTGCCCGTACGCAATGGCTTCGGCCTCGGTGTCGAAGGTGAAGTACTTGCGCCCGTTCGGAAGCGATGGGTGCCTCAGCCCTATTTCCCACTTCCCAGATGGCTTGAGTCGGGGTTTCGCCATGCCACAATCTCCATCATGTCAATGAGATGGATCATTGCATGATCTGATCGAGATATAGCCGCCATTTTGTGGCGTCTGCAGGTGCTTTTGAGGCGCTTCTCAAGCACCGAATAGTCTATAAGTTGTTGATTTATAAGACTTATAAAAATGACAGCAAACACCAAAATCAGCTACAAGATCGAACTCATCCAACGCGCCGACTCGGACGCCGGCCAGGGCCTGCGCTGAAACGGCGCGCCCACAAAAAGCCCGCAAAACACGGGCTTTTTTGTACGGCAACGGATGGGCCGCTTACTGGGCGATCACCACTTCCACGCGGCGAGCCTCGGCATTGTTGCCAGAACCGGTGGCGGTCTCGGGCTTCTTGAGTTCGATGCCCGACTCGGCCACACCGGCCGCCTTGAGCGCGTCGCGCACCGCGAGGGCACGCTGCTTGGCCAGCTCGGCGTTCATGGCCGGATCGCCGGTCGAATCGTGGAAACCGGAGATCACCAGCTTGCTGCCCGCCTTGCCGGCTGTGATGGCATCGGCCAGCGCTTCCGCGGCGCCTGGCGCCAGGTCGGACTTACCCGACGCGAAGTAGAACTTCACCACGCCGTTTTCCACCACCACGCTGGCATCGTCGCTGCCCGCGGCCTGAGCCACTGCACCGGGTGCCGCGGTAGCGGCTGCAGATGCGCCGGCTGCGTCACCGCTGGCGGAGGCATCGCCCGCCACAGCCACGGCTGCGGGAGCCGTCTTCGCGCCCGAGCCGCGCACCTTCTGGATCGCCACACCGATGGCCAGACCGACCGCCATCAGCACCACTGCGATCAGCACCACCGCCGCAACGCGGTATTCCTGTTGTTCGTCCTGGGAAGACATGGGCAACACTCCGTGAAGAATAATGAGGGATTGAACTTCAGCCCCCTGCAGCTCCTCCCTGAAGGAGTCCGACAGGCGCAAAAACCCAAAGATTGTAAATGGCTGCCCCTCGCGCCCGACCGTTGCTTCACCTGCCCCGCAACCGCCCCCAGCGCACCTGGGAACCCTCGCAACGCGATGGACGGCAGATGATGGCGGACACCCTGGCGCAGTGGCGCTCGCTAGGCCCGGGTGCCGACCTCTGGGTGTTCGGCTACGCCTCGCTGGTCTGGCGCCCCGAGTTCGAAGCCGCCGAGCAGCGCCTGGCCCAGGTGCACGGCTACCACCGCTGCCTGAACATGTACAGCCGCGTCAACCGCGGCACGCCCGAACGCCCCGGCCTGGTGTTCGCGCTGATGCCCGGCGGCAGCTGCACCGGCATGGCGCTGCGCCTGCCGCACGACCAGGTCGAGGCGGCCATGCCGGCGCTGTGGGCGCGCGAAATGCCCAACCCGGTCTACGACCCCAAGTGGCTGCTCTGCCGGACCGCGCAGGGGCCGGTCTGCGCCCTGGCCTTCACCCTCTCGCCCCGCAGCCCCAACCACACCGGACCGCTGAGCGACACCCAGTACCGCGACATCTTCATGCACTCGCGCGGCCGCTACGGCACCACGCTGGACTATGCACGCCAGACCCTGCAGGGCCTGCGCGCACACGGCATTGAGGACCGTGCACTGGCTCGGCTGCTCAGCATCGCGGACGATCTCCCCTGATCAACGGAAAGACAACACCATGAACATCGCCGACCTGCGCAAGAGCTATGAAAAGGCGGAACTCAGCGAATCCGCCTCGCACGCCGATCCATTGAAGCAATTCGACCAATGGCTGAACGAGGCCATCAGCGGTGAAGTGCCCGAGCCCAACGCCATGACCCTGGCCACCGTGGGCGCCGACCTGCGGCCCACCACGCGGGTGGTGCTGATCAAGGGCTACGACGAGCGCGGCATCGTCTGGTACACCAACTACAACAGCCAGAAGGGCCGGCAGCTGGCCGGCAACCCGTACGCCGCGCTGCAGTTCCACTGGGTCGAGCTCGAGCGCGTGGTGCGCATCGAAGGCATCGTGGAAAAAGTGAGCGACGAAGAGAGCGACGCGTATTTCCACAGCCGCCCGCTGGACAGTCGCATCGGCGCCTGGGCCAGCCCGCAGAGCGAGGTGATCGACAGTCGCACCGTGCTGGTGACCAACGCCGCGAAGTACGGCGCCCAGTTCATGCTCAAACCGCCCCGCCCGCCGCACTGGGGTGGCTACCGCCTCAAGCCCGACACCTGGCAGTTCTGGCAGGGCCGCAAGAGCCGCCTGCACGACCGGCTGCGCTATTCGCTGCAGGCCGGAGGTGAATGGCTGCGGGAGCGCCTGGCGCCGTGAGCGCCCCCCTCAGAGTCGTTTGATCTCCTGGTCGGCAACGGCTGAGAGGCGTTGCCCGGTCACCAGACCGGGAGCAATCGCGTGCAACGGCACCAGCACAAACGCCCGTCCCCACATGCGCGGATGCGGCACGGTCAGTTCGTGGGATTCGATGCGTGCACTGCCATACAGCAGCAGGTCCAGGTCCAGCGTGCGTGGGGCGTTGCGGTAGGGGCGCTCGCGGCCGGCGGCGTTTTCAATCGCCTGCAGCGTGCGCAGCAGCGCGGGCGCAGTGAGCGTGGTGGCGACCTCGGTCACTGCGTTGACATAGTCGGGGCCGCTGGAATCCATGGGGGCGGTGCGGTAGAGGCTGGAGGCCTGGACCAACCGAATGCCATGCGCGCAGCCCAGCGCCTGCAGCGCATCGCGCAGGGTCCGGGCGGCGTCGCCGAGGTTGGCGCCGAGGGCCACATAGGCCGTGACCTCGGGTCGCCCGGTGTCGCTCATAGATACAAGAGGTCTTTGTCAGTCGACCGACGGCGTGGGTGGCGCGCCTTCACCACCACCGGACGGCTTGCGCCGACGACGGCGGCGCTTGCGGGCCGGCGCCCCACCTTCGCCGGGCGCGGCGGTGTCGTCGGCATGGTCGCTGTCAGGTGCAAAAGCGCTGCCGTAGAACACGGTGCGCGCGGGGCCCTCGTCCTGCTCGTCACCGCCCTCCGCGGGCCGGAAACGCGGATCGTCCTGCACCGGCTCGCTGGCACCCGACGCCGGATGGTCGGCGTCGGTCTTCTTCACGCGGCGTGCCTTGCCGCCACCGCCAGCCCCCTTGGGCTGGCCGGCCTTGCGCTGCGCATCCACCATGTCCTGGCGGTGGTCGTCGTCGGCGGTGCTGAAGGTTTCCCACCAGTGGGCCAGTTCTTCGTCCACCTCGCCGGTCTGCGCACGCAGGCGCAGGAAGTCGAAACCGGCGCGGAAGCGCGGCTGCTCGACCAGGCTGAACGGGCCGGTACCGACGCGCTTGTCGAAGCGCGGTTGCATCATCCAGATCTCGCGCATGTCGGTGCCCAGCTTGCCGCGGCCGGACACGTCGCCGATGCGCGCGTCGAAGGCCTCGTCCACTGCGTCCTGCAGCGCGGCGAACGGGGTGGGCGGGCGCTGGTTGCCGCGCGGCTGCAGGCGCCGCTCCCAGCCCTTGCGCACGTCGGCCCAGAGCACGCAGGCCAGCAGGAAGCTGGGCGCGACCGGCTTGCCCTCGCCGACACGGCGGTCGGTGTCCTGCAGCGCCAGCTTGACGAAGTCGTCCTCGGCCCGCTCGACCACCAGGTCGAGCAGCGGGTAGATGCCGCGGGCGAGGCCGTGCGCCTTGAGCGCCTCGACGCTGGCCAGCGCGTGACCGGTCTGCAGCAGCTTGAGCATTTCGTCGAACAGGCGGCTCTGCGGAACCTCTTTCAGCAGGTCCACCGAGGACACCAGAGGCTCGCGCGTCTTGGCGTCGAACTTGAAGCCCAGGGCGTTGAGCTTGGCGGCAAAACGCACGGCACGGATGATGCGCACCGGGTCTTCGCGGTAGCGCGTGGCGGCGTCACCGATCATGCGCAGCGTCTTCTTCTGCGCGTCACGGATGCCATGGTGGAAGTCGACCACCACCTGCGCCTCGGGGTCGTAGTACATGGCGTTGATCGAGAAGTCGCGCCGCGCAGCGTCCTGCTCGATCGGACCCCACACGTTGTCGCGCAGCACCCGACCGCTGGCGTCCACCGCGTGCTTCATGCCCGAGAGCTCGCCCTTGCTGGTGCGCTCGTTGCCGCTGACCTGCTCGGCGTCGGCACTGTCGAGGTAGGCACGGAAAGTCGAGACCTCGATCACCTCGTGTTCGCGGCCGCGGCCATAGATCACGTGCACGATGCGGAAACGCCGGCCGATGATGAAGGCGCGGCGGAACAGGTTCTTGACCTGCTCGGGCGTGGCGCTGGTGGCCACATCGAAGTCCTTGGGGCGCAGGCCCAGCAGCAGGTCTCGCACCGCGCCGCCGACGATGTAGGCCTCGAAGCCGGCCTGTTTGAGGGTGCGCACCACGTCCAGGGCGCGCTGGTCGACCAGCTTGGGGTCGATGCCATGGACTGAAACTGGCACGTCTTCGCGCTTGCCGAACTTGCTGGTCTTGGCGCTCTTGCCGGTGGCCTTGCCCAGCAGCTTGTCGATGAATTTCTTGATCATTCGAATAGGTTCAGGATGCGCCAGCCTCGCTCGGTGGCGATGGCGCTGAGGCGGGGGTCCGGGTTGGTCGCCACCGGCTCGGTCACTTTCTCCAGCAGCGGGAGATCGTTGAGGGAGTCGCTGTAGAAGCTGCTGTGCTCCACGTCGGCCCAGGACAGGCCGCGGGAAGCCAGCCATTGTTCCACACGCACGACCTTGCCCTCGCGGAACGAGGGCGTGCCGTGGATGGCGCCGGTCGGATTGCCCCGAAGGTCGCGCTCCAGGTCGATGGCGATCAGCTCGGGGACACCGAATGCCGCAGCGATGGGGCGGGTGACAAACTCGTTGGTGGCGGTGACGATCACCACCTGGTCACCCGCCGCCTGGTGGCGGCGCACCAGCTCGACGGCCACCGGCCGGATGGCCGGGCGGATCACCTGGTCCATGAAGCGGCGGTGCGCGGCGTTGGATTTGTCCACCCCGTGTTCGGCCAGCGGGGCCACCGAAAAACGGATGTATTCGTGGATGTCCAGCGTGCCGGCCTTGTACTGCTCGTAGAAGGCGTCGTTGGCGCGGGTGTGGGTCTCGGCATCGCGCCAGCCCAGCTCCACGGTGAACTGGCCCCAGGCGTGGTCGGAGTCCAGGGGCAGCAGGGTGTGGTCCAGGTCAAACAGCGCAAGTCTCATTCGGGGAAGTCTTCATTCGTTGTCCAGCATGGACTTGATCAGCGGAATCGTGATGGCGCGCTGCGTGCGCAGGGCGTAGGCGTCGAGCTGGTCCAGCAGCATCATCAGGCTGGAGAGGTCGCGCGAGAAGCGGTTGAGCATGAAGTCCATGACCTCGTCGCCCAGGAACACGCCGCGCTCGTCGGCGGCACGCCGCAGCACAGAGCGGCGCTCGGCCTCGCCCAGGGCCTTGAGCTGGAACACATGGCCCCAGCCCAGTCGCGTGCGCAGGTCTTCGCGCAGTTTCAGGTCGGCCGGTGGCCGGTCGGCCGCAGCAAGCACCCAGCGTGCCGGACCGTGGGCCGGGGTCTGGGCGTTGACGAACCAGTTGAAGGCAGAGGCCTGCTGCTCGGCGGTGTAGAGGTGGCAGTCGTCCAGGATCACCGCATCCCAGCTCTCGTCGAATTCAAGAGGATGCAGGATGCCCGCCCCGATCCAGCCGGTGCGGGCGCCCAGGTCGCGCAGGGTTTCGCGCACCGCCCGCAGCAGGTGGGTCTTGCCGCTGCCGGGCTCGCCCCAGAGGTAGGTGGGCACCGGCGAACGCAAGGGGTTGTAGGTCCACAGCCGCAGGTGCTCGAGCACAGCCTCGTTGCCCGCGGCCACGAAGTTGTCCAGCGTGGGCACGGGCGCCAGCCCGATGTCCAGCGCCATCTGTTTCATGGGCGGCTGGACCGGCTTCATTCTGCGCCGTCCTGCGGCTGGGCCGGCGCGGCCGGGTCGGCCTTCGAGCCGGGAAGGTACAGGTCGCTGGTCAGGTAGCCGGCCTTGGCTCGGCGGATGCCCACCAACAGCACGGCGCTGGCCGGCAGTGCGATCAGCACCCCGACAAAGCCGAACAGGTGACCGAAGGCCATGAGGGCGAAGATCACCGCGATGGGGTGCAGCCCGATGCGCTCACCCAGCAGGCGCGGCGTCACGTACATGCTCTCGGCCACCTGGCCCACCGTGTAAACCGCACCGACCAGTAACACGCCGGTCAGGCTCTGGAACTGCAGCACGGCGGCCAGCAGGCCCATCACCAGGCCCAGACCGAAACCTAGGTAGGGCACGAACACGGCCAGCCCGGTGAACACGCCGATCGGCAGCGCCAGCTTGAGCCCCACCAGGGCCAGCGCCACGGTGTAGAACACCGCCAGCACGCCCATCACCAGCAGCTGGCCGCGCAGGTACTGGCCCAGCACCTCGTCCGTTTCATCCAGGAAGCTCTGCACCGAGGGCAGCCAGCGCGGCGGAATCAGCCGCTTGCTGCGCTCCACCAGCCCCGACCAGTCCAGCAGCAGGTAATAGGCGACGATGGGCGTGAGCACCAGGTTGCCGAACACGGCCGCCAGCGCGCTGCCGCCGATTCGCAGCGAGGACAGCAGGCCGTTGATCAGCTCCTGCTCATGCCCGGTCACCAGTTCCTTGAGCCACTCGCGCACCTGGGCCACGTCGATCTGCAGGTCGATGCCGAAGCGCCCCGCCAGCGGCACCAGGCTGTCGTTGACGCGGTCCAGCAGCGCCGGCACCTGCTCCTTGAGCAGCGGCACCTGCTTGGTGATCACCGGCACGATCAGCAGCACCACCGCGAGCAGCACCAGCATGAGCAGGGCAATGGCCACGCCGGCGCCCAGCCAGCGGGGAATCCGCCGGTCGTTGAGCTTTTCCACCAGGGGATGCAGTGCGTAGGCCATCACCGCGGCCAGCACGAAGGGCATCAGGACCGGCGCCAGCACCGTCAGCAGCGCCCAGATCGCCACGGCGATGGCAACCCAGGTCAGGGAACGGATCTGGGCGGGGGATAGGGTCATGGGTGCAAGCTCGGGTGGATGGGGGCCGGAGGGCGAACCCTTAAAATCAGCCGCAAATTCTAGTCCCCGGCCCGCGCTGGCCCTCTCCCCGCCCTCCCCCCTTATGACCTCCAGCACCACCCCCCTTTCCTACAAAGACGCCGGCGTAGACATCGACGCGGGCGACGCGCTGGTCGAGCGCATCAAGCCACTGGCCAAAAAGACCATGCGCGAAGGCGTGCTGGCCGGCATTGGCGGCTTTGGCGCGCTGTTTGAAGTGCCCAAGCGTTACCAGGAGCCGGTGCTGGTCTCCGGCACCGACGGCGTGGGCACCAAGCTCAAGCTGGCCTTTGAGTGGAACCTGCACGACACCGTGGGCATCGATCTGGTGGGCATGAGCGTCAACGACGTGCTGGTGCAGGGCGCCGAGCCGCTGTTCTTCCTGGACTACTTCGCCTGCGGCAAGCTGGACGTGGAAACGGCTGCGGCCGTGGTCGGAGGCATCGCCAAGGGTTGTGAGCTGTCCGGTTGCGCCCTGATCGGCGGCGAAACCGCCGAAATGCCCGGCATGTACCCGGCGGGTGAATACGACCTGGCCGGTTTCTGCGTCGGCGCAGTCGAAAAGTCCAAGATCCTCACTGGCCAGAACGTCAAGCCCGGTGACGTGGTGCTGGGCCTGGCGTCGCACGGCGTGCACTCCAACGGCTTCTCGCTGGTGCGCAAGTGCATCGAGCGCGCCGGCGCCGATCTGCCCGCCACGCTGGACGGTCAGCCGTTCAAGCAAGCCATCATGGCCCCGACCCGCCTGTACGTGAAGAACGTGCTGGCCACCCTCGCCAAGCACCCCGTGAAGGCCCTGGCCCACATCACCGGCGGCGGCCTGCTGGAGAACATACCGCGCGTGCTGCCCGAAGGCACGGCCGCCCACCTCAGGAAGGGCAGCTGGCCGCAGACCGAACTGTTCGCCTGGTTGCAGAAGGTGGCCGGCATCGACGACATCGAGATGAACCGCACCTTCAACAACGGCATCGGCATGGTGGTGGTGATCGACGCGGCCGAAGCCGCAGCCTGCGCCGCCACCCTGCGCGAACTGGGTGAGACGGTCTACGAGATCGGCGCCATCGCACCCAAGGGCGACGGCGCTTCGGTGGTCGTGGCCTGATGTCCTGATCTGATCGAAACCTGTCCGTGGCGGTGGCGGACAGGCAGCGTCCTGGCAGGAACAATGCAGCCATCTTTTCAAAGGAGCTGCCCCATGAACACCGCCCTGCTGGTCATCGACGTACAGGAATCCTTCCGCCACCGCCCCTACTTCGACGCCTCGGCACTGCCCGCCTACATGGCCGAGCAGAACGCCCTGATCGATGGCTGCCTCGCGCAGGGCATCCCGGTCGTCCGCATCCTGCACAGCGACGGGCCGGAGACACCGGAGAACCCCTTCTCGCACGCCAGCGGCCATGTCCGACCGCTTGCCGAGCTGTCCGTTTTTGATCCGGCCGCCAGCTTCGTCAAGCACCGCCACAGCGCCCTGGTCGGCACCGGGCTGGACGTCTGGCTGACCGAAAATGGCATCCGCCGACTGATCGTCAGCGGCATCCGCACCGAGCAGTGCTGCGAAACCACGACGCGCCACGCCTCCGACCTCGGCTGGGAGGTGGACTACGTGACGGACGCCACACTGACCTTCGACATGACCCAACCCGACGGATCGCAGTTGACCGCGGCCGAGATCAAGGCCCGCACCGCCACCGTGCTGCAAGGCCGCTTCTGCACCCTCACTTCGGTGGGCGAGGCGCTGGCACGCGCCGGGGCAGCGGCGTGACCCGCCCCTTCGGCATCGCCATCCTGGCCTTCGACGATGTCGAGGCGCTGGACCTGGCCGGTCCCTACGAGGTCTTCACCACCGCCGCCCGCATGGCGGCCCGCCCGGAGGCCGCGGGCTGGCCCGGCCAACCGGTCGCGGCGGGCTGGCAGGTGGACTGTGTGGCGCGCACCCGGGCGCCGGTGCGCGCCCGCGCCGGGCTGCAGGTGCTGCCGACCCGGGATTTCAGCGACGAGACGCCGGTGGACCTGCTGATCGTGCCCGGCGGTTTGGTCGACGCCGCCGCTCACTGCCCGGACACGCTGGCCTGGGTGCGGCGCACCAGCGCGCAGGCGAGCCTCACGGCTTCGGTCTGCACAGGCGTGTTCGTGCTGGCCGCCGCCGGGGTGGTGAGCACCCACCGGGTGACAACCCACTGGGAAGACCTGGACGACCTGCGCCGCCAGTGGCCGTTGCTGGACGTGGCCGACGGCGTGCGCTGGGTCGAGGACGGCCACGTGTTCAGCTCGGCGGGCATCAGCGCCGGCATCGACCTGTCGCTGCACCTCGTGGCCCGCCTGACCTGCCCCGAACTGGCCGAACGCACCGCACGACAGATGGACTACCGATGGATGAGCCGACCCGACTGACACCCGCCACTGTGGTGGACGTGCATTTCGTGCTGCTGGACGACAGCCTGATCCTCGATTGGGCGGGTCCGGCCGAGGCGCTGCGCATGGCCAACCAGTCGCTGCAGGCCAAAGGCCGGCCGGCGGCTTTTGCGCTGCATTTCACCGGCCCGTGCACCGAGACGGTCAGTTCGGTGGGCGCCCGGGTGTCGGGGCTGGTCCCGCTGCCCGACCTGTCCCGGCCCCAGCGCCCGCAGTGGGTGGTGCTGGTGGGCCAGCCGGGTGACCAGGTCGCGCTGGACAGCCCCGCCGCGCGCGAGCTGCTGCACTGGCTGCGCGGCCTGCGGCTGGCCGAGGGCCGGGTGGAGCTGATGTGCATCTGCGCCGGCGCCGTGGTGGCAGCCCGTGCCGGCCTGCTGGCACGCCGCAAGGCCACGACACACCACCACCACCTGGACGAGCTGCGCCAGTCCGCGCCCGACTGCGAGGTGCTGGCCAACCGGGTGTTCGTGCTAGACGCACCGGTGTTCAGCAGTGCCGGTGTGACCACCGGCATCGATCTCACGCTGCACCGCATCGCCGCCCGCCTGGGGCCGGCCCTGGCGGCCGAAGTGGCGCAGACCATGGTCGTCGCCCTGCGGCGGGGCCCGCAAGATCCGGAACTCTCCCCCTTCCTGCACCACCGCGACCACCTGCATCCTGTGGTGCACCGGGTGCAGGACGCGGTAAGCCAGGCGCCGCAGGAGGCCTGGACCGTGCCGCGCATGGCCGACCGGGGCCACACCTCGGCACGCCACCTGACGCGCCTGTTCGAAGAGCACGCGGGGGTGTCGCCGCTGACCTACCTCCAACGCATCAGGCTCGCGGTGGCTCAGGCGGCGCTGCACAGCGGCCACAGCGTCACGCAGGCGGCCCAGATCTCGGGGTTCGGGTCGGACACCCAGTTGCGTCGGGCTTGGCACCGGCACGGGCAACCGGGCACGCCCGGTGCCACACACAGAGCTGCAGCCCGCTGAGCTCTCAGCCCCGGGCGCGACGCAGCTCGTTCAGCCGCGACTGGATGGCGTCGCGGTCCAGCGCATCGTCGGTGTGGGCGATGTAGACCTCCAGGTCCTGGGCGGCCAGGGCCGCGTCGCCCATTTCGGCCCAGGCCAGGCCCCGGTCGCGGTACTCGACCCAGGCGTCGGGCAGCAAGATCAGCAGCCGGTCCTGCACCGCGATCAGGCGCAGCCAGTCTTCCTGCGTGCGGTGGATTTCCTTCAGGTTGCGCAGCATGCGGGCGATGATGTCGCGCGAGGGCGCCGCCTGCAGGTACAGGCCCACCGGCACGTCGAAGTCGTCGACCAGGCCGTTGCGCCGCTTGTAAGGCTCCAGTCGCTCGGACAGCTCCTCGCGGCTGAGCGACTGACCGGTGAACGGATCGATCACCACCTGCCCTTCCGGCAGGTTGATCTTGACCAGAAAGTGCCCGGGAAAGTTGATGCCGCGCGCCTTCAGGCCCAGCCCCTGTGCCAGCTCGAGCCACAGCACGGCCAGCGAGATCGGGATGCCACGGCGCGTCCTGAGCAACACATTGAGGTGGCTGTTGTCGGGATCGTGGTAGTCGTTGACATTGCCACCAAAGCCCAGATCGCGGAAGAAGAACTGGTTGAGCGCACGCAGTCGCTGCAGGGGCTCGGCATCCGAGGGGCTGCGCCGGCGCAGGCGGGAAAGCAGCACATCGACTTCGCCCAGCACCTCCTGCACATCCAGGTCCGGGTACTCGTCCTGGGCGATGGAAGCCGCCGCCTCCAGCAGCGGGAGGCTGTCGTCGTCCTTCACCAGCGAAGCGAAATACGCCAGCGGCGTCGACGAGGGGAGTTCATAGGCGGAAGACATGATGAGTTCATTTTCGGACGAATTGCCGAAGTTTTAAACCCGAGAGCATCAGCGCTGCAAAATACAGCAGCGCCGCCCCCACGATGATCGCGGCCATCAGCCCGACCCGCAGCAGCGCGCCACCCTCGAACGCCACCCAGTTCACCGACCCGGCGCTCCACATCAGGAACACGGCCAGCAGCGCGCTGGCGGCCAGCACCTGCATCGAAAACCGTGCCCAGCCGGGTGCCGGCCGGTAAGCGCCGCGCCGCACCAGCCCGATCAGCAGCCACAGCGCGTTGACCATCGCGCCCAGGCCGATGGCCAGCGCCAGACCGGCATGGGCCAGGTAGGGCACGAAGACCAGGTTCATGGCCTGGGTCAGCAGCAGCACCACGATGGCGATCTTCACCGGCGTGCGGATGTCCTGGCGGGCGTAGAAACCCGGCGCCAGCACCTTGATGGCCACCAGCCCCAGCAGACCGGCGCCGTAGCCCATGAGCGCGGTCGTGGTCTGGGCCACGTCGCGCTCGGAGAAGGCGCCGTAGTGGTAAAGCACCGCCACCAGAGGCTTGGCAAAGGTCAGCAAGGCCACCGCGCAGGGCACCGCCAGCAGCACCACGAGCCGCAGCCCCCAGTCCAGCAGCGCGCTGTAGCGCTCGCCGTCGTCGGACGCGCGGGCGGCGGCCAGTTGGGGCAGCAGCACCACGCCCAGTGCCACACCCAGCATGGCGGTCGGGAACTCCATCAGGCGATCGGCGTAACTCAGCCAGCTCACGCTGCCGGTCGCCAGGTGGGAAGCGATCTGGGTATTGATCAGCAGCGAGATCTGCGCCACGCTCACGCCCAGCAGGGCGGGAAGCATCAGGGTGGTCACACGCCGCGTGCCCGGGTGCGCCCAGGCCGAGCGCAGAGACGACCAGCGCAGTCCCACGCGCGGCAGCATGCCGATGCGCAGCAGCGCCGGGATCTGCACCCCCAGCTGCAGGGCCCCGCCGAGCATCACGCCAGCCGCCATCGCGTAGATCGGCTCGATGCCCATCGACTGGAACCAGGGCGCCCCCAGCCAGGCGGCACCGATCATCGCCACGTTCAGCAGCACCGGCGTAGCCGCCGGCACGGCGAACTTCTTCCAGGTGTTCAGCACACCCGCCGACAGCGCCACGAGTGACATGAAGCCGATGTAGGGGAACATCCAGCGCGTCATGAGCACCGCCGATTCGAAGCCCTGGGGACTCTGCTTGAGGCCACTGGCCATGGCCCACACCAGCACGGGCGAGATCGCCACACCCACCACACAGGTGGCCACCAGCGCCCAGACCAGCACGGTGGCGATCTGGTTCACCAGTTCCCGGGTGGCGTCGTCGCCGTCCTTGGCACGCACACCGGCGAGCACCGGCACGAAGGCCTGGCTGAAGGCCCCTTCGGCAAACAACCGGCGCAGCAGGTTCGGAATGCGGAAGGCAACGTTGAAGGCGTCGGTCAGGGCGCTGGCGCCGAAGGTGGACGCCATCAGCAGCTCACGCACCAGACCGGTGATGCGCGAGGCCAGGGTCAGCAGGGAAACCAGGGAGGCGGACTTGAAGAGCGACACCGCGGCAGTGTAACCACCCGGTCGCCGCCCGGCGGGCCGGACTGGTCCGGCCTGGGGGTGCGTGGTAGAATCGCGGGCTTTGCTGGCAACATCCCCAAACACGTAAAGGATATTCACATGGCAACCAAGCCGAAGAAAAAGAACCCCCGTCTGGCGTCTGGCCGCAAGCGCGCCCGCCAGGACGTCAAACTGAACGCTGCCAACACCTCACTGCGTTCCAAGTACCGCACCGCCGTCAAGAACGTCGAGAAAGCCGTTCTGGCCGGCGACAAGACCAAGGCCGCTGAACTGTTCGCCAAGATGCAAGGCGTTGTGGACAGCGTGGCCGACAAGGGCATCTTCCACAAGAACAAGGCCGCCCGCGACAAGAGCCGCCTGTCCGCCAAGGTCAAGGCCCTGGCCACCGCCGCCGCCTGATCAGGCGCCGTGCACCAGCCCGGACCGGTTCTCCGGTCCGCCGTTTGAAACGGTGCGCTGCCAGCAAAAAAGAAAACCGCCCCTCGGGGCGGTTTTTCTTTGGGCGCTTTGGACGCGTCAGTCGTCGTCCCCGCCGATGAGCCCGCCGAGCAGGCCGCCGCCCAGAATGCCTGCGGCCAGGCCGCCCTGTTCACCTCCCGAGCCGCCACCGCCCTGTGTGCGCGGCGCCGCCGCGAAGATGCGCGAGGCCAGGCGCGCAAACGGCAGCGACTGGATCCAGACCGTACCGGGGCCTCGCAGGGTGGCGAAGAACAGGCCTTCGCCACCGAACAGCGCGGTTTTCACGCCGCCCACGAACTGGATGTCGAAATCGATGCCCGTGGTGTAGGCCACGACGCAGCCGGTATCCACGCGCAGCACCTCGCCCGGTGCCAGATCGCGCTTGAGCACCGTGCCGCCCGAGTGCACGAAGGCCAGACCGTCTCCTTCGAGCTTCTGCATGATGAAGCCCTCGCCGCCGAAGAAGCCGGTGCCCAGCTTGCGCTGGAAGGCGATGCCCAGCGACACGCCCTTGGCGGCACACAGGAAGGCGTCGCGCTGGCAGATCAGGGTGCCACCAATCTGGGAAAGGTCGAAGGGAATGATCTTGCCGGTGTAGGGTGCCGCGAAACCGACCTTGCGCTTGCCACTGCCCTGGTTGGTGTAAACCGTGGTGAACAGCGACTCGCCGGTGATGAGGCGCTTGCCCGCCCCGAGCAGCTTGCCAAACAGGCCGCCGGCCCCCGACCCGGCCGAGCCGTCACCGAAGACGGTGGTCATGCCGATGCCGTCCTCCATGTACATCATGCTGCCCGCCTCGCCGATGGCGGCCTCGCCGGGGTCGAGCTCGATCTCGACGAACTGCATGTCGTCGCCGTGCAGGTAATAGTCAACAACGTCCATTGCCATGGGAACACGCTCCTGATTCGGTTGGGAAGAAATCCGGAGCGGGAGCATACCCGCGAAGAAGCGCAGGCTTCAGCCCTTGGAAGGCGGCTCGGGCAGCAGGCAGCCTTCGACGACCTGCAGGTCGTTGTCCTTGGCGAAGTTCATGACGAAGTCCCAGGCCATGGGCTCGGCATCACGCAGGTCGGTGTGCACGATCACCACCTTGGTGCCGTTCATCACGGTGGGGACGCACCAGGGCGAGTACGCAATGTGGCTGCCGATGCGGCCGGACGCGCCGCCCGGTCCGAACTGGCTCATCACACCCGCCAGCCGTTCCGCCCAGTCGCTGGGGCGGAACGTACGCCCACCCCGGGTGATTCCCTGGATGAACACTTGTTTGGTGGTGGGGCGGTCGACCATGAAATGGAATGCCGTTGCGGATGGCGGTATTCTATCTTATATAAGACTTGTGATCAGGGTTAACCCGGCAGGCGTCGGCAGACGGTACTGTGCCGCATCTCTGTGATGCAGAACAAGCAAAGAAGATGCCGATGCCTGCCCCTAAAATCGCCTTTCAACGGCTCAACCTGCGTTGAGCCGCTTCTTTTTATGGCCCCTGCTTCCGGAGTTTCCTCATGAAAGCCGCCCCGATTGTTCCGTCCTCCCCCCATGTGATGAACACCTACGGCCGCCTGCCGATCGCGCTGACGCACGGCAAGGGCTGCCGAGTCTGGGACGTCAACGGCAAGGAATACCTGGACGCGCTGGCCGGGATCGCGGTGAACACCCTGGGGCACGGGCATCCCAAATTGGTGAAGGCGCTGCAGCAGCAGGTAGCGGACATGATCCACTGCTGCAACTACTACCACGTGCCCGGCCAGGAAGAGCTGGCCAAGCTGCTGGTGGAGCGTTCGGGCCTGACCAATGCCTTCTTCTGCTCCACCGGACTGGAAGCGAATGAGGCGGCGCTCAAGCTGGCGCGCAAGTTCGGCCATGACAAGGGCATCGACAAGCCGCAGATCGTGGTGTACGAGAAGGCCTTCCACGGCCGCTCCATCGCCACCCTGTCGGCCACCGGCAACCCCAAGGTGCAGGCCGGCTTCGGCCCGCTCGTCGAGGGCTTCATCCGCGTGCCGGCCAACGACCTGGAGGCCCTGAAGAAGGCCACCCAGGGCAACCCGAACGTGGTCGCCGTGTTCTTCGAGACCATCCAGGGCGAAGGCGGCATCAACCCCATGCGTGCCGAGTACCTGCAGGGCGTGCGTGCGCTGTGCGACGCCAACGACTGGCTGATGATGATCGACGAGGTGCAGTGTGGCATGGGCCGCACCGGCAAGTGGTTTGCCCACCAGTGGGCCGGCATCAAGCCGGATGTGATGCCACTGGCCAAGGGCCTGGGTTCGGGCGTGCCGATCGGCGCCGTCGTCGCCGGCCCCAAGGCCGCGAACATCTTCGGCCCCGGCAACCACGGCACCACGTTTGGCGGCAACCCACTGTCCATGCGCGCGGGCATCGAGACCATCCGCATCATGGAAGAGGACGGCCTGCTGCAGAACGCTGCCAAGATGGGCACCCTCATCCAGACCCGGCTGGTCACCGCCCTGATGGGCAAGAAGGGCGTGAAGGAAGTGCGCGGTCAGGGCCTGATGATCGGCATCGAGCTGGAGCAGCCCTGCGGCGTGATCACCCAGCGCGCGGCCGACGCCGGCCTGCTGCTGTCGGTGACGGCCGACAACGTGATCCGACTGGTGCCGCCGCTGATCATCAGCGGCGCCGAGGCCGACGAGATCGTCGCCCGCCTGCTACCGATCATCGAGACCTTCCTGAAAGAACAGGGCTGACCGCCCGGAGCGCACCGCATGTCCATCCGCCACTACCTTCAGTTCAAGGATTTCAGCGCCGAGGAATACGGCTACCTGCTGCGCCGCGCCGCGTTCATCAAGGCCAAGTTCAAGGCGGTCGAGAAGTACCAGCCCTTCGCCGACCCGGACCGCACCCTGGCCATGATCTTCGAGAAGGCCAGCACGCGCACCCGCGTGAGCTTCGAGGCCGGCATGTACCAGATGGGTGGCTCGGTGGTGCACCTGACCACCGGCGACAGCCAGCTCGGCCGCGCAGAACCCATCGAGGACAGCGCCCGCGTGATCAGCCGCATGGTCGACATCGTGATGATCCGCACCTTCGGCCAGGACAAGATCGAGAAGTTCGCGCAGTACTCGCGCGTGCCGGTCATCAACGGCCTGACCAACGAGTTCCACCCCTGCCAGATCCTGGCCGACCTGTTCACCCTGACCGAGTACCGCCCGGCTGCCAGCGGCGATCCGCTGGACGCCATCCGCGGCAAGGTCGTGACCTGGGTGGGCGACGGCAACAACATGGCCAACACCTGGCTGCAGGCGGCCGAGCTGCTGGGTTTCACCGTGCACGTGAGCACGCCCAGCGGCTACGAGGTCGACGCGAAGCTGGCCGGCGTCTCGAATCCAACCTGCTACAAGGTCTTCAAGGACCCGAAGGAAGCCTGCCGGGGCGCTCACCTGGTGACCACGGATGTGTGGACCAGCATGGGCTACGAGGCCGAAAACGAGATCCGTCGCGCCGCCTTCAAGCAGTGGTGTGTGGACGAGGCCATGATGGCCGTGGCCCAGCCCGATGCCCTCTTCATGCACTGCCTGCCCGCCCACCGCGGTGAGGAAGTGACCGCCGAAGTCATCGACGGTCCGCAGAGCGTGGTCTGGGATGAGGCCGAGAACCGCATGCACGTGCAGAAGGCGCTGATGGAGTACCTGCTGCTGGGCCATCTGGCCTGAACGGTCCGTGAGCGCCTGCACCAGCTGCGGCGCCTGCTGCGCCAGCTTCCGCGTGGACTTCTCGGTGTACGAAACCCAGTCCGAAGGCGGTAGCGTGCCCGACGGGCTGTGGGTGCCGGTGACCGATGGCATCAGTCGCATGCGCGGCACCGACCACGGCCGTCCGCGCTGTGCAGCGCTGTACGGCCCCGTGGGCCAGAAGGCCACCTGCGGCATCTACGAATGGCGGCCCAGCCCGTGCCGCGAGTTCGAGGAAGGCAGCGACGCCTGCACATCGGCCCGGCGCCGGCATGGTCTGGAACCCTTGCCTTCACACTGAACACCATGTCCGAGTGCCAGCGCTGCGGCGCCTGCTGCGCGGCCTACCGCGTGCAGTTCTCCGTGTACGAGCTCGACGACGCCGGCGGCACCGTGCCCGTGGCACTCACCGAGCCGGTCAACGGCGCCACCTGCCGCATGCGCGGCACCGGCGAGGTGCCGATCCGCTGCGTGGCGCTGACCGGAGTGGTCGGGCAATCAGTGGGCTGTTCGATCTATCTGCAACGCGCTGCCCCCTGCCGAGAACTGACCGAAGGCAGCTACGCCTGCGACAAGGCCCGCGCCCGCCACGGCCTGCCCGCCCTGGGCGATGACCTGCCCCTCTGAAACAGCCCATGCAAGCCCTGCTCGACACCATCGCCCACGCCACACCGGGCCCCGACGCCCAGCGCCTGTTCCACGGTCGCGGCGGGCTGTTTCCCGGTTGCGAAGAGTGGGCGCTGGACTGGTATCCGCCCGTGTGGGTGCTCACCAAGTTCGGCGAAGCGACAGCCGAGGAAACGCAGGCCATCGGCGCCGCACTGGCCGCGCGGCAGGCGCAGATCGCGCCCGACCAGCCGCTGAACTGGGTGTTCCAGCGCCGCCAGCCCGACGGCCCGGTCAGCCGCCCCGTCACCGAGCTGATGACCGGCGGCGTGCCCGATCCGCATGTGGTGACCGAAGACGGTGCGCGCTACCGCGTGCAGGTGCAGCGCGGCCAGAACCACGGCCTGTTCCTCGACATGGCCGAGGGCCGGCGCTGGGTGCGCGCCCACGCGAACGGCGCCAAGGTGCTCAACCTGTTCGCCTACACCTGCGCCTTTTCGGTGGCCGCGCTGCAGGGCGGCGCGAAGGAGGTGATCAACCTCGACATGGCGCAGGGCGCACTGACCACGGGACAGCAGAACCACCAGCTCAACGGCATCCACGCCGGCGCGAAGTTCCTCGCGCACGACCTGTTCAGTTCCTGGGGCAAGGTCACGCGCATGGGTCCGTACGACCTGGTGATTGCCGACCCGCCGAGCTACCAGAAGGGCAGCTTCGTCGCGACCAAGGACTGGCCGCGTCTGCTGCGCCGCCTGCCCGACCTGCTCAAGCCCGGCGGCCGTGCCCTGCTCTGCCTGAATGCGCCCGAGATCCCCGAACAGTTCCTGCGCAACCAGCTCGCGGCCGAAGCGCCCGAACTGGTGGTCGAAGAACGCCTGCCGAACCCGCCGGCCTTTGCCGACGTGTCGCCCGACCGTGCGCTCAAGGTGCTGGTCGCGCGGCTGCCGGCGCTGGCCTGAATCGATTCAGTGACAGCCGCCGCTGCGGCCGCTACAACTCTTGCAGGCCCCGCAGGCCGAGGGCGTTTGGGCCTCGGCCTTTGCGACACTGGGCGTCGGCGCCACGGTGCGCACCCGTCGCCACCACGGCCGCAGCAGGTACACCAGCGCGGCCCCCACGCACAACAGCACGATCAGAAGCTGGAGATTCATGAGCCGCTCCAGGCCAGCACCAGCCGGTAGGTGAGCCAGGAGGCCGCCCAGGCCAGGGCGAACAGATAGACCGTGACGATGGCCGAGTGGCGCCAGCCGCCCGCCTCGCGCCGGATGGCCGCCAGCGTGGCCACGCACTGCGGCGCGTAGACGAACCAGACCAGCAGCGACAGCGCCGTGGCCAGCGACCACTGGCTGCCGATCAGGCCACCGAGGGCGTCGGCCACCTGGTCGCCGGTAGCGCTCAGCGCGTACACTGTGCCCAGCGCCGCGACCACGACCTCGCGCGCCGCCATGGCCGGGATCAGCGCCACCACGATGCGCCAGTCGAAGCCCAGCGGCGCGAACAGCGGCGCCAGGAACAGGCCCAGGCGGCCGGCGAAGCTGGCCTCGACCGGCGCACCCGCGAAGCCCTCGGGCGGCGCCGGATAGCTGGAGAGAAACCACAGCAGCACCATCAGCGCCAGGATGATCCCGCCCACGCGCTTGATGAAGATCATCGCGCGCTCCCACAGGCCGCGCGCGATATTGCGCGCGCTGGGCCAGCGGTAGGCCGGCAGCTCCATCAGCAGCGGCGTCGACCGGCTGCCGGCGCCACGGCGCGAGACGATGAAGGCGACCGCCATCGCGCTGGCGATGCCCAGGGCATACAGACCGAACAGCACCAGGCCCTGCAGGTTGAACACACCGGCCACGCTGCGCTGCGGCACGAAGGCGCCGATGAGCAGCGCGTACACCGGCAGCCGCGCCGAGCAGGTCATCAGCGGCGCCACCAGGATGGTGAGCCAGCGGTCGCGCCAGTGGCTGATGGTGCGCGTGGCCATGATGCCGGGCACCGCGCAGGCGAAGCTGGACAGCAGCGGGATGAACGAGCGGCCCGAGAGCCCCACCGAGCCCATCAGCCGGTCCATCAGGAACGCGGCGCGCGGCAGATAACCCGAATCTTCGAGCAGGAAGATGAACAGGAAGAGCACCAGGATCTGCGGCAGGAAGACCAGCACGCCACCCACGCCCGCAATCACGCCGTCCACCAGCAGGCTGCGCAGCGGCCCCTCGGCCATGTGCGCGCCGACCTGTTCGCCCAGCCAGCCCATGCCCGCCTCGATCAGGTCCATGGGCCAGGCCGCCCATGCGAACACCGCCTGGAACATCAGCAGCAACAGGCCCGCCAGCAGCGCATAGCCCCAGACCGGGTGCAGCGCCCAGCGGTCGATGCGGTCGTCGGCGGTCCAGCGGCGCTGCGGCTCGTCCAGCACCGCGGCCAGCAGCGTGCGCACGCGCAGGTTCAGATGCCCGGGATCGGTGGCCTCGCCCAGGTCGCCGGGTGCTTGGGGTGGTGGCAGACCGGCTGCCATCAGCTCGTCAAGCTGGCGCAACAGGGCCTGCGCGCCGTCGCGCTGCACACCCACGGCCGTGACCACCGGCAGGCCCAGCTCTTCGGCCAGGCGTGCAGTGTCGATGCGCAGCCCCCGCGCCTGCGCCACATCGGCCATGTTCAGCACCAGCACCATCGGCAGGCCCAGGGCCCGCGCTTCGAGCACCAGGCGCAGGTTCAGCCGCAGGTGGGTGGCGTCGACCACGCAGACCAGCAGGTCGGGCCGCGCTTCGCCGGGCAGCCGGCCGGTGACCACGTCGCGCGTCACCGACTCGTCCTGGCTCAGGGGCTCCAGGCTGTAGGTGCCTGGCAGGTCCAGCACCTGGGCGCGCCGGCCCTGCGGGGTTTCGAGCCAGCCCTGCTTGCGCTCGACCGTCACGCCCGCGTAGTTGGCGACCTTCTGGCGCGCACCGGTGAGCAGGTTGAACAGCGCGGTCTTGCCGCAGTTCGGGTTGCCCAGCAGCGCCAGGCGGGGCAGTGCCACGGCGTCGTTCATGCCACCTCCCGCACACGCAGCAGCGCCGCCTCGTGGGCCCGCAGCGCGAAGGTGGAGCCACCCACGCGCACGGCGATCGGACCGCCGCGGCCACCGGCGCGCGCCACGATCTCGACCGTCTCGCCGGGCAGGAACCCGATTTCTGCCAGGCGGTGCAGGGTGCGGCGGATGTCGGGGTCGGGCACCGGCGCAAAGCCCTGCAACACCGCGGACGTGCGCAGGGGCCAGGCGTCGAGCGTGTGGGGCTCGGTGTCGCGGGCGTCTGGACAGGCGCCGGCACAGGTGGGGGACGATGCGGTGGACATGGTGAAACCCGACTCCTGAAGCAAGGAAGGTTTCAATGTATTCAAACAAGAGTGTTTCTCATTTGCTTTTCATCAAGGTCTGAACAATTTCTTCGTCTCCCTCACCTCATTTGCTTTAGGCCTGAATTATTTCCTGATCGTTGGGAATAACCGACACCACGGTTTTTTCGCCGGTGCTACCTTCCCCGAACCATGAAAAACACCCCCCCACGCTCGAAAAAGCTCTGGGACATTTCCCCTCCCGTGCACGCCGATTCGCCTGTGTTCCCGGGCGACACCGCCTATGCGCAACAGTGGGTGGCCAGCATCGGCCCCGGCTGCCCGGTCAATGTGAGCGCGATCACGCTCAGTCCACACGTGGGCGCCCACGCCGACGCCCCGCTGCACTACGACCCTGCGGGCGCGGCCATCGGCGCGGTGGACCTGCAGGCCTTCATCGGCCCCTGCCGCGTGATCCACGCCATCGGCTGCGGGCCGCTGGTGCGGCCTGAGCATCTGGCGCACGCTATGAGCGGGCTGCCTGCGAGAGTGTTGGTCCGCGTCTATGAACGCATGCCGCAGGACCGCTTCGACACCGCCCTGCCCGCCTTCGCACCCGAGACCGTGGCCCTGCTGGCCGACCGCGGCGTGGTACTGATCGGCATTGACAGCGCCAGCATCGACCCCGCCGAAAGCAAGACCCTGGACAGCCACCAGACCATCCGCCGGCGCGGCCTGCGCGTGCTGGAGAACCTGCTGCTGGACGACGTACCCGAGGGCGACTACGAACTGATCGCCCTGCCCCTGAAACTGACCACCGCCGACGCCAGCCCGGTGCGCGCGGTGTTGCGTGAACTGTGAATCCGAAGGAGACACACCGATGACCACCAAAGAAGACTGCCTGCAGATGGACATCCAGGATCCGTTGCGCGACCTGCGCGACGAGTTCAACCTGCCGGTCGACACCATCTACCTCGACGGCAACTCGCTGGGCGTGATGCCACGTGCCGCGCCCGGCCGCGTGGCCCAGGTGGTGACGCAGGAATGGGGCACCGACCTCATCCAAAGCTGGAACAAGCACGGCTGGTTCCAGATGCCCGGCAAAGTGGGCGACAAGATCGCGCGCCTGATCGGCGCCGGCCCCGGCGAGGTGGTGGCCACCGACAGCACCTCGGTCAACCTGTTCAAGGTGCTGAGCGCGGCCATGAACATCGCCGCAGCCGATGCGCCGCAGCGCAAGCGCATCGTGAGCGAGCGGAGCAACTTCCCGACCGACCTCTACATTGCCGAGGCCCTGTGCAAGGAACGCGGCATGGAACTGGTGCTGGTGGAGCCCGAGGAGATCGCGGCTTCGCTCACTGCTGACGTCGCCATCCTCATGCTCACGCACGTGAACTACCGCACCGGCGCCATGCACGACATGGCCGCCGTGACCGCGGCGGCACACGCCGAAGGCATTCTGACCGTGTGGGACCTGGCGCACAGCGCGGGCGCGGTTCCGGTGGACCTGAAGAAGGCGAAGGCGGACTTCTCGGTGGGCTGCGGCTACAAATACCTCAACGGCGGCCCCGGCTCGCCGGCCTTCGTGTGGGTGAACCCGCTGCACGCGGACCGCTTCTGGCAACCGCTGGCCGGCTGGTGGGGCCACGCCGCGCCCTTCGCCTTCACGCCCGACTACCAGCCTGCGCCGGGCATCACGCGCTACCAGTGCGGCACGCAGCCCATGATCAGCCTCGCCGCGCTGGAGTGCGGCGTGGACACCGTGCTGGGCGCCGAGCCCTTGGGCGGCATGGCCGCGCTGCGCGCCAAGTCGCTGGCGCTGACCGACCTGTTCATCCAGTTGGTGGAAGAGCGCTGCGCCGGCCACGGCCTGGGCCTGGCGACGCCGCGTGAACATGCACAACGCGGTTCGCAGGTCTGCCTCACCCGCGACGAAGGGGCCTACGCCATCGTGCAGGCCCTGATCGCGCGCGGCGTGATCGGCGACTTCCGCGCCGGCGACGGTGGGCGGCACAAGGACATCCTGCGCTTTGGCTTCACGCCGCTGTACATCGGCTTTGTCGACGTGTGGAACGCGGTCGAGCACCTGAAGCAGGTGCTCGAATCGGGAGAGTGGCAACGCCCCGAGTTCAACCGGAAACATGCGGTGACCTGAAGGAGCGACCATGACCTGCCCCTACCACGACACCGGCGACAGCACACCCGCCTCGGCCACCGAAGCCATCGTGCGCGACGAGAAGGCGCAGCTCGACTTCAGCCAGGACATGAGCTACGGCGACTACCTGCAGCTCGATGCGATCCTGACCGCGCAGAAGCCGCTCTCGCCCGCGCACGACGAGCTGCTGTTCATCGTGCAGCACCAGACCAGCGAACTCTGGATGAAGCTGATGCTGCACGAGCTGACCGCCGCGATCCGCAACATCGCCGCCGACGAGCTGAACCCGGCCTTCAAACAGATGGCGCGCGTCTCGAAAATCATGGAACAGCTGGTGCACGCCTGGGATGTGCTGGCCACCATGACGCCGCCCGAGTACAGCGCGATCCGGCCCTACCTCGGCCACTCCAGCGGCTTCCAGAGCTTCCAGTACCGCTGCATCGAGTTCGCGATGGGCAACAAGAACGCGGCCATGCTCAAACCCCACGCCCACCACCCGGAGCGCGCGGCCATGGTGCAGGCGGCCTACGAAGCGCCCTCGCTGTACGACGAGAGCCTGCGACTGCTGGCGCGCCGCGGCATCGCGGTACCGGCCTCTCATCTGGAACGCGACTGGACCCAGCCTTACGAGGCCAGCGAAGCGGTCGAGCAGGCCTGGCTGCAGGTCTACCGCAACCCGAAGCAGCACTGGGACCTGTACCAGCTGGGCGAAGAACTCACCGACCTGGAGGATGCGTTCCGCCTCTGGCGCTTCCGCCACGTGACCACGGTGGAGCGCGTGATCGGCTTCAAGCGCGGCACCGGTGGCACCGGCGGCGTGAGCTACCTGCGCAAGATGCTGGACGTGGTGCTGTTCCCCGAGATCTGGACACTCAGAACAGCACTCTGACTCCGGCATGATGGCGCATGGCCGCCATCACCCTAGCCCACCTGCGCCGCCACGCCGTGGCGCGCAGCCTCTTTGCCCCCACCTCCCTGCCCAAGGCCATCGAACGCCTGGGCTTCGTGCAGGCCGACCCGATCCGTTCGCCCGCCCGTGCGCAGGACCTGACTTTGCGGCACCGCGTCAGGGGCTACCGGGTCGGTGACCTGGAGCGGCGTTACCCGAAGCTCAGGGTCGAAGAGGACTTCTTCGTCAACTACGGCTTCGTCACACCCGAGCTGCACGCACTGATGCACCCTCGCAGCGCACTGCGCGAGTGGCCCGCCGAACGCTGGGCGCAGGCCGAAGCGGTCTGGCACTTCGTGCAGGCGCGTGGCGAGGCGCACCCGCGCGAGGTGGACGACCACTTCGCCCACGGCCACACCACCAACGGCTTCGGCGGCCGGTCCAAGGCCAGCACCCAGTTGCTCGACGCCATGCACTATCGCGGCCTGCTGCGCGTGGCGCGGCGCGACAACGGCATCCGCCTCTACGCCGCCCACCAGCCGCAGATCGCGCCCGACGATGTGCCGGCCACGCTGGACCGGCTGGTGGACGTGCTGGTGAACAAGTACGCGCCGCTGCCCCAGCCTGGCCTTCGCCAGCTGGTGGCCATGCTGCAGCACGCGGTGCCGCAGTGGAAGGGCCAGTTGCGCGCGGCGCTGCAACGCGCCACACAGCGCCTGCCAAATGCCGAGCTGGACGGTGTGCGCTGGTTCTGGCCCGAGGGCGAAGACCCGGCCGCGCGCCGCTGGAAAGTGGAAGAGCGCGTGCGCCTGCTCGCGCCCTTCGACCCCGTGGTCTGGGACCGCGGCCGCTTGGAGCGTCTCTGGGGCTGGGCCTACCGCTTCGAGGCCTACACCCCGCCCGCGAAGCGCGTGCGCGGCTACTACGCGCTGCCGCTGCTGTGGCGCGACGAAGTGATCGGATGGGGCAACCTGTCGGTGGTGGGTGGGCGCCTGCAGGCCGACATCGGCTATGTCAACGGACAGGCGCCGAAAGACCAGGAGTTCCGGCAGGCACTGGATGCGGAACTGGCGGACATGGCCGCCTGCCTCGGCGTCAGTTGGGTTTGATGTTGTTCTTCTGGATCACCTCAGACATCGCCGCGGTATCCGCGGCGATGCGCCGGGCCAGACCCTCGGGCGAGGTGCCCGCCACCTGCCAGCCCTGATTCAGGATCTTCTGGCGGATGTCCGGGCGGCGCACGATCTCGGCCAGCAGCGTGGCCAGTTTCTGCACATGGGCCTTGGGCAGACCGACTGGCGCTGCCACCGCGTTCCAGATCTCCAGCTGCAGGCCCTGCACGCCCGCATCGGCCAGGCTCGCCACCTCGGGCACCACGCTGCTGCGGCCCATGGATGTGACGCCCACGGCCTGCAGCTTGCCACCCTTGACCTGGGCCATCGCCAGCCCCGGCGGCAGCAGAGCCATCTGGATCTGGCCGCCGATCAGTGCCGTGATCACCTGCGGATTGCCCGGGTAAGGCACATGCACCGGCGCGATGCCGGCCCTGGCCTTGAGCAGCTCCATGCCCAGATGGGCCACCGTGCCCACGCCGGGGGTGCCGTAGTTGAGCTTGTCGCCCTGCGCCCTGGCCTGGTCGAAGAAGGCCTTGCCCGCCGGGGCACCCGCCGGAGCGGCCAGCACCAGCGGCGAGACCGCGATCAGCGAGACCGGTTGCAGGTCCTTGAGCGGGTCGTAGGTGGTGGCGGGGTTGAGGATCTTGGCGATGGTCAGGTTGCCGTTGATCATCAGGCCGATGGTGTGGTCGTCGGTGGCACGGGCCACGGCGTCGGCACCGATGTTGCCGCCCGCGCCGGCCTTGTTCTCGACGATCACCGGCTGGCCCAGCGCTTGCGACAGCGGCTCGGCCAGCAGGCGCGCGGTCAGGTCCGGCGAAGAGCCGGCCGGAAAACCCACCACCATCTTCAGCGGCTTGCTGGGCCAGGCTGCCTGTGCGAACGTGGACGGCGCACCAAGTGCAAAAAACATCCCCGCTGCAATGGCGGCGGCAACGGCTTGACGGCGTGGGTGGCTGGGCATCGGTCGGCTCCTTGGAAGGTGGTCAGTCCGCCAGGGGATCTGGCGGACCGCTGTACAGCCAGGGATTGTCGATCAGCGACTCGCCCAGCACCGCCATCGCCGCATTGCGCGCCAGGCGAAGGGGGCCGCTGGCGTGGAAGATGGTGCCGTTGCGCTGCGAGCGGGCCTGCACGCGCGCGTTGCGCTGCCAGCGGGTCTGCGCGTAGCGCGCAAACAGCGCGCTCCAGTCGATCGCGCCGCCGGCCGCCCCCGCCAGACGACCCAGCGTCCAGGCGTCCTCGATGGCCATGGCCGCTCCCTGCGCCAGGTAGGGCCGCAGCGGGTGCGCCGCGTCGCCCAGCAACGCCACCCGACCGCGGGCGTGCTCGTCGGCGCTGGCCACCGGCGAGCGGTCGTTCAGCGCCCAGAGCTTCCATTCGCCCACCCGGTCCAGCATGGCCTTGAGGTCCGGGCACACCGGCCCCAGCGCGCGCAGCAGGTCGGCCTGCCGCGCCTCGTGACTCCAGCTCTGCGGATCGCTGCCGGGCGGACCGCCGTGGCCGCGGCCGAGCAGACCCTCGACCACCGCCACCACGTTGAACCACTCGCCGCGCCGCACCGGGTAGTGCACCACGTGCAGGCGGGGCCCGAGCCAGGCGGTGACCAGCGGTTCGCGCATCACGCCGGGCAGATCGCTGGCCGCCACCATGCCGCGGTAGGCCAGGTGACCGCTCACCCGCGCCGGGCGGTTGCCCAGCATGCCGATGCGCACCCGGCTCCAGAGCCCGTCGGCCCCGACCAGGGCATCGGCCTCGTAGACGGTGTCTTTCTCGCAGGTCACGCGCAGGCCGTCGGCCGTCTCCTCGTAACCGGCCAGGCGGGTGTCCAGGTGCAGCCGGACGCCGGCCTCGCGCTGCACCGCTTCGAGCAGCAAGCCATGCAGGTCGGCGCGGTGGATGGTGGCGTACGCCGCGCCATAGTGGGCCCGGCTGAAGGGCCCCAGACGGAGCTTGCCCAGCGAGACCGCGCTGTGCGCGTCGCGCACGCGCAGCGACTCGGGAAAGGCCGCACAGGCGTGCAGCGCCCCGGACAGCCCCCACTGCTCCAGCACCCGCACCGCATTGGGCCCGAGCTGCAGGCCCGCCCCGACCTCGCCAAACGCGGTGGCCTGCTCCAGCAGATCCACCTCCACGCCCGCGCGCGACAGGGCCAGCGCACACGCCAGCCCACCGATGCCGCCACCGGCGACGACGACCTTTTGATTCATGGCGGCGATTGTGCCGGCCCGCCGTACCGCGGCGTTGACGAATGTCAGGGGATGGTCACAGCACCCTGTTGAACCAGAACAGCGACAAGCCGGCAGACAGCAGAACCAGCACCGCCGCCGCCAGCGCCAGCAAAGCCGAGACCTCGGTCTCCTTCTTCTCCACCGTCAGACGCGTGCTCAGCGACTCGTACACCTGCTTGAGGTTCTCGGCCGTGCCGGCGTAGAAGTACTCGCCCTTGGTGTCGCGCGCCACGGCCTTGAGCGTGTCCTCGTCCAGCCGCACCCGCATCGACCAGCCCTCGAAGCCGATCACCTCACCGTCCACCGTGCCCACGCCCACGGTGTAGACCCGCACGCCCCGGTCGGCCGCCATCTTGGCCGCTTCGGCCGTGTCGACCCCGGTGGTGCGCTGGCCATCGGTCAGCAGGATGATCGCGGCCGAACCGTAGGAGCCCGGCGGCACCGGCTCGAAGGGCTTCTTCGCGGTCTGCGGCTGGTCGATGGCCCGGCCCTGCGGAGCGAACGGGTCGTTGCTGGCACGGCCGTAGGTCACGCTGGCCAGGTCGACCTGCCCGGGGAACAGCTCGGAGAGCGCGACCACGATGGCGCTGCCGATGGCGGTGGCGCGCTGCATCTGGAACTTGTCGATGGCGGCGTTCAGGTCTTCGCGGCTGAGCGTGACCGGCTGCACCACCTGGGCCGAGCCCGCAAACGCCACGATGCCCACCTTCACATGCCGCGGCAGTTCCTTGAGGAAGGCCTTGGCCGCGTTCTGCGAGGCCACCAGGCGGTTGGGCTGCACGTCGGTGGCGCGCATGCTGCCCGAGACGTCCATGGCCAGGATGATGGTCTGTTGGGTCGAGGGCAGCGTGATGGTGGCCACCGGCCGCGCCGCGGCCAGCAGCATGGCGGCAAACGCCAGCAGCAGCAGGAAGGGCGGCACATGGCGCCGCCAGCCGGATGTGCGGCCCATGGCCTCGCGCACGATGGACAGGCTGGCATAGCGCAGCGCCACCTTCTTGCGGCGGCGCAGGATCCACCAGTACAGCAGCACCAGCAGGGGCAGCACGGCCAGCAGCCAGAGAAACTGCGGCCAGAGGAAGTTGACGGGAAAGTCCTTCATGCGGCGGCTCCGGAAAGCGTGGGCGCGAGGTGGGCGGGTCGTCCCTGCCGCAGGCTGCTTCGGCGCTTGCGCAGGTCCACGAAACGCAGGATGGCGTTGGCCAGGTCGTCGCTGGTGGACAGCTCCAGCGTGTCGACACCGGCACGGCCCAGGCTCTCGCGCAGCGTGGCCTCGCGCTGGGCGGCGATGCGGGCGAAGCGTTGGCGAAAGCCTTTGTCGGCGGTGTCCACCATCAGCTGCTCGCCCGTCTCGGCGTCGCGGATGGGGATCAGGCCCAGGTCGGGCAGTTCCAGCTCCAGCGGGTCCAGCAAGCGCACCGCTACCACGTCGTGGCGCCGTGCCAGTTCGCCCAACGGCTTCTCCCAGCCGGGCTCGCTGATGAAGTCGGACACCACGAACACCGTGGAGCGCTGGCGCACGCTGAGCGTCGCGGCGTGGAGCAGGTCGGCCAGGCGGGTGGCGCCGGCCTCCTTCGCGCCACGCGAGGGAGGCGCAGCAGCGTCGGCACCGATCAGCTGAAGCAGTCGCAGAACCTGCAACCGCCCCCCACGCGCCGGCAGAACGGTGTCGACCGCCGCACCGCCGCGCGCGCCATACAGCATGGCGCCCACGCGGTTGCCGTGGCGGCTGATCAGCCGCGCCAGCACGCCCACAAACCCCTGCAGCAGCTCGCGCTTGCGCTGCTCGCCGGAACCGAAGTCCACCGAGGGGCTGAGGTCCAGCAGGAACCAGGCCGCCATCTCACGGTCTTCGGTGAACACACGCACGTGCGGTGTCTGCAGGCGCGCGGTGACGTTCCAGTCGATGTGGCGCACGTCGTCGTGGTGCTGGTACTCGCGCAGGTCCGCCAGGTCCAGCCCGGTGCCTCGCATCAGGGTGCGGTGGTCGCCCTGCAGCAGGCCGTCGAGCCGCTTGAGCACGGTCCATTCGAGACGCCGCAGCAAGGCCTCTGTGCGCCCTCCGTCGCCCACCGGCAGGTCGGCTGGTGGTGGCGGCGCCTTTCGCTTGAACAGGCTCAGCAGCATGGCGGCGCTCCGATCAGGCGGCCTTCTTCTCGTGCTCCAGCGGCTTGGCCGGCGCCGGCACCGCCTTCATGATGCGTTCGATCAGCGCATCGCTGGTCAGTCCCTCGGACAGGCCCTCATAGGACAGCACCACGCGGTGTCGCAGCACGTCGGGCACCAGGGCCACCATGTCTTCGGGCAGCGCGTAGCTGCGGCCACGCAGCAGGGCCAGCGCCCTTGCTCCTTCGACCAGACCGATGGTGGCACGCGGGCTGGCGCCGTAGGTGATCAGGCGGCCCACGTCCTTGAGGCCATGCTTGTCGGGCGTGCGCGTGGCCGACACCAGCTTCACCGCGTACTGCACCAGCGAGGGGTCCACATACACCTCGCGGCACTGGGCCTGCAGCGCCGCCAGCTGGTCGGTGGTGGCCACAGCATTGACCTGCACCGCCGGGCCGGTGACGCGTTCGACGATGACGTATTCCTCATCGTCGGTTGGATAGTCCACCAGCACCTTCATCATGAACCGGTCCACCTGCGCCTCGGGCAGCGGGTAGGTGCCTTCGGTCTCGATCGGGTTCTGTGTGGCCATGACCAGGAAGGGCTCGGGCACTTTGTGCGTCTCGCCGGCGATCGTCACCTGCCGTTCCTGCATCACCTCCAGCAGCGCGCTCTGCACCTTGGCCGGCGCGCGGTTGATCTCGTCGGCCAGCAGCAGGTTCGCGAACACCGGGCCCAGCGCGGTGGAGAAGTCGCCCGTCTTCTGGTTGTAGATGCGCGTGCCCACCAGGTCGGCGGGCACCAGATCGGGCGTGAACTGGATCCGCTTGAAGCGGCCCTGCACCACGTTCGCCAGTGTCTTGACAGTCAGCGTCTTGGCCAGCCCCGGCACGCCCTCGACCAGCAGGTGGCCCTGCGCCAGCAGCGCGACCATGACACGTTCCAGGAACCGGTCCTGCCCCACCACCACCCGCTTGACCTCGTAGAGGATCTGCTCCATGAGCTGGGCGGTGTCGGGGCTGGTGTTCTCGCTCATGAAGGGCTCCTTGTGTTCAGAAGGGGGGAAGTCCGGCGGCCGATGCGGCGCTCTCGATCGGCACAGCAAATCCGATGCCCAGGAAGGTCCTGGCGCGGGTCGGGTTGAGGATGCCGGTGACCACGCCGACCACCTCGCCGTCCATGGTGACCAGCGGTCCGCCCGAGTTGCCGGGGTTGGCCGCGGCGTCGAACTGGATCAGGTTGCCGATCTCCTGCGTGCCCTCGGGCGACTTGAAGGAGCGGCCGAGGCCGGAGATCACGCCGGCCGAGGTCGAGGGACCGATGCCAAAGGGAAAGCCCACCGCCACCACCTCGTCGCCCGGCACCAGGTCGGCCGTGCTGCGCAGCGTGGCGGCGTGCAGGTCGTCGGGAATGGTGTGGGCCTGCAGCACGGCCAGGTCGTGCTGGGCCTGAACGCCTGCGACGCTGGCCCGGGACTCGCTGCCGTCGGCAAAGGTCAGCTTGATGCCCTGCGCGGACTGCACCACGTGCAGGTTGGTCAGGATGATGCCCTTGTCCTGGATCACCACGCCGGTGCCCACGCCCTGCTCCACCTCTTCGCCCTTCTTGTCCTTGTCGTAGGCCACGACGCGCACCACGGCGGGGCGGATCTTCTCGGCCGCGCGCGCTGCGCGCGAGGGCAGGTTCTGGGTGGTGAGGGTGCGCAGGACGGCGGCGTCGATGTCCTTCTGCGTCAGCGCCCTGGGCGTGTGCGCGGACTGTTGCCACCAGAGACCACCCAGCAGGGCCAGCACCAGCAGCCAGGCGCTCCAGATGACCCGGTGGTCACGGCCAGCGCCGGCCAGCCGTTGGCGCCAATGCGGCCTGGGAACTGCGGGTGCCAATGCCGGTGGCGCTTCGTCCGGGCCCCCGTCGCTCTCCACCCGCGCCGCCTCGTGCGCTGGGCCGTGGCGGGCTGATCGGCTGTAGAGCGGGGTCTGGCGCATCGCGGACTCCTCGTGCGCCCGGTGCGGGCGCGTTGAACAGATGATGCCGGTTTGCGGCGCCGGGCTCAAGCGCCCAGCAACTGCCTCAGCACATAGGGAAGGATTCCGCCGGCACGGAATTGGTTCACTTCCACCGGCGTGTCGATGCGCAGCACCAGCGGGCGGGTCAGGCGCGTACCGTCGGCGCGGGTCACCACCAGGGTGGCCTCGCTCAGCGGCTGCAGGTCGGGCTGAGGCAGCACGTCGACCTGTTCGTCACCGCGCAGACCCAGCGACTCCCACGAATCGCCCGGTGCAAACTGCAGCGGCAGCACGCCCATGCCCACCAGGTTGCTGCGGTGGATGCGCTCAAAACTGCGCGCCACCACGGCGCGGATGCCCAGCAGCTGCGTGCCCTTGGCGGCCCAGTCGCGGCTGGAGCCGGTGCCGTACTCCTCGCCCGCGAAGACCACCGTCGGCACGCCGGCCGCACGGTAGCGCATGGCGGCGTCGTAGATGCTCATCTTCTGGCCCTGGCCCACGCCCTCATGCTGGTAGAGCGTCCAGCCACCCTCTTCGCGCGCGCCGTCCGGCCCGGGCTGCAGCATCAGGTTGCGGATGCGCACGTTGGCGAAAGTGCCGCGCATCATCACCTCGTGGTGGCCACGGCGGGCGCCGTAGCTGTTGAAGTCGGCCTTGAGCACGCCGCGCGAGATCAGCCACTGCCCCGCGGGCGAGGCCTCGGCAATCGAGCCGGCGGGCGAAATGTGGTCGGTGGTGATCGAGTCGCCGAACAGGGCCATGATGCGCGCCCCGCGCACACCCGGGTCGGCCTGCGCCGGCGCCTGCAGCGAGAAGCCCTCGAAGAACGGCGGCTCCGCGATGTAGCTGCTGTCCGGCCAGCCGTAGGCCATGCCGGTGCCGCCCTTGATGCGTTCCCACAGCGGACCCGGCTCGCTCTGGATGCGCTCGTAGTTCTCGCGGTAGGCCTTGCCGTGCATCGCGGCCTTCATCAGCGCGTGGATCTCGTCGCTGGACGGCCAGATGTCCCCCAGAAAGACCGGCCGACCGCCATCGCCCATACCCACCGGCTCGGACATCAGGTCGCGCCGAACCGTGCCCGCGATGGCGTAGGCCACCACCAGCGGCGGACTGGCCAGGAAGTTGGCCTTGAGGTTGGGGTGGATGCGCGCCTCGAAGTTGCGGTTGCCCGAGAGCACCGCCGCACCGACCAGACCGTTGCGGGTGATCGTGTCGTTGATGTCCGGCCGCAGGTCCCCCGCGTTGCCGATGCAGGTGGTGCAGCCGTAGCCGGCCAGCGCGAACCCCAGCTGCTCCAGGTAGGGCAGCAGGCCGGTGCGCGTGAGGTACTCGGTGACGATGCGCGACCCTGGCGCCAGCGAGGTCTTGATGTGTGGCTTGACCTTCAGCCCGGCCTCGACCGCCTTCTTGGCCAGCAGACCGGCCGCCAGCATCACCCCGGGGTTGCTGGTGTTGGTGCAGCTGGTGATGGCCGCGATCAGCACATCGCCGTCGCGCAGCTCGGTGCCGCGCGAGGTCCTGAACGCGCCGGCCAGGCGCTGCGCCGGCTGGTTGAAACCGTTTTCGGACTGCGGCAGCGAGAACAGGGTGTCGAACTGCGCCGCCACCTCACCGATCTCGATGCGGTCCTGCGGGCGCTTGGGGCCGGCCAGGCTGGGCGCCACGTTGCCCAGGTCCAGCCGGACCACCTGCGAGTACTGGATGTCGCCCGCCGCCTGCGACGCCCCTTCGGCGCCGGGCACACCGAACAGGCCCTGGGCGCGGAAGTAGGCCTCGAAGGCCTCGATCTCGGCGCTGCTGCGTCCAGTGCCGCGGAAATACTCGATGGTCCTGCCGTCGACCGGGAAGAAGCCCATGGTCGCGCCGTACTCGGGCGCCATGTTGGCGATGGTCGCGCGGTCGGGCAGCGAGAGCGAGGCCGTGCCCTCGCCGAAGAACTCGACGAACTTGCCGACCACCTTGTGCTTGCGCAGGATCTCGGTGACGGTGAGCACCAGATCGGTGGCGGTGCAGCCCTCGCGCAGACGGCCGGTCAGCTCGAAGCCGACCACGTCGGGCGTGAGGAAGGCGACCGGCTGGCCCAGCATGGCGGCTTCGGCCTCGATGCCTCCGACACCCCAGCCCACCACACCAATGCCGTTGATCATGGTGGTGTGGCTGTCGGTGCCAACCAGGGTGTCGGGGTAGTACAGACCGCCCTTGAGGTGCACGCCGCGGGCCAGGTATTCGAGGTTGACCTGGTGCACGATGCCGAAGCCCGGCGGCACCACGCCAAAGGTCTCGAAAGCCTGCATGCCCCACTTGAGGAACTGATAGCGCTCCTTGTTGCGCTGGAACTCCAGCTTCATGTTGAGGTCCAGCGCGTTCTTCGAACCGTAGTGGTCGACCATCACCGAGTGGTCCACCACCAGGTCCACCGGCACCAGGGGCTCGATGCGTTTCGGGTCGTGGCCCAGCCGCTCGGCAGTGCTGCGCATGGCCGCCAGGTCGGCCAGCAGGGGCACGCCGGTGAAGTCCTGCAGCACCACGCGCGCCACCATGAACGGGATCTCGTCGGTGCGGGGTGCGTTGGGCTGCCAGTTGGCCAGCTGGGCCACCTGCTCGGGCAGCACCTTTTCGCCGTCGCAGTGGCGCAGCACGCTCTCCAGCACGATGCGCAGCGACACCGGCAGCCGGCTCACATTGGGAAACTGCTGCGCCAGGGCGGGCAGCGAATAGAAGCGCCCCGACTTGCCGGACGCGGTGCGGAAGGTCTTGACGGTGCTGGAAAACGGATGCTGGAATGGGGTATTGGGCACGAGGGCGTCTCCTTGAAACACGTGAACCATTGTGGTCAGGGCGAATGCCTGTGCGGCGCGCGCGGGTATCCGGCAAGCACACAACCAGGCGATGCGGGACAATCCACCCCCTGATGAAAGCCCCTGAACTGCTCCTGCCCGCCGGCTCGCTGCACCGCATGCGCGCCGCCTACAACTTCGGCGCCGACGCCGTCTACGCCGGCCAGCCGCGCTACTCCCTGCGCGCGCGCAACAACGAATTCCGTCTCGAACAGATCGCCGAAGGCATCGGCGAGGCACACCAGCGCGGCAAGAAGTTCTTCGTCACCAGCAACCTGATCGCGCACAACGACAAGCTGCGCACCTACCTGCGCGACCTGCAGCCGGTGGTCGAACTCAAGCCCGACGCCCTCATCATGGCCGACGCCGGCCTGATCATGCTGGTGCGCGAGCAGATGGAAAAAGGCCTCTGGCCCGAGGTGCCGATCCACCTCTCGGTGCAGGCCAACACCACCAACAGCGCCGCGGTGAAGTTCTGGCAGAAGCAGGGCGTGACCCGCATCATCCTCAGCCGCGAGCTGAGCCTGGACGAGGTGGCCGCGATCCGCAACGACTGCCCGGACATCGAGCTGGAAGTCTTCGTGCACGGCGCGCTGTGCATCGCCTACTCGGGCCGCTGCCTGCTGTCGGGCTACTTCAACCGCCGCGACCCCAACCAGGGCACCTGCACCAACGCCTGCCGCTGGGAATACAAGACCCAGGCCGCCACCACCGACACCGACACCGGCGACGCCGCCCCGGTCGCCAAACTCGACGGCTTCAACTTCGCGCAGGAAGACGAGGAAGCTGCCAGCGCCTTCTCCACCACCGGCTCGGGCCAGCGCCACCCCGAGGCCAACAAGGTCTGGCTGATCGAGGAAGCCGGCCGCCCCGGCGAGCTGATGCCCATCATGGAAGACGAGCACGGCACTTACATCATGAACAGCAAGGACCTGCGCGCCGTCGAGCACGTGGGCAAGCTGGCCGCCATGGGCATCGACTCGCTCAAGATCGAGGGCCGCACCAAGAGCCACTACTACGTGGCGCGCACCGCGCAGGTCTACCGCCGCGCCATCGACGACGCGGTGGCCGGCAAGCCTTTCAACCCCGAGCTGCTGCTCGAACTCGAAGGCCTGTCCAACCGCGGCTACACCGGCGGCCTGATGGAGCGCCGGCCGGCGCAGGACTACCAGAACTACATCACCGGCCACAGCGAGAGCCACCGCAGCCAGTTCGTGGGCGAGGTGCTGCAGGTGCGCGAAGACGGCTGGGCACAGGTGGAGACCAAGAACCGCTTCGCCGTGGGCGACCGGCTCGAAGTCATCCACCCAAGCGGCAACCGCGTGGTGCAGCTGGACGCCATGCGCAATCAGGACGGCGAGGCCATCGAGGTCGCCCAGGGCAGCCCGGTCAAGGTATGGGTGCCGCTGGCCGCGCCCAGCGAGGGCGCGCTGATCGCGCGACTGATCGCCTGAGCGGGTTTCAGCGTGCCGCGTCGCGGAAGAAGGCGATGCGGTCTTCGTCGGCTGGGTGTGAGGCAAAGCCCAGACCCCAGAAACCGCCCTTCTCCTCATCGTCTTCGCCAGAAGCTGGCTGGGGCAGGCACACCGGCGCACTGCCGGCCGGCACGGGCTTGAGGATGTCGTCGCCGCAGCGCTTGAACAACGCGAAGCGCTCGAACAGCCGGGTCATCACCGCTGGCGACAGGCCCGCGTCGCGCAGCACGGTCACGCTGTAGGCATCGGCCTCGCGCTCGGCCTCGCGCGAATAGTGGGCCTGGCCCAGCCAGAGCGGCACCGTGGCCAGCACGCCACTGTAGTCGCCCCAGAGCGTCGAGGTGACGAAGCCGAGCACACCCACCTGCACCAGCATGCGCACGCCGTGCCGGTGCTGCACATGGCCCAGCTCGTGCGCCAGCACACCCGCGATCACCTCGGTGTCGTGCTGCAGCAGCCGCGCCATGTCGTCGGTCAGCAGCATGGTGCCGCCCGGCAGCGCCAGCGCGTTGGGGCCGATGTCCTCGCTGGCGCGGATCAGCAGGCGCGAGGGCCGCACCGCCACGCCGCGCGCCGCCTGCGCCGCGGAGTGCGCGCGCAGCACCCGCTGCCAGGCCTGCTCGATGGCCTGCTGCTCCTGGGCGCTGAGCTGGCTGGGCTTCACGAACTCGTCGACCTGGGCCAGCACCGTCTCGCCGATCTGCTGCTCGACACCGTCCGGGAACCGGTCGGCCACCGCGCGCGCCGCCCAGGGCAGGCCCCAGACATAGCCGGCTGCGCTCACCACCACCAGCAGCAGGAGGCTGACCAGCACGCCGCGCCAGCTCTGCTGCAGCCGCACCACCACCGATTCGCCGTGGCCGGCCGAGCGAACCCATTCGTCCCAGGCCGCCCCGTCGTCGGACTGCAGGCTGCCACCGTCCGGCAGCTGGGCAATGCGCGGCCCGCGCCGGGTGCGCTCGGGCCACTGCACCCGCCGGGCCTCGATCGTGCGGTCCACGTCCGGCCCGCTCAGGCGCAGCGTTGCCTGCACCAGCCTGGCCTCCACCTCGCGCGGGCGGCTGCTGCGGCCGTCGAAATAGCGAACCGTGAGGGCCTGTGAATCGACCGAAGCTGCATCGTCCATGGTCTGCGCGCCTCAAAGACCCACGTCCAGCCCGAAGAAATCGCCGGCCGCGTCACCCGCCGCCTCCTGGGGCCGCTCATGCTCGGCCGCCAGCAGGGCCTGCATGTCGGTGATCGTGCGCACGTGCACCGCCTCCAGCCGCAGGCGCGCCATCGCCACCTTGGCAAACGGCCAGTACAGCCCCAGCGTGATGCCGATCAGCAGCCCGTTCTTGATGCTCATCCAGAGCATGTCGCGAAAGCGCAGCTGGCTGATGAAGCGCATCTGCCCATTGCCGGTCTTGGTCCAGACCAGGTTCTGCAGGCGGGTGGTGATCCAGGGACCGATGCAGAGGAACATGAGCACCCAGAAACCGACGACCAGCACCGGAACTACCCACATCATCTCGACCAGCAGGCCACCCAGCGCGCCAGCGCTGCCGAAGCTGGTGACGATGTACAGCGCGATCAGCCCCATGACCCCGGCGAACAGCAGGAAGGGCTTGATCGCCAGCAGGTAGAACGAACCCACGCTGGCGCGGAAATCGGTCTGCAAGGGGCCGAGCGCGTAGTGCCGGTGCTGGTAAGCCTTCATGCGCCACAGCAGCCAGGGCAGCGTCAGCACCAGCAGCACAAACGCCCCGCCGAAGGACGCCATGACCCACTCGGGTGGGGCCTGCTCCGGGTCCTCAGGAATCGAAAAAGACAGCAGCACCATCGGCAGGACCACCAGAAACGGTGGCAGGTGCGCCAGGTAGGCATCGCGCAGCGAGCCCACGAAGCGGAACCTCAGCCCCCGCCAGCTGGTGTTGGCCATGCGGAAGGCCATCGACGAGCGCCACAGCGCGGGCCACAGCGCGGCCAGCGCCACAAAAGCCACCAGCCCTGCCACGGCCGAGAAGCTGCTGGCCCAGTTGTAGAGCACGAACAGCACCCCGACCAGCGCCCACCCCTTGAACATCTGCTTCGGGTCACCGTGAAAGCCCAGCGGATCGCCATCGACCAGGGTGTTGCCCCAGAAGTAGCGCTGCCGCCGCACCTTGGCCCAGGGCCAGTACAGCCCCAGGGTGACCAGGAGCAGCAGCAGGTTGACGATCCAGATGCGGAAGTACTCGCTGCCGGAGCCGGTGAATTCGATGGGCAGGCGGCGGACGGTGGCGACGGAGGAAGGCTCGATGTGGTTGTCGTTGAAAGACATGTGACGGCAGGACAGTGGTGACAGACGCGGCATTGTGCCCGCCCGCCACCGGCTTCCCGCTGCGGCTGTCGCCTCCCGGATCCCGCCCGGCGGGCCGAAGGCTCAGGCCATCGCCAGACCCTGCGTCCGGCGGGCACCGGCCCACTCCAGCTCGGCCATGAGCAGCACCAGCAGCGCCTGTGCCAGCACCCAGCCCAGACCCAGCGTGGTCAGCGACAGCCCCGCGCCGAAGGCCAGCCATAGGCTCGCCGCCACCCAGGCGAAGTTGCCCGCCACCAGCAGCCTGACGCCGCCCGCCGGGGGCTCGGCCCGGCTCGCAAGCCACCCGGCCAATGAGGCCGCGCCGAACACGACCAGCGCCGCCACCTGCAGCCAGGCGGCCGGAATGCCGGTCCAGCCCGACAGCGGTTCGGCCAGCGCCAGGTGGGACAGGCCCATGCCGAAGCCGCTCGCGGCATCGAGCCAGAGCACACGGCGCAGGGTGGAAGCAGAGACAGTGAACATGATGGACTCCTTGAAATGAAACGATGGGAGCCCGATGCTCGTGGCGCCAGGGCATGGCGTCCATGACCTCTCAGGTCATGGTTCGCGCGGCATCCGGGCCTACCATGCGCCCATGTCGAACGCCACCCTTCCTCACGCCAGCCGTCGCCTCTCGGTCGGCGACCACCTGCGCCACTGGCGCCAGCTGCGCCACCTCAGCCAGCAGGACCTCGCCCTCGACGCCGAGCTCTCGACAAGGCACCTGAGCTGTGTCGAGACCGGCAAGGCCAGCCCCAGCCGCGAGCTGGTGCTGCGCCTGTGCGAACGGCTGGCGGTGCCGCTGCGCGACCGCAATGCGTGGCTGGTCGCCGCCGGCTACGCCCCCATGTACCGCGAACAGCGGCTGGACGAGCCGTCGATGGATGCGGCGCGGCGCGCGGTGCAGCACATCCTGGACAGCCACGAACCCTGGCCCGCCGTCGCCTTCGACCGCCACTGGCACATGGTGCTGTCCAACCGCATGGTCGCGCCGCTGCTGACCGGCGTCGACCCGGCCCTGCTGCAACCGCCGGTGAACCTGCTGCGCGTGAGCCTGCACCCGGGCGGGCTGGCGCCGCGCATCGCCAACCTCGACCAGTGGCGCGAGCACCTGTTCGCGCGGCTGCAGCAGCAGATCCGCGCCACCGGCGACGAGGCGCTGGCAGACCTGCTCGCCGAGCTGCGCGCCTACCCGGGCCAGACGCCCGGGTCGGCGGCGCGCCTGGCCGGCGAACACCTGGGGGTGCTGATGCCCTTCCTGGTCCACACACCGGCCGGCGTGTTGCACCTGATCAGCACCACCACCGTGTTCGGCTCGCCCACCGACATCACCTTGCAGGAACTGGCGCTGGAGACCTTCTTCCCCGGCGACGAGGCCACGGCGCAGGCGCTGCGCGCGCTCGCGGCTACCATGCCCGCATGAGTCAGAGCCCGAACCGGACACCGATCGCCACCGCCCTGCTGCAGCAGCTCGCCGCCATCGCCACCCGATGGCCGAGCCCCAAGGTCCGGCGGCTGCACATCCCGCAGCGCCATGGCGAACCGGGCGAACACGACGCCGAGTTCTGCGCCATCGAGCTGGACGACGGCGCCTTCGGCCTGTCCTACATCCTGCTCGGGGACACGCTCGACCACCTGCTCGCCCGGCACGGCAGCGACCGCCACAACGCGCTGGCGGGGGCTGACCCAATGGCCATGGCGCAACGGCTGGCCGGAGGTGATGAAGTGGAACGGGCGGTCGCGCTGGCTGCGGTCAACGCGCTGACCGACTCGGTCTGGCGCCGCGTCGGCTACACGCCACCGCCCGCAGGCAACTCGCTGGGCGATGTGGTGCTGGGCCCGCAGGACCATCTGGGCATGATCGGCTTCTTCCCGCCGCTGGTGCGTCGTGTCGACGAAGCCGGTGGGCTGCTGACCGTCGTGGAGATGAATGCGGAGATGGTGGCGCGACAGCAGGATCGTTTCCCCAGGGTGTGCATCACGCTAGACCGCACCGCGCTCGCCGACTGCAACACCGTGGTCGGCACCTCGACCATGCTGCTCAACGACTCGCTGGACGCGATGCTCGCCGCCGCGCCGAACGCTTCGCGGTTCGCCGTCATCGGCCCCTCGGCTGGCCTCTGGCCCGACGCGCTGTTCGAGCGCGGGGTGACCCTGCTGGGCGGCACCCAGGTGGTCGATGGCGCCGCCTTCGCAGAGGCCATGGCCACCGGCGACTCGTGGAGCGCTGCCAGCCGCAAGTTCGCGATTGCGCGGGACGGCTGGCCCGGCTGGACCGCCCTCACGGGCGGCCCGGCCTGAAACACACCAACGGTCAGAAGGTGCGCGTTTCGTTGCGGCTGCCCGCCGCAATCGACAACCCCCATTGCGCAAAGGTGATGGTGGAGCCGTCGGATGAGCCGTTGAAGCGCACGCCCAGCGCCTCCTCACCATCGATCCACAGCACCTGGCTGCTGCTGGCCCCCTGCGAGACAGCCACCGGCACCCGCTGGATCACCTCCGACCGCGTCATGCCGGGGCGCAGGGCCAGGAAGGCCTGGTAGAGGGTGCCGGTACCGCCACCGCCATTGCCTGCAAAGCGGAAGGTGCGCAGATAGGAGCGCCCGGTGGTGCGGTCGGTCCAGCGGGCCGTGGCGATGCGGTCACCGGAGAAAGTCACCTCCAGGAGTTCTGTATCGGTCTCCCAGCGCAGCACCGAAGCCGAGGTGCCCGACACCGGCGCCCGGTTGACCAAGCGCTGCACATCGTCCCGTGTCATTCCGGCGCGCAGGTCGTTGAAGGCGGTCCAGAGCGGCTGGTCATCGCCATCGTCCCCCCCGCCGCAGCCGGCCAGCGCCAGCCCGATGCCAGCCACAAGACCCAGGCCCAGCTGGCGACGGGTCAGCGCGGAACCGAGAAGTTGTTTGTTCATTGAATGATCCTCCTGATGTATTGAAAGGCGTGGCAAGACGCTCCACCACGTCCGGGCCGGATGTTAGCGGCGGTGGCCGGGAAGCCGGCCCAGGCGGGCATAAAAAAGACGGCCCCAAAAGGCCGTCTTTCATTCATCGAAGGGATGGCGCTTTGGCCGGTCGCCCGGGCCTCACTCAAACACGATGGGATCGTCCATGGCCCGGCAGAAGTCGAACTTCGCGGGCTCGCTGGCGCTGCCGTCGGCAAAGCGCGCGCGAATCCACTGCTCGCAATCCTCGCTGTTGGTGCTTTCGTCCCACACCAGCCGCGAGGACCGGCCTTTGCCGATGCCGCGGCCGATGTCGAAGAAGCCCCAGTCCCGCTTGTCCTCGGACACCTCGAGTTTGACGATGCGGGAGTTCGTCTTGTTTTCCACGTAGAAGTAATAGTCGCCTGCATGGGCAGACCTAGGTGAGAGCGACAAGGCCACCACGGGGGCGGCAGCGTACAGCGCGGCGCGGATCACGCGGATTGCGGCGGCGTTGGACAGCGGCATGGGAGCTCCTGAAAGCGTTCACATGAACGCGAGCATTCTGGAAGGAGCACCCGGTCGAAGCGCAATCTCCCACCGGGCACAGGGGCTTTTCAAAGAAAAACGGCCCCGAAGGGCCGTCTTTCATTCATCGAAGGGATGCCGCTCAGGCCACCGTCTTCGCGGTCTCCACGTACTCTTCGATCTGGTCGAAGTTCATGTACTTGTAGATCTGGTCGGCCTTGGCGGTGACCACCCCGGTGGCGGCCAGGTACTCCTCCTTGGTCGGCAGCTTGCCCAGCTTGGACGCCACGGCGGCCAGCTCGGCCGAGCCCAGGAACACGTTGGTGTTCTTGCCCAGACGGTTCGGGAAGTTGCGGGTCGAGGTGGAGATCACCGTCGCGCCTTCGCGCACCTGGGCCTGGTTGCCCATGCACAGCGAGCAGCCGGGCATTTCGGTGCGGGCACCGGCAGCGCCGAAGTTGGCGTAGTGGCCTTCCTTGGTCAGCTCGGCTGCGTCCATCTTGGTCGGCGGAGCCACCCAGAGCTTGACCGGGATGTCACGCGCGCCGCCCAGAACGGTCGCTGCCGCACGGAAGTGGCCGATGTTGGTCATGCACGAACCGATGAAGGCCTCGTCGATCTTGGTGCCGGCGACTTCGGACAGGAACTTGGCGTCGTCCGGGTCGTTCGGGCAGCAGACGATGGGCTCGGTGATCTCGGCCAGGTCGATCTCGATCACGGCGGCGTATTCGGCGTCCTTGTCGGCTTCCAGCAGCTCCGGCTTGGCCAGCCAGGCCTCGACCTTCTCGATGCGGCGGGCCAGGGTCTTCGCGTCCTGGTAACCGTCGGCGATCATGTTCTTCATCAGAACGATGTTGGACTTCAGGTACTCCTGCACCGGCTCCTTGTTGAGCTTGATGGTGCAGCCGGCGGCCGAGCGTTCGGCCGAGGCGTCGGACAGCTCGAAGGCCTGTTCCACCTTCAGGTCGGGCAGACCTTCGATTTCCAGGATGCGGCCCGAGAAGATGTTCTTCTTGCCGGCCTTGGCGACGGTCAGCAGACCGGCCTTGATGGCGTACAGGGGAATGGCATGCACCAGGTCACGCAGCGTGACTCCAGGCTGCATCTTGCCCTTGAAGCGCACCAGCACCGACTCGGGCATGTCCAGCGGCATCACGCCGGTGGCGGCGCCGAAGGCCACCAGACCGGAGCCGGCCGGGAACGAGATACCGATCGGGAAACGGGTGTGCGAGTCACCGCCGGTGCCCACGGTGTCGGGCAGCAGCAGGCGGTTGAGCCAGCTGTGGATCACGCCGTCGCCCGGGCGCAGGGACACGCCGCCGCGGCTGCTGATGAAGGCCGGCAGTTCGCGGTGGGTCTTCACGTCCACCGGCTTCGGGTAGGCCGCGGTGTGGCAGAAGGACTGCATCACCAGATCGGCCGAAAAGCCCAGGCAGGCCAGGTCCTTCAGCTCGTCGCGCGTCATCGGGCCGGTGGTGTCCTGCGAACCCACGGTCGTCATCTTGGGCTCGCAGTAGGTGCCGGGGCGCACGCCCTGGCCTTCCGGCAGACCGACGGCGCGGCCGACCATCTTTTGCGCCAGGGTGAAGCCGGCCTTGGTCTCGGCAGGGGCTTGTGGCAGTCGGAACAGTGTGCTGGCGGGCAGGCCCAGGAACTCGCGCGCCTTGGCGGTCAGCGAACGGCCGATGATCAGGTTGATGCGGCCGCCGGCGCGCACTTCGTCGAACAGCACATCGCTGCGCAGCTTGAACTCGGTGACGGTCTCGCCGTTCTTCACGATCTTGCCGTCGTAGGGCATGACTTCGATGACGTCACCCATCTCCAGCTTCGATACGTCCACTTCGATCGGCAGCGCGCCGGAGTCTTCCTGCGTGTTGAAGAAGATCGGGGCGATCTTGCCGCCCAGCGTGACACCGCCAAAGCGCTTGTTCGGCACGAACGGGATGTCCTGGCCGGTGGCCCAGATCACGCTGTTGGTGGCCGACTTGCGCGAAGAACCGGTGCCGACCACGTCGCCCACGTAGGCGACCAGGTGGCCCTTTTTCTTCAGGTCTTCGATGAACTGCATCGGACCGCGCTTGCCGTCTTCCTCGGGCTTGAAGGCCGCGTCGGGACGCGTGTTCTTGAGCATCGCCAGGTAGTGCATCGGGATGTCCGGGCGGCTCCAGGCGTCCGGGGCGGGCGACAGGTCGTCGGTGTTGGTCTCGCCGGGCACCTTGAACACGGTGACGGTGATGCTCTTGGGCACTTCGGGACGGGTGGTGAACCACTCGGCGTCGGCCCAGGATTGCATCACTTCCTTGGCCTTGGCGTTGCCGGCCTTGGCCTTCTCGGCGACGTCGTTGAAGAAATCGAACATCAGCAGGGTCTTCTTCAGACCTTCGGCGGCCACGCCCGCCACTTCGGCGTCGTCCAGCAGCTCGATCAGCGGATGCACGTTGTAGCCACCCACCATGGTGCCCAGCAGCTCGGTGGCCTTGGCCTTGGAGATCAGGCCGACCTGGATGTCACCGTGGGCCACGGCGGCCAGGAACGAGGCCTTGACCTTGGCAGCGTCGTCCACGCCCGGCGGCACGCGGTGCGTCAGCAGATCCAGCAGGAACGCGTCTTCACCGGCGGGCGGGTTCTTGATCAGTTCGATCAGGGCGGCGACCTGCTTGGCGTCGAGCGGCAGCGGGGGAATGCCCAGGGCGGCGCGTTCAGCGACGTGGGCGCGGTAGTCGGTCAGGAAGGTCGACATGGCGTTCTCCGGTGGGGTGGGTGATGGTTGGTGTTCGAAAAAAGTCATGCAAGAAACCAGCCACGCACGGCCTCGGGCAGGGCATGCCCGGTCTGGTGCGCGCGCTCGATCACTTGCCAGTAATAGCGATAGCTGGCGCGGTCATGCAGCCGGCCTTCGTGCTGCACCGGCGCCCATTCGGCGGACACGGCGCGCTCGATGATGGCCAGCGAGGTCTCGATTTCCGCCTCGGTCGGTGAAAAAGCCGTGACGATGGGCCTGATCTGGTCCGGGTGGATGCTCCACATGCGGGTGTAGCCCAGCTCGGTCGCCGCCTTTCGCGCAGCATTCTGCAGCGCGGACAGGTCCTTGAACTCGGTCACCACGTTGTGCGAAGGCACTTTGCCGTGCGCGTGGCAGGCAGCGGCCATTTCAATCTTGGCGCGCAACACGTGCGGGTGGCTGAACTGGCCTTCGAGGGTCATGGCCGAGGCGGGAATCGCCCCGCCATGGGCCGAAACAAAGTCCATCAGGCCGAAGCTCAGTGAGGCCACACGAGGGTGGGCCGCGATGTCGAAAGCCCGGTGCACCGCGGCCGGCGACTCGATCAGCACGTGCAGCGGCAGCGCAGTGGCGCCTGCGGCCTCCATGGCCACCACAGCGCGCTCGACGTCGGCCACCGATTCGACCTTGGGCACCATCAGGTGGCACAGGCGCGAACCCGCGCGGCCCGCGATCTGGGCCACATCGGCATCGAAGTGGGGGTGTTCGACCGGGTGGACCCGGGCCGCGACGCGGGTGCCCGCAGGGGCCCCCAGCGCCAGTTCGGTGACCAGGGCCGCGTGCTCGGCCTCGCCGCCAACGGGTGCCCCGTCTTCGCAGTCCAGCGTGACGTCGAAGACGCAGGCGCCGAACTCGGCACTCAGTTCGGCCTGCAGCTGCAGGCTCTTCCTCATCCGCGCCTCGACCCCGCTGTAGTGGTCACAGACCGGCAGTGCGAACGCACCGGCCTGGGCCCCAGCAAGGATGTCGCGCGGGTGAGGTTTCACGGAGTTACGAAGCGGTTACCAGCTCAGAGCAGGTGCTTCACGCCGTCCTTCTCGCCTTCGAGCTCGGCCAGGGTCTTGTTGATGCACTCTTGCGAGAAGGCGTCGATGGGCAGACCTTCGACGATCTTGTACTCGCCGCCTTCGCAGGTGACGGGGTAGCCGAACATGACTTCCTTGGGGATGCCGTATTCACCGTTGGACGGGATGCCCATGGTGACCCACTTGCCGTTGGTGCCCAGGGCCCAGTCGCGCATGTGGTCGATGGCGGCGTTGGCGGCCGAAGCGGCCGAGGACAGGCCACGGGCGGCGATGATGGCGGCGCCGCGCTTGCCCACGGTGGGCAGGAACACGTTGGCGTTCCAGTCGTGGTCGTTGATGGTGTCCTTGACGGACTTGCCGTTCACGGTGGCGAAGCGGTAGTCGGCGTACATGGTGGGAGAGTGGTTGCCCCACACTGCCAGTTTCTCGATGTCGCCCACGGCGCAGCCGATCTTGGCGGCGATCTGCGAAGCAGCGCGGTTGTGGTCCAGGCGCAGCATGGCGGTGAAGTTCTTGGCCGGCAGGTCCGGGGCCGACTTCATGGCGATGTAGGCGTTGGTGTTGGCAGGGTTGCCCACCACCAGCACGCGCACGTTGCGCGAAGCCACGGCGTTCAGGGCCTTGCCCTGGGCAGTGAAGATCTGGGCATTGGCAGCCAGCAGGTCGGCGCGCTCCATGCCGGGGCCACGGGGGCGGGCGCCGACCAGCAGGGCGTAGTCGGTGTCCTTGAAGGCGGTCATCGGGTCGCTGTGGGCTTCGATGCCGGCCAGCAGCGGGAAGGCGCAGTCTTCCAGTTCCATGATCACGCCCTTGAGCGCGTTCTGGGCCTTCTCGTCCGGAATTTCCAGCAGTTGCAGGATCACGGGCTGGTCCTTGCCCAGCATTTCGCCGGAGGCGATGCGGAACAGCAGGGCGTAACCGATCTGACCTGCGGCGCCGGTGACGGCAACACGGACGGGCTTCTTGCTCATGGTGAAAACTCCAGAAGGGACGTTGGGAAGTTGAAAAATCGGTGGGGAGTGACCCCTTGGACAGCCCGCGAGTGTACCCGCGTAAACCCGTAGGCGTCAATTTGTCTTATGTCTTATATAAGATATGATTGCGCACCAAAAATAGCGGGCCACGGCGTTGGGTCATTTGCCCGCTCATCCACCGACACCATGGCCTCCGCACATCCTTCGCAGTCCGATCTGTCCCCGGAGGACCCGCGTGCGCCTGCCGATGCGACAGGCGCCGAATCGCCCGCGCTTCTTCCGCCAACACCCGCGTTCAGCCCGCTCTACCAGCAAATCAAGAGCCTGATCCTGCGCAGCCTGCAGGCGGGCGAGTGGAAGCCCGGCGACATGATTCCCAGCGAGTTCGACCTCGCCGCCCGCTTCCGCGTGAGCCAGGGCACGGTGCGCAAGGCCATCGACGAACTGGCCACCGACAACCTGCTGGTGCGCCGCCAGGGCAAGGGCACGTTCGTCGCCACCCACGCCGAACAGCACATCCAGTACCGCTTCCTGCGCGTGCTGCCCGACGCCAGCGCGCCCGAGGCCCAGGTTCCGGCCGAGCGCCGCATCATCGAATGCCGCCGCCTGCGCGGTCCGGCCGAAGTGGCGCGGCAGCTCGACCTCAAGGGCGGCGACTCGCTCGTACAGGTACGGCGCGTGCTTTCGTTCTCGGGCACGCCCGCCATCCTGGAAGACATCTGGCTGCCAGGCGCGCCGTTCAAGGGCCTGAGCCTAGAAACCCTGTCCAGCGACAAGGGTCCCATGTACGCCCTGTTCGAAGCGCAGTTCGGCGTGCGCATGGTGCGCGCGACCGAGAAGATCAAGGCCGTGGCCGCCGATGCCGACGCCGCAGCGCTGCTGGGGGTCGAAGTGGGCCACCCGCTGCTGAGCGTGGAACGGCTGGCTTACACCTACAACGACGTGCCGATGGAACTGCGGCGCGGCCTCTACCGCACGGAAACCAGGCATTACCACAACGAACTGAACTGAGTCGCCAACGCGCCGGAGCCCGACACGCCAAGGCCAGATGTCAGGCTTGGGTATGCTGCGTTGCAATAGAATTTGAAGGTTTGTAATCCGGGTTACCACCGAGTTACAAGCCCCCTTCCAACCCCGAACCCCACGGAAGAAAGTCCCCACCATGACCGAGTTGACCAAGAAGCGGCCCGAGTTCCGCAACATCAACGCCTTCAAGGACCTGACCACCTACCGCCTCCCATTGGCCGGCTGGGTGTCGATCCTGCACCGCGCCAGCGGCGGCCTGATGTTCATCCTGCTGCCCCTGATCGTCTGGCTGTTCGACACCTCGGTGTCGTCCGAGATCTCCTACGAACGTTTCAGCGCAGCCTTCTCGGGCGGCATCGGCTTTGTTCCCGGCTGGCTGTTCAAGCTGGTGGTGCTGGCCATCATCTGGGCCTACCTGCACCACCTGATCGCCGGCCTGCGCCACCTCTACATGGACGTCAACCACGCTGTGAGCAAGGAGTTCGGCAAGTCCTCCGCCATCGTGACGCTGGTGCTGTCGATCGGACTGACGCTGATCCTCGGTGCCAAGCTGTTCGGCCTGTACTGATCTGCGCGAAAGAAGGAAAACAACATGTCCGTCAATTACGGTTCCAAACGCGTCGTAACCGGCGCCCGCTACGGCCTGCGCGACTGGCTGGCCCAGCGCATCACCGGCGCGCTCTTCGCCCTGCTGACCCTCATCGTCCTGGCCAAGGTGCTGCTCACCAGCGGCCCCCTGGGCTACGAGGGCTGGGCCGGCATCTTCGCCCCGCAGTGGATGAAGGCGCTCACCTTCGCCGTCTTCATCGCCATCGCGTACCACATCTGGATCGGCATGCGCGACATCTGGATGGACTACATCAAGCCCGCAGGCATCCGCCTCGTCCTGCACGTGTTCACCATCGTCTGGCTCGTCGCCTGCCTGGGCTGGGCTGTTCAAGTTCTCTGGAGACTCTGATCCATGACCACCACCGCATCCCTTTCCAAGCGCAAGTTCGACGTGGTCATCGTCGGAGCCGGCGGCTCCGGCATGCGAGCCTCCCTGCAGCTGGCCCGCGCCGGCCTCAAGGTGGCCGTGCTCTCCAAGGTCTTCCCGACCCGCTCCCACACCGTGGCGGCACAGGGCGGCGTGTCCGCCTCGCTGGGCAACATGAGCGAAGACAGCTGGGAATACCACTTCTACGACACCGTCAAGGGCTCCGACTGGCTCGGTGACCAGGACGCCATCGAATTCATGTGCCGCGAAGCCCCGAAGGTCGTGTACGAGCTCGAGCACTTCGGCATGCCGTTCGACCGCAACCCCGACGGCACCATCTACCAGCGCCCGTTCGGTGGCCACACCGCCAACTACGGCGAGAAGCCGGTGCAGCGCGCCTGCGCGGCGGCCGACCGCACCGGTCACGCCATGCTGCACACGCTGTATCAGGCCAACGTATCGGCCAAGACCACATTCTTTGTGGAGTGGATGGCGCTGGATCTGATCCGCGACGCCTCCGGTGACTGCGTGGGCGTGACCGCCCTCGAAATGGAAACCGGCGACACCTATGTGCTCGAAGCCAAGACCGTGCTGCTCGCCACCGGTGGTGCCGGCCGCATCTTCCAGTCTTCGACCAACGCCTTCATCAACACCGGCGACGGCCTGGGCATGGCCGCCCGTGCCGGCATCGCGCTGCAGGACATGGAGTTCTGGCAGTTCCACCCCACCGGCGTGGCCGGCGCGGGCGTGCTGCTGACCGAAGGCTGCCGCGGCGAAGGCGCCATCCTGCTCAACAGCAACGGCGAGCGTTTCATGGAGCGCTATGCGCCCACGCTGAAGGACCTGGCGCCGCGCGACTTCGTGTCCCGCTGCATGGGCCAGGAAATCCTGGAAGGCCGTGGCTGTGGTCCCAACAAGGACTACATCCACATGAAGCTGGACCACCTGGGTGCCGACACCATCCACAAGCGCCTGCCCTCGGTGTACGAGATCGGCGTGAACTTCGCCAACGTGGACGTGACGCGCGAGCCGATCCCTGTTGTGCCCACCATCCACTACCAGATGGGCGGCATCCCGACCAACATCCACGGTCAGGTGGTCGAGCGCTTCAACGGTGAAGACCGCCCGGTGAACGGCCTCTATGCAGTGGGCGAATGCTCCTGCGTGTCGGTGCACGGCGCCAACCGCCTGGGCACCAACTCGCTGCTGGACCTGCTGGTCTTCGGCAAGGCGGCCGGCAACCACATCATCGCCAACGTCAACCCCAAGCAGGAACACAAGGACCTGCCCAAGGACGCGGCCGACAAGACCCTGGCCCGCCTGGCCCGCCTGGACAGCGCCAAGAACGGCGAGTACGCCCAGGACGTCGCCAACGACATGCGCGCCATCATGCAGACGCACGCCGGCGTGTTCCGCAGCCAGGAATCGATGGACGCTGGTGTCCAGAAGATCAATGCCCTGCGCGAGCGCGTGGGCGCCATCGGTCTGAAGGACAACTCCAAGGTGTTCAACACCGCGCGCATCGAGGCGCTGGAAGTCGAGAACCTGATGGAGGCCGCTCAGGCCACCATGACCAGCGCGGCCGCTCGGAAGGAATGCCGCGGTGCCCACCTGGTGCGCGACTACGAACACGACGTCAACCACCCGACCTGCCCGCTGGGGCGCAACGACGCCGAGTGGATGAAGCACACCCTGTGGTACCAGGACGGCAACAAGCTGGACTACAAGCCGGTGCGCATGAAGCCCCTGACCGCCGAAACGGTGCCCCCGAAGCCCCGCACCTTCTGACCGGAATCAGCGAACACAAGGACACTGAAAAATGGCACAACGCACTTTCAAGATCTACCGCTACGACCCGGACAAGGACGCCAAGCCGTACATGCAGACCATCCAGGTCGAGCTCGACGGCACCGAGCGCATGCTGCTCGACGCCCTGGTCAAGCTCAAGGCCGTCGACCCCACGCTGTCGTTCCGCCGCTCCTGCCGCGAAGGCGTGTGCGGTTCGGACGCCATGAACATCAACGGCAAGAATGGCCTGGCCTGCCTGACCAACCTGAACACGCTCAAGGGCGACATCGTGCTCAAGCCGCTGCCCGGCCTGCCGGTGGTGCGCGACCTGATCGTGGACATGACGCTGTTCTTCAAGCAGTACCACTCGATCAAGCCCTACCTGATCAATGAGACGCCGGCCCCCGAGCGCGAGCGCCTGCAGAGCCCCGAAGAGCGCGAAGAGCTCAACGGCCTGTACGAGTGCATCCTGTGCGCCAGCTGCTCGACCAGCTGCCCCAGCTTCTGGTGGAACCCCGACAAATTCGTCGGCCCCGCCGGTCTGCTCCAGGCCTACCGTTTCATCGCCGACAGCCGCGACCAGGCCACCAGCGAGCGTCTGGACAACCTGGAAGATCCGTACCGCCTGTTCCGCTGCCACACGATCATGAACTGTGTGGATGTCTGCCCCAAGAGCCTGAACCCGACGAAGGCGATTGGCAAGATCAAGGAACTGATGGTGCGCCGCGCCGTCTGACCCCGCCTTTTATGACCATGAATGCCAGCCCCGGTGACGCCGAGCTCGATGCCCCGGCATTGAGCAAGCTGCGCTGGCGCTGCCGCCGTGGACTGCTCGAGAACGACCTGTTCATCGAGCAGTTCTTTGCCAGGCACGAAACTGGCTTGACTGTCAGGCAGGCCGAAGCTCTGGGGGTTCTAATGGACCTCTCCGACAACGACCTGCTTGATCTGTTGCTCGGCCGCAAGAAGCCCGAGGGCGATCAGGCCAGCAACGACGTCACTCAGGTGCTGGGCATGCTGCGCGCTGCCCGACGACCCGATTAACCTCTACCAGGAAACCGCATGAAACTCGTAGACAACAAAGCCACCCTGTCGTTCTCCAACGGCAGCCCCAGCGTCGAGATGCCGGTGTACGGCGGCAGCATCGGTCCGGACGTGATCGACATCCGCAAGCTGTACGCACAGACCGGCATGTTCACCTACGACCCCGGCTTCCTGTCCACGGCGTCCTGCCAGTCGGCCATCACCTACATCGATGGCGACAAAGGTGAGCTGCTGTACCGCGGCTACCCGATCGAACAGCTGGCCACCCAGGCCGACTACCTCGACACCTGCTTCCTGCTGCTCAACGGCGAACTGCCGAACGAAACGGAACGCGGCGACTTCCACAAGCTCGTGACCAACCACACCATGGTCAACGAGCAGATGCAGTTCTTCCTGCGCGGTTTCCGTCGCGACGCGCACCCGATGGCCGTGCTGACCGGCCTGGTGGGCGCACTCTCGGCCTTCTATCACGACAGCACCGACATCAACAACCCGAAGCACCGCGAGATCGCGGCGATCCGCCTGATCGCCAAGATGCCCACGCTGGTGGCCATGGCCTACAAGTACGGCGTCGGCCAGCCCTACATGTACCCGCAGAACAACCTGAGCTATGCCGGCAACTTCCTGCGCATGATGTTCGGCACGCCCTGCGAGGAGTACAAGGTCAGCCCGGTGCTCGAACGCGCCCTGGACCGCATCTTCATCCTGCACGCCGACCACGAGCAGAACGCCTCCACCTCCACGGTCCGCCTGTGCGGCTCGTCGGGCACCAACCCGTTCGCCGCCATCGCGGCCGGTGTGGCCTGCCTCTGGGGCCCCGCCCACGGCGGCGCCAACGAGGCCTGCCTGAACATGCTGGAAGACATCCAGCGCCAGGGCGGCGTCGCCAAGGTCGGCGAGTTCATGGAGAAGGTCAAGGACAAGAACAGCGGCGTCAAGCTGATGGGCTTCGGTCACCGCGTGTACAAGAACTACGACCCGCGCGCCAAGCTGATGCAGGAGACCTGCAACGAGGTGCTGGCCGAGCTGGGCCTGGAAAACGACCCGCTGTTCAAGCTGGCCAAGGAACTGGAAAAGATCGCGCTGGAAGACGACTACTTCGTGCAGCGCAAGCTCTACCCGAACGTCGACTTCTACTCCGGCATCGTGCAGCGTGCGATCGGCATCCCGGTCAGCCTGTTCACGGGTATCTTCGCGCTGGCCCGCACCGTCGGCTGGATCGCCCAGCTCAACGAGATGCTGGCCGACCCCGAGTACAAGATCGGCCGTCCGCGCCAGCTGTTCACCGGCTCGGCCCGTCGCGACGTGCCGGCAGGGTTCAAGAAGTAACCCCCTGCGCCGCTTTGCGGCTTCCCCTTTGAAAGGGGGACCACACCAGCGGCCCGGCAAAGCCGGTTCCGCGGTGTGTACTGACCAAGGCCTTCCCTCAACCCGCTCACCCCAGGTGCAGCGGGTTTTGTTTTTGCGGTGCCTGGCATCTCCAATCACGATGCCACTTACCCGTCAAACAAGGGGAAAATACCAAAAGTCATCTTGATACGCGATGACTTTCGAATGAACGCTCCCGACCGCGCCTTCACCCGCCGACTCGACCTGACCACGCTGCAGCTGTTCGTGGCGGTGTGTGAGCGCGGCAGCATCGGCAAGGCGGCCGAGACCGAGTTCATGGCCCCATCCGCGGTCAGCAAGCGCCTGTCGGATCTGGAAACCACGGTCGGCACGCCACTGCTGATGCGCCACGCGCGGGGCGTCACCCCCACTCCGGCCGGCCAGAGCCTGCTGCACCACGCCCGCTCGGTGCTGTTCAGCCTCGACAAGATGCAGGGCGAGCTCTCGGAATACGCCGACGGCGTGCGCGGTCATGTGAGGGTGCACGCGAACATCTCGGCCACGGTGCAGTTCCTGCCCGAAGACCTGGGCGGCTTCATCCGTGCGCACGACGCGATCAAGATCGACCTCGAGGAACACCTCTCGACGGAGGTGCTGCGCGCGGTGCAGGAAGGCGCCGCCGACCTGGGCATCTGCCATGTCGGCGACGAACAAGCCCAGGGCCTGCAGACCCTACCCTACCGGCAGGACCGGCTGGTGCTGATCGTGCCGGCCCGCCATCCGCTGGCCGGACACACGGCCATGGCCTTTGCCGACAGCCTCGACTGGGACCACGTCGGCCTGCACGCCAACAGTTCCATCTACCGCGCCATGCACGCCGCCGCCACCGCCAGCGGCCGCAACATCCGGCTGCGCATCCGCGTCTCGGGCCTGGACGCCATGTGTCGCATGATCCACAACGGCCTGGGTGTCGGCCTGATGCCGCGCCGCGCCTTCGAAATCACACAGGGCACCGGCGATCTGCAAGCCGTTGAGCTGACCGACGACTGGGCCACGCGCCACATCGACCTGGTGGCCCGCGACTTTTCCAGCCTGCCCGTCAGCGCCCGGCTGCTGGTGGACCACCTGTCCACACAGGCCGCCGCGCCCGCCACCCCGACCTAGAATTTCAAGCCCCACAGGAGAACCACACCCCATGGCCCGCACGCTCTACGACAAGATCTGGGACGAACACGTCGTCCACACCGAGGAAGACGGCACGTCCGTCCTCTACATCGACCGACACCTGGTGCACGAAGTGACCAGCCCGCAGGCCTTCGAGGGCCTGCGCCAGGCCGGCCGCAAGGTCTGGCGTGTGAGCTCGGTGGTCGCGACCGCCGACCACAACACGCCCACCACCGGCTGGGAACGCGGCTACGACGGCATCACCGACCCGATCAGCAAGGAACAGATCACCACGCTGGACAGCAACATCAAGGAGTTCGGCGCCGCGGCGTTCTTTCCCTTCATGTCCAAGCGACAGGGCATCGTGCACGTCATCGGCCCGGAGAACGGCGCCACCCTGCCCGGCATGACCGTGGTCTGCGGCGATTCCCATACGTCCACCCATGGCGCCTTCGGCGCATTGGCGCACGGCATCGGCACCTCCGAGGTCGAGCACGTGATGGCGACGCAGACCCTGCTGGCCAAGAAGGCCAAGAACATGCTGGTCAAGGTCGAGGGCCAGTTGGCCAAGGGCGTGACCGCCAAGGACATCGTGCTCGCCATCATCGGCAAGATCGGCACCGCCGGCGGCACCGGCTACACCATCGAGTTCGCCGGCAGCGCCATCCGCTCGCTGTCCATGGAAGGCCGCATGACGGTCTGCAACATGGCCATCGAAGGCGGCGCGCGCGCTGGCCTTGTCGCCGTGGACGAGAAGACCATCGAGTACGTCAAGGGTCGCCCGCTGGCGCCCACCGGCGTGGAATGGGACCAGGCCGTCGCCTACTGGAAGACGCTGCACTCTGACGACGGTGCGCACTTCGATGCCGTCGTCGAACTCGACGCCGCGCAGATCCTGCCGCAGGTCACCTGGGGCACCTCGCCCGAGATGGTGCTGGGCGTGGACGCCCGCGTGCCCGACCCCGAGAAGGAAAAGGACGCCAGCAAGCGCGGTGCGATGGAGCGCGCGCTGACCTACATGGCGCTCGAACCCGGCAAGCCGCTGTCCGACATCTTTGTCGACAAGGTCTTCATCGGATCCTGCACCAACAGCCGCATCGAAGACATGCGCGAGGCCGCCGCGGTCGTGAAGAAGCTGGGTCAGAAGGTCGCCAAGAACATCAAGCTGGCGATGGTCGTGCCGGGCTCGGGCCTGGTGAAGGAACAGGCCGAGCGCGAGGGCCTGCACGAGATCTTCAAGGCCGCGGGCTTCGAATGGCGCGAGCCCGGCTGCTCGATGTGCCTGGCGATGAACGCCGACCGGCTGGAGCCGGGCGAGCGCTGCGCCAGCACCAGCAACCGCAACTTCGAAGGCCGCCAGGGCGCCGGTGGCCGCACCCACCTGGTCTCGCCTGCGATGGCCGCCGCCGCCGCCATCCACGGCCATTTCGTCGACATCCGCACCATCGCCTGAACGTCATTCCCGAGCGTTTTCCCAAGGAGTCCCTCATGTCCCCGTTCAAGACCCTGCTCGCCACCGCCGCCCTGATGTCCCTGGCCGCCTGCAGCTCCAACACCGTGCAAGGCGTCAAGCAGGACGCCCATGTCGTCAAGGACAAGGCTGTGGAGGTCAAGGACGTGGTGGTCGACAAGGCCATCGAGATCAAGGACAAGGCCGTCGAAGGCGGCAAGGCCGCCGGCCAGGCGGTCGGGTCCGGACTGGAGAAAGCCGGCGAAGCCGTCAAGGGCGCGACCAACTGAACACCCACACCATGCAGACATTCACCATTCACCAGGGCCTCGTGGCCCCCATGGACCGCGAGAACGTCGACACCGACGCGATCATTCCCAAGCAGTTCCTCAAGTCGATCCGCAAGACCGGCTTCGGTCCCAACCTGTTCGACGAGTGGCGCTACCTCGACCAGCCGGGCGAACCCGGCGTGCCCGAGAGCGCGCGCAAGCCCAACCCCGACTTCGTACTCAACCAGCCGCGGTACAAGGGTGCTTCGGTGCTGCTCACGCGCCGCAACTTCGGCTGCGGCTCCAGCCGTGAGCATGCGCCCTGGGCCATCGACCAGTACGGCTTCCGCGCCATCATCGCGCCCAGTTACGCCGACATCTTCTTCAACAACTGCTTCAAGAATGGCCTGCTGCCCATCGTGCTGAGCGAAGCGCAGGTGGACCAGTTGTTCAACGAGGTGTTCGCCTTTCCCGGCTACCAGCTGACCATCGACCTGGAGCGCCAGGTGATCGTCAAGCCGCAGGGCGAGGAGATCCCCTTCGAGGTCAACGCCTTCCGCAAGTACTGCCTGATCAACGGCCTGGACGACATCGGCCTGACGCTGCGCCACAAGGACAAGATCGAGGCGTTCGAGAAAGAGCGTCTGGCGACCAAGCCCTGGCTCGCGCACACCATGTAATCCACTTCAACAGCAAGACACAATGAAAATCGCAGTTCTCCCCGGTGACGGCATCGGCACCGAAATCGTCGCCGAAGCGGTCAAGGTCCTCGACGCGCTCGACCTGAAGTTCGAGATGGAATCGGCCCTGGTCGGTGGCGCCGCCTACGACGCGCACGGCCACCCGCTGCCCGAGTCCACGCTCAAGCTCGCCAAGGAAGCGGACGCCATCCTGTTCGGCGCCGTCGGCGACTGGAAGTACGACAAGCTGGACCGCCCGCTGCGCCCCGAGCAGGCCATCCTGGGCCTGCGCAAGAACCTCGGCCTGTTCGCCAACTTCCGCCCCGCCATCTGCTACGAGCAGCTGGTCGGTGCCTCCAGCCTCAAGCCCGAGCTGATCGCCGGTCTGGACATCCTGATCATCCGTGAGCTGACCGGCGACATCTATTTCGGCCAGCCCCGTGGCCGCCGCGAAGCCCCGGACGGCGAGTTCAAAGGCGCGCCTGAAGCCTTCGACACCATGCGCTATTCCAAGCCGGAGATCGAGCGCATCGCCCACGTAGCCTTCCAGGCCGCGCGCAAGCGCAACAAGAAGGTGACCTCGGTCGACAAGGCCAACGTGCTGGAGACCTTCCAGTTCTGGAAGGACACCATGATCGAGGTGCACGCCCAGTACCCCGACGTCGAGCTGCAGCACATGTACGTCGACAACGCCGCGATGCAGTTGGTCAAGGCGCCCAAGGCCTTCGACGTGGTGGTCACCGGCAACATGTTCGGCGACATCCTGTCCGACGAGGCCTCGATGCTCACGGGCTCGATCGGCATGCTGCCCTCGGCCTCGCTCAACGCGAAGAACCAGGGCCTGTACGAGCCCAGCCACGGCAGCGCACCCGACATCGCCGGCAAGGGCATCGCCAACCCGCTGGCGACCATCCTGTCGGCCGCGATGATGCTGCGCTTCTCGCTCAACCAGGAAGAAGCCGCCCAGCGCATCGAAGCCGCGGTGCAGAAGGTGCTGGCCCAGGGCCTGCGCACCGGCGACATCTGGAGCGAAGGCACGACCAAGGTCGGCACTGTCCAGATGGGCGATGCCGTGGTCAAGGCGTTGGCCTGAAATCGGGCGCCCGCAGATGAGCGCGCCGCTGTTCACCTTCGACAACAGCTACGCGCTGATGGAGGGCATGTCCGTGGCCTGGCAGCCAGCGACGGTGCCGGCGCCGCGCTGGCTGTACCTGAACCGGCCGTTGGCCGAGGAACTCGGGCTCGACGCCGAGGCCTTGGCCTCGGACGATGGCTTGGCGGTGTTCGCCGGCAACCGCGTGCCCGAGGGCGCCACACCGATTGCACAGGCCTACGCCGGTCACCAGTTCGGCGGTTTCTCGCCGCAGCTGGGCGACGGACGCGCGCTGCTGCTGGGCGAAGTGATCGACTGCCAGGGACAGCGCCGCGACATCGCCTTCAAGGGTTCGGGCCGCACGCCGTTCTCGCGCGGCGGCGACGGCAAGGCGGCCGTGGGCCCGGTGTTGCGCGAGGTGCTGATCAGCGAGGCCATGCACGCGCTGGGCATCCCGACCACGCGTTCGCTGGCGGCGGTGGCCACCGGCGAAACCATCCGCCGCGAACGTCCCCTGCCCGGCGCGATCCTCACACGCGTCGCGGCCAGCCACATCCGCGTCGGCAGCTTCCAGTTCTTCGCTGCGCGCAACGACACCGAACGTGTGCGGCAGCTCGCCGAACACGCCATCGGGCGCCACGACCCGGTGCTGGTCGGTCGTGAAGACCGGTACCTCGCGTTCTACGAGGCCGTGGTGCAGCGCCAGGCCCGCCTAGTCGCGCAGTGGATGTCGATCGGCTTCATCCACGGCGTGATGAACACCGACAACATGACCATCTCGGGCGAGACCATCGACTACGGGCCCTGCGCCTTCCTGGAGGCCTACGACCCCGAGACCGTGTTCAGCTCCATCGATACCCACGGCCGCTACGCCTTCGGCAACCAGCCCGGCATCGCGCAGTGGAACCTCGCGCGGCTGGCCGAAACCCTGCTGCCGCTGTTCAACACCGACGACGGGCAGGCGGTGGCCGCCGCCACCCGGGTGCTGGACGGCTTCGGCGAGCGCTTCGACCGGCACTGGCTCAACCTGCACCGCCTCAAGCTGGGCCTGCGGGGCGAACCCGCCAACGACGAGGCCGACCGAGCCCTGGTCAACAACCTGCTGCGGCTCATGCACGAGCACCGCGTCGACTTCACGCTCGGTTTCCGCCGACTGTCGGCCGTGTTGCGCGGGGCGCCGCAGGACTGGCTGGCGCTCTGGGGCGACTCGCAAGCCGCCGCCGGCGAGTGGCTGGGGCGCTGGCAGCAGCGCTTGACGGCGCAAGGCGAACCGGCGCATGAAGTGGCCGCCCGCATGGACGCCACCAACCCGCTGTTCATCCCGCGCAACCACCTGGTCGAGAATGCGCTGGACGCAGCCAGCGAGTCCGGCGACCTGCGGCCTTTCGAGCGCCTGCTGGCCATCGTCACCGACCCGTACACCGAGCGCAGCGAAGACGCCAGCGCTGCCCAGCCCGGCACGCCCGAACAGACCCAGGGCTACCGCACCTTCTGCGGCACCTGAGTCGGCAGCTGTCGAAAACGGCGCCCCTGTCTCGTCGTCATTCCAAGGCCTGACCTGGCCTTGCCATCCGCCAACACCCCGACCGAGGAGCAATCCATGAGCACCGGCACCGTCCGCTTCCACCGCATTCTCAAGGCACCGCCCGAGCGCGTCTACCGCGCCTTCCTCGACCCCGACGCCATGGCCAAGTTCCTGCCGCCGCACGGCTTCACCGGCCGCGTGCTGGAGATGGACGCGCGCGTCGGTGGCGTCTACCGCATGCAGTTCACCAACTTCAGCAACGGCCAGACGCACGCCTTTGGCGGCAAGTACCTGGAGCTGGTGCCGAACGAAAAGATCGTGAACACCGACCTCTTCGACGACCCCAACCTGACCGGCCAGATGATCACCACCATCAGCCTCAAGGCCGTCTCCTGCGGCACCGAATTGACCGCCGTGCAGGAAGGCATCCCAGAGGCCATCCCGGTCGAGATGTGCTACCTCGGCTGGCAGGAAACGCTGGCGCTGCTGGCCCAGCTGGTGGAGCCCGAAATCCCGGGCTGACGCCATCCTCCGGATGGGCGATGCGGGGTGCCGCGCCCGTTCCCAGAATGCAGCGGTCGGGCCAGTCCGACGCCCGCTCTCAGGAGGACACCCCATGACACCCCTTGCCCGCTGCCTGTCCCTGTTGCTCGCCGGCCTCGCGCTGGCGGGCTGCCGGGAATCCGAAGCCCCTTTGGTGGCGCACTCGTCCACCTCGCAGCACCACGAGTACCGCAACGACCTGGCGGTGTGCGGACTCAACACGCACCCGATCGTGCCCATCACCAGCACGGTCCGCTACACCGAAGCCACCGTGATGGCGGGCTTCCGTTCCGATTACTTCCCCGGCGCCCAGCCCTTCCCCTGCAACCGGCTGATGGCCTACCGCTCGCAGGGGGTGATGATGTTCCGGGGCACCGTGCCCGCAGGGGCTGCGCTCAACACGGTGAACGCCTTGCTGGAAATCAGCAGCTTCGCGCCAACGGTGCCGATCCGCGTCATCGAAGCGCGGCCCTTGTCCACCGGCTCCACCGGCAGCTACTCAGGCACCACACGCGAGAGCTGCCGCTTCCGGGTCAGCAGCTACCCCCGCACACCCTATGTGCCCGGCCCGACCAACTACGGCGGGCCGTGGATCACCACCACCGAGCTGGCCGACACCGGCACGCACCGCTTCTGGGTGCCGATGCGGGAGCCCCAGATGGTCAATGTGACCGAGGAGTTCCGCCGCTCGGTGACCGGGGGTAGCGATGTGGTGATGCGCCTGGTCATCGAACCCGACGACATCGCCTTCGCCTCGGCCGCCAGCAACAACTGCTACGGGCAGTTCACGGTGCGTCTGCGGATCTTTGCGCCGGACGAGTGATGTGGCCCAACGCGCGCACGCGCTGTTCTGCCTCGCTGTCCACCGACAGCGGCTGGTGTCCCCGCGCGCTCAGGTAGCGCTCGCTGAACAGGCCGAACCAGGCGTCCAGCGCGTCGGCGGCGACGGCATCTCCCGCTAGGTCCAGGCACAGGGCGGCCACCTCGGCGGTGCAGAAGTGGTGTTCCTGTGCCGAGCGCCGCAGCTGGTAGCGCGAGGCATGCGCCGGCTGCAGCCCCAGCACCGGCGCGCTGTCCAGCCAGGGGCTCTTGCGGAACATCTTGCGCGCCTCGGACCAGGTGCCATCCAGCAGCACGAACAGCGGCCGGCGCCCGTCGTCCACCACCGGAGTCGTCACCGCGCGCGAGGGTGCGGCGTACTCGGTGGGGAACACGACGTGCGGCCGCCACTGCGGATCGGCCAGCAGGGCCAGCAGCGCCGGATCGACCTCGGTGCGCGACCAGCCGAAGGCCCAGGTGTCGGGCACCACGTCGGCGATCAGCCATCCGGTGTTGGTGGGCTTGAGCGCCTCGATGTCGCCCAGCAGCAGGCAGAATCCCGCGTTCGATGGCACCACCGGCCGCAGGCCGCAGATGCAATGGGTCGCGGGCAGGCGGCAGCCGCTGCAGCGCACCAGGCCGGCGCCGCGCGCGACATAGGGTTTGCTGGAGGCCGCCAGGCGCTGGGCGCGCTGGCGCGCGACCGCGTGGAGAACGGAAGGGACGGCGGGTTCCGGGGTGGCAAAGGGCATCCGTCAAATGTATGCTCCCCGCGATGAACGTCCTGACCTCCCTCGACGCCCTGCGCGCGCTCTACGACCCGGTGCGCGAGCGCTCGTCCAAGAAAGAGATCCCGCAGCTCGACGCGCACGCTCGCCGCTTCATCGGTCTTTCGCCCTTCGTGGTGATCGGCAGCGGCGATGACCCGCACGGCATGGACACCTCGCCGCGCGGCGGCGCACCGGGCTTCGTGCACGTGCCGGACGCCCACACCCTGCTGATTCCCGACGCGCCGGGCAACAACCGGCTGGACACGCTGGAGAACATCGTGCGCGGCGGCGAGGCCGGCGCACCGGTCGGTCTGCTGTTCCTGATCCCGGGTGTGGACGAAACCCTGCGCGTGAACGGCCGCGCCGTGCTCAGCACCGACGCCACCGACCTCGCGCTGTGTGCCGAGCCCGGCCGAAGCCCCAAGCTGGCGATCCGGGTCGCGGTGCAGGCCTGTTACCTGCACTGCGCCAAGGCGCTGATGCGCTCGAAGCTCTGGGACGCGGAGCGCCAAGTGGAGCGCTCCGCATTGCCCAGCATGGCCGAGATGATGCGCGACCAGATCCGCGAATTCCGCGGCGAAGAAGTCGCCGCGGAAACGCTGGAACAGATGCTGGAGCGCTACCGCCAGACGCTCTGACGACGTTCCAACCCAGGCTCAGGGCAGGAAGTTCAGCCCCTCGGGCAGCGGCGGCACCAGCGGCATCTCGAACAGCGGGCCGGGCCCATCGGGGTCGATCACCACACTGCCCCCGCTGCGGAAGAACTCCGCGATCTGCGTCTGCGCCAGCACCGCGATGGTCGGTCCCGCCGGGCTTGCCAGCCCGGTCAGGAAGGTGTGCGGGTTCTTCGGCACCGCCGGGTTCGCGGCGACGGCCAGGTCGTTGCGGAAGTAGGTGGTCTGCGCCTGCAGGCCACCAGCGCGCACGATGGCGGTCGAGGTCGGGTTGGGCACGGTCTGGTCCCCCTTGGCCATCTGCAGGATCACCGGCTTGGCCGCGCTGCCCGGCAGCGGCTGCTGGCGGATCAGGTGCGCGTAGGACACCGGGTTGCCTGCCTGCTGCACCCACTCCCAGCGGTCGATCACCTGCGCGATCTCCATCGCGCCAGGCACCTGGTTGACCACCGGCGGCAGATCGCGCAGCGGCATGTTCTCGAAGAAGTTGAACGGCACCGGCAGGCTGGCCGACGGCGGCAGGTTGAGCAGCTGCGGCACCCGCGTGGCCAGCGCCAGGCCGGTCAGGCCGCGAAACGCGCCCAACCGGGCGACTTCGGCGATGGAGCCACCCGGCACATTGGGCACGCCCGCCTGGATGGACGGCTCCACGCCCAGCAGGATGGTGCCGTAAATGCCGCCGAAGGACTGGCCGGCGTAGTAGATGCGCTGCGCGTCGAGGTCGGTGCTGCCATCGCCTTCGACATCGATACCCGCCTCCACCTGGCGCACCAGCTGCATCAGGTCGATGGCGGTCTGGCGCAGGCCGTCGCGGCTGGAAATCGCGGAGCGCGGCGGCGCGGCACTGGACCCCTCGGTGCTGTCGATGGTGCCGTTGCCGTCCTGGTCGAACCCACGGCCGCCAGCTGGCACCGCCACCGCACCACCCGCCGTGGTCAGGTTCAGCACACCGGCCGCGCCGCCGCCGTGGCCCACCACGTTGATCGACAACGTGGCAATGCCGCGCGAGGCCAGCACCGAAGCCACCGTCCACGGTGCGCCGAACATGCTGTCGGTGAAGCCATGGCCGAAAATCGCCACCGGCCATCCCGCCGTGGGTTTGGCACCGGCCGGCAGGAAGAGCTGAAACACCAGCTCGTTTGTGCCCTGCGGCTGGGGTCGGCCCGACAACGTCGGGGTCGCGGGTATGTACTGGCCCGTGGCCAGGTAGTTGGGCGACTGGTAGCGGCCGTAGGCGATCTGACCGACGGCGCCGGGCACGACGTAGAGCGCCGACAGCGGCACGGCCTGTGGCGCCAGCGCCCCCGCGGCGGCGCCGACCTGGCGCTGCAGCTCGACCGCCGCCACGCCGGCCAGCGGAAACACCGCGCGCACCGGTGCGCCGCCCGCGCTGCCGATCATGAAGTCCACCGGCGCCGGATTCGTTGCCTTGATACGGCGCATCACCTTCACCAGGTCGCCGGTGGCGCTCTGCGTGGTGAAGACCGAGGCCGCCGCCACCGCCAGCCCACGACCGAGGCGCACCGCCGACGCCCCTTCGCGCATCTCGCGGTGGTGTTCCGCACGGTGGCGCCCGCCGCCCAGCGCGGCCCCGGACACGATGCGCCGTCCCTTGGCGTCGCGCACCCCGTTGGTCACCACCAGCACATAGCGCGAACGCTCGGCCAGCAACTCGTCGGGTTCGAACACCAGCGTGCGCGTGGCCGGGTCCCACAGCACCTGGTTGATGCCCACCTTCTGGCCAAAGCCGCGCAGGTTCTGCGTGTCGCCGAGGTTGTAGAGGAACACCGTCTCGCTGCTGACCGATCCCACGTCGATGTCGCCGGTGAACGGCACCGTGATGCGCGGCTGTGTCGAGAAGCCGTCGAGCGTGTTGATGATGTCGATGTCCTGGCAGTCGCTCACCCGCACCGCGCAGTCGGGCCGGGGCAGGTTGACGCGGCGGAAGGTCGCGTTGCCGAAGTCGACCACCGTGTGGCGGTTGCTCGGGAACGGACTGGCTGTGTCGTCGTCGCGCACCGACACGGACTGCGCCACCGCGACCACGGGCATCAGCGCAAGCGACAGGACCGCTGTGATCAAGCGGGCGTGAAAGGGCGTCATGGGAGTCTCCTGATGTTTGACCGCCCAGGGCACCGGGAGGTCTTTTTGTGAATTTGTGCACGCCGTTGTACGCCGCTGCACGGGCAAGTGCCAGAGTCCTCAGCGTTTTCCCTGAGCCCTGCACACCGGTTTGCGTCGCGCAGGCGACGCAAACCACGCAGGCGCCGGAGCGGGCCGGTACAGAAACCCTGCTGTCCTTGTATCCGCAGGTAAAGCCCGCGGGCTCGGTGGCCAACTGCGTATGCTCGGCCATCTTCAACCCTGAGGAGAACCCCATGCCCATGACTTCCCGACTCGCCCTCGCAGGTGCCGCAGCCGCCGTTCTGGCACTGTCTGCCTGCAGCCATTCCATGCACGCCCACCACGGCGGCAAGCACGGCGCCATGAACCCCAATGCCAATGCCAGCGCCACCACACCGGCCAAAGTCACGGCCAGCACGCCGGTGCTCGCCAGCGGCTACAAAAAGGTGGAGGCACCAGCGACGGCCCGGCTGTACTTCGTCAACCTGGCCGACGGAGCCACCGTGAGCAGCCCGGTCAAGGTCGTGTTCGGCCTCAGCGGCATGGGCGTGGCGCCGGCTGGCGTCGAGAAGGCCGGCACCGGTCACCACCACCTGCTGGTGAACGTGAACGAGTGGGACGCCAACGCGCCGCTGCCGGCCAACGACAACTTCCGGCATTTCGGCGCCGGCCAGACCGAGGTGTCGCTCGACCTCAAGCCGGGCCAGCACACGCTGCAGTTGGTGCTGGGCGACCAGAACCACATTCCCCACCACCCGGTCGTGATGAGCGACCGCATCACCATCACCGTCCGATGAACGACCTCAACCCCGTCATCGCCCTGCTCGGGCGCCGCCTTCGCCTCGCTGTCATCGGCGGCGGCCCGGGCTCCTTCATCGGCCCCATCCACCGCATGGCGGCGCGCCTGGACGACCGCTACGACATCGTGGCCGGCGTGCTTTCGTCGGACCCGCAACGCTCGGTGGCCGCCGGCCTGGCAATGGGACTGGCCCCGGACCGCTGCCACCCCGACCTGGCCACCCTGCTGGCGGCCGAATCGCAACGCCCCGACGGCATCGACGCGGTCGCCATCATGACGCCCAACGACGGCCACTTTCCTGCTGCGATGGCGGCGCTGGACCACGGTTTCGACGTCATCTGCGACAAGCCCATGACCAACACCCTGGCCGAGGCACAGACGCTGTGGGAGAAGGTCCAGGCCAGCGGCCGCGTGTTCTGCCTGACGCACAACTACAGCGGTTACCCCATGGTGCGCCAGGCGCGCGCCATGGTGGCCGACGGCCAGCTCGGCGACATCCGTCTCGTGCAGGTGGAGTACGTGCAGGGCGGGCGCGCCAAACCTGGCCCCGGCCGCGTGGCCTGGAAGGCCGACCCGGCGCGCGGCGGGCCTTCGCTGGTCATGGGCGACATCGGCACCCACGCCCACCAGCTGCTGCGCTTCATCAGCGGGCTGGAGGTCGGCGAGGTCGCGGCGGAACTCGGCTGCGTGGTGCCCGAGCGCGAGGCGCATGACTTTGCCGGCGTGCTGCTGCGCATGGCGGGCGGCGCACGCGGCAGCTTCTGGGTCACTCAGGCGGCGGCGGGCGTCGAGAACGGCCTGCGCATCCGCGTCAGCGGCTCGCGCGGCACGATTGAATGGCAGCAGGAACACCCGCAGGTGCTGGACTTCAAGCCGCTGGACGCGCCCGCCCAGCGCCTGACGCCGCGCGGCCCGGGCGCCCTGCCGCTGGCGCTGCGCGGCACCCGCGTGGCCGCCGGCCACCCCGAGGGCTTCCCCGAGGCCTTTGCCAACCTCTACTCGGACGCGGCCGAGGCCATCGCGGCACGGCGCGCCGGCCAGAGCCCCGACCCGCTGGCCCTGCATTTTCCGAACGCGCACGACGGCTGGATGGGCATGCGCTTCGTCGACGCGGTGATCCGCTCAGCACAGGCCGGTGGCGCCTGGACGCCCGCATGACGCAGCCCATGCGCGCCCGCCGCGAGGTGCTCGGCGCCCTGGCTGCGATGGGCCTCGGCGTGTGCCCGACCACCTGGGCGAACACCACGCCCCCACAGCCCACCGACTGGCCCCAGGCATCGGCCGTACCCGGCGGCGTGGCCCGGCTGTCGCTCGGCCCCTCGGCCGACCGGCCCCAGGCCTGGGCCGGCGAGGCTCCCTTGCTGGTGGTGGGCAGCCCGACCGGCTGGACCGCGCTGGTCGGCATCCCGCTGGCTGCCGCGCCCGGGGAAGCCCAGATCGAGATCAAGATAGACGGCGGCGGCCGGCGCGCCCTGCCCTACCGCATCGGCGCCAAGGCCTACGCCGAGCAGCGCCTGACGGTGGCCCCGCGCACGGTCGAACTCTCGCCCGAGGACCTGGCCCGGCACGAACGCGAACGACTCCATCAGCAGGCCGTCATCACCCGCTTCACCGAACCGCTGCCGCTCGACCTGCGCATGCAGGCGCCGGTGGACGGACGCCGCTCCAGTTCCTTCGGGCTGCGGCGCGTGTTCAACGGGCAGGCACGCCAGCCCCACAGCGGCATGGACATCGCGGCCGCGACCGGCACGCCGGTGATCGCGCCGCTGGCGGCACGGGTGATCGACACGGGCGACTACTTCTTCAACGGCCAGACCGTCTGGCTGGACCACGGAGGCGGGCTGCTGTCCATGCTGTGCCACCTCAGCCGCGCCGATGTGCGGGTGGGCGATGTGCTGGCGGCCGGCCAGCCACTGGGCGCGGTGGGCGCCACCGGCCGCGTCACCGGCCCTCATCTGCACTGGAGCGTGCTGCTCAACCGGACCGCGGTCGATCCGGCGTTGTTTATTCACGCTTGATCCCGTTTTTTGGGGCGGGAAATGGCGGCCGGCCGGAGCACCGCGGGCACAATGCGCGCTCTCCCTTGTTGCCCGAATGTCCGCCCCGGAGGCCCCGTGTACCGTTTGCCGCTCGCCATCGCCGCCCTCATCGCCCTGGCGGCGTGTTCATCCACCAAGCGGCAATGGCAGAAGGAAGGCGTGAGCGCCTTCGACACCGCCAACGTCGAGTCGGAGTGCAAGTTCCAGACCGGTCTGGCCAAGATCAAGGGCGACCAGGCCGAGGAACTGGTCCGCCACTGCATGCAGGCGAAGGGATTTCGCCTGAACTGAGGGCCAGGGTCAGCCGCCGATGCGTTCGGCACCACCCATGTAGGGGCGCAGCACCTCGGGCACGGTCACGCTGCCGTCGGCGTTCTGGAAGTTTTCCAGCACCGCCACCAGCGCCCGGCCCACCGCCACGCCAGAGCCGTTGAGGGTGTGCACCAGTTCGTTCTTGCCCTGGGCGTTCTTGAAACGCGCCTGCAGGCGGCGGGCCTGGAAGGCTTCGCAGTTGGAGACCGAGCTGATCTCGCGGTAGGTGCCCTGTGCCGGCACCCAGACCTCCAGGTCGTAGGTCTTGCTAGCGCCAAAGCCCATGTCGCCGGTGCACAGGCTCATCACCCGGTAGGGCAGGCCCAGCGCCCGCAGGATGGCTTCGGCGTGGCCGGTCATCTCTTCCAGCGCCTCGTAGCTCTTTTCCGGGTGCACGATTTGCACCATCTCGACCTTGTCGAACTGGTGCTGGCGGATCATGCCGCGCGTGTCGCGGCCGGCGCTGCCGGCTTCGGAGCGGAAGCACGGGGTATGCGCCGTCATCTTGATCGGCAGGTCCGATTCGGCCAGCACGGTGTCACGCACCACGTTGGTCAGAGTCACTTCGCTGGTCGGGATCAGGTACAGCGCCTGGGTGTCGGGCATCTCTTCCCCCTCCTGCCCGCCCTTTTTCACAGCGAACAAGTCGCCTTCGAACTTGGGCAACTGGCCGGTGCCGCGCAGCGTCTCGCCGTTGACGATGTAGGGCGTGTAGCACTCGGTGTAGCCGTGCTGCTGGGTCTGCGTGTCCAGCATGAACTGGGCCAGCGCGCGGTGCAGGCGTGCAATCGGCCCGCGCATGAAGGTGAAGCGCGAGCCGGCGAGCTTGGTACCGGTGTCGAAGTCCAGGCCGAGCTTCTCGCCGATGTCCACGTGGTCGCGAACCGGGAAGTCGAAGGTCTTCGGCGTGCCCCAGCTGCGCACCACCACGTTGCCCTCTTCACCCGCGCCCACCGGCACGCTTTCGTGCGGCAGGTTGGGCACCGCCAGCAGCAGGTTCTGCAGCTCGCCCTGGATCACGTCCAGCCGCGCGGCCGAGGCTTCCAGCTCTGCCTTCATCTCGCCCACCTGGGCCATCACCGCATCGGCCTCTGCGTGCTGCCCCTTGCCCTTGAGCATGCCGATCTGCTTGGAGAGGCTGTTGCGCTGCGCCTGCAAGGCTTCGGTGCGGGTCTGCAGCGCCTTGCGCTCGGTTTCCAGCGCCTGGTAGGCGGCCACGTCGAGGTAGGGCTGGGGGTTCTTGCGGGTTTCCAGGCGCGCGACGACGGCGTCCAGGTCTTTGCGGAGTTGAAGGATGTCTAGCATTCGGCGATTGTAGGCAGCGGTGTTCAGTGGATATGGTCGATGGCGCCGTCGCCTTGAATCTTCAGCCCCTTGGGCAGCGGGAACTTGATGGTCTCGGTGATGCCGTCGAGCTTGCGCACCGAAATCGCGCCCAGCTCGCGCAGCCGCTCGATCACCTGCTGCACCAGGATGTCGGGCGCCGAGGCGCCGGCCGTCAGGCCCACGCGCTGCTTGCCGTCGAACCACTCGGCCTTGAGCTCGCTGGCGTTGTCGACCATGTAGGCCTCGGTGCCCAGGCGGTGCGCCACCTCGCGCAGTCGGTTGCTGTTGCTGCTGGTCGGGCTGCCGACCACGATCACGATGTCCACCTGCGGGCTCAGCAGCTTGACCGCGTCCTGCCGGTTCTGCGTGGCGTAGCAGATGTCCTGCTGCTTGGGTTCGCGCACCTTCGGAAAGCGCGCCTTCACCGCGGCCAGGATGCCGGCCGTGTCGTCCACGCTCAGTGTGGTCTGCGTCACCACCGCCAGCAGATCGGTCTGCTTCGGCTGCACCTTGGCCACGTCGTCGATGTCCTCGACCAGGTGAATGCCCTCGCTGAGCTGGCCCATGGTGCCCTCGACCTCCGGGTGCCCCTTGTGGCCGATCATGAGGAACTCGTAACCCTCCTTGAACAGCTTGGCCACCTCGACGTGCACCTTGGTCACCAGCGGGCAGGTGGCGTCAAAGATGCGGAAGCCACGCCGTTCGGCCTCCTGCTGCACCGCCTGGCTCACGCCGTGGGCCGAGAACACCAGCGTCGCACCGGCCGGCACCTCGTCGAGTTCCTCGATGAAGATCGCGCCCTTGTCCTTGAGGTCGTTGACCACGTAGGTGTTGTGCACGATCTCGTGGCGCACGTAGATAGGCCGGCCGAACTTGGCCAGTGCGCGCTCCACGATCTCGATGGCGCGGTCGACGCCGGCACAGAAGCCCCTGGGCTCTGCGAGCAGGATCTCGGACATCACAGCACCCCGATCAGCTGGACTTCAAACTTCACCGGCTGGCCCGCCAGCGGGTGGTTGAAGTCGAACAGCACCGCACCGTCCTCGCGCACCTCGACCACGGAACCGGCGTACTGGCCCAGGCCGTCGGGCGTGGGGAACTGCACCACATCGCCCGCGGTGTACTTCTCGTGCGGGTCGCCCAGCTCGTTGAGCAGCTTGCGCGCCACCCACTGGACCATCTCGGGCTGGCGCTCGCCAAAGGCCTCACCGGCGGCGAGGTCGATCACCGTGGTCGTGCCCTCTTCCAGGCCGATCAGGCGCTGTTCGATTGCGGGTGAGAGTTCTCCGGCGCCCAGGCTAAGCGTGGCGGGCTGGCCCTGCTCGAAGGTGTCGATCACCACCTTGCCCTGCGGACCGGAGAGGCGGTAGTGCAGGGTGAGAAAAGAACCTTCTTGGACGTGTGTCATGGACAAATGGGGGATGAAACAGGGGGTGCGGCGAGCGCAGCGCAGTCGGAACGGCCCGGACGACGCCGCCGGACACAGGCCGCTATTGTAAAAACCGGCGACCGCCCAGGCGGCAACAGGGAGTACACAACGATGAATGGTCTGGCCGCCACCGGGCTCAAGAGCCTGCCCGCCGACGCGCGCCCGCGCGAAAAACTGCTCAGCCGGGGCCCCGGCGCACTGGGCGACGCCGAACTGCTGGCGCTGCTGCTGCGCACCGGCATCAGCGGCAAACACGTGATCCAGCTCGCACAGGAACTGCTCGACCGCTTCGGCGGCGTCGGCGGGCTGCTGCACACCAGCGCGGAGGCGCTCAAGACTGTCAAGGGCCTGGGCCCGGCCAAACGGGCCGAGGTGGTGGCGGTGCTGGAGCTGGCACGCCGGGCGCTGGCGCAGGAGCTGCAGCAGCGGCCGCTGTTCGACAGCCCGAAGGCCGTGCGCGAATACCTGCAGCTGCAACTGGGCGCCCGCGCACACGAGGTGTTCTGCGTACTGTTCCTCGACAGCCAGAACCGGCTGCTGGCGCTGGAGGAGCTGTTCCGCGGCACGCTGAGCCAGACCTCGGTCTACCCGCGCGAGGTGGTGCTGCGCGCCCTGCACCACCACGCCGCCGCGGTGGTGCTGGCGCACAACCACCCCAGCGGCGAAGCACGCCCCTCGCGCGCCGACGAATCGCTCACGCAGTCGCTCAAGGCCTCGCTGGCGCTGGTGGACGTGCGGGTGCTGGACCATTTCATCGTCACGCGCGACGCCGCCGCCTCGATGGCCGAAATGGGCCTCGTCTGACGAAACATGGCCCCCACGCTCCGCCGCTGCGCGGGTCGCTGCCTCCCGAGGGGGCTGGGCCGGCCCTGGGGCGGCCCACCCGAGGGGATTGCCCCCTGGGCGAGAATCGCATCACCATGAAAGTGCGCGCCCTCGCCGACCTCAAGACGCTGCAGAAGGTGATCGCCCAGCGGGCCGCCGCCGAAGCCGCGGCGCGCGAAGCCGAGCGACTGCACGCCCTGCGCATCGACCGCGAGAAGCGCCTGTTCGAGCTGGCCGTCGGCCCGGTGCGCCCGCTGACCCACCAGCGCCGGGTGGTGCACCCGCCTGCCCCGGTGTCCACCGAGCCCCGGCAGCGCCTGCTCGACGAGCACGCTGTGATGCGCGAGGCGCTGTCGGACGAGTTCGACGTGGAGACCCTGCTGCACACCGACGAGGCGCTGAGCTACCGCCGACCGGGCCTGGGGCCGGACGTGACGCGCAAGCTGCGCGAGGGCCACTGGAGCATCCAGAAGCACATCGACCTGCACGGCCTGCGCACCGACGAGGCGCGCGAGGCGCTGGGCCGTTTCATCCGCGAGGCGCACCAGCTGGGGCTGCGCTGCGTGCGCGTGGTGCACGGCAAGGGTCTGGGCTCGCCGGGCCGCACGCCGGTGCTCAAGGGCCGGGTGCAGCGCTGGCTGGTGCAGAAGAAGGAAGTGCTGGCCTTCGTCCAGGCGCGGCCGGCTGAGGGTGGGGCCGGGGCGCTGGTGGTGCTGCTCAAGCCTGTGGGGCGCTGAGGCTCTTGCCCGTCAGGCAGGCGTGTTCCGCATCCAGTCGGCGGTCTTGAAGAAACTTTCCTTGAGGCGCACCCGCAGCGCGTCTGGCACCCCGGTCTCGCCCATCGCCTGGTCCATGCAGGCCAGCCACTGATCCCGCTCGACGATGCCGATCTTGAATGGCATGTGCCGCATGCGCAGGCGCGGGTGGCCGAAGCGGTCTTCGTAATGCGAGGGGCCACCCAGCCAGCCGCAGAGGAACCAGAACAGCTTCTGCCGCGCGTCGTCCAGCGTGCTGCCGTGTGCCACCCGCAACTCGTGGTAGCCCGGCTCGATGTCCATCAGGTCGTAGAAGCGGTCGACCAGCGCCCGCACGCGGGCTTCGCCGCCGATCCATTCGAAAGGGGTGGCGGGCTTGGTCGGGCTGTCTTCTGTGTTCATGCAGGATCCTTGTCAAATCGCGGCGCGGCGAAGCGTTTCAATCACGGGCGTCTTCAACACGCTGCGCAGGCCCCACCACCCCGCGGCCAGCGCCAGCACCCCGCCCGCCAGGCCACCGGCAACCGGCACCCAGGGCGATGGCTGCCAGCTGAACTCGAAGGCGTATTTCGCCAGCGCCCAGCCGACCGCCATCGCCACCACCGAAGCGAGCACGCCCGCCAACAGCCCCACACCGAGCAGCTCGACCCGCTGCACGTCGCGCAGCAGCTTGGACCCAGCGCCCACCGCGCGCAGCACCGCGAACTCGCGTTCGCGCTCGCCGCGCGTGGCGGTGATCGTGGCCAGCAGCACCACCAGGCCAGCGGCCAGCGCAAAGCCGAACAGGAACTCCACCGCGCGGATCACCTGGCCCAGCACGCGCTGCACCTGTGCGATGGTCTGGCTCATGTCGACGTTGGTGATGTTCGGAAACTGGCGCACCAGCGCGTTGTCGAAGGTCTTGTTGCCATCGGGCACGCGGTAGGCGCTGATGTAGGTGGTGGGCAGGTCGGGCAGATGCGACACCGGGAACAGCACGAAGAAGTTCACCCGCATGGAGCCCCAGTCGACCTTGCGCAGGCTGGTGATGCGGCCCTCGACTGGAATGCCCGCCATCTCGAAGCCGAGCCGGTCGCCGAGTTTGAGGCCAAGCTCCTTGGCCAGCCCCTCCTCCACGCTCAGGCCGTCCTGTTCCTCGGGCGTCCAGCGACCGGCAACGATGTCGTTGTGGACGGGCGGCTGGGCGGTGTGCGAGAGGTTGAACTCGCGCTCCACGAGGCGCTGGGCGCGGTCGCTCTCGAAGTTCTCTGGTTGCACAGCGGCGCCGTTCACGCTCACGAGGCGGCCGCGGATCATGGGATACCAGTCGTACTTGGCGATGCCACCGTCGGCCAGCGCCCGCTTGAATGGCTCGCTCTGCTCCGGCTGGATGTTGATGACGAAACGGTTGGGCGCATCGGGCGGCGTGGCGTTGCGCCAGCTGGCGATCAGGTCGGTGCGCAGCAAGACCAGCAACACCAGGGCCAGCAGACCCACCGCCAGCGCGCTGATCTGCACCACGGCGTAGGCCGGCCGGGCGGAGAGCTGGCGCGTGGCCAGCACCAGCGCGCGCGGTGCGGTACTCTCGTTGACGCTGCGGCGCAGCAGCCAGACCGCGGCCCAGCTCACCAGCGCAAACACCGCCACCGCGGCGGCAAAACCACCGACTGCGATGCCGCCGAGCTTGAGATCGCGGCTGGCGGCCAGCAGCAGCACCGCAAAGCCGGCCACGCCCAGGCCCAGCACCGCCAGCGTGGCGGGCTTGAGCTGCCCGACGTCGCGCCGGATCACGCGCAGCGGCGGCACCTGCGCCAGTTGCAGCACCGGCGGCAGGCCGAAGGCCATCATCAGCGTCAGCCCCATGCCCAGGCCCAGCAGCACCGGCCAGAACGTCGCGGCCGGCAGCGCCGACTCGACCAGCCCGGAGAGCAGCAGCACGAACACGTAATGCAACCCGAAGCCCGCCAGCACCCCCAGGCCGCTGGCCACCAGGCCGACCACGGTGAACTCGAAGGCGTAGGCGCGCGCCATGGTGCCCTGCGACAGGCCGAGCACGCGCATCATGGCGCAGTCGTCCAGGTGCCGCTGCGCGAAGCCGCGCGCCGCGATGGCCACGGCCACCGCCGACAGCAGCGCCGCCAGCAGCGCGACCAAGTTGAGGAATTTCTCGGCGCGTTCCAGCGTCTGCTGCATCTCGGGCCGGCCGCCTTCGAGTGACTCCAGCCGCAGGCCGCGAATCTCCGGCTTCTTCAATTCGGCCTCGGCCCAGGCCACGTACTGCTTCACCGCCGGGTCGGCGCCCGCCACCGCCAGCCGGTAACCGACTCGGCTGGCCGGCTGCACCAGCCCGGAAGCCGGCAGGTCGGCGGCGTTGATCATGACGCGCGGCGCGAAGCTCATGAAGCCGGCGCCGCGGTCGGTCTCGACCACGATCACCTTGGCCAGCGTCAGGCTCGCGTCGCCCAGCAGCAGCGGATGACCGATCTGAAGCTGGAGCGCCGACAGCAGGGCCGCGTCAACCCAGGCCGTGCCGGGCGCGGGGATGTCGCGGGTGGGCGCGTCGGCCGTCTCAGGACTGTCGGCCACACGCAGGCTGCCGCGCAGCGGATACCCGGGCGCCACCACCTTGAGCGCCACCAGCCGCGCAGCGCCACCCTCTTCGTCCCGCGCCCGGCCCATGGTCGGAAAACTCAGGGTCTGCACCGTTTGCAGGCCCAGCTCGGCGGCCTTGGCGGCAAACGCCGGGGGCGCCGGCCGGTCGCTCTGGATCACCGCGTCGCCACCGATCAGCGCCCGCGCATCGCGCTGCAGGCCGCCCTGCAGCCGGTCGGCAAAAAACGCAACCGCCGTCAGCGCCGCCACCGCCAGCGTCACCGCCAGCAGCAACAGCCGCAACTCGCCCGCCCGCCAGTCGCGCCAGAGCGAGCGCCAGCCCAAGGACCAAAACGAGACCGGAACGGAAGAAGGAGCAGCAGCCATCCGGCGACCTTACCGCAAGCGCATCAACCGCGCGCGACCGTATGGATATGAACAAGACAAAGCCGGAGCGCGTGTCTCAGTCGAGGATGCGGTGGAACCGGCTCCGCCGGGCCACTCGCATCGCCCCCTTGAGGGGGTGACGCGCCGCAGGCGCGGCGCGGGGGTGGACCTTATTTCGTGCCGAAGATCCGGTCGCCCGCGTCGCCCAGTCCCGGCACGATGTAGCCATGCTCGTTGAGCTCGCGGTCCACCGCCGGGGTGTAGATCGGCACGTCGGGATGGGCGTCGTGGAAGGTCTTGATGCCCTGCGGGCAGGTGACCAGGCACACGAAACGGATCGAACGCGGCTTCGTCGCCTTCAGGCGGTCCACCGCGGCCACCGCCGAATTGCCGGTGGCCAGCATGGGGTCGAGCACGATCACGTCGCGCTCTTCCATGCCGCTGGGCATCTTGAAGTAGTACTCCACCGCCTTGAGCGTGGCCGGGTCGCGGTACAGGCCGATGTGACCCACGCGCGCGCCGGGGATCACCTGCAGCATGCCGTCCAGAAAGCCGTTGCCAGCGCGCAGGATGGACGCGAGCACGATCTTCTTGCCGTCGATGACGCGGGATGTGGTCTTCTCCAGCGGGGTCTCGATCTCGACCTCCTGCATGGGCATGTCGCGCGTGAGCTCGTAGGCCAGCAGGGCGGACAGCTCGTGCACCAGCTCGCGGAAGCTCTTGGTGCTGGTGTCCTTCTTGCGCATCAGCGTGAGCTTGTGCTGGACCAGGGGGTGATCGATGATGTGGACGTCGCGGCTCATGAACGGGAACTCTGAAAAATGAACGGCCAGCCGCACTGGGCTGGCGCTGCCGCGAGTTTATGCGGCAGGGGGCGGCGGATCGTCGAAGACGATGCGCTGGGGGTGCGAGAAGCACAGGAAGCGCCGGTGCGTGGCACGGCCGATGGCACACAGACCCACGCGCTGGGCCACGTGCAGCCCCATTTCGGTGATGCCGCTGCGCGAGATCACCACCGGCACCCCCATCTGAGCCGACTTGATGACCATCTCGCTGGTCAGGCGACCGGTGGTGTAGAACACCTTCTCGCCCGCGGGCAGCGGCTGCTGCAGGGCCATCCAGCCCGCAATGGTGTCCACCGCGTTGTGGCGCCCCACATCTTCCACGAACAGCTGCAGGTCTTCGTTGACGAACAGCGCGCAGGCATGCACCGAACCGGCGGTCTTGTAGGTGCTGTCGTGCAGGCGGATGGTGTTGACGATGTCGTACAGCTGCGACTGCCGCAGCGTCGCCTGCGGCGGCAGCACGATGCGGTCCACGTCGTCCATCAGGCCGCCGAACACGCTGCCCTGGCCGCAGCCAGTGGTGACCACGCGGCGCGCGGTGCGCTCCTCGATGCGGTCGATGCCCGCGCGCGTCACCACCGCCGCCGCGCCCACGTCCCAGTCCACGGTGATGGACTCGATGTCGTGCACACCGCCCACCAGCCGCTGGTTGAGCAGGTACCCCAGCACCAGCCATTCGGGGTGGGCCCCCAGGGTCATGAGGGTGACCAGCTCGCGCTTGTCCACGTAGACCGTGAGATCGCGCTCGGCCGGAATGCGGATAGAACGAGGCTGGCCGGACTCGTCCACCACCGTCACCTCGCGGGTGAGGTCGGCATGGGCCTGCGTCAGGCGCGGCCGCAGCGCAGCAGCTTGGTCGGGGGCAACGGCGTGGGGCAGATCGGCCAGGTTCATGCGGTCAAGGATACGCCGCCGCGCAGGCAGCAGCAGCCCTCAGGACTTCTTGGCGGGGGCTGCCGCGGCAGGCGCCGGTGCCGCAGCAGGTGCTGCGGCCGAAGCCGGCGCAGGCCAGACGAAGGGGCCGGGGTCGGCGCAGGGCGGCGTGGCCGTGGCCGGCTTGGCGGTCTTGCCCGCGGCGGCCAGGGTCTTCTGGTGGTTGGCTGCCGCCTTGTCCATCGACAGGCAGAGCTTGTAGGCGTCCACCTTGCCCGTGTGCGCGGTCTTGGCCTTGGCCTCCTCGGCCTTGGCCTTGGCGGCGTCGTCGAGCACGGGGGCGGGCAACTTGGCGAGAGTGGCCGTGGACACGGCGGCCAGCGCCATCAGCAGAAATGTCTTCTTCATGGTGTCTTCCTCGGGATCAGGCCTTGGCGGGCGCCTGCAGCGGTGCGTCCGGACCGGACTTGCTGCGCTGGGCGGGGATCTTGCCGGCCTTGACATCGTCGTACCAGAGCTCGTGGTGTTCCTTGGCCCAGGCCTCGTCCACGTAGCCGGTCCTCATGGCACCATAGGCCCCTTTGACGCCGACCGTTCCCATGTAGATGTGGCCCATGATGAGCGCCATCATCACCAGCGCGCACACCAGGTGCAGCATGTGGGCGATCTGCATGTCACCGCGCAGGTACAGCATGCCCGGCAGTAGCTTGTCCAGAAACAGGCCCGAGCCCACCACCACGATGCCGGGAATGGTCACACCCCACCAGAACAGGCCCTTCTCACCCGCGTTGAAGCGGTGCGAAGGCACTTCCTTGTCGCTCAGCATGCCACCAGCCTTGCTGAGCCAGACGAAGTCGGCCGCGTTGGCGATGTTGTCCTTGATGAAGGTGATCACGATGATCAGCAGCGACACCGCGAACAGCGGGCCGACGAAGTTGTGCACGTTCTTGAGCGCGAAGGTCAGCCAGCCGAACAGCGTGCTGCCGATCACCGGCAGCAGGAAGAACTTGCCGAAAGCCATCACGATGCCGGAGATCGCCAGCGCGATGAAGGCACCGGCGTTGGACCAGTGGGCCGCACGTTCGAACGGGGTGAAGCGCTCAATCTTGCGGCCGGTGTCGGGCAGGTGGCCACCCAGCGGACCCTTGGCCTTGTAGAAGATCGCTAGGGTGAGCAGCACGATGAAGAGCAGCGCACCGCCATAGGGAATCAGCCAGTCGTTGCGCACCTGGCGCCAGGCCTCGCCCGCCGTCGTCAGGCGCGAACCCGGGTACTGCACGAAGGGCTGGATCAGGTTGCCGGCTTCGGGCGCCTCAGTGACCGGCAGGCTGCTGTAGCCGGTCACGCCCTTGCCCACATCGCGCCACATGGGGGCGTTGTTGCCGGGCTGCACCTGCTTGCGCTGGGCGTTGGTCTGGCTGGCGTAGTTCGGGTCGGTGCTGGCGTCGGGCGCGATCTCGAAGATGTTCGCGCTCTTGACGCCGCCCACGGCCGGGGCCGCCTGGGCGGCGGGCGGCGCGGGGTCGTCGGGCGGGGGGCTGCTGGCGGCCTGTGCGTGGGCCAGGCCCAGCGTCCCGGCCAGCGACAGCGCCACGCCCCAGCCACGCAGTCGTGCGAAGGTAGGTTGGCTCATGCGCGGTTCCTCACTGGGTGCTGACGCGGGTGTAGTCGTTCATGCCGTACTGGGCGCGCGCCTTGAGCTGCTGTTCCCAGCTGGCCTTGTCGCCCACCGTCCAGCCGGGCTGCTGGTACTGGCTCTTGCCGACACCGGTGTAGGGCGCGGTGTCCTGGCGCACACCGGTCGTTTCCTGGGGTTTCTCGCCACAGGCGGAGAGGACCGCGGCGGAAGCCAGCAGCCCGAGGATGGTCAGGGTCTTGTGCATCACGACTTGGTCCCTCCCTGTGCGGTGCCGTAGGCCGTGCCCCAGCCCCAGACTTCGGCGCCCTTGCCACGGCGCAGCACGCGGCTGCGGAAGATGTCGGCCACCACGTCGCCGTCACCAGCGAGCAGGGCCTTGGTCGAGCACTGCTCGGCGCATGCCGGCAGCTTGCCTTCGGCCAGGCGGTTGCGGCCGTACTTCTCGAACTCGGCTTCGCTGCCGTGTTCCTCCGGGCCACCGGCGCAGAAGGTGCATTTGTCCATCTTGCCGCGCACGCCGAACGTGCCCTGGCTGGGGAATTGCGGGGCGCCGAAGGGGCAGGCGTAGCTGCAGTAGCCGCAACCGATGCAGACGTCCTTGTCGTGCAGCACCACGCCTTCGTCGGTGCGGTAGAAGCAGTTGACCGGGCAGACCGCCATGCAGGGCGCATCGCTGCAGTGCATGCAGGCCACCGAGATCGACTTCTCGCCCGGCACGCCGTCGTTGAGCGTCACCACGCGGCGGCGGTTCACGCCCCAGGGCACCTCGTGCTCGTTCTTGCAAGCGGTGACGCAGCCGTTGCACTCGATGCAGCGCTCGGCGTCACAGATGAATTTCATTCGTGCCATCGTGCGTCTCCTTATGCTTTCTCGACGTTGCAGACCGTCGTCTTGGTTTCTTGCATCATGGTCACGATGTCGTAACCGTAGGTGGTTGAGGTGTTGATGGCCTCGCCGCGCACCACCGGCATGGCGCCCGTCGGGTAGTACGCCTTCATGTCTTCACCCTGCCAGCGGCCCGAGAAATGGAAGGGCATGAACACCGTGTGCTCGTCCACCCGCTCGGTCACCAGGGCCTGCACATTCAGGCGTGCACCGGTGGGGGTGCTGACCCATACGCGCTCGCCATTGCGGATGCCGCGGGCCGCCGCGGCGGCCGGGTTGAGCTCGATGAACATCTCCTGCTGCAGCTCGGCCAGCCAGGGGTTGGAACGTGTCTCTTCGCCGCCGCCCTCGTACTCGACCAAGCGACCCGAGGTCATGATGAACGGGAATTTCTCGTGGACCTTGTCCTCGATGTTCTTCTGCTGCAGCGACTTGTAGAGAATGGGCAGGCGCCACCGGTTCTTCTGGTCGTCGTGGCTGGGGTACTTGGCCACCAGGTCGGGGCGGATGCCATAGATCGGCTCGCGGTGCTGCGGAATGCCGTCGGGGAAGTTCCACACGATGGCGCGCGCCTTGGCGTTGCCGAACGGGTGGCAGCCGTGCGCCATGGCCACGCGGATGATGGCGCCCGTAGGGTCGGTCTTCCAGTTCTTGCCTTCGGCCTTGGCCTTCTCGGCGTCGCTCAGGTCGTCCCACCAGCCCAGCTTCTTGAGCAGCAGGTGGTCGAACTCGGGGTAGCCGGTGGTGATCTCGGCGCCCACCGAGTGCGAGCCGTCCTCGGCCAGCAGGCTGACGCCGTCTTTTTCCACGCCGAAGTTCGCGCGGAAGTTGCCACCACCTTCCATCACGTGCTTGGAGGTGTCGTACAGGTTGGGCGAGCCGGGGTGCTTGATCTCGGGCGTGCCGTAGCAGGGCCAGGGCAGACCGAAGTAGTCGCCGGACATGTCGTAACCGGTTTCCTTGTCCACCACCTTGCCCTTGCACTTGAGCGTCTTCACGTCGAAGGCGCCCATGTTGCGCATGTGGGCCTTCAGGCGCTCGGGGCTCTGACCGGTGTAGCCGATGGTCCAGACCGACTTGTTGATCTCACGCAGGATGTCCTCGACCACGGGCTCGTCCATGCCCTTGACCTGCTGCATCTTGTAGTTCTTGCACAGCTCCTTGTCGAAGCCCAGACGCTGTGCGAACTGGTACATGATCATGTGGTCGCTGCGGCTCTCCCACAGCGGGTCGATCACCTTCTCGCGCCACTGGATCGAGCGGTTGGATGCGGTGCACGAACCGCTGGTCTCGAACTGCGTGGCCGCCGGCAGCAGGTAGACCGCGCGTTCGGGGTTCAGGTCTTCGGGCTTGCCGGGCATGGCCGCCATGGCCGCCGTGGCCGACGGATACGGGTCGACCACGACCAGCAAGTCCAGCTTGTCCATCGCACGCTTCATCTCCAGACCGCGGGTCTGCGAATTGGGCGCGTGGCCCCAGAAGAACACGCCGCGCAGATTCGGGCCCTGGTCGATGAGTTCGTTCTTTTCCAGCACACCGTCGATCCAGCGGGACACCGTGATGCCGGGCTTTTCCATCATGCCCTCGGCGTACTGGGCCTTGATCCAGTCGTACTCCACACCCCAGGTGGCCGCGAAGTGCTTCCAGGAACCGGCGGCCAGGCCGTAGTAGCCCGGCAGCGAGTCGGGGTTGGGGCCGACGTCGGTAGCGCCTTGCACGTTGTCGTGACCGCGGAAGATGTTGGTGCCACCGCCGCTCTTGCCGATATTGCCCAGCGCCAGCTGCAGGATGCACGATGCGCGCACCATGGCGTTGCCGATGGTGTGCTGCGTCTGGCCCATGCACCACACGATGGTGGCGGGCTTGGCCTCGGCCATCATCTTGGCCACCTTGGCCATCTGCTCTTCCTTGACTCCGCAGGCCTCTTCGACGGCCGCGGGCGTCCACTTGGTCATCACCTCCTCGCGCACCTTGTCCATGCCATAGACGCGGTCGTTGATGTACTTCTTGTCTTCCCAGCCGTTCTTGAAGATGTGGTGCAGCAGGCCGAACAGGAAGGGAATGTCGGTGCCCGACCGGATGCGCACGTACTCGTCGGCCTTGGCCGCGGTGCGGGTGAAGCGCGGGTCCACCACGATCATCTTGCAGCCGTTTTCCTTGGCATGCAGCATGTGCAACATGGACACCGGGTGTGCCTCGGCGGCGTTGGAGCCGATGTACAACGCGCACTTGCTGTTCTGCATGTCGTTGTACGAGTTGGTCATCGCGCCGTAACCCCAGGTGTTCGCGACGCCGGCCACCGTGGTGGAGTGGCAGATGCGCGCCTGGTGGTCGCAGTTGTTGGTGCCCCAGAAGCTCACGAACTTGCGCAGCAGGTACGCCTGCTCGTTGTTGTGCTTGGACGATCCGATGAAATAGACCGAGTCGGGGCCGCTGGCTTCTTTCAGCGCCTTCATCTTGGCGGTGATTTCGTCCAGCGCCTGGTCCCAGCTGATCTTCTGGTACTTGCCGTTGACCAGCTTCATCGGGTAGCGCAGGCGGTATTCGCCGTGGCCGTGCTCGCGCAGGGCCGCGCCCTTGGCGCAGTGCGAGCCCAGGTTGATGGGCGAGTCGAACACCGGCTCCTGGCGCACCCAGACGCCGTTCTCGACGATGGCATCGGTCGCACAACCCACCGAGCAGTGGGTACAGACGGTGCGTTTGACTTCGATCTTGCCGGTGCCGTCGATGGAGCCGCCCGAGGCGGCCTTGGCCTTCTTGACCAGGGTCAGCTGCGACGCGGCAATGCCGACGCCCACGCCCAGGCCCGAGCGGCGCAGGAAGGACCGGCGGTCCATGGTGGGCAGCGCCGAGGCCAGGCCGCGCTGCAGGCTGTGAACAAAGGCGTGGCTGCGACCGCTGGCGGCCGTGCCCGGGGATTTTTTGGTGAGCAACATCGTGGGGCTCCTCGGGGTCAGATCCGGGTGGTCTTGTAGTACTGCTTGACGTGGTCGGTCAGGCTGTAGCCACCGCCCCGCTCGGGGGCCGGACGGGCCGCAGCCTCGGGTTCCGGTGTGCCCTGCGTGCCGGGCAGCAGGCTGGCAGCCGCGGCCAGCGCACCGGCGGTGCCGGCGCCCGCAAACAGCGTGCGGCGGCTGAGGCGGCCTCGGGATTCGGGTTGGGGCTTGCTCATGCGTGTCTCCTGTGGGAACAACGCCCGGCTGGCGTGCACCGACACACCTTGTGGGCTTTTTGCATATGTGGAATCTAACCAAGGCCCAGAGGCGACGCAAGCCGACGCCATGCCCCGGTCCTCGGCAGCGGAACAGCTTGACAGCCCGGCCGACGCGGTCCGCTGGCGGCGACACGAAAGCGCGCGCCTTCCAGCCAGAACCATGCCAGCCTCACACCTCATCAACGACAGCATTCGGGGCTCTTGACCGCCCTCCAAACACCCTGTTTCGAGGGATTACCCGCACTGCCGGCATCGCAACCACCGCTCATGGCGACAGGCTGTCGAGAACGGCGCGACAAATTGTCGCAATCTAACGTCTGCCTTCACCCTCGCCCCGGCAGGACGCACTGTCGGATCGGCGCCAATATCCGAGTGATTTGCTCCACCTCCTCCGTAGAATGCCGCCGGGTGGACACCTCTCCTGCACCCCTCCTCTCCCCCGACAAAGGTCTCGAAGGCTGGCCGGACTGGTCCATCCTGGTCGTGGACGACGAGCAGGGCATGCTCAACTTCCTGGTCAAGACGCTGGCGCCGCGCTGCCATTTCGTGATGAGCGCCACCAGCGCCGAAGAAGGCGCCGACTGGCTGCGCGGCCACCACGCCGACCTGGTCATCCTCGACATCTCGCTGCCCGGCAAGAGCGGCGTGGCCTGGCTCAAGGAACTGCGCGAACAGGGCTTCAGCGGTGAGGTGATCCTGATCACCGCCTTCGCCGACCTGGACACCGCCATCGAGGCCCTGCGCGCCGGTGCGTCGGACTTCATCCTCAAGCCCTTCCGCGTGCCGCAGATCCTCAACGCCGTGAAGCACTGCTTCGAACGCTCGCGGTTGCGGCGGGAGAACTTCGTACTGCGCCGCGCAGTGGCCAGTTCCAGTGGCCGCAACCAGGCGTTGGTCGGCACGTCGGACGCGATGCAGCAATTGCGCGCATCGGTGGCCCGCGTGGCACCGGTGGACAGCACCGTGCTGCTGCAGGGCGAGTCCGGCACCGGCAAGGAACTGGTGGCCCGCACCCTGCACGCCAACGGCCCGCGCGCCAGCGGTCCCTTCGTGCCGCTCAACTGCGCCGCGGTCTCGCCCGAACTGATCGAGAGCGAACTCTTCGGCCACGCGCGCGGCGCCTTCACCGGCGCCACCCGGGCGCGCGAGGGCCTGTTCCACTACGCGCAAGGCGGCACGCTGTTCCTGGACGAGGTGGCCGAGCTGCCCCTGCCGATCCAGGCCGCGCTGCTGCGGGCCATTGAGGACCTGAAGATCCGGCCGGTGGGCAGCGAACAGCTGGTGCCGCTGAACCTGCGCATCATGGCTGCCAGCAACCGGCGCCTGGCGGAAGAGGTGGTCGCCGGCCGCTTCCGCAAGGACCTCTACTTTCGGCTGCAGGTGGTGGAACTCACGCTGCCACCGCTGCGCGAGCACAAGGCCGATATTCCGATCCTGGTGCAGCACTTCATGGAGCAGCTCGCGCCCGCGCTCGGTGTGGCACCACTGCAGATCAGCGCGCAGGAACTGGACTTCCTCGCGCAATACAACTGGCCAGGCAATGTGCGCGAACTGCGCAACCTGATCGAGCGCTCGCTCATCCTCGGCTCGCTGAACGTGTCGGCGCTCTATCCCGGTGAAGCGCCACGCGCTCCGCTGGCCACCAGCGCTGGCACCCTGGACCTGGCGACCCTGGAGAAACAGCACATCCTCAGCGTGCTCGACTCGGTGCAAGGCGACAAGACCCGCGCGGCCGAACTTCTGGGCGTCTCGCGCCGCACGCTGGAGCGGCGTGTGGCCGAGTGGGGCCAAGGCTCACAGGCGTTTGGCCGCTGATGAAGCTGCCCACGCCGCGCTGGCTCGCCACCTCGGTGCGCAACAAGCTGCTGGCCATGGCGCTGCTGCCGCTGCTGGTGGTGTTCCCGCTGCTGGTGCTGGCGCTGGCAGTGTGGAGCAGCGTCACCTACGACCGGCTGCTCATCACCAAGGTGCGCAGCGACCTGGCCGTGGCGCGCGGCTACTTCGACCAGACCCTGGCCGAGGTGGGCAGCGGCACACGCGGCGTGGCGCGCTCGCAGCGCCTGCTGCAGGCCATGGCCGGTGGCGATCTGGCCGCACGCCTGGCCGCCGACCGGCAGGAGTTGGGGCTGGACTTCCTGCTGCTCATGCGCCACGACGACCCGCGAGCCGCCCTGCCCGCCGGTGTGGCGCCGCTGCTGCAAACCACGACGTCAGCCCCCACAAGGTCCGCGCAGATCGTGCGCCTTTCGCGCGACGAACTCGCCGCCCTCGCCCCGGGACTGTTGCCACGTCTGCACATCCCGCTGGTGACCACACGCAACGCGGCGCCCGATGCCCGCGCCACGGAGGACCGTGCCCTGGTGCTGCTGGCGCTGCAGCCGGTGCTGGACGCCGCGGGCCAGCCCCAGGCGCTGCTGGTGGGCGGCCTGCTGCTCAACCAGAACCTCGACTTCGTCGACCACATCAACCGCATCGTCTATCCCGAAGGCGCCCTGCCCTTCGGCAGCGAAGGCACGGCGACGCTGTTCCTCGACGACGTGCGCATCACCACCAACGTGCGCCTGTTCCAGGACCAGCGCGCCATCGGCACGCGCGTGTCGCAGACCGTGCGCGACCGGGTGCTCGGCCAGGGCCAGACCTGGCTGGACCGCGCTTTCGTGGTCAACGACTGGTATGTCTCGGCCTACGAGCCGCTGCTGGACGCGGCGGGACAACGCGTGGGCATGCTGTATGTGGGCTTTCTGGAATCGCCCTTCCGCTGGGTGCGCCACGCCATGCTGGCCGTCATGGGCCTGATCTTCCTGGCGGTGATGGCGGTGTCGGCCTGGTTGTCGGTGCGCTGGGCGCGCAGCATCTTCCGTCCGGTGGAACAGATGAATCGCACCATGCAGCGCGTGGAGGATGGCGAGAACGCCGCGCGCGTGGGACCACTGCCGGCGCGCGACGAGCTCGGCGCACTGGCCAGCCACCTCGACCAGTTGCTGGATGTGATCGATGAGAAGACCACTGCGCTGCGTCGCTGGGGCGAAGAGCTGGACCAGAAAGTGGCCGAGCGCACGCGCGAGCTGGAGGAGAGCAACGCCTCGCTGCGGCTGGCGCAGCAGCAGCTGGTCAAGAGTGAAAAGCTCGCCGCCATCGGCCAGCTCACCGCCAGCATCGCGCATGAGATCAACAACCCCATCGCGGTGATGCAGGGCAACCTCGACCTGATCCGCGAGGCGCTGGGCGTGCACGCGCTGCCGCTCAAGCCCGAACTGCGCCTGCTGGACGAGCAGATCGAGCGCATGCGCCTGATCGTGACCCAGCTGCTGCAGTACGCGCGCCCCACCGAATACGCCGGCTACGTGGAGACGCTGGACCTCAACCGCACGGTGCATGACTGCCTGGTGCTGGTGGCGCACCTGCTGGCGCAGACCCGCATCGAGGTCGTGCGCGACCTGCAGGCCACGCAGCGCGTGGGCCTGAACCGGCAGGAGCTGCAGCAGGTCATCATCAACCTCCTCATCAACGCCATCCAGGCCATGCCCAAAGGCGGCAAGCTGCATCTGCGCACGCGGGACTGGGCCGATGAGCACGGCGCGCGCGGAGCACTGCTGCAGGTGCAGGACTCGGGGCCGGGTCTGGCCCCCGGTGTGGTCGAGCGTCTGTTCCGCCCCTTCTACACCACCAAGAACGATGGCAACGGCCTGGGCCTGTGGATCAGCCTGGGCCTGGTGGAGCGATACGGCGGCACCATCGGCGCCGCCAACCGCGAGGACAGCCAGAGCGGCGCGGTGTTCAGCGTGCGGCTGCTGACCGAGCCGCAAGCGCCAGCGGCGGTGAACACACGGGACGGACGGCCCGGCGGATGACGCGGGCGAGGGTGCCGCATGCGGTCACTACTGCAGGCCGGGAACCCCGAGCCTGGTGAGCAGGTCGACCACCAGTTGCGAACCGCCCCACCACAGCAGCACCACCGATGCGGCGGCCACCAGCGTCGCCACGTGACCTGCCAGCAGCATCAGGCCATCGCGCAGGCGCAGACCCCAGGCCGTCAGCACCATGGCCAGGGCAGGCAGCACGTTGTCGAAGCTGATGACGGGCACAGGCACCACCATGGACACACCCGCCACCGACAGCATCAGGCCGTTGGCCCAGCGGGCCGAGTGGTGGCTCAGGCCCAGCAGCCGGGGCCGCCCCAGCCATGCCACAAGGTGAATGACGCGGGCGAGCATGCGGCCGAGCAGCTCCCGGACGCGGTCGTTCAGCGTCCGCTCGCCAAGCCACGCCGGCAGCGGCACCGACCGGCCCGCGCAGAGCCCGAACGCGATCACCAGACAGAACACGCCCACGGCCGAACCCATGCCGGGCAGTGCCACCGGGAACAGCAAGGGCATGGCCAGCAGGGCCAGCCACACCAGGCGCTGCCGGCTGTCGTGACCAATGGTGTCGGCCAGGGTGCCGCCCATGGCGGACAACTGGGCGTCCACGATCCGCGCCACGGTGGCGCGCCGCCGTTCCTTGCGGAGTTCGGAGGGGGTCGGGGTTGGGGAGGGCTGACCTGGCATGCGGGTTCCAGTAGACGCGAGGTCTCGCTGAAGGAAAAAACACCCGCACTGTGCCCGCTGGCGCCGCGGGGTGCAAGGAGTCTGGGCCGAAGGGGCGAATCGAAAAAAACTGAACGCCGCGCAACCGCACCGACTCACACTGTGTAACCTCTCCATTGTCCAACGATGCCGGCACCCCCTTTCGACCCCGACTCATCCCTGCAGTTCGTCATCAATGCCGGGGCCGGCGCCCAGGACGTCGACGCCAAACGAGCCGTGATCGAGTCGGCCCTGGCGGCGCGCGGTCGGCGGGGCGAACTGCTGGTCTGCGAGCCGGCCGACCTGCCTCGGGTAGCGGTCCGGGCGGCTGCCAAAGCGGTGCAACAGCGCTCGGCGGTGGTCGCTGTGGGCGGCGATGGCAGCCTGAACGCGGTGGCCCAGGCGGCGCACGCGGCCGGCTGCGCCATGGGTGTGATGCCCTACGGCACCTTCAACTACTTCGCCCGGACCCACGGCGTTCCCACCGACCCGGCCGCCGCGGCCCAGCTGCTGCTGGATGCGCGACCGCGGCCGGTGCAGGTGGGTGCCATCAACGACCGGGTGTTCCTGGTCAATGCCAGCCTTGGCATCTACCCCGAGCTGCTGCAGGACCGCGAAGCCTTCAAGGCGCGCTTCGGTCGCAGCCGCTGGGTGGCCTTTGTCGCGGCCTGCGCCACCCTGCTGCGCGCGCAGCGCCGGCTGCGCCTGCACATCGAGCTGGGCGACCAGGTGCGCGATGTGAAAACGCTGACCCTGTTCGTGGGCAACAACCGCCTGCAGCTGGAGCAGTTCGGCGCCACCCCGGAGGACACCGTCGCCGGAACGCCCGGACACGGCAGCATGGCCGCGCTGATGCTGCGCCCCATCGGCACACTGTCCATGCTCGGGCTGCTGCTGCACGGCGCCATGGGGCGCCTGGGCGAAGCCGCGGGCGTCGAGAGCTTCGAGTTCCACCACCTGGTGGTCCGGCCACGGCTGCTGCCAGGCCGCCGGGAGGTGATGGTGGCCTTCGACGGTGAGGTGGCGCGCATGCGCGCACCGATCGACTTCCGCGTGCTCGAACAGCCGCTCTACCTGCTCCAGGCCGATTCATGAGCGTGCTGCTGCACATCTCGGACACCCACTTCGGCACCGAACAGGCGCCCGTGATGGCCGCGCTGCTGGACCTGGCCGCCCGGCAGCGGCCGGACCTGGTGGTGCTCTCGGGCGACATCACCCAGCGCGCGCGACCGGCCCAGTTCCGGGCGGCCAGGGCCTTCGTCGATCGGCTGGGTGCGCCCGTGCTGGCCATTCCCGGCAACCACGACATTCCGCTGCTGGATCTGCGGGAGCGCCTGACCCGGCCCTATGCGCGCTACGCCGCGGCCTTCGGCACCGACCTGGAACCCGTGATCGCCGCGCCCGAATGGCTGGTCATCGGCGTGAACACCACCCGCGCCTGGCGCCACCGCAAGGGCGACCTGTCCATTGCGCAGATCGATCGTGTGGCTCAGCTTCTGGGCGCGGCAGCAGCCGGCCAGTTGCGCGTGGTGGTGGTGCACCAGCCGCTGGCGGTGACCGAGCCGCGCGACCGCCCCCACCTGCTGTACGGCCACGACGAAGCCGTGCGGGTCTGGGCCGAGGCCGGGGCCGATCTGCTGCTGGGAGGGCATATCCACCTGCCCTACACGTTGGCGCTGCACGGGCAGGCGCGCCGGCTGTGGGTGGTTCAGGCGGGCACCGCCGTGTCCGCGCGCGTGCGGCCCGGGGTTCCCAACTCGGTGAACATCGTGCGCTGGGAGCCGGCCCAGGGGCGCTGCTGCCGCGTTGAACGCTGGGACTTCATGGGTCGCGAACAGGCCTTTGTGTGCACGCTCGCCACAGCCTTGCAGCCCGACCGCGAGCCGACCGGCGCCTGAGCACCGACGGCACGCGCCTCAGATCAGCAGTGCCGCGACAAACAGGCCGACCATCACGAACGCCAGCACCACCTTGGCCAGCAGGCCAAGCATGATGCCCAGCCAGGTGGCCACACCCACGCGGACCGCGCGGGTCTGGTCTTTCTGCGCCAGGTACTCGCCCAGCGCGGCGCCCACCAGGGGCATGAACAGCACGCCCACCACGCCCATGAACAGCCCGACCACCGTGCCGATGGCCGCACCCAGCAAGGCCTGCCGGCTGGCGCCGGCCTTTCGGGCGCCGAGCAGCCCGGCCACGTAGTCCAGCACCCAGGCCAGCGCAGCCAGCACCGTGACCACCACCAGGGTGGCGGTCCCCACGCGCTGGAAGTCGTCGATCCAGGCCCCCAGCACGATGCCACCCCACACCAGCACCGTGCCCGGCAACACCGGCAGCACGGTGCCCGCGAGGCCCGCCACAATGAGCGCGGCGCACAGAATCCAGAGCAAGGTGATTTCCAAGGGAGCCTTTCATTGGGGTGGAGGTGACCTCAGGCCATCAGATCAAAACCCTGCGCCTCCACGCTGACAAACGCCGCCGTGAACCCAGCCAGCGCGGCGTAGAACCGAGCCTTGGGGTGGGCGCTGATGGCCTCGCACATCGCGGGCACCCAGGGCTGCACGTGGGTGCTGAAGAACTTCTGCTGCTGGGTGAGGTTGGCGACTTCCACGTCGTCACCGGCGATGAGGTAGCGCATGACTTCGCAGACGCAGGCGAAATGGTCTTCGGTTTCGGGCATGGCCTCATCGCGCGCAAGGCCCAGGGCGGCCAGGTCGCTGCGCAGGGCGGCGAGCGGTTTTTCGTTCAGGAAGCCGCTGAGGTACCAGGAGCCGAACAGGTAGACCTCCGGCTTGCCGACGCCGCCGAACAGCGCGTCGTATTCGTTCACCACCTGTTCGTCGCCGAGTTCGCGCACGGTGCCGACGAACTGGCGCCAGGGTTCTTCGAGGAAGCCGCCAGCCGCGGGCGCTTCGGTCACGGCCACACGCAGCTGGGCCAGCAGTTCGGGTCCGGGCGGCGCGTAGTACAGCGCGGCCAGCAGGCCATAGACCTCGGCACGGGCGGTTTCTTCGTCGAGGGCGGAGGACACGGGGATCGGTTCGTTCATGGCGTTCACAGGTCGGAGATGCGGGACTCGCCCGGGTTCGAATAGATGTCCACCACGCGGCAGTCGCCGCACATCTTCAGGCGCTCCAGCGCTTCGCCCTGGAACATGGCGTGGCCGCTGAGTTTGGCAAGCATGACCTCGATGCCCTTGAGCGTGCCAAAGGGTTTGCTGCAGCGGATGCACTGATACGGTTGGGCTTCGTTGAGCACGCGCGGCTGGCGGCGTTCGTCGCTGAGCAGCAGGCGCGGCTGCAGGGTGATGGCATTTTCGGGACAGGTGGTGGCGCACAGGCCGCACTGCACGCAGTTCTTCTCGATGAAGCGCAGCTGCGGGCGTTCGGCGTTGTCCTGGAGTGCACTGGCCGGACAGGCGCTGACGCAGCTCAGGCAGAGCGTGCAGGCGTCGCGGTTGACGTTCAGGCTGCCGAAGGGCGAAGCGGCGGGCAGCGCGATGGCGGCGTCTTTGGTGCGGGAGGCGCGGCCGGCGCTGTCCTGCAGCAGGTGGTCGAGTGCGAGGTCGAGCGTGGCGCGCTTTTCGGGCTGCACCGCGAAGCTGGCGGCCTTGGTGACGCCTTGCGCGGGCGCTTCGCCCAGCTCGGTGTCGAGCAGCGGCAGGTCGCGCGCGTCGCGCACTTCGATGAGTTTGAAGTGGCGACCGCTGTAGCCCAGCGCCTGCACGATGGATTCGGCGACCGCCATCTGCTCGCGCAGGGCCTCGTGGTACTGCGGCGCTTCTTCGCCGGTCATCAGCACCCAGACCTGGCGCGCGCCGTAGGCGAAGGCGGTGAGCCAGAGGTCGATGCCAGTGGACGAGGTGTGCCACAGCGGCAGCGGGATGACGCGGGCCGGCACGCCGCGCACGGTCTTGTCGAGCTGGGCCAGACGTCCCAGGTCGTTGACCAGCGCCGAACCCGCCTCCTGGCTGTGCAGCAGCAGGGCCGCGTCTTTCCCGCCGGCCTTGGCGTAGGTGGCCAGCAGGGTGCGCAGCTTGACACCCTGCTCGCTGGCGCGGGGGTAGGCGTAGCTCAGCGCGCCGGTGGGGCAGACGGTGGTGCAGGTGCCGCAGCCCACGCAGAGGCTGGGGTTGACCACGATCTGGTTGCGCTTGAGGTCGCTGCTGATCGCCGATGCCGAACAGACGTCGATGCAGGCGCTGCAGCCCACGCTCTGGTTGCGGCCGTGCGCGCACACCTTCTGTTTGTAGGTGAAGAACTTCGGCTTTTCGAACTCGCCGACCAGGTCGCGCAGCTGGGTGACGGCACGCACCTGGGCCATCGCGTCGGCCGATGCCGGCAGGTGCACATAGCCCTGTGGCAGCGCATGCTGGGTGAAGCCGGGTGCGTCGCGCAGATCGAGCACCAGGTCGAAGGTCTCTTCACGCTCCTGCGCATCGCGCTGGAAGTTGATCGCGCCGACCGCTTCGCAGGCCTTGACGCAGGCGCGGTCCGATTGGCACAGCGACAGGTCCACCTGGTAGTCCAGGCCGATGGCGCCTTCGGGGCATACGGCCACGCAGGCGTTGCAGCGGGTGCAGAGGTCGAGGTCGATGGGGTTGCTGGCGCTCACCGTCACTTCGAACGCACCGAGCCAGCCATGCAGGCGCTGCAGCTGGCCGGCGAGCACCGGGTACTGGCGCGCCTGCTGGCCGCTGCCGCCGGTGGGCAGCAGGGTCACGTCCAGCGCGTCGCTGACCAGCGCTGCCACGGCCTCGGCACGCTCCAGCGGGCCGATGATGAGCAGACGACCCTCGCTCTTGTAAGTGACGGTGGGCACCGGTTCGGGTTCGGGCAGGAGGGCCGCCGCCAGCATGGCCGCCATCTTGGGTGTGGCCTGCGACGCTTCGCGGCCCCAGCCACCGGTCTCGCGGATGTTGACGAAGCGGATCGGCCGCACGTCCAGGTCCACCGCGCCTTCAGTCTGGGTCGAGAGCTCGCTGAACAGCCGGCTTTCCTGCGTGCACGCGACCACCAGGTCGTCGCGACTGCGGCAGGCCTTCTGGAAGGCGGGCGCGTCGCGCCGGCACAGCGTGGTGTGCAGGTTCAGGTCTTCATCCAGCGCCTGGCCCAGGGCCTTGGGGTCCAGGGGCATGGTCTGGTTGCAGTTGCAGATCAGCGTGGTCATCGTGGGTCTCTGTGGGGGCTTCCGCGTCTGGCGCGCGGGTGTCTTCGGCGGCTTGCGGGGGGTCGGCCGGGGTGCCGGGCTCTGCTTCGCTGGCAGCGCCTTCGGCCTTTTTTTGTTGCTGTTCTTCGGGATCGTCGACCAGTTTCAGGAACTGGGCGCTGACCATCTTGGCCATCATCGCGGCGGGGATGGGCTCTGTCTTTGTGTAGTCATCGATGTAGATGTCCAGCCCGTCCATCACGTTGAAGTGCGGGTCGCTGAACAGCTTCTTGACGGCGGCGTTGCGCACGTCGGACGGCACATCCTTGGCCACGAAGCGGCGGAAATCGGAGGCTGGCGTGAGGTGCTGCGTGTCCTCCAGCGTGGGCGGCGGTGGGGCGGCGGCTTCGGACGCGGGAGTTGTGGCCAGCGCTTCAGGGGGCATTCGAGACGCAGGCGCAAGAGCGGCATCAGCAGACGGCGTGGGAGGCGTCACAGCTGCTGCAGGCTCGGACATCGGCTCGCCCGTGCGTGCCTGCGCCTTGCGGCGCGACCAGCGCGAAAAGAAGCTGTCGTCGGTGGGCGTGCTCATGCAGGCTGGCGGTGGCGGTCCGCCCGTTCGCGCGTGGCCTGAAGAAAGGCTTCCATCAGCGGGCCGCTGTCGATCAGGCCCTGGCGGGCCTCGGCGGGCAGGAGGTGGAACTCGGGGTGCCATTGCAGGCCGAGCACAAAGCCCGGCCCGGTGGCACGGATGGCTTCGATCACATCGTCCTGCGGACAACGGGCCTCGACGACCAGCCCATCGCCCAGGCGGTCCACGCACTGGTGGTGGATGCTGGTGACGCTGTGCACCGAGGAGCCGTACAACCGGTCGAGCAGCAGGCCTGGTTCAAAACGAACCTGGTGCTGCAGCCGGTCGTAGTGGGCCAGGTCCTGGTGCAGCACCGGGCTACGGCGCTGCGAAGGAATGTCCTGCAGCAGCGTGCCACCGTAGTACACGTTGATCAGCTGGGCTCCGCGGCAAATGCCCAGCACCGGCTTGCGCGCCTCGATGAAGCCGCGCAGCAGGGCCAGTTCGTAGCGATCGCGCACCGGGTCGCCCGCCCATTCGGGCCGCAGCAGCGTGCCGCCGTAGGTTTCGGGACAGACATCGATGCCGCCCTGCAGCACCAGGCCGTCGAGCAGGTCCACCACCTCGCTCGCGGGCACGCGGTTGACCAGGTGGGGGCTGTTTTCGTCAACGAATGGCACCATGAGCGCAATCGCCCCGTGGGCCATCACCCAGTGCGCCATGGAGCTTTCAAGGAACTGAAGGCGCTTCTGCGGCAGACCCAGCCCCGGCGGGGGTTCGTGCAGCAAGCGCGCACTGATGCCGATGCGAAGCATCATCTGGATCCTCCTCCGTTGTGGCGCGGGCCCATCTTGTCGGTGCTCACCCTCGCTGGCTGGCCAAAGCGGTCGGTCAGCGGCTTGAAGCTGTCGGGCCGCTTGCGGCGCTTGGGTTCGATGTGATGGTGCGCGGCCACAAAGGCCTGCAGCCATTCGACCACTTCGGGCGCGGCGGGCACCTGGTCCACCTTTTCCTGTGCATCGAGCCAGCGGCCGGCGTCGTGGTAGCTGAGCGTGGCGATCTGCGGAACGGCCATGGGCTCGCCATCGAGCAGCTGATTCTCGTCGGCGCGCCAGAACACCCAGAAACAGGGCGACGGGCTGTTGAGGTTCAGAAAGTAGCCTTCGGCATCGTCGCGGTACAGAGTGGCGCGCAGGCCGGTGAACAACCAGTAGCGCGCGCCCTCCACCACCACCGCACCGGGCAGCGGCTGCACTTCGTGTGGTGCGCCAGCCACGGGTTCGGGGGCACCCACAGGCACCTCGCCGGGGGCTCCGGCCGCCATCACGTCGGCCAGCACCCAGCGCCAGGGCTGCCACCGCGCCATCGGCCCTGTCACGGGCTCGCGCCGCATCACCACATCCACCGGCAGACAGGGGCGACTGGACTGCGGCGGAGAAACTTGTGCTTCGGCATTCATAGGACAACGGACTGTACGCCAAGGCGATGGACGGCTGTATCTGCAGGGTGAATGACCGGTCCGTCCTGTACGGAGAGCCTGCCTCGGTGTAACCTGCGTGAGTTTTCGCACAACAAAACCCCCAGATGTCCCCGCCTTGCCATGTCTTCAGCCCCGTCGTTGCTCGATCAGTGCTTTGACCGGGTGCTCAGGGAGGCACCAGCCCTGCTGGGCCGTTGCCTGAACGCGACGGTGGCGGCGCTGCAGGACGCTGAGAACCAGAGCCGCGAGGTGGCACAGCGGACGCTGCTGGCTCGCGCCTGGTTCAGCCTGGAACGCCAGCGCAACCAGCTGACCGCCCAGTTCCCGCTGCGCCTGCAGCAGGCCTTCCAGCGCGGTGATCACGACGGACCCACCTCTTCGCTGGGGCGTGTGTCCGACTCGTCCCTGCTGGCGCTGGTGGACGACAACTCGGTCAACGAGTCACTGGAGGCGGCCCGCATGCTGCAGGCGCTGCTGCCAGTGGTCGAACAGTCGCTGTCGATGGTGGACGCCCGCATGAGCTCGCTCATCGGGTTGGACACCGTGCACGCCGAGAAGAATCCGCTGCGGCCTTCGGTGTTCGTGCGCACGCTGCGCGACCTGATGGCCGAGCGCGAGACCGACCCGCAGTTGCGCAGCCTGTGGATGCAGAAGGTGGTTCCCCCGCTCGCGAAGGAGTTGAGCCAGCTCTACGGCCAGGTGGCCCTGATGCTGCAGCAGGCGCGCGTGCAGGAGGCGGGCTACCGCATCCGTCTGGTGGCGGACGGCGCACCCCAGACTGCGACCCACCTGTCCACGCGGGGCTGGCTGGAGGAAGGTACGCCGTCCGAGCGGGCCGGGCTGGGCCTTGTCCGGGAGGGGCAAGACGCCCCCGCACCGCCGATGTCGCTGCGCATGAAGGATCTGGCGCGCACCCAGACACCGCTGCAGCACGAGGTGCTGCAGGCCTTCATGGCCGGCGAACAGGCGGTGTTCGACCACCCACTGGACAACGCCTATTTCGAGCAGGTGCGTCAGGAACTGCACCATGTCGACCTGCTGGCCCGGTTGCCCCAGCCCGCACCCGAGGAACTGGAGCAGGAGCGCACGCGTTACCGCGACCTGCCCGCGGTGGAGCGCCCGGCCAGACCGGTGGACGTGGCCTCCCCGCTGGACGCGGAGCAGTGGGGCGACTACGCCGCACCGCACGAACGCACCCGCGTCTTGCTGGAACTCAAGCACCAGGCCGACAAGGTGTCGCAGGCGGTCGGCCTGGACGTGGTGCGCAAGCTGGTCAACCAGGTCTCGGGCGATCCGCTGCTGCTGGCGCCGGTGCGCGAAGCGGTGGTGGCTCTGGAGCCGGCGCTGCTGCGCCTGGCCATGGCCGAGCCGCGCTACTTCAGCCGCAACGACCACCCTGCCCGCCTGTGGATCGAGGCGGTGGCCCAGCGCAGCTTTCGCTACAACGACGAGTTCTCGCCCGGCTTCGAGGCCTTCTTTGAACCCGTGCGCGAGCAGGTCCGTTCGCTCAACGACAGCGGGTCGGTCGACGCCGAGCCCTTCGCCTCCGCCCTGGACGAGCTCAAGGCGCAGTGGGCGGGCGACGACGAGGCCCAGGAGCAGCGCCGGCAGCGACAGCTGGACGCGCTGAACTTCGCGGAACGGCGCCAGGAGCTGGCGGACCAGATCGCCTGGGAGATCAGCCACCGGCCGGACCTTTACGACGCGCCCGCCATCGTGCTCGATTTCCTCTACGGATCGTGGTCGCTGGTGATCGCCTCCGCCGAGCTGCAGAACCCCGACAAGGGGCCGGACCCATTTGGCTACCGCAAGGTCATCGGCCACCTGCTGTGGAGCACGCGCAGCCAGGTGACCTTGCGTCAGCCCAACCAGCTGTTCCAGATCGTGCCCGGCATGCTGATGACCCTGCGCAAGGGGCTGGAGAGCCTGGGCCAGTCGCCCGACGAAACCCGGACCTTTTTCGACGCCCTGCTCAAGCTGCACGAACCCGTGCTGCGGCTGCGGCGCGCCCGCGCACGGGTGGATGGACACGCCACCACACTCACGCCCGAGGCGAGCGATTCGGAACAGCAGGCGCTGGCCACCCTGCTGGCACCGGCTTCACCCGAGCAGCAGAAACCCACGCCGCGCGAACAACCCTGGATCGGCGCGCGCGAACTGGCCAGCGCCGGTTTCAGCGAGACCATGCCACTCACCAGCAGCGAGGCCTCGGAGGAGGTGGAGGTGGTCGAGGCGTTCGCAGAAGTCGCGGTCGCTGCCGACGCGGAAGCGCCTGCCGACGCGGTCGAACCGGCGCTGCTGCTCTCGCGCATGACCACCGGCAGCTGGGTCGACCTGTACTCCGGCGGCGAGTGGCTGCGGGCGCAGCTGGTCTGGAGCAGCCAGAAAGCCAGCCTGTTCATGTTCACCAGCCTGGGCGGCCGCACCCACACCATGACGCGCCGCAGCTGCGAGAAGTTGATGGCCAAGCGCTGGCTGCGCCTGGTCGAAACCCGGCCGGTGATGGCGCGGGCGCTGAAGCAGGTGGTGGCCGCGGAGGCGGCCGCAGAAGCTCAGTAGGTTTCCAGGTGCAGGCGGCCTTCGCGCTTGAGCGCGGCGCCGACATCGTCCCAGTTCAGCCCGGCGCCGGTGGCGATGTCGCGCAGCGCCAGCACCACGCCCTCTTCCATCGCCTTGAGGCCGCAGACATAGAAGCAGGCGTTCGGATCCTGCAACAGGGCCGCCAGGTCGGCCGCGCGCTCGCGCATCGCGTCCTGCACGTAGCGCTTGGGCTGGCCCGGCGTGCGGCTGAACGCGAAGTTGCTGTCGATGAAGTCCTTGGGCAGGCTCTGCAGCGGGCCGAAGTACGGCAGCTCTTCCTGCGTGCGGGCGCCGAAGAACAGCATCAGCTTGCCGCCCTCGAACTTGCCACTGGCGCGCAGGCGGCGGCGCCATTCGGTCATGGCGCGCATGGGAGCGGAGCCGGTGCCGGTACAGATCATGACGATGCTGGACTTCGGGTGGTTGGGCATCAGGAAGCTGGTGCCGAAGGGACCGATGACCTGCACCTGGTCGCCCACCTTCAGGTCGCACATGTAATTGCTGGCCACACCACGCACCGGCTGGCCCGAATGGTCTTCGAGCACACGCTTGATGGTCAGCGAGAGGTTGTTGTGGCCGGGGCGCTCGCCGTTGCGCGGGCTGGCGATGCTGTACTGGCGCGCGTGGTGCGGCTTGCCGCTGGCGTCCACCCCGGGCGGCACGATGCCGATGCTCTGACCTTCCAACACCGGGAAGGGCATGGACCCGAAGTCCAGCACGATGTGGTGGGTGTCGTAGTCCTTGCCGACGGCGGTCACGCGCAGGTTGCCTGTCACCGTGGCGGTGACGGTTTTCTGCGCGGCCTTGGGGCCATAGAGGTTGGTGTAGGCATGGGCGGCGCTCCAGGGCGGGACGGTGGCGCCGTACTGGGCGGAGTTGAAGGTGGTCTGTCCGGTCGGGTCGGCGACGGGGGCTGGCTCGGGCTCAGCGACCACTTCGGCCACGGGTTCACCGGCGTCTGCGGTCGCGGCCGCCAGCTCGGCAGTCGAGAGTTCGGCGGGCAGCACGTCCCAGCCGAGCTGTTCTTCGATGGAATACGCCTTGGCGCGCACCACCCGGCGGTAGTTGTCGATGGAGCCGGTCGGGCAGGGTGAGATGCAGTCGTTGCACCAGTTGCACTTGCTGACGTCGACCACGTAGTTGCGCGAGTCGTGGGTGATGGCGCCGACGGGGCAGATCGATTCGCAGGTGTTGCAGCGGATGCAGATCTCGGGGTCGATCAGGTGCTGCTTGATGACGGCGGCTTCCATGGGGGCGTTCATCTTCGGTCTCCGTTGCGGTTCTCTTGGCGCTCTATTGTGTTGCTGGTTCTGACTTCGTGGTGGCACCGCGTGAACCCGGGTGGCTGACTCCGTTCGTGTCCCCCGCCGGCCTGCGGCCGGCTCCTCCTTGACCTCACTGCGCCAGCCACCCGGGCTCACGCTCGCGGGGCTCGCGCGCGTGGAAGCCCGGAGGGCCTGGCAGGGTTCAGTTGAATCTCACGTATTCGAAGTCCACCGGCTGGCGGTTGATGCCCATCACCGGCGGCGCGATCCAGTTGGCGAACTTGCCCGGCTCGACCACGCGGCCCATGAGCGAGCCGACGTAAGCACGGTCGGTGTCGGAGGGCAGCCACTCTTCCACGCGCTGGTTCCACTCGTGGTCGCTGACCACACGGCCGTCCGGGCTGACCTTGACGCCGGCCAGGCTGCCAATGTTGCGGTGGAAGGCCTTGTGCGGCACCTTCAGGCGGAAGTCGATGCCGGCCTTTTCGATGATGCGGTTCCAGCGGTCCACGCCACCCACCGAGTCCTTGATGTAGTCGTCGCGCAGCACCTCGTTGAGCGCGTTGAGCATCGGCACTTCCTTCTCCAGCAGCTTGCCCTCTTCCACCGCCAGGATCTTGTAGGTGTTGCCCTTGAGCACGTGGTCGTCGGTGCGCTTGCCTTCTTCGTAGCGGCCCTTGAGACCTGAGCTGTAGAAGGTGGCGGCGTTGGACGACTGGTCGGCGCCGAACAGGTCGATGGTGACCGAGAAGTGGAAGTTGATGTAGCGCTGGATGGTCGGCAGGTCGATCACGCCGGCCGCGCGCAGCTTGCCCACGTCGTCGGTCTTGAGTTCGTTCATGGCGTTGACGGTGCGCTGGATCACGCGGCCCACGCCGGATTCGCCCACGAACATGTGGTGTGCCTCTTCGGTCAGCATGAACTTGGTGGTGCGGGCCAGCGGGTCGAAACTCGACTCGGCCAGAGCGCACAGCTGGAACTTGCCGTCGCGGTCGGTGAAGTAGGTGAACATGAAGAAGCTCAGCCAGTCGGGCGTCTTCTCGTTGAAGGCCTGCAGGATGCGCGGGTTGTCGGCGTTGCCACTGTTGCGCTCGAGCAGGGCTTCGGCTTCTTCTCGGCCATCCTTGCCGAAGTACTTGTGCAGCAGGTACACCATGGCCCAGAGGTGGCGGCCTTCCTCCACGTTGACCTGGAACAGGTTGCGCAGGTCGTACTGGCTGGGCGCGGTCAGGCCCAGGTGGCGCTGCTGCTCGACCGACGCCGGCTCAGTGTCGCCTTGCGTGACGATGATGCGGCGCAGGTTGGCGCGGTGTTCGCCAGGCACGTCCTGCCAGGCGGCTTCGCCCATGTGGTCACCGAAGTGGATCTTGCGGTCTTGCTCGGCGGGATTCAGGAAGATGCCCCAGCGGTAGTCGGGCATCTTCACGTGGCCGAACTGCGCCCAGCCCTGCGGGTCCACGCTGACTGCGGTGCGCAGGTAGACGTCGAAGTTCTGCGAACCGTCCGGGCCCATGTCCTGCCACCACTGCAGGTAGTTGGGCTGCCAGTGCTCCAGCGCGCGCTGCAGCGTGCGGTCTTCGCTGAGGTTGACGTTGTTGGGAATCTTCTCGCTGTAGTTGATACCGGACATGCTGGTCTCCTGCGGGTGGGTGGATCGTTGGTGGGGCTTAGACGCGGTTGAAATCGAACTGGGCCTTGTCGCCCTTGCCGTAGACCTTGAGCGCACCCTTTTCGCCGACGGCGTTGGGGCGCTGGAAGATCCAGTTCTGCCAGGCGGTCAGGCGGCCGAAGATGCGGGTGGCCATGTTTTCCTTCTGCGCAAAGCGCAGGTTGGCCTCCAGTCCTGTCAGCGCGTCGGGCGACATGGCGGCGCGCTCTTCCAGCGCCAGACGGATCTCGTCGGCCCAGTCGATGTCGTCGGGCGCGGCCGTGACCAGGCCCAGTTTCACAGCGGCATCGCCGTCCAGCGCCTGGCCGATGGCACCGCGCGCGGCTTCCATCGGGCCGGCCTCTTCGTAGAAGCGGCGCTGCAGGCGGCTCTGGCCGTTGACCATGGGCAGGTAGCCGAAGTTCATTTCGCCCAGGGTCAGCGCGGGCTGCTTCTGGGGCTCGTCGGGCAGCACCAGCATGTAGGCACGGTCGGCGCAGAAGGCCAGCTCGGCCAGCGTGCCGGCAAAACAAGAGCCCGGCTCCAGCAGGGCGAACAGGCTGCGCGAGGACACGTCCAGGCGGGCGAAGGTGCGGCGCAGGTGGCCGATGGTCTCGTTGACGAACCAGTGGTCCTTGTGCGCCAGCATCAGCGCGTCGTTGGCAAGCACCGCGGCGCTGTCGCCTTCGGTCTTGAGCAGCCAGGTGCCGATGTCCAGCTCGTTGGTGCGCATGTGCAGGATGGCGTCGTCCAGCTCACGCACCATCTGCAGGGCGTACCAGTTCGCGCCCAGGGCCTCGATGCCGGCGATGTCGGTCGGCTGTGCGCCCTGCGGGGCTTTCACCGTGAAGGTGGCGGTGCGCTTGGCGCGGTCGATCTCGACGGTGACATTCGTGTAAGCCAGCCGGTCGGCCTCGATCGTGCGGTTCAGCGGGGTCAGCGCGACGGGCTGGGCACCGGCCGCACCGCGGTGGCTGCCGGCGGCCAGTTTCTCGGCGCGCTCGCGCACGGCCTGCTGGAACACGGCGGGCTTGGCCACGGCGTCGACCAGGCGCCAGTCCACGGCCTTCTGGCCACGCACGCCTTCGACGCTGGTGCAGAAGATGTCGGCCAGGTCGTGGCGCACGTGGCGCTTGTCGGTCACGCGGGTCAGGCCGCCGGTGCCGGGCAGCACGCCCAGCAGCGGCACCTCGGGCAGGCTGACCGAGCTGCTGCGGTCATCCACCAGCACGATCTCGTCGCAGGCCAGGGCCAGCTCGTAGCCGCCGCCGGCGCAGGCACCGTTGAGCGCGGCCACGAACTTCAGCCCGCTGTGCTGGCTGCTGTCCTCGATGCCGTTGCGGGTCTCGTTGGTGAACTTGCAGAAGTTGACCTTCCAGCCGTGGCTGGAGAGACCGAGCATGAAGATGTTGGCGCCCGAGCAGAACACGCGGTCCTTCAGGCTGGTGACCACCACCGACTTCACTTCGGGGTGCTCGAAACGGATGCGCTGCAACGCGTCGTGCAGTTCGATGTCCACACCCAGGTCATAGCTGTTGAGCTTGAGCTTGTAACCGGGGCGCAGGCCGGCGTCTTCGTTGATCGCGAGCGAGAGCGTGGCGATGGCGCCGTCGAACGACAGGCGGATGTGCTGGTAGCGGGACGGGTCGGTCTGGTAGTCGACGCGGGGGGCGCTGGCGGTAGCGGTCATGGTGGTCTCCTGGGTTCTGGGCGATGGCCGGTCGGGGTGCACTGGAATTCCGATGGATGTGAATAATAGTGCATGCACTTTGGTGCAGTCAAATGCAATTTAGTGCATATCACCCCGTGTTTACCCGAATGCCCGGGTCAGGCGGGCAGCTTGAGCAGCTGGCGCACCTCGCGCCGCAGCTTCGCAAAGCTTTCTTCCAGCGGCTGGGCGCTGGTGTTGAAGGCCAGGTCGGCCTTGGAATAGAACGCCGCGCGCCCGTCCAGGATGCGCTTGAGGTCTTCCATGGCCTCGCGGCTGGCGGCCATGGGTCGCATGTCGCCCTGCGCTGCCACCCGGCCCATGTGGTCGGACGGGTCGGCCTGCAGCCAGACGGTGGTGCAGTGCTGCAGCAGCAGGTTGAAGTTGGCCGAGTCGGCCACCAGGCCACCGGGCGTGGCGATCACCACCTCGGGGTAGATCTGGATCGCCTCTTCCAGAGCTCGGCGTTCGTAGCGGCGGTAGGCGTTGGCACCGTAGAGGTTGTGGATCTCGCTGATGCTGCAACCGGCGAACTGCTCGATCTCGCGGCTCAGCTCGATGAACGGGAAACCCAGGTCGTCGGCCAGGCGCTGACCCAGCGTGGACTTGCCGGCGCCGCGCAGGCCGATCAGTGCCACGCGTGCCAGCCGCCCCTGCGTGTCGACCCCGCCGCTGGCGCCCAGCAGCTCCACCAGCTGCAGCCGCGCGCGGCGCAGGTCGGCCTCGTTGCGACCCTGCAGCAGCTCGCGGATCAAAAGCCATTCCGGCGAGGAAGTGCTCACATCACCGATCAGCTCGGCGAGCGAGCAGTGCAGCGCCTGCGCCACCTGCAGCAGCACCAGGATGGAGGCGTTGCCGGTGCCGTACTCGAGGTTGGCCAGGTGCCGCTCTGACACGTCGGCCGCGATCGCCACCGCCTTGCGTGTCATGCCCTTGCGCGAACGCAGGTTGCGCACTCGCTCGCCCAGCGCCACCAGAAAGGGGTGGCGCTCTTCCTCGTCGGAGGGCGCGGCGGCGGTTGGTGCGAGGGTCTCGGTGCTGCTCATGGCGCGGGCGCCTTTCGTCTGTTGGCGGGGGCGGCTGCGGGTAAACCCCAGCCAGCGGCGCCCCCACAAACATGCACTTTACTGCATACTGCACCGGACGCAAGATAGTGCAGTTATACCGTCAAACCCCCGCCGCGACCACGGCAAAAACGCAAAGCGCTGCAGCTTCCGACCATGAGCACACCCGACATTCCCCTGCTTCCAAACTTCTTCGCCGGCCGCTGGCAGACCGGCCACGGCCACGGCACTACCCTGCGGGACGCGGTGACCGGCGAGGCCCTGGTGCGCGTCGACAACACCGGACTGAACCTCCACGAGGGCTTTGCCTTTGCCCGCGAGCACGGCGGCGGCGCGCTGCGTGCCATGAGCTACGGCCAGCGCGCCGCGATGCTGGGCGAGGTGGTGAAGGTGCTGCAGGCCAATCGCGACGCCTACTACGACATCGCCACCCGCAACTCCGGCACCACCACCAAGGACTCGGCGGTCGACATCGACGGCGGCATCTTCACGCTGGGCTACTACGCCAAACAGGGCGAGGCCCTGGGCGAGGCCAAGTGCCTGCTCGACGGCGAGCGTATCCGCATGGGCAAAGACCCTCTGTTCCAGACCCAGCACGTGCTGAACCCCACGCGCGGCCTGGCGCTGTTCATCAACGCCTTCAACTTCCCGAGCTGGGGCCTGTGGGAGAAGGCCGCGCCGGCCCTGCTCTCGGGCGTGCCGGTGATCGTCAAGCCGGCCACCGCCACCGCCTGGCTGACCCAGCGCATGGTGGAGGACGTGGTCAAGGCCGGCGTGCTGCCCGAGGGCGCGCTGTCGGTGATCTGCGGCTCCTCGGCCCACCTGATGGACCAGCTCCAGCCCTTCGACGTGGTCAGCTTCACCGGCTCGGCCGAGACCGCGCGCATCATCCGCAGCCACCCGGCGGTGGCCCAGCGCTCGGTCCGCTGCAACATCGAGGCCGACAGCCTCAACAGCGCCCTGCTCGACCCGTCCGCCACGGCCGACAGCGAGGCCTTCAAACTGATGGTCAGCGAGGTGGTGCGCGAGATGACAGTCAAGAGCGGCCAGAAGTGCACCGCGATCCGCCGCATCTTCGTGCCGCTCGAACTCTTCGACAACGCCGCCGAAGCCATTTCCGCCAAGCTGGCCAAGGTCACTGTCGGCAACCCGCGCAACGAAGGCGTGCGCATGGGCGCGCTGGTGAGCCAGGAACAGAAACGCAGCGTGCTGCACGGCATCGAGGCCCTGTGCCACGAGGCGCTGGTGCTGCACGACGGCAGCGAAACGCCCCTGGTCGACGCCGACCCCGAGGCCTCCGCCTGCGTCGCGCCCACCCTGCTCGGCCACCGAGACCCGGGCCAGGCCAAGCTGCTGCACGAGGTCGAGGTGTTCGGCCCGGTCGCCACCCTGATGGCCTACGAGGACGAAGACGAGGCCTGGGACCTGGTCCGCCGCGGTGAGGGCTCGCTGGTTGCTTCCATCTACAGCGAGGACCCGGCCTTCATCGCCCGCGCCGCCGCCGAACTGGCCGACAGCCACGGCCGCGTGCACGCCATCAGCCCCGACGTCGCCGCCAGCCAGACCGGCCACGGCAACGTGATGCCCATGAGCCTGCACGGCGGCCCCGGCCGCGCGGGCGGCGGCGAAGAACTCGGCGGCCTGCGCGCGCTGGGCTTCTACCACCGCCGCACGGCCGTGCAGGCCAGCAGCGCGGCGCTGGACGCGCTGGCCGCGACGGCCGCACCGTTCAAACCCTGAAGTCCACCAGAGACCCCACGACAGGAGACAAGCCATGAGCCAGAAAGACACCGCACCGCCACCTGACCGTTTCAACTTCGCGCGTCACCTGATCGAGGTCAACGCCGGCCGCGCGGCCAAGACCGCGCTGATCGACGACGCCGGCCAGCTGAGCTACGGCCAGCTGGCCGACCAGGTGCAGCGCTGCTCAGCCGCGCTAAACGCCCTGGGTCTGCGCCGCGAAGACCGCGTGCTGCTGCTGATGCACGACTGCAGCGATTGGGTGGTGAGCTTTCTGGGTGCATTGCACGCGGGCGTGGTGCCGGTCTGCGTCAACACCCTGCTGACCGCCAAGGACTACGCCTACATGCTGGCCGACAGCCGCGCCCAGGCCGCGCTGGTGTCCGCCGCGCTGCTGCCCACGCTGCAGACCGCGATGGACGGCACGCCGCACGAGGTCAAGCAGCTGATCGTCTCGCGCAGCAAGGAGCCGCTGCCGGCCGGCGCCCACGACTGGACGCAGTGGGTGGCGTCGAGCGAGCCCGGCACCGGCGCCGACACCCACGGCGACGAACCCGCGTTCTGGCTGTACTCCAGCGGCTCCACCGGCGCGCCCAAGGGCACGGTGCACACCCAGGCCAACCTCTGGTGGACCGCCGAGCTCTACGGCAAGGGCGTGCTGCGCCTGCAGGAGAGCGATGTGGTGTTCTCGGCCGCCAAGCTGTTCTTCGCCTACGGCCTGGGCAACGCGCTGTCGTTCCCGCTGAGCGCGGGCGCCAGCGTGGTGCTGATGGCCGAACGCCCGACGCCACAGGCCTGCTTCAGGCGCATGACCGAGCACCAGCCCACGGTGTTCTATGGCGCGCCCACCGGCTACGGCGGCATGCTGGCCGCGCCCGACCTGCCGCCCAGAAGCGCGGTATCGCTGCGTCTGTGCTCCTCGGCCGGCGAAGCGCTGCCGCGCGACATCGGCGAACGCTGGACTGCGCACTTCGGCTGCGAAATCATCGACGGCATCGGCAGCACCGAAATGCTGCACATCTTCCTCTCCAACCGCCCTGGCGATGTGCGCTACGGCACTACTGGCAAACCGGTGCCCGGTTACGAGGTGCAGCTGCGCGACGAGGACGGCAGCGTCATCACCAGTCACAACCAGATCGGCGACCTCTATATACAAGGGCCCAGCGCCGCGCTGATGTACTGGAACAACCGCGCCAAGTCGCGCGACACCTTCCAGGGCCCCTGGACCAAGAGCGGCGACAAGTACCTGCGCGACCCCGACGGCTACTACACCTACGCCGGGCGCAACGACGACATGCTCAAGGTCAGCGGCATCTACGTCTCGCCTTTCGAGGTCGAGGCCACGCTGGTGCAGCACAGCGCGGTGCTCGAGGCCGCGGTGATCGGCAAGAACGACGACGAGGGCCTGACCAAGACCAAGGCCTTCGTCGTGCTCAAGCCGGGCCAGCAGGCCACTGAGGCCGAGCTGCAGGCCTTCGTGAAGGAAAAGCTCGCGCCCTACAAGTACCCGCGCTTCATCGAGTTCGTGAGCGAGCTGCCCAAGACCGCCACCGGCAAGATCCAGCGCTTCAAGCTGCGCGAGCTGGAAAACCAGCGCCTGTTTGTGCGCCGCTGATTCGCTGGCAGGCACCGCCCATCCGGCCAGAGGCTCCTGCCCCGGGTAAACCCGGGCACCGCGCGCTTGATCTGGTTTCCGTTCATAACGAAACTCGTCCGCTTCCGGAGACAGACACAGAGGTCGAGATGATTCGAAAATGGCTGGGGATGTGTGCGTGGATGGTGGTGGCGGTGGCAGCGCACGCGGGCGACGAGGGCGTCACACCGACCGAAATACGGCTGGGCGCCTCCCAGGTGCTCTCCGGTCCGCTGGGGCCGCAGACCCTGCAGTACGGCGAAGGTGCCAGGCTGCTGTTCGACGCGGTCAACGCCGCGGGCGGCGTGCACGGCCGCAAGATCAGCTTCACCACCCTGGACGACGGCTTCGATCCCAAGCGTGCGGTGGAGAACACGCGCAAGCTGGTCACGGAACAGAAGGTGTTCATGCTGTTCAACAGCACCGGCACCGCGCAGACCGCCGCCGTGCTGCCCCTGCTCAAGGAATCCGGCACCATCCTCTTCGGCCCGGTGACCGGCGCTTCGTCGATGCGCGAAGGCGCCAACCCGTACCTGTTTCACGTCCGCGCCAGCTACGCCAACGAAACCGAGCGCATCTTTTCCCAGCTCAAGCAGATTGGCGTGACCCGCGTCGCCTTCTTCTACCAGGACGACGGCCTGGGCAAGACGCTGCTGGGCGAGGTCAAGAAGGCCTCCGCAGCATTGAACCTGCCGCTGGCGGCCGAGATCAAGGTCGACCCGGCGTCGCCGGACTTTGCTGCCGCCGCTGCGGCCACCGCGCAGGCCAATCCGCAGGCGGTGATCGTGGGCACGGCGGGGCTGACTTTCCCCAACTACGTCAAGGCCGTCAGCGCCACGACGGCGCGCCCCACCTACTACGGCTATTCGGTCGCCAGCCTGGACGTGATCAACCGGGAGCTCAAGGACAAGGCCCGCGGCATCATCCTGGCGCAGATCATGCCGTCGCTGCGCAACACCACCATTCCGGTGGTGGCGGAGTACCTGAAGCTGCTCAAGGACAAGAGCCCCGATGCCGCACCATCGGCCTCGCAGTTCGAGGGCTTCGTGCACGCGCGGCTGCTGGTGGAAGGCCTGCGGCGCACCGGCCGCGACCTGAGCACCGCGTCGTTCACCCGCGCCATGGAAAGCGCCGGCGAAATCGCGTTCGGCCGCTTCACCGCCAAGTACTCGCCCAAATCACACAACGGTTCGGACTATGTGGAACTGGCCATCATCGACGGCCAGGGGCAGTTGCGGTATTGAGCCCGTCGGGCTCAGGTGTCCTTGGAGATCTTGATGGTCGGGAACTTGCTGGAGAAGTCCTTGGCCTTGGCCGCGATCTTGATCGCCACCTGGCGCGCCACCGTCTTGTAGATGCCGGCGATCTCGCCCTCGGGGTCGGCCACCACGGTCGGCCGGCCGCTATCGGCCTGCACGCGGATGCTCATGTTCAGCGGCAGCTCGCCCAGGAAGTCCATGCCGTACTCGGCCGCCATCTTCTTGCCGCCTTCTGAGCCGAAGATGTGTTCGGTGTGGCCGCAGTTCGGGCAGCAGTAGACGGCCATGTTCTCCACGATCCCCAGGATGGGCACGCCCACCTTCTCGAACATCTTGATGCCCTTGCGCGCGTCCAGCAGGGCGATGTCCTGCGGCGTGGTCACGATCACCGCACCGGTCATGGGCACGCGCTGGGACAGCGTGAGCTGGATGTCGCCGGTGCCCGGCGGCATGTCGACGATCAGGTAGTCCAGATCCTTCCAGTTGGTCTGGCGCAGCAGCTGCTCCAGCGCCTGTGTGGCCATGGGGCCGCGCCAGATCATGGCCTCGTCCTTGTCCACCAGGAAACCGATGGAAATGACCTGCACGCCGTAGTTTTCCAGCGGCTCCATGGTCTGGCCGTCGGTGCTCTCGGGACGGCCCTCGATGCCCATCATCATGGGCTGGCTGGGGCCATAGATGTCCGCATCGAGGATGCCGACCTTGGCACCCTCGGCGGCCAGCGCCAGCGCCAGGTTCACCGTGGTGGTGCTCTTGCCCACACCGCCCTTGCCCGAGGCCACGGCGATGATGTTCTTCACATTCGGCAGCAATTGCACACCGCGCTGCACCGCGTGCGCAATGATCTTCACCTGAATGTTGACCGACACGTTTTCCACACCGGGCACGCCCTTGGCGGCCTCGATCAGGCCGCGGCGCAGCGCCGGAATCTGGCTCTTGGCGGGGTAACCCAGCTCGACATCGAAGGACACATCGCCGCCATCGGCCTGCAGGTTCTTCAGAGCCTTGGTGGACACGAAGTCCTTGCCGGTGTTGGGATCGGTCACCGCCTGCAGGGCGGCAAGGAGCGCTTGGGTGTCGACGGCCATGAAACGGGCTCTCCGGGTACGGGGGTAGGGGTATGAAGAATCGCACCGAAGTCTAACGGCCCCGGCATGCCCCGCCTAAAATTGCGGGTTCCCCCGAATGAAAGCCTTCTGACATGAGCCAGCGCCGCCTGTTCGTCACCACCGCCCTGCCCTACGCCAACGGCCATTTCCACATCGGTCACATCATGGAATACATCCAGGCCGACATCTGGGTGCGGTTCCAGCGCATGCAGGGCCATGAGGTGCACTTCGTCTGCGCCGACGACGCACACGGCGCGCCGATCATGATTGCGGCCGAAAAGGCCGGCAAGACGCCGCAGCAGTTCGTGGCCGACATCGCAGCCGGCCGGCCGCAGTACCTCAACGGCTTCCACATCGGCTTCGACAACTGGCACAGCACCGACGGCCCGGAGAACCACGAACTCGCACAGGACGTGTACCGCGCCCTCAAGGCCAACAATCTGATCGAGACACGCACCATCGAACAGTTCTTCGACCCCGAGAAGAACATGTTCCTGCCCGACCGCTTCATCAAGGGCGAGTGCCCCAAGTGCGGCGCCAAGGATCAGTACGGCGACAACTGCGAAGTCTGTGGCGCAGTCTACGCCCCCACCGAGCTGAAAAGCCCGTACTCGGCGCTCTCCGGTGTCGCTCCGGTGCTCAAACACTCGGACCACTTCTTCTTCAAACTGTCCGACCCACGCTGCATCGATTTCCTGAAGCAATGGACCACCAGCGGCGCCGTACAGCCCGAGGTGCTCAACAAGATCACCGAATGGATCGCGCCCGGCGAGGACGGCAAGCCCAAGATGGGCGACTGGGACATCAGCCGCGACGCGCCCTACTTCGGCATCGAGATCCCGGATGCCCCTGGCAAGTACTTCTACGTCTGGCTGGACGCGCCGATCGGCTACCTGGCCTCGCTCAAGAACTACTTCGGCAAGACGGGGCGCGACTACGAGACGTTCATGGCCGACCCGTCCACCGAGCAGTACCACTTCATCGGCAAGGACATCATTACCTTCCACACCCTGTTCTGGCCGGCCATGCTGCACTTCAGCGGCCGCAAGGTGCCCAACGCGGTCTTCGTGCACGGCTTCCTGACCATCAACAACGGCGAGAAGATGAGCAAGAGCCGGGGTACCGGTCTGTCGCCGCTGAAGTACCTGGAACTGGGCATGAACCCCGAGTGGCTGCGCTACTACCTGGCGGCCAAGCTCTCGGGCAAGAACGAGGACGTGGACTTCAACGCCGAAGACTTCATGCTGCGCGTCAACAGCGACCTGGTCGGCAAATTCGTCAACATCGTCTCGCGCTCGGCCGGCTTCATCACCAAGCGCTTCGGCGGTCAGCTGACGCAGAGCTTCGACGAACAGGGCACCGCTCTGCTGGCCGACATCCGGGCCGCGGCGGGCGGCGTCGCCACGCACTACAACGAGCGCGAATACGGCAAGGCCATGCGCGAGATCATGGCGCTGGCCGACCGTGTCAACGCCTACGTGGACCAGCACAAGCCATGGGACCTGGCCAAGGACGCCGCCAACGACGCCCGCCTGCAGCAGGTCTGCTCGGTGCTGGTCAATGCCTTCACCGCGCTGGCCCGCTACCTCGCGCCTGTGCTGCCGCAGCTCGCTGGCCAGGTGCAGGCCCTCACCGGCGCCGACCTCAAGGACTGGCACAACGCGACCAACGTGCCGGCCATCCAGCCCTACCAGCACCTCATGCAGCGCGTGGATGTCAAGCAGCTCGACGCCCTGTTCGAGCCGCCGCCGGCGCCCGAAGAACCCAAGATCGTGCCGGGCGGTGAGGAGATCGCCCCCACCATCTCCATCGACGACTTCGCCAAGGTTGATCTGCGCATCGCGCAGATCGTCAAATGCGAAGCGGTGGAGGGCTCGACCAAGCTGCTGCGCCTGACGCTGGACGTGGGCGAAGGCCGGACGCGCAACGTGTTCAGCGGCATCGCCAGCATGTACAAGCCCGAGGACCTGGAAGGCAAGCTGACCGTGATGGTGGCCAACCTCGCGCCGCGCAAGATGAAGTTCGGCGTCAGCGAGGGCATGGTGCTGGCCGCCAGCCACGCCGACGAGAAGGCGCAGCCGGGCATCCACGTGCTGCAGCCCTGGCCGGGCGCGCAGCCGGGCATGCGTATCCACTGAACTGCCACCGCCCGTGTTCGCACCCATCCGCGGCTTCACCGCCCTGCAGCGCACGCCGCAGGCGGACCTGAAGCTGGGCACCGTGCTGGCCTTCGTGGCCGGCGCCGCCAACGCGGGCGGCTTCCTGGCCGTGGGCCAGTACACCTCGCACATGACGGGCATGCTCTCGGCGCTGGCCGACAACCTGGTACTTGGCCAGTTCGTGCTGGTGGGCGCCGGACTGGTCTCGGTGCTCGCCTTCCTGCTGGGTGCCATGAGCACCGCCTGGATCGTCAACTGGGGCATGCGCCTGCAACTGCGCAGCGCCTACGGCCTGCCGCTGCTGCTGGAGGCCGTGCTGCTGCTGGTCTTTGGCCTCTTTGGTGCCGTTATGAGCCTGTGGCACACCGTGTTCCTGCCGGTCACGGTGGTGCTGCTCTGCTACATCATGGGCTTACAGAACGCGGTCATCACCAAGATATCGCAAGCCCGCATCCGCACCACCCACGTCACCGGACTGGTCACCGACCTGGGCATCGAACTGGGCAAGCTGCTCTATGTGAACCGGCACCCGGACATGCAGCCGGTGCGGGCCGACCGCGAACGCCTGCGGGTGCACGCCCAGTTGGTCCTCAGCTTTCTTGTCGGCGGCATCGTCGGCGCCCTGGGCTTCAAGCACCTGGGCTATGTGAGCACATTGCCGCTGGCGCTCGCGCTGCTGCTGCTGGTGCTGCGCCCGCTGCTGGACGACTGGCAGCGTCTGCGCGCCAGCTGAACCGCCGGGACCACCTCAGCGGGACCGGTCCAGCGCCGGGTCGCGCACCGACCCGGCCGAGATCACCCGCAGGTCCGGGCTGAAGATGACCGTGAACACCTGGCTGTCGCTTTCGTTCGGACCATCGCGCCACCGCCAGTCGTAGTGGATCTCTTTCTTGAGGGCGTACTCGGTCACCTTCATCGGTTTGCCCAGCAGCTTGCGCACATCCTCCATGGCCATGCCGGGCTGGATCTCGGCGAAGGTTCTCGGGTTGAGCACCTGCCGCAGGGCCGCCATCTTGCCGTCCGGGCCGATGGTGATCTGGTAGTTCTGGTAGCCCTCGGGCTGGCGGTTGTATTCGTAGATCTGGGCGCCATCCGGCCCATCCCACACCGCCTCGGGCGCCCCGAACTTCTCGCGGACATCGGCGTCGGTCGACACCCCCTCTTCCAGTTCGTTGATGGCGCGCTGGTCGCAGGCCGTCAGCAGCACCGCCACCAGCAGGAAGCATCCCAAGCGGTTGAACATCTGTGGGGTCATGGGTCGCACCGGGAAGGTCAAAAATTCAGTGTAAACCCTGCAATCCTCGCTCCATGCACCGTGGCGCGGGGGTATGCAAACGGTAACATCTGGCGATGCTGAACAACCTGCCCCCGCTGGCGCCGTTCCGGCCCCGACTGTTCCAGGACATTCGCGGCTACAACGGCGAGAAGCTGGCGCGCGACGTGGGGGCCGGCGCCACGGTGGGCATCGTGGCGCTGCCACTGGCCATGGCCTTTGCCATCGCCAGCGGCCTCAAGCCGGAGGCCGGTCTGTGGACGGCCATCATCGCCGGCTTCCTCATTTCCGCCCTGGGCGGCACCTCGGTGCAGATAGGCGGCCCGGCCGGCGCCTTCATCGTCATCGTCTACGGCATCGTCGAGCGCTACGGCGTGGCCAATCTGCTGATCGCCACAGCCAGTGCTGGCGTGCTGCTGTTCCTGCTGGGCCTCTTCCGCCTCGGCACCCTGGTGCGCTACGTGCCGGTCAGCGTGGTGATCGGTTTCACCAATGGCATTGCGGTGCTCATCGCGCTGTCGCAGGTGCGCGACTGGCTCGGCCTGGACATCGCCAAGATGCCAGGCGATTTCTTCGGCCAGATCGCCACCATCGCCCAGCACCTGGGCAGCTTCAATCCCTATGCCTGCATGCTGGGTGTTCTGTGCGTGGTGGGCCTGTTCATCTGGCCGCGGCTGTGGGCGGTGGACTCGCAGTTCCGGCGCCAGCTGGAGCAGGTGGACACCATCAGCGCGCTCAAGGCCACCTCGCGGCTGCCGGCGCCGGTGGTGGCGCTGGTGACGCTGTCGCTGCTGGCCTGGCTGCTGAAGATGCCGGTCGAGACCATCGGCACCCGCTTCGGGGGCATCCCGCAGGGCCTGCCGACCTTTGAACTCCCCGACTTCAGCTGGCAGACCGTGAAGCTCCTGGTGACACCCACACTCACCATCGCGCTGCTGGGCGCGATCGAATCGCTGCTCTGTGCCCGCGTCGCCGACCAGCTCGGCGACACCCCCAAACACGACCCGAACCAGGAACTCATGGCACAAGGGGTGGCGAACTTCGCCGTGCCCTTCTTTGGCGGTATGCCGGCCACCGGCACCATCGCCCGCACGGTCACCAACATCCGCTCGGGTGCGGTGTCACCGGTCGCCGGCATGGTGCATGCAGGCACGCTGGCGGCGGTTGTCCTCATGGCCGCCCCGCTGGCCCAGCACATCCCGCTGGCGGTGCTGGCTGGCGTGCTGCTGTTCGTGGCCTGGAACATGGGCGAGTGGCGCGAGTTCGGGCGCCTCAAGCAGTTCACCAACCACTACCGCCTCATGATGGTCTCCACCTTCATGGTGACCATCGTGTTCGACCTCACCGTGGCGGTGGAGCTGGGCCTGGTGCTGGCCTGCCTGCTGTTCGTGCGCCGCCAGAGCGACATCTTCCGCGCCGACCCGGTGCCTCAACAGCACCCCGGGCAGCTCCACTTCCGGCTCTATGGCTCGCTGTTCTTCGGCGCCGTCGCCAAGATCGACCCCATCGTGGCGGCGGTCGAGCGGGCACCAGCAGGGCTGGCGGTGACGCTGGATGCCAGCCGGCTGATCTCGCTGGACACCACCGGCCTGGATGCGCTGGAACAGCTGCACAAGGCCATCCTCAAACGGGGCGGCACGCTGGCGCTGACCGAGTTGAACCCGCAGCCGCAGTCGCTGATCGAGCGCTCCGGCTTCGGCGCCCGGCTGCGGGGCGAGGCGGCCGACCGGCATACCGGATGAGCTGGGCCGACCGGTAAAATCGTTGGTTTTCCGCTGACCGGCGCCCTGCGCCCTCTTGCTATGAGCATCTTCGGCCGCCCCCACTACACCTCCGACACCACACAGTTCATCGACCAGCTCAAGTCCAGCCGGCCCGAGATCGAGCAGGGTCAGCTCCAAGGGCGCTCGCTCCTGTGGGACAAGCAGGTTGACCGCGACCTGCTGGCCCAGGCGCAGGCCGCGCGCGTGCCGCAGCAGCCCTACGTCTACCAGACCCAGCCGGACCCGCACTGAGCGCTGCGCTCCCGAGCCTGCGATGAGCGACGAGGCTGGCGCACTCGATGCGCCCCCGGAGGGTCTGGATGCCGTGTTGCCGGATGTGGTGGACCAGGTGGCGCTGGCGCGCCTGTACGGCGAGCCCCTGTTCGACCTGCCCCGCGACCTGTACATCCCGCCGGATGCGTTGCAGGTTTTCCTCGAAGCGTTCGAGGGCCCGCTGGACCTGCTGCTCTACCTGATCCGCAAGCAGAACTTCAACATCCTCGACATCCCGATGGCGGCTGTGACCCGCCAGTACCTGAGCTACGTCGACGAGATCCGCGCCAGCAACCTCGAACTGGCGGCCGAGTACCTGCTGATGGCGGCCATGCTGATCGAGATCAAGTCGCGCATGCTGCTGCCGCCCAAGAAGACGGCCGAGGGCGAAGAAGCCGAAGACCCGCGCGCCGAGCTGGTGCGCCGGCTGCTTGAATACGAACAGATGAAGCTGGCGGCCCAGCGCCTGGCCGAGGTGCCGCAGTACGGCCGCGATTTTCTGCGCGCCCAGGTCTACGTCGAGCAGGCGCTGCAACCCCGCTTCCCCGATGTCAGCGCCCTGGACCTGCAGTCGGCCTGGCGCGACATCATGAAACGCGCCAAGCTGGTCCAGCACCACAAGATCAGCCGCGAGGAATTGTCTGTGCGCGAACACATGAGCATCGTGCTGCGCCACCTGCAGGGCCGCAAGTTCGTCGAGTTCGGCGAGCTGTTCGACACCACCCGCGGCACGCAGGTCATGGTCGTCACTTTCATCGCCATGCTCGAACTGGCCAAGGAAACCCTGATCGAGCTGACCCAGGCCGAAGCCTTCGCGCCGATCTATGTCCGTCTGGCGTACACCCCTGCATCATGACCACCCACCATTTCGACGTCCTCATCATCGGTAGCGGACTGGCCGGCCTGACCGCCGCCCTCAAGCTGGCCCCCACCCACCGTGTGGCCGTGGTCACCAAGCGAGGCATCTCGGACGGTTCCAGCAACTGGGCCCAGGGCGGCATCGCTGCTGTGCTGGCCGAGGGCGACAGCTACGCCTCGCATGTCGACGACACCCTGGTGGCCGGTGCCGGGCTGTGCGACCTCGAAGCCACCCAGTTCACGGTGGAGAACGCTCCGGCGGCCATCGCCTGGTTGCAGGAACTGGGCGTGCCCTTCTCCACCGAAAACGGCGAGCTGCACCTGACCCGCGAAGGGGGCCACACCCACCGCCGCATCGTGCACGCCACCGACGCCACCGGCGCCGCCGTGCAGACCACGCTGAGCAACCTGGCCCGCAGGACACCCGGCATCACGTTCTTCGAGAACCACATGCTGGTGGACCTGATCACCGACGCCAAGCTGCCCGGCCACCAGGCCGGTGAAGGCCCGCAGCGCTGCCACGGCGCCTACGTGCTGGACGTGGACCGCGACGAGGTCGAGACCTTCAGCGCGCCCCACACCATCCTGGCCACCGGTGGCGCGGGCAAGGTCTACCTCTACACCACCAACCCCGACACGGCCACTGGCGACGGCATCGCGGCTGGATGGCGCGCGGGCTGCCGCGTCGGCAATATGGAATTCATCCAGTTCCACCCGACCTGCCTGTACCACCCGCACGTCAAGAACTTCCTCATCACCGAGGCGGTGCGCGGCGAGGGCGGTCAGCTCAAGCTGCCACCGCACCTGGGCGGCCACCGCTTCATGCCCGACTATGACCCGCGCGCCGAACTGGCGCCGCGCGACATCGTGGCCCGCGCCATCGACTACGAGATGAAGAAGCACGGCCTGGACTGTGTGCACCTGGACATCTCGCACAAGAGCCCGGAGTTCCTGAAGGAGCACTTTCCCAACATCCTGGCGCGCTGCGCCGAGCTGGGCATCGACATCACGAAAGAGCCGATCCCGGTCGTGCCGGCCGCGCACTACACCTGCGGCGGCGTGGTGACCGATCTGGCCGGCCGCACCGACATTGATGGTCTGTACGCAGTGGGCGAGACCACCTGCACCGGTCTGCACGGCGCCAACCGCCTGGCCAGCAACTCGCTGGTCGAGTGCATGGTGTTCGCCCAGGCCGCGGTCAAGGCCATCCACACCGCCGCCGCCACCACCCGCCCCGAAATTCCCCTGTGGGACGCCAGCCGTGTCAAGGACGCCGACGAGCAGGTCGTCATTTCCCACAACTGGGACGAGCTGCGCCGCTTCATGTGGGACTACGTGGGCATCGTGCGCACGAACAAGCGGCTGGAGCGAGCGGCCCACCGGATCGCCCTGCTGCAAGGCGAGATCCAGGAGTTCTACGCCCAGTTCCACGTCACGCGCGACCTGCTGGAGTTGCGCAACCTGGTTCAGGTGGCCGACCTGATCGTGATGTCGGCCATGCTGCGTCGGGAGAGCCGCGGCCTGCACTACAGCCGCGACTACCCGGACAAGCTCCCCGAAGCCCGTCCGACCATCCTCGTTCCGCCGGCGCGCTGATCACCCGCACCGACGGTGGTGGCGCGCGTCTCGCGCTACAGTAAGGGGATGATCACCAACGCCGACCCCGGCAGCCTCGCCCCGCCTGCACCACAGGCCCATCCCGCCGCCAGCGCGGCGGCGGCGAGCTTTGCCGCGCTGCTGGGTCGGCTGGACTATCTGGGTGCGGCCGACATCGAGGCCATCCGACGCGCCTACCGCTTCGCCGACGAGGCCCACCTGGGGCAACTGCGCAAGAACGGTGATCCCTACATCACCCACCCCATTGCGGTCGCCGCCCAGTGCGCCGAGTGGAAGCTGGATGCCCAGGCGCTGATGGCGGCCCTGATGCACGACGCGATGGAAGACTGCGGCGTGAGCAAGGTCGAACTCGTCGAGCGCTTCGGTGCGCCGGTCGCGGACCTGGTCGACGGCCTGACCAAGCTGGAGAAGCTGGCCTTCGACACCCGAGAGCAGAACCAGGCCGAGTCCTTCCGCAAGATGCTGCTGGCCATGGCCAAGGACGTGCGGGTCATCCTGATCAAGCTGGCCGACCGCACCCACAACATGCGCACCATGGGCGATATGCCGCGCAACAAGTGGCAGCGCATCAGCAGCGAGACGCTGGAGATCTATGCCCCGATCGCGCACCGCTTGGGTCTGAACTTCACCTACCGCGAACTGCAGGACCTCTCGTTCCGCTTCCTGCACCCTTGGCGCTACGAGGTGCTGTCCAAGGCGCTGAACAAGTCCCGCAACCGCCGCAAGGACCTGATCGCCCGCGTGCAGAAGGAGGTTGAAGGCGCGTTTGCCAGGCACGGCATGCCGGTGCGCATCGTCGGACGTGAAAAGACGCTCTATTCCGTCTACCGCAAGATGGACAGCAAGCACCTGTCGTTCTCGCAGGTCACCGACATCTACGGCTTCCGCATCGTGGTGCCCGAGCTGACCGACTGCTACACCGGCATGGGCCTGCTGCACCAGCTCTACAAGCCGGTACCCGGCAAGTTTCGCGACTATGTGGCCATCCCCAAGGTCAACGGCTACCAGTCGCTGCACACGACCCTGATCGGCCCCTTCGGTACCAACATCGAGTTCCAGCTGCGCACCCACGCAATGGACGTGGTGGCCGAGTCCGGCGTTGCCGCCCACTGGCTCTACAAGGCCAACGAACCCAACAGCGACACCACCCAGCGCCTGGGCACGCAGTGGCTGCAGTCGCTGCTGGACATTCAGCAGGAGACACACGACGCCAGCGAGTTCTGGGACCACATCAAGATCGACCTGTTCCCCGACGCGGTCTACGTGTTCACGCCGCAGAGCAAGATACTCTCGCTGCCGCGCGGAGCCACAGTGATGGACTTCGCCTACGCCATCCACAGCGGCGTGGGCAATCGCGCCGTGGGTGCCCGCATCAACGGCGAACAGCGCCCGCTGCGCACCGAACTTGCCAACGGCGATGTGGTGGAGATTCTCACCAGCGAGTCCGCCGAGCCCAACCCGGCCTGGCTGTCCTTCGTCAAGACCGGTCGTGCGCGCTCGAAGATCCGGCACCACCTCAAGACGCTCGCTCAGGAAAAGACCCACCTGCTCGGCGAGCGCATGCTCGCCCAGGCCCTGCGCTCCGAAGGCATCGCACATCTCCCCGACGCCAGTGGCGAACACAAGGCCACCTGGGACAAGCTTCTGCGCTTTACCGGCAACAAGTCGCGCGAAGAACTCCTCTCGGACATCGGCATGGGCAAGCGCATCGCCAACATGGTGGGCAAGAAGCTGGCCGTGCTGTTGGCGGAAACCGGGCTCAAGCCCGATGCGGTGCTCATAAGCACCGAGCGCTATGCCGCCGGCGAAGACGAGTCGGTCTCGCAGGGCGTGGTCAGCCTGGATGGCAGCGAAGGCCTGTCGGTCCAGTTCGCGCGCTGCTGCCAGCCGATCCCAGGCGACCGCATCGTGGGCTATCTCGGCCGTGGAGAGGGACTGACGGTGCACACCGAGGACTGCCCCACCGGCAAGCGCCTGCTGGCGCGAGACGGGGAACGCTTCCTCCAGGTCGAGTGGTCCGATGAACCGACGCGCCCGTTCGACACCACCGTGGTGGTCACCGTGACCAACGGCAAGGGGGTTCTGGCTCGCGTAGCCTCCGCCATAGCCTCGGCGGAGGCGGACATCACCCACGTGGACATGGGCGCCGAGCCCGCACAGACAGCCACCGACATCCGCTTTTCAGTGGCCGTGCGCGACCGGGTGCACCTCGCCGAAGTGCTGCGCAGCCTCAAGCGGACCACCTCGGTGATCAAGGCGCAGCGGTTCCGCGCCAGCTGAATGGCAGGCGTCAGCTCCCGGGTGCGGGATAGCTGACCGAGAGGATTTCCAGCTCCTGACTTCCGCCAGGCACCACCAGCCTGACCAGATCGCCCACGCGAGCCTTCAGCAGGGCCCGGGCCACGGGGGACACCCAGCTGATCTCGTGACGGGCACTGTCCGCCTCATCCACACCGAGAATGGTCACCGTGGTCTCCTTGCCCTCATCGTCTGCATAGGTCACCGTGGCGCCGAAAAACACCTGGTCGCTGCCATGGTGCTGCGAGCAATCCACCACCTCGGCAATTTCAAGCCGACGCGTGAGAAAACGGATGCGTCGATCGATTTCGCGCAGGCGCTTCTTGCCGTAGAGATAGTCACCGTTCTCGGAACGGTCGCCGTTGCTGGCGGCCCAGTGAACGATCTCGACGATGCGTGGCCGCTCGTCGTCGATCAGAGCCATCAACTCGGCCCGCAGCCGGTCATAACCCGCCCGGGTGATGTAGTTCACCCCAGTCGGCAGCACCGCCGGCTCGGGCAGGTCATCGTCTTCGTCTGCGTCGGTTTCGCGGGTGAATGCTTTGCTCATGAAGGAACGGCCCGGGAGAACGTTTCGGAGCGAAAAAGAAAAAAGCCCGCAGCTTGTGGCTGCGGGCTTTTTATTTGGTGCGGCTGGCAGGAATCGAACCCACGACCCCTTGGTTCGTAGCCAAGTACTCTATCCAGCTGAGCTACAGCCGCGAAGACATGCATTGTAGCACGGTTTTTTTGGTAGGCCGTGTTGGGCTTGAACCAACGACCAAAGGATTATGAGTCCTCTGCTCTGACCAACTGAGCTAACGGCCCGGGAAGGCCCGCATTGTAGGCGGCCGCGACGCCCCACTCACTTGTGGCTCAGGGCGTTGCTCACCAGCTTGGCCGTCACGTCGACGATCTGGATCATGCGGTCGTAAGGCATGCGCTGCGGACCAATGACTCCAAGCGTGCCCACCACCTGACCGTCCACCTCGTAGGGCGCGGTGACCACCGACAGATCTTCAAAAGGCACGACATGGCTTTCGCCACCGATGTAGATGCGCACGCCATCGGCCTGTGAGGACACGTCCAGCAGGCGGATCAACTGGGTCTTCTGCTCGAACAAGTCGAACAGCTGGCGCAGGTGCCCCATGTCGCTGGAAAACTCGCTGACCGACAGCAGGTTGCGTTCCCCCGAGACCACCACTTCGTCACGCTCGGTGTTCGAGTCGGCCCCGATGTCGACAGCGACCTGCATGAGAGAAGCGATCTCGCCCCGCAGAGCCTCGACCTCGTTGCGCAGGCGCGCCCGCACCTCTTCCATGGTCAGGCCGGCGTAGTGGGCATTGAGGAAGTTGGCCGCCTCCAGCAACTGGGACTGGGTGAAGTTTGCCTGGGTGTGAATGATCCGGTTCTGCACATCCCCGTCCGGCGACACCAGGATCACCAGCACTCGGCGCTCCGACAGGCTCAGGAACTCGATGTGTCGGAACACCGAGGCGCGCCGCGGCGCCATCACCACGCCCACGTACTGGGACAGGCTGGAGAGCATCTGGGCGGCGTGGCTGATGACGCGCTGTGGCTGTGCGCCCGCCTCGATGCCGGTGGCGCCGATGTTCTCTGCCCCCGAAATGTCTTCGCGCCGCACGGTGAGCATGGTGTCCACGAACAGCCTGTAGCCTCTGGCGGTTGGAATGCGCCCGGCCGAGGTATGGGGGCTGGCGATGAGCCCGAGCTCCTCCAGGTCGCTCATCACGTTGCGAATGGTCGCAGGGGAGAGCTCCATGCCGGCAGCCTTGGCCAGCGTGCGGGAACCGACGGGCTGGCCGTCGGCAATGTAGCGCTCGACCAGGGTCTTGAGCAGAAGTTTGGATCGGTCGTCCAGCATGGCCCCATTTTACGGACGGTGCCACCCGAAAGCAGTGAATGGGAGCAAGGGTTTCCGGGGGGCCGGCCTACCTTTCCCCCTATGTTGTAATTTGTGCATGACCCAGCTCGACACCAGCCGCCATGCGGCCCCTGCGCCGAAGCGCCACCTGCGATTCGCCCATGTGGCCATCGTCGGCAAGTACCAGGCGCCCGGCTCTCGCAAGGTGGTTGAGACCCTGGCCGAGTTTCTGCACGACGAAGGCTGCGACGTCTCGCTGGAGAGGGACACCGCGCTCAACACCGGCCTGTTGCAATACCCGGCGCTGGACGTGCCGGCCATGGGCCAGTCCATCGACCTGGCGCTGGTGCTCGGCGGCGACGGCACCATGCTGGGCATCGGCCGGCAGCTGGCCCGCTATGGCGTGCCACTGGTGGGCATCAACCAGGGGCGCCTGGGTTTCATCACCGACATTCCACTGGGCGCCTACCAGGACAACCTGCGAGCCATCCTGCGTGGCGAGTTCGAAGAAGATCCCCGCTCTTTGATGGCGGCCAGCGTCTGGCGCGACGGCCGCTGCGTGTTCGAGGCCACCGCCCTGAACGACGTGGTTGTCAACCGGGGCGGTGTGGCCAGCATGATCGAGCTGCGGGTGGAGGTGGACGGCCATTTCGTGGCCAACCAGCGCGCGGACGGCCTGATCCTCGCCACCTCCACCGGCTCCACCGCCTACGCATTGTCGGCCGGCGGTCCGCTGCTGCATCCCGCGGTCGGCGGCTGGATCATGGTGCCCATCGCGCCACACACACTGTCCAACCGGCCCATCGTGCTGCCGGCGCACTGCGAAGTGGCGGTCGAGATCGTCTCTGGCAAGGACGCCAGCGCCAACTTCGACATGCAGTCGCTCACCAGCCTGCTGCACGGCGACCGCATCGTCGTGCGCCGCTCGGAACACACGCTGCGCCTGCTCCATCCCTTGGGCTGGAGCTACTTCGACACCTTGCGCAAGAAGCTGCACTGGAACGAGGGCGCCTGAGAGCGGTCAAAATAGCCGCCTTCCCTTCGTTTGTTCCGAAGCCATGAGCCTCCGACGCATCGTCTTGCGTGACTTCGTCATCGTGCCCTCGCTGGATCTCGATCTGGACCAGGGCTTCAACGTGCTCACCGGCGAGACCGGTGCCGGCAAATCCATCCTCATCGACGCCTTGCAGCTGGCGCTCGGGGCCCGCGCCGACAGCGGCGTGGTGCGAGAGGGCGCCACGCGCTGCGAGATCGCTGCGGAATTCGACCTGCCCTCTACCCTGCGCCCCTGGCTGGATGAACAGGGCATTGCTGCGACCGAAGACAGCCTGCTGCTGCGCCGCACCGTCGACACCGAAGGACGCAGCCGCGGCTGGATCAATGGCAGTGCGGCCACGATGGCCCAGCTCAAGGCCCTGGCAGATCACCTGGTCGATATCCACGGCCAACACGCCTGGCAAAGCCTGACGCGCGCCGAAGCCGTGCGGGGTCTGCTAGACGCTTACGGCGGCGTGGACACCTCGACGGCGTCCACGCTCTGGGCCGGCTGGCGCCAGGCCCGAAAGGCACTGGAGAGTGCGACCCAGCGCCAGAACACGCTGCAGCAGGAAAGCGAGCGACTGGCCTGGCAGATCGGGGAGCTCGACAAATTGCAGCCACAACCCGGCGAGTGGGAAGACATCAACGCGCAGCACAGCCGCCTGGCCAATGCGCAAGGCCTGATGGACGCCGCACGCGACGCCGCCGCAGCGCTGGACGACGAGGACAGCAGCGCCGCGTCGCTGATTCACCGGGCGCTGTCCGCGCTGCAGGCCCAGGCCCACCTGGAGCCCGCTTTCAACGACGCCATCGAAGCGCTGCAGGCGGCCCTGGCCCAGGTGCAGGACACGGTGCACAGCCTGCACCACTACACACGCCACACCGAACTGGACCCCTCGAGGCTGGAGGCACTCGATCAGCGCCTGTCCCAATGGATGTCGCTGGCCCGCCGCTACCGCCGGCCGCCCGAAGAACTGGCCGAGCTGCTCGCGGGCTGGAAACAGGAGCTCGAAAGCATCGACCAGGCCATGGACCTGGACGCCCTGCGCGCGGCGGAACGCAAGGCATGGGACTCATTCGAGCTTGAAATCAAGCGCCTGGCGAAGCTGCGCCGGCAGGCGGCGCCCAAGCTGTCGCGGGCGGTCACCGACGCCATGCAGACCCTGGGCATGCAGGGAGGGCGTTTCGAGGTGGGTCTTCAGAAACTGGACGAACCCCAGGCGCACGGCTGGGAGCAGGTCGAGTTCCTGGTCGCAGGCCACGCGGGCGTGAGCCCACGACCGGTCGGCAAGGTGGCCTCGGGCGGCGAACTATCACGCATCGCTCTGGCGATCTCGGTGGTCACCAGCCAGCTGGGACAGGCCCCGACCCTCATCTTCGACGAGGTCGACTCGGGCATCGGGGGGGCCGTGGCGCACACCGTCGGGCAGCTTCTGCGCCAGCTCGGTCGCGACCGTCAGGTGCTCGCCGTGACCCACCTGCCCCAGGTGGCCGCGTGTGGAGACCACCACCTGCTTGTGAGCAAGCGCCAGAGCGGCTCGATCACGCACAGCACCGTCACCCAGATCACCCACGAACAGCGCGTGAGCGAACTGGCGCGCATGCTCGGCGGCAACGACCGTTCGGAAGTCTCGCTGGCGCACGCACGCGAACTGCTGACCACATGAACACGCCGGACCCCGCCCAACTCCTCAAGCCGATCGAGCTGGTGCTGATCACCGGCATGTCCGGATCGGGCAAGTCGATCGCCCTGACCGCCCTGGAAGACCTGGGCTACTACTGCGTCGACAACCTGCCGCCGGAGCTGCTGGCCTCGTTCATCGCGCTGGAGCAGAGCCACCGAGCCAGCAAGGTGGCGATCGCGATGGATGTGCGCAGCGCCGCATCGCTGCCTGGCCTGCCCGCGCGGCTGGCCGAGATCCGCCACCAGCCCGGACAGGATGTCCACCTCACCACGGTCTTCCTCGACGCCACCACGGACACGCTGGTGCGGCGCTTCTCCGAGACCCGCCGCCGCCACCCGTTGTCGCTCAAGCCGTCGAACGACGAACACCGGGCGCTCACGGACGCCATCGAATACGAGCGCGAACTGCTGTCGGAGCTGCGCGACCGCGCCCAGGTGCTCGACACCAGCCTGATCCGCCCAGCGCAGTTGCGCAGCCACATCAAGGAACTCATCGGCGCCCAGCAGGCGCCGCTCACCTTGGTGTTCGAGTCCTTCGCCTTCAAGCGTGGCATTCCCATGGACGCCGACTTCGTGTTTGACGTGCGCATGCTGCCCAACCCGCACTACGAACCCGACCTGCGCCCACTCACGGGGCGGGACGAGCCCGTGGCGGCCTTCCTGGCGCGCCATGACGAGGTGGGGGTGATGCAGGAGCAGATCGACACCTTCCTGCGCCACTGGCTGCCGCACATGCTGAACGACCACCGCAGCTATGTCACCGTGGCCATCGGGTGCACGGGCGGCCAGCACCGGTCGGTGTACCTCGTGGAGCGCCTGGCCAAGGCCTTTTCAAGCGCCTGGTCCACACGCTTGCGCCACCGCGAGATCGATGGCTGGCCCACACCCCCTGCCCGGTCCGCCTCCGCGAGCCCCTGAGCGAGCGTCAGTCCGGCAGCTGCAGCAGCAGGCTTCGAACCGGCGCAGGCAGACCAACGTCGCCCAGTTGGTCCGTCGGCACCCACCGACCATCCGGGATCGCCGGGTCCGCGGCGTCCGCCACCAGATCGACCAACACGGGATGCAGTCGCAGCTCTCGATGGGTGAGCGCATGGGCCTGCGCAGGCAGGTGCCGGGCCGCCCCCGCGTGGTCACCGGCCGCTGACAGCGCCTGGGCCTCATCACCGGCCACCGGCACACAGTGCAGGCCCGCCCAGATGCCTCGTGGCGGCCGCCGCTCCAGCCAGACGACCGACTGCTCCCCCACGCGCTTGCGCAATATCAGCAGCCACCAGCTCTCGTGACGCCGGGCGACCCGCCTGGTCTTCACCGGGTACCGGTCGGTGGCGCCCGCCCGGCGGGCCTCGCACAGCCCGGCCACCGGGCACCGTTCGCAGGCGGGCTGCCGCAGCGTGCACACGCCAGCCCCGAGGTCCATGAGGCCCTGGGTGTAGGCCACCATGTCGTCCGCCGAAGGGTGCTCGGGCAGCAGCGACTGGGCCAGTTGCCACAGCTCCCGCTGGGCACGGGCTTGCGAGAGATCCCCCTCGAAGGCCAGCAGGCGACTGAGCACACGGCGCACGTTGCCATCGGCGATGGACACCCGTTCGCCGTGACAGAAAGCCGCGATCGCAGCCGCAGTGGAGTCGCCAATCCCGGGCAGGGTGGCCAACACCGACGACATGGAGGGAAACAGCCCCCCATGCTCCGATACCACGGTGCGCGCACAACGGTGCAGGTTACGGGCCCGGCTGTAGTACCCCAGCCCACTCCAGAGGGACATCACCTCGTCCTCAGACGCCGAGGCAAGGGCATGCACATCGGGAAACCGGTCCAGGAATCGTTGGTAGTAGCCCAGGACGGTGCTCACCTGGGTCTGCTGCAACATGATTTCGGACAACCACACGCGATAGGGATCGCGGGTGCCCTGCCAGGGCAGGCCGTGCCGCCCATCCCGACGCTGCCAATGCACCAGGGCCGGCGCAAATCCGGCGCTGACGGAGCCGGGGATCTTCATGCCTCGACCGCTTCGGCCGGGACTGCTTCGGGAGAATCCAGCAACTGACCTGTCAGCTCCACCAGCTTGGCGTCGACCAGGTTGAGCTCGGCCTGCTGGGACTGCAGCTCACGAATACGCTCGTCCAGCCCGCTCGCAGCCTGCTGGATGCGCGACACGGCTTCGATGCGGCGACTGAAGTTGCGTCGGCGCTCGCGCAGCTGGGCATCCAGCTGGGCCGCGGCCGACTTGTTCCACAGTTCCACCGCGTTGACCGCCGTGTCATAGACCACGCGCAAACGGCTCATCAGCGCTCGCGCCAGTCGCTCGCCAAACTCGGGCTGGGCCAGCCGCAGTGCGTTGCCCAGGCTGAGGTACTGCAGGTGGCTCTTTTCGATGAGTTCCAGGTCTTTCAGGTACTGCTGAAGCTGCGGCGGCGTGGGCGGCTGCAGGGAGAAGCCGTACTCGGCGTTGAGCCCCTTGAAACTGCCTTCGAGCATCGACTGGATTTCGGACGCGAGCTGGTCTGCCTTCAGAAGGTCGGCCCGCAGCTGCTCGAAGGTATGACCGTAGGCGCGGCGCACACCCAGCTTGATGCCGGGCTGCTTGAGAGCACGCGCCAGTTCGGTCACCCGCGACTTGAGATGCGAGTGCCCGAGCAGCGAGAACAGGTCCTTGAGCAGTCTCAAGTGCACCGAACGCACGGCCTGGATCTTGGCGCCACTGGCGTCAAACTCGGCCTGCTCTTGCTCGATGCGCAGCCGCATCTGCTTGATCACACCGGCGTTTTTGCCGCGCAGGCCTTCGAGCTCCTGGACCTGCTCGACCAGGTCGCGGGCGCGGGTGTGTACCAGGCGTCCGGTCTCCTGGCGCAGTGCCTGCATCGCACTCGCCACCGCCGCGCCCAGAATCCGGCGACGCTGTCCCAGCAGGTCGACACCCAGCGCGGTTTCCAGTTCCATCAGGTTGCTCGCCTGCAGCAGGCGTTCGTCTCGGCTGACCTTGGCCAGCAACCCTTTCTGTGCGGACACCGCGATCACCTGCATAGGCGACAGACCCAGCACGTCGGCCGACTCGGTGCGCTGGGCTGCGATCTGCAGCTGCACCTGCTCGGGGGTACTCAGCGCGTCCCACATCGTGTCGATCTTGTTGAGCACCACCAGCCGGCTGGCCTGGCCTTCTGGGAGCCCGGCGATGTGCTGGCGCCAGATGGCGAGGTCCGACTTGGTCACGCCAGTGTCCGCCCCAAGAATGAACACCACGGCATGTGCCTGGGGCAGCAGGCTCACGGTCAGCTCAGGCTCGGCCCCGATCGCGTTCAGCCCCGGCGTGTCCAGAATCACCAGCCCCTGCTTGAGCAGCGGGTGGGCCATGTTGATCAGCGCATGCCGCCACTTGGGCACCTCGATCATCCCGTCGGAGCCCATCACCGGGTTGTCGTCCGGCAGCTCGTCGTTCCAGAAGCCCAGCGCGGTCGCTTCCGAACGGGTCACCCGTCGCACCTCGGCCACCTTCTGGATGGCGCGAGCCAGCTGCTGGGGATCGTTGACATCCAGATCGACCCGCTCCCACTTGTCCGGCGCGTTGCGCCAGTCCAGCAGAGATTTGGACTGCAACCGCGTCTCAATCGGCAACAGGCGCAGGCAGGGCGGCACCTCGGAGTCGTAGCCCAGCTCGGTGGGGCACATGGTGGTGCGTCCCGCACTGGCCGGCATGATCCGGCGCCCGTAGCCAGCGAAGAACACGGCGTTGATCAGCTCGGACTTGCCCCGCGAGAATTCGGCCACGAACGCGACCATGATCTTGTCGTTGCGGACCTGCGCATGCAGCTGGTCCAGCCGCTCGCGAACTCCGGCCTCCAGCAGCTCGTGGTCCTGAAGCCATTCCGACATGAGCTTGAGACGCAGAGCAAACTGTCTGCGCCAGACGCCGTGGTCGTCGAATTCCTGGTTGAAGCTCATGGGCCGGTGGGGGAGTGAACCCGTTCAATATAGCATCGCACCCCGTCCCGCTTACGGCTTCTGGCACCGGGGACAGAAATAGGTCGAGCGTTGTCCCTGGCGCAGCTGCTGTATCGGCGTGCCGCAGGCCCTGCAGGGCAGTCCCTCCCGACCGTAGACCATGGCATCCATCTGAAAGTAGCCGCTCTGGCCGTCTGCGCTGGAAAAATCGCGCAATGTGCTGCCCCCCAGCGCCAGAGCGCGCTGAAGCACTTGAACGATCGCCCCGTGCAGGCGGGTCGCGCGCGGGCGGCTCAGCCGGTCGGCGCGCACCGTCGGGCGAATGCCGGCCATGAACAACGCCTCGGACGCGTAGATATTGCCCACGCCGACCACCACATCACCGGCCAGCAGCACCTGTTTGATGCTGGCCCGCCGCTGTTGCAAGGCCATGCGAAACCCGACCGGCTCGAACCCGTGCTCCAGAGGCTCGACCCCTAGTCCGTCCAGCAGCTTGCGGGCCCGTGGATCCTCCGTCGAGTCGACCAGCACCACGGCACCGAACCGCCGGGGGTCGTGCAGACGCAGCACGCCCCGGGAGGTCTGGAGCTCGAAATGATCATGAACACCCCGCTCAGGCAGCTCGTTGGAGAACTGAAGGCTGCCAGACATGCCCAGATGGACAAGCAGCACCCCTTTATCCAGATGAATCAGCAGGTACTTCCCGCGACGCCCGACCGCCAGGACATGGCGGCCGGTCAGTGTGGCGGGGTCTGCCCCCAGGGGCCAGCGCAGGGGTTTGCCCATCAGCGCACCCCGGATCTCCGCACCCGCGATACGGTCCGCAAAGCTGCGACGGGTGACCTCGACCTCGGGCAATTCAGGCATCGCTTGGTGATTTCTGACGATGAAGGGAACGCCCGACCGGGCACCGGAATCCCAGACCTGCCGACCTGGACCCTTCCATTATCATGAGCTCGATGAACACTCCGCCCGACCGCAGCCACCGCAGCCCGCAACGTCGGAGCGCCCGGACAATACAACAAGCCGTGCTGTTTCTCGGCCTCCTGGCGAGTCTGCCGACCCTGGCGCTGGCCCAGGAGAATCCACCGGCAGAGCCCCCGGCCGCCAACTCCACGCTTTCTGCACCATTGTTCTATCAGCTGTTGCTGGGGGAACTCAACGTTTCCTCCGGCGAGCCCGGTACCGGCTACTCGCTGATTCTGGATGCTGCCCGCAAGCAAAACGACCCCGACCTGTTCCGCCGAGCCGTGGAGATCGCCCTTCAGGCCCGCTCGGGTGACGCGGCGCTGGCGGCGGCGCGCGCATGGTCGCAGGCCATCCCGGTTTCACCCGAAGCAGACCGCTTCGAACTCGAGATTCTGCTGGCGCTCAACCGCGTGGGTGAGACCGGTCCCGTTCTGCGCCGCCTGCTCGACCAGGCCCCTGCAGCATCCCGCAACGACGCCATCAATGGCATTCCCCGCATCTACGGGCGGGTGGCGGACAAGGCTGCCGCCCTTCAGGTGGTGCGCGAAGCCCTTGCCTCAGTGATCAAACAGGGAACGCACGCCGCGGCGGCATGGACCACCATCGGTTCCATGGAACTGGGCAACAACCAGCCCACCCAGGCGCTGACATCCGCGCGAAGCGGGCATGCCGCCGACCCGGCTTCCCCATTTCCCGCCCTACTCGCCCTGGACCTCATGGAGCGCGGGCAGACCGCAGCGGAATCCGTGGTTCGTGGCCAGCTGAAAGCCAGCCCACCGGTGGCGGGCAGTCCGGCCCCGGTGGCACTGGGTTACGCCCGTATCCTGTTCGATCTTCAGCGCCACGCTGAAGCGCGCAGCCTGCTGGAAAACCTGACCCGCCTCCAGCCCGAGGCCATGGAACCCTGGCTGCTGCTGGCTGCGCTGCAGGTGCAGGACAAGCGCCTGCCTGCCGCCACGCAGTCCCTGCAGACCTACATGGGCCTGGCACGCCAGTCCGGCGACGAGCGAGCCGCGCGCGGTCTGACGCAGGCCTATCTGTTGATGGCCCAGATCGCCGAACAGCAAAAAGACTTCCAAGCAGCCAGCGCCTGGCTGGACCGGATCGAGAACGCCGACGACGTCATGGCTGCGCAGATGCGCCGCGCCTCCCTGCTGGCCCACCAGGGGCAGATGGACCGCGCACGTGCGCTGCTGCGCAACCACCCCGAACGGCGCCCCGAGGATGCGCGACTGAAGTTCGCTGCCGAAGCACAGCTGTTGCGGGACTTCAAGCAATGGGAGCAGGCCTACCAGCTCTATGGCGAGGCGGTCACCCGGTTCCCTAAAGACAGCGACCTGATCTACGACCAGGCCATGATGGCGGAAAAGCTCAACCGCATCGACGACATGGAGCGCCTGTTTCGCCGGGTGATCGAACTCAAGCCAGACCACCACCACGCCTACAACGCACTGGGCTACTCCCTGGCCGATCGCGGCCTTCGACTGGCAGAAGCCAGGCAGCTGATCGAAAAGGCCGTGTCCATGGCGCCCGACGACGCCTACATCCAGGACAGCCTGGGCTGGGTGGAGTTCCGCGACGGCAACATCGCTCGCGCCCTGCAAATCCTGCAGGCCGCCTTTGACAAACGCCCCGATGCAGAAATCGCTGCCCACCTCGGCGAGGTGCTGTGGGTCAGCGGCAATCGAGACAAGGCCATGAAGATCTGGCGCGAGGGGCTGCTGCTGGCCAGCGACAACGAGACGCTGCAAAACACCCTTCAGCGTCTGCGCGTCAAGCCATGACCCGATTTGCTCGATGGTGTCTCGCCTTTCTGGGCGCGGCGGTACTGACGCTGGTGGGTTGCGCCACGTCCCGATCAGACGCGCCGCGGGACGTCACCTCTTGGAGCGGTCGTATGGCGCTGACCGTCCACAGCGAGCCACCGCAATCGTATTCCGCCGGATTTGAACTTCGTGGGACCCCTGCTGCCGGCGAACTGCAGCTGACCTCTCCGCTGGGGACCGTGCTGGCAGCGGTGCATTGGTCACCTCAGGGTGCTGAGCTAAAGCAGGGCAACCAACTGACCCGCCGAGCCTCTCTGGACGAACTCACCGCTGACATCGGAGGCACCCCCTTGCCCGTGACCGCTCTCTTCGGCTGGTTGCAAGGACAAGCCGCCGCTGCCGACGGCTGGACCGCCGACCTCAGCCGGCAAAGCGAGGGACGCGTGGTCGCGCGCCGACTTCAACCGTCGCCCACTGCCGAACTGCGCCTGGTTTTCCAGCCATGACCCTATACGCCGAACCGCTTCAGCGCCTCGAAGGTGTGCCCGCACCGGCCAAGCTGAACCTGTTCCTACACGTCACTGGCCGCCGCGCCGATGGCTATCACCTCCTTCAGTCGGTGTTCATGCTGATCGACTGGATGGACGTTCTGGACTTTGAGCTCCGCCCGGACGGCCGGATCAGCAGGGAGGACAACGTCCCTGGCCTGCCTGCCGAGGACCTGAGCGTCCGCGCTGCCCGTGCGCTCCAGGAAGCGACAGGATGCACCCTGGGCGTCCATATCCGTCTGGACAAGCGCATCCCTGCTGAAGCGGGCATGGGAGGAGGTTCGTCGGACGCCGCTACCTGCCTGCTCGCGCTCAATCGGCTGTGGGGGCTCAGGCTGACCCGGAGCGAACTCTGCAGAATCGGCTTGCGGCTGGGTGCCGACGTTCCGTTTTTTTTGTGCGGCCACAACGCCTGGGTCGAGGGCGTGGGTGAACAACTCACCCTGGTGTCTCTGCCCTCCGCCCGCTTTGTGGTGGTCAAGCCACCCACCGGTGCATCGACACCCGCAATTTTCAATTCGCCAGAACTTCAACGCAACACAAAAACTGCTATACTCCAAGGCTTTGCTGCAAACACCAATGCAGAACGTTTGAACAGCGATGCCCGCATCGCCTGCGATCTTCAGAGAATTCTGGATTTCGGACACAACGACCTGCAGCCGGTGGCACAGACACTGTGTCCCGACGTGGTGCGATGCCTCGATTGGCTGTCGTCCCGTGGCCTCCACGGGCGGATGACCGGTTCTGGTACCGCGGTGTTTGCGCAACTGCCGCAGGGAACGGACCTTTCTGGCGCTCCAGCCGACTGGACGGTTCGTGAATGCAGCAACATGGATGCACATCCATTGCTGGACTGGTGTCCCGGGTAAAATCGGGTCAGTCAGTCCGGTCAACGGATGTGTGACCAGCGACATTTTTCGGGTGTTTGTGGAGCGCAAGCTTTACAGACCTCCTGAGTAGGGGAGTCGCCAAGTTGGTAAAGGCACCGGATTTTGATTCCGGCATGCGAGGGTTCGAGTCCTTCCTCCCCTGCCACCCTTTTTTTGAACCACATACCCAGCGGCCGCGCCGCTGTCGGCCAGCGCACTGGTCGTTGAAACAGCCGGGAATACCATGCAAGTTCAGCCCCCTGATTTCATGATCTTCACCGGCAATGCCAACCCGGTCCTCGCGGCCGAGATTGCCCAGCATCTCAACACCCAGCTTGGGTCAGCCAACGTGGGTCGCTTCTCTGACGGTGAGGTCACGGTCGAGATCACCCAGAACGTGCGAGCCCGCGATGTGTTTGTGATCCAGTCGACCTGCGCACCGACCAATGAGAACCTGATGGAACTCATCATCATGGTCGACGCGCTCAAGCGGGCTTCCGCCGCGCGCATTTCGGCTGTGATCCCCTACTTCGGCTACGCCCGCCAAGACCGCCGCCCGCGCTCCAGCCGCGTGCCGATCTCGGCCAAGGTCGTGGCCAACATGCTGCAGACCGTGGGCGTGAACCGCGTGCTGACCATGGACCTGCACGCCGACCAGATCCAGGGCTTCTTCGACATTCCGGTCGACAACATCTACGCCTCCCCGGTGCTGCTGGGCGACCTGCGCCAGAAGAACTACGAAGATCTGCTGGTGGTTTCACCCGACGTCGGCGGCGTGGTGCGTGCCCGTGCGCTGGCGAAACAACTCGGCTGCGACATGGCCATCATCGACAAGCGCCGCCCCAAGGCCAACGTATCGGAAGTGATGCACGTGATCGGTGACATTGATGGCCGCAACTGCGTGATCATGGACGACATGATCGACACCGCCGGCACGCTGGTCAAAGCCGCTGAGGTGCTCAAGGAACGCGGCGCCAAGCATGTCTACGCCTACTGCACGCACGCCATCTTCTCGGGACCGGCCATCGACCGCATCGCCAAGGGCTCTGCTCTGGACGAAGTCGTCGTAACCAACACCATCCCTCTGTCTCAGGCCGCCCAGGCCTGCGCCAAGATTCGCCAACTCTCCGTGGCGCCGCTGATGGCCGAAACCATCGCGCGCATTGCCTCGGGCGAGTCGGTCATGAGTTTGTTCGCCGATCAGGACAATCTGTTCTGAGGCGACAAAAGCCGGGTCGTGCCATGGGGTGCGGCCTTTTTCAACCTGAGGCGTTCTGGTCGCGGAACCCCTCCACTGGAGTCAGTCATGCAATTTGTCGCTTTTGAGCGCGCCAAGCAGGGTACGGGTGCGAGCCGCCGTCTGCGCATCACCGGTCGCGCGCCCGGTATCGTTTTCGGTGGTGACACCGCGCCCGTGACGATCGAGGTCGATCACAACGCGCTGTGGCACGCCCTGAAGAAGGAAGCCTTCCACGCGTCCATCCTGGACATGGAACTCGCTGGCAAGGTCCAGAAGGTCCTGCTGCGCGATGTGCAGTACCACCCCTACAAGCTGCAGGTCCTGCACGTGGACTTCCAGCGCGTGGACGAAAAGACCCGCCTGCACAAGAAGGTGCCGATCCACTTCGTGGGTGAAGAGAACTCGCCGGCGGTCAAGACCGACAAGTGCCTCGTCAACCACATCGTCACGGAGATCGAGATCGAATGTCTGGCCATGCAGCTGCCGGAATTCATCGAGGTCGACCTCAGCACCGCCGAAAAGGGTGCCACTATCCACACCGGCGACCTGAAGCTGCCCGCCGGCGTGAAGATCGTGACCCACGGCCGCAAGGACATCACCATCGCCACCGTCGTTGAGCCGGTGGAAGAAGTGGTGGCCGCTCCGGTGGTCGCTGCCGCCGACGACAAGAAGAAAGGCAAGGGCAAGAAGTAATTCTTGGTCTCCCTCTCAAAGGCCCGCTCCATGCGGGCCTTTGTCTTTGGTGCCCCTGATAATCCGACGCCATGATCCGACTCATCGCAGGCTTGGGCAATCCTGGCCCCGAATACGCCGACACCCGCCACAACGCAGGCTTCTGGTTCGTGGACGAGGCAGCGCGTCTGCTCAAGACGTCGCTGCAGATGGAGCGCGGGCACTTCGGTCTGGTGGCACGCGCCAATATGGCGGGTCAAAGTATCTGGCTGGTCGAACCGCAGACCTACATGAACCTCTCGGGCAAGTCGGTCGCCTCACTGGCGCGCTTCTTCAAGATCGCGCCTGAAGAAGTGCTGGTGGTGCACGACGAGCTGGATCTTCCGCCAGGCGAGGCGAAACTCAAGAAGGGCGGCGGCCACGCCGGCCACAACGGCCTGCGCGACATCCACGCCCAGCTGGGCAGTGCGGACTACTGGCGTCTGCGCATCGGCATCGGCCACCCGGGCAACAGAAACGAAGTGGCGAACTGGGTGCTCAAGAAGCCATCACAGGATGACCGCATCGCCATCACGCAGTCTCTGGACCGCGCCCTGAAAGCGCTGCCGCAACTGATCGCAGGTGAGATGGACAAGGCCACGGCCCTGATCCACACCAGCAAGCCACCACGCCCCAAGCCACCCAAGCCTGTGGCGGCGACGCCCGCTCAGGGCGTCGAGGGCGGCAATACCACCGGGCCAGGCGAAGCCAGCGACTGACCGGCCGCCTGCAGGCGCTGGTACTTCTGCCACAGCGTCTCGTGATTTTCGGTGTGCGCCGGATCGACCGGGATGCATTCCACCGGGCACACCTGCACGCACTGCGGCTCGTCGAAATGGCCCACGCACTCGGTGCAGCGGTTGGGATCGATCTGGTAGAAGTCCTCGCCCATCGAGATCGCTTGGTTCGGGCATTCGGGCTCGCAGACGTCGCAGTTGATGCACTCGGCGGTGATCATCAGGGCCATGACGCGCTCCTCAAGCCTGGAGGGGGCGTGGCTTCAGCCGGTCGGCCACGCCGGGTCTGACCATCTGCGACACATCGCCGCCGAGCGTGGAAATCTCGCGCACCAGGGTGCTGGAGATGCACTGCAACTCGGCCTGCGGCAGCAGGAACACAGTTTCCACCGCCGGCAACAGCTTGCGGTTCATGGCCGCCATCTGGGCCTCGTAGTCGAAGTCGGTCATGTTGCGGATGCCGCGCACCACGGCGCAGGCGCCCTGCTCCCGACAGAACTCCATGATGAGCCCGTCAAACGGCAGCACGCGCACCGGCAGGCCAGCCATTGCTTCCGCCGCCATCTCCATGCGCTCCTGAAGCGAGAAGCGCGTCTTCTTGTGGTGGGCGATGGCCACAGCCAGGATCAGTTCGTCGAACAGCCCGGCGGCGCGGCGCACCACGTCTTCATGACCGAGCGTGAGCGGATCGAAGGTGCCGCTGTAGACCGCGATGCGGCGAGAGGAAGGGGCGGATTCGGGCATGGCAAGGATTATCGGCCAAGGGCCGGCGGGAGCTGGGCGCCGGGCCGCTTGTCACTGCGGGGGCAAGGGGCGCAGAAGGTGGAAGTGCACCTGCCCAGCCCGGCCGTGACGGTGCGTCTGCAGGCCGATCTGCGCCAGCTCGTCATCGCCCCAGGTGCGCGGCGCTTCAAGGTAAACCAGACCGTTCTCTGCCACCGCCTGGCGGGCCGACCGCAGCGCCGTGCTGAACAAGGCCTCGTTGCCGCCGTCACCGAACGGCGGGTCGAGGAACACCAGGTCCAGCCCCTGCCCGGCCCGCTGGCGCAGCGCGGCCACGCCGTCACCACGCTCCACGCGCACCGTCCCGGCCTTGAGCCGGAGTGCAGTGGCCTGCAGGGACTTGCACAGCACCGGGTCGTGCTCCACCAGCGTCACCTCGGCTGCGCCGCGCGACCCCGCCTCCAACCCGAGTGCGCCCGTGCCCGCGAACGCGTCCAGGCAGCGCCATCCACTCAGGTCCTGGCCCAGCCAGTTGAAGAGGGTCTCGCGCACGCGCGAGGGCGTGGGCCGCAGGCCAGGCCGGTCGGCCACCGGCAGCTTGCTTCGTTTCCACTGGCCGCCGATGATGCGAACCTCGTGCGCAGCCTGGGCGGCGGCGCGTGTCGGTGTTTTGTTCATGCGCCGAGCTTAACCAGTCAGGGCTTGGCGCCCACGACCACCGTCACCATGCGCTCGGGCTGCAGCACCCGTGCAAACGCCCGCCGGATGTCAGCCGTGGTCACTGCCTCGACGCGGCGGGTCCAACTCTCCAGGTAGTCCAGCGGCAGGCCGTTCCAGGCGATGTTGGCCACGTTGTCCAGCAGCTTGCGGTTGCTGTCGAAGCGCAAGGCGAAGCCGTTGACCAGGTAGTCCTTGGCAGCCCGCAGCTCCGCCTCGGTGGGACCGTCGGCGACGAAGCGGCGCACGACCTCGCGCGCCACCTGGACCGCCTGATCCGCCTGGTCCGGCCGCGTGCTCAGGCCGAGCTGGAAGGCGCCTGCGTGCAGGCCGGGCGCGAAGTAGCTGTAGGCGCTGTAGCTCAGCCCCCGCTTTTCACGCACTTCCGTGGTCAGACGCGAGACGAAGCCACCGCCGCCCAGGATGTAGTTGCCGACGAACAGCGGGAAGAAGTCGGGGTCGTTGCGCCGGTGGCCCGGCTGGCCGATCAGAACCTGGGCCTGCGCGGCGTCGAAGGGAATGCGCCGCTCGACGGCGCTCGACAGGGGCGAGACCTCGGCCACCGCGGGCAGGGGCTCACAACCGTGCGGGGACAGGGCCGCCACGAGCCGATCGGCGATGCGACCGGCCATGGTGCGGTCGACCGCCCCCACCATGACGATCTGTGCCCGGCAAGCGGCTGCATGGCGGCGGTAGAAACCGCGCATGTCGCCCACGGAGATCGCGTCCAGCGTGGTGGCGGTGACCTCGCGGCCGTAGGGGTGGTCGCCGTACACCGCCTGTGCAAAGGCCCGCCCGGCATGGGTGCCAGGGCGCGTCTCGGCTTCCTTGAGGGCAGCCAGCCAGCGCTGGCGGTCGCGCAGCCAGACGGCCTCGGGCCACGCCGGCGAGGCCAACTGGCGGGCTGCGAGCGCCAGGGAGCGCTCCAGCAGATCCGGCTCGGTCAGTGTGCGCAGGGACACGCTGAAGCGATCCAGCCCCGCGCTCACGCTCAGCTGGGCGCCCAGGTCGACCCAGGCCTCGCTGAGCGCGTTCTCATCCAGCGCCGGCTGCGCACCCTGCGCGGCAACGCCGGCCGACACCATCGACACCATCGACGCCGTGGCGCTCGCCAGCCCGGCGCGGTCGGCGGGATCGCGGCGCGAACCGCCGTCGAAGTCGATCTGCACGTCCAGCATCGGAATCGAGGGGCTGGCCACCAGATAGACCCGGGCGCCGCTGGCATGGGTCCAGTGCTGGATCGGAATCACGGCCCAGGCAGGCGCACAGAACAGACACAGCAGCACAAGGCGGAAGACGTTCTTCATTGTTGGATCACCCAGGTGTCAGTGGCGGCCCAGCGCGGGCCGGGGACCGGTCCGGGCCGGTGCGCTGCGTTGCGACGGATCAGGCACCAGTACGGCCACGTTGAGGCGCTCCGCCGGGAACAGCCGCTGCGCTGCCGAACGAACCTGTTCGGCCGTGACGCCGCGCAGGGCGTCCATCAGCCGCGGCGCGCTGCCGGGGCCGAGCCCGTTGACCCACCAGGTGCCCAGCTCCTGCGCCTGGTTGTAGACCGAATCGAGCTTGTAGATCTCGCCCGCCGCCCACTGGGTCTTGACCCGCTGCAGTTCGGCCTCGCTCACGCCCTCGCGCGCGATCCGGTCCAACTCGGCACGCAGCGCCTTCTCCACCTCGGCCACGGCCACCCCAGCCGCCGGCACCGCGGTCAGCGTGAACTGCGCGGGCCCGCGCCCCAGCGGCCCGTAGCCGGACCCGGCGCTGTCGGCCAGCCGGTCGCCCGCGGCGCCCTGCACCAGCGCCCGGTCGAGCCGGGCGCCGCTGTAGCCGTCGAGCAGCGCGGACAGCACGATCAGCGCCAGCGCATCGCGCGATTCGTCGTCGAGTGCGCCAGGGTCTTTCAGGCGCGGCATGGGCCAGGCCATGGCCAGCATGGCCTGTTCGGTCGCGGCACGGTACTCCATGCGCCGTTGTCCGCTCTGGGGCGGTTCGTCGCGCGGCTTGCGTTCGGGCAGCGCGCGGGCGGGAATGCGGCCGTAAATGGACTCCGCCAGCGCACGCACGGTATCGGGCTCGACATCGCCCGCCACCACCACAGCGGCGTTGCCCGGCACATACCAGCGTCGGTGGAAGTCCCGCACGTCCTGCGGGGTCATCGCATCCAGGTCGCTCATCCAGCCGACCACCGGCCGGCGGTACGGGTGGGCCTGCAAGGCCATGGCGCCGAAGGCCTCGAACATGCGCGCCCGCGGCGACTCCTCGGTGCGCTGGCGCCGCTCCTCCTTGACCACCTCGATCTCGCGCCGGAACTCGTCGTCGCTCCAGCGGTTGTTTTCGAAACGGTCGGCCTCCAGCCGCATCACCGCCTCCAGATGGCGCGCGGGCACCTGCTGGTGGTAGGCGGTGGCGTCGCGGCTGGTGAACGCGTTCTCGCGCCCGCCCAGCGCCGCGACGCGGCGGGAGAACTCGCCCGGCGCCAGGCTGGGCGTGCCCTTGAACATCATGTGTTCGAGCACATGGGCCACGCCCGAGGTGCCATCGACCTCGTCCATGGAGCCCACACGAACCCAGAGCATGTGCACCACGGTAGGCGCCCGCCGGTCGGGCTGCACGATCAGGGTCATGCCGTTGGAGAGGGTGTAGGTCCGGGCGGCTTCGGTGGCGGACGCGGCGGCGGACCAGAGCATGGCCAGCACCACCAGCCCCCGCATCAGGGAGGAGAAAGCTCGTTTCATAGAATCCTGTGGATTCCAAAGATTGAAACATGTTCTCGTTCTTCAGAAAAAAACCGCCTGCGCCCGCTCCGGCTCCCGAACCGGGCCCCGCCGCCGCGCCCGCCCCTGCGGCACCGGTCGCTCCGCAGGCCACGGTGCCCGCCATGGTCAGCCCGCCGGCCACGCCGCCAGCACCCGAGCGCAAGGGCTGGCTGGACAAGCTCAAGGCCGGACTGCGCAAGACCGGGTCGAGCATCGCCACAGTCTTCACCGGCACGCAGATCGACGATGCGCTGTATGAAGAGCTCGAGACCGCGCTGCTGATGGCAGACACCGGGGTCAAGGCCACCGAGCACCTGCTGGCCGATCTCAAGCGCCGCGTCAAAGAGTCGAAGACCACCGACCCGGCCGCCGTCAAGGGCTTGCTGGCCGACGCCATCGCCGACCTGCTGGCGCCGCTGCAGAAGCCCCTGGTGATCGGCGAGCACAAACCCACCGTGATCATGGTCGCGGGCGTCAACGGCGCAGGCAAGACCACCTCCATCGGCAAGCTCACGCGGCACCTGGCCAACGAAGGCGCCAGCGTGCTGCTGGCGGCGGCCGACACTTTCCGCGCCGCGGCGCGCGAGCAGCTGGCCGTGTGGGCCGACCGCAACACCGTGGAAATCGTGACCCAGGAAGGCGGCGATCCGGCGGCGGTGAGCTTCGACGCGGTGAGCGCCGGCAAGGCGCGCGGCCGCGACGTGGTGCTGGTGGACACGGCCGGCCGCCTGCCGACGCAGCTGCACCTGATGGAAGAGCTCAGGAAGATCAAGCGGGTGGTACAGAAAGCCGATGGAACCGCGCCGCACGAGGTGCTGCTGGTCATCGATGGCAACACCGGCCAGAACGCGCTGACGCAGGTCAAGGCCTTCGACGAGGCGCTGCAGCTCACGGGCCTGGTGATCACCAAGCTGGACGGCACGGCCAAGGGCGGCGTGGTCTGCGCCATCGCGCGCGAGCGGCCGGTGCCGATCTACTTCATCGGCGTCGGTGAAAAGCTCGAAGACCTGGAAACCTTCAGCGCGCGCGAGTTCGCGCAGGCCCTGCTGAACTGAAGCCGACCCGCGCCGAGCCGGCGGCGCGCGTCACTCGTCCTCGGTGTAGCCGCGCCACTGCTTCATCGCATTGCGCATGGTGAGCATCTGACGTTCGAAGCCAGGACAGGCCTTGCACATGGCCAGGTGCAGCCGCAGCCCGACGCGATCTCCCCAGGACAGCGGGCGGTCTTCACGGGCCACCATCAGCGCGGTGGCCTCCTTGCAGGTGCGGCGAAATGGGTAAGCGGCTTTCATGTCGTGTGAGCTCGTCCAAACCAGTTCAGTTCCAGGCACTCCCGCAGTCGCAGGCGGGACCGATGGAGCTGAACGTAGAGGTTGGTCGGCGTCAGCCCCAGTTCCTTACAGATCTCGTCGCTGGAGAGCTCCAGCCATTCGCGCATCAGGAACAGACGCCCCTGCACCGGCGGCAGCTTTTCGGCGCAGGCATTGAGCACGGCCATGAACTGGCGGCTGCCCAGCGACTGCTCGGGATCGCCCCAGTCGGCCGGCATCTGGGCGTGGTGGCCATCGGCCTTGAAGGCCATGTGCTCCAGCGGATCGGCGCTGTCGTCGTCCGAGCCGCTGTCCAGCGTCACCTCGCGCTGACGCTGGCGCAGGATGTCGATGATCTTGTGCTTGAGGATGCCCACCATCCAGGTGCGCATCTGGGAACGGCCCTCGAACGCCTGGGGCCGGGCCAGCGCGGCGAGCATGGTCTCGGAGACGGCGTCCTCGGCCCAGGCGTCGTTGCGCAGTTGCAGGCGCGCGAAGCGCAGCAGGTAGTTGCGGCACTCGGCCACCTGGGTTGGAAAATCGGGCATGGGTGTGTCCGGTTACGGAAAGACGCGGAGAGTGTAAGGACCCGCACGTGGTGACGACTGAACGGTCACACCGGAGAAACCCTATGACCCACGCAACCACCCGCCGACGCCTGCTGCAGGCCACAGCTCTGACACCCGCAGCGATGCTCGCTGGCGCCGCCTGGTCACGGACCTCGACCGACACCGAGGCTGTTGTTCGGCTGGAGGGCAGCGACGCCGAAGGCCGACCGGTCCGCCTGTCGGCCCTTCGCGGACGCGTGGTGCTGGTCTTCCACTGGCGCACTGGCTGCGCCGTGTGCCGCGACAAGATGCACGAGTTGCGCGCCAATCTGATCGGCTGGCAGGGGCAGGCCTTCTCGCTGATCGGCGTGAATGCGGATGCGCGGCGAAAGGACTGGCTGGACTACGAGCAGCTGGTGGCCAGCGCCGTCCCGATCACACAGCGCTTCCCGTCCATCTGGAGCGGTGATCCATCGACGGTCGACAGCCTGGGGCCTGCCACGCAATGGCCCACGGCGATCCTCATCGACAAAAGCGGTCGCCCGGTCGAGCGCTATGTCGGACGCATCCCGGCTGCAGCCTGGGACCGCATCGCCGAACTGCTCTGACAAATTCTTTTGGCATGCCGTGTAAGAACCGCGCTGCCCGACAGACAGACACGCAACCGCCCGGTGTCACCCAAACAGACCGGCGGTTGAACCTCAACCCAACCAGGAGTCTTTTCCATGAATCAACGCACCATGATCACCACCGCCGCCGCCTCGCTGATGTCGCTGGCCCTGCTGTCCAGCCCTGCCATGGCCCAGAACGCGGCCAAGGAAAAGTGTTTCGGCATCGCCAAGGCGGGCCAGAACGACTGCGCCAACCTCTCTGGCTCGCACTCCTGCGCCGGTCAGTCCAAGGTAGACAACGACAAGGGCGAATGGAAGTACGTCGCCGCGGGCACCTGCAAGACCATGGGCGGCATGTCCATGGACGAAGCCAAGATGGGCATGAAGAAATCCTGATCCGCAGCCACCCGTCGCAAGAGAAAGCCCGCCACCATGACCGCACCCGCTCATCGGCCCCACGCCGCAGCACCCGAGGTGGGCATCGGTTGGCGGCACCCCCACTACGCAGCGCTGCTGGAACAGCAGCCTGCCCTGGACTTCCTCGAAGTTCATTCCGAGAACTTCTTCGCCCCCGGCGGTGCGGCCCTGGCCGTGCTGTGCGAAGGGCGGGCGCAGCACCCAGTGAGCCTGCACGGTGTGGGCCTGTCGTTGGGTTCGGCGCGGGGCATCGACACCGCGCATCTCAACCAGCTGGCGCGGCTGGTGCAGGCCATCGACCCGGTCCGGGTCAGCGACCACGCCAGCTTCGCAAGCGGTGCGGTGGTGCATGCGGCCGACCTGCTGCCCGTGCCGATGAGCCGCGCGGCGCTGGACGCCATGTGTGCCAACGTCCAGCACGTGCAGGACCGTCTGCGCCGCCCCATCGCGGTGGAGAACCTATCGGCCTATGTTCAGTGGCGCGGTGCCGAGATGGACGAACCCGAGTTTCTCAACACGCTCGCGCGGCGCAGCGGTTGCGGCCTGCTGGTCGACGTGAACAACATCTTTGTCAACGCCCTCAATGGCCAGCTGCGAGGCGAACACGACGACCCGATGGACGCGTGCAAGCGCTGGCTGGATGCCATCGCGCCGGACCATGTGGCGGAGATCCACCTCGCCGGCCACCGGCACTGCGGCGACATCGTGATCGACGACCACGGCAGCCGCGTGGACGAGCGGGTCTGGGCGCTGTACCGCCACGCCATCGGCCGCTTCGGCGCCGCGCCCACCCTGATCGAGTGGGACACGGACGTGCCTGAACTGGCCGTGCTGCTGGACGAGGCCGCCCACGCCCGCGAGGCCGCGGCGCAGGTGCTGACCCCAGCCACCGACACACAGGCGGTCGCCGCATGAACACCCGGGACACCTTCACGCTGGCGCAGCAACAGCAGCTCTTTCTGGACGCCCTGTTTGCGCGCCCCGGCGACGACCGACAAACAGCCGACGCGCGCCTGAACGCGCAGCTCGATGTGCGGCATCCCCAGTCCGTACGAGGCCTGGCGGCCTACCGCAGCAACGGCCATGCGATGGCCGAACGCGTGCTGCGGGCCGCCTACCCAGTGATTGCTGCGATGCTCGGCGAACAGAACTTCGACCTGCTCGCGCGCGACCTCTGGCACACCCACCCGCCCCGCTGCGGCGACCTCGCGCAATGGGGCGACGCCCTGCCCGGCTTCCTGCAGGCGAGCGACCAACTGTCCAATGCGCCCTACCTGGGCGACGTGGCGCGCGCCGAGTGGGCGCTGCACCGCGCGGCCAGCGCCACCGACGCCGAGCCCGATCTGCCCAGCTTCGCGCGGCTGGCCAGCGAAGACCCGCAGGGCCTCGCGCTCGTGCTCAGCCCAGGCGCCACTGTGATCGGCAGCCGCTTTCCGGTCGCCAGCCTGGTCACCGCGCACCTGCACAGCAGCCCCAGCCTGGCCGAGGCGGCTCAGCGGCTGCGCGAGGGCGTGGGCGAACACGCCCAGGTGTGGCGCCAGGGCCTGCGCCCGCGCATCGACGCCATCGCCCCGCCGGCCGCGGCGCTGGTGCAGGCGCTGCAGGCCGGCGCCGATCTGCCCGGCGCACTCGATGCGGCCGGCGCCGCCGACACCGAACCGCCGGCCTTCGACTTTTCAACCTGGCTGACCGCCGCAGTCACCGACGGGCTGGTCATCGGCGTGCAGCGCCTGACCACCCACGCCACCCAACTGGAGACCACCCCATGAACACGACCCTGCTGCAGCGCGGCCTGAACCTCTGGAACGCCTTCACCGCCGTCCTGGACGGCGCACAGCCCCTGGCCGCACTGCTCGCGCGTGCCTACCTCGCCCAGGTGTTTTTCCTGTCCGGCCTGACCAAGCTGCGCGACTGGGACACCACCCTGCTGCTGTTCACCGAGGAATACCGCGTGCCGCTGCTCTCGCCCGGTATCGCGGCAGTCATGGGCACCGCGGGCGAGCTGGTGCTGCCGGTGATGCTGCTGCTGGGCCTGGCCGGGCGCTTTGCCGCGCTGGGTTTGAGCGTGGTCAATGTGGTGGCGGTGCTCAGCCTCGCCGAGATCGCCCCGGCCGCACTGCAGCAGCACATCACCTGGGGCGTGCTGCTGGCGGCGCTGGCCTTGTACGGCGTGGGCCGCTGGTCGCTGGACTGCGCCTGGCTCAAGCCCCGGGTGAACGGCTGGCTGACACCGGCGGCCAGCAGGTAAGCTCGCGCAGCGGTACACACCGCGCAACCCCCGCCGCTCTGGAGACCCTGCTTGGCAACGCCGTCCTCCCCTCCTGTGCACACCCTGTGCCACCAACATGCTGGATAAGGCGATCCAGCAGGCCCTGCGACCGGCCATGCGCCGCGCCGGCGCCATCCTCGCGCGGTTGGGTGTGGGGGCCGATGCGGTCACGCTGTCCGGCTTCGTCACTGGCATGGCTGCCGCGCTGGCCATCGGTCTGCGGCAGTTCGTGGCGGGCCTGGTGCTGCTGCTGCTCTCGCGCCTGCTCGACGGACTGGACGGTGCGGTGGCGCGAGCCTCCACCCCCACCGACCGCGGCGGCTTCCTGGACATCACACTGGACTTCCTGTTCTACGCCACGATCCCGCTGGGCTTCGCATTCGCCGACCCAGCGGCCAACGCCCTGCCCGCCGCCGTGCTGCTGGCCAGCTTCATCGGCACTGGCAGCAGCTTCCTGGCCTTCGCCGCGCTGGCCGAGAAGCGCGGCCTCACCGACACCGCACTGCCCGGCAAGAGCTTCTACTTTCTGGGCGGCCTGACCGAAGCCACAGAGACCATCGCCGCCTTCGCCGCGATGTGCCTGTGGCCACAGTGGTTCGGCCCCATCGCCTACTGCTTCGCTGCGCTGTGCGCCATCACCACCGCGTTGCGCATCGGCTGGGGCTGGCAACGGCTGTGCGACGGCGCCTGAGGAGATCCCATGAACCTGCGCAAACTCCTGCTCCTGCTGGCCGTGCTGATCGGCATCGTGGCCTTCTTCGCGTTCGACCTCGGCCGCTTCTTCAGTCTGGACTTTCTCAAGCAGAGCCAGACGCGCTTTGCCGAGCTGCGCGAGCAGCAGCCGCTGGCGCTGGCCGCCGGCTACTTCCTCATCTACGTGGCCGTCACCGCACTCTCGCTGCCGGGCGCCACCATCGTCACGCTGGCCGGCGGCGCCATCTTCGGCCTGGGCTGGGGCCTGCTGCTGGTGTCGTTCGCGTCCAGCATCGGTGCGACGCTGGCCTTCCTCACCGCGCGCTTCCTGCTGCGCGACAGCGTGCAGAGCCGCTTCGGCCAGCGTCTGGCCGAGGTGGACAAGGGCATCCAGAAGGACGGCGCGTTCTACCTGTTCACCCTGCGGCTGATCCCGGTCGTACCCTTCTTCGTCATCAACCTGTTGATGGGCCTGACGAAGATGAAGGCCTGGACCTTTTATTGGGTCAGCCAGCTGGGCATGCTGGCCGGCACGGCGGTGTACGTGAACGCGGGCACGCAGCTGGGCCAGCTCGAATCGCTCAAGGGCATCGTCAGCCCCGGCCTGCTGGGCAGCTTCGTGCTGCTGGGGCTGTTCCCGCTGATCGCACGCAAGATCGTCGAGGCGGTGCAGAAGCGCAAGGTGTATGCGAAGTGGGCCGGTGTGCGCCCCAAGGCCTTCGACCGCAACCTGATCGTGATCGGCGCGGGGGCGGGCGGTCTGGTCTCGGCCTACATCGCCGCCGCGGTCAAGGCCAAGGTCACGCTGGTCGAGGCGCACAAGATGGGCGGCGACTGCCTGAACTACGGCTGCGTGCCGAGCAAGGCCCTGATCAAGAGCGCCAAGCTGGCGCACCAGATGCGCCACGCCTCGACCTACGGCCTGAGCGATGCCACGCCCACGTTCAGTTTCAAGGCCGTGATGCAGCGCATCCACGATGTCATCAAAGCCATCGAGCCCCACGACAGCGTGGAGCGTTACACCGGCCTGGGTGTGGAGGTGCTGCAGGGCTACGCAAAGCTGGTGAATCCGTGGACCGTGGAGATCGCGCTGAACGGCGGGGGCACCCAGCGACTCACCGCACGCAGCATCGTCATCGCCGCCGGCGCCCGGCCCTTCGTGCCCCCGCTGCCGGGGCTCGATGAGGTCGGCTACGTCACCAGCGACACGCTGTGGGACGAATTCGCGAAGCTCGACGAGATCCCGAAGCGCCTGGTGGTGCTGGGCGGCGGCCCGATCGGCTGCGAGCTGGCACAAAGCTTTGCCCGGCTGGGCGCGCAAGTCACCCAGGTGGAGATGGCGCCGCGCATCATGATCCGCGAGGACGAGGAAGTCTCCGCGCTCGCCAAGGCCTCGCTGGAGGCCGATGACGTGGCCGTGCTGACCGGCCACAAGGCGCTGCGCTGCGAGCTCGTGAACGGCGAGAAGACGCTGGTGGTCGAACACGGCGGCGCCGAAAAACGCATCGTGTTCGACCAGCTGCTGTGCGCCGTCGGCCGTGTGGCGCGGCTCACGGGATACGGCCTGGAAGAGCTGGGCATACCGACGAACCGCACGGTCGAGACCAACGAATACCTGCAGACGATTTACCCGAACATCTATGCCGCCGGCGACGTGGCCGGGCCATTCCAGTTCACCCACACGGCCGCGCACCAGGCCTGGTACGCCGCGGTGAACGCCCTGTTTGGCGACTTCAAGAAGTTCAAGGCCGACTACAGCGTCATCCCCTGGGCCACCTTCATTGACCCCGAGGTCGCGCGCGTGGGCCTGAACGAGCAGGACGCGAAAGAAAAGAAGATCGCCTACGAAGTCACGAAGTACGGCATCGACGACCTCGACCGCGCCATCGCAGACAGCGAGGCACACGGCTTTGTCAAGGTGCTCACCGTGCCAGGCAAGGACACCATCCTGGGCGTGACCATCGTGGGCACGCACGCCGGCGACCTGCTGGCCGAGTACGTGCTGGCCATGAAACACGGCCTGGGCCTGAACAAGATCCTGGGCACCATCCACACCTACCCCACGCTGGCCGAGGCCAACAAATACGCGGCGGGCGAATGGAAGCGCGCCCACCAGCCGCACCGGCTGCTGGCCTGGGTGAAGAAGTACCACGACTGGAAGCGCACATGAACACCTTGGCCACAGCCTCACTCATCACGGTACTGACGGGCGCGCTGGCGGGTGTGCAGGCCCAGACCCTGCCGCCGCTGACACAGCCCGACGGCGCGCTGCACTCCGGCTGGCGCTACGTCGGTTTCCCGAAACAGAAGGCCCAGATCCCACCCACGCTCATCGAGGCTGGCCAGGTCGATGGCCAACCCGCGGTGAAGGTGGTCACCGCCTCGTCCTACGGCAGCCTGGTGCACGACCTCAAGGACGCGCCGCCCGCGCGCCTGCAGTGGCGCTGGCGGTTGGACCAGCCGCTCTCGGGCGGCACGGCCACACCCGACCTCACCACCAAGGCCGGCGACGACGCGGCCCTCAAGGTCTGCGCCATGTTCGATCACCCGCTGGAACGCGTGCCCTTCGTCGAACGCACCGTGCTGCGCATCGCGCGCAGCGTCAGTGGCGAAGCCCTGCCCGCTGCCACCATCTGCTACGTGTGGGACAGCGGCCACGCCGCCGGCCTGCAAGGCGCCAACCCCTACTCCCGGCGCGTGCGCTACATCAGCCTGCGCGGCAGCGAAGCGCCGACAGGTCAGTGGGTGGCCGAGAGCCGAGATCTAGCGCAGGACTTCATCACCCTCTTCGGCGACGAACTGCCCCGGGGCGCGCAGACGCCACGTAGCGAGCTGCCCAAGGTTGCCACCGTGCTGATCGGCGCCGACAGCGACAACACCGCCAGCCGCAGCAGTGGCTGGGTGGCCGAGCTGCGCACCAGTCCCCCGTCGCCATGACGCCCCTGCACCCGCGCGGCTGCTGTACCGAGCGCCTGGACCTGCGCCCTGTGACGCCGTCGGACCGCCACCACCTGGTGGCGCTGGAAGCCGACCCCGAAGTCATGCGCTTTCTCAATGGCGGCCAGTCTGTGCCCGAGGCCGGCTGCCCGGACGCAGATTTCCTCACGCCGCGCGGCGCCGAGCCGGAGGTGCTGGCGGCCCACGAACGCAGCACGGGCCGCTTCATCGGATGGTTCGCCCTGTTCGATGACGGACGGGTGGACGGTCTGCGCACCGCCGAGGTCGGGTACCGGCTGCACCGGTGGGCCTGGGGCCAGGGCTTCGCCACCGAGGGCGTTGCTGCCCTGGTAGCCCAGGCATTCGAAGCGCCCGGGTTTGACCGCGTCCGCGCCCAGACCATGGCAGCCAACATCGGCTCGCGCCGCGTGCTGGAAAAAGCCGGGTTCCGCCATGTCGACACCGTATTCCCAGCCCATTTGAGACAGTCACCCGGCGGCGAAGCAGGCGAGGTGGTGTACGAACTACGGCGCCACCCAGGCCATGGCAACAGCGGGTGCATCGCCACGCACTGAGCGCGTCAGACACAACCCGTAACATTGGGGCCCATGCACCACGGAATCAAGAAGCTGCTGCTGCTCGGCGGCGGACACGCCCATGTCCATGTCCTGTCGCGGCTGGCGCAGCAGCGGCCGGCCGATCTGGACATCACGGTCGTCACGCCCTACCCGTACCAGACCTACAGCGGTATGGTGCCGGGCCTGGTGGCTGGCCACTACAGCGAGACCGACTGCCAGATTCCACTGGAGCCGCTGATCCGCGCCGCGGGTGCCAAGTGGGTGCGGGCGCGCTGCAGCGGGATCGACACGGCGGGCCGACGAGCGCGCCTGAGCCCCGCCGGCAAGAGTCGCTCGCAGGACGAGATCCTGCCGCCCGACCTGCCCTACCACCTGCTGTCCATCGACACCGGCCCGGTGATCGACCGCCAGCGCATCGAAGAACAGATGCCCGGCGCGGCGGACAACGCGCTGATTGTGCGGCCGATCGAGGTCTTTGCCTCGCTCTGGCCCCAGGTGCTGGAGCAGGCGCAGGCACGCGCGCTGTCGGTGGCGGTGATCGGCGCGGGCGCCGGCGGACTGGAGCTGCTGTTGGCTGCCGAGCAGTGCCTGCGCACGCGCGGCGCAGCCGGCGCCCGCTTCACCCTCATCACGGGTGGTGTGGAACCCTTGGCCAGCTACCCCGTCGGCGTGCAGGCGCGCGTGCTGCGCCGGCTCAAGCGGCTGAACATCACCGTGCTGCGCGACAGCTGCGTCGGCCTGGCGCCAGGCGTGGTGAAGCTGGGCAGCGGCTCCGAACTGGCCTGCGACGTGCCCATCCTCGCCATCGGCTCCCACGCGCCGCCCTGGCTGCAGGGCAGTGGCCTGGCGCTCAACGAATCGGGGCATGTGCTGGTCAATCAGTTCCAGCAGAGCACCAGCCACCCCGAAGTGTTCGCCGCGGGCGACGTGTGTGCCCGCGCCGACCGGCCGCACCCCCGCAACGGTGTCTATGCGGTGCGCGCAGGCCCGCCGCTGGCGGACAACCTGCTCGCGGCCCACGAAGGCCAGCCGCTCAAGCCCCACCACCCGCCGACCCACACGCTGAGCCTGATCTCGTGCGGGGCCGGTCACGCCATTGCAAGCTGGGGGCCTCTGCACGCCGAAGGTGGCTGGGCGTGGCGCTGGAAGGACCACATCGACCGCGCCTTCATGGGGAAGTACACCCTGCCGACCGCATGAACACCGCATCCGACCGCAGCGCCTGGCAGGTCTTCCTGGTGTTCTTGCGGCTCGGCCTCACCAGCTTCGGTGGCCCGGTGGCGCACCTGGGCTATTTCCGCACCGAGTTCGTCGAGCACCGCCGCTGGCTCAGCGAATCCGCCTACGCCGACCTGGTCGCGCTGTGCCAGTTCCTGCCCGGCCCGGCCAGCAGCCAGGTGGGCCTGGCACTGGGCCTCTCGCGCGCCGGCTATTCGGGCGCCTTCGCCGCCTGGGCCGGCTTCACCCTGCCCTCGGCCCTGGCCCTGATCGCGCTCGCCCTGGGCGTGGCGCAGGCCGGCGACGCGCTGGGCAGCGGCGCGGGCGCGGGCCTGCTGCACGGCCTGAAGGTGGTGGCGGTCGCCGTGGTGGCACAGGCCGTCTGGGGCATGGCGCGCAGCCTCTGCCCGGACGCGCCGCGCCGTGCACTCATGCTGGGCGCCGCGGCGGTCCTCATCGCCTGGCCTGGCACGGTCATGCAACTGCTGGTCATCGCCGCCGCCGCCGCCATCGGCCTGGCGGCGATGCGTCCGCCATCCGACACCGCCCACGAGCCCTTGAACATACCGGTCGGCCGGCGCGCCGGCTCGCTGTGGCTGCTGCTGTTCGCCGTGCTGCTGGTGGGCCTGCCGCTGCTGGCCGCGGCCGTGCCCTCGCAGGCCCTGGCCGTGGTCGACGCCTTCTACCGCGCCGGCGCCCTGGTGTTCGGCGGCGGCCACGTCGTGCTGCCGCTGCTGCAGGCCAGCGTGGTGCCCACCGGCTGGGTCGGCAACGACGCTTTCCTCGCCGGCTACGGTGCGGCCCAGGCCGTGCCCGGCCCGCTGTTCACCTTCGCGGCCTTCCTCGGCGCCAGCATGCAGAGCGCCCCCACCGGCTGGGCCGGCGGGCTGCTGGCGCTGGCGGCCATCTTTGCGCCGGCCTTCCTGCTGGTGGTGGGTGCGCTGCCGTTCTGGGAACGCCTGCGCGCCCAGCCCCGCGTGCGCGCCGCCCTCATGGGCATCAACGCCGGTGTGGTCGGCCTGCTGCTGGCGGCGCTGTGGAACCCGGTCATCACCAGCGGCATCCGCGGCGTGGCCGACGCGCTGCTGGCGGTGGTGGCGTTGCTGGCGCTGATGAAGTGGAAGTGGCCGCCGTGGGTGGTGGTGGCGGGGTGTGCCACCATCGGGTGGGCCATGGCGGCCTGATCACGCGAAGGACACGAAATGAAGCTCGGCTACACCATCACCTACGTCCTCGACGTCACGGCCTCGCTGGCGTTCTGCGAACAGGCCTTCGGGCTGAAGCGCCGCTTTCTGCACGAGAGCGGCGCCTACGGTGAGCTCGACACCGGCGAGACCACGCTGGCCTTCGCCGCACACGAGCTGGGCGACATGAACTTCCCAGGCGGCCATGTGCGTGCCGACACCTCGGCCCAGCCGCTGGGTTTCGAGATCGCGCTGGTCACGGACGATGTGCCCGCCGCGCATGCGCGGGCCGTTGAAGCCGGCGCGCGCGAGATGGCGGCGCCGTCACAGAAGCCCTGGGGCCAGGTGGTGTCCTATGTGCGCTGCCCGGACGGCCTTCTGGTGGAGCTGTGCACGCCGGTCGGCGGGTGATCGGCCTCAGGGCTTGACGAGGTGCCAGATGCCGCGGAAGCCGTCGCCCTTGTGGTCACCCGGCTGCTTGTCGTTGGCCGAGTGGTACAGCGGCCTGCCCTTGTGGGCCCACTGCAGGATACCGTCGTCGCGGGTCATCAGGGTGAAGTCGCCCGAGGCCTGGGTGCCCTCCTTGGCGAGCATCGGTGGCCAGGTGATGGTGCAGGGTCCGGTGCACAGGACCTTGCCTGGGGCGGTCAGCTCGTTGTCCCACACATAGAGACTCATGCCTTTTTCGTCGGTGAGGATGCCGTTGGTGGTCTTGGGCTGGGCCGCCGCGACTGTGGCGCAGGCCAGCAGGCCCAGGACAACCAGGGCTTTGAGCGAGGTGTGCAGGTGATTCATGGTGCTGTCTCCGGGTGGGTGGGATGAATTCACTGTAGGCCTCTGCCCAGGGGAAGACTTGACCCGCATCAAGCACCTGCGTCACACGCGCGCTGGCACGGCTCTTGTATGGTTCGGATGCCGCCGCCCGGCGGCCCACCCAGGGAGTCCACCATGTCGCAGCGGCAGCAAGTCAACGTCCCGATCACCTGGCAGCTGGCGCCCACCAGCCTGACCCAGCCCATCCTGCCCAACTGGCAGTTTCACCTGTTCAACGTCAACCTCGGCACCTCGTCCAACCCCTCGGTGGAACAGGCGGCGTTGGAACGGGTGGGCAGCTACGGCCGCCAGATCGGCCACCTTGCAGAGGCGCTGGAGCTGGTTGTACGGCGCTTGAAACTGCTGGAGAGCAAGGACCTGACGCCCGAAGAGAAGGACGTGATCCAGGTCTTCCTGGGCGACGTGTCCACCATCCGGCAGATCAAGGCGTCGCTGTCGGATATCTGAGCCACGGCGGCGCGCGGACAGGCACCCAGGGACGGGGCTTCCGTTCTTGAAGCCCTTCCACACGTCGGTCGGGCTCAAGTTGCGGCCGAGTTGAGCCGATTCAGGAGAAACGCGTTCTGCGCTTCACTGGATTGCCTTGCATGCTTGATCGGTTCTTTCTGCTTGAGGACGTTGCTCCCACCGAACTCCTGACCGGTACATACGAATACGGGCTGGTCGCACTGTCGGTTGCGATGGCCATCCTTTCGTCTGCGCTGGCTTACCACCTGGTCGCCTTTGCAAACGCTTCGCGTGAACGGCTCAACCGCATAGTGGGCATCGGCACCAGCGGCGTGATCATGGGCACGGGCGTCTGGATGATGCATTTCATCGGGATGATGTCGTTCCAGCTCTGTGTCCAGGTGAGCTACGACCCGACCATCACCGCCCTGTCGCTCCTGCCGGCCCTTGCCGCCTCCTGGCTGGCGCTCAGTCGCACGTCCGAACAGGACTCCGCGCTGCGCATGGTCATCAACGGGACACTGATCGGCGCTGGCATCGGCCTGATGCACTACGGCGGCATGGCGGCCATGGTCATGACACCCAGCCTGCGCTACGACCCTGCCCTGTTCCTGGTTTCGCTCATTGTGGCCGTTGGACTGGCCATTGCATCCCTTTTCGTTCGCAGAGCGCTGCACGCCCGGCTCCGGAAGCGGCTGTGGCTTTCGAACGCAGGTGGTGGTGCCGTGCTGGGACTGGCCATCTCCGGCATGCACTACATGGCGATTCTCGCCACCCGCTTCATCGGCCAGGAGGAGCCGGGAAGCGAAGTGCTTCAGAGCTCGACCAGCCTGGTGGTCGTGCTGATCATGTCCAAGGTGCTGGTTGGGCTGGTGCTCTTTGTGGTGGTCATCAACATGCTGTTGCGCTACCGCGACCTGTACCTTCGGTCCAAGGCCCTGGCCGAAATGGAAGGCAGGCTGCGCGAGCAGGCCGACGCAGGCAAGGTCATCGCCGAGGAGGCCAAGGACAAGGCGGAACTGCTGGCCAACATGCGGTCGGAGTTTCTTTCCAGCATGAGCCACGAGATCCGGACACCGATGCACGGCATCATGGGCCTCATCGGTGAAATCCAGCGACAGCCCCTCTCGCCCAAGGTGCGAGAACTCGCAGAACTGCTCGATGGTGTCACGCGCAACATGCTGCACCTGCTCAACGACATCTTGGACTATTCCAAGCTGGAAGTCGGGCAGTTCCAGCTGCAACCCAGGCGCCACCAGATGGCCACCGAGGTGCAAGGTGTGACCGCCAGCTTTGAGGCCACGGCACGGCACAAGGGCCTGACACTGATCACGGAAGTGCCTGCGGACCTGCCGGTGACACTGGATCCTGTTCGCGTGAACCAGATCATCAACAACCTTGTCGGCAACGCCATCAAGTTCACTGAACGCGGATTCGTCAAGCTCAGCGTGGACGAGACACACAACACCCAGGGTGCACGTTGCGTCCGCATTCAGGTCGAAGACAGCGGCGTGGGCATTCGTCCGGAGGTCCGTGACAAGATTTTCGACAAGTACTACCAGGTGGTCGACAGCTCGATCAACTACGTCAGCGGCACGGGTCTGGGTCTTTCGATCTGCAAGCAGCTGACCACGCTCATGGGCGGCTCCATCAGCGTGGCAAGCGAGCTGGGGCGGGGCACGACATTCACCGTCGAGATTCCCTGCGACGCCGTTGCGGCCGATGCGGTCGCAACGGTCGAAGCGGCGCCGCAAGCCGTCACAGCGCCAGTAGCCCAAACATCAGCACTCAGGGTGCTGGCGGCCGACGACAACAGCATCAACCGCGAGCTGCTCAAAGCCTATTTCCAGGACACAGGCCACACCCTCGTCACCGTCGAAGACGGACGGCAGGCGGTGGACGCAGCAAAAAAGAGCACCTTCGACGTGGTGCTGATGGACATCGGCATGCCTGTCCTCAACGGGCCAGCCGCCATGGACGAAATCCGTCGGATCAGCAACGCATGGGCCCAGCGCCCCTTCATCGCGCTGACCGCCAATGCAAGGAAGGAAGACAAGCAGGACTACCTCGCGAAGGGATTTGCGGGCTATGTGTCGAAGCCCTTCACACGCGAGGAGTTGATGACAGAAATCGGACGGGTGGCCAACGCGGAGACGCAGCACGCCGCTCTGCAGGAACCGGCTGTCGCGGAGGAGCTCGACGAAGGCAGCAACGAACTGGAAGTGCTGATGGACAACTTCGCCGCCTTCAGTCCGGCCGACCTGAAGACCTTCATCGTCAGCGCCGCGGCCCAGTTGCATCTCAACCTGTCGATCATCCGCGACCGTCTGCATGCCAACGACGTAGAAGGCCTGGAGGAGCCACTCCATTGCATCGCCGGAAGCGCACCCGCCATTGGCTGCGTTAGGTTGGGCCAGATCACCCGTCAAGCCATGGACCACATCCGCACAGGCGGATCGAAGGCACAGATCCTGCAACTTGCACAGAGCAGCCTGGCCATGGGTGAGGGGTCGGTGCAGTGGCTGCACCGACTGGCCCGGGGAATGTGAGGCCCTTCAACCCGCCGGGGTCAGCAGCCCAGCTGGTCGGCCAGATGCAGCAGGTCGCGCGCGTGCCAGGTGTTGTCCGGCTGGGGTGACACGTCCTTGACGTGGGCGGCGCCGAACTCCAGCGGACGTTCGATGTACGCCGTCTGCAGGCCGCAGGTGCGGGCCGCGGCGAGGTCGTCGTGGTGGGCGGCGACCATCATCACCTCGCCTGGTTTGGCGTCGAACACCCCGGCCGCACCCAGGTAGACGCGCGGGTCGGGCTTGTAGGCCTGGAACACCTCGGCGCTGAGCACGCAGTCCCAGGGCAGGCCGGCGTTCTTGGCCATGTCGGCGAGCAGGCCCAGGTTGCCGTTGGAGAGGCTGCAGATCGTGAAGTGCGACTTGAGCCGTGTGAGCCCGGCCACGCTGTCGGGCCACGCGGACAGGCGGTGCCAGATGCGGTTGAGGTCGGCCCTTTCGGCGTCGCCCAGGTGGTCCAGGCCAAAACGCGGCAGCAGGCCGTCGAGGATCTCGCGGTGCAGCACGTCCAGCTTCACGAAGCCGCGCCCGCCCGAGCGCACCGCCTCCATCGCCGGCTGGTAGCCCGCGCGCCAGGCGAGCGCGAAGGCGTCGGCGTCGACCTGCGGGAAGCGCTGACTCACCTCGCGCACGATGGAGCCGTGCCAATCGACGACAGTGCCGAAGATGTCGAAGACGAGGATGCGGGGTGGTGTCATCGCTTCGCCTTCGACAGGCGTTTGGCGTTGGACACCGCCTTGCGGTGCACCGGCGTCAGGCCTTTTTCCGCGATGGAAACCGCTGCCGACTGCATGCGCCGCGCCGCGGTCAGGGAAGCGGCCTGCTTGCGCGGCCAGGGCGTGAGCCCCACGGTCCAGAGCGAGGACCAGATCTGCTGCTGCAGCCGCAGGGACTCGGTGGCCATGGCCATCCACGACTGTACGAAGGCCTGCTGCTTCTCGGCCACCATCCCGACAAACTCCCTCTGGTCGCGGCGGGACGGGTTCGCGCCGGCCGTGGCCATGCGGCCCACGCGGTGGGCCACCACCTGCGGCGCGGCCATGGCGGTTTCCATGGTCTTGCGACCGAGGGTGGCGGCGGTCTTGAGGGTTCGTCGGGTCATGGTGGTCCTTTCTGGAGGGCGGGGTATTCAGTCCACCTGCAGCCGCACACCGCCGGGCTGCGCCGACACGATCTCGCCGACCTCAGCCGCGGCTTCGAAGCCGTGTCGCCGGAACACCGCCAGCACCTCGGCCACCGTCTCGGCCGAGCAGGCGACCAGCAAGCCGCCGCTGGTCTGGGGGTCGGTCAGCAGCGCCTTGTCCTGCGGCGTCAGCGCGTCGGCCAGTCGCACCTCGGCACCGTACGCCGCCCAATTGCGGCCGCTGGCGCCGGTGACCATGCCCTGCGCCGCCAAGTCGCGCACGCCGCCGATCAGGGGCACGCGGGCCATGTCGAGCTTCACAGTCGTGTCCGAGCCGCGCGCCATTTCCAGCGCGTGGCCGGCCAGGCCGAAGCCGGTCACGTCGGTCAGCGCGTGCACGCCGTCGACGGCCGCAAGGTCCGGGCCGGGGGTGTTCAGCTTGGTGGTGTGAGCGATCATCTGCGAGTAGCCCTCGGCGCTCAGCGCGTCCTTCTTGAGCGCGGCCGAGAGCACGCCCACGCCCAGCGGCTTGCCCAGCACCAGGCGATCACCAACCTTCGCGTCGGCGTTGCGCTTGACGCGTTTCGGGTGCACCAGGCCGAGCGCGACCAGGCCGTAGATGGGCTCGACCGAGTCGATGGTGTGGCCACCAGCGATCGGGATGCCGGCCGCGGTGCAGACGGCGCGACCGCCTTCGAGGATCTTGCCGATGGTGTCGGTGGAGAGCACGCTGATCGGCATGCCCACCAGGGCCAGCGCCATGATGGGCGTTCCGCCCATGGCGTAGACGTCGCTGATGGCGTTGGTGGCGGCGATGCGGCCGAAGTCGAACGGGTCGTCGACGATGGGCATGAAGAAGTCGGTGGTGGCGATCAGAGCCTGCTCGTCATTGAGCTGGTAGACGGCGGCATCGTCCGCGGTCTCGATGCCGACCAGCAGTTCTTTGGGGACAGGCATGGCGCTGGTGCCCTTGAGAATTTCGCTGAGCACGCCGGGGGCGATCTTGCAGCCGCAGCCGCCGCCGTGCGAAAGGCTGGTCAGGCGAGGCTGAGTGGGCGTGGACGGGGCGTTCATTCGGGTCTCCGTGAATTGGGACAAATCGGTCGGTCGGGTCAGGGTATCGGGTCTTGCCGCGGCCCGGCCAGTGCGCGCAGCAGGGCAGCACGCTCGGTCGTGGGTTCGAACAGCGGCGCTCTGGCAGAACATTGTGCTTGCAGGGCGGCCAGGGCGCCGCCGTCACCGGCGATGTCCCTGCGGCATTCACGCAGCCGCGCCACCAGCGCCGCCGCATCGCCGACCGGAAAGTAGCCGCCGTAGTCGGGACCCAGCATGCCCAGGTTGCCGTCCATGTGCGAGGCCAGCACCGGCGTGCCGCTGAGCACGGCCTCCATGATGACGTGGGCACCGCCTTCCATGCGGCTGGGGTGGACCAGCAGGTGGGCGCGCTGGATGCGGCGGCGCGTGGCCTCGTGCGGCTGGCTGCCGAGCCAGCGGTAGTGCGGACAGGCCGCGGCGGTGGCGCGCGCCAGTTCGCCCAGCGCGGGGTCGAGGGCATTGCCGATGTGGTCGATCAGGATGCCCTCGTCGGGCGACAGCAGGCGCGCGGCCTCGAACACGGTCTCTGGCGATTTTTCTTCGCGCAGGTGCCCCACCACCACCACCCGCAGATGCTCACGCGTCTTGTCCAGGGTCTGGCGCCGCGTGCTCGACTGGAACACCACATGGCATTTGGCGCGGTGGGCCTCGGGCAGGGCCAGGGGCGCCCGCTCCTGCAGCACGATCAGGCGGTGTGCGAGCGCCAGCGAGCGCTGCGCGCTGGCGTCGGTCCGGATGTCGCGGTAGAGGTCGGTGCCGGTGAGCGCGAGCACCAGCGGTTTGTCCGGATGGGCCTGCGCCCAGGCCGCGACGCTGGCGGCAGAGCGGCGAGCGTGCAACGCCAGCAGCAGGTCGGTACCGTCGTCGGCGGTGCGGGCATCGGGCCAGGACTTCACCACCCGAACCTCATAATGGCCCGCGAGCCAACGCGCCCAGCGGTGCGCGGTCTGCCAGTTGCCGTTGTTGGCGTCGGCCAGCGCTGGCGTCACGAGACACAGGGAGGGTTTTGTCATGGCGGAACCACAGAGCTCAGCGATTGTGTCCGAAGCAGAAACCGTGCGTTGCGGCGGCAAGGACGTGCTGGCGCAGGCGCTGCAGGACGCGCGCGAACGCAGCCAAGCGCTCTTCGAGGCCTATCGGGCCGCGCTGGGCCCGGACCTGCGCGTACCCTGCACACCCGAACTCAACCCGCCCCTCTGGGAGCTGGGCCACATCGGCTGGTTCGCCGACTGGTGGCTGGCGCGGAACCCGCAGCGCGACCGTGGCGCAGCGGCCGACGCGAGAGTGCCCAGACCGCCCGCTCGCCAGGCCGTCCGAGGCGTCGACGCCGACGCGCTCTACAACTCCAGCGAGGTGCCGCACGACCGGCGCTGGCAACTGCCGCTGTTGGATGCCGATGCGGTGCGCGCCGACCTCGCAGCCAGCCTGACCGACACGCTCGCGCTGCTGGACGAGGCGCCCGAGGACGACGACGGGCTCTACTTCTTCCGGCTCGCGCTGTTCCACGAAGACATGCACGCCGAGGCCGCGGTCTACATGGCGCAGACGCTGGGCTTTGATCCCGGGGTCCGGCTGCCGAAGGCTGGCCGCGACGAGCACCAGACCCGCGCCTTGCCTGTTGCAGCCACCACTTGGAACCTGGGCCGCAGCGGCCCGGGCTTCGCCTTCGACAACGAGCTCGGCGCGCACCCGGTGCCCGTCGGTGCTTTCGAAATCGACGCGCAGCCGGTGAGCTGGGCGCAGTTCCTCCCCTTTGTCGAAAGCGGGTCGTACGCGCAGCGCCGCTTCTGGAGCGCACCGGGCTGGATCTGGCGCCTCTCGGGCGAACGGCAGGCACCGCGCCACCTGCGGCGGACACCGCAGGGCTGGGAGCAGCGGCGCTTCGGCCAATGGGAACGGCTGGACCTGAGCGCCCCGGCCAGCCATCTCAGCGCTTTCGAAGCGCAGGCCTGGTGCGCCTGGGCCGAACGGCGGTTGCCGACCGAGGCCGAATGGGAGGTGGCGGCGCAGCAGCCCGGCTTCCGATGGGGCGAGGTCTGGGAATGGACCGCCAGCCCCTTCAAGCCCTTTCCGGGCTTCACGCCCCATCCCTATCTCGACTACTCGCGCCCCTGGTTCGACGGCCGGCCCGTGCTCAAGGGCGCCAGCGCCTTCACCGTGCCGCGCATGCGCCACCCCCAGTACCGCAACTACTTCCCGCCCGAGCGCAACGACATCCTGGCCGGGTTCCGTTCGGTCGCGCGGGCGTGAGCCCGAGCGGCGGTCAGAGTGCTGGTGCCCAGAACACGCTGAACCAGCCGCGCTCGTCCGTCCAGTGCGTGGCGGCGCCGAAGCCTGCCTCGCGCAGCAACGTCTCGAATGCCCCGGGCGTCCATTTGTACGAGTTCTCGGTGTGCAGGCGCTCGCCGTCAGCAAAATGGCGCTCGCCGCCGGGCCAGCGCACGGTCTGCGCGCCGTCCGAGGCCAGGTGCATCTCGATGCGCGAGGCGGCCTCGTCGTAGAAGGCCACATGGCGCCAGCGCGCGGGCGCAAAGTCGCTGCCCAGCAGGGTGTTGACGTTCAGCAGCAGGTTGCGGTTGAACGCCGCCGTGACGCCCAGCGCATCGTCGTAGGCCGGTTCGAGCACGGCCTTGTCCTTCACCCGGTCCACGCCGATGAGAATGCCGCCGCCCGGCCCACCGGCCGCGCACAGCGCATGCGCCTGGCGCAGCAGGGCCAGCGATTCGCCGGGATTGAAGTTGCCGATGCTGGAGCCGGGGTAGAACACGCAGCGCGGCGCCGACGCCAGGTCGTGCCGCTCCAGCCAGTCGGCCGCGGCCGGTGGCAGCGCGAGCCGCGCCGAGAAATCCATGCCCAGACCCAGCATGGGCACCTGGCGGTGCCGCTGCTGCAGCTCGCCAACAGCGTCCTGCAGGTAGTCGACCGAAATGTCCACCGCCACATAGGCCCCCGGCCGCAGCACCGGAAACAGGCGCGCGGCCTTGGCGCAGTTGCCCGCCCCCAGGTCGATCAGCACCGCGCGCGGGGGCACCCGCTGCGCCATGGCACCACCGTGGGCCGCAAAGATGGCCGCCTCGGTGCGCGTCGGGTAGTACTCGGCCAGCTCGGTGATGGCGTCGAACAGGCGCGAGCCCAGCGCGTCGTAGAGGAACTTGGGCGCCGCGCGCGGCGGCTCTGCCAGCAGGCCCGCGGCCAGCTCGGCGCGCAGGGCCGCGTCGTTGCTCTGGTGGATCTGCACGAACTCGGGCATGGCCCGCTTTATAAACCGCCCCCGCTGCGGTGCAAACCCTCTGGCGCCGGGTTCTAATACCTCCCCCTATCCCCCTTTACCGGATACCCCATGAACCGCAACACCTCCCGCACCCGCCGCGCACTCTTGACCTGCGCGCTGCTCGCCACCACCGCCCTCGCACCGCTCGCCCACGCACAGCAGACCGTGTTCCGCGTCACCGCGATTCCCGACGAGTCGCCCACCGAACTGGCGCGCAAGGCCGCGCCGCTGATGAAGTACCTCGAAGCCAAGCTGGGCATGAAGGTCGAGTTCACACCCGTGACCGACTACGCCGCATCCGTGGAGGCGCTGGTGAACAAGAAGGTCGACCTGGCCTGGTTCGGCGGCTTCACCTTCGTGCAAGCCAATGTGCGCTCCGGCGGCAAGGTGATCCCGCTGGTGCAGCGCGAGGAAGACGAGAAGTTCAAGTCGGTCTTCATCACCAGCGACCCTGCCATCAAGGCGCTGGCCGACCTCAAGGGCAAGGACGTGTCCTTCGGCTCACAAAGCTCCACCAGCGGCCACCTGATGCCGCGCAGCTTCCTTCTGCAGACCGGCCTGAACCCCGAGAAGGACTTCAAACGCGTGGCCTTCAGCGGCGCGCACGACGCCACCATTGCCGCCGTGGCCTCGGGCAAGGTGCAGGCCGGTGCGCTGAACATCTCGGTGTGGGACAAGTTCGTGGCCGAGAAGAAGGTCGACACCGAGAAGGTCAAGGTCTTCTACACCACCCCGCCCTACTTTGACTACAACTGGACGGTGCACGCCGACATGCCCGCCGCCACGCGCCAGAAACTGGCCGACGCCTTCCTGTCGCTCTCCAAGGCCACGCCAGAAGGCAAGGAGATCCTGGAGCTGCAGCGTGCCACCAAGTTCGTGCCGACCAAGGCCGAGAACTACAAGGGCATCGAAGCCGCCGCGCGCAGCGCCGAACTGCTCTGACCGGGCGGGGCTGAACGCTTGAAAGTCGCCCTGCAAGCCGCCACGGCGCGGCACCCGGCCGCCCGCCCCGGCACCACGCCCGCCCTGCGCGGGCTGGAGCTGCAGGTGGCCGCCGGCGAGCAGGTGGCCGTGATCGGCCCCAGCGGCGCGGGCAAGACCACGCTGCTGCAACTGCTGGCCTGCGCGCTGCCACCCAGCACCGGCGTGCTGCAGCTGGACGGGCAGTCGCCCTGGCACCTGCCACGCGCCGAGCTGCAGCGCCTGCGCGGCCGCCTGTTCCTGGCGCCGCAGGTGCCGCCGCTGCCGCCGCGCCAGCGCGTGGTCACCGCCGTGCTGGCGGGCCGCCTGCCGGCCATGGGCACCTGGCAAAGCCTGCGCTCGCTGTTCTACCCGGTGGACATTCCCGCCGCGTTCGAGGCGCTGGACCGCTTCGACCTGGCCGACAAGCTGTTCGAGCGCGTGGACCGGCTCTCGGGTGGCGAGCGCCAGCGCGTGGGCCTGGCGCGCGCCCTGCTCGCGCCGGCCACGCTCTGGCTCATCGATGAACCGCTGTCGGCGCTGGACCCGACCCGCGCCCGCCAGGCCATCGACACGCTGCTGTCGGCCGCGCGCGAGCGCGGCGCCACCCTGGTGGCCACGCTGCACCAGGTGGACGTGGCGCTGGCGCATTTCCCGCGCATCGTCGGCCTGCGCGATGGCACCATCGCCTTCGATCTGCCGGCCGCCCAAGTGGGCCGCGAGCGCTTGGCCGCGCTGTATGCGCAGCACGAGCACGAGCTGAACGGCCCGGCGCCGTCGCTGGAAGACGTCACGCCCGTAGCACCACCACCCGTGGTCATGCACTGCCGCTGACACCATGACCACCGCCGCCCTGCCCACCCACACCGCGCCCACCCGCGACCCGGCCTGGCTGCCACGGCTGTTCTGGACCGGCGCGGGTCTGGTGCTGCTCTGGCCGCTGCTGGTGGCCACCGAGTTCAAACCCTGGGTGATGTTCGAGGAACAGAGCCTGCGTGTGAGCGGCCAGTTCATCGCCAGCTTCTGGCCGCTGGCGCATTCGGGCGAGTTCCTCGCCATGGTGCTGACGGAAACCTGGCGCACCGTGGCCATGGCCACCGCGGGCGTGACGCTGGCGCTGCTGATCGCGGTGCCGCTGGCCTTGCTGTCGACGCGGGTGCTGTCGGTCTCGGCGCTGTCGGGCCGCATGGCGCGCGGGCCGTTCTGGCTGCGCCAGCTGGCGCGCTGGGCGCTGATCGTGCTGCGCAGCATCCCGGAACTGGTGTGGGCGCTGGTGTTCGTGCGCGTGGTCGGGCTCGGTCCCACGGCCGGCGTACTGGCGATCGCGCTCACCTACGGCGGCATGCTTGGCAAGGTCTACGGCGAGATCCTCGAAAGCGGCGAAACCCACGCCACCGAAACCCTGCTGCGCAACGGAGCGGGGCGCCTCCAGGCCTTCTTCTACGGCCTGCTGCCCTCCAGCGCGGCCGAACTCACCAGCTACACCGTCTACCGCTGGGAATGCGCCATCCGTTCCTCGGTCATCCTCGGCTTCGTCGGCGCGGGTGGCCTGGGCCAGCAGATGGACAACTCGATGAAGATGTTCAACGGCGGCGAGGTGGCGACCATGCTGCTGGTGTTCATGGCCCTGGTCGCGCTCGCAGACCGCGCCAGCGCCTGGCTGCGGAAGGTGCTCGGATGAAGCAGCCCCGCGCCGCCAACGAGGTCTACCGGCTGCCGCCGCCGCTGTTCGACGCGCGCTGCAAGGCCTGCTGGTTCACCGTCGGCCTGCTGGTGCTGGTGGTGGCCAGTTTCTGGTCGCTGGACCTGCAGTGGGCACAGTTCTTCTCGGCCGAGGCGGCGGCGAGCATGGGCCGTTTCTTGGGCGAGTTCTTTCCGCCCGACACCTCGCCCGCCTTCCTGCACAAGGTCGCGGTGGCGGCCTGGGAGACGCTGGCCATGTCGGCCGTGGGCACGCTGCTGGCCGCCATCGCCGGGCTGGCGCTGGCCCTGCCCGCAGCACGGCTGCACGCGGGCGACGCGGCAATGGCCCGCGCCCCCACCCGCCTGCTGCTCAACGCCCTGCGCAGCGTGCCTGAACTGGTCTGGGCCGCGCTACTGCTGATTTCCGCCGGCCTTGGGCCGCTGGCCGGCACGCTGGCGCTGGCGCTGCACACCTCGGGCGTGCTGGGCCGACTGTTCGCCGAGGCGGTGGAGAACGCGCCGCCCGGTCCGGCCGAGGCGCTGCGCGCCCAGGGCGTGGGCCACGGCCGCGTGTTCCTCTACGCCACCCTACCGCAGGTGCTGCCGCAGCTGATGAGCTACACGCTCTACCGCTGGGAGAACAACATACGCGCCGCAGCCGTGCTGGGCGTGGTGGGTGCCGGCGGCCTGGGCCAGCTGCTGGCCTTCCACATGGGCCTGTTCCACATGCCCAAGACCGCCACCGTGCTAGGCGCCATGCTGCTGCTGGTGGCCCTCGTCGACGCCGCCAGCCTGGGCGCGCGGCGCTGGATGACGCGTTGATCCCATGAACACACCCGCACCGCCGCCCACCCAGCTGTCGGCGCTGCAGCGCCGCTTTCACGCCGTGCGCGACCAGACCCTGGCGCTGGCCACGCCGCTGTCCGAGGCCGACTGCCAGGTGCAGTCCATGCCCGATGCCAGCCCCACCAAGTGGCACCTGGCGCACACCACCTGGTTCTTCGAGACCTTCGTCCTCGAGCGCGCCGAGCCCGGCTTCCAGCCCTTCGACCCGGCCTACCGCGTGCTGTACAACAGCTACTACCAGGGCGTGGGCGACCAGCACCCACGCCCCCAGCGCGGCCTCATCACGCGGCCGGGCATGGCCGAGGTGCGCGCCTACCGTGCACAGGTCGATGCTCGCATCGCCCGGCTATTCGCGCAGGGCCTGGCACCCGAGCTGGTCACGCTGGTCGAGCTGGGTCTGCAACACGAACAACAGCACCAGGAGCTGCTGCTCACCGACATCAAGCACCTGCTCGCCTGCAACCCCACCGACCCGGTCTACCACCCGCCACGGCCACAGGCCCCGGCGGCACTGCACCCGCTGCGCTGGTGCGCGTTCGAGGAAGGCGTCGGCGAGATCGGCCACAGCGGCGAGGGCTTCGCCTTCGACAACGAAAGCCCGCGCCACCCTGTGCTGCTGCGCCCCTTTGCGCTCGCGGATCGGCTGGTGGCGCAGGGCGAGTGGCGGGCCTTCATGGACGATGGCGGCTACAGCGACCCGCGCTGGTGGATGGCCGCCGGCTGGGACTGGCTGCGCGCCCAGCGCATCGCGGCGCCGCTGTACTGGCAACAGAGCGAGGAAGCGGGCAGCTGGACCGCCTTCACCCTGCACGGTCGCGTGCCCATCGACCCGCACGCGCCCGTGGTCCACATCAGCTGGTTCGAAGCGGATGCCTACGCGCGCTGGTGCGCCGCGCAGCAGGGCGAGCCGATCCGGCTGCCCACCGAGGCCGAGTGGGAACACGCCGCACAGACACTCGGCCCCGAGCTGCAGGCCCGCGGCAACTTCATGGACAGCGGCGCCCTGCACCCGCTGCCCCTGGCCCATGGCCAGCCCGGCCTGCAGCAGATGGGTGGCGACGTGTGGGAATGGACGGCCAGCGCCTACCTGCCCTACCCCGGCTATCGGCCCTGGGCCGGCGCCGTGGGCGAATACAACGGCAAGTTCATGATCAACCAGATGGTGTTGCGCGGCGGGTCGTGCGCCACGCCACGCGATCACATCCGCGCCAGCTACCGCAACTTCTTTCCCACCGAGGCGCGCTGGCAGTTCAGCGGGCTGCGGCTGGCCCAGGACCTCTGAGTCAGCGATCCGGAGCCGGTCCCTCACACAGCACAGGGCTCCGGCCGGGTCGGTCACTACCAGGGTGTGGTGCCCCCCGGCTCGACGAACACCCCGTTGTCTTCACCACCCAGGGCGTGCTGCACCGGCAGCTTCGCGCCTTCGGCCGGGGTCATGGTGCCGTAGCCGGTCAGATCGGTCTTGACGAAGCCCGGACTGACCGAGTTGACCACGATGGAGGTTCCTCGCAGCTCTTCCCGAAGCTGCACGGTCAGCATGTTCAGCGCCGCCTTCGAGGCGTTGTAGCCGATGTACTGCGCGGAGTAGTAGGTCGACGACGGATCGCCGTTGAGTGTGAGCGAGCCGAGCGAGCTCGACACGTTCACGACACGCGCCGCCGGGGCGTCCCGCAGCAGCGGCAGCATCGCCTGCGTCACCGCCAGGGCACCGAAGAAATTGGTCTCGAACACCTGGCGCACGGCGGTCATCGAGGCCTGGCCCGGCGGGCCATCGGTCGGGTCGAAGATACCGGCGTTGTTCACCAGGATGTCCAGCCTGCCGTGTTCGTTGCGAATGCTCAGGGCGGCGGCGGCGATGCTCGCCGCGTCGGTGACATCCAACCTCAGGACCTGAGCGGCCAATCCGTCACGGGCCAGATCAGCGACGGCGGCGCGGCCGCGGTCCTCGTCTCTGGCACCGATGAGAACGTGGACGCCGGCCTGTGCCAGCTGCCGGGCGATTTCGAGTCCGATGCCTTTGTTCGCACCGGTGACGAGTGCGATGCGTTGGGTGTTCATGCAGAAAGTCCTTTCAGAGAAAATGCAACGCCGGCACTATATGAACAATCATTCAGTTTGAGGATTCGCTTTTGGCTTCCACCGCTGCACGCTCGCTGAACCCAAGAAAGACGCCGCGCCAGGCCCGCTCGGCGTTCACGCTGGACGCGATTTTTGAGGCCACCATTCAGCTTTTGGTTGCGGACGGCATGCACCGCCTGACCACCACCAAGGTGGCCGAACGGGCGGGTGTGTCGGTCGGCACGATGTACCAGTACTTCCCGCACAAGGAGGCGCTGGTCTATGCGCTCAACGAGCGCTATCTGGAAGCCCTGGCTGCGCGGATCGAGACCACCTGCCAGGCCTGTCAAGGCCGCCCCATCGCCGAGATGGTGGAGGCGCTGATCGACACCTACTGGCGCGCGAAGATGGAGCGGGCGGATGTGACCCGTGCGCTCTACCGCTCCGTCGCCGAGCTCGACAACCAGGCGATGATCGATGCCTTCGCCAGCCGGGCGAACGCCGCCACCTCGGCCATGCTCGCCAGCGCGTCCGATGCGCGCTTCACCGACCTCAGGAACGTGAACCTGACGCTCGTCACCGTCGTGTTCGGCGCGGTGCGCAACGCCTTCGAGCGCAACCTGCGGCCCACCGAAGCGCGCAAGCTGCGCCGCCAGCTGGTGGTGATGTGCCGCGCCTACCTGGAGAGCGTGGCGCGACCCTCCGCATGAGGCCGCCCGCTGGTCAGCAGGGCTTGGCCGCCTTTGACAGTGCCTTCGGTGCGAGCTCGGCCAATGAGACTTCCGCAAAGCGCTGAACAAACAGGGCTTCGGCCTGGGCCATGCTGTCCGCCAGCACCGCATTGACGCGCTCCTGCACCTGACAACCCGGGTCACGCTCCCGGTTGCCGAAGGCAAACAGGGTGGGCCGTCCCAGGGCGACGTAGACGTCGAGCAGGGAGATCTCGTGCAGGGGCCTGGCCAGCAGCCACCCCCCGCCGTGGCCCTTCTCGGCGCTGACATGGCCCGCCGCCCGCAGGCCTGCCATGGTCCGCCGGAACACGGCGGGGTTGGTTCCCATGCTCCTGGCCAGCACCTCGGAGGTGATGGGTTCCTTCGCGTGCCCCAGGTGCAGCAGCACATGCAGCACGTCGGACAGGCGCGTGTCCTTGTTCATCCGTTTTTCCCGTCATGAAACATCAACTGATATTTGATCATGTACGATCAAGTGTCTTTTGATGATTCATGAAGAAGATCGCCTCCGCATGACCACCACCGCGAGCCACCCTTACCTGAGCGGACCACCCAAGCAGGTGCCGGGCTTCGCCAGCCTGCACCGGATGGTGGGACTGTTGCTCGCCGAGCAGGCGCCCCCGGATGCGCGCATCCTCGTGCTCGGAGCCGGCGGTGGCATGGAAATCGACGCGCTCGCCCGCGAACAGCCCGCCTGGCGCTTCGACGGCGTCGACCCATCAAGGGACATGCTGGCGCTCGCCGAACAGACCGTCCTACCGCACCAGGAACGGGTGGCCCTACACGAGGGCCGCATCGATGCCGCCCCGCCCGGTCCTTTCGACGGCGCGACATCGCTGCTCGTCTTCCACTTCATTCCGCACGCGCAGAAGCTGGCAACACTGCAGGCGGTGCGCCAGCGTCTCAAGGCCGGGGCCCCTTTCGTCGTGGCGCACATCAGCGCTCCGTCCGCCGAGCCCGAGCGCTCCCTCTGGCTGTCGCGGCACCTGGCCTTTGCCGGAACGCCGGCCACCAGCGCAGAGACCTCCCTGCAGGCGATGCAATCGCAACTGGCGATCCTGTCGCCGGAAGAGGACGAGGCGCTCCTGCGGGAGGCCGGGTTCCAGCGGGTCGCGCTGTTCTATGCGGGGTTGAGCTTCCGGGGTTGGGTGGGGTACGCGTAGGGCGCTGAGCACCGGCACCGGTGGCGCGCCCCGTCAAGCGCCCTCACTGCGGCTGCAGGCGCAGCAACTGGCCCCGGACGTGGTCGGTGAGCAGGTAGATGAGGCCGTCCGGCCCCTGGCGCACATCGCGCACCCGTTGGTTGAGGTCGGGCAGCAGCTTCTCTTCCTTCACCAGCTTCGTGCCGTTGAACTTCAGCCGCACCAGGTGACGGAACTTGAGCGAGCCCACCAGCATGCTGCCCTTCCAGTCCTTGCCGTAGCGCTCGCTGCTCACCCAGACCATGCCAGACGGCGCAATAGAGGGCACCCAGTAGTGCAGCGGCTGTTCCAGGCCGTCCTTGCTGGTCAGGCCCTCGCCGATGGCGCCGCCGCCGTAGTTCTCGCCGTAGGTGATGACAGGCCAGCCGTAGTTCTTGCCGGCCTCGGGGCGGTTGATCTCGTCGCCGCCCTGCGGGCCGTGTTCGCTGGTCCACAGCCGCCCGTCCGGCCCGATAGCCGCGCCCTGCAGGTTGCGATGGCCATAGCTCCAGATCTCGGGCAGCGCGCCGGGCTTGGTGGTGAACGGGTTGTCGGGCGGCGCGCTGCCGTCCTTGCGCAGGCGCACCACCTTGCCGTGGTGGTTGTCCAGGGTCTGCGCGTCGTCCATGCGCTGGAAGCGGTCGCCCAGCGTGAGGAACAGGGTGTGGTCCTTGGCCTCGGCGATGCGGCAGCCGAAGTGCACCCGGCTGGCGAACTTCGGCTTCTGGCTGAACACCACCTTCACGTCTTCCAGCTTCGTGGCGTCGTCCGACAGCCGTGCCGAGGCCAGCGCCGTGGAGTTGCCACCGGCACCGGGCTCGGAGAAGCAGAAGTAGATCGTGCGGTTGCGCTCGAACTGGCTGTCGGCCACCACGTCCAGCAGGCCGCCCTGACCGACCGCGTCGACCTTGGGCACACCGGCCAGCGGCGCACCGATGTGGCCGTCGGGCTCGACGATGCGCATGCGACCCGGCCGCTCGGTCACCAGCATGCGGCCATCACCGATGAAGGCCAGACCCCAGGGGTTCTGCAGTCCGTTGGCCACCACCTCGGCCTTAGGAGTGGCTGCAAACACCGGGCTGACAGCGAGCACCAGTGCACCCAGCCAGCAAGCACCGTGGAACCGGCTTCGCCGGGCCACAGGTGCTGTCCCCCCTTCCAGGGGGGAAGACGCGAAGCGGCGCAGGGGGGTCTTCATATTCCACCTCCGAACGGGCGAACACCAAACAGGGCAGCGTGAGCCCACATCACCGTCAAACCATAGAGCGCCAAGCCGCCCACCACCGCGATCAGGTCGTTGGCGCCGCTGGCGGGCAGCACGGGCACGGTGCGCAGCGTGCCGGCCTGGGCCCGGCGCTTGAGCGAGACGCGGTCGGCCGCGGCCCAGAGCAGGAAGCCACCGAACAGCATGATGTCGGCCAGGCTGCCACCGGTGACCGATTGCGCGAGCAGGTGGCCCAGCGCCCAAAGCTTGACGGCCAGCAGCATGGGGTGTTTGGTGGCGCGCTGGATGCGCCCGGGCAGGTAGGCCGCCAGCAGCAGCACGAACACCGGCAGCAGCACCAGCGCGGCCAGGTGGCGCATGCCGCCGGGCATGCTGTAAACCAGCACCGGGTTCTCGCGCGCCAGGCCGTAGCCCCAGACGATCAGCCCCAGCCCCACGGCCGCGGCCAGCGAGTACAGGCCCTTCCAGGCGCCCTCGCCCATCTGCGCCACCAGGCGGTCGCACCAGACGGGCGCCACGATGGACACCGAATGCACGCCCAGGAAGAGCAGCAAACCCAGGATCAGCACGAGCATGAAACCTCCTTGAAGAGTTGGCGGGACACATCGGCCATCGAGGGTCGGGCGCCGGGATGGGTGTCCAGGCAGGACGCGGCCAGGCCGGCCATCATGGCATGCAGCCTGTCGCCGGGTAGGACATCGAGACGATCTCCCAGTTCCTCCAGCAGGCAACCGAAGGAGCGCACCTCCAGCGCCTGCAGCGCGCGGGCCAGCGCAGGCTGGTCGGCCGGCAGCAGGGCGGCGGCGCCGAAGTCGCTGAGCATGGCGTCGCCGGTGGCCGGGTTCCACAGGATGTTGTGGGCATAGAGGTCGCCGTGCACCACGCCGTGCCCATGCAGGTGGGCCATCGCGTCGGCCATACCGCGCAGCAGGCGCAACGCAGGCCCGGGGGCCAGGCGCCAGCCGTCGGGGTAGACGTCGCGCGTGCAGCTGGACAGGCTGGGCGGCCCCGCCAACCGCACATGCCCGGGCGGGATCAGCGGCAGCAGCATGCCCTGCACGCCATCGGGATGGCCCCGCAACCAGGCCACCGGCGTGCACAGCGCGGGGTGCGCGCCCGCGGCACCACCGGCGGCCATTTCGTGCTCGGGCAGGCCATCGCTGGTGACCACACCCTTGAACAGCTTGAGCGCCAATGCGTCGGCCCGCCCGGCGACGTGGGCGCGCAGGGCCCGGCCCGAGGCGCCCTCGCCCAGGGGCTCGCCCAGCGTGAGGTCGCCCCAGTCCACCGCCGGCAGCTGCAGCGGCGGCACCGCCCAGCCCAGCGGGTTGCCGGCCAGCGCCAGCCAGGACAGGCGCGGCAGGCGCAGCAGCCAGTCGGGCAGGCGTTCGAAGCGGTTGGCCGAGATGCGCAGCAGTTCCAGCCGCTGCGCGCCGGCCAGCCCCTCGGGCAGGGCCTGCAGCCGGTTGCCGGCGAGCATGAGCTTCTGCAAACGCGGCCGCTCGCCCACCGCGTCGGGCAGGGTGTCGATGGCGTTGTCGGTGAGGATCAGCCAGCGCAGGGCGGGCGACAGCGCGGCGGCGGGCACCCGGGTGATGCGGCAGGCCTTGAAGCCCACCATCTCCAGCGCCGGGCAGTCGCCCAGCACCTCAGGCAGGATGGTGAAGGGGTTGTCCGAGGCAAAGACCACCTTCAGGCGCTGCAACCGCGGCAACCACGCGGGCAAGGTGGTCAGGCGGTTGCCGCTGAGGTTGAGCACTTCCAGCGAATCGGCCAGGCCGAGCACCTCGGGGGGCAGTTCGGTCAGGCCGCAGGAGAGGTCCAGGCGGGTGGCGCCGGCCAGGTCACCGCGCCGCAGTTGTTCGAGTGTGTGCATTAGGCACGGATTATGAAATCCGCACCCTCGACAAACGGAACCAAGCTCCTAGAATGAATTCACAACCATTCATTCATCAGCGGAGCGGACATGACACTCAAACCTCTGGTACTGGCTGCCTTGCTGGCAGCCGCAACCACCTCCCCGGCCATGGCCCAGAGCGTGTACGGCGAGCTCGGCTATTCGGCCCTGTCCATGAAGTTGTCGGTGCCGGTCATCGGCCTGCGCGCCAGTTCCAACCCGGCCATGATCCGGGGCCTGGTCGGCCTGCAGCTCACCGACGGCCTCGCGCTGGAAGCCATCGGCGCCGTCAACTCGGGCAGCAGCGCCTACACCAACAGCAACACCGGCACCCGCTACAGCGGCAAGATCGACCAGCTCTATGGCCTGTACGTGGCGCCCAAGATCGGCCTCGGCCCGGTGGAGCTGTTCGGCCGCGTCGGCATGGCGCGCACCAAGCTCAGCTTCCAGGGCCTGGGTTCGGGCGAAGACAAGAAGCTGTCCTACGGCGGCGGCCTGCGCCTGATGCCCACCAGCAACCTGTCGCTGAGCGTGGATTACATGAACTACCTCGACAGCGGTGGCGCCAGCGTCAACGGCTACTCGCTGAGCCTGGGCCTGCGCTTCTGACGGCCCTCAGCCCGGCGGCGGCTCGCCGTCGGGTTCGTACACCAGCAGATCGCCCGGCTGGCACTGCAGGTACTCGCAGATCTTTTCCAGCGTCTCGAAGCGCACGCCCTTGACCTTGCCCTGCTTGAGCAGGGACATGTTGGCCTCGGTGATGCCGACGAATTCGGCCAGGTCGCGCGACTTGACCTTGCGCCGCGCCAGCATCACGTCCAGCTGCACGGTGATGGGCATCAGACGAAGCCCTCGTTCTCTTCGGCCAGGGTCTGCCCCTGGGCGATCACCGCGGCCATCAGCCACACCAGCCCGGCGAAGAACAGGGTGAACACCAGGTCCGAGCCGATGCCCACCGAGAGGTGGCGCTGGCCGGGCGGGTTGTTCAGGGTCAGCAGCACCGAGGTGGCGCTGCCCGCCAGCATGGACGCCAGCGCCGCCCAGGCCACCCAGCCCGCGAATCGGCCCAGCAGCGCGGTGGCCTGCAACGTGAACACCTGGCCCTGCGCAAACATGCCGAAGCAGCGCCGCGCCTGCCACACCCCCGCCAGCAGCAGCCCCAGCGGCACCGCCGTCACCGCCGCCCCGGCGACGCGCTGCCACAGCGCCAGCGGCGCGGCAATGGCCTGCGCGGGCAAGTTGGCGTGCGCGGCCAGCTGGTCTGCGCTGGCCGTGGCCCAGTAAACCACCAGGGCCGGCGGCAGGGTGACGAGCAGCGCCCAGCAGGCGGCCACCATCCAGCGGCTGATGCGGCGCACGCGCTGCGCGGACAGGGGCCCTGGGAGGGCGTCGACGGTGCTCATAGGCGGCTTTCGTTCAGAAGAGTTTGACTATATTTTATTGTTTTATGATAATTTTTTACCGATCAACAATGAAAGTCAAGCCCATGCAACACCCCACTCCCCTTCTGATGCGCCGCAGCCTGCTGCTGGCGGCCGTTTCCACGCTCGCAGCCTGTGGCGGCATCCCGCTGAGCTCCCTGCCCCGGCTGGCCCAACTGTCCGGCCAGTTGCTGGAGGCCGACCCGGCGCAGTTCATGGTGGCGCTGCAGGTGGACGCGCGCGTGGTGCCGCCGCCAGGCGCGGTGCCGCTGCTGCACATCAGGCTCTTGCCCAAGGTCGAGGGCACGTTTGCGCCGGTGGACCGAAAGCTGCCGCTGGCCATGACCACCGCCGCCACTGCCACCCTGGGCCTGGACGCGCCTGGCCCGGGCCGCCGCTGGCTGGTCTACAGCCTGCCGCCGGCCACGCAGGCCGAGCTGCAGAAGGTGCAGGCGATGGTGAAGCAGGCCCAGGCGCAACCGGATTACCAGCGCGGCGGCACGCTGGCGCTGGGCGTGGAGCAGAAGGACCTGGCCGTCACCGACCCGGCGCTGGCGCGCACCAAGTGGTCCACCTGGATGCAGGTCAAGCAGAGCGAGGGCTTCTTCGAGGTCTGGAACGGCACGCCCGAAGAGATCCGGCGATTGGCGGAAGCGAAGCGCTGAAGGGCGGCGCCCGCCCCTCACTTCACCTGCTGCTTGTCGAGCTTGCGCGCCAGCGTGCGCCGGTGCATGCCCAGGCGGCGGGCGGTCTCGGAAATGTTGAAGCCGGTTTCGGCCAGCACCTGGTGGATGCGCTCCCATTCCAGCGTCTTGATCGAGCTGGGTCGGCTGGTCAGCGCGACCTCGGTCGTGCCTTCGGAGCGGCCGAAAGCCGCTTCGATGTCGTCGGTGTTGGAGGGTTTGGCCAGGTAGTGGCAGGCCCCGAGCTTGATGGCCTCCACCGCGGTGGCGATGCTGGCGAACCCGGTCAGCACCACGATGAGCATGCCGGCGTCGTGCGCCACCAGCGCGCGCACACAGGCCAGGCCCGAGGCCTCGCCCTGGAGCTTCAGATCCACCACCGCGCGGGTCGGCGCGTAGCCGCCGGCCAGCACGGTGCTGAGCTGGTCGAGGCTGGCGGCCACGCGCACCTCGTAGCCGCGGCGCTCGAAGGAGCGCGCGAGCGTGCGCGCAAAGGCCGCATCGTCCTCGACGATGAGCAGGCGCTGCGGAGAAACAGTGTCGTCAGATGCCATGGGGCGCGTCCTCGGCCAGGGTGATGGCGGCCAGCGGCAGCGTGATGCGGACCTGCGCCCCGCCCTCGGGCAGGTTGCCCACCATCACGTCGCCACCGAGCGTACGTGCCACGTTGAATACCAGAAACAGGCCCAGCCCACCGCCGGGATGGCCTTTGGTGCTCTGGTAGGGCTTGCCGATCTGCGGCAGCAGGTGCGGCGCAAAACCCGGCCCCTGGTCCCAGACGGTGAGCACCAGCGCATCGTCCTCGCGGCGGGCCTCGAACCACACCGCGTGCGGCGAGGCATCGGCCGCGTTGTCCAGCACGTTGCCGATCATCTGCTGGATGGCCGAATCGGCCACCATGGGCAGGTCGTCGCCGAAGGCGTTGTGGTAGTGGAAGCCGCTGCAGTTGCGCCGCTCGCACCAGGCCTGGACCACGCTGTCGAGGAAGGCGCAGACGGTGGTCTCGCTGGAGGATTCGCCGCGCGCCTCACCGGCCGAGAGCAGGATGCCGCTGACGATGGCCTTGCAGCGCGCCACCTGGGCCTGCATCTCCGCCACGTCGTCGGCCAGCTCGGGCTCGGAGCTGAAGTGCGGCAGGTGCTGCCAGTCGCCCAGGATCACCGCCAGCGTGGACAGCGGAGTGCCCAGTTCGTGGGCCGCGCCCGAGGCCAGCAGGCCCATGCGCACCACATGCTCCTCTTCGGCCGCGCGCTGGCGCAGCAGGGCCAGGCGGGTGTCGCGCTCGCGCAGGTTGTCCACGATGCGCGAGATGAAGACCACCAGCAGCACGGCGTTGAGCACGAAGCAGATCAGCATGCCCTGGGTGTAGGGGCTGGCCAGGCCCTGGTCGTGGTCCAGCGGCAAGGGCAGCGGCCGCGCCCACAGGGCCAGCCCCGCGAAGCACAGCGTGGTCACGCCCACCATGACCCAGGTGGCCCGAACCGGCAGCAGCACCGCGCCCAGGATCACCTGCAGCAGGAACAGGAACACGAAGGGATTGGTGCTGCCGCCGCTGAGGTAGAGCAAGGCGGTGAGTGCGCCCACGTCCACCAGCAAGGTGAGCAGCAACTCGGTGGCGGTCACGGGCAGTGGCGAGCGGCAGCGCAGCAGCGAGAACAGGTTGAACACCCCCAGTCCGGCCAGCACCGCGTACATCGTGCGCTCGGGAATCGGAATGTCCATGCCGTGGGCCACCACAGCCACGGTCGCGATCTGGCCGAACAGCGCCATCCAGCGCAGCTGGATCAGCTGCTGCAGGTTCTTCAGGCCCGCCGCCTGGTCCGGACCGACGGCGGCGAGCGACGGGGTAACGACATTCACCATGGGGCTTGCGGTGCCGACCAGCAACATCAGGAGGATGCTCCGGATTGTCCGGGAAGGCGCCGCCGTGCACCGTCCCGCGCCACAAAGACCGTGGCGGCCACGGTCATCGCGGCCAGCGCGAACCAGGTCAGCGCGTAGACCAGGTGGTTGTTGGCAAAGCGCAGCACGGTCAGCCCGCCGACCGGGCCCTCGGGCGTGGCGCAGGGCGTGTCGGCCCCGGCGTCGACGAAGTACGGCGCCACCGCGGCGGGCGGCAGGCCCGCGGCGGCCGCCAGGGCTGGCACGTCACGCGAGAACCAGCGCCCGGCCGCGGGATCGTTGCGGCGCAGGAAGCCGCCGCCGGGTTCGGAGCGCCGCAGCAGTCCGGTGACGGTGGCCGCGCCAGTGCAGCGGGCGGCCTCGCGAGTGGTCTGCCACTGGGACGCCGAGGGCACGAAGCCGCGGTTGACCCAGACCACGGAACCGCCGGCGATGCGCAGCGGCGCCATCACCCAGAAGCCGGCACCGCGGTCGGTGACGGCCTGCACCAGCTGTTCTTTTTCGTGCAGGAACTCACCCGCTGTCCGCACGCGCCGGTACTCGTGGGCCGACGGATCGGCCTGCAGCGCCGGCCACTGGTCCGGCGCGGGCGCGGCCACGGGCTCGGCGTGCGCGCGCGCGGCGACGCGGGCGACCAGATCGTTCTTCCAGGCCAGGCGCTGAACCTGCCACACCCCCAGCGCGAGGAACAGCCCGCACAGCAGCGCGCCCGCTCCCCACAGCAGGGCGCGGCGCAGCGTCATGGGGTGCTGTGCGGCGCGGCGGCGGGCGGATGGACCGCGTGGCCGCCGTGCGCCGGCATCATGTTCTCGTTCATGTGGAACATGACCCAGAGCGTACCGGCGATGGCGATCGCCACGAAAACCACGGTGAAGATGGTGGACAGCAGGGTCCAGCCGCCTTCGACCTTGCCGTTCATGTGGAGGAAACACACCATGTGCACCAGGATCTGCGCCACGGCGAAGGCACCGAGCACCAGCACGGCGGTGGGCCGGTGGGTGATGACGCCGGCCATGACCAGCCAGAACGGGATGGCGGTAAGGACCACCGACAGCACGAAGCCGACCATGTAGCCCGCGAAGCTGCTGTGCGGGCCATCGTCGTGGTGGTCGTCACCGTGATCGCCGTGGTGGCCGTCGTGGTGGATTGCGGTGTCGTGCGAGCTCATCACAGCACTCCCATCAGGTAGACAAAGGTGAAGACGCCGATCCAGACCACGTCCAGGAAGTGCCAGAACATCGAGAGGCACATCAGGCGGCGCTTGTTCTCGCGCGTCAGGCCGTGCTGCGCGATCTGGATCATCAGCACCACCAGCCAGATGCAGCCGAAGGTGACGTGCAGGCCGTGCGTGCCGACCAGGGTGAAGAAGGCCGACATGGCGGCGCTGCTCTGAGGCGTGGCACCCACGTGGATCAGGTGCGCGAACTCGTACAGCTCCACACCCAGGAAGCACAGGCCGAACACGCCGGTGACGGCCAGCCAGCCCAGCGTGCCACCCTTCTTCCCCTGCTGGTTCTGCAGCATGGCGAAGCCGAAGGTGATGGACGACAGCAGCAGGAAGGCGGTGTTGATGGCCACCAGCTTGAGGTCGAACAGCTCGGCGCCGCCGGGGCCGCCGGCATAGCTGCGGCCGAGCACGCCCCAGGTGGCGAACAGCGCCGCGAAGATGAGGCAGTCGCTCATCAGGTAGAGCCAGAAGCCCAGCGCGGTGCCGTTCTCGGGGTGCGGCTCGTGGTCGAGGTGGTAGGCGCGCGCGGCGCCGGGGGTGAGGGCGATGTCAGACATGGCGGGCCAGCAGTTGGGTGCGTGCGTGTTCGGTGGCGGTCACTTCGGACGCGGGGATGTGGTAGTCGCGCTGGTAGTTGAAGGTGTGCACGATGGCCGCGAGCACGATGGCCGCGAACGAGGCGATGGCCAGCGGCCACATGTGCCAGATCAGCGCGAAGCCCCAGATCAGCGAGAGCGCCGAGAGCACCACGCCGGCGCCGGTGTTCAGCGGCATATGGATGGCCTTGAAGCCGCTCAGCGGGCGCTGGTAGCCGTGTTTCTTCATGTCGGCCCAGGCGTCGATGTCGTGCACCACCGGGGTGAAGGCGAAGTTGTACGCGGGCGGGGGCGACGAGGTGGCCCACTCCAGCGTGCGTCCGCCCCAGGGATCGCCGGTCACATCGCGCAGCTGCTCGCGCCTGAGGAAACTCACGACGATGCAGATCAGGAAGCTGGCGATGCCGATGGCCACCAGCACGGCGCCGAACAGCGCGATCTGGAACCAGATCTGCAGCGACGGGTCCTCGAAGTGGCTGAGGCGGCGCGTCACGCCCATCAGACCCAGCACGTACAGCGGCGTGAACGCGAACCAGTAGCCGGCCAGCCAGAACCAGAAGGACACGCGGCCCCAGAAGTCGTCGAGCCGGAAACCGAAGGCCTTGGGGAACCAGTACACCATGCCGGCGAACAGGCCGAACACCACGCCGCCGATGATCACGTTGTGGAAGTGCGCGATCAGGAACAGCGAGTTGTGCAGCACGAAGTCGGCCGGCGGCACGGCCAGCAGCACGCCCGTCATGCCGCCGACGACGAAGGTCACCATGAAGCCCACCGTCCACAGCATCGGCACCTCGAAGCGGATGCGGCCGCGGTACATGGTGAACAGCCAGTTGAAGATCTTCGCGCCCGTGGGGATCGAGATGATCATGGTCGTGATGCCGAAGAAGCTGTTCACGCTCGCGCCCGAGCCCATGGTGAAGAAGTGGTGCAGCCACACCAGGTACGACAGGATGGTGATGCAGACGGTGGCGTAGACCATGGAGGTGTAGCCGAACAGGCGCTTACCGCTGAAGGTGGCGACCACCTCGGAGAAGATGCCGAACACCGGCAGGATCAGGATGTAGACCTCGGGGTGGCCCCAGATCCAGATCAGGTTCACGTAGAGCATGGGGTTGCCGCCCAGCTCGTTGGTAAAGAAGTTGGTGCCGACGTAGCGGTCCAGGCTCATCAGCACCAGCGCGGCCGTGAGGATGGGGAAGGAGGCGACGATCAGCGCGTTGGTGCACAGCGCGGTCCAGGTGAAGACCGGCATGCGCATCAGGTTCATGCCCGGCGCACGCATCTTGACGATGGTCACCAGCAGGTTGATGCCCGAGAGCGTGGTGCCCACCCCGGCAATCTGCAGCGACCAGATGTAGTAATCCAGGCCCACGCCGGGGTTCTGGTTGCCGAGGTTGGACAGTGCCAGCCAGCCCGAGGTGGAGAACTCGCCCAGGAACAGCGAGAGCATCACCAGCACCGCGCCGGCGGTGGTCATCCAGAAGCTGAAGTTGTTGAGGAAGGGGAAGGCGACGTCGCGCGCACCGATCTGCAGCGGCACCAGGTAGTTCATCAGCCCGGTGACCAGGGGCATGGCCACGAAGAAGATCATGATCACGCCGTGGGCGGTGAAGATCTGGTCGTAGTGGTGCGGCGGCAGGTAGCCCAGGTTGTCGCCGAAGGCCATGGCCTGGTGCAGGCGCATCATGATCGCGTCGGCAAAGCCGCGCAGCAGCATCACCAGCCCCAGCACCATGTACATGATGCCGATCTTCTTGTGATCGATGCTGCAGAACCAGTCGCGCCACAGCGGGCCCCACAGGCGGAACTTCGTCAGCAGGGCGAGCACGGCCAGCCCGCCGATGGCCACCATGACGAAGGTCGCCAGGATGATCGGGTCGTGCGCCATGGGAATCGAGTCCCAGCTCAGGCGCCCCAGCAGCCAGTGGTTGGTAACGGAAGAAGGATCAGCGGACATGGCGGTGTCTTGGGTGAACGGGTCGGTCGGTGCTCAGGGGCGGGCGGTGAACGTGGGCAGCGTGTCGTCGGCGGAGCAGATCTCCTGCGCGGCGGCGGCTTCGAGGGCGCGAGTGCTGCGATGGGCGCGGTTGCGCGAAGCGTCCAGCGCCATCACCTGGTGCATGCAGGTCTTGCCCTCTTCCACGCAGAGGTTCACCACGCGGTCGAACAGGCCGGCCTCGACCGACGAGAAACGTTCCACCGGGTGGCGCTCGCTGGGTTTGGCCAGGGCGAGATATGACTGGCGGGTCAGCGGCTGGCCCTCGGCCTTGGCCTTGGCCACCCACTGCTCGAAGTCCTGTTCGCTCAGGCCATGAAAGCGGAAATTCATGCCCGAGAAGCCCGCGCCGCTGTAGTGCGAGGACATGCCGCGGAACACGCCAGGCTGGTTGATCACCGCGTTCAGCTCGGTCTGCATGCCGGGCATGGTGTAGATCATGCCGGCCAGGTCGGGCACGTAGAACGCGTTCATGGTGCTGCTGGAGGTCAGCGTGAAGCGGATCGGGCGGTCCACAGGTGCGGCCAGCTCGTTGACGGTGGCGATGCCCTGTTCGGGCAGCACGAACAGCCACTTCCAGTCCAGCGACACCACCTGCACTTCCAGCGGTTTCACGTTTTCGGGCAGGGCCTTCTGCTCGGAGATGCGGTCCAGCGGGCGGTAGGGATCGAGCTTGTGGGTGGTGATCCAGGTGATCGCCCCCAGCGCGATGATGATCACCAGTGGCGCGGCCCAGATCACCAGCTCCAGCTTGGTCGAGTGGTGCCAGTCGGGCGCGTAGTCGGTCTCGGCGTGCCGGCTGCCCTGGCGGTAGCGCCAGGCGAACCACAGGGTCAGCGCGATCACCGGCACGATGATCAGCAGCATCAGCACGGTGGCGACCACGACCAAGTCGCCCTGCTGGGCCGCCACGTCGCCGGCGGGGTTGAGCACGACCAGCTTGCTGCAGCCGGTCAGCAGGCTGGCGAGCAGGGGCAAGGCGACAAGGCGGAGCGGTGTGGTGGGGCGCATGTGGAGCAGGACAAGTTCTCGACCAGCCGAACCGGGTAAACCCCAGTTGCGGAACCGGCGGGAATGTATCGGCTTTCCACCCGGTTTTCGATTGGACGTTTTGTCCTATGTCAATGCGCCGGACTTCGAGTCACGATATAGGGGTCGCTCAAAATCGGCCCTCCGGAATCTCCACATGCCCAGCCATAGCCTTGAAACCCCCGGCGCCGCGCCCCGCCAGCCCGCCGCCGCACCGACCCACGAACACACCAGCCCGGGCGACATCGCCGTCGGTGTGGTGATCGGACGGACCTCGGAATACTTCGACTTTTTCGTCTTCGGCATCGCCTCGGTGCTGGTGTTCCCGGCGGTGTTTTTCCCGCATCTCAGCCGGTTGGACGGCACGCTGTTCGCCTTCGCGATCTTTGCGCTGGCCTTTGTCACCCGCCCCATCGGCACAGTGCTGTCGATGGCGGTGCAGCGCCGCTGGGGCCGCGCCACCAAGCTGACCATCGCCCTCTTCCTGCTGGGCACCTGCACCGCGGGCATGGCCTTTCTGCCCGGCCATGCCAGCCTGGGCGGTGTGGCCATCCTGCTGCTGACCGTGCTGCGCCTGGGCCAGGGCCTGGCGCTGGGCGGGTCTTGGGACGGCCTGCCCTCGCTGCTGGCGCTGAACGCGCCGGCCAGCCGCCGCGGCTGGTACGCCATGCTCGGCCAGCTTGGGGCGCCGCTGGGCTTCGTGCTCGCCGCCGGCCTGTTCGCCTACCTCACCAGCAGCCTGTCGCAGGAGGACTTCCTCAGCTGGGGCTGGCGCTACCCCTTCTTCGTGGCGTTTGCCATCAACGTGGTCGCGCTGTTCGCCCGCCTGCAGCTGGTGAGCGCGCACGAGGAGGAAGGCCTGCTGAACCGGCAGGAGTTCGAGCCCGTGTCCACCCGCGAGCTGCTGGGCTCGCAGGGCCACAACGTGTTCATCGGCGCCTTCGCTGCGCTGGCCAGCTACGCCCTCTTCCACATCGTCACGGTGTTCCCGCTGTCGTGGATCCACATCTATGCCGGTCAGCCGGTGACCGGCTTCCTGGTGGTGCAGATCGTGGGCGCCTTCCTGTGCGCCGGGGCCATCGTCGCATCGGGCTGGCTGGCCGACCGCTACGGTCGTCGCACGACCCTGGGCAGCCTGGCGGTGCTGATCGGCGTGTTCAGCGGATTTGCGCCGATGCTGCTCAACGGCGGCGAAGTGGGCCAGGACCTGTTCATCCTGATCGGCTTCATCTTGCTGGGCCTGTCCTACGGCCAGGCCTCGGGCACGGTCACGGCCAACTTCGCGCCGCGCTTCCGTTACAACGGCGCCGCGCTCACCTCCGACCTGGCCTGGCTGTTCGGCGCCGCCTTTGCGCCGCTGGTGGCGCTGGGCCTGTCGGCCCACTTCGGGCTGGCCTTCGTCAGCCTCTACCTGCTCTCGGGCGCGGCCTGCACCCTGGGCGCGCTCCACCTGAACCGTTCGCTCGAAGCGCGCGACTGAGGCCTCATGGAAGCCGACCCGCAAGGGTCGGCGCCGCGCCTCAGACCACCATGCCCGGGTTGCCCTGCATGCCCACCAGCTTGGGTGTGTTGATCTTGCGCGGCGCGATGGTCTTGTGGTTCTTGAAGTACGCCTCCATCACGTCCCAGATCGGCTCGCCCTTGGCGCCTTCGGCCACCGGCGCCCAGCCAGCCACCTTGTAGGTCTTGCTGGCCTCGATGGGCTTGCCGTTCAGCACCATGTTGCTGATGCGCTTGCCCGCCCCGGCGTTCGGGTCGCAGGTGTAGGCCAGACCGCCCACGCGCACCATGTCGCCGCCCTGCTGGTAGTACGGGTCGGGGTTGAACAGGTTGTCGCACACGTCTTCCAGCACCGTCTTGATGGTCTCGCCGCTCATCTCGGTCAGCGTGCTGGTCGGGTAGGTGATGGCCACCTGGTCCATCATGAGTTCGCGCGTGATGGCCTGGCCCGGCAGGATGGTCGTGCCCCAGCGGAAACCCGGCGAGAAGGCCATGTCGGCGCCCTTGACTTCCATCAGCGCGTCCACGATGAGCTGGTCCCAGGAACCGTTGAAGTTGCCGCGGCGGTACAGCAGGCCTTCGGACACGGCCAGCGTCTCGTCCAGCTTGGCCTTGTAGGGTGCGCGCACCTTGTCGATGTAGGCCTGCATCTCCTGGTCGGCCGGCAGCAGGTTGGCGAACACGGGCAGCAGCTTGTAGCGGAAGTCCTGCACCTTGCCGCCGCGCACGTCGAAGTCGAGCACGCCCAGGAACTTGCTGTTTGAGCCGGCGTTGGTCACCAGGGTCTGGCCCTTGGCGTTCTTGACCACCAGCGGCGCGGGCATGCCATCGTGCGTGTGGCCGCCCAGGATGGCGTCGATGCCGGTCACGCGCGAGGCCATCTTGATGTCCACGTCCATGCCGTTGTGCGAGATGACGACCACGGCCTGCGCGCCCTTGGCCCGCACCTCGTCGACCATCTTCTGCATGTTCTCGTCCTGGATGCCGAAGGCCCAGTTGGGCACCATGTAGCGCGGGTTCGCGATCGGCGTATAGGGAAAGGCCTGGCCGATCACCGCGACCGGCACGCCGTTCATTTCCTTGATGACGTAGGGCTTGAACACCGGGTCGCCGAAGTCGTTGGTCTTGACGTTCTGCGCCAGGAAGTCGAGCTTGCCGGCGAAGTCTTTTTCGATGATTTCCTGCACGCGCTGCTCGCCCAGGGTGAACTCCCAGTGCGGGCACATGGCGTTGACGCCCAGCAGCTTGCAGGCGTCGACCATGTCCTGGCCATTGGTCCACAGCGCGGTGGCGCTGCCCTGCCAGGTGTCGCCACCGTCCAGCAGCATGGCGTGCGGTCGGCTGGCCTTGAGCATCTTGACCAGAGTGGCCAGGTGCGCGAAACCGCCGACCTTGCCGTAGGTTTTCGCGGCCTTCTCGAAGTTGAGGTAGGTGAAGGCGTGCGCCTCGGCGGTGCCGGGGCGGATCTTGAAATGCTTGAGCAGCGCCTCGCCCACGATGTGCGGCGGCCGGCCCACCGCGTCGGCCACGCCCAGGTTCACGTTGGGCTCACGGAAGTGGATGGGCATCAGCTGCGCGTGGCAGTCGGTGAAGTGCAGAAAGCTGACGTTGCCGAACTTCGGCAGGTCGTACATCTTCATCGCGGCACCGGGCTTGCCAGCGAGCACGTCCTTGTGGTTCAGGGCCATGCCGCCCGCACTGGCGACGGCCAGCACCTGCATGAATTCACGACGGCTGAAGCTCATAAACATTCCTTCTCAATTGCACACTGATATTTGAGTGAAATTTTTTTTGGCGGAGGGCCCGCGCCGGCTTTTGCCGGTGCGGGCCCGGTCGGTCACTGGTTCACAGGCGACTTCGGGTCCAGCAACAGCGCCATCACGTGCTGCAGTTGCTGCTCGGAGAGGATGCCCTTGTGCCCCACCCGCGGCATCTGCGAACACGCGTTGTAGGCGCGCGAGTTCCACAGCTTGCCCCAGGTGTATTCCACGATGGGCTTCGCCGCGGCGCTGGTCGGGTCGGTCACGCCGCGCAGCTTGCCGTAGTTGTAGAGGCTGGGGCCGAGGTTGCCGAAGGAGATTTCCTTCTTGTCCATCTGGTGGCAGTTGTAGCAATTGCCGCCGTTGACATCGGTGGCCTTGTCGGTCCAGGTCAGGCCGCGGCCGCTCTGGGCGATCTTCTCGCCCTCCTTCCAGTCGCCCAGGAACTTGCCGTCGCTGGGCATCTTGATGGTCTTGAGCGCGGCCTCCTCGATGGCCTTGGCGGTCTTCTCGTCCAGCGGCTTGCCGGTCACGTCGGCGGCGCTGCACAGGCGGTTGGCTTCGTCCTGCGTGAGGTAGTCCAGCGTGGCGATGCCGTTGGGCTGGAACGAGGCTTTCACGACGCTGGCGTGCACCTGGTCGTAGTCGGTACCGGCACCGCCGGTGGAACAGGCGCCCAGCATGAGGGCCGCCAGGGTGGACAGGGCGATGGCAAAAGTGTTGTTCATGGGTCGTCTCCTGCGGATCAGCGCTTGATGGCCGGCACGATGGACTCGGCGCCCTTGGCGTTCACGCCCATGTACACCTGCAGCGCGATGGTGGCGTCGCTGCCGAACTTGGGTTCGGGGAAGCGCTGCTGGCGGTAACAGTCGTTCAGGCGCTTCTGCATCGTCCACATCTGCGAGTTGGACACGCGGTAGGCCGGCCAGGCGGCCACGCCCACACCGTCGCCCGGGTTCTTGGTCAGATTGGGCAGCTCCTGCAGGCGGATGCGGCCACCGTCCACGCCGTGGCAGGACGAGCAGGCGAAGTCGTGCGGACCACCGCGCTGGAAGAACAGGCGCTTGCCCACCTCGTACATGGTCTTTTCCTGGGCATGCGTTTGCGACAGGTTGAACCGCTCACCCTTGGACTGGGTCGCCACATAGGTGGTGATGGCCACCAGGTTCGCGCCCTCGCCTTTGCCGATCGACGGCGCGGCCTTGTAGAGCTCGGCCTCGTTGAAGCCTTGCAGCGTGACCATGCAGGTGATCAGCCGGGTCTCCAGGTCCTGCACCTTGCCGGTGTCCTTGAAGAAGCGCGGCAGCTCGGTGAAAACACCCTTGAGCACCCCTGGCCCCTTGCCCAGGTCGCACTGCTCCAGCGAGGCGTTCTTCGGGCCGCGCTTCTGCTTCCACAGCTCCTCACCCTTCATCTCGAAAAGTTCGGCCGGGTTGCCGTCCTGCAGCATCTCGCGGTACTTGTTGATGCCGTCGATGGCGGCGTTGCCCTGGGCCTGCACAGCGCCCAGCGCGATAGCACCACCCAGCAAAAGGGCGGCATGGCGAACGTCGAATGTCATGGGTGTCTCCTTCGTTGTGGTCTGGTCCGGAGCGGGTGCCACAGAGCCAGGGTCACCGCGGAACCGGCTCCGCCGGGCCGCAGGTGACGCCCCCCTTGGGGGGTCGCGCGAAGCGCGGCGGGGGGTTAGGCGATCGCGGCTTCGTCGGTGCGGCTGTCGCCCTTGTTGTCGACCCACTTCACCACGACCTTGTCGCCCTTGGCCGCGCCCTTGAACTTGAAGGACAGGAAGGGGTTCTGCGACACCGAGCCGCTGAACATGGCCTTGAGCACGGTCTTGCCGTTGTGGGTGGCTTCCAGGTCCTTGATGAAGTGGGCGGGGATGAGGGCGCCGGCCGCGTCTTTGCGGGTACCGGGCTCCATGGGGTGGGACATCAGCACGCGAACGGTGGTTTCGTCGCCGGCGAGGGCGGCACGGATGCGCATCGGATCAGCCATGATGGACTCCTGTCAATTCAATGAAATAGGGGAAGGTTCGGGACGTTCGGGGCCGATCAGCCGCCGCAACCGCCCAGGGTCACCTTGGTTTCCTTGGTGGCCGAGAAGAGCTTGCCGTCGGCCTTGACCACGGCGATCACGTTGGTGCTCTGGCCCATCTTCAGACGGGTCTGCACGTCGGCGGCGGTGCCGGCGGGGATCATGAAGGCGCACGACAGCGGGGTCGGGTTCTTCTCGACGATCAGGTACATCTCGGTGGTGTTGGGCAGCTTGCTGCTGGCACCCACGGGCACCACGGCACCGTTCTCGGCGATGTCGGGTGAGACCACGCTCACCTGGTCGCTGGTGGCGGGTGTGCCGCCGATGGCCTTGAGGGCGTCTTCCAGCGTCTTGACCTGGAAGCTGGCCTGGTCGACAGCGGCCTGGGCCTGGCTCTGGGTGACGAGGCCCAGCGAGACCAGCGTGGCGAACGCGCCGGTGGACTTGAGGGCGGTGCGACGGGTTTGGTTCATCTTGAACTCCTGTGAAAAGAGGGATGGGAGATTATTTGTCGGGGGCGCCGGCCAGCACCCACTCGGCAAGCAGCTTGAGCTCGTCGTCCTTCAGCGTGGCCTGGGGCGGCATGGGCACCGCACCGTACAGGCCCGAGCCGCCGGACTTGATGCGCGCAGCCACCACGGCCACGGCATCGGCCTGGCCCTTGTGCTTGGCCGCCACGTCCTTGTAGGCAGGACCAACGATCTTCTTGTCGGCCGCGTGGCAGGCCAGGCAGGCGCTCTTGGTCGCCAGGGCTTTGGCCGCGGCAGCGTCGACCGCGAAGGCGCCGACACACGAGAGCAGCGCGGCCGCCGACACGACGATTCGGGAAAGGTGCATGGTCATAGGTTAGTGGCTCCTTGGCGTGGGATGGATGGGGTTAACGAGTAAATCCGAATATTCAATCTGGCTTTTCGTTGGCTCACTTCGCGCCGGCGGCGATCCACTGGGCAATGGCCTTGGCGTCGTCGTCCTTGATCTGGGCCTGCGGCGGCATGGGCACCGCGCCCCACACCCCTGAGCCCCCGGACTTGATCTTGCCCACCAGGTAGGCCTCAGCGTCGGCCCGTCCCTTGTGCTTGGCGGCGATCTCGTTGAAGCCGGGGCCAACGATCTTGTTTTTCACGCCGTGGCAGGCGGTGCATGCGTTGGCCGCCAGCAGGCTGTTCACGTTCGGCCCCTTGCCGGCCGCCGGTTCGGCGGGCGCCGGTGTGGTTGCAGCCGCCGCGCTGACCAGCCCCTTGGGTGCCGGCTTGGTGGTGTCGGCACCGCGCACCGGGCCGATCACGCGGTTCTGCTGCTGGATGTTGCCGTGGGCGTCGCGGGCGAAGTCGGGCAGGAACGAATGCACCTTGGGGTCCACCGCACAGTCCTTCATGCAGGCCACGTTCTGCACATCGCCCTTGCCGTTGACCTTCCAAAGCGGTTCGTAGAAGACCATGCCGTTGCGGTTGGGCATGCGCTTTTGCACCTCGGCGATGTTCTTGTCGCTCAGCGTGAAGTCGGGCGGCACGATCTCGGCCAGGCTCAGCAGGTAGGCCGTCACCCCGTAGACCTCGTCGGGCTTGAGCGTCTTGGGGTTGTTCCAGGGCATGGCACGGTTGATGTAGTCCCACAAGGTGGAGAGCGTGGCCACCTTCATGATGGTGGTCTTCTGCGGCGCAGTGCTCTTGGCACCGTCGACCAATGCGGCCACGCGCCCGGTCTCGATGTCCTTCTTGGTGGTGCCGCCGATGATGGGCGTGAACACCTCGTTGGACTCGCCGAAGGAGCCGTGGCAGGAAGCGCAGCGCGACTCCCACACGGTCTCGCCCAGCGACACACTGCCCGCACCGGCCGGCAGGCCCTTGAAGTCCGGGCGCACGTCGATGTCCCAGGCCTTGACCTCGGTCGGCGTGGCGTCGCGGCCCATGTTTGCCCAGGGCTTGTCCTGCGCGAACGTGGAAGCGGAAGCAACACCAAGGGCGAGCGCAGCGACGCCGCGAGACAGTCCCAGAAAGCCGCGCAACCGGCTTTGCCGGGGCGCAGGCTTTGCCCCCTTGAGGGGGGATGTGTTTACACGAAGTGAATAAGCGACGGGGGTGTTCATTTAATAAACCTGCACGTTGGAGACTTCGCCGTTTTCACCCACCAACCAGCTCTGGATCGCGTTCTGGTGATAGACCGAGCGCGTTCCGCGCACGGCGCGCAACTGGTTGATCTTGGGTTGCACATAGCCGGTGCTGTCGATCGCGCGGGACTGCAGGACGGCGGGCTTGCCGTCCCAGACCCAGTCGATGTTGAAGCGCGTCAGCGCCTTGGGCAGCACCGGGCCCTCGATGCGTGCGGTGCGCCAGTTGCGGCCACCGTCCACGCTGACGTCCACGCGCTTGATCGTGCCGCGCCCCGACCAGGCCAGGCCGGTCACGTTGTAGTAGCCCTTGTCCAGCAGCGTCTGGCCGGCCGAGGGCGTGGTGATGACCGACTTGCACTCCTGGATGCCGGTGTACTGGCGGTGCGTGCCGTCGGGCATGTGGTCGATGTAGTGCACCGCCTCATCCTTGGTCGCCCACTTCTGGTCACCCACCTCGATGCGGCGCAGGTACTTGACCCAGCTCACGCCCTGGATGCCCGGCACCACCAGGCGCAGCGGGTAGCCGTTCTCGGGGCGCAGCATCTCGCCGTTCATGCCCCAGGCCACGATGCAGTCGTCCATGGCGCGATCGATGTCGATGGTGCGCGTCATGGACGAACCGTCGGCGCCTTCGGCCAGCACGTACTTGGCGGCCTTCTTGTCGTACCCGCACATCTCCAGCAGGGTGGACAGCAGCACGCCGGTGAACTCCGAGCAGCTGACCATGCCGTGCGTGTACTGCACGGTGGGCACGGCCACGTTGCCCCACTCGGTCGCCGTGTTGGCGCCGCACTCGATGAAGTGGATGCGCGAGACGCTGGGCAGGCGCATCAGGTCGTCCATGGTGAACACGCGCTGGCGCTTGACCAGGCCATTGATCATCAGGCGGTGCTTGGACGGGTCGATGTCCCACCAGCCCTGGTGGTGGCGCTCGAAGTGCAGGCCGCTGGGCGTGATGATGCCGAACAGCCCCTGCAGTGGCGTGAAGCTCACCGAGGCCTGGTCCACCCGGGTCAGGCCCGGGCTCTGGCGGCGGCGCAGATTGGTTTCCCACTTGCTCGGCTGGCCGTAGCCCGGGTCCATGGCCACCGGCTGGCCCAGGCCCGTGCTGTGCTCGGGCAGCTTGAGGATGGCGTCCTCACCCTCCGCGCCGGCCGCCAACGCCCGGGTGGCCGCACCGGCCGAGGCCGCGACACCGGCGCCCATGGCCAGCGCGTTGCCCATGAAGCGGCGGCGCGCCTTGCGGGCCTGCTCCAGCTTCTCGGCGCTCAGGAAATTCTCGGGCGCGGGCAGCACGCGCCCGATCACGTCGTTCAGGTCTTTAGACACTGGTGGGTTCCTTCTCGTTGGCAGGGAATGGGCGGGGCGCCACAGCGGCGTCCGGCCCGGGCGGGGACAGCTCGGCGTCGGCGCGGGCCAGCAGCTGCGTCGAGACCGTGCGACAGAGTTCGATGTAGAGCGGATCGGCCACCCGGTAGAACACCTGCGTGCCCTCGCGGCGGCGCGACAGCAGGCCGGCCTGGTACATCAGGCCCAGGTGGCGGGAGGCGTTGGCCTGCGCCAGACCGGTCTCGCGGATCAGTTCGTTGACGCACTTTTCCTCCTGGCACAGGGCGTGGAGGATGCGCAGGCGCGTGGGCTCGCCGAGCACGCTGAAGTAGCGCGCCACCGACTCGAACACCGACTGCATGCTGTCCACCTGGCCTGTCTCCGGAAGGATTTGATTTCAATCAATCAACTATATGATTGATTGCCTATATACAGATTAGTGTAAACCCCGATTCCTTCGCATCGCTGACAGACGGCGCCCTCTTCGCCACTGTTTCATGGCCACCGGACTGACGACGGGCTGACAAATGCCGCGCATTTCGCCTTGTTTTTTCTAGGGTTTTCACCGTTCAGGCGGCATTTTTCCCGGTGCTAGCATGAAGCATCTAAATATGCGAAATCACTGATGCTTGGCCTTCAAACCCAGGGGCTCTGCTACAGTTTTTGACACCCTTCCCCAACCCCAGTGGAGACAACGATGGTCAAGACGATGAAATGGCTGACGGCCGGCGCACTGTGCGCCGCCGCCGTGGGAGCGCAAGCCCAGGTGAACCAGGTGCGCGTGTGGGCGGCCGCCTGCGCCAACTGCCATGGCACCGAGGGCCGCGCGCTGCAGGGCAACGAACCGCTGGCGGGCAAGGACAAGGACGAGCTCTACCAGAAGCTGATGGACTTCAAGAGCGGCCGCAAGCCCGCGACCATCATGCACCAGCTGTCCAAGGGCTACTCCGACGCGCAGCTCAAGGACATCGCCGCCTACTTCGCCGCCCAGAAGAAATAAGGAGCCCACCATGCAACGTCGTCAATTTGTTCAGACCCTGGGCGCCGGTTCGGTCCTTGCGGGCATTGGTGGTCTCGCCGGCTGCGCCTCGGGCGGCGGCTACGGACCCAAGGTGGTGGTGGTCGGTGGCGGCTACGGCGGCGCCACCGCCGCCAAGTACGTGCGCATGTTCTCGGACTACGGCATCCAGGTGACCCTGGTCGAGCCCAACGCAGCCTTCGTCTCCTGCCCCATCTCCAACCTGGTGATCCAGGGCAGCAAGACCATCGCCGATGTCACCACGCCCTACGACAACCTGGAAAAGCGCCACGGCGTGAAGATCGTGCGCGACATGGTCAACAGCATCGACACCGAGAAGCGCGTGGTGAAGCTGGCCGCCGGTGGCGAGCTGCCCTACGACCGCCTGATCCTCTCGCCCGGCATTGACTTCATGTGGGACACGGTGGCCGGCATGACCAAGCCCGGTGCGCAGGACAAGGTGCTGCACGCCTGGAAGGCCGGCCCGCAGACGGTGGCGCTGCGCAAGCAGCTCGAGGCCATGCCCGACGGCGGCGTGTACGCGCTGTCGATCCCGCTCGCTCCGTACCGCTGCCCGCCCGGGCCCTACGAGCGCGCCTGCATGGTGGCCAACTACTTCAAGAAGGCCAAGCCCAAGAGCAAGGTCGTGATCTTCGACGCCAACGACGACATCCAGTCCAAGAAGGGCCTGTTCATGAAGGCCTGGGACGAGCACTACAAGGGCATCATCGAGTACCGCCCCAAGCACAAGGTGGTCGAGGTCGACGCGTCCACCAACACCCTGAAGTTCGAGTTCAACGACGACTTCAAGGCCGCGGTGGCCAACGTGGTGCCCAACATGCGCGCCGGCGACATCGCCGTGCGCACCGGCCTGGCCACCGCCAACAACCGCTGGTGCGAGGTGGACTTCCTGACCTTCGAGTCGAAGGCGAAGAAGAACATCCACGTGCTGGGCGACGCGATCCAGATCGCCCCGGGCATGCCCAAGTCGGGCCACATGGCCAACCAGCACGGCAAGACCTGCGCCGCGGCCGTGGTGTCGCTGCTGCAGGGCAAGGAACCGCCGCAGCTGCCGATCTACGCCAACACCTGCTACAGCTTCGTGACCGACGAGGACGTGGTGCACGTGGCCAGCGTGCACCGCTACGACGCCGAGAAGAAGACCATGCTGACCGTGCCGGGCTCGGGCGGCGTGTCGACAGCCGCGAGCGAGCTGGAAGGCCGCTACGCCCACGCCTGGGCACGCAACATCTGGGCGGATACATTGGCCTGACCCCCCGCGCCGCCTTCGGCGTCACCCCCCTGCCAGGGGGGCGCAGCCAGCGGCCCGGCGAAGCCGGTTCCGCGGCTGCCGCTGGCGGCATGCACCGACCCCTTCAACCCGTCCGGACATGAACGCTCGTTCCTCTTTTCTGAACATCACGCGCACGACCTTCGCGTTGGCAGTGGCGCTCTCTTTCTCGGCGGGTGCCTTCGCCCAGGCCGACGAGGCGCGGGCCAAAAAGATCGCGGGCGGTTCCTGCTTCCTGTGCCACGGCGCGCAGGGCGAGTCGACCAGCGAGGTGTTTCCGCGGCTGGCGGGCCAGCACGCCGAATACATCACCAAGCAGCTCACCGCTTTCAAGAGCGGCGCGCGCAAGAGCACGGCCATGGTGGAGATGGTCAGCAAGCTCACACCGGACGAGATGCTGGCACTGGGCAAGTACTACGAGAAGTTCGTGCTCCCGCGCGAAGAAGCCAAAGACCCGCAGCTCGCCGCCATGGGCCGCTACATCTTCCACAACGGCAACAAGTTCAGCGGCGTGCCAGCCTGCGTGAGCTGTCACGGCACCAACGCCGAGGGCGCGGCCAACCTGCCCCGACTGGCGGGCCAGATCCCGGGCTACATCCACACCCAGCTCAAGTCATTCAACAAGCGCGAGCGCACCAACGACAACGCGGTGATGCACGCGGTGGTGGAGAAGATGACGGAGCTGGAGATGGCGGCCGTCGCTGAGTACGTCAGCAGTAAGTAGTTCGCCCCCACGCTCCGCCGCTGCGCGGGTCGCTGCCCCCCGAGGGGGCGCGAATTCAGCTTGGGGCGGCCCGGCGCTGAATTCGAGTCCCCCCCCCGCGCCGCCTGCGGCGTCACCCCCCAGGGGGCGATGCGTGTGGCCCGGCGGAGCCGGTTCCACCGCATCCTCGAACAAGGCACTTCAAGTTGCGGCGACGGCCTTGTTCGCGCGCACCCGCCGGTACAGCCAGCCGGCAATCGCCAGGTTCAGCAGGTTCCAGGCGATGCCGTTGATGAAGGCGGCGTCGTAGCTTCCGGTCAGGTCGAAGATCCAGCCCGAGAGCCAGCCGCCCAGGGCCATGCCGATCAGCGTGGCCATGATCACCGCGCCGACCCGCGCGCCCACCTCCTGCAGCGCGAAGTGCTCGCGCACGATGATGGCGTAGGACGGCACGATGCCGCCCTGGAACAGCCCGAACAGGGCCGAGATCACGTACAGCGGCACCATGCCGTCGAAGGGCAGGAACAGCAGCAGCGCCACGCCCTGCAGCGCCGAGCCCAGCAGCAGGGTGCGGATGCCGCCGATGCGGTCGCAGATGAAGCCCGAGACCAGCCGGCTGACGATGCCGCTGGCCAGCATGAGCGAGAGCATCTCGGCCCCGCGCGCCGCGCCATAGCCCAGGTCGGTGCAGTAGGCCACGATGTGCACCTGCGGCATCGACATCGCCACGCAGCAGCCCACGCCCGCCACACACAGCAGCCACTGGGCGCTCGACGGGCTGAGACCGAAAGGCCGGCTGCGGTCTGCGGCTGGCGCAGCGCCCGCCGTCACCACAGCTTGCGGCGGCGCCAGCGGTGGCCGCTGCCGCATCAGGCCCGACAGCGCCAGCATGCCCAGACCACAGACCAGGCCCATGATCGTGTAGGTGGGGCGCCAGCCGATGGTCTCGATGCCGTGCTGCACCAGCGGCGGCCAGAGCGCGCCGGCGATGTAGTTGCCGCTGGCGCAGATCGCCACCGCGATGCCGCGGCGCCGGTTCCACCACTGCGAGGTGTCGGCCAGCAGCGGGGCGAAAGTGGAGGCGCCACCGAGCAGGCCGAGCAGGCCGTGCGCAAGGCCGAAGGTCCAGATGCTGCCGGATTGCGAGGCCCAGAGAAAGCCGCCCGCCACAGCCAGCGCCCCCACCCACAGCACCTTCATCAGGCCGTGCCGGTCGGCCATGCGGCCGGTCCAGATGCCACCGATGCCGAGGCACACCATCATGAAGGTGTAAGGCAGCGAGGCGCTGGCGCGATCGATGCCGAACTCGGTCTGCACCGTGGGCAGCACCACCGACACCACGTACATGCTGCTGTTGCCCAGCACCACCAGGCCCAGGGCCACCAGCAGCCGCCAGGCGGCCTGGCGCGAATCGATGACGGAGGGGTCGGCGTGCAGGGGTCGGTTCATCCCCGCAATCTAACGCAAGGGCTGCGCCACCCGATGTCCCGCGGGCAGCTCGCATTGCCCGGGCTGTTCATGCCACCTGCGCGGCCAGCTCGCCCTTGTCGTAGCGCTTCTGCATCGCTTCCAGGCTGTGCACCTTGGTGATCTTCGACGCCATGCCCGCGGCCCCAAACGCCTCGTAGCGCGCCGCGCAGATCGCCTGCATCGCCTTAGTGGCTTCCTTGTAGAACTTGCGCGGGTCGAAGTTCTTGCGGTCCTCGGCCAGGTGCTTGCGGATGGCGCCGGTGCTGGCCATGCGCAGGTCGGTGTCGATGTTGACCTTGCGCACGCCGTTGCGGATGCCTTCGACGATCTCTTCCACCGGCACGCCGTAGGTCTGGCCCATGTCGCCACCGTACTGGTTGATGATCGCCAGCCAGTCTTCGGGCACGCTGGACGATCCGTGCATCACCAGGTGCACGTTGGGGATGCGCTGGTGGATCTCTTTCACGCGGTCGATGCGCAGCACCTTGCCGCTGGGTTTGCTGGTGAACTTGTAGGCGCCGTGGCTGGTGCCGATGGCAATCGCCAGCGCGTCCACCTGGGTCTTGCTCACGAAGTCGGCGGCTTCATCGGGGTCGGTCAGCAGCATGGAGTGGTCCATCTCGCCTTCTGCGCCGTGCCCATCTTCTTCGCCGGCCTTGCCGGTTTCCAGCGAACCCAGGCAGCCCAGCTCACCTTCGACCGACACGCCGCACGCGTGGGCCAGGTCCACGACTTGTTTGGTGGTGTTGACGTTGTATTCGTAGCTCGACGGCGTCTTGCCATCGGCCAACAGGCTGCCGTCCATCATGACCGAGCTGAAGCCCGACTGGATGGAGCGCAAGCACACGCCGGGCGTGGCGCCGTGGTCCTGGTGCATACACACCGGGATGTGCGGGTACATCTCGATCGCGGCGGCGATCAGGTGCCGCAGGAAGGGCTCGCCCGCGTAGGAGCGCGCGCCCGCCGAGCCCTGCAGAATCACCGGGCTGTTGACCTTGTCTGCGGCCTGCATGATGGCCTGCACCTGCTCCATGTTGTTGACGTTGAAAGCCGGCAGGCCGTAGCTGTTTTCAGCGGCGTGGTCGAGCAGCTGGCGAAGGGAAATCAGGGCCATGAAGTTGTCTCCGTTGAAATGAAAAATCAGGTCAGGGTTCGGCGCGGCGCGCCAGCACCTCAAACGCCGGCAGCGTCTTGCCTTCCAGCACTTCGAGGAAAGCGCCGCCGCCGGTGGAGATGTAGCCCACGTCCTTCTCGATGCCGTACTTGGCAATCGCGGCCAGCGTGTCGCCACCACCGGCGATGCTGAAGGCGCTGGACTCGGCGATGGCCTGCGCGATCACCTTGGTGCCGTTCTCGAAGGCCGCGAACTCGAACACGCCCACCGGGCCGTTCCAGACGATGGTGCCGGCCTGCTTGAGCTTCTGTGCCAGCTTGGCCGCGGTCTTGGGGCCGATGTCCAGGATCAGGTCGTCGTCGGCCACATCGGTGGCGGCCTTGACGGTGGCGTCGGCGTCGGCCGCGAAGGCCTTGGCGCAGACCACGTCTTCGGGGATCGGCACCTCGGCGCCGCGCGCCTTCATGGCGGCGATCACCGCCGTGGCTTCGCCCAGCAGATCGGGTTCGGCCAGGCTCTTGCCGATCTTCAGGCCCGCAGCGAGCATGAAGGTGTTGGCGATGCCGCCACCGACGATCAGGCCGTCGACGTTCTTGGCCAGGGCCTGCAGGATCGTGAGCTTGGTGCTGACCTTGCTGCCAGCGACGATGGCCACCAGCGGGCGCTTCGGGTTCGCCAGGGCCTTGCCGATGGCGTCCATCTCGGCCGCCAGCAGCGGGCCGGCGCAGGCGATGGGTGCGGTCTCGGCGATGCCGTAGGTCGTGCCTTCGGCGCGGTGCGCGGTGCCGAAGGCGTCGTGCACGAAGATGTCGCAGAGCTTGCCCAGCTTGGCGGCCAGCTCGGGCTTGTTCTTCTTCTCGCCCACGTTCAGGCGGCAGTTCTCCAGCAGCACGACCTCGCCGGGCTGGATATCGAAGCCGCCATCGACCCAGTTGGCCTGCAGACGAACCTCGGTGCCGAGCAGGTCGGATAGGCGCCGAGCCACGGGCGAAAGCGAGTCCTCCGGTTTGAAGTCACCCTCGGTAGGGCGGCCCAGGTGGGAAGTGACCATCACGGCCGCACCGGCGTCCAGCGCCATCTGGATGGCGGGGATGCTGGCGCGGATGCGCGTGTCTTCGGTGATCTCACCCGCATCGTTTTGCGGAACATTGAGATCGGCTCGAATGAAGACGCGTTTGCCGCGCGCAAAGCCGCTGGCGCACACATCGCTGAAACGGAGGAACTTCATCAAGCCCTCCTCAGTTCGCGCCGACGTGCTGGACGAAGCGCATCATGTTGCAGGTGTAGCCGTACTCGTTGTCGTACCAGCTCACGACCTTCACGAAGCTCTTGTCCAGCGCGATGCCGGCGTCGGCGTCGAAGATCGAGGGCATGGAACAACCGCGGAAGTCGGTGGAGACCACCTTGGCGGTGGTGTAGCCCAGCACACCATTGAGTTCACCTTCTGACGCTGCCTTCATGGCCGCGCAGATGTCGTCGTAGCTCGCCTCGGTGTTCAGCTCCACCGTCAGGTCCACCACCGACACGTCCGAGGTCGGCACGCGGAAGGCCATGCCGGTGAGCTTCTTGTTCAGCTCGGGCAGCACCACGCCCACCGCTTTGGCGGCACCGGTCGAGCTGGGGATGATGTTTTCCAGAATGCCGCGACCGCCGCGCCAGTCCTTGCTCGACGGGCCGTCCACGGTCTTCTGCGTGGCAGTGGCCGCGTGCACCGTGGTCATCAGGCCGCGCTGGATGCCGAAGCGGTCGTTGAGCACCTTGGCCACCGGGGCCAGGCAGTTGGTGGTGCAGGACGCTGCGGAGACGATGGCTTCACCCGCGTACTTGGTGTGGTTCACGCCGAACACGAACATGGGCGTGTCGTCCTTGGACGGCGCCGACTGCACCACCTTTTTCGCGCCCGCGTCCAGGTGCTTCTGACAGCTGTCTTTGGTGAGGAAAAAGCCGGTGGATTCGACCACCACATCGGCGCCCACCTCGTTCCACTTCAGGTTCGCCGGGTCCTTCTCGGCCGTCAGGCGGACCTTCCTGCCGTTGACCACGAGGTGATTCCCGTCCACGGCCACAGTGCCCTTGAAGCGGCCGTGCACCGAGTCGTGCTGCAGCAGGTAGGCCAGGTACTCGGGTTCCAGCAGGTCGTTGATGGCGACGACCTCGATGTCCTTGAACTCGGCCTCCTGCGCGACGGCGCGGAACACCATGCGGCCGATGCGGCCGAACCCGTTGATACCCAATCGAATGGTCATGACTCGTGTCTCCAGGGAAAGAAAAGAAAGAGGCGTTCAGACCGGCGCGGCATTCGCGCGCAGGCTGGTGGTCAACGCCGAAAGGTCGGGGATCACGCGGTCGGGGCCGCAGGCCTCGATCGGTTCGCCCATGTTGTAGCCATAGGGCAGTGCCCAGACAGCGATGCCGCCGTTGCGCGCGGTGGCCACGTCGATGGACGAATCGCCCACGAACAGGGCCCGCTCGCGCGCCACGCCGAAGCGCTGCAGACAGTCGTCGATGGCGGCCGGGTCCGGCTTCTTCACGGGCAGCGTGTCGCCGCTGATGACGCGATCAAACAGCGGCGTGAGGCCGTGCACCTCCAGCACGGTCTGCGTGTAGCGCCCTTCCTTGTTGGTCACCACCGCCAGCTTCACACCGGCCGCACGCAGCGCCTCCAGGCTCTCGCGCACCTTCGGATAAAGGTGACTGCGCGTGCCACAGCGCGCCTGGTAGTGCCGGCCGAACTGGGCCTCGATAGGGCCGAAGGCATCGGACGCACGCACCTCGGCCGGCGCGATGCCCAAGGCCTGCGCGAGGGCCTTGATCAACAGCTCGCGCGTGCCATGTCCAATCCAGTCGTCCACCTGCTGCTGCGGCACTGGCGCATGGCCCAGCGCGGTCAGGGTGTCGTTGACCGCGTCGGCGATCTCCGGGGCGGTCTCCACCAGGGTGCCGTCCAGGTCGAACAGCACCAGGTCAAAGGGACGGGCATCCATCAGTGGGTCCCCACCACGATGTGATCGGGCAGAGACTCCTCGCGGCGGTGCGAAGCGCGGTGCACCAGGGTGCGCACGGCGTCGGCCACGCGCTCGGCGGTGATGCCAAAGTGCACGTACAAGTCCTTGGCAGGCGCCGACTCGCCGAAGCTGGCGATGCCCACCACCATGCCGGTGCGGCCCACGTACTTGCGCCAGAAGTCGGGGTGCGCGGCCTCCACCGCGACCGTGGGCAGCGACAGCGGCAGCACCTTGTCCTGGTAGGCCTCGGGCTGGCGGTCGAACACGCTGGTGCTGGGCATGGACACCACGCGGGTGCGCACGCCGTCGGCGACCAGGGCCTTCTGGGCCGCCAGCGCGATCTCGATTTCGGAACCCGTGGCCACGATCACCGCTTGTGGGTGCTCCATCTCCGACAGGATGTAGCCGCCCTTGCGGATGTCGCCGGCGAGGATATGCGCCGTCGCGCGCGGCAGGTTCTGGCGCGAGAGGCACAACGCGCTCGGCCCGTCGCGGCGCTCGATGGCGCAGGCCCAGGCCACGGCGGTTTCCAGCCCGTCGGCCGGTCGCCACACGTCCAGGCCCGGGATGAGGCGCAGGCTGGGCACGTGCTCGACCGACTGGTGGGTCGGCCCGTCTTCACCCAGGCCAATGGAGTCGTGCGTGAACACATGCACCACGCGTTGCTTCATCAGCGCGGCCATGCGGATGGCGTTGCGGCTGTAGTCGCTGAAGGTGAGGAAGGTGCCGCCGTAGGGGATGTAGCCCCCGTGCAGGGCGATGCCGTTCATGATGGCGGCCATGCCGAATTCGCGCACGCCATAGCTCAGGTGGTTGCCCCAGATATCGCGGCCGGCCTTCACGCAGCCCTTGAAGTTGGTGAGGTTGGAGCCGGTCAGGTCGGCGCTGCCGCCAAAGAACTCGGGCAGCAGCGGCGCCAGTGCGTCCAGCGCGTTCTGGCTGGCCTTGCGGGTGGCCACTGGATCGGCCTTGGCGCTGATGGACTCGAACAGCGCGGGCAGGCGGGCCTCGAAGTCGGCTGGCAGGTCGCCCGCCATGCGGCGCTCGAACTCGGCCGCCTCGGTGGGGAAGTCGGTGCGGTAGGCCTCGAAGCGCTGGCGCCATGCGCGCTCGGTCTGCGCGCCGCGCTCGCGGGCGTCCCAGGCCGCGGCGATGTCGGTCGGGATCTCGAACGGAGCCGCCGTCCAGCCCAGCGCCTCGCGCGTGGCCTGCACCTCGGCCGCGCCGAGGGCCGCGCCGTGCACGTCGTGCGTGCCGGCCTTGTTGGGCGAGCCCATGCCGATCACGGTCTTGCAGCAGATCAGCGTGGGCTTGCCATCGGCGCGCGCGCCCTGCGCTTTCGCCGCCACCAGCGCGGCTTCGATGGCGGCCGGGTCGTGGCCGTCCACGTTCGGAATCACGTGCCAGCCGTAGGCCTCGAAGCGCTGGGGCGTGTCGTCGGTGAACCAGCCTTCGACGTGGCCGTCGATCGAGATGCCGTTGTCGTCGTAGAACGCCAGCAGCTTCGAGAGGCGGAGCGTGCCCGCCAGCGCACAGGCCTCGTGGCTGATGCCTTCCATCATGCAGCCGTCGCCCAGGAACACATGGGTGAAGTGGTCGACGATGGCGTGGCCCGGGCGGTTGAACTCCTGCGCCAGCAGCTTCTCGGCCAGCGCCATGCCCACCGCGTTGCTGATGCCCTGGCCCAGCGGGCCGGTCGTCGTTTCCACGCCGGGGGTGATGCCCACCTCGGGGTGGCCTGCGGTCTTGCTGTGCAGCTGGCGGAACGCCTTCAGTTCCTCCATCGGCAGGTCGTAGCCCGTGAGGTGCAGCAGCGCATAGATCAGCATCGATCCGTGGCCGTTGGACAGCACGAAGCGGTCGCGGTCGGGCCAGTGCGGGTTGGCTGGGTTGTGCTTGAGGTGCCGGTTCCACAGCACCTCGGCGATGTCGGCCATGCCCATGGGCGCGCCGGGGTGGCCGCTCTTGGCCTTCTCCACCGCGTCGACGGCGAGCATGCGGATGGCGTTGGCCATCTGGCGGGCGAGTTCGGGGGTCGGGTTGTTCATGGTGTGTCTCCTTGTTCCTTTCAACCCAGACCAAGAGCCCGTTTTTTCCGTTCCATCATCCGCCAGATGAAGGGCGTGAAGATGAGCTGCATCGCGATCTCCATCTTGCCGCCGGGCACGACGATGGTGTTGGCACGGCTCATCCAGGAGCCATTGATCATCGACAGCAGGTACTGGAAGTCGATGCCCTTGGGCTTGGCGAAGCGGATCACCACCATGCTCTCGTCGGCGCTCGGAATGTCGCGCGCGATGAAGGGGTTGCTGGTGTCCACCACCGGCACGCGCTGGAAGTTCACGTGCGTCAGGCCGAACTGCGGAACGATGTAGTTCACGTAGTCGGGCATGCGGCGCAGGATGGTGTCCACCACCGCCTCCTGGCTGTAGCCGCGCTGGGTCTTGTCGCGGATCAGCTTCTGCGTCCACTCCAGGTTGATCGAGGGCACCACGCCGATCAGCAGGTCGGGGTAGCGCGCGATGTCCACGGTGTCGGTCTTCACCGCGCCGTGCAGGCCCTCGTAGAACAGCAGGTCGGTATCGGCCGGGATCTCTTCCCAGGGCGTGAAGGTGCCCGGCTCCTGTTTATAGGGCGCGGCTTCTTCTGCGTTGTGCAGGTACTTGCGGCACTTGCCGGTGCCGTCGGTGGCGTACTGGCGGAACAGGCCTTCGATCTCCTCGAACAGGTTGCCCTCGGCACCGAAGTGGCTGAAGTGCTGGTTGCCCTTGGCCTCTTCGTCGGCCATGCGGACCTTCATGGCCTTGCGGTCGTAGCGGTGGAAGCTGTCGCCCTCGATGACGGCGGCCTGCAGCTCCTCCCGGCGGAAGATGTTCTGGAAGGTGCGCGTCACCGTGGAAGTGCCCGCGCCGCTGGAACCCGTGATCGCGATGATGGGGTGTCGTTCTGACATGGCTTGTCTCCGAGATGAAAAATGCGGTGCGGGCTCAGGCGCGGAAGAGGCTTCGCTCAGCGAACAGCGGGTTGTCGTCCTTGTAGGCGACCGGTTCGCGGTGGTAGCGCTCGATGCGCTCGACCTCGTTCTTGCTGCCGAATACCAGGCCGATGCGCTGGTGCAGCGCGGTGGGCTGGACGGTGAGCATGGGCTCGCGGCCGGTGCTGGCACGACCACCGGCCTGTTCCATGATCATGGCGATGGGGTTGGCCTCGTACAGCAGGCGCAGGCGGCCGGGCTTGCTGGTGTCCTTGGTGTCGCGCGGGTACATGAACACGCCACCGCGCATCAGGATGCGGTGGGCCTCGGCCACCATGGACGCGATCCAGCGCATGTTGAAGTCCTTGCCGCGGGGGCCGGTCTTGCCGGCCAGACACTCGTCCACATAGCGCTTCACGGGCGCCTCCCAGAAGCGGCTGTTGGACGCGTTGATGGCGAACTCCTGCGTGTCCTCGGGCACCTTGAGGTTGGGGTGGGTCAGCATGAACTGGCCCAGGTTCGGGTCCAGCGTGAATCCGGCCACGCCGTTGCCCACCGTGAGCACCAGCATGGTGGTGGGGCCGTAGAGCGCGTAGCCCGCGGCCAGCTGCTGGGTGCCCGGCTGCAGGAAGTCGGCCTCCACCACGTCGCGGCCGGAGTCGATCACGTCCTGCGGCGCGCGCAGGATGGAGAAGATAGAGCCCACGGTCACGTTCACGTCGATGTTGCTGGAGCCGTCGAGCGGGTCGAACACCATCAGGTATTTGCCGCGCTGCTGCGCCGCCGGAATCTGGTAGGGCTCGTCCATCTCTTCGGACGCCATGCCCGCGAGGTGGCCGCCCCACTCCGTCATCTCGGTGAAGTAGGCGTTGCTGATCACGTCCAGGCGCTTCTGCTCCTCGCCCTGCACGTTGACGCCGGTGGCGACATCCACCGCCGGGTTGCCGAGCACGGCGCCCAGTTCACCAAAGGCGACCGAACGCGCGATGGCCTTGCAGGCCAGCGCCACGTCCAGCAGCAGTGCATTGAAGTCGCCACTGGCGCTGGGGAAGCGGCGGCGTTGTTCGATCAGGTATTGCGTGAGCGTGAAGCGGCGGCGCGTGGTCATCGTGGTGCTTTCGGGTTTCAGGAATTCAGGGCTTTCGCGGCGTTCTGTTTGAGCTGCTTCATGACAGTGCGGTAGCCGCCGTCGTTGTCGGGCGCGCCGAACACGGCGCTGCCAGCCACCAGGGTGTCGGCCCCGGCCGCGACGATCTCGGCGATGTTGTCCACCTTCACGCCGCCGTCCACTTCAAGCCAGATGTCGCGACCGGTCTCCGCCTTCACCGCATCGATGCGACGGCGCGCGTCGCGCAGCTTGTCCAGCGTGGACGGGATGAACTTCTGGCCGCCGAAGCCGGGGTTCACGCTCATCAGCAGCACCAGGTCCAGCTTGTCCATGACGTGGTCCATCAGCGCCAGCGGCGTGGCCGGGTTGAACACCAGGCCGGCCTTGCAGCCGTGGTCGCGGATCAGCTGCAGCGTGCGGTCCACGTGGCGGCTGGCCTCGGGGTGGAAGCTGATCAGGTTGGCGCCCGCCTTGGCGAACAGCGGGATCAGCGCATCCACCGGCTCGACCATCAGGTGCACGTCGATGCCGATGGTCACGTGCGGACGGATCGCCTCGCAGACCAGTGGCCCGATGGTGAGGTTGGGCACGTAGTGGTTGTCCATCACGTCGAAGTGCACCAGGTCGGCGCCGGCGGCTTCGATGGTGCGCACCTCCTCGCCCAGGCGGGCGAAGTCGGCCGAGAGGATGGAGGGGGCGATGCGGATGGCGGACATGGTGGGCGGTTGGTCGGTGGCAAGAAGCAAAGTCACTGGGCATGCCACTCGCGCAGCCGCGGCACGCTGACCTGGGTCAGATCGGCCACGGTGCGCAGCGCGCCCTTGAAGTCGTGGTGGGCGGTGAATCGGTTGGGCGTGATCACCGTCTTCAGGCCCGCGGCCGCAGCGGCGCGCAAGCCGTTGGACGAGTCCTCGAAGGCCACGCAGTCGGCGGCTCGGAAGCCCAGGTCGGCCAGCACCTTCATGTAGACCTGCGGGTGCGGCTTCTTGATGGGCGCGTTGCTGGCATCGCCGACGGCCAGGAAGTGCCCGCGCCAATCGGGGCCGATGGCGGTGCGCAGCAAGGCCGCGATGTTCACCGGCGAGGTGGTGGTGGCAATGGCCAGCTGCAGACCCTGGGCGCGCGCCTCGCTCATCAGCGCCAGCACACCGGGCCGCAGGTTCACGGCCCCCTGGTTCACCGCGTTCTCGTAGTACGCGGTCTTGGTCTCGTGCAGCCGGGCCACCAGGTCCTTCACCGCACCCGCCACCACCTCCTTGTGGTCGGGGTTCACGCTGTGCCAGTAGTGCATCAGCCGTTCGCGCCCGCCGGAGATGTCCAGCAGGCGGATGTACTCGTCCACCCCCCAGCGCCAGTCCAGCCCTTCCTGGCGGAAGGCGTGGTTGAACGCCTCCAGGTGCAGGCCTTCGGTGTCGGCCAGCGTGCCGTCAACGTCAAAGATCAGGGCCTTGAGCATGTCCGTTCACCTTTTCATGCAATGGGATACGAGGAGGTGAAGGGACTGTAGGGCGCACATCAAATAAGGTAAATTCACATATCGTTGACTTTCACTTAAGTGATCACTTAATGAAGAACGCCACCTTCCGGCAGCTGCGGGTGTTCAACGAGGTGGCCCGCCACCTCAGCTTCGCGCGCGCGGCCGAGGCCCTGCACCTCACGCCGCCCGCCGTCACCATGCAGATCAAGGAGCTGGAGGGCCACGTCGGCCTGCCGCTGTTCGAGCGCTCGGGACGCCAGGTGGCGCTGACCACGGCCGGCGAGTACATGCTGGTCTACGCACGCAAGGTGCTGGCCACGCTCAAGGACGCCGAGGACACGGCCGCGCGCCTCAAGCAGGTGGAGGCCGGGCAGCTGACCATCGGCATGGTCAGCACCGCCAAATACTTCCTGCCGCCGCTGCTGGGCCAGTTCCAGCACGAGCACCCGGGCGTGGAAATCCGGCTGGAGGTGGGCAACCGCGAGCAGCTGGTGAAGATGCTGCAGGGCAACGAGGTGGACATCGCCATCATGGGCCGCCCGCCCCGCGAACTGGCCACCCGCGTCGAGCCCTTCGCGGCCCACCCGCACGTCTTCGTGGCGCCGGTGGACCACCCGCTGCTCAAGATCGGCCACCCCACGGTGGAGAGCCTGCAGCCCTACGGCTTCATCCTGCGCGAGCGGGGTTCGGGCACGCGGGCGGCGATGGAGAAGTTCCTGGAGAAGTCGCGCATGGAACCGCGCGTGGTGATGGAGATGGGCAGCAACGAGACCATCAAGCAGGCGGTGATGGCCGGCATGGGCATCAGCTTCCTCTCGCTGCACACCCTCGGGCTCGAACTCGAACACGGCCTGATCGCCATCCTCGACGTCGAGGGCACGCCCATCGTGCGCGCCTGGAACGTGGTGCACACGCTCTCCAAACTGCTCTCACCCTCGGCCGAGGCCTTCCGCTACTTCATGCTCGAACACGCCGAGAAGCACCTGGCCGACAAGTACGGCCGCCACCTTCGGCTGCTGCCGGCGGGCTGAGCGCGGCGCTTCAGAGCGCTTCGATACGCGAGAGGTCGGGCCGCTCCAGCCACCGTGCGAACTCGTCGGCCAGCCGTTCGGCCGCCGCCGTCGCACCGTTCCACACCTTCATGCGGCCCGCCAGATCCTGGCCGTAGCGCGTGAAGTCGTTGCGGTCGGGCAGCTTGCCCTCGGGCAGGGTGCGTACCCAGTCGGGGTCCGGCGCGATCACCAGCATGCGGTCCAGCGCGTGGCTGGACACATGGCGGCGCTTCCAGGCCTTGTCCAGCCAGCCCGGCACCACCGCCTTCTGGAAGTGCGGGTAGAGCACGATGGGCGACGCATCGGGCGTGCGGTAGTGCAGGTGCAGGTGGTAGTCGGTGATGCCGCCGTCCCAGTAGGCACCGGCTGGCGCGCCCGGAATGTGCTGCACCGGCCGCAGCACGAACGGAATGGAGCAGCTGGCCTGCAGCGCGGGCATGAAGTTCTCGGCGCTGAGGGCGATCTGCCGGGTGCGGAAGTCGTGGGTGGCAAACGGCAGCTCGACCGCGTGGCCCGATGGCGCCGAGGAGAACACCACCCGCTCCAGCCAGGCGCCCAGCGCCTTGCGGCCCACCGCGTTGCTGACGAAGGCGCCCAGGTAGCCCAGCGGCGTGCGCAGGGCGCCGTCGCGCGCGAGCACATGACGCCCGCGCGAAGCCACGATGTGCAGGCGGTAGCGCGGGTGCGCCAGCACCTCGTTCACACGGCCGCCATAGAAGCGCTGTAAGTTGTTCGCGAACTGCCCGCTGATCTGGTCGGGCGTGGCGCGCTTCTTTCCAGGCGGCAGCTCGAAGTGCTGGGCGATGTAGACGCGCTGCAACGCCAGCAGCGCCGCCGCGGGGTCGTCCAGGCAGGCGGTGGCCATGCGCCACGCGCCGATGGACGCGCCCACCAGGTCGACAGGCTGCGCGCTGCGCGGCAGCCACTGGCCGAAAATGAAGCGGTCCAGCGGACCGAGGATCAGCCCCTTGGGGCCGCCCGCCGCGGCGGGAATGGCGCCGATGCCCTGCGGGCGCAGGCCCTGCTCACGCAGGTGGCGCAATGCCGCGGGCCCGGCGTAGAAGCGCAATGAGGGTGTGGACACAGGTTTGGGCGGCACCGGGTTAACCCGGACGCCGTTGACAGCAGAGTGACAGACGAGGGAACTGAAATGCCGATTGGAACCGAAACCCGAGGAGACACGCGCATGCATCGACGACAGCTCTTGCTTGCCGGGGCGGCCAGCGCCGCCGCTTTCCACCCGGTGCTGCGCGCGCAGGCACCCGCGGGCGCGGCACCCAAGCCGCTGGCGTCCATGCGCATCTACATCCCTGGTGGCGAGGGCGGCGGCTGGGACCAGACCGGCCGCGCACTCGGCGCCTCCATTCAGGCCGCCGGCCTGGCCGGCAAGATCAGCTACGAGAACAAGGGCGGCAAGGGCGGCACCATCGGCCTGGCCGACTTCGTGGCCCGCTACAACAGCGACCCCGGCGCCCTGCTGGTCGGTGGCATGGTCATGCTGGGCGCGATCGCGGTCGGCCGCCCCGAGGTGACGCTGGCCCAGGTCAGCCCGGTGGCCCGGCTCACCAACGACTACATGGTGCTGGTGGCCAAGACTGGTGCGCAGCCCGCCACCATGGCCGCGATGGTGGAGGCGATGCGCAAGGACCTCGGCAAGGTGGCCTTCACCGGCGGTTCGGCCGGCGGTGTCGACCACATGCTCGCGGGCATGATCGCGCGCCAGCTGCGGCTGGACGTGACCAAGCTGAAGTACCTGCCCACCGCCAGCGGCCGCGAGGCGGTGGCGCTGCTGGACAAGGGCGAGGCCCAGGTGGCGATCTCCAGCTACAGCGAGTTCCAGGCCGACATTGAGAGCAAGGCGCTCACGCCACTGGCGATTTCCTCGCGCCGCACACTCTACGGCGTGCCTTCGCTCACCGAACAGGGCGTCAACACCGAACTGGGCAACTGGCGCGCGGTGTTCGGTCCCGGTCAGGTGTCCGAGGCCGACCGCGAGAACCTGCGGCGCATCGTGGTCACGGCCACGCAGCACCCGTCGTGGATCCAGTCGCTTCAGGAGAAGAAGTGGCTCGGCGCGCTGCAGCACGGCAAGGACTTTGCCGACCAGCTCACCATCGAACAGGCCATCGCCAGTGCGGTGACCATGATGCTGCGCCTCAAGAGCTGAGGCACTGAGGCAGTGCGCGCGGCCTCAGTCGCCGTGCGCGACAGCTTCCTCGCGTGTCAGCGAGGGAATCTCCTCGCCGATCACGATGTCCGGGTCGATGCCCAGCACCAGCCCCACCGGGTCGGGGTAGGTGTTGATCAGCGCCTCGCTGCCCAGCGACAGCTCGGCCGCCCGCGCGCGCCACGACGCGATGTGGATCACGCCCGCAATGGGCTCGTAGACATCGTTGTCGAACGGCGCCACCTGGTGCTCGATGGAGTCGATCATCTTCTTGGGAAACTTCCACTCGCGCGCCAGCGCGGCGCCCACCTCGGCGTAGCTGTAGCCGAACAGGCCGCGCTCGGCGCGCGCCCGCTTGAGGTCGAGCATGGGAATGCTGCGGTCCAGGTCGATCATGGCCTCGGGCATGCCGGCGTGCATCACCAGCTCGCCGATGCAGTGGATCAGGCCCGCGGTGAACGCGGTGCTCTCGTCCATGCGCAGCGGCAGCGCGATGTAGCGCGAGAGGTTGGCGCTGTTGAGGCTGTAGCGCCAGAACTGGTTGAGGTTCATGCCGCCGACAGCGTGAAAGCCATCGCCCAGGGCCGCGCCGATCACCAGCGCGCGCACCTTGATGAGGCCCATCACATTGATGGCGTCGCGCGCCGTGGTCACCGAGCGGTGCAGGCCGAAGAACGCCGAGTTCGCCATCTTCAGCAGCTTGGCGGTGAGCACCGGGTCGTCCTCGATCAGGGCCGCCGCCTTGAGCAGGTCCACATCATCCTGCTCGAAGGTTTCCATCAGCTTGCGGACCACCTTGGGAGCAGAAGGCAGTGCGTTGGGCTGCTTGAGGAGTTTTTCGAGCTGCATGGCAGACATCCTTTTTTTGAAAAAACCGCCGTTGGTTTTCTACGATTTCGGCGGCACCAGCCTGGACTTGAGTCAGCGGTCAGTCACGAAATGAAAGCGCCCAGCGCCTGTGAGAAAGACCACTCGGACGGGTCCTTGCCCAGCACGCTGTCCAGGTCCAGGCCCAGGGTCAGGCCGACCATGTCGGGGAAAGTGGCGGCCAGGCCGTTGTCGTCCAGCTGCAGTTCCTGGGCACGCGCGCGCCAGGACGCCAGGTGGATCAACCCGGCCAGCGGGTCGTAGGACTCGCCCTCGAACGGGGTGAACTGGTTGGACAGGGCAGACACCATCTCTTCCGGAAACTGCCACTTCTCGGCCATGCCAGCGCCCACTTCGGCATAGGTGTAGCCCAGCATCGCGCGTTCGGCCGCGGCGCGGTTCAGGTCCAGCGGCGGGGTGCTGAAGTCCAGGGGTTGCATGCGGTCGGGCATGGCGATGTGCATCACCAGGATGCCGATGGCGTGGATCAGGCCCGCCGTGAAGGCGTTGCCCTGGTTCTGGTGCAGCAGGCCAGCCAGCGACTTGGCGATGTCCGCCGCCTGCAGGCTGTAGCGCCAGAACTGTGTGAGGTCGATGCCGGGCACGCTCTTGAAGCTGCCGCCCAGCGCCGCGGCCATGACCAGCGAGCGCACATGCGTCATGCCCAGCAGGGACACCGCCTCGTCGGCACTGCCGATCTTGCGGCTGACCCGGAAAAACGCCGAATTGGACAGGCGCAGCACGCGGGTGGTGAGCGCCGGGTCGCGGCTGATCAGCTCCCCCACCCGCTTGGGACTCGGGTCCTCCTTGTTCATCTCGGCCAGCAGGTCCGAGACGGCGCGCGGCATCGCCGGCAGAGCGCGGGGGTAGTTGAGCAGGGCTTCGAGTTCCATGGTCTGAAGTCCAAGGTGTAGTGGATCGGTCTGAGTCTGTATCGACCAACCCGCCCCCGACTTGAGGCCCGCGCGCCCTCCCCGGCGCCTGGTTTCAGCGGTGCATCAGCGCTTGCTCAGGCCCTGCAACTTGGCAAAGGCCGAGGCCATGGCGCCGGCCGCTTCGGGCTGGCGCTGGCCGCCCTGTCCGCCCGAATAACCACCGCCGCGCGGGCCACCGCGCGCCGGCTCGTAGCGGTTGTCGCGCGGGCCGTCCTTGCGGGCCGGCGCGGCGTCCAGCTTCATGGTCAGGCTGATGCGCTTGCGCGCCACGTCCACCTCCAGCACCTTCACCTTGACGATGTCGCCGGTCTTGACCACTTCGCGCGCGTCGTTGACGAACTTGTGGCTCAGCTGGCTGACGTGGATCAGCCCGTCCTGGTGCACACCCAAGTCGACAAAAGCGCCGAATTGCGCGACGTTGGACACCGTTCCCTCCAGAACCATGCCTTCCTTGAGGTCGGCAATGTCGTCCACGCCCTCGTTGAAGCGCGCCACCTGGAAGTCCGGGCGCGGGTCGCGGCCCGGCTTTTCCAGCTCGCCCAGGATGTCCTTGACCGTGATCACGCCGAACTTCTCGTTCGCGAACAGCTCGGGCCGCAGGGTCTTGAGCATGTCGGCGCGGCCCATCAGGTTCGCCACCGGCTGGCCGGTCTTGGCGATGATCTGCTCCACCACCGGATAGGTTTCCGGGTGCACGCCGGTCATGTCCAGCGGGTTGTCGCCATCGCGGATGCGCAAAAAGCCCGCCGCCAGTTCAAAGGTCTTGGCGCCCAGGCCGGTCACGTCCAGCAACTGCTGGCGGTTCCTGAAGGCGCCGTTGGCTTCGCGCCAGCGCACCACCGCCTTGGCCACCGAGCCCGACAGGCCCGACACGCGGGTGAGCAGCGGCACGCTGGCCGTGTTCAGGTCCACGCCCACGCCGTTCACGCAGTCTTCCACCACCGCGTCCAGCGTGCGCGCCAGCTCGCTCTGGTTCACGTCGTGCTGGTACTGGCCCACGCCGATGGATTTGGGGTCGATCTTCACCAGCTCGGCCAGCGGGTCCTGCAGGCGGCGGGCAATCGAGGCCGCGCCGCGCAGACTCACGTCCACGTCCGGCATTTCCAGCGCCGCAAACTCGCTGGCGGAATAGACCGAGGCGCCCGCCTCGCTCACCACCACCTTCTGCACGCCCTCGATGCCCGCCTTGGCCAGCATCTTGATCAGATCGCCGGCCAGCTTGTCGGTTTCGCGGCTGGCCGTGCCGTTGCCAATGGCGATCAGCTGCACGCCGTGCTGGCGGCACAGCAGCGCCAGCGTGTGCAGCGCGCCGTCCCAGTCGCGGCGCGGCTCGTGCGGGTACACCGTGTTCGTCGCCACCAGCTTGCCGGTCGCGTCCACCACCGCCACCTTCACCCCGGTGCGGATGCCCGGGTCCAGGCCCATCACCGCCTTCTGGCCGGCGGGTGCGGCCAGCAGCAGGTCGCGCAGGTTGTCGGCAAACACCTTGATCGCCACCGCCTCGGCGCTCTCGCGCAGGCGGGTGAACAGGTCGCGCTCGGTGCTCAGGCTCAGCTTCACGCGCCAGGTCCAGGCCACGCACTTGCGGATCAGGTCGTCCGCCTTGCGCGCCTGGTGGCTCCAGCCCAGGTGCAGCGCAATCTTGCCCTCGGCCAGCGACGGTTTGCCCGGCTCCGGCTCCACCGGCTGCACCAGCTTCACGTCCAGAATCTCCAGCGCCCGGCCGCGGAACACGGCCAGCGCGCGGTGCGAGGGCACGCGGCCGATCGGCTCGTCGTATTCAAAGTAGTCGCGGAACTTGGCGACGTCCGGGTTGTTCTCGTCCTTGGTCGCCACGCGCGTGCTCTTGAGCAGGCCCTCGGTCCACAGCCATTCGCGCAGGCTTTGCACCAGCGCCGGGTCTTCGGCCCAGCGCTCGCTCAGGATGTCGCGCACCCCGTCCAGCACCGCCTGCGGCGTGGAGAAGTCCGCGCCCGGCTTGCCGTCGTCCAGCACCTCGGGCGGCTTGGTGAAGGCCGCGGCTTCGGCCAGCGGGTCCAGCGTCGGGTCGGCAAACAGCTTGTCGGCCAGCGGCTCGATGCCGAACTCGCGGGCGATCTGCCCCTTGGTGCGGCGCTTGAGCTTGAACGGCAGGTAGATGTCTTCCAGCTCCTGCTTGGTCGGCGCCTGGGCAATCGCCACGCGCAGCGCGTCGGTCAGCTTGCCCTGCTCGTCAATCGCCTTCAGCACGGTCGCGCGGCGGTCTTCCAGCTCGCGCAGGTAACCCAGGCGGTACTCCAGCTCGCGCAACTGCGTGTCGTCCAGCCCACCCGTCACTTCCTTGCGGTAGCGGGCGATGAAGGGCACCGTCGCCCCCCCGTCCAGCAACTCCACCGCGGCCAGCACCTGCCGCGGTTCAACCCGGATCTCCTGCGCGATCTGCGCGATGATTTTCTGCATGTCCCAAGGGGCGCCAGCGGCCCGGTTTCAAACGAAGCGGGCGAGTTTGCCACAGGGGGTCGGAGGCAGCCCGGGGCTGCCAGGAAGGGGCTCAGGTGCCGAACAGTCGGTCGGCCAGGACCTTGGCGCGGGCTAGGCCTTCAGACGTCAAACGGACCGACTCGGACTTGCCCCTCGGGTCCGAAATCAGGCCTTGATCGGCCAATGACTGCATCACGTCGAAATCGAACCGCTTCCAAGCCCGGCCGTTCTCGAATTCAAAAGCACCCAGCAACGCCAATACCGCTTCCTCAATTTTCTTGGGATCGTGCATAGCGATACAAGGTTGAATTTTTGATTACCGTTTGACGTGAGGGGCCGAGGTAGCGGCGAAGCCGCGAAGGGAACCCACAAGCGCAGCTTGTGGGCGGTCCCACTCGACGGAATGTTTAGGCCGTTGCAAGATCAACCTTTGACATAGGAATTGCACTCTCCATAACGATTTTTAGCGCGAGATCAGGAGCTATAACACCTTTGCTCATATCCAAAATCTCTTGCACTGCCAGCCCAAGCAGTATTGGCCATTCGGATGGTTTTTGGCAGAACTGTTTTATGGTTGGGAGAAGCTTTGGCCAAAGTGCTTTGACATAATTCGTTGGTGTATCTCCTGGTTGATGCCCCTCCGGAATTCGAGGAATACCAAATTCGGCGCCACCCACTGTTTTTGAGACGTAGCCAAATATCTCTGAGATATCGGGAAGCGACGAGCAACCGTTGTGCTGCGCTGCACCAGCAGCGAGGCCCCAAACGGAGTACTGCGACTCGGCCAGTACTTGGTTTAGTGGATCGCCAAAGAAGTACTTCTTTCCGTCTGCCGTATCAATAACAGTGAAGGCCGCTGTTTCTGGCATTCCCTTCTCAAGGGCTTGGGCACGCAAATTGGCTTGGCAGGAGTAGCCTGCCAAGGCACCCAGAGCGCATAGGAGTGATTCAACGTGAACGCCTTTCTCATTTTTCATCGCGTTGATTAGGCGTTGATTGATTTCCTTGGAGCCCAGTTTTGCACCAATAAGTGGATCGGTTTTGCGCTTTTCTTCAATCGCTCTCATCAATGCCGCAGCTGCTGGGTCTTGCTGCTGTGCGTGTGTGGAGGCTGGTTGTGGCTTTGAGCCCGTGAGCTTCGAGAAGATTGATTTGAACACGACATTGAATCCTATGAATGACGATAAAGGTAAGGCCTAACGAATGAAAGGGACTTCCCCGTCCCGGGTGATCCGCGCATTTGCGGGGTACGGCATCA